>JAAZZQ010000040.1 GCA_014239155.1 Lachnospiraceae bacterium | reverse complement strand
TCCCTCACAGAAGTGAATAAGACCCCTTGAAGACGACGAGGTAGATAGGATATAGATGGAAGTACAGTAATGTATGAAGTAGAATATTACTAATAGGTCGAAGGCTTATCCTGAGAGGTATGGAGAAGGAAATGTTGAAGAAAATTAATTTTTGTGTTCGGTTTTGAGGGAATACAACCTCAATATTCCTCGATAGCTCAATGGTAGAGCACTCGGCTGTTAACCGAGTTGTTGTAGGTTCGAGCCCTACTCGGGGAGTTCATATTTTAGCATATAGTTTTTTATTTCTGCATATAATATAGTATGGCGACTTAGCCAAGTGGTAAGGCATGGGACTGCAACTCCCTGATCATCGGTTCAAATCCGTTAGTCGCCTTGGGAAACCTCGATTTATTCGGGGTTTTTTATATTTCAAGAAATTTTAAATATCACCCCAAATAGGAACTTTTGGTAAGGATATGAAGTGAAATTCAGTACAATTACATTTACAGGTATATAAAAAGTTGTTATAATAAAGTAGAAAATCCCCAATTTTAAAATAGAAAAATAAAATATATTAATGTATCCGCAATCGGACTCAAATATCGCTTTGTGCTGCATTAACATGTAGTGCAGGAATGGAGGATTACTTGGAGAAAAAAGCAGATCAAAAGATACTGTTCGATGCGTACATCCTATATCAGAAGTTGTGTAAAGGGAAGAAAATGACAGAAAAGCAACAAGCTACGCTCAAAAAGGATATGTTTTATAGAGCGGATAAAATGCTTTTGTTTTTTAATAGTCCCACTACAAGTGCAAGCGAACGCAATAAACTTTTGAAAAAATGCAAACCATTGTATCAGCAGTATTGTTCTTTTGTGAAGGGAAATTCAGAAAGTAAAGTTGAGGATCTCAACAAAAAGATGATTCAATTGTTGGAGCAGATGACACTCTGGGAAGCAGAACAGATACATAATTTTAGAAAGAAAGAGTCTGCCGGTGACAGGCTTGATATTGCTGCGATTTTTTTGGAGGCGTCAAGTGTTCGCCAGCTGGTAAGCCAACAAATTGATCAGGTACTTAGAACTGCTTTGAAGGATAATCGTTTTACTATTATAAGTCGAGTAGATCAGAAAGTGTTTATCACGCAAAAAGGGTCAAAATATCATCGTGCCGACTGCCCATTTTGTAAAGGGAGAACACTGATATCAATTTCTTTTGCAAAAGTCGAAAATACGGGATATACGCCGTGTAAATGTATTGGAAAAACCGATAAAGTGTTGGTCAAAAAAGAAGCACTGTCGGAAGGAGATAAAGTAGCACTAGAAAAACAGACAATGACAGCTTTTATTGATGAATCTGTGCGGACAAATTTATGGCGGCAGTGGGATGATACGTTGCCCGAACGGCAATCGAGTTATAGCTATGTGATTTGTCAAGGACTTTTAAAGAGCGAGCGCGAGATTTCAGAAGAAAATACAGTGAGTGTCAATGCTTGTCTTGCGAACGAGGCTGAAGATGTGACAATGTCAGCCATTGAAGCAATCAGTGCAGTGTTGCTTAAAATTGCTTTTCGATTTGAGTTTCGTGGAGATATTGTGATTTATACAGATAATATGGCGGCGAAGGACAAATGGCATCAAAATGAGAAAGCAGTTTATCTGGCGTCTTTGTTTGAAAGCGTGCGGGTGTGCCATATCTCCAGAGAGGAGAATACAGTGGCAGACACAGCAGGCAGGGAGATGGCATTTGCAAGTTTGCCGACAGCATTGATGGGCAGCGTGGTGGACAAATGCAGAAAATATGATAAATTGAAAGAAGAAATGGATTTTGTAAAGCAATATTTTCCACACCCAAAGCAGAATATACGAAATCTTATAGAGGAGTTGCGCCTGTTAGCAGAAGAGAAAGGGAATAAACTATGAAATATGCAGTTGTTGAGATGGAATGGAGTGTGGGAATGCGCGGAAAAAGGCTTCGATATAGTGTATCAGAAATTGCCGCAATTTCACTTGATGAAGATCTGCACACAATAGATACCTTTCGATTTTTGTTGGAACAATCCAATGGATATGTGCGTTCGGAGCAACATTTTGAACAGGGAAAAGTGCTTGTTGCAGAGCAAAAGGAAGGATGGGAAAAATTTCAGGAATGGTATAGTGGGCATGACTGTTTGGTTTTGTGGAATAAGGAACTTAGGGAAATAATTGTTCATTTCTGTCCTAAAATAGATGAAAAGTCTAAAAAACGTTTGAAGACAGTGTACGTTCAGAAATTATTTGATAGTATGACAGCGGGTGTGCCTATGGAGAGTGACCGAATTTTATGGGCAGTGGAAATGTTGAGGCTTCGGTGTGAGGCAGAGCAGCTAAACAGACCGCTTTACTACGCCCAGTTACTTGTAAGGCTTTTTCGCAAATTGTGCACAGCAGGAAAAAAAGAGATGGGGGCTTTATTTTTTCATGGACTTATTGAGGAGGACTATTTTTATATTTCTCAGTATACTTTTTTTCCGCAGTTGAGCAAACGGTTGCAGCAAGAGCAAAATCAGCAGATTCAGAAGCAAATGAAAGAGGCGGGCTATGATGGAAAAGTCGCAAAGGATGGTGTTGTGTTTGTAGAGACAGGAATATCCTGTTGGAAGTTTAAATTATCAGAAAATGTTATAGTACTTCATTATACAACAAAATCTCTTTACAGAGGGGTTCGTACACTGTGCTTAGAATTTGAACAAAGTGCCACATGGGAGGAAAAACTGCATCAGATTTTGCAAAAAATTAGTGAGACAGACGAGAAATTTCAGTTTGGTGTTGGCAGTCTTAAAGTGCAGCAAATGATAGAGCAAATAGCAGTAAAGTTTTGCCATCTGTGTGATTGAAATACTGTGGTCGCAATCCCATTCGCTTTAGATGATGGGTTAAGATCACAAAATTAGAGGTTGCCATAACATATATTTTAGTTGTAATTTATCCATACACGGACATTGATAACGGTATATAGGTGGTTGTGCTCAAGAATTAGAATGTGAAAACCAAGTAGCCCTCCAGCACGTAAAATATACAAGGTACAAAGTTATGGCATCTGTTATAGAATAGGAACTGCCCGAATTAATGTCTGTAGAGATATTAGGTTACGGGTCAATGAGGCAGCTTTAGACAATGGGTAGTTCATTTATTTAAAGATATCTCAATTTAATTTTCCATTTGCAAGAGTTGTGCAATTATATTTTTACATCTACTAACACAGATGTTTTTTGTTTATGGAACAGGGAATAGGTTTTAAGGTAGATAGACAGGTATCTGCTAACACAGACGTTTTTTGTTTATTAAAGAATGTATTATCAGTTTAAGAGACAGAATTTTTGTGAAAGATGAATAAGTTCTTTATAAAAAAATAGGTAATATAACGAAAAGAGCAGAATCTATAAAAATGTATTGCAAAAAATACAAAAACCATTATAATTTAGATAACACTGAAATGTTTTATTTTTGACAAAAATAAATATTCAGGGTGAAGGAGGTACATCAATTGGATATACAATTGAAATATAATGAGCCGTGGATTCTGCAAAGGGCGGATCCTTTTATCTGTAGAGATGATAATGGGAAATATTATTTTACAGCTTCTGTGCCAACATACGACAAAATTGTATTGCGATGTGCGAGTACGCTTGCAGGAATCGCCAATGCAGAGGAAGTTACAATCTGGCACAAACACTTGTCAGGACCAATGAGTGAGCATATATGGGCACCGGAGCTTCATCGTCTTGATGGAAAGTGGTATGTCTATTTTGCAGGTGGAGAGAAGGAGGATATCTGGAATATTCGTCCTTATGTGTTGGAGTGTACAGACGAAGATCCGCTAAATGGTACATGGAAGGAACTTGGAGTGATGCAGTGTGCAGATGATGACGAGTTTTCTTTTCGGGCATTTTCACTGGATGCAACAGTCTTTGAGGACTGTGGAAAGCGCTATTATGTATGGGCAGAAAAGGTCGGTGTTGGAAAGCAGATTTCCAATCTTTATATCGCAGAGATGGACACACCCAACAAGTTGAAGACAGTGCAGGTGCTTTTAACTACACCGGACTATGATTGGGAACGTGTTGGATTTTGGGTGAATGAAGGTCCTGCGATTATTAAAAAAGATGGAAAAATATTTTTAACATACTCTGCAAGTGAGACAGGAGCACCTTACTGTATAGGGATGCTCACGGCAGATAGCGGTGCAGATTTGTTAGATCCCTTGTCATGGAAAAAAGAGCGCTATCCAGTGTTAGCATCTGACCCGTCGCTAGAAGTGTATGGTCCAGGGCATAATTCTTTTACGGTGGATGCAGATGGAAATGATATTCTTGTATATCATGCCCGCAAGGAGAGTGTAATCGAGGGAAATCCATTGTATAATCCAAACAGACATACGATGTTAATGAAGATTCAATGGAAAGATGGAAGACCTATATTTAACTACAAAAACAATTAAATATAACTTAATAAATTTAGGAGGCATTTTTTAAAATGGCGAAGCTTTATATTAATGAAAAAAATCAAAGAGGACATATCAATGCAGAGATTTACGGTAATTTCTCGGAACATCTTGGACGTTGTATTTACGAGGGGCTTTATGTAGGTGAGGACTCAGAGATTCCAAACACAAAAGGAATGAGAAATGACGTTGTTGCGGCGCTTCGCGAGATGAAACTTCCTGTGCTCCGCTGGCCTGGCGGATGTTTCGCAGATGAGTATCATTGGATGGATGGAATCGGTCCGAAAGAATCCAGAAAGAAAATGGTCAATACAAATTGGGGTGGTGTGACAGAGGACAACAGCTTTGGCACACATGAGTTTTTTGAGTTGTGTGAGCAGATTGGCTGCAAGACTTATATCAATGGTAATGTCGGAAGCGGAACTGTGGAAGAAATGTCAGAGTGGGTAGAATATATGACATTTGACGGGGTATCACGCATGACAGACCTCAGAAGAAAGAATGGGCGCGAGAAACCGTGGAAAATTGACTATTTTGGAGTTGGCAATGAGAACTGGGGCTGTGGTGGTAATATGACCCCAGGATATTATGCAAACCTTTACAGAAGATATCAAACTTTTATTCGTACTTACAAAAAAGATCAACATATTTTTAAAATTTGTGGGGGACCAAATGTGGATGACACCTACTGGACAGAAGAAGTATTAAAAACTTGCTATGAGAATGCAGCGGAAAATTCACATGGTTATATGGATGGACTTTCTATGCATTATTATGTCCATCCGGAAGGCTGGGAGAAGAAGGGCAGCGCTACCATATTTGATGAGAAGATATGGTACAAAACACTTTACAAGGCACTTTATATAGAAGAATTAATTCGGATGCACACTACAATTATGGACAAGTTTGACCCAGAAAAGAAGATTGGATTGATTTGCGATGAATGGGGAACTTGGTTTACGTGTGAGCCAGGCACAAATCCGGGGTTTTTGTATCAGCAGAATACAATGCGGGATGCGCTTGTGGCAGGACTGTCACTCAACATATTTAATAAACACTGTGACCGCGTCAAAATGGCAAATATTGCACAGCTTATCAATGTGCTGCAAGCGGTTATTCTCACAGATGGACCTAAAATGTTACGCACACCGACTTATCATGTATTTCATATGTATAAGTATCATCAAGATGCGGAGCTTGTGGAAAGTTATCTGTCAGGTACAAAGCAAATTGGTGAGGAAAAGGACTATATGGTTCCAAATCTTCATGAGTCTGTCTCTGTAGATAAGGATGGCGTTGTGACAATTACACTGAATAATTTATCTGTTACAGACAGTGAGGAGATGGAAGTTTTCTTTATGGAACTTCAACCAAGCGATGTGTCGGCGGCAATTGTTACCAATAAGATGAATGCATATAATACTTTTGAAAACCCAGACAATGTCAAGGAAGTCGAATTTAAAGACTTTAAGGTAACAGATAGAGGTGTCACATTCACAATGCCAGCGTGCAGTGTTGTTCAGTTTCGCATCAAATAGAAATGTCGCTTTGTGGCTTATACATGGAGGAGAAGACCTTGGAAATGGAAACTATAAAAGCAGGTGATAAAAAACATTGCCGAAAGTGTCTTTTGCGCGAGATGGACAAGGAAGGCTACATGGATAATTTATATGACTATATCCAGAGATTGGATGAGGATATCAAAGCAGATCAGGCGCTCTATGAGGAGCGCCTTTCTGTATGTAAGGCATGTGATTACCTTGAGGCAGGTATGTGCAGGGCTTGTGGATGCTTTGTGGAGTTGCGCGCAGTTATTCAAAACAACACATGCTCTTATGGAAAGTGGTAAGTTGCTTTTCACAGGACAGGAATGTGCATAAATTGCGCA
Source organism: Lachnospiraceae bacterium (assembly GCA_014239155.1). Lineage (GTDB taxonomy): Bacteria > Bacillota > Clostridia > Lachnospirales > Lachnospiraceae > COE1. The sequence continues at coordinate 103,261 of JAAZZQ010000040.1, read as the reverse complement.
TTCCATGAGAACATGATTGAGAAGTGAGAGGTGATTTTTGCGAAGCAAGACTTGAAATATCGCCCCGAATCGTTGCTATGAGCGGTCTTTTAGGTCGTGAATAGTAACAGTGGTAAAAAGCTTTGCTCTTCTTGCATATCATCCCGATTTAGTGTAGACTGTAAGAGTAGGATTTTTGTGTAATGTTGCTGTTTACGCCGACAATACCTAAAATTCTGCTAAAAACTGATGGGACCTGAATTGTAACGTTGTTGGAGGAAGAGAATGCAGACAAGACGAATTAGGACATTACATACTATTATTATATTTCTTATTATTGTAACAATTATTTCATTGACTTTTGCGGGAACAATGGGAATATTGTATATGCAGAAAGTTGAGGAGGTCAGTCAGTTTAGGGGAGAGCAGGAATTTGTGTTTACAGATCAGACACTTCCAGTACTGTCAGTGGATGTGGAGAATAGCGCATCCGACAACCAGGAACCAGGTATGCCAAATCAAGATTTGCCTATTTCCACAGAAGTCAGTGGGGTTGCAACTGCTGGTGAGGACAATCTGAGAGACGCGGATGCTGCGACAATTGCGGCGCTAATGCAGTCAAAGGAAGCAGAGGTGGAGCAATCTATCAAGGAGCGAATGAAAGCACTTGTGACTGGAGAGGATGGAAGTCCGCTTAAAATGCTGCGTTCTTTTTTTCCAGAAAATCTAATTTATAGTTTTGAGGAAGAATATGTATTTGCACCCGTGCTGGAAGGTGTGAATAAGCACAATCTTCTGGCTGAAAACTTCCAGAAGACAGAAGAGGGACTGATGCAGTATGTGGAAAATGGAACTGTGATTTCACACAAGGGAATTGACGTGTCAAAATATCAGGGGAATATTGACTGGGCGGCTGTCAAGGAAGAAGGGATTGAATATGCCTTTATTCGACTTGGGCTACGGGGATATGAGTCCGGAAAGCTTGTGTTGGATGAGTTTTATGACGCGAATATGAAGGGGGCAAACAATGCGGGTGTCGGTGCTGGTGTGTACTTTTTTACACAGGCAATTACAGTTGAGGAGGCGCAGGAAGAAGCGGCATTTGTCATACAAAATCTTGCTAATTATCAAGTATCTTGTCCAATTGTGTTTGATGTGGAGCGGATTTCTGGCGGAGAAGGACGTGCGGACCAATTGACGCAAGAACAGCGCACAGATATTACAATCGCTTTTTGCGAGGCCATTAAAGCGGCTGGCTATACACCGATGATTTATGGGAATGTTGTCTGTTTTACGCGGCTGCTTGATATGACAAGATTAAATGATTATGAAAAGTGGTATGCATTCTACGACGATTATATGTATATGCCATATGATGTGAGTTGTTGGCAGTACACAGAGAAAGGCAGAGTGGACGGTATCGGAAACCATGTGGATTTAAATATTTCGTTTAAGACATGGTAAGGAACTGTAAAATAATTACTTTACAGTTCCTAAGCGTTTAAGATGAAACTTTGTTAACCAAAGGTTTTACCGTGTTGGAGAATAGTTTTTAATGAGGAAAGGAGAGGTAGCATGAACAAAGAGATCGAGACATTACAACACATGATTGATGAGAGTAGTAAAATTGTCTTTTTTGGTGGGGCAGGAGTTTCTACAGAAAGTGGGATTCCAGACTTTCGCAGCGTTGATGGACTGTATAATCAGAAATATGATTATCCGCCTGAGACAATTTTAAGCCATACTTTTTATAATAAAAGACCAGAGGAGTTTTTCCGATTTTATCGTGATAAGATGCTTTTTCTTGACGCAGCGCCAAACACCGCGCATAAAGTGTTGGCGAAGTTGGAGGCGCTAGGAAAACTTACTGCGGTTGTGACACAAAATATTGATGGATTGCACCAAGCAGCGGGAAGCAAGAAAGTGCTAGAGCTTCATGGCAGTGTACTGCGCAATTATTGTGAGGAGTGTCATAAGTTTTATGATGTGCAGGAGATGGTAAACAGCACTGGAATTCCGACTTGTACATGCGGCGGCAGAATTAGACCAGATGTGGTATTGTATGAGGAGGGGCTTGACCAATATACATTGCATGAGGCAGTGCGTGCTATTAGCGATGCAGATATGCTTATTATTGGTGGCACATCACTTGCGGTGTATCCAGCCGCGGGACTTATTGATTACTATCAGGGAAATCGGCTTGTTCTTATAAACAAGACACCAACACAGCGCGATACTACGGCGGACTTAGTAATTACAGGAAGTATTGGTGAAGTGTTCTCACAACTTGACATACATGAATAGAAATTTATTACAGGCGTGCAAATCCGTAATTTGTCAGCAGAGCTGACTCGCACGCCGCAGCAAGAACGCCAATGGCATTCTTGAAAAAATTATGATATAGAAAAGTGAGCGTGGACATGGGATTCGAGTATGAGATTGGCGATATTGTGAAATTAAAGAAACCGCATCCTTGTGGAAGTCAGGAGTGGGAGATTTTGCGTGTCGGTGCAGATTTTCGATTGAAATGTACAGGATGTGGCCATCAGGTTATGCTCCCGCGGCGTCAAGTGGAGAAAAGCACCAAAGGACTGAGGAAAAAAATGTAACAGCTACAAAAAAATATAAGGAATGTTACAAAAAGACTTGCAAATTCAGGAAAAATGTAGTATCATAAATGTTCGTGATATATAAATCCTTGCTTCTTCTTGGGAAGAGGCCAGAGACCAAAAGGAGGTAGCAAAATGAACAAGTATGAATTAGCCGTTGTTGTCAGCGCAAAGCTTGAGGACGATGAGAGAGCAGCCACCATTGAGAAGGTTAAGAACATGGTTACAAAACATGGCGGCACAATCACAAACGTGGATGAGTGGGGCAAGAAGAGACTTGCTTATGAAGTGCGCAAGATGAGAGAAGCTTTCTATTATTTCATTCAGTTTGATGGCGAGTCAACGGTTCCTGCTGAGATTGAATCAAGAATTCGTCTCATGGAGAATGTTGTTAGATATTTGTGCGTTAGACAGGACGAGAAATAGAGTACACATCTGTATTTGAAATAGTACAGATTGGTAGATGGAGAACCTGAATATATGAATAAAGTAGTTTTAATGGGACGTTTGACAAGAGACCCTGAAGTGCGTTATACACAGGGAGAAAACCAGATGGCAATCGCGCGGTACACGCTTGCAGTGGATCGGAGATATAATCGCGGCAATGATGAGAATACAGCGGATTTTATTCCCTGTGTTGCGTTTGGAAAAGCTGGTGAGTTTGCGGAGAAATATTTCCGCAAGGGAACAAAGATTGCGGTATCTGGACGAATTCAAACTGGAAGCTATACCAACAAAGATGGCGTGAAAGTATACACCACTGAGGTTATTGTTGACGATCAAGAGTTTGCGGAGAGCAAGAGTAATAGTAGCAATTCTGATGGTAATTATGGAAGCGGCTTCGGAGGAAGCGGCAGCCAATCTGCAGCGCCAATGTCTGCCGGAGATGGTTTTATGAATATTCCAGATGGAATTGATGAGGAATTGCCATTTAATTAAGAGTCTGTTTTGAAAAGATGTAACAGTTTAGACAGGACTTTGCACTGCGCTGCAAAGTCCGTGGGAAAGCGTAGTAGTTGAGATGCATCAAGCCACGGTACGTGGCTTTGACACCACGAAGTGGTTTTGCATGGCTTGATGCTTGTAACAGGAAGCCAAAGGCTGAACTGTTACAAAAAGATTGATAGAATAGGAGGCTTTATCATGGCTTTTAATAAAACTGAAAAAGCTGATTCTCCAATGAAGAGAAGAGGCGGTATTCGCAGAAGAAAGAAAGTTTGTGTATTTTGTGGTAAGGATAATGTAATTGACTACAAGGATACAGCAAAGTTAAAGAGATATGTATCTGAGAGAGGTAAGATTTTGCCCAGACGAATTACAGGAAACTGTGCGAAGCATCAGAGAGCGCTTACAGTGGCGATCAAGAGAGCACGTCACATTGCGCTGATGCCATATACGATTGATTAATGATAACAGTACAACCTTCGACTTCCTGTTAATCGTTGATAAGCTGCAAAGAATAAGAGACCAATGAACTGTTAACAGCAGCAGAATTCATTGGTCTTTTTTATGCACATGGGTGTCTAAGTGAAGTATGTCAGCAGGACTAATGGACGCCCAGCACGCAAGTAGGGAAGATGAGACTTTCCTACTCGATTGCGCAGACTGATATAGATTTTTGTGTATTATTTTTTTGGCAAAAGAGTGGTATACTAAGAAATAAAAAGGTGAAGGAGTGAAAAAATGGCAGATTCAACAGTGGTGGAAAACTTTTTGAGATATGTGAAAATAGATACCCAGTCGTCAGAGGAATCATCAAAGCAAGTGCCCTCTACAGAAAAACAGAGAACTTTGGCAAAGCTGTTGTGTCAAGAATTGACAGCACTTGGTGCAGATAATCTTCGGTATGATGAGGAGCACTGCTATGTATATGCAGTGATTCCTTCCAACATGGAGGAAGAAAAGGAGGTTCCAGCGATCGGTTTTATTGCACATATGGATACTGCTCCCGCGGTGAGCGGTAAAAACGTAAATCCAAGGATCATTGAAAATTATGATGGAAACGATATTGTGTTAAATCAGGACAAAAGTATTGTAACCCGTGTGTCCGAATTTCCTATGTTGAAGGATTGTAAGGGAAAACGTTTGATTGTGACAGATGGAAATACTCTGCTTGGCGGGGATGACAAGGCGGGAATCGCTGAGATTATGGCGGCAGCAAAGCATTTATTGACACACCCAGAAATAAAGCATGGGAAGGTTTGTATTGGATTTACGCCGGACGAGGAAGTTGGCAATGGCGTTGCATTTTTTGATGTTGAGGGTTTTGGTGCAGATTATGCCTACACAGTTGATGGCGGTATGCTTGGCGATATGAGTTACGAGTGTTTTCATGCTGCGGGCGCAGTGCTGACGATTATCGGAAAGAGCGTGCATCCGGGATATGCTAAGAATATTATGAAAAATGCGATTAAACTTGCATATGAATTTCACGCCATGCTTCCAGATGAGTGCCCAGAGAACACAGAAGGGTATGAGGGATTTTATCATGTCGATAGCCTGAAAGGGACAGTTGAGGAAGCGATAGCGCAATATATTATTCGGGATCATGACAGGACAAAGTTTGAGGAGCGAAAAGCTATTTTCTTGAAAACTGCAAAGACACTCAATGAGAAGTATGGGGCAGGTACGTTTCAAGTAGAGATGTCAGATAATTACTGCAATATGCGGGAGATGATTGAGAAGGAAATGCATATTGTGGACGACATGGTGGCTGCGATGAAGCAGGCAGGAGTTGAGCCTAGGATTTCTGCAATTCGAGGAGGAACGGACGGTGCAAGATTGTCTTTTGATGGACTTTTATGTCCAAATATATGTACAGGTTCGGAAGGACATCATGGCAGAAATGAATTTGCATGTGTCGAGGACATGGAGAAGATTGTGGAGATAATATTAAATGTTATTAGTATTACTGCACAAAAATAGTACTGTTCACCCTCCATTAGTTTTTAGCAGAATTTTAAGCATTGTTGGCGTAAACAGCAATATTTTTGCATACAAATTGATAAAGGGCATTAATTTGGCACACGCTTTTCACTACTTTTGCCTATGAAAAGTAACCAAAAATCATCTTTGTGACCTTAAGAGACAAAATCTGCTATGGAACTTTTGTTAAATTAATGATATACTAATCATATGCGTAAATAAAATCATCCCGAAGCGCATTTACGGGAGGTATCATACATGAAGCAGAAAGTGAAATTAAAGGGACATCTGAAATCATACCTGCAAACAACTCTGATATTGGGGATATTGCTGGCAATGGTCAATGTGGGAATCTACTTCCTAAATATAAAAGCGGGAATCTGTGTTTCTGGATTCCTGCTGATATACCTAATCACAATGACAATACTATTATATAAAAATAAGCCAGTAGTTATGAATGAATTCATAAATTTTGCAACGCAGTATGGGCAAATCCAGCGAACGTTGCTGCGCGATTTGGAACTGCCGCATGTACTTATGGATGAGGAAGGCAAGATTATTTGGACAAACGCAGCTTTTGAGAAGGTGGTACATAAGGAAAAAGGCTATCGAAAATCAATCACCACAGTGTTTTCTGCGGTCACAAAGGACAAGCTTGGTTTTGAACAGGAAGCGGAGATGGAACTCTCTTATGAGGGACATGAATATGTCTTTCGGATGAAGCGGATATCTATAGATGATGTGTTGGACAACACTGAGGTGGTGGAAAATGCAGGAAATGAGAATTTTTTGATTGCGGGATATCTTTTTGATGAGACAGCGCTAAAGCATGCGTTAAAGGAATGTGATGACCAAAGTGTTGTTATAGGAATGATTTATATTGATAATTATGATGAAGCACTTGAGAGCGTAGAGGATGTTAGACGATCTTTGTTGATGGCGTTAATTGACAGAAAGATTAACAAGTATATTGCGTCGATAGATGGCATTGTCAGGAAGACTGAGAAGGACAAATACTTGGTGATTATGCGCAAGAAGGCGTTGATGGCGTTAAAGGAATCGCGCTTTGAATTGCTAGAGGATGTCAAAACTGTCAATATTGGAAATGAGATGGCAGTGACTGTGAGTATCGGTATAGGGGTTGATGCGCCCACATATGCCCAGAATGCAGAGTTTGCGCGTACTGCAATTGACTTAGCGCTCGGGCGCGGTGGTGATCAGGCGATTGTGAAGTCACCCGACTCGATTGTGTACTATGGCGGAAAAAGTCAGCAGATTGAAAAGAATACACGTGTGAAAGCGCGTGTCAAGGCAAATGCTCTTCAAGAAATTATTACAAGCAAGGATAAGGTGCTAATTATGGGGCATCGATTGGCAGATGCAGATGCCTTTGGCGCAGCAGTCGGTATTAGTTGTATTGCAAGGGCGCTTGGCAGAAAACCACATATTGTTATCAATGATATAACAAGTTCTGTAAAGCCACTTGCGGAGCTTTTTCGAGATAGAAATGTCTATGAAGAGGATTTTATTATTGGCAGCACAGAGGCGTTAGAAAGCGCTGACAACAGTACTGTGCTGGTGGTTGTGGATGTGAATAAGCCGAGTATTACAGAATGCCCAGATTTAATTAGAAGTTGTAAGACCGTGGTGGTTTTAGACCATCACAGGCAGAGTTCTGAGGTAATTGAGAACGCGACTCTTTCTTATGTGGAGCCCTATGCATCTAGTACCTGTGAAATGGTGGCTGAGGTGTTGCAATATATAGCAGGTACTGTGAAAGTGCGAAGCAATGAGGCAGATTGCATGTATTCCGGAATTATGGTGGACACCAATAATTTTACAGCAAAGACAGGGGTTAGGACATTTGAGGCCGCGGCATTTTTGCGGCGGTACGGAGCTGATGTAACCAGAGTTAGGAAGATGTTTCGGGACGGTGCACAGGAGTACAAAGCGAAGGCGGAGACAGTCCGCAATGCAGAGATTTATAAAAATGCTTATGCGATGGGAATCTGTCCGGCGGAAGGGTTGGAGAGCCCCACTGAGATTGGTGCACAGGCAGCAAATGAGTTGCTTGGTATTAACGGGATTAAAGCAAGTTTTGTGATGACGGAATATAATGGAAAAATCTATATTTCGGCACGGTCGATTGACGAGGTAAATGTACAGATTATTATGGAGCGTCTTGGCGGAGGCGGGCATATGAATATTGCGGGAGCGCAATTGACAGATACCACTCCAGAGCGTGCAGTGTTCGTCGTAAAAGAGACGCTGAACCAAATGCTGGAAGAGGGCGCAATTTAGTTACAGAGACAGCTTTTTCTGTAAAGAACGAGAAAGGATAAAAGCAGCATGAAAGTGATATTGTTGGAGGATGTTAAATCCGTAGGAAAAAAAGGGGACTTGGTAGAGGTTAAGGAAGGTTACGCCAAGAATTTTATCATTCCAAAGAAACTTGGAGTGGAGGCAACTGGTGCAAACATGAATACACTCAAGCTTCAAAAGAAGAATGAAGAGAGGCTTGCAAGAGAACAGTATGAAGCAGCACAGGCTTTGGCAGCAGAGTTTGAACAGATGACTGTTCAGATGGAGATTAAAGGCGGCGAGGGTGGAAAAACATTTGGCTCTGTGTCGTCCAAAGAAATTGCAAAGGCAGTGGCAGATCAGTATTCCAAGGAGATTGACAAGAAAAAAATACAGCTTAGTGATCCAATTAAAACGGCTGGAACGCATGAGATAACTGTAAAGCTGCATCCAAAAGTGTCAGCAAAGCTCAAAGTGCACGTTACATGCGTCTAGGAGGTTGAGCGATGCCAGAAATGGATGAGGCGGTTTTAAAAAAGGTCCTGCCACACAGCATTGAGGCAGAGCAGTCAGTGATTGGTTCTATGTTGATGGATAAAGAGGCAATCACAATAGCCAGTGAACAGATTAGTGGAGAAGACTTTTATGGAAGGCAGTATGGTATTCTTTTTGATGCGATGGTGGAATTAAATGATGAGGCGAAACCTGTTGACTTAGTGACACTACAAGAGCGTTTAAAAGAAAAAGGGACACCGCCTGAAATCTATAGTCTTGAGTACATAAAAGATGTGATGGCGACACTGCCAACCTCCGCAAATATTAAACATTATGTACAGATTGTGGCAGAGAAGGCAGTCCTTAGAAAACTGATTCGCGTCAATGAGGAGATTGCAAATACCTGTTATGCGCAAAAGGATTCTTTAGAGTCTATTTTGGAAGTTTCTGAAAAAAGTATATTTGATATTATACAGAAGCGCAACAGCGGTGATTTTGTTCCAATTAGACAGATTGTCATGAATACGATGAACTTAATCGAGGAGGCGTCCAAGAATAAAGGAGCAGTAACTGGAATTGCAACAGGATTTTTGGATTTAGATTATAAAACTGCTGGTATGCAGCCTTCAGATTTAATACTGATCGCAGCGCGCCCTTCAATGGGCAAGACTGCGTTTGTACTAAATATTGCACAGTATGTGGCATTTCATAACAATCAATCCGTTGTAATATTTTCGCTTGAAATGTCAAAAGAACAGTTGGTAAATCGCTTGTTGTCTCTGGAGTCTAAGGTAAACTCGCAGTCAATTAGGACCGGAAATATGAAGGATGATGAGTGGGAGCGCTTGATTGAGAGCGCTGATGTGATAGGCAGATCAGGACTTTTGATTGATGATACGCCGGGTATTAGCATTGGTGAGCTTCGCTCTAAATGCAGGAAGTTTAAATTAGAGTATGACTTGAAGATGATTATTATTGATTATCTGCAGTTAATGACAGGATCTGGAAAAATGGAGTCCAGACAACAGGAAATTTCAGATATATCAAGATCACTCAAAGCATTGGCACGAGAACTTCATGTGCCGGTGATAGCGCTTTCGCAGTTGTCCCGTGCAGTGGAGCAAAGACCAGATCACAGACCAATGCTTTCTGATTTAAGAGAGTCAGGTGCGATTGAGCAGGATGCGGATGTTGTGATGTTTATCTATCGCGATGACTATTATAATAAGGATACAGAGCTTAAGAACGTGGCTGAGATTATTATTGCCAAGCAGAGAAACGGTGCGATTGGCACAATAAACCTTGCATGGTTACCAGATTATACGCAGTTTGTAAATCTGGAGAAATAATATAAGAGATTAAAATACGAAAGAGGACAGGGAAACCTGATCCTCTTTTTACATATATTGTCGACACTATTATATTATATACGACAGGAAAGGAGTTTTCAAAGTGGTGAAGGAAAAGTATTTAATCAACGAAGCTGCAAAAGAAGTGCATGTGGAAACACATGTTCTAAGATACTGGGAAGATGAACTGGAACTTTCTATTGGACGAAATGAACAGGGCCACAGAATATATACACAGGAAGATATTGATAGATTTATAGAAATCAAAAATCTCAAAGATCAGGGTTTGCAGCTCAAGGCGGTAAAAATCATATTGAATCAAGTGCAGTCTGAGCACGAAGGAGGAGAGGATATGAGAGCAGATAACCCATTTGCACAAAAGCAGTTGACAAAAATATCAAGATTAGGAGATGCAAAGATGATAGCATTAAAAAATTCAGATGATGCAAAATGGAATGAGAGATTTGGTAAAAAACACGAGAACAACACAAATATACCAAAGGATGAGGAGAAGGAGTCTGACGGCAACAATGTGGGCGGAATGAGCAATATGATTGAGATAAAAGAGATGAAATCGCTTGATGAAGTAGCAAAAAAAACAGATGATAATCAGTTGCAGGAGGTGACAAACGAGCAGACAATGCGGTTGCAGTATCTGTTTCAGAAACTAATCAAGGATGCGGTTGCTGCAAATAACGAGGAGATGGAAGATCATCTAGTAGAGCGCATTACACAAAACGTTAAAGGAGATTTGTGCAAAGAACTTGACTATCAATTTCGTTTGATGGAGGAACGCGACGAAGAACGGGTTAACATTAGGCATGAGGTGGAGGACAAGCGCAACGAGGACTATTATAAGCGAATTGATGAGTTGCTTAGACAGTACAGTGGCAAAAATGCAAAACAAAAGGAGAAGAATAAAGAGAAAAATAAAGAAAAGACTATCTTATTTCCTAGTTCTAAGGACAAGCAGACAGAGAAAGGAGAGCCTAAGGCAAAGAGAGAGTTTCATTTTTTCCGAAAGGCTGTGGAAGCAAAAATAGAGTAACAAAATTTACACAGAAAAAGAGCTGCTTTTAGCAGCTCTTTTTCTGCAATATTATGCCTGCTCAATTGAGCCTGTAGGACATGCGCCTGCGCAGGAGCCACAATCAATGCATTTATCTGCATCAATCTCAAACTTCCCGTCTCCCATGCTGATAGCGCCAACAGGGCACTGTGATTCACAAGCGCCACAAGATACACATGCATCTGAAATCTGATATGCCATTGTACAATATCCTCCTTTTACTATATCGGTGTTTTGTAACGTACCAGAACAATGTATAGATTGGTATAACTAATGCGTTAAGTATCAAAAATTGCTATCTGTGCTGGATTGTTACAAATCAATACTTCCTGACAAGTACTTGTCAACATTTTTATTGTAATATATATCATTGGGAAATACAAGGTCCAAAGTATAAATTATTGAAAAGTATTTTAATAAATACAAATAAAAGTACACCTATTTGACAGGTAAGCCACGTCGTTCACGGATACCATTCAATATGTGTTGTTTCAGCTCTGGAATTTTGCTTTTGTCCATCTCAGGTACACCTTCAAGACGGTATTTCATGCCTAGCTCATCGTATTTTTTCTTTCCCATTGTATGGTAGGGAAGGACATCGAGCGCTTTGAGATTTTTGAGTCCACCAATAAAATACCCCAATCTGTGAAGGTCTGTTGGATCGTCCGTAATTCCGGGAACAACAACGTGGCGAATCCAAATTTCTACATTTTTACTGTCAAGATATTCTGCAAATGCAAGAATGCCATTATTTGGTTGTAGTACTAATTTCTGATGTTTCTCTGGATCAATATGTTTGATGTCAAGCATTACAAGATCCGTCACTGTGCAAAGGCTGTCCAACTTTGCAAGCCACGCGGGATTTCCGTTAGGATTATAGGCGATGCCAGAAGTATCAAGACATGTGTGAATGCCGCGCGCATGTGCCATTGTAAAGAGTTCTAATAAAAAATCAATCTGCATTAATGGTTCGCCGCCAGTCACAGTGATGCCGCCTCCGTTGTAAAAGGGTTTGTTGCGTTCATAATTTTCCAGTATTTCTTCTGGTTCCATAAGAGTGCCTGCGTTCATTTCCCACGTGTCTGGATTGTGACAGTATGCACAGCGCATAGCACAACCCTGAACAAACACGACATAGCGCACGCCGGGACCATCAACGGTTCCAAATGACTCTAAAGAATGTATTCTTCCCTGCATAATATTCCTCCGTTAAAAAATTGATATCATATTTATTATACCTTATTTTTTTTAAAGGGGATATAAAATTTAGAATACTTTTTAATTTTTTTATTTAATAAATATAAGAAGTAGAAGTTCTGTGCGCTGCTATAATAGTTTTTCCTCTGTATGGGTTACGCAATCGAGTAAGGGAAAAGTTTCCCCTACTTGCACGTTGGGCGTCTGTTAGTTCTGTTGACATATTTCATTTGGACGTCCATGTGCATAAAAGCTCCCTGAGATTATTATAATCTCAGGGAGCTTTACACATGTTTATAAAAAATTAGATTGCCTCATGGAATGTACGAGAGATAACATCTGCCTGCTGCTCTGGTGTCAACTTGATAAAGTTAACAGCATATCCAGATACACGGATTGTAAGCTGAGGATAATTCTCAGGATGCTTCTGTGCATCTAACAGAGTGTCTCTGTTCAGTACATTAACGTTGAGGTGATGCCCCCCTTTTGTAGCATAACCATCTAATAAAGATACTAAGTTATCAACCTGTGCTGAATTATTAACTGCCATAGTTATATACCTGCTACTAAAAATATATACAAAAGTGTATATACTAGATGATTCGCCACAATCTCACGATTTGTGGTTACTGTTTCAACGTGTATGCTTTCATAATTGTATCAATATACTACTCACAAGTTCGATGTGTTTATCGAACACATTGTACACTCCACAGTCGTAAATTCCCGACTAACCATCGGTACATACCTATAAATCCTTTTCTTGATTCATATAGGTTCTCATCTGAAATAGCTTTTTCCTTTCCTAAATTTTATTATTTTTTGCCCTTGGTTTTTGGGACTTATCCATTGACCAACTGCACCCACAGATGTACTGCCATCTTTGTTATACTGTAATGTTTCAGCCAGTAAGGGGAATTTCCGCAGTTCCGCCTGCTTTAAAGTCAGCACAAACTATACTCTGGATTTTGAGTACTTTTGAGTCTATTTACTCACATATAACATTGTCTAATCCCTCATGGAGTGTAGGAACACTACACGCCATAGGATTACTGGAACAGTCTGTACATCCAAGTGTTTGGACTTCTTTTGTGGAAGCGTCCTCACTGACATCTACATTGAAATGCCCTACAGCCTTTGCGCCGGAAAAACCGGCATCAAGCTGGGATACGAGGTCATCAATCATTGATTTCTCATCCATAAAATCACCTATTCCATACGAATTAGTTGTTTAAATCAAGCTCAATATCTCCAGAGAATACTTTTGCTTCTTTTCCAAGAGCGTTTGGAATAATTGTAAAGGTATTGGAGATACCATCTTGCGCATCCTTGAACGGAAGTTTTGATACAGAAGACAGAGAAGCGACTGCACCATGTGTGTCACGTCCATGCATTGGGTTTGCACCGGGAGCAAATGGCTGTCCTTTTTTACGTCCGTCAGGTGTGTTACCTGTAGCCTTACCATAAGTTACATTGGATGTAATTGTAAGGATTGAAGTAGTAGGAACACCATTTCTGTAGGTATGATGTCTTCTGATTGCTGTCATAAACTTATGAACAACGTCCTGTGCAATTAGGTCAACACGGTCATCATCATTACCATATTTCGGGAAATCACCTGTTGTCTCAAAGTCAACGATAATGCCGTCTTCGTCACGGATTGCCTTTACCTGAGCATATTTGATTGCTGATAAAGAGTCAGCAACGATGGACAGACCAGCAACACCTGTAGCAAAATATCTCTTAACATCTCTGTCATGAAGAGCCATCTCTGCTCTTTCATAGCAGTATTTGTCATGCATATAATGGATAATATTCAGTGTGTTTACATACACATCTGCCTGCCACTCAAGCATATCCATAAATTTGCTGTATACATCATCATAATTGAGGATATCACCTTCAACAGGGCGATACTTCGGACCAACCTGTTTCTTGGTAACTTCATCCACACCGCCGTTTAAAGCATAGAGCAAGCATTTTGCAACGTTTGCACGTGCGCCGAAGAACTGCATTTCCTTACCAATAACCATAGAAGATACGCAGCAAGCAATGCCGTAATCATCGCCGTGTGTCACTCTCATCAGGTCATCGTTCTCATACTGGATAGAAGAAGTCTGGATAGACATCTTAGCGCAGTATCTCTTCCAATTTTCAGGAAGTCTTGTGGACCAGAGAACTGTGAGGTTTGGCTCCGGGCTAGGTCCAAGATTTGTCAGTGTGTTCAGATAACGGAAGGACATCTTTGTTACCAGAGGACGTCCGTCTACGCCAACGCCGCCAAGAGACTCTGTTACCCATACAGGATCACCAGCGAAAATCTGGTTGTATTCCGGTGTACGAGCAAATTTAATCAGACGAAGTTTCATAATAAAGTGGTCAACAAACTCTTGAATCTGATCTTCTGTAAATGTTCCATTCTTTAAGTCTCTCTGTGCATAGCAGTCAAGGAATGTAGAAGTACGGCCAAGGGACATTGCAGCACCATTCTGCTCCTTAACAGCGCATAAATAACCAAAATAAGTAGCCTGAATTGCTTCCTGTACATTTGTAGCTGGCTTAGAGATATCACAGCCATAAGAAGCAGCCATTTCTTTCATTAATTTCAAAGCAACCATCTGCTCTGAAAGCTCTTCACGAAGACGAATTACATCGTCTGTCATAACACGGCCTGTAGAATCCTTCTGAGCCTGCTTATCCTCAATCAGTCTGTCAATACCATAGAGAGCAACTCTTCTGTAGTCGCCGATAATACGTCCGCGGCCATAAGCATCAGGAAGACCTGTAATAATGTGTGAGGAACGGCATGCTCTCATCTCCTGATTGTATGCGTCAAAGCATCCAGCGTTGTGTGTTTTTCTGTGTGTGGAGAAGAACTCACTCACTTCAGGATCTACTTCATAGCCGTTGTCTGAACATGCTTTCTCTGCCATTCTGATACCGCCGTATGGCTGCAAAGAACGCTTGAAAGGCTTATCAGTCTGGAAACCAACGATTGTCTCCTTGCTCTTGTCAAGGTATCCCGGACCATGAGAAGTGATGGTAGAGATAACTTTTGTGTCCATATCAAGAACACCGCCGGCTTCTCTCTCCTTCTTCTGAAGGTCAAGAACCATGTCCCATAAATCTTTTGTGTTCTGTGTAGGTCCTGCTAAGAAAGACTCATCACCTTCATACGGAGTAAAGTTTTTCTGAATGAAGTCACGTACATTAATTTCGCTTTCCCATTTGCCACCTACAAAATCTTTCCACTCTGGTCTCATTTTGCAAAGCCTCCTAAAATATAAATTTAATTAATATGCGGTTTAATTCCGCCAGTTACTGAAGTTTAGAATGTTGGTTGTTACGAAAGTGTTAAATCCTGTCTAACATTCATATCTGTATTATATCCTTAATTTTGTATACACGTCAACACTATTCTTTGTACTTTTTTATGTACAGAGGGATAAAAATTATTAAAATTTTGTGAATTATAACGGAGCGGAATCTGGAAGTTCGGGTAACTTGCCTTTATAGATAGATAGGACAATAAAAAATCCAAACAGATTGTAGTATTTCTTGTGTTTCTCTTCTCTATTGGTTAGAATAAAAAAAAGAAAAGGAGAAAAATAATAGGAATCATTTTTTAGTATTTGGTTTTTTAGAAATAGTTGTATTAAGTTTTGCTTCTGCGTTCGATAGAATTGAATATACTGATAAAAATCATTTTGTGGGTTTTATGTCTTCTTACGGTTTGTGGATATTTCTTGCTGGGGCTTTCATTGCAATATGCTTAGGAATCGCGCTGCTAATTTTGGAAGAGAAAAGATAGGCACAATGGGTGGTAAGGAGAGTATATAGTGGAATGGATCTGTGGATAAAACAAAAGAATGTATTAAAAGTACCATTGCAATCTGAGCAGGATTTTTCTGTATTTTTAAGGCGGGTGCGGCTAGAGTTGGGTGTATCGGGAGAGGTTTTAACAGAAGGGTTGATGGATGTCAGGTTGAGGGGAACGGTGTTTTGTGGGGAGACCTTACAATCTGCGAAATAGAGTTGAAAAGCAG
This sequence comes from Lachnospiraceae bacterium, assembly GCA_014239155.1. Classification (GTDB taxonomy): domain Bacteria; phylum Bacillota; class Clostridia; order Lachnospirales; family Lachnospiraceae; genus COE1. The sequence continues at coordinate 87,291 of JAAZZQ010000040.1, read as the reverse complement.
TGATACGATTTTTTTAACAGGTGAGGTGCATGTTGAAAAAGGAAATTATAAATTGCTTAATATAAAGCAAGAGGAAACAGTTGAAGTTTTGGCAGAAGATGAGGATATTTTTAATAAAGAAATTGTATTAGAGGAAGGGTGAAATAAGATTAAGATAGTTGGCAAGCCAGTTACATTTGAGTCATTAAATCTCGTTATTGATAGTAACAGTTTAACGGAAGAAAATACGATATTATCCGATCAAATATTCTTTACAGATCAAAATATTACAGAAGCAAGAACAGAGATAGAGGAGATTGTTGAGGGAAAAAATCTTTTAAGTTTGCCATCGAATGAGAAAGAGGACCAGTTATCTGACACTAGCAAAAATACTAAAATAGAGCAAGGAATAGGATTAGATATACAAAATAAGATTGAAGAAGGAAAATTTTCAAGTCTATCTTATTTAAAAATGGGTAATACACTGTTATCTGGGACAGGAATAAAACTGAATGGAAAAAAGATACTTGTAGAATTGGATTTGTCAGAAGAAAAGGAACTAGAATTAGAGATAGATTATAAGATGAAGAGTGGAAAATGTAGTCTTGTGTTGATAGATGGCGATGGAGAGGAATCTGTAATAGAGAGTGATATTACGGAAGGCAAGAAAACAATAACATTAAACGACGGAAAAAATATATTAATTTTAAATGGGAAAGAAGCATCTTTACGAAGTGGTTTTGCATGGCTTGATGTCTGTAACAGGAAGCCAAGGGCCGAACTGTTACAGAAAGTAATGTGGAAGATAAACAATCACTTGATTAAATTTCAAAAATATATTATAGTTATGTAGGTAACAGCGAATAAATTACCATAGTTTAGACACAATAAGAGAAACGTGTCAGAATAAATAAATGACATAATAGGAGGAAATGAAGATGGCAGAGATAACGAAGGATATGACAATCGGTGAAATCTTGAGGACAAAGCCGGAGGTGGCGCCAGTACTTATGGATGCTGGTATGCATTGTTTAGGTTGTCCTTCTGCGCAGGGTGAGTCCTTAGAGGAAGCAGCAATGGTTCACGGAATGGACATTGATGCGCTGATGGACAAGATTGCGGCGCTTGCATAGAAGAAAATAAAGAATCAAAAAAAGTCTGCGACAGAAGTCGTGGACTTTTTTTGTTCTCTTTGAATTATTATAGACCGAATGTCTATACCAGAGACAATGCCTGAATGGCTTTGTCTTTAATAACAGGCTCAAAGTGTTCTTCCATATAGGCTTCGCTTGCAGAGGCAATCTTTTCAGCATTTCCATATTCAGAAAGCATGTTGCAAATCTTATTAAACTCTTCTGGAGTGTGGTCAGATTGAGTCACAACAAGCATATAACCTGAAGTTTTCTCGTTTTTGTACAAGGAATTTTTGCCGTGATAGTGCTGTACTAATATATGAGCAAGACGCGTCACTTGATTGAGAGACTCAAAACCATAGATGCGTGTCAAATCAATGTTTGTAGTCTGCTTTGTGTTTGACTTGAGTTTTGCTTTCTCCACACTATTTAATGCTTCGGCAGTGGCTTCTGCAAGATGGCCGTCATGAATTTTCTTAAACAGGTCAAGTACATCATCAGCACCTTCAGAGAGACTCTGAAGCATACTGTCCAATGTATTTCCGAGGTCTTCCTCCTCATATTCGTCGTGAACAGAAGGCGCAAACTTTGAGAAGCGGGTATCAAGTTCCTCCGGGTCTTCTACTTTGGTGATAACTAAAACAATGCATTCAGAATTGAGTGGTATTGCTTCTATCATAAGTGGAATATCATCAGCATCAAATCCAAATTCATAGGAAGCTTGCTGCATCATATCACGGAAAAGATTTTTTGCTTTTTCTGTCCCATAGGCAAGCTCACTGATCTTGAGCTCGCGGTCAGCCAAGTCTGCTTTTGTCAGTGTGCAGCGAATTTGATGGTCATTAACTTTTTCGATTTTCATATTTTTCACATCCTCACTATTTAATAATACCTTGAGTTCAAAACCCGTTTAGGGGTTCTGGTGCGAGACACGGTAATCTCACACATTCATAGTGTCCGCGTATTCTCTGATTCAGTCTGTCAAACAATGCTTGAAGACAGACCTTCTCACATATATTATAATGTAGAGAAGTTTTAGTCAATAGTACAGGACCACAGTTTTTAAAAAATTTATTTTATAACAGAAATCTTGTTAAGAACCATAAAAATGTCGAAAGTTGATTTTATTCTATATATCGTCTGAAATGTTAAAATAACAGATGTTTTTATGAAAAAGTTGTATTATTTTTTACATTTCGGGCGAATTTTTACATTTCGATTTGCATATTTTTTCGGAATGTGTTAATAATGCTTGTATAAAGTGCGTCGAGAACAAATTTTACGAATAAAATTTACATAAGAAGGAGGGCTGTTAAAAATCTTCTCATTGTCTTATTAGCTTGTGCTGATAACGCAAAAATATTTTTCCAAACTTTTCACAATTTACAAATCCAGTAAAAGTATATTGCGTTCTGACTACTTTATACAATTTATATATCACAGTTTTAAGCTTTTGGTCTCTGATATGTATTATATGTATCGTATAATGTCTGGTCTGTGACAGATTGATTTTAGACCCCTCTATGCATAATGGTACAGACCGATTTGGCACTTTGCTAACAAGACAATTATATTTTATCATATGCAGCATAAAAATGATAGGGACTTTTTTTGGAAGTATATTGAATTTTTTTGTATACTTCGTATCAATCTTTTGCTATAATGAGAACAATTGGGAGGTATCCGTATGAAAAAACGAATAATTGCGGTGCTAGTGCCGATTGTTCTCATTTTTATTGTGATTGCAGCGGCGCTGGGAAGCCAGATTTTAAAAAGGTATTCTTATTCAAAAAATAAAGCAGATTTAAGGGAATATTTTCAGCTTGCACAGGATGACGAGGTTGCAATGGTGGTTCAGGACACGCTTGTCGAGGAGAAAGCACTTTTGCGGGATAATGTAATCTACTTTGCACTCTCAACAGTTGAGAAGTATTTTACAGAACGATTTTATGTGAATTCTGAGGAGCAAGTGCTGTTATTTACAACAGACACTGATATAATACAGATAAATATTGCTTATGACAGTGATGTAATGTATGTGTCTGGCTCTGGACAAGAGCTTGGTTACAAAGCCGCGTTCTATGAGGGAGATACATTATACATTGCGGCAGATTATGTGAAACAATATGCTAATTTTGAGTATCAGGTGTACGATGCGCCGTTGCATATGCAGGTGTATACAGAATGGGGCAGCTACACAGAGGCAGTGCTTTCTAAAAAGACTGCGCTGCGGTATCAAGGAGGCATCAAGAGTGATATTTTGGTGCAGCTTGCAGCGGGAGATGCAGTGACTGTGCTTGAGCAGATGGAAAACTGGTCAAAGGTTAAGACAGCCGATGCCTTTATTGGATATGTGGAAAATAAGTTTTTAAAAGATAAGAAAGAAGTAGAGCGAATTTGTAATACGGGATTTCAGGAGATTGTATACAATAATGTGAAGAAAGAGGGTATGATTAACCTTACGTTCCATCAAGTGTTTGATGAAGTTGGGGGTGATGTGCTTGCAAGCGCACTTGCACGGACCAAGACAATCAATGTGGTATCTCCAACGTGGTTTCGGCTGACCAATAGTAACGGTGACTTTGCAAGCATTGCCAATGCATCTTATGTGGCGCGGGCACATGATTTAGGCGTTGATGTTTGGGCGCTTGTGACAGATGTGGACAGTGTGGATCAGTTTGGTGTAGAGATTGATTTTGTGGAATTATTGTCGTCTTCTGCCAATCGTAAATATCTGATTGAAGGATTGATGGCGCAGGTTGATCGCTATGGACTAGATGGTATTAACATTGATTTTGAGAAGGTGCGCAGTGATTCCGGCACTCATTTTGTACAGTTTTTGCGGGAGCTATCCATTGAGACTAGAAAGCGTGGTGTGGTCCTTTCAGTGGACAACTATGTCCCGTCAGAGTATACAGCGCACTATAATCGCAAAGAACAGGGCATTATCGCAGATTATATTATTATAATGGGGTATGATGAACATTATGTAGGAGGTGGAGCGGCAGGTTCCAATGCATCTATTCAATTTGTGGAAAATGGTATTGCCAATACAAAGCAAGTAGTTCCAGCGGAGAAAATAATCAATGCAATTCCTTTTTATACAAGAATATGGGAATCTGGTCCAGATGGATTGAAGGCGTCAACGCTTACAATGAACGCCCAGTCGGATTGGGTTGCAAGGACTGGAGTGACGCCTACATGGGTGGAAGAGTCCTGCCAAAATTATGTGGAGTATCAGGTGAATGATACATTATATCAGTGCTGGCTTGAGGATTTGGAGTCGATTCGGGTGAAACTGCAAGTGATGAAGAACCAAGGCATCAAAGGTGTGGCAAGCTGGAAACTTGGATTGGAGACTTCGGCAGTATGGGATGTAATTGCTGATTATATGACACAATAGGAAAAGAAAAAATAGGACGAGTAGAGAAACTATGGAATCTCTACTCGTTTTGCTTTGTGCATACGGGTGGTAACAGTTCAGATACCTTCGCTGTTACAGGCAAAAATTCATGCAAAATCGCCTTTGGCGATGAATTTTTGCTTGCAGCCACCACGCTTTCTTACGGTATTTGCAGCGCGGTGCAAATACCTGTCTGAATTGTTACCACGAGTGTCCAAATGAAAGATGTCAGTTGTGAATTTTACTTGACAATACAAAAACAGGTGGATATAATTTAAAAATGCAAATGATTTGCAAATGTAATAATTTGTTTGTCGAGAGGAGAAATATAAATGAAGGTTATCGCAATCGCCATTTTAACAGTATTCTATAGTTGTCTCTTGTCAGGTTGTACTTCTAATAATGCAGTTTTAGAGGAGGATAATCGGTTTCATATTGTCTGCACTACATTTCCACAGTATGATTGGACAGCCAATTTAATTTGTGGAAATGAGGAGAATATCTCATTGACATTGCTTATGGATAAGGGTGGTGATTTGCATAATTTTCAGCCATCTGCATTGGATATTGCAAGAGTTTCCGAGTGCGATTTGTTTCTTTATGTGGGTGGAGAATCGGATGCTTGGGTAAAAGATGCCTTAAAAGAGGCAGTTAATCCTAAGATGCGTGTGATAAATATGATGGAAGTTGTTAGCGAGACACTTGTCGAGGAAGAACATGTTGCGGGAGGCAGCGGACATGACAAGCAGGAACATGACGAACAAGAGTACGATGAACATATTTGGCTTTCCATTAGAAATGCAGAACGAATTGTAGAAGCGATTGCGGCAGAACTTGTATCAATGGATAGCAGAAATGTTGATTTATATCAAAGGAATTGTGAGCGATATACGGCGGCGTTGCGCGCGCTGGATCTTCAGTTTGCCAAGGTGATTGACAGTGGGAAAAAGGACACATTGCTCTTTGCAGACCGATTTCCATTTCGGTATTTTGTGGAGGATTACGGTTTGAATTATTACGCTGCGTTTAATGGATGCAGTGCAGAGACAGAAGCTGGTTTTGGAACAGTGGCATTTTTAATAAACAAGTTAGATGAACTAGAACTTGATTTTGTGATTGTGCTTGATGGGTCAGATGATCGGCTGGCGCGAGTAGTGATTGAAAATACGCAGTCGGGGCATCAAAAGGTCTGCGTGTTAAATTCTATGCAGTCAATTTCTCGCAAGGAGATCAAAGAGGGACTTCATTATTTAAATATAATGGAGGAAAACTTGAATGTGATAAGGAAGTTATTGGAGTAATAGGGGGGATACAAGTTATGGCGTATATTCAATGTGAAGATTTAATATTGGGTTATGAGGGAACACCTGTTGCAGAACATATTAGTTTTTCGGTTGCGCAGGGAGATTATTTGTGTATTGTGGGCGAAAATGGCGCGGGCAAAAGTACATTAATGAAAAGCTTACTTGGGTTGACGCCGCTGATGGGAGGGCGCATTGTATATGGTGATGGATTGGAGGCACATGCGATTGGATATTTGCCGCAACAGACTTTTGTGCAGAAGGATTTTCCAGCTTCCGTGTGGGAGATTGTGCTGTCGGGAACACTTTCGCAGTGCGGATGGCGCCCTTTTTTTCAGAAAGCACAAAAACAGCTTGCAGAGAAAAATATGCGTCGTATGGATATTTGGGAGTTGAGAAAGGAGTGCTATCGCAATCTCTCTGGAGGGCAACAACAGCGTGTACTCTTGGCGCGTGCGCTCTGTGCATCTTCTAAATTGCTAGTGCTTGATGAGCCCGTGACAGGATTAGATCCCAGAGTGACAATGGAATTTTATCAACTGATTCAGGTACTCAATCAAGAGGGATTGACAATTATTATGGTGTCACATGATATTCATGCGGCGGTAAAATATGCAAGTCATATTCTGCATGTGGAGAAGGAAAAATCTTTTATTGGGACCACACAGGAGTATCGAAAAAGTGACTTTTGGAAAGAATTAGGAGGGGAAGACGCATGAAAGAATCAATGGGAATCGTGGAGACGCTGCAATTTTATTTGACCTATCCGTTTGTGCGGTATGCGCTGATTGTCGGAACGTTGATTGCACTCTGCGCGGCGCTGCTTGGCGTGACATTGGTGCTCAAGCGGTTTTCTTATATTGGGGATGGGCTGTCTCATGTGGCATTTGGTGCTTTGGCGGTGGCGACGCTTCTTGACCTTGGCACTACTTCTGTTATCGTAATGCCTGTGACCGTGCTTGCGGCAATCTTAATTCTTAGGACAGGACAAAATCCAAGAATCCACGGAGATGCAGCAATTGCGATGCTTTCCGTTGGTTCGCTTGCAGTCGGTTATCTGGTGATGAATCTGTTTTCCACATCAGCTAATATATCAGGTGATGTGTGTAGCACGCTGTTTGGTTCAACATCAATATTAACGCTGACAAAGGCTGAGGTATGGCTGTGTGTTGTGATGTCGGTGATTGTGGTGGTTGTGTTTATCTTTTTATATAATCGTATTTTTGCTGTTACATTTGATGAAAATTTTGCGCGGGCGACGGGGTTAAAAGCGGGTTTGTACAATAATTTCATTGCTGTTATTACAGCGATTATTATTGTGCTTGCAATGAATCTAGTGGGGTCATTGTTAATCTCAGCACTGGTAATTTTTCCAGCGTTATCTGCGATGCGAGTAATACAAAATTTTAAAGGGGTGATAATTTATGCGGCAATACTGTCCGTGTGTTGTGCACTGGCTGGGATTGTGCTGTCAATTCTCTTTTCCACTCCAGTTGGCGCTACCATTGTGGTGGCGAATATTGTTGTATTTTTTATAAATTGCCTGATTGGAAAAATAGTTCGATAAGGTAACAGTTGGGTCTTCGACTTCCTGTTACAAGCATCAAGCCATGCAAAACCACTTGGTGGTGTCAAAGCCACGTACCGTGGCTTGATGTATCTCAATCATTACGCTTTCCACGGACTTTGCACTGTGCTGCAAAGTCCTGTTTGAACTGTAACTCGATAAGTGCTGAAATGAAGCATGATTTCATATAATATAGCAATGAGATTTTGTGTATAGGTATATGAAATGAACGCAGATCGCAGTAAAACAACAACAAAAATTTTGGCAATTTTGCTGGTGCTTGCAATGATTATGGTAGCGAGGGAATCGGCGCAGTTTGTAAGTACACTTGAAGAACATGCAAGAAGGACATTTCAAAAAAATGGGGAGGAGATTACCATTGTGGTAGACGCCGGACATGGAGGGATTGACCCGGGAAAGATTGGTGTAAATAATGCGTTGGAAAAGGATATTAATCTGGCGATTGCCTTAAAGCTCGAACGCAATCTCAAAGAAAATGGTATTCATGTGGTGATGACGCGAACAGACGATAACGGGTTGTACAAAGAAAACGATACCAACAAAAAAGTTCGCGATATGAAAAATCGTTTGAATATTATAGAGGAAGCAAAACCAACACTGGCAGTAAGCATTCATCAGAACAGTTATCCCGATCCTTCTGTAAGTGGGGTTCAAGTATTTTATTACAAGGATTCTGTCAAGAGCAAAGAAGCGGCGGAGATTATGCAGACACAGCTGATTAAGACACTAAAACCGACAAAGGAGCGCGTAGCAAAAGACAATGGCAGCTATTATCTGCTTAAAAAAACATCGGTTCCAATTGTGATTGTGGAGTGTGCCTTTATGAGCAATCCCACCGAGGCGGACCTCTTGACACAAGAGGAGTATCAAGAGCGTGTTGCATGGGCAGTCTATATGGGGATTATGCAGGTAATAAATTCCTAAAGTGTTGTAACAGTTTAGCCCTTGGCTTCCTGTTACAGACATCAAGCCATGCAAAACCACTTCGTGGTGGCTTGATGTATCTCTGCCACTACACAGTTTTACGTGGCTTGTAAAGCCATAATTTGCAGTAAATGCAAAGTCCTAGACTGAACTGTAACAAAGTGTTACGAAATGTTACAAAAACTTTATTGTAATACCTTTATAAAACCCAATTAATGTGCTAAAATAAAAATGCCTGAAAATTAGTGATAAATATGGAGATAATAACAATGGATACAACGATTGCTGTCATTGATATGGAGGAGAATCCCGAAAGTATTGAGGCGAAATTGTCTGTGGCAGGAGAGATTATCAAGCAGGGGGGGCTGGTAGCATTTCCGACAGAGACTGTCTATGGTCTTGGCGGAGATGCACTCAACCCAGAATCCTCAAGAAAGATTTATGCGGCAAAGGGAAGACCAAGTGATAATCCGCTGATTATACACATTGCAGATTGGAAGGATTTGAATCAGATTGTGCGCGAGATCCCTGTTGCGGCGACGAAGCTTGCGGAGGCATTTTGGCCGGGACCACTCACAATGATTTTTAAGAAATCAGATCTTGTGCCCTCTCAGACAACAGGAGGACTTGACACAGTGGCTGTGCGAATGCCGTCACACCCGCTGGCGAATCTTTTTATAAGGAAAGCGGGCGGCTATGTGGCGGCGCCAAGCGCAAATCTGTCAGGAAAGCCCAGTCCTACACTAGCGAAGTATGTGATGCAGGATATGGCAGGCCGAATCGATATGATTCTTGCTGCGGATAGCTCCTCCATAGGGCTTGAGTCCACAATTGTGGATGTGACAGCAGAAATTCCAGTGATTTTACGCCCGGGATACATCACACAGAAAATGTTATCAGATATTGTAGGAGAGACAGAGATAGATGTTACGGTTTATGACAGCGATTCCAGACAGGCACCCAAGGCGCCGGGTATGAAATATCGACATTATGCGCCGAAAGGGGAGCTTGTGATTGTGGAGGGAGAACCGCACAAAGTAGTTCAATATATCAATGAGCAGTGCGCAGCACATGAGGCAGCAGGTGCGCGTACAGGTGTGATTGGGACAAAAGAACAGCTTGCACAGTATCATGGGGCTTCAAGTATTAAAAATGCGGGCAGTAGGTATACACCTGAAGCGGCTGCAAAACAACTTTATACTTTTTTGCGTGAGTTTGATGATGAGGGGATTTCATACATTTATGCGGAGTCCTTTGCAAAGGTATTGGCTGTATCTGCAATAAAAGAGACATCGGATACTGGAATTGGACAAGCCATTATGAACCGTTTATTAAAAGCGGCTGGGCATAAAGTAATTTATGTATAGTATTGGCAGGATACCAAATAGACTTTCAAGGTTCGGTGTATTTACCTAAAACTTCGAGAGATGATTTAAAATAATAGGAGGAAAAGAATATGATAGCAATTGGATGTGACCACGGTGGATATGATTTGAAACAGGAAATTTTACAGTATTTTGTTCAGAATCACATAGAATATAAAGATTTTGGGTGTTACAGCAAAGAATCCTGTGATTATCCTGTGTTTGGTCAGGCAGTTGCAAAGGCGGTTGCGTCCGGAGCATTTGAGAAGGGGATTGTGATTTGCACTACAGGGATTGGTATCTCAATCACAGCAAACAAAGTGAAGGGAATCCGCTGTGCATTATGTTCAGATACTGTGTCGGCGAGACTTACTAGGGAACACAACAATGCGAATGTGCTCGCGATCGGTGCTGGTATTGTGGGAACGAATCTTGCACTTGGCATTGTAGATACTTTCTTAAATACAGAATTTCCGGGGGAGGGAAAACATTGCAGGCGTGTTGCAGCAATTCAGGCTTTGGAAGAAGAGACAATGAAATCTAGCGCATATGAAGTAGACTAAAGTTACAGTTTGGCACAGGACTTTACATTTGCTGCAAAGTAAGCGTATGTTAGTTCAAGAATACCATTGGCATTCTTGATGCGGTGTGCGAGTCAGCTCTGCTGACAGATTGGGGGATTCGCGCGCCTGCAATCATGCCGGAGGCTTATCTCCGTCAGAGATTGTACTCCCACTAAGACAAAATTGTATTTTACTTGTCACTTATAGAAGTGGGAGTCTCCTCCGGCTGAGATAAATGCTTTTGTTAATTTGTGTGAAAAATGCAAAATAGATTCGGAAGAAGAACAGGAGGGAAGCACTGTGGCGAAAATAGTAGTGATGGATCATCCGCTGATTCAGCATAAGATTGGACGAATCAGGCGTATCGAGACAGGAACAAAGGATTTTAGGCAGACAATCAGTGAGATTGCGAATTTAATCTGTTATGAGGCGACGAGAAATTTAAAGCTTGCGGATGTGGAGATTGAGACACCGATTTGTAAGACGACCGTGAAGGAGCTTGCAGGCAAAAAGCTTGCAGTGGTGCCAATTCTGCGTGCAGGGCTTGGAATGGTAGATGGGATGTTACAGCTTATTCCAACTGCAAAGGTTGGGCATATTGGGCTTTACCGCGATCCAGACACATTAGAGCCAGTGGAATATTATTGTAAGCTGCCCGAAGATTGCAATCAGCGGGAAGTGTTTGTAGTGGACCCAATGCTTGCCACAGGAGGTTCGTCTTCCGCGGCGATTCGTATGCTGAAAGATAGAGGATGCAAAAATATTCATTTTATGTGTATTATTGCTGCTCCTGAGGGGATAGAACGCATGAAACAAGATCATCCAGATGTGGATCTCTACATCGGTGCTTTAGATGAAAGGTTAAATGAACACGGATATATTGTTCCGGGTCTAGGAGATGCAGGAGACAGAATATTTGGAACAAAATAATGTAGAAGGAAAGGGGAATTCATGAGAATGTCATATAAACGGCCGATGGCAATGCTGCTTGCTACAATGGTGGCAGTAGTGTCTGCTGGAAGTGTGTCAACAACAGTAAATGCTGAGACAACACTAGAACGGCTGCAAAAGGCAAAGGCGGAGAGGGAAAAAACACAGGATGCAAAGGAAGATACAGAGGATCGAAAGGAATCTCTGGAAATTACAAAAAATTCTCTTCTGGGACAACTCAGCACACTCAATGACGATTTGGCACAGGTTAGCATGAATTTGGAACGAATTGAGTCAGAGATTTCGGAAAAAGAACTGCAAATTCAGCAGACAGAGGCAGAATTAGAAGAGGCAATCCGAACACAGGATGAACAGTACGAGGGTATGAAACAGCGCATTAAGGCAATGTATGAGCGTGGCGGAAGCGACAGTTATCTGGATATTTTATTTTCTTCGACCAGTTTTTCTGATTTTCTAAATAAGAGCGATTATATAGACCGTATCCATGCACAGGACCGGAAAATGTTACAACAGTTTAAAAAGATGCGAGAGCATATTGAGGAGACTAAGGTGCGGCTCAACGAGGAACTAGTGGATCTAAATGGGCTGAGGGAGGAGGCAGAAGCCGAAAAGAGCAGAGTTGCAGGACTTGTCAGTCGAACTTCTGCCAATGTGTCGAGTTACTCGAATCAGATTGCAGATGCAGAGGCTACTATCAATGCGTTAGAATCGATGATTGATGAGCAGGAACAAGATATTGCAGCATTACAAAAGCAATATGAGGAGGAACTAGCAAAGTCGCGTCTGGCAGCAAAGTCAAAATGGCGTGATATATCAGAGGTAACGTTTGAGGAAGGCGACCGTAAACTGATGGCTAATATCATTTACTGTGAGGCAGGTGGGGAGCCTTACTCTGGTCAGGTGGCAGTAGGAGCTGTTGTCATTAACAGGGTTCTCAGTTCCGTCTATCCAAATACCGTTGTGGGGGTTGTCTACCAAAACAAGCAGTTTTCTCCAGTGGCAAGTGGTCGTCTAGCACTTGCGCTGGCAAATGATTCTGCGACAGCAAGTTGTTATAAAGCTGCTGATGAAGCAATGAGCGGTGTGACAAATGTTGGGCAATGTGTATATTTTAGAACCCCAATACCTGGACTTGAGGGAATTCGGATTGGCGGACATATCTTTTATTAATAGAGTTAATACTTACGGAAGAAGGGCGTTGATAGCATGTACAGAATAGCGATATTGGAAAAGGATGAGGCATACCTAGAGCGACTTATTATTTTTCTAAAAGAACATCATGAAGAAAGCTTTGAAATCTATACGGCTAAGGAGTCGGCAGACTGGGATCACCTGGGATTTAAGGACATTGAGGCGGAGGCTGTATTGTTTGACGCGCTGTTTCTGGGAGACGAATTGGCAGCATCTGGAGGTTTTCCGCAGGATATGGTGACAGGGTACTTAACGGAGAAAGAAGAAGTTAGTGAGCAATACATTAGTAAGTACCAAAGCATGGAACAAATTTATAGACGAATGATGCAGTTGTGTGAGGCTAGTAAGGCTTCTGGACAAGAAAAGAAGTTGGCAGTAGAAGAACCGCCCAAGGAGAAGGAGAAACGGCAACTGGCAGCAGGATATGACTTGAAGCCAAAGACTGAAACTGTGTCTGGGGAAACGTATCGCGTTTATCACATTGCAGAAGACCAAGTTGACAAGCTGGCTGTTCGTATGATGACCGGAAATCGTATTAAAGGATTACCTGAGGCAGTGTATCAAGACGGTGCGCTAAAGATACACATTACTGATAGGAAGAATTTATGTGCGTTTGTGCACCAGAATAATACGCCAAAGGGAAAGGAACGATTGTTAAAACTTTTTTCTGGCATGTTGACAACAGCATTGGGACTTGACGAGTACATGCTCTGTGCGGATCGGTTGTTGCTGGACCCAATGGAGATCTATCTGAATGCGGCGGAGGACAGAGCTGTAATTCCTTATATTCCAATTAAGAATGGAGAGCGAAAAGATGTCAAGCAATGCCTTGTAGAAATTCGGGATTTATGCAATGCGTTATTACAAGCTATGGAATTAGAATCTTCAGATGCGATACAGACGAAAAAAGAGGATTCTGTGCAGCCCCCAAAAGAAGATTTGGTTCAAGTACCTGTCAACGCAAGTCCAGAGATAACAAAAGTGGTAAAAAATGTTGTTGAACAGGAAAAAGAGACAAAGACAGAGCAGCTTGACAGACCGCAGAACAATGGAATAGACAGCGCCAAACCGAGTACAGAAAATGTTCCATATCTTATTAGAAAACGTACAAGAGAGAAAATTGTAATAAACCGCAGCCTATTTAAGCTTGGAAAAGAGGCTGCATATGTGGATTATTGTATCAGTGACAATCCCACTGTAAGCAGGAATCATGCAGATATTGTGCGGAGACAAGACGGTTATTACCTTGTTGATAAAAACTCGCTAAATCATTCTTTTGTCAACGGGAAAAAGCTTGCTGCCGACGAGTACCGGAAACTGGAGAATGGATGCCTGATACAGCTTGCGGATGAAGTGTTTGAATTTTTTGTAAAAAATGGCAAGAAACCAGCAGGTAAGAAGTAAAAGCTGGAATGTTAGGAGAGGGGCACATGGAATGGCATTATACAGTGGCGGCACAGACGGATGCAGGTACGATAAAAACTGTAAATCAAGATAGTCTTACTGTAAAGGTTGCCAATACAATTTATGGGGAGGCTGCTTTTGCGGTGATTTGTGATGGCATGGGCGGTCTACAACAGGGCGAAGTGGCAAGTTCCGCGGTAGCGCGCGCTTATGAACAGTGGTTTTTAAGAGATCTTCCTCAGATACTCGCAAGAGGATTTGCAGAGGAAACATTAAAACAGGTATGGAATCGGCTTGCAAATGATTATAATGCTAGAATTAGAGATTATGGAAAAATACAAAACGCTGCGATGGGAACAACACTCACCGCAGTGCTTTTGATTGGAGGGCGTTATTATATTTCACACATTGGAGATTGTCGAGTTTATGTGATGGGAAATGGCATGGAGCAATTGACTTCTGATCAGACTTATGTGGCCCGAGAGGTGGCCTTGGGGCATATGACACCAGAGCAAGCGCAAAATGATGCGCGCAGGAATGTATTGTTGCAATGTATTGGTATGGTGGACAAAGTAACGCCTGATTTTTCAATGGGAGATTTTTATGCGGGGGATAGCTTTTTAATCTGTTCTGATGGATTTCGACATTATCTGACAGAAGTGGAGTTGTATGATTACTGTCACACGGCGCTTGAAAATTTGCCGTGGCTTTTGGCAAGGCGCTTAGAAAACTCGCATATTATGAATGGGCAGTTAAAGTGTTTGATAGAGGCAAATAAAGAGCGTGGAGAGCGGGATAATATTTCTGCTATTTTAATCAAGGTGACAAATACAGCTGAAATATAAACAATTTTTTACTATTAATATTTCTAAAAAAAATTAATTTTTTGTTAAAAAATTGACCAATAGTCATTTTGCCATATACTGGTTATATCAAGTAGAAAAGGGCAATATGAGTAAAGGTGATATTCCAAAAGGAGAAAACAAAATGACGAATAAAAATCATGTAAAACTTGAAGTTGCAGTGAGAGTACTATGTATTCTTAGGATAGTTTGCAGAAACCTCAAGAGATACGCTCCTTACAACAGAATACTCTGTGCGGACAGCAATGGAGCTGTGTATGGACTGCTGAAAGTGGACAGTGGTGTGTTAGTGGTATAGGGAAGTGTATGATATTTGCGAATTGCTTGACAGCACTGTTAAACTGATGGATGAATCGCTGCTAGATATCGAGCTTCTAGGACCTCTAAATGCATTGGAACTGCCGCTTTTAAAGGGAGTAAGGGAACTATGATAGAAAGTTAGAGGAACATAATATTATATAGAAGAACTAAAAGAAACAGGGAAGAGATTTCTTCTCTGTTTTTTATGTACATGGGTGTCCGTTAGTTTTGCTAACATATTTCATTTGAACGTCCGGTGCGCGAGTAGGGGAAAAGTTTTTCCCTACTCGATAATTATAATATTATGCTCTATAAAAAAGACAAAAAAGGGTTATTCTATTGTCTGCATCATAATAAAAAATTCATGTTTGGAGACGACTCTAAAATAGAACTCGTTCCAATAAAGGAGGTAGACAATTATGGCACATTATGGATACGTGAGAGTTTCTACAAAGGATCAGAATCCAGAGAGACAACTTCTTGCAATGCAGGAACATCAGGTTCAGAAGAAAAATATTTATATGGACAAAATGTCCGGTCAAGATTTTTCAAGACCACAGTATCAAAGGCTGTTGAAAGTCCTAAAGAAAGGAGACTTGATAATTATTAAGAGTATCGATCGTCTGGGACGAAACTATGATGAAATTTTGGAACAGTGGAGAGTAATCACAAGAGAGATTGGCGCAAATATTGAAGTAATTGACATGCCACTATTAAATACAAGTTCTGCACATGATGATTTGACAGGGGTGTTTATTGCAGATTTAGCATTACAAATTCTTGCATATGTGGCTGAGACCGAACGCTCTTTTATAAAACAGCGTCAAGCAGAGGGCATTGCTGCTGCAAAAAGAAAAGGGATTCGCTTTGGTTGTCAAAAGAAGGAATTACCAAAAGATTTTAAAGTGTATTATCAAATGTGGATAGAAGGAAAAATTTCTCTGCGCAAAGCGGCGAAAGCGTTGCAGATGAATCATACAACTTTTTATCGTCGTTGTATTGAGTATCAGAGAGAAATGGAAAAAAATTGTTTTAAATTGTAGACAAAATGAAACAGCTATATAAAATTCTTTTTATAAATTATAATTCCTATAATTCTGCTCATTTTCTATTATACATAAACTGTTTCAAAAAGTCTACTTTGTGAAACAGCCAAGAAGACGCCTATTCACCCAATGTTACTGTTCACGTTCAATGTCATGATGTTGAGATCAAAAGGGTATTTTAGAAAAATTAGTTGTGCAATTTCAACTAAAATGCGTGTGAAAGTATTGTATGAAACATGTTTTTTAATTCGTTTGTTATGCAATTTTATAACAATGATTCTATAAATTGACTTTTGGGTCCCAGCATCATGACATTGCCAGTGAACAGCAACCATCAACAAACTTCAAGTTGGACAGGTTTCTATGCATGATGGAGAGAAGGAATGGAGATATGCAGACCAATCAGAGGAAGAAGATATTGTATATTATGGGAATTGACTGGAATTGGATTTATCAGAGACCACAGATTATTGCAGAGTATCTGTGCAGGGATTTTGATGTGACAGTTGTCTATCCAGTGAAGATATGGGATAGAAATACCAGGATGACAAACATACAAGAGACTACAATACAACATTTAAAGCTTTGGACATTTCCGCTTCAGAGAAAAAGTAAGCTTGTGGGAAACGTTTCAGATAAATATATTTGCCATGTTTTGCGGATTTGTTATCAATATGACTATATATACATAGATTATCCGACTTATATTGAGTATATCCCTGAAGACTATCCCGGTTTAATTATCTATGATTGCATTGATGATTATAGCCAGATGTGCGTTCATCAATATGGATATCAAAAAATTGTGTCTTCAGAAAGGGTATTGCTTCAAAGAAGTGATATTATTTTGGCAACATCTCAAAGATTGGTAAAGAAATTAAACAGACAGACTGCCAAAAAGATTATGTTAGTTAGAAATGCAATGCATTTTGATAAATTGCATACTATTAAGGAAGCAGAAGTAAAAAAGCAGTACAAGATAGGATATATTGGTACAATTGCAGGATGGTTTGATATTGATTTGATTGTAGAAAATGCCAGAAAGTATTCTTTGTTAACTTATTCTTTGATTGGTCCTTGTATGGAATTTAAGCGCGTAGAGTGTAGCCAGATAAATTATGAAGGTATTGTGGAACACTCAAAATTGTATATGTTTATTCAAGACTATGACTGTCTAATAATTCCCTTTATTGTAAATGAGATTATAAAGGCAGTTGATCCTGTAAAACTTTATGAGTATATTGCCTTTGGCAAATGTATTATCAGTGTATATTATGAAGAACTAGAGTTTTTTAAAGAATTTGTTTATTTTTATACTACACATGAGGAATATCACAACTTGATAGAGGATTTGATGCAAAAAGGATTTCCACCCAAATATAATATACGGCAGCAGAAGAAGTTTTTGATAGAAAATAGTTGGGAAGAACGTTATAAACAGATTTTGGAAGCAATTGCGCCGAGGGAAGAGATTTATAAGGAGGCGGGAGGATGAAAGTTATGAGTGTATTCGGCACTAGACCAGAAGCCGTTAAAATGTGTCCTCTGATAAAGGAGCTAGAGGCGTGTGAGAAGATAGAAAGTGTGGTGTGTCTAACCGGACAGCATCGGGAGATGCTGTGGCAGGTGATAGATTTATTTGGAATTAAGGTGAAGTATAATCTTGATATTATGCTGCCAAGACAAACATTGACAACGATCACAACACGCGTGTTGTCAAAGATAGAGAATGTATTACAAAGTGAAAGACCTGATATTGTGCTGGTTCATGGAGATACAACGACTTCGTTTGTGGCAGCGTTGGCGGCTTTTTATCAACAAATACCAGTTGGGCATGTTGAGGCAGGGTTGCGAACTTATGACAGATATTCGCCCTTTCCTGAGGAGATGAATCGATGTCTAACTGGGAGAATTGCAACACTTCACTTTGCTCCGACAGAAAATAATCGTAAAAACTTGGAGCACGAGAATATTCACAGTGGTATATTTGTAACTGGAAATACTGTGATTGATGCCTTTAAGACGACAGTAAAAAAGAAATATGAATATAGGGATAGCGCGTTGCAAAAGATGGACTTTACAGGGAAACGGTGTATTTTGATGACAGCACACAGGCGAGAAAATTTAGGGACACCTCTTGTTAGTATTTGCAAAGCAGTCAAGCGGATTGTAGAGACATTTTCCGATATTGAAGTTGTTTATCCAGTACATATGAATCCGGCGGTGCATGATACTGCAGAGAAAATCTTAGGAAAATCAGAACGCATACATTTAATTCCACCGCTTGATGTGGCAGACATGCATAATCTAATGTCTAGGAGCAACTTGGTTTTGACAGATTCAGGCGGGCTCCAAGAGGAAGCACCTGCATGTGGAATCCCTGTTTTGGTGTTGCGGACAGAGACAGAACGACCAGAGGCGGTTGCAGCAGGGACAGTGAGAATTGCAGGAGTGCAGGAAGAAAAAATTTTTCAGGAAACGGCTCAATTGTTGACAGATACAGAGGAGTATAACAAGATGGCAAAGGCGATTAATCCTTATGGTGATGGACATGCTAGCGAACGGATTGTGCGGCATATATTGGAGTGGAAGCGGAGTATTGTATGAGACAGTTAAAAAGTGCAATGACTTTATTGAAAGATATTTATGAAGATAGGCGGTTGCTGATTAATTTGTCTTTTCAAGATATTCGAAAACGATTTTCTGGAACTTATTTTGGGATTGTGTGGGGAATTTTACAGCCACTTATGACAATTATTATTTATTGGGCAGTGTTTCAGTTTGGTTTTAGAAGCGGTGATATTGGCAAGGTGCCGTATGTATTATGGTTTATTTCTGGAATTGTGGCATGGTTGTTTCTCTCAGAAGCTTTTACTTTTGCAAGCAGCAGTTTTTTAGAGTACAGCTATCTAATTCAGAAAGTAAAGTTTAATGTAAATATTTTGCCGCTTGTTAAAATTCTATCAAGCTGTTATATTCATGTATTTTTTTTGATAATTACAATTCTAATCTGTGCGTCGCTAGGTTATGCTCCAACAGTGAAACTAATACAGATTTTGTATTATATATTCGCATCTATAGTATTGTTGTTCGCGATATCTTTATTGTCTTCTTCAGTGATGGTATTTTTTAGGGACTTAAATCAGATAATTAGTATTTTCTTACTTTTAGGTATGTGGGGAACACCAATTGCATGGGATATGAGTGTGTTCTCACAAGATGTACAGCATATTTTAAAGTTAAACCCATTTTATTATTTGATTGAGGGATACAGAGATGCACTGTTGGGAAGAAAATGGTTTTGGGAAGAAATTTCTATGGGAATTTATTTTTGGTGTGTCACTATTTTTTTGTTGTTAATTGGAGCAAAAATTTACACCAGATTAAGACCTTATTTTGCAGATACAGTGTAGCGAGGAATGTAGGAATATGGAGTATAAGATAAAAGTAGAACATGTGTCGAAAGCTTTTAAGATGTACAATTCACCGATGGATAAGATGAAAGAGGCATTGAGTCTAACCAAAAAGATAAGACATACTGTTTTTTATGCAATTAAAGATTTGAGTTTTCAGGTAGAGCAGGGGGAAATACTAGGAATTATGGGACGAAATGGTTCTGGAAAATCTACGCTTCTCAAAATGATTACAGGAATCTACGAGCCAACAGAAGGCAATATCTTTGTTTCTGGAAAAATTTCTTCGCTCTTAGAATTGGGTACAGGATTCAACATGGAATATACGGGGATTGAAAACATTTTTTTCTATGGAACACTAATGGGATTTGACAGAGCACAGATGGAAGAAAAACTTTCGGGAATTATAGCGTTTGCAGAGATTGGTGATTATATATATCAGCCAGTAAAAACATACTCGAGCGGTATGTTTGCACGGTTGGCTTTTTCGTGTGCAATTAATGTGGAACCTGAAATTTTGATTGTTGATGAGATTCTCAGTGTGGGAGATATGCGTTTTCAGGCAAAATGTTTTAACAAGTTTAAGGAATTTCGAGAGAAGAAAGTCACAATTTTATATGTTGGTCATGATGTGGGAATGATGCGCTCCTTCTGTAATCGAACAATGTGGTTAAACCAAGGAAAACTTGTAGAGATTGGTGATCCAACCTATGTCAGTGCAAAGTATACAGAGTTTATGTATCAAGATGATTTTGATTCATTTACAGACTATAAACGCACGGAAGACACAAAGAAAGAAGAGGAATTGCCAAAAAGCGAACCTCAAAAAATAAAAGAAAGTCTGTTTCCAGACAGCATAGCACACTGGGGGACAGAGACTGGAATGGTAAGATGTGCAAAAATACAAAATCATTTTGGAAAAGAGCAGACAGTATTTGATGCTGAGGAAACAATGCAAATTGTAATAGAGCTTGATATTAGAACCCATTTGAATATGGAAAAGTTTTCTGTGGCATTTTCAATCAAAAACAAAGAAGGGACAGATCTTATTGTAAAAACCACATATGATGAGCAAGTGCAGCTAAAGACAGGCAGTGATCAATGTATTTTGTTTGAGTTTACACCGCGTCTTTCTAATGGCGACTATTATCTAGTAGTTGCATTGGAGAACAGAGAAAACAGAGAGATTCAGTATTATGAATACATTGAGGGGGCAGTATATTTTAAAATGTATACAGATAAGAAAATTTTTGGTGTATATGATGTACCTACGCGAATTCAATTGATAGAGTGATTGTATTTTGGAGTGAGAAGATGAAGATAGAAATAAATTCAATGGAGTATTGGAACCAACGATTTGAAACAGACTGGAATGATTATGGAGGGGATCAGCAAACCATTTTTTTTGCAAATACGCTTTGCAATCTGCTGCCACAGTGGCTAATTGACGAGACAATTCAGAATAAATATTCGATTTGCGATTTAGGATGTGCGGATGGAAATGCGCTTCCAATTTGGAGTAATATTTTTCAGAATACAGCCGTTTGCGGAGAGGATTTTTCAGAGAAGGCAATTCAAAATGCTAGAAAAAATTATCCTGAATTTATGTATTTAGTCTCGGATATTTTGCAACCAGATGGAAAACGTCAATATGATGTTGTGATATCCTCCAATACTGTGGAGCATTTTAAGAACACACGGAAAGTGTTGAAAAACATTTGCAGACGTTCTAAGAAATATACGCTTATCTTGATACCATACAGAGAAGAGCAAAGTGTGACACAAGAGCATGAAGTAAAGTTTTATACCAGCAATATTCCTCAGATTATAGAAGAGAATATCTTGATTTATGCTAAAACATGTCTGTGCCATTCACAATATTATCCAGGGGAACAGATGCTTTTGATTTATGAAAAAAACCCAAAAGAGGCTGTACTTTCCAATCTGGTTGAGTATGTTGACTCCGATGCATATCAAGATTTGAGAAAACGGCTAGAGGTGTCTGAGCAGACAAGGGAGACATTGGAACATGCGCTCGAGATAGCAAAGGAAAAAAGCGATACTCTGGAAAGAGAACAGGAGATTGTACAGGAAAGAAATAGAACACTAGAACAAGAAAAAATAAATTTGGCACAGGAACGCGATACAGAGCAAGAAAAAAATAAGAATCTGGAGGAAGAAAAGACAACGTTAGCACACGATATCAATGTAATACAGGATAAAAGTGCAGCGCTGGAAAATGAGAAAAATGTACTACAGGAAAGAATGAACGTGCTAGAACAGGAGTGCTCTGCTTTAATCGAAGCAAAGAAAGACTTAGAACAAGGAAATTTAGCATTAATCGAAGAAAAGACAGCATTTGTACAAAAAATAAAGAACTTGGAGCAGGAAAAGGCAGAACTTCTTCAGGCAAATAAGATAATAGAGGATAAAAAAATAGCGTTTGTCAATGCAAATAAAGCACTGGAAGATGAGAAAGCAAGATTAACAACAGCAATTAAAACCCTAGAAAAAGAAAAGATCATTTTAGACAACAAACAGCAATCAATACAGCAAACAAATGCATCATTAATCCTTGAGATCGAATCGACTCAAGAACAAAATGCGACGTTGGAAAGCAAAATTATTTCGCTGGAAAATGAGTTGGAGAATGTCGAGAACAAAAGAATTGCATTGGAATCAAAAATAAATCAAGCAGTGTTAATGTGTGAAGAACTTACAAACTGGGGATTGTATAAATTTTCGCATATGGTTCATCGAACGAAGCATCAATTGTTTAATCGATCTGGCGCGGAGCGACGGCAATATATGAGCTGGATTTGCAATTATCTCAAGGGAAAAGGCACAGATTCTGACCGTAGATTTAAGCCTGTCTATAGAATTGCGGATATTTTAAAGGGACAGGGAAGCGAGACAAAAGTTGACCTTGGAAACTCGCAGCTTGGTAGTTTTATTCAAGCGGAGGGTGCACGACTAGATGATGGAAATATCGACCCAATAGAAGTTGACGCAATCCGAAATATTTTGCAGACACGCACATATAGAGGTGTTCTTGTATATCCGCATGTTGTGTATTGGGAACCACTACAGACGCCACAACAGTTACTGCGCGCTTTTGCAAATTTAGGATGGCTCTGTTTTTTTTGTGAGCATCCAAACTTAAGCAATATTTTTAGAGAAGTTGCGCCAAATGTTATTATTGTCCATGAGAAAGAATATCTGTGTGCTGCGTCAGATCAGGAAGTTGTTGTTTTGATGACTTGGCTGGGTTCTTGTGCTTTTTTAGACCGACTAAAGAATAAAAAAGTATGGTACCATATCTTGGACAAGCTAAGTCTCTTTCCCTATTATGATGGTGCATATCTAAAGTTGCATGAGCGTTTTGTTGTTGCTGCGGACTGCGTAAGCTATGTGGCATTTATGTTGACGGAATGTATTCATGAAAGAACGGATGCGATTTATTTGCCAAATGGGGTTCATCCAGAAGAATTTATTAATATCCATAAAGATTTTGTCCCAGAAGAAATGGAACATATTTTAAGCACAGGGCATAAGATCATTGGATATTATGGGTATCTTGCAGAGTGGATGGATTATCAGTTGGTAAGAAGACTTGCACTTGCCCGCCCAAACTATGAATTTGTGTTTATTGGAAAAGCAATTTATGATATTTCTGTATTACAAGGAATTCCAAATATACATTTGCTAGGGTTAAAACCTTATAAAGACTTGTCGGACTATGCAAAGTTTTTTGATATTGCCACAATACCCTTTGTAATAAATGAGACAATGGATTGTGTGTCGCCAATTAAGTTTTATGAATACTGTGCATTGGGATTGCCAGTTATCACATCAAAAATGCGTGAGATGGAGAAATATGTCTGTGATTATGTAGCATGCGCGGATGGATATGATGAGTTTTTATTTTATTTGGATAAGCTTGTCGATGTGAAATATAAAGAGATGGCAGCAAAATGCGCACCACAGATTGCGCAGGACAATACTTGGCTGGAACGGGCAAAAACAATTCAGAGTAGTTTTGATAAGGAGTTAGGTCTGATTTTGGGGCAAACTTATACAAAATTTGATGTGATTATATTGAGTGTAATTGATTATGATTTTCGGTTTCAGCGTCCACAGCAATTGGCAGTTCGCTATGCACAAAACGGACACAGAGTTTTTTATTTTAATGCAAATCATTTTCGAGAAAATACAGTTTATGAGATACAAAAGAATTTGTATGTGCTAAACATCTATAATGAAAAGTTTACTGCAATCCATCTGACAGACTGGGGATCACAGAGACAAGTGCTAATACAGCAGATAAAACAGATTTTGGATGCTTATTGTATTCGCGATGCGGTGACGATTGTGGATTATCCCAACTGGATTTACGCAGCAGAGTATCTGAGAGAAACATATGGATTTAAGATGATCACAGACTATATGGATGATTATACTGGTTTTTTAAATCCGGCGGAAGAGTTGGTTCGGAAAAATTGTGAGCGGCTTCTTACCATATCAGATGGCGTGGTGGCAAGTTCACAGTTTCTGTTTGATATTGCGGTGGAATATAATCAAAATGTTACAATTGTGCGAAATGGCACAGAGTTTGAACATTTTTATAAGGCGTTTGGCACAGTGGAACATAATCGGAAGATTATAGGATATTATGGTGCAGTAGCAGAATGGTTTCAGATAGAAAAAGTAGTCTATCTGGCGCAGAAAATGCCAGAGTGTGATATTGTTGTTATTGGTCATTTGACAAGAGGAGAGGAGGAACTGCGAAAACTTTCTAATATTAAGCTTCTAGGGGAAAAATCTTATTGCGCGCTTCCTGAATATTTACAGACATTTGATGTCTGTATTATTCCGTTTGACACATCAACAGATTTGATTAAAGCGACAAATCCGGTAAAATTTTATGAGTATCTCAGTGCTGGAAAGAAGATAGTAGCAACGGAAATTCCAGAGTTGGAGATATATAGAGATCGGTATGTCTATATGGCAAATGAAAATGCACAGTTTTTGCGCTATGTCAAGATGTGTCTTGATGGGACAGATACACTGTGTAGTGCAGAGGAATGTGTTTGTTTTGCAAGACAGCATGACTGGCAGGAACGCTATGATCATTTTGATTTGTTTTGTAAGAAAAGAATACCAAAGGTTCAAATGATTGTGCTCACATACAACAATCTTGAAATTACCAAGATGTGTATAAAAAGCATTTTTGAGAAGACAGCTTATCCCAATTATGAACTGATTGTAGTAGACAACTGCTCGACTGATGGAACAAGGGCATATCTGACAAAACTTGCAGAAGAGCAACCGAATGTTAAGGTGATATTGAATGACAAAAATATTGGTTTTGCTGCTGGAAATAATGTTGGGATAAAAAATACCGACGGCGCATATATCGTGTTGTTAAATAATGATACTGTTGTCACACGAGGGTGGTTGACAGCATTGACAAAGCATATGGAGCAGGACAGTAGCCTTGGAATGTGTGGACCAGTCACAAATTCTATTGGCAATGAGGCCAAGATTAAAGTAAATTATCACAGTATGCGGGAATTAGAGCGATTTTCTTATGACTATACAACAAAACATCTTGGTGAGACCTATCAAAAGATAAATGTACTTGCACTTTTCTGTACAATTATTAGAAGACAGGTGATTAACGAGTGCGGATATCTAGATGAAAATTATGGAATTGGTATGTTTGAAGATGATGATTATGCGGAGGCAGTCAAGAAAAAAGGATATGTACTATCAATTGCAGAGGACTCGTTTGTCCATCATTTTGAAGGAGTATCCTTCAAGAAAATACAAGATGAGGCATTTTTGGAGTTGTTTCATAAAAACAGAGATCTATTTGAGCAAAAATGGAATATTGTGTGGAAAAAACATAAAAACAGACCGGGTGTCGCATCTGTTACAAATTTGGATTGTACAATTGTGTAGGGGGACAAGAAATTGGAGATACGAAAAAAATTGTATATAGAACTATTTCTATTTCTAGCTAGTGTCGTAAGCGGTGTGACAGCATTGCTTCTGGCTATTGGAGGATATTCTGAACAGGTATTTTTGGAGTATCTATCAAGCCCTAAATTGGTGTTTTTAAATATAGCGCCTGTGATTTTACTAATATTTTTATTTTATGGCATATTGGGAACGGCTGCAACTGCCTATGCATTTGGAAGTGTGATTACATTGGTTATTAGTCTGTGCAATTATTATAAACTAGTGTTTAGAGATGATCCGCTCTTATTTGAAGATATATTGATTATACGTGAGGCAGCAAATATGACAGGCACTTATGAATTATTTCTAAATGCAAAGATTATTGGGATTATTCTGGTGACCGTGGGAATCCTATTTTTGCTGTATAAGGCAGAAAAAAGATTGGGTAAGAAGTGCAGTTCTAAGAAGCGGGTAATCACTATTTTATTGACAGTAGGAATATGTGGTGTATTGTATCCAGTGTATCAAAAGGATAAGGTATACACTTCCTTCCAAAATTATCAGACATTGAATGCAAACAGTCAGACACAAATTTTTGTATCGCACGGGTTTATATATCCTTTTATATATAGTATTTCACAAAATAAGGATAAGGCGCCAGAAGGATACAATGAGAAAGATGCAGTTGCATATCTAGCGGCATATTCTGAGGAAGATATTCCTGCCGCGCAGAAGGTGAATGTGTTTGCTGTGATGCGTGAGGCATATGTGGATTTCTCACAATATAAGATTGATGGGTTGGATTGTAGTGGATATGACTTGTACCACCAACTTCAGGCGGAGAGTTACGCAGGGCAATTATATGTAAATATATTTGCGGGTGGAACGACTTATACAGAGCGGGAGTTTTTAACAGGCAGTTTCCACATCAAGAATTATCGTTCCAATGTCAATGCTTATCCTTGGTATTTTAGAAAGCAAGGATATACCGTGGAAGGGAGCCATCCTTTTCATGAATGGTTTTATAATCGGCGGAATATCAACCAGTATTTAGGTTTTGAGAAGTATCGGTTTTATGAAGGAGACTATGAGACAATGACAAATTCATATTATCCAGAAGACAAATATTTGTATTCTGAGATATATAAAGACTTTACAAACAATAAGACAACTGGGAAACCATATTTTTCTTTTAGCGTGAATGTGCAAAGTCATGGACCGTATGATACAACCCAAAACAACGGGGAAGAATATCTTGTCGGAGGACAATATAGTGATGCATGCAGTGAATAACTATATGGCAATGATTATGGACAGTGACAGGGAATTGATGCGTTTTGTGGAACAACTGCGCAAGGATGAGGAACCCATTGTCTTAGTGTTGTTCAGTGATCACCTGCCTTGGATGGGGGATGGGAATGCATATTATAACGAGATGGGAATGGATTTTACACAAGGTACAGAGGAAGCAAACAAGATGCAGTATACAACCGAATATTTAATCTGGGCAAATGATGCTGCAAAGGAAAGGCTCAAGAGTGAGTTTGTGGGCGAAGGACCTATGATTTCTCCTTGCTACCTTATGAATTTGTTGTTTGAACAGTGTTCCTGGAAAGGACCAGCATTTATGCAAGCAATGAATGAAACGATGAAAATTATGCCAGTGGTAGCCCTTAGTTGGACCTTTGTAATTGATGGGCAGTTTTGTCATGGAATACCACAGGAAAGACTTGAAATGTATCAAAATTTTTCTAACTTACAGTATTATTGGAAAAATAAATTTTTATATAAGGAAATTGCATAACAGGGAGGAATATAAAGTGTGAAACAACAAGTAGAATGACGCCGGCAAAGGATTGTTTCGTATGAAAAGTAGGGCAAGGAGAACAATTGTGAATAGAAAAGTTGTAACATTGATAGAAAAATATAAAGAACAGATAATTGTATTAATAATAATGCTGATTCTTGCATTTTTTCAAGTATTTAGATGTATTGAATATCCTGGGTTATACTATGATGCAGTCAATCCTGATTATATGGCAGTACAGTTACTTTATCCACAGGTTGAAAATCCGCTATGGATTGTGCCGCATACAGGGCTTCCATTGCTGGGACAATTGTATCATGGGACCTTTACTGCATGGGTGCAGGCGCTAGTGATTGGACTGACAGGAAATGCCTCCTTGTGGACAATACGGACAGTCAATATGGCTTATATTGTTGGTATATGTTGGTTTTGCTACCGAGTTGGCAAATGGGCAAACATTCAGAAAGGAATTTTATATAGTGGAATTGCAGTTATTATACTCAGTCCACAAGTTTATGCAATGATTAGGACACAATATTACATAAAGTTGCCAGGTACATTCTTTTTGCTGGCAGCAATATATACTCTTATGAAAATGCGTAAAAATGATCTAAATAAAGGAAAGTTACTTATTTTATCAGGCGTATTTTGTGGGTTAGCAGCATACACCTATTTCATATTTTTATTTTATATACCAGCAATAATTGTTTTTTGTGCAATAGAGTCAATATCAAGAAAAGAGAAGACAAAAAATGTTGTAATATATTTGGTTGGGGTACTGGGGGGGGGTACACTATACATTGTCGGATTCTTTGACCTGTTTCTTACATACACGACATTGAATGATGAAATAAAAAAGTGCATAATATACGCGTTTACAGTCGGTGTAATTGCGATCGTTGGAGGGTGTTGTTTTGTCTGTATTAAAAACTATCATAAAGATAAAGTAATAAGACGGGTATGTATCTTTGTTGCTCTTATCGCAGGGATTGGCATTTTTATTGTAGGAGTAAATTTAAGTTATATTTTAAAGGTTATTCTGCCTCAAGTACAGACTTTGCATGTTTTGGGAGAAACGATTCCTTTTCATGCCAGAATACAGCAGTTTTTTGTGCTTTGGGAAGGAGTAATGTCAAATCGTTTTTTAGAACAGATGATATTGGGTAAAAATACAAGTATTTTACCGCAAACTTATAATATTGTATTTTTATTGTTGATATTATTATTTCTCATTGTAATAAGAAAAGAAAAAGGGAATCATTCTATATTGATAGGGATTAAATTTTGTTTTTTGCTATTAAGTAGTTATTATGTATTTTCTTTGCCTTTTATTTCGAGAATGGGGGGGCAACATTTTACACCAAATTATTTTATAATGATGTTAATTATTATATTGGAATTGGGATACTTGTATTCTCAAAAAGGAAATTGGGCGCAAAGGCTAGCTGGTCCTTGTATAGCAGTGATTTTAGTTGTAAGTATGATAAATTCTAATTTGCTAGATACGAATATAAAAATTGTCGGTGGAGTAGACAAGTATTCTAGCGAGATAAACCAACTAAGCAAAGAGGCACTTGAAGAGAATAAGATGGGCGAGAAAGTGGTGTATGTGTTTCCGGAGTGGGGATTGTATTGTGGATTTAATTACTTAACTATGAATCAGATTCCAGTTCTTTTAGAAGTGGATAAACAAAGTTTAAAAAATTATCTAATTGAGGGATACACAATAAAATTGTGTACTTGGGAGGAACAAAAAATACTGGAATATCAGAAAGTATTAAAGGATATTGGTATAGATAACGCTCGAATAAGAAATAGAAAAGTATTCTTTGAAGTAACGTGGTCGCAATCCCATTCGCTTTAGATGATGGGTTAGGGTCACAAAAACATCTAATGTTACAGTATAAATTTTGGTAACAGTTTAACCCAAGACTTGCATTTGCTGCATATTATGACTTTATAAGCTATGTAAAATGATGCAGTGACTGAAACGCATCAAACCACCACGAAGTGGTTTTGCATAACTTGATCCCTGTAGTTGGAAATCAAAAATGGAACTGTTCAAATTTTGTGGTATAATTTGCTTATAACTTGAAATTCTCGTAAATATATGGTATATTAAAAAATATAACCAATTTGTAATCGGTTCATATATTATAGTAAACGCACTCTTTGCACTGCATATAAATCTACAGTACAATCTGAGCAGGCCGAGGAATTACCTATGGAGCCGGGTCGCCTATGCGACAGTGGATATTTTCACATCCGCGGGACAGTAGCTGTTAATACTGATTCGCGGGTGTTTTTCTTTATTTTTCAAAAAATCTGTCACACCTATAGTTCATAAGGATCAGCAAAACGCAGATGCTATAGATAAATAGCAGTATCAATTAAAAAAGGCGGGATTTTTATGAAAAAAGATTTGACAAAAAGCGAATTTGAGAAAGTTGCAATGAAGGTTTCCTTTGTGAGTATCGCTGCAAATATTGTACTGTCAATATTTAAGATGTTGGCAGGGATCTTTGCACATTCTGGAGCAATGATTAGTGATGCAGTTCATTCTGCGTCAGATGTGATCAGCACCGTTGTGGTAATAATAGGTATCCGATTGTCAGGAAAAGCATCGGACAAAGAGCACCCTTATGGACATGAGCGTATGGAGTGTGTGGCGGCTGTTATTCTTGCCACAATTCTGGCATTTACTGGACTTGGGATTGGTTATGCCGCCATGATAAAAATTTTGTCAGGACAATATGGCAATTTGAAAGTTCCCGGTGTTTTAGCACTTGTGGCAGCGATTATCTCTATTGCGGTAAAAGAGAGTATGTATTGGTATACAAGGATTAATGCAAAAAAGATTGATTCGAGTGCGCTTATGGCTGACGCGTGGCATCACCGTTCCGATGCGTTATCTTCTGTTGGGGCATTGGTTGGTATTGCAGGTTCAAGGCTTGGATATCCTGTCTGTGATGCGGCTGCAAGTTTATGTATCTGTTTTTTTATTGAGAAGGCGGCATATGAGATTTTTAGAGATGCGATTGATAAAATGGTAGATAAAGCTTGCGGTGAGGATGTCGAGAACGATTTGAAAAACTGTGCACTGGCACAGGAGGGCGTGATTGGAGTTGACCTCCTGCGCACAAGGGTTTTTGGCAATCGGATTTATGTAGATATTGAGATTAGTGCGGATGCCAATGCATCTTTGCGCGATGCGCACAAGATTGCAGAACATGTGCATGACTCTATAGAACAGAGCTTTGCCAGCGTAAAACACATTATGGTGCATGTCAATCCCGCAGAATAAGGGAGCAGAACCTATGTTTTATTGAATCCACTGTTCTATTTTGGAGGACAATGTATCAAATTTGTCATCATAGATTAGATTTAGGAGATTGTCAAGCTTTTTCAATGCCTGTATAATGCGTTGCGGATTACAGAGACTTTTCTCAAGGGCAACGGCAAGTTCATTGATGTCAAGAACTTTGACAAAGCCGTCTGGATAGATAACCACATCTGCTAGAAGGTCTGTGACAATAAGCGAGTTTTCTTCTTCTTTATATTGATAGTCTACAATATCACAATACCAATAGAGGAATGTGTTATCCTCCCGGTAAAATTTACTCACCTTATAGCCGTGACTAAGAAAATAACAGGAGCAGCCATGATGAAAATCCCGTCGTGGCTTTAAGGTGTTCCATTTTGTGATAATCAAGTCTTTTGTCTGTTCAAGGATAATATCATCTTTTAGTAAGATACACTCATCAGGTATCATACGCCTGCGGTAAATTTTTAAATGATCCATGACATGTAACTCTCCTTATAATTTTATATTTAACCTCTGTTCTAAAAGAAAAAGGCTATGTTTATAGTGTAGCGCATTTTTACAATGGCTTCAATGCTTTTCGATGCTTTTTCAACGCCCTCAAAAAAATGTGCCAAAATTAGATGGACATAAACAGTAACGTGTTTTTTGTCATCGGAATAAGAGCAATAGCAATAAATAGTCGTTGCACTTTGGGCGATTTTAACGTATAATCAAGACAGTTGTCAAAAAATGTATCATTGTACAAAATAATAGAAACACATAAGGAGGCGACAATATGAGACAGTTTTTTGGAATGAGCCAAAGCGGAGATCTAGCGGAGGCACTCAGCGGACTGGAAAATCCCCAGTTTATAATGCTGATGTCTAACAATGCCCAGTTTGAGAAACATGTAAAGGCGTTGGAGAAATACTACCCCGGAGTTCCGAGCATCGGTTGTGTCGGTATGAGTTATGATATCAGAATGGTGGAGGAAGGAGTCGGTGTAGTAGCGTTTTTGGATGGGGTGAGTGCTGCGGCAAATGTCCTAGAACAGGTCTCTGTTATGCCAGTAAAATACATAGGCCGTCTTGAGGAAGATCTTAGAAGAGTAAATGCTGCGAGTGAGGATACAGTATGTATTGATTTTTGCTGCGGAAACGATGCTTGTGTGTTGACGACAATCAATACTGTGCTTAGGCACAATGGCATTTCTTTGGTCGGTGGTACAGGGGATGCGGGAAAGGTGTCAGCAAACGGAAAGATTTATCAGGATGCGGTAGCATATGCTCTAATTCGCAATCATGATGGCAGAGTGAAAACCTACAAGGAGAATATATACCGCAAATTGGGTAATTATCGCTTTATTGCTGCGGATACAGACAGAGAAAATTATGTGATAGGAACGCTGAATGGAAGACCTGCAAAGCAGGTTTATCAAAGTATTCTCCATGTGACAGACGAGCAAATTCTGACACAAACTTTTCAAAATCCGTTTGGAAAGATTAACGGGGATGACACTTGTATTATTTCTATAAAAGAGGTCCGAGGAGATGCGCTTGCATGTTTTCGTCAAGTAAATGATTCTGATGTCTTAATTTTGTTGCAACTTGCAGATTACGAGGAAGTTGTACAGCAGACAATTCAAACAATTTGTAGGGATTTTCCGCATAGATCCGCAGTCTTTTCTGTAAACTGTCTGTTTCGTTACAAATTGTTTTGTGAGCGTGATTATATGCAGACTTATTTGCAGGAGATGGCGGAGCTTGGGAGTCATGCTGGACTTGTCGGTTATGGCGAGCATTACAACAATCGGTTTGTGAATCAGTCTATGACCTGCGTGGTATTTGAGTAAAGCAAGGAGGAAGAAATAATGTTTTTAAACTTTCCGTGGAGAAAAACAGTTAAAAATAAAAAGAATATGAAAAACCTTTTTCCAATATTGCATGTGATAGACAGTTTGAAGGAATACCGCAAGGACTTGATTGACAAGGAAGTGGAGTCTCTGTGGGAACTTGGATTGGTTGGCAGTTCTTTTAAAGAAGTCATTAAAAAAGCAAATCATTTTTATGAGCAGTTGTCAAACTTTGAGCAGTCTTTTGCTGAGATTAATACTGTGGCAGGTCAATTTGATGAGGTGCGCGGAGCAATTAGTGTCTCGGTATCGGAGGCGCAGAGCAAAGTTGAAGAATTGAAGAGCACTTCCGTGCAAGTAGAGCAGTCTTACAGTGATATGGAGCAGACTTTTGAGCGATTGCAATCTGCTGTGGAAGGCATTCAGCGATGTATGAAAAAGATTATATCAATTGCAGAGCAGACGAATATCTTGGCGATCAATGCATCGATTGAAGCGGCAAGAGCTGGTCAGTCGGGCAAGGGATTTGCAGTGGTTGCATCTAATGTGAAAGAGCTTGCAGATGAGATTAAAGAACTTGCAGGGGAAGTAGATACAGGAATTTATGAAGTAGAGCGTGGCACAGGAGAACTCAACGACAGTATTTCTGTGTCACAGAAGGCATTAGACCGCAATATAAATACGGTAAATAGTACCTATGAGTCATTTAATAAAATTACTGAGACAGCGGACAATACAGTGGCTGTACAAGCGGAAATCTCCAATGTGATTGAAGATGCACACAGAGAATTGCAGAATATCGGACAGTTTTTTGACGAGATCAAACAGCAGTATCGTGATGTTGTTAAGCATATTGACCGTGCCAACAATCTTGGAACGACCAAGAGCGCGATGTTTGAGGATATTGACAATATGCTGT
This sequence comes from Lachnospiraceae bacterium, assembly GCA_014239155.1. Classification (GTDB taxonomy): domain Bacteria; phylum Bacillota; class Clostridia; order Lachnospirales; family Lachnospiraceae; genus COE1. The sequence goes on along the minus strand of JAAZZQ010000040.1, from coordinate 54,022 downwards.
CCCAGATTTGTCCGTTGGTGGAGGAGATGTCAGAGAGTGAGGAAACTGTATAAAATACGTTGAATTGTATAAAGTTTTGAGATATAATTTTAAATACATAAGTGACTGAAGGAATGATTTAGGAGGGAAGTTATGACAGTACAAGAGTTCTATGATGAGGTGGGCGGCGACTACAATGATATTATGTCACGGCTGAGGACAGAGGACAGAATCAAAAAATTTGCGGGAATGTTTACGAGGGATGAGAGCTACAATACACTTGCAAAAAGTATTCAGGATGGAGATGTGGAGGAGGCATTTCGCGCTGCGCACACCATGAAGGGAATGTGCCAGAATATGGCATTTACAAGACTTTATCAATCTAGCCATGAGATTACAGAAATTCTTCGTGGAAAAGATTTAGAAGGAGCAAAGAAGATGCTTGACACGGTGACAGAGGACTATAATATTGTAATCGCAGGGATAGGCAAATTGCTGGGATAGGAGATGAAAAGTAGTGGAAACAATAGAGAAAGATACCATTCTGATTGCGGATGATGCAGAGCTAAACCGCGAGATGATTAAGTTTATATTTGAGGAGCAATACAATATTTTGCAAGCTCAGGATGGAGAGCAGGCTGTGAAGTTGATTGTGGAGAATAGCGACCGACTGTGTCTTTTGTTTTTGGACTTACTGATGCCAAAGATGTCCGGGCTAGATGTACTGCGTTTTATGAATGAGGAAGATTATATTGATTATATTCCCGTTATTATGATCACTGGAGAGGCGACGGATGAGACAGATGAGAAGGCGTATGAGTATGGTGCTTCTGATATTATCTACAAACCGTTTGCACCGAATGTTGTCATGCGACGTGCCAAGAATATTATAGAGCTTTTTGAGCATAGAATCTATGTGGAGCGCAAGCTTGAGATGCGTACAAGACAGTTGCGGGAGAGTAGGGAAAAGCTGGAGCGGAGCAATGAATTTCTAGTGAATGCACTTAGCTCAGTAGTAGAGTTTCGCAGCCTTGAGTCAGGCGAACACATACAGAGAGTGAAGTATTTCACAAAGATTTTTTTAAAGTATCTTATGAAATATTATCCCAAGTATGGTATCACAAGAGAGCAAGCTGCGTTGATTGTCAGTGCGTCGGCACTTCATGATATCGGCAAAATTGCGATACCAGACAGCATTCTTTTAAAACCGGGGAAGCTTACGCAGGAAGAATTCGAGGAGATGAAGCGGCATACTCTCTATGGCTGTGAGATTTTGGAGAAATTTAAGCAGGAGGATAATGAGTTTTATCACTATTGTTATGATATTTGTAGATATCATCATGAGCGCCATGATGGAAATGGATATCCTGATAGCCTAAAAGGCGATGAGATTCCCATCTGGGCGCAAATTGTCTCGATTATAGATGTGTATGATGCTCTGGTAAGCCAACGTGTATATAAGAGTGCATATGCGGTGGACGATGCAATTCGTATGATTATGGATGGGGAGTGTGGAGTCTTTTCGCCGGAGATGCTGGAATGCTTTCGGCTTGCCAAGGCAGAGCTGCTCATTATGACAGAGGAAGGATTTTCTTTTGCGGATGCGGAGCTAGTTGAGTAAAATCGGACATTTACTAGACATTTTTACCATTTTTTTGTATAATTACTATTGAGCGTTTTGCGGCGGTTATCATAGGACTTTAGAAACCTATGTACATTTGCCGCGATTGTAAAAGATTGGAGTTGAATTTATATTATTGGATCATGATAAGCATATGGAGGCGGAGAAATGGGAAAAGATAAAAAGTATAAGAAGTCAGTCTATCAATCGTTGGCTGTAATCTCCCAGTTTGGAATCAACATGCTTGTCCCAATCTTTTTATGCTCTTTTGCGGGTCTGTTTCTGGACAGGAAATTAGGAACCGCATTCTGGTTTGTCTTATTATTCTTTGTGGGCGCTTTGGCGGGTTTTCGGAATATTTATATTCTGGCAAAGAAGATTTACGAGGGAGATGACAAGGGTGAGGACGAGACTTAGAAAAATCAATACTGCTCTGCCGGGGCTTCTCTTTGGAATTATTGGGTTTGGTGTGATTTTCCAAGTAGTCGGTTGGTTTCTCGTGACAGATAAGGCAGACTATAGCATAGGACTCTGGGTAGGAGTACTTACTGCAATATTTATGGCTTTTCACATGGCGGTGACGCTAAATTCTGCCGTGGAAAGAGATGTAAAGGGGGCGCAGGCAGCAGCAACGAGACAAAATATCATCAGATATCTTGTGGTGGTGATTATTTTAGGTATTTTAATGATGACGAGAATCGGCAATCCACTGGCTGCATTTGCCGGAATCATGGGACTGAAACTATCAGCTTATCTACAGCCGTTGCTCGCCAAATGGTTTCATGAACCAGACAATATGAAAACTGAATAGAGAAAGAAAATAAGGAGGTGAGTGTATGGGAGCAGGAATATTGTTATCTGGTGCGGACAACATTGATTTTATGATACATGGCGTATTTCAGTATGAGCTTTTTGGACAGAAACTGTGGATAACAACCACACATGTATGCCTGTTTATTGTCATGGCAATCATCATTATATTCTGTTTGTGTGCAAACAGGGCAATTAAACGTGCGACAGAGGTCCCCGGAGGGTTCCAAAATGTTGTGGAACTTATTGTCGAGAAGCTTGACAGTATGATTAAGGGAGTTATGGGAAAGAATGCGACAGCTTTTGCCAACTATATTGGCACGTTGTTTATCTTTATTCTTGTCAGCAATATTTCCGGTCTGATGGGACTCCGGGCACCTACAGCAGACTATGGTGTGACATTTGCACTTGGCTTGATTACGTTTACGCTGATTACTTTTAATAAATTTAAGTATCAGAAGGTTTCAGGCGTAATCAAAGGGTTGTGTGACCCGTGGCCAATCTGGGCTCCGATCAATGTGATTGGTGACATAGCAGTTCCTATTTCCTTGTCACTTCGTTTGTTTGCAAACGTTCTGTCAGGAACCGTTATGATGGCACTGCTCTATGGTCTGCTTGGCTTTATCGCTACAGGCTGGCCGGCAGCGCTTCATGTGTACTTCGATTTGTTCTCTGGTGCTATCCAGACATATGTATTCTGTATGTTGACAATGACATACATTAACAATGCAATCGAAGGGTAAATAACACAAGTGGAAATTTCAGCCAATGCAGGGCATAGGTTGAGAATGACAAATTAATCAATTAAGCAGGAGGAATGAATCATGGAATTTAATTCAAATTTTATCTTAGGTTGTTCAGCAATTGGCGCAGGTCTTGCGGTTATCGCAGGTATTGGACCCGGTGTAGGTCAAGGTATTGCAGCGGGTCATGCGGCGGCGGCAGTAGGAAGGAATCCGGGCGCAAAGTCTGATGTTACTTCCACTATGCTTCTTGGTCAGGCTGTTGCCGAGACAACCGGTCTTTATGGTCTACTCGTTGCGATGCTGTTACTGTTCGTAAAACCTTTAGTACCGTAAAAATCTCTTCGTTTAAGAGAACAGCGGGCTGTTCTCTAAAAATGCTAAGTATTATGAAAAAGGAGGTACAAAGGTATGGTGAATCACACCATGATACTCGCTGCCGAGACAGAGGGATTAAGCCGATTATTTGATTTGGATTTTCAGCTTTTGGCAGACACAGTCCTCATGATCATCGCCATGTTTGTCCTTTTCCTTGTCGCATCGCACTTTTTATTTAATCCAGTAAGAAAGATGTTAGAAGACAGAAAGGCGAAGATTCAAGGAGAGCTTGATCAGGCTGCGGCAGATCAGAAATCAGCGGCTGAGACACGTGCCCTTTATGAGCAGAAGCTTGCTCAGGTAGATAAAGAGGCGGAGGCTGTCTTAGCAGATGCGCGCAGACGTGGTATGGAGAATGAAGCAAAGATTGTTGCCGAGGCGAAGCAGGAGGCAACCCGGATTGTCAACAATGCGAGAAAAGAGGCTGAGCTTGAGAAACAGAAGCTTGCCGATGAGGTGAAACGCGAGATGATTGCGGTTGCCTCTGTGATGGCAGCCAAAATCGTGCAGGCAAATATTGACACAAATGCCCAGCATGAACTCATTGATAAGACATTGAAAGAAATAGGTGATAGCACATGGCTAAGCTAGTTTCCAAAACGTATGCGCAGGCGTTGTTTGAACTTGCCGTTGAGGAGGAGAAGACCACATCTTTTTTGGAGGAGGCAGCAGAGCTTCTTGAGGTACTTCGCACCAATGTGGAATTTGGACAGTTTATGAATCATCCAAAGATTCCGAAGGAAGATAAGGTCCAAGTGGTGAAAAATGTATTCCAAGATAAAATTACCAAGGAAATGCTGGGATTTCTCGTGACGGTTGTCGAGAAGGATCGCTATACAGAAATCGAGTCAATCCTTGGCGAAGTAATTTCCTTGATAAAGGAATACAACAATATTGGAACGGCTTATGTCACAACGGCTATTGCAATAAATGAACAGGAAAAGCAGGATATTGAGAGCCGACTACTCGCTACTACCCGCTATAAGACAATTGAGTGCATCTATCAGGTTGACAGCAGTCTGATTGGTGGCATGGTTATCAAGATAGGTGACAGGGTTGTTGACAGCAGTATTCGGACAAAATTGGATAAGCTCCAGCGAGAGCTGTTCGCTATCCAATTATAATAAAAAATAGAGAGGTGCAGATCCATATGAATTTAAGACCAGAAGAAATAAGTTCTGTGATTAAGGATCAGATCAAGAGATATGCCTCTGACTTGGAAGTATCAGAAGTTGGTACTGTTATTCAGGTGGCAGATGGTATCGCGCGCGTGCACGGACTCGAAAAGGCAATGCAAGGTGAACTTTTGGAGTTTCCGGGAGAGGTTTATGGCATGGTTATGAACCTTGAGGAGGACAATGTCGGTGCTGTATTGCTGGGAAGTTCCAGAAATATTAACGAGGGTGATACCGTAAAGACAACAAACCGTGTTGTGGAAGTTCCTGTGGGAGACGCAATGCTGGGACGTGTAGTCAATGCGCTTGGTCAGCCGATTGATGGCAAGGGTCCTATCGCAACAAGCAAATATCGTCAGATAGAGAGAGTGGCGTCCGGTGTTATTACCAGAAAATCCGTTGATACGCCAATGCAGACAGGAATCAAGGCAATTGATGCTATGGTGCCAATCGGAAGGGGTCAACGTGAGCTGATTATTGGTGACAGACAGACTGGAAAGACAGCGATTGCAATTGATACCATCATCAACCAAAAGGGTCAAAATATGAAGTGTATCTATGTTGCAATTGGTCAGAAGGCTTCCACAGTGGCAAGTATTGTAAAGACCCTAGAAGAGTTTGGCGCTATGGCGTACACGACAATTGTAGCGGCTACAGCAAGTGAACTTGCACCATTGCAGTATATTGCGCCCTATTCGGGCTGTGCAATCGGTGAGGAGTGGATGGAGAACGGCGAGGATGTACTCATTATTTATGATGATTTAAGTAAACACGCAGTTGCATATCGTACACTGTCCTTGCTCCTGAAGCGTCCACCCGGACGAGAGGCGTTCCCCGGCGATGTATTCTATCTGCATTCAAGGCTTCTTGAGCGTGCATGTCGTATGAATGACGAGTATGGTGGAGGATCTATCACAGCGCTTCCGATTATCGAGACGCAGGCAGGAGATGTTTCTGCATATATTCCAACAAATGTTATTTCAATTACTGATGGTCAGATCTATCTTGAGACAGAGATGTTTAACTCTGGTTTCAGACCCGCTGTAAATGCAGGGCTTTCTGTTTCCCGTGTTGGCGGTTCTGCTCAGATTAAGGCGATGAAGAAGATTGCAGGACCAATTCGTACAGAGCTTGCTCAGTACAGAGAGCTTGCTTCCTTTGCACAGTTTGGATCAGACCTCGATGCGGACACCAAGGAGAGACTTGACCAAGGTGCGCGGATTAAGGAGATTTTAAAACAGCCGCAGTATAAGCCAATGGCTGTTGAGTATCAGGTTATCATTTTGTTTGTGGCGACAAAGAAGTATCTGCTTGACGTGCCAGTGGCAGATATCACGCGATTTGAGGCAGAGCTTTTTGAGTTCCTTGACACAAAATATCCGCAAGTGCCAAAGGCAATCAAGGAGACAAAGGTCATTTCAGATGAGACTGAGAAGACGCTTGTTGCGGCAATTGAAGAATTTAAAGGACGCTTCAAATAAGAGAAGGGGGAACTGAATATTTATGGCTTCCATGAGAGACATAAAGAGACGTAAGGGCTCTGTGCAAAGTACACAGCAAATCACAAAAGCCATGAAGCTTGTTTCCACCGTCAAACTGCAAAGGGCGAAAGGACGTGCAGAGAAGTCTAAGACATACTTTAACTGCATGTATGACACGGTGGTTTCTATGCTTTCCAAAGCAGGCGATATCAATCACCCATACCTCAAGGCAAACAATTCTCCTAGAAAAGCAGTGATTGTAATCACTGGAAATAGGGGACTTGCGGGCGGTTATAACTCTAATATTATTAAGCTTGTGCGAGATAACGATTGGAATAAAGAGGATTTGATTATCTATCCAATTGGAAGCAAGGGAAGAGATACCTTTGCCAGACTTGGCTATGAGATGGGAGCAGATTATTCCTCCGCGATAGACGAACCGCTCTATGCAGATGCGATGCAGATTAGCAGACAGGTACTTGAAGACTTTGCAACTGGAAAAGTAGGTGAGATTTATATTGTCTATACAGGGTTTAAAAATACTGTGACACATATACCTACAATGTTGAAGTTGCTTCCAATTAAAATTGAAGACAAGCGCAGTGATGAGGACAAGGCGGTGCTTGACTTTGAGCCGGAGACAGAAGAAGCAATTGAACTTATCATTCCCAAATATATTACAAGCCTGATATACGGAGCGATGGTTGAGTCTGTGGCGAGTGAAAATGGTGCCAGAATGCAGGCGATGGACAATGCGACAAGCAATGCAGATGAGATTATTTCAAGTCTGTCGTTGCTCTACAACAGAGCGCGTCAGAGTGCGATTACGCAGGAGCTGACAGAGATTATTGCAGGTGCACAGGCTATTTCATAAGGGTGAAATAGTGGTGCACAATGAATAAAAAGTGATAGAGAGGAAACAAAAAGATGGCAGATAAGATAATTGGTAAAGTTACCCAGATTATCGGTGCAGTTCTTGATGTCAAGTTCAGTGAGGGGCAACTTCCCGAGCTAAATGATGCTGTTAAGATTACAAGAAGTGACAACACAGAACTGACAATTGAAGTTGCGCAGCATCTGGGTGACGATACAGTGAGATGTATCGCCATGGGACCTACGGATGGACTGGTAAGAGGAATGGATGCTGTTTCAACAGGCGCTCCAATTACAGTTCCCGTTGGAGAGGACACATTAGGGCGTATGTTCAATGTACTTGGCGAACCGATAGATAATAAACCTGCGCCCAAGGCGAAGGGATATGAGCCAATCCATAGACCAGCGCCTTCCTTTGAGGAACAGGCGACATCAACAGAAATGCTTGAGACAGGTATTAAGGTCGTTGACCTGCTCTGCCCTTATCAGAGAGGTGGAAAGATAGGGCTGTTTGGCGGTGCCGGCGTAGGCAAAACCGTGTTGATTCAGGAGCTGATTACAAATATTGCAAATGAGCATGACGGATATTCTGTGTTCACTGGTGTAGGAGAACGTACTAGAGAGGGAAATGACCTCTATAATGAAATGACAGAATCGGGTGTTATCAGTAAGACAGCTATGGTATTTGGTCAGATGAATGAGCCGCCCGGAGCCAGAATGAGGGTTGGTTTGACTGGTCTTACGATGGCGGAGTATTTTAGAGACAAGGGTGGAAAGGATGTGCTTCTTTTCATCGACAATATTTTCCGATTTACGCAGGCTGGGTCTGAGGTTTCAGCGTTGCTTGGACGTGTGCCTTCTGCCGTAGGTTATCAGCCGACATTACAGACAGAGATGGGCGCGTTGCAGGAGCGTATCACTTCTACCAAAAATGGTTCCATCACTTCTGTGCAGGCGGTATATGTGCCTGCGGATGACTTGACGGACCCTGCGCCGGCAACCACCTTTGCGCATTTGGATGCGACGACGGTTCTTTCGCGTTCGATTGTGGAACTTGGTATTTATCCGGCGGTTGATCCATTAGAGTCCACATCGAGGATTCTTGACCCGCGTATTGTAGGCCAAGAGCATTACGAGGTAGCGCGCGGTGTGCAGCAGGTGCTTCAGAAATATAAGGAATTGCAGGATATCATTGCAATTCTTGGTATGGATGAATTGTCTGAAGAGGATAAAATCACTGTGAACCGTGCAAGAAAGATTCAGCGATTCCTGTCACAGCCATTCCATGTAGCAGAACAGTTCACAGGTATGCCGGGAAAGTATGTACCAATTACAGAAACCATTAGGGGATTTAAGGAGATTATGGAAGGAAAACATGATGATATTCCAGAAGGACATTTCCTAAATGCCGGAACCATAGATGACGTAGTGGCAAGAGCGAAGTAGGAGGTGCTGCTATGGCAGAGAAGTTCAAGCTTACAATTGTGACCCCAGACCGTGAATTTTTTAATGAAGAGGCGGATATGGTGGAATTCAATACAACAGAGGGCGAGATTGGCGTCTATGCTGGTCATGCGCCGCTTACAGTGATTGTGAATCCTGGTATTCTTGTGATTACGCAGGGGGATACTGTGAGAAATGCAGCGCTTCATGCCGGATTCGTTCAGATACTTCCACAGGAGATCACGATACTTGCAGAGATTATCGAGTGGCCCAGTGAGATTGATGAAGCGCGTGCCAATGCTGCAAAGCAGAGAGCGGAGGGACGGCTTGCAGAACGCGGCAGCGGTACAGATACTGCGAGAGCAGAGGCGGCCCTGATGCGTTCTATTGCACGCATCAATGCCGCAAAGTTAAAATAAGAACAGCGAAAAGACCACTCGCGGGAGTTATCTCAGACAGTGGTCTTTTTTTGAATATGATTATTTATTTAGAAAGGGGCAAAAATTATGAAGAATTATGATGTTATAGCATTGGGAGAACTATTGATTGATTTTACAGAAAATGGTGTGAGCAATCAGGGTAATCCACTATTTGAGGCAAATCCCGGTGGCGCGCCATGCAATGTTCTAGCGATGCTCTCTCGGCTGGGGCATAAGACTGCCTTTGTTGGAAAGGTAGGAAACGATTTCTTTGGAAAGCAGTTGAAAGATGCAATTACAGAGGTAGGGATTAATGCCGATAGTCTGTACCAAGATGAGGAGATTCACACAACACTTGCGTTGGTCCATACATATCCTGACGGGGATAGAGATTTTTCGTTCTATCGCAATCCGGGGGCGGATATGATGCTGACAGAGGCAGAGGTTCCGACCGAACAGATACGAGGTTCTAAAATATTTCATTTTGGCACACTTTCTATGACCCATGAAGGCGTCCGCGCTGCGACAAGAAAAGCAATTGGGATTGCAAAGGAGGCAGGCGCAGTCATTTCTTTTGACCCAAATTTAAGACCACCACTTTGGAAATCTCTTGATGATGCAAAGGAGCAAGCGAAGTACGGTTTAGAGCACTGTGATGTCCTAAAAATATCAGACAATGAAGTTCAGTGGTTTACTGGAGAGGAGGATTTTGATGCTGGGATTGAGAAACTTCGCCAGCAATATCAAATTCCGCTTATTTTATTTTCTATGGGAAAAGAGGGAAGCAGAGCATACTATAAAGATTTGCGCGTTGAGGTAAAACCTTTTTTGCAGGAAAATACAATTGAAACGACAGGTGCAGGCGATACATTTGGCGCTTGCTGTTTACATTATGTACTGAAGTATGGAATTGAGAATTTTGACGCGTCAAAATTGGAGGAGATGCTTACTTTTGCAAATGCCGCAGCATCGCTTATTACCACCCGTAAAGGCGCGTTGCGCGTAATGCCATCTCCAGCAGAAATTGAAGCGTTAATAAAAGAAAAGAAATAAAAAAAACATACAATTCCTATTGACATACTAGGAATATAAGAGTATGATATTCCTAGGTTAAAACATACTAAATTAATAGGAATTGAAATAGGGCTTGTATTGTGAGGGAGTGCTGTTTTGCGGTTGTGGATAGCGCAATCCTCATGATACAGAAGGAAAAATGTACGGAGGAGAATATTATGAGCAAGAAAAATTATGTGAACAGAAATTTAAAATTTGAGACATTGCAGCTTCATGTAGGACAGGAATCCCCAGATCCAGTGACGGATGCAAGGGCAGTTCCAATTTATCAGACATCATCTTTTGTCTTTAAAAATTCGGCTCATGCTGCCGCGCGGTTTGCCTTGCAGGATGCGGGAAATATTTACGGCAGGCTGACAAATCCGACAGAGGATGTTTTTGAACAGCGCATGGCAAGGCTTGAAGGAGGTGTGGCAGCACTTGCAACCGCGTCTGGAGCAGCGGCAGTCACTTACACGATTCAAAACCTTGCACAGAGCGGCGGGCATATTGTTGCGGCAAAGAATATCTATGGTGGCACATATAATCTCCTTGCGCATACACTTGCTGATTACAACGTGGAAACAACATTTGTAGACCCACTTGATGTAAGCAATTTTGAGAAGGCAATTCAGGATAATACAAAAGCGTTGTATATAGAAACTCTTGGCAATCCAAACTCTGAGGTTTCGGATATTGAAGCAGTGTCTAAGATTGCACATAATCATAATCTTCCGTTAATTGTAGACAGTACGTTTGCAACACCCTATCTTGTGCGTCCGATTGAGTATGGCGCAGACATTGTAGTACACTCTGCGACTAAATTTATTGGTGGGCATGGCACGACCATTGGTGGTATTATTATTGATTCCGGTAAATTTGACTGGAAAGCGAGTGGAAAATTTCCGCAGTTTACAGAGCCAAACCCAAGTTATCATGGCATTAGTTTTGTGGAGGCGGCTGGTCCTGCGGCATTTGTCACAAGGATTCGCGCTATTTTGCTGCGGGATATGGGCGCCACGCTCTCTCCATTTCATGCATTTATTTTTTTGCAGGGACTTGAGACACTTTCATTGCGCGTAGAGCGTCATGTGGAAAATGCACTGAAAGTAGTCGATTATCTTTCAAAACACCCTCTGGTTGAAAAAGTAAATCATCCCTCTGTGACCGCCGATTTAGAGCAACAGAAACTTTACAAGAAATACTTTCCAAACGGCGGAGGTTCTATTTTTACGTTTGAAATCAAGGGTGGTGAGGAAAATGCAAAGACATTTATTGACAACCTAGAACTGTTCTCACTACTAGCCAATGTCGCAGATGCAAAGTCCCTCGTCATTCATCCCTACTCGACAACACACGCGGAGTTAAATGCGCAGGAGAAAGCGGACCAAGGCATAAAACCAAATACCATTCGTCTTTCCATTGGAATCGAACATATAGATGATATTATTGAGGATTTGGAGGAAGCCTTTAAGGCAGTAGAAAATTTATGATAGACCGCGTCGAGATTTTTTGATACATTAGATGGGCATTTAAATAAGGTAAAGTGATATTGAGCGGGACCATTAGCAAATGGTTCTTAAAGGTTGTAGAAAGGAGTTTTTGTAGCGGTTTTATAGATATAGGGGCTGCTATAATAGAATAAAACAATGGCAATATATAAAGGATTTACGGAATTGATAGGAAAAACGCCTCTGATAGAAGTTACAAATATCGAACAAATATATGATTTAAAGGCAAAAATTCTTGTCAAACTTGAATATTGTAACCCAGCGGGCAGTGTAAAGGATAGGGCTGCTTATTATATGATAAAAGAGGCAGAGCAAAAGGGCATTTTAAAAAAGGATTCCGTTATTATAGAACCTACTAGTGGAAATACTGGCATTGGATTGGCAGCGATTGCAGCGGCGAAGGGGTATCGCACGATTCTTACAATGCCAGATACTATGAGCGTGGAACGTAGAAATATCCTGAAAGCCTATGGTGCGGAAATTGTTCTTACGGAGGGGGCAAAGGGTATGAAGGGCGCAATCGAAAAGGCACAGGAACTTGCGCAAGAAATTGAGGGAGCCTTTATTCCAGCCCAGTTTGATAACCCCGCAAATGCACAGGCGCACTATGAGACAACAGGACCTGAAATATGGGAAGATACCGAAGGCGTTATCGATGTTTTTGTTGCAAGCGTTGGCACTGGTGGCACAATTACAGGCACTGGCAGATTTTTGAAAGAGAAAAATGCGAATATAAAAATAGTGGCTGTGGAGCCATCAGATTCTCCAGTATTATCAGGCGGGCAGGCAGGCGCACACAAGATACAAGGGATTGGTGCTGGATTTGTTCCAAATGTGCTCGATACCAATATCTATGATGAAATTATAACTGTGGAGAATGAACAGGCATTTGAGGCATCGAGAGAACTGACAAAAAAAGAGGGTATTCTCACTGGGATTTCCTCGGGGGCAGCACTTTCTGCGGCAGTTGCGCTGGCAAAGCGTCCAGAAAATTCAGGAAAGACGATTGTAGTACTTTTGCCAGACAGTGGGGACCGATATTATTCGACACCACTTTTTATATGATAGATTATCTATAAAAAATAATACAAAAGTTAGGTCAGTTTTGATTACTGGCTTAACTTTTTTTATAATGATGGACGCCCGGCGCGCAAATAAGGAAAGATGAGACTTTTCTATTCGATTGCATAGATTCGTACAGAGGAAATAAGCCGATAAGAAAGTAAGGGGAGTCTTACTTGCTCAATTATAGATAAATATAACAAAAATTATATATCTATCTTTAAAATTATTGTAAAAAACAACGAAGTGTGTTAGCATTAAAAATAGATATAAATATAGTTGTTGAGAAAATCTAGGAACTGTTTAGAAAGGTAGGCTATGTTATGAGGAGAAAAGGAATAAAACTTACACTGCGGCTTGTTCTTGTGGCAGCAGTTCCCTTGGTATTGATGTTTGCGGCGGCTGTAGTGGGCATCAAGTCATCTTGCAATTCCATTACGGAGGAGATGGTTCAACATGAGTTGGCGACGGCACAGTATGCCTTTGAGACAGCGATTGCAAATATTGCGCAGGGCACATATATGTATACCAATGGAAAGTTTTATAAAGGCAAGCGCAATATTAGCGATAATACGCAGTTTTTTGATAACTTTAGTCATGAGGTTGACCTTCAAGTGACTGTTTTTTATGATGATCTTCGCGTTGCGACTAGCCTTATGGATGAGGATGGAAAACGCATGGTAGGAACGGAAGCAGACTCAAAGATTTATGACTTAGTGGTCAGGCAGGGACAAGATTACTATTCCAATAATGTGGTGATTGGCGACAACACTTACTATGCAATGTATTGCCCGCTGTACCAACATAATTCAGAAGAGATTATAGGTATGACTTTTGTCGGACTTGAGAAAGGGCATATCAATGAGATTTATACAGCAAACTTTATTAAAAGTTCTCTGATACTTATGTTGATTTTTGTGGTGGGTATTATTGCAACTACCATATCGGTTAGCGTTTTAGTCAGGGCAATTAAATTGGTTACTGTAGAGCTAAACAAGCTTGCAGACGGAGCGTTAAATGTATCAGTAGAGAGCAAGCTTCTTAGGAGAGGAGACGAAATTGGGGATATTGCAAACAGCGTTGACAAGTTAGTGCGCAGCTTGTCAGAAATTGTAGTGGAAATTAAGTCTGCGGCAATAGGGCTGGATGAGATTTCCGAAGGATTTTCTGGATCCTTTGGAAAAATGGCAAGTAATATTGGCAGTGTGGACACAGCTGTGGAGGAAATGGCGACAGGTTCCACGCAGCAGGCACAGGATACTTCCGATGTGGGGAATAAGATTTCATATATGGGAGATGCAGTCGAATCAACTGCGCTGAATGCGCAACAGCTTGCTGGCAATACAGATAAAATGCGGGAGTACAATGCAAGTGTTGAAGATACACTCGTGGAGTTGATTCGCATTAGCAGTGAAACCAAAGATGCATTTGATGTGGTTTATGAGCAGACAAATATGACAAATCAGTCAGCACAGGACATTCAGTCGGCTGCAGATATCATTACAGACATTGCGGATCAGACGAATCTACTCTCTCTAAATGCCAGTATAGAAGCAGCACGTGCAGGAGAGCATGGAAAGGGATTTGCGGTTGTAGCAGATGAAATTCGCAAACTTGCGGAGCAGTCAGCGGAATCTGCAAGCAGAATTACAACCATTATTGCAATGTTGATTACAAATTCCAACACGACTGTTGACACCATGAAAAATGTGACAGAGGCTATGGAAAAACAGGGGGAGGAGCTTGGCAGAACACGAACTGTATTTGGAAATCTGAATCATGAAATTGGCGAGGTAAGCGGGGCTATTGACAATATTAGAGGTGAGATTGGCAAGATTAATGATTTAAAGTCCGATATTCTCAATGCGGTTCAAAGTCTAGCGTCAATCGCACAACAGAACGCGGCGAGCACACAGGAAACTTCTGCTTCCATGCAAGAGTTGAGACATATTGTCTCTGAATGCAGTGGAGAAATTGACCGAATTATTACAATGTCAAAAGGGCTTTCCCAAAATATTGAAGTGTTTACTTTGGAATAATAATCGAGTAGGGAAGTCTCCTTTTCTCTACTCGCCGCGCGACCCGTGCGCCATATTAGTGGAATATTTCATCTGGCAAGGGGCTGCGCATAAAAAACGCTGTCGTCAGGCAGCGCTTTTTTTATGAAATTTGTTTGTATCTACAGGTGTTCCTATGACTGGAAGCAGCCCAGCTTTTTTTAAAGCAGGACGAAGGGCATTGTACACAGCGGTGGATACGATAACAGAAGCAATTGCATTGACTGTTGTAGTGGCAAGGTTTGGGAGCAGGGTAAGTTCTGCAATTGGCTTTCCAAGAATGATTAGCTTATAACAATAACTAAATACTGGATCAAATACCATATTAAATCCAAGTCCACAGATTGCAGCAAAAAGGGAACATTTCAATGCAGTTTTGGAGTCTTTGCAGGTGGATAGATGCCCAATTTTGTGTGCTACAAGCCCTGTGACAAGACCAATACATAATTTTAATATAAATGTTTTGGGGGCAGAAAGAATATAGATTGGGTCGAGTAAATCACCAATTGTCATTCCGATTGCGCCGCCAATACCGCCCAAAGACCCGCCAAGCAGCAAAGCACCTAGTACACACACAGCATTTCCTAAATGAATACTGGTGGCGTCTGGAGTGCCCGGAATCATAATTTTAATTTGCAAAAAGGTAAAGACAACATAAGATAACGCTGCAATTAGACCAGTTAGAGTGACTTTATAGACCGTCGCATTTTTTAAGTTCATAAGTATTCCTCCTCATTTTATAAAAAATTTGATTGATTTGCCTGTTTATGCATATTATAATAATAAACGCTACTGTTTAGTATACTGCAAAGTGCCATTTAAGAAATAGACAATTTTTAATATTTTTATCGGGACAGTTATAATTATTTTAAATTCTATTGATTTTTAGGAATAAATAGGATTTAATATAGTATAGAAAGTGTCAAAATTCGATTTTTTTCAGGGAGGTTTATTATAATGGATAATTTTGAAGAAACAAATAATATAGAGACGGCGATTATTCCAAAAGGAACCGTTATAAATGGAAATATTGTTATTAGTGGAAAACTTGATATGTATGGGGTAGTCAATGGCGACATCCGTTCGGACAATCAAGTTAACATTGCAGGAAATGTTACGGGAAATATCAATGCACAGGACCTTTTTGCAAAAGATTCTTTTATTGTGGGACAGATTGCGTGCGAGAAAGGGGCGGCTGTGCGTGAGAACACCGTAATCCTCGGGGATATTATAGCGGAGGATTTGGTTGTTGATGGTGCTATACAGGGTAATATTGATGTTAGAAATGGCATCACAATCGGGAAGAGAGCGATTGTGGACAGTGATATAAAGGCAAAGACAATTCAAGTAAATAACGGAGCTTCCATAAATGGAACCTGTTCTTTATGTTATGCAGATGTCGACTTGTCAGAAGTCTTCCCGGTGATAGAAGAACCGGAGGACTTGGAAGAATCTGATGTGGAGGAAGATGTAATTGTGGAGGATTTGGCAGAGGAGGACACGATAACAGAAGAATCCGCCGAGTTTGTTGCAGATGAGGATATACCAACAGAGGAAATTGCTGAGGAACTAACAGAAGTGCCTATTCAGCCGGCAAAGGTAGAAGAGGATAAACCAAAGGCAGTGGCAAAACCAAGGGCAGTGGCAAAACCCAAAGTGGTTGCCAGACCAAAAGCAATCAAGAGGGTTGATGCAGAATGAATAGAAGTTCTTTAAGTTGGAAATATAGCAAAGAGCAGTTTGCGCAAGATGAAAGCAGGAAAACAGAGGAGCTTCTTGATTTTGCCAATATGGTATTTAGCGTGGAGTATAGCAGTACGGATTTTGCTTTTCTTTTGCCAAAAGCCTATTCTAAAGAGCGCTGTCAAATTCCTACGCATCATATTATTCGGGAAGAAAAGAGCATAAGAGCACTGATTGACAGCTATCCGCTGACAATGCGGATAAAGGATAAGGAAGAATACGCCATGAAAGCCTGCTATGTGGGAACTGTGTGTGTACATCCAAATTCGCGTGGAAAAGGATATATGATAGAACTTATGAAACGGATCGAGGAGGATGCAGTTCGACAAGGCTATGCACTTATGATTTTGGATGGCGATAGGCACAGATACCAAAACTATGGTTTTGAACATGCAGGTATCCGCTATAGATTTCATATTGAGTCAAATAATATTCGGCACTGTTGTGCCCTGATTTATAAGGAGCCTGCGACAACAGTACAAGCATATCGGTTTGAGGAGATAAGACTAGAAGGTTCTAGGCTTGCTTATCTCTATAAGCTTTATCAGCGCAGGCTTGTGACAGCGCGGTCAGAGGAAGATTTTTGGCTGAGCCTGCAGAGCTATGGCTCGGTGGCGTATGCTGTTTTGGAAAAAGAGCGTGTGATTGGATATGTTGTTTTGTCTGCCAACCAGAGAAGTGTCTCGGAGTTTGAATTGGAAGAGACACAAGTCCTTGCAGGAGTGATACAAAATTTAATGTTAGAATTTGGTATAGATCAGCTTGATATCAGTGTGGGAATGGATGAGACAGACAAGATAGAATGGCTGGAAAAAATGTGCGACTATTGTGATGCTTCAATGTCACATATGATAAAGATTATTGATTACGAGAAAGTTTTTACGTTTCTGTTGAGATGGAAAAAGCAGTATAGCACACTTACAGCAGGAACATATGTGATTGGCGTTTGCAATGAGCAGACAAAGGCTGTGGAACAATATCAATTGTCGGTTACGGAGGATACTATTCATGTAATTCGTACAGAGCAGAAGGCTGATATTGTATTGACATCGCTCGAACTTATCAGATTGCTGACAACAAGTTTCTGTTTTGTGGAGCAGCTTAAAGGAGAGCAGAACAAATTAAAAAATGCACCCACAGGCTGGTTTCCGTTGCCGTTCTACCTGCCTGAAGCGGATACATTTTAGAAGGATAAGGGACATGATTAAAAATGCTTTAGTCCATATATTTCCATGTGTACATATTTGCAGTTCTGCATTTTGGACAGACGACTTTATATTGTTCAAAGATAAACATTTTAATCTGGTCATCAGAGACATTGGTTGTTACAATGCGGCTCTGCCCGCATTTACATAGAAAGAGAATTTTACGGTTTAAGCGCACAGCAAGGCTTTCGCCTCTCAGACTGAGCGTTTTTTCTATGTATTTTAATTGCTCTTCATTGTGCACGCCACATTCTTCAAGCGCCCATTTGTACTCATCACGGATAATGTGGAGTGCGTCAGAGGGAATGGATGCATAGTGATGTTCTAATTTCTGCTCAGTAAACATATGAATACCTCTTTTCTTAAATTTATTTTGTCACTAGAATGAAAAAATATTGTTTTCTATCAGTATACCATAGTTTTTTAAAATATGGAACATGCAGAGGATTGTTTTTTAATCCATTTTCAAACGGGAATAAAATGGAGATATGTTCGAGAACAGGAATAAACAATTGTAAATAATTGGTTTTTACAGATTCTAAAATTAGAAAAAAGATAAAGGCTGACAGGATTCAACCGATATATATAATGTAGGTAAAAGGGATTTTGCCAACAAAAGTCACAGGGAGGTGGCAGCATATGAATAGAAGACGAGAACTTACGCTGCAGAGAGTGTCACGTATAGGAGGCATCACTGCGCGGGATAGGTATCCGCAAAATACGAAAGAGCGCACCACAAACGCATTTACCATAGAGGAGGCACTAGGCACCTATATGGTGAAGGAGGATACAGTGTATGATTTCCGTAGGCAGGATACGTATACTCAGAGTGATGGGGATTCGAGAAAGAATGATCAAGAACAGTTTGCCAGACAGATGAAAGAGTACCAGTCAGCAGCTGATCAAAATCAGTTGGCAAATGCAAAATCTGACTTGGAGCGACGTGCGGCAGATCGCATCAATATCAAAAAGTTTGAGGAAGCACTCGCAAAGGATCCCAGTGCACAATATCAGCTCAGCAGATATCACAAGAAAAAGGATGAGACAGACTTTGACAAGCTGGATGCAAATCGTTGTTCTGGTTTTCTTCTGTATTCCTACGATAAAAAGGGAATACACAGTGTACTGGGAGAACAGTATTCTTCCGGGCGGCACGAAGGAACATTCGCAGCCGGCTATTAAAGCCGGCTGTGAGTAGCTTTCCACTTATTTTCCTGTTCCATTTGAATATCTTCAAATGCAGAGAACATTGGCTTTTCTGTAGAACCATGAAAAATACGCGCAACATAATTTTTGGTAATTTTAATTACAGTTCCAGAAAGTGTCAACACACCAATCAAGTTTGGGATTGCCATCAACCCATTAAAAGTATCAGAAATATCCCATGCCAGATTGAGATTCATAGTAGCTCCAAACACAATAAATATCACAAACACAATTTTATAGATAATCGTTGCTTTTGTTCCAAATAAAAATTCCCAAGCTTTTGTGCCATAATAACTCCAACCAAGTACAGTCGAAAATGCAAAGAGTAAGATTGCGACCGCGATAAAGGCGCCTCCAATATTGATGCCTCCAATATTAAATACTGTGCCAAAAGCTTCGCTCACAAGTGCTGTCTGTTCGTTTGTAGAAAGCATCTCGCCTGTATGCAAGTCAATTAGCCCTGTAGAAAGGATTGAGAAAGCGGTGAGAGTACAGACAACAATTGTATCAGCAAATACTTCAAAAATTCCCCACATGCCCTGCCTTACAGGTTCAATTACATTGGATGCGGAGTGTACCATCACAGAGGAGCCAAGACCCGCTTCATTGGAAAATACGCCGCGTTTCAATCCCCATGTCATAGCGTTTCTGACTGCTAAACCGACTGCTGCACCACCAACTGCTCGAAATCCAAAAGCAAAGCTAAAAATAGCACCAAACACTTCGCCAGCTTTTTCAATATTTGCAATAAATACAATCAGCGAACCAAGTATGTATGCGCACGCCATAAATGGCACAAACTTTTCGGTAAACTGTGCGATTCTCTTAATGCCACCCACAATCACAAGTCCTGCGAGTACCATGAGCAATAATCCGATAATCAAAGCATACAAATTAATTTTGGTAGTGCCAAACGCAATCTCACGGTCAAGCGTTTTTATATAAAATACAGAAGTGATATTGCCGGAAATTGTATTTACTTGGCTCATATTGCCAATACCAAATGAGGCGAGAATACAGAAAATAGAAAATAGCACTGCAAGCATCTTTCCAATGCCATTACACCCATTTTTGGAGCCAAGTCCGTCCCTTAGATAGTACATTGCACCGCCACACCATTCGTCATGGCTGTTTTTTCGTCGATAATAGATACCAAGCACATTTTCCGAATAATTGGTCATCATACCAAAGAAGGCAGACAACCACATCCAGAAGATAGCGCCGGGACCACCTGCTGCAATTGCCGCTGCAACTCCTGCAATGTTGCCAACCCCAATCGTTGCGGCGAGTGCTGTACACAACGCCTGAAATTGTGAGATGGACGCCTTTTCTTTGGAGTGAGTGACACCACTTCCTTTCTGAAACACACCGCCAATTGTTTTCTCACACACATGACGGGCATGCGTAATTTGAAAAAATTTAGTGCGGACAGTCATGCAGATTCCAGTACCAATAATCAGTATAAGCATTGGAATTCCCCACACGACGCCATTGATGGCACTGTTAATTTTTGCAATCATATCAAGCATAAAAAACCTCCCTTTAAGATGGATAACCGTTCGAGTTTGTTTTGCACATACCTGTCAGCTTTGTTGACAATCTTTCTGAGGGTGCCGTGTTAGCGGTGTATTTGCTCTGTACGGGTCTGTACATAAAAAGAGAGAATATCCTGTCAGGGCTATTCTCTTTATTAATATTTATACAGGAATATGTAAAAAAATGCAAGTAATTTCCATATAGACTTATAAAAAAATTGAAAACAAAAAGGATTTTAAAAGAATATTTCCTCATAAAAGGGAGGATGCCAAGTAATCTTACGACTACTTGGCATATATTATGAAAAAGTTATTATAAGTAAAGTTATCACTCGTTGCTTTTAAGGTGCTGTTTCGTATCACCTTATGTTTATAGTATAAAGTGCTTTCATGTCTAAATCATGTTTATTTATTGAATTATTTTTCAAAGAATTATGAACGATTTGTGAACGCAAAAGTAATAATAACTCTAATTATTATCGTATTTCTTTACGTTTTCTAAGAAGCGTGATACACTAAAAAATAATGACATAAAAGGAGGTTGTAATGGGAGTATTTGCGAAAAAGCGGCGGCAGATTCAGTATGGAGGGCAAAACTTTGTATGGTGGGTTTCGCCGAATGATGACGATTGTGATAGATTTTATTTAAATATTGTTTCTGAGGATAAAAAAATTATTCTTGCATGTCCAATTGGCAACGAAAACGATACTGTCATAAGCAAGGGGCGGTACTTTCGAGGAGAGAAAACTTCCGGCTGCTGGGAGCATCATAAGACTCCGCTTGACAGTTCACTCATGTATGTGACACCTAAGGATGTGGCTCAGATCATTGCATGGGCGGTTCCTTAGCTCCCTGCAAACCGAAAAAATTTTCAGCTAATTTCCTGTTCCAGCTTATGAAACAGGCTGCATTGAAAGAAATCATCCAACGAAATATCAAGCCCATCACATATTATTTTGATAGTCACAATTCCGGTGTTTTTGCTGTGACCATTCATAACGTTTTTTAGAGTCGATTCCGGCATGCCCGCAGAATAGGCCAACTGCGATATCTTTAGATTTCTTTCTTTGCATAGACTTTTAATGCGCAATACAACTGCTTCTTGTGCTTTCATTCGTATCCACCTCGATACACTTTATTAATATGTTATTTGTGGTTTTTAACAGTTCTATTCTACAAAATATGAATTCATACACCGGGTCTTTTATGGTCTTTTTGGTATATTTTCATTCTTTTTCTATCGTACTGTTTGAGGCAAAACATGTTTTGGACAGTTATGTCTCTTGTTTGCACTAA
The DNA here is from genome assembly GCA_014239155.1 of Lachnospiraceae bacterium. Classification (GTDB taxonomy): domain Bacteria; phylum Bacillota; class Clostridia; order Lachnospirales; family Lachnospiraceae; genus COE1. Next base: position 32,431 of record JAAZZQ010000040.1, on the reverse strand, counting down.
TAAAAGATGGTAATCTGATAGAGAAGATAGATAGAGAAAAGTAAAATAAAAGCACTATAAAAACACAACACAAGAGATAAAATATGCAGTGTCAACAAACTGCACAGAAGAGGTTATAAAAGCTAAATGATAAGAAAACGTTTGGAAGCGGGGCAGGATTTTCCCCGTTTTTTAAAGCCTGTTAGAAAAGAGGAAAATGTATTATTGGAACAACTGTCAAAAGGTTTGATGACAGTCAGCAACCTTGCAAGGATTGAGAAAGGACAGCGCCCTATCTCAAAAAATATGCGGGATTGTCTGCTGGGAAGACTTGGGATTGCCAGTGATTTGTATGAAAATATGCTCAATATTGAAGACCATGCGGTATGGGAACAGCAGCGCTGTATTTTGTGTGCAATAGAATCTCAGGAGACTGAAAAAGCACAGAAACTTATTTGGGATTATGAGTCCCAAGAACTGACAAAAGATGGAGTCCAACAACAGTTTTGTCTGATGATGAAGGCAGAGGTATTAAAGCAACAGAGGGCAGACTCTAGTGTGATTGGAGCATGTTATGAAACGGCAGCTAAATGTACGATTCCTGATATAACACACATATCTTATGAAAAGCGAGTACTTTCTATTCAAGAAATCAATGTGATTTTGGAATATGAGTATTCTCACAAAGATACGGATTTTGAAAAGAAGTGCAAGGCGCTGATGCTTTTTGTAGAGCAAGCTGCCTATGATGCGCTGTGCAAAGTTAAAGTGTATCCAAAGATTGTGTATTATTATCTGCGTGAAGTTTATACTGGCTTCAATACACACATAACAGAGCCTGCATTGATTGGATATCTACAAATTTGTGACCGCGCAGTGGAGATGTTGCGTGACACTGGACGATTATATTATTTGTTGGAGCTTTTGGAAACCAAACTGAAACTGTTAGAAGGAATAAGCATACTGTCTGAGAATAAAGACGATACATTGGAATCAGGCATGCAAGAGTGTAAAAATTTTATAGAATTGTTAAAAAATCTCTGTACAGAGTATCATGTGCCGACATATATGCAGGATTCTACTTATCTGTACCGGCAGAGATGGATGTTCTATGTGGGAGATGTTCTACGCATACGCAGAAATATGTATGGACTGACACAGAAGAAACTGTGTGATGGAATTTGTTCTGTCAGAACGCTGCGCAGAACAGAAAAAAAGGAAGCCAACATGCAGCAGGAGGTTTTGGGAAAACTCCTTAGAAAGCTGGGAATTTCCAAGGAGTTTCAGCGTGCACGGCTCGTTGCAAATGACAGGGAAGTGCTGAAACTAAGAGAGGAAATTGCAGCGAGCCGCAACAATCGTGAGCAAGACAAGGCAAGAGCGCTATTAGAACAAATGCGGGAGCGCGTCTCTATGGACATACCAGAAAATAAACAATATTTTCTGGAAACGGAAGCTTCCTTGGATTGGGTTGAGGGGAAGATTACAAAAGAGGAATTTGCATCAAGGGAGAAAGAGGCACTTCGGTGTACATTAAAGGTTAAAAATTTGTATGATTTGGAGGAGGTGTATCTAACGCAGATGGAGATGTTTTGTATTCGGAAAAGAATACAGGTAGCTAATGAGACAGAAAAGCGGAAAAGTATTGATTTTTTGTTACAGTTTTTTGATTGGTTTGCAAAAAGAAATGCATTGTCTGATTGTATTGTTATATATGAATTTGTGATGGTAGGTGTAATGAACGAGTTGGGAAATATGGGAGAGTATCATACTTCTATAGATTTAGGCAAAAGGTTACTTAAAGAGTCATTAATGTGTAAAAGAGCATGGACTATTGCTGATAGTTTGTATAATATTTTGTGGGATGAGAATCAGAGTGAACAAAACGGAAATCAGTTATATAAGAAGGAAAAAATGACTGAGAAATTACAACAATGCATTTTACTCAGCCATTTTTGTAAGCAGGGAATTGATGAATCATTCTATAAGTCCAAAATAATTAAAAAGTGATTTATGTATGTCAGCCCGGATTTGTCTCGTTTTGTAGAAAAAAGTTACTGAATCAATGCAGGAAAGTAATAGCTTGATATATTTCATATTACTTTAGAAGACATTTGACAGTATCTTTTATGAATAGTCGTCTTCTAAATAAGGCTTATCACTTAAGGTTGAAATGTTTCCTTTGTCCGTATAATCTTCTGTCCCCGCCGCATTATACACTATGACAGTACCATTTTGAATTAAAATCACAAAAGCCAGTGTTAACAACAACTTTCCAAAATTAAAACGTTTCATTTGAAAAACCTCCATTTTTTACATACAAGATAAGACTACGTATAAAATGCGTAGTCAGTAGCCTAGACTATTACTATAATTAAATATAACCAAATTTAATGTTGTTTTCAAGGGACAGAATTGACCAGAAAAAATGTTGTTATTTGTATTATTATTTTTTATGACTCTGCAAAAGTAGTAAAAAGTATGTGCCCAAATGTTTGTTTTCTAGTATTTTGCGTGCAGAACTGTTTATGTCAGCACGACTTAAAATTTTGCTAAAAACTGGTGGGCGTGAATAATAACGTTTGCGCTAACAAACTTTAAGTTTTGTATTAATTAAGAAGTTGTAGGAAAATAACTGGCGTAGATTATTGTTGATGTTTCGGATAAGGGCTGGGGGATAGAAAAGCACTAAATTGACTCTAATGAGGGAAAAGGATCAGGAGGAAGAAAACGTATTTTCGTATGATATCCTTTATCAAATATATCATTTGCCAAAGAAATATCAAGAGAGAGAAAGTTCTTTTGGAAACAGTGTTTTCTACAATATTTGCGTGTTCAAAACTTCCTGTTTCATATCAGCGCACAGCAGAAAGCAATTAAAGGGCCGGATTATTTCCAGCAGGAACATTATGGAGTAAATTCGGCACTAAGCCGTGCGAATATTAAGAACTGAGGCGTTTAAGCAGTTACGTTCAGAATTTGTCGAGATAAGCAGATTTCTGAATTGACAAAGAAAATGTAATATCATACCAGTTCAGCCTAAAATTTTGCAGTAAATGTAAAGTTCTAGGCTGAACTGTTATGTAATGTCTAAGTTTTGCAAAAGAAAGGGTTGCATAATCGTGGTAATTTATGTATATTAAAGAAATAGCATGTACAAAATAAAAAAGTTTGATATAATGAGAGCTGCGACAGTAACCTGAGCACACAGATACTGTTTTGCAAGCAGCACAGAAATGCAGGTGGACGAAAGACACTGGGAGGAGAAGGATGAAACTGATCATACAAATCCCCTGTTACAATGAGGCAGAGACACTAGAGATAGCGTTAAATGACCTACCACGCCATATTGACGGCATTGATGAGATAGAGTACCTGATTATAAATGACGGGAGTGATGATGATACGGAACGTATTGCCCTAGACTGGGGGGTGCACTATGTTGTGCATTTCAAAAGAAATTTGGGATTGGCAAGGGGATTTCTTGCCGGTATTGATCTTGCTCTGCGGCACGGTGCGGATATTATCGTAAATACAGATGCAGATAACCAGTACTGTGGTGCAGACATTGAGAAATTAATACAGCCAATTCTAAAAAGAAAGGCAGACATTGTTATTGGAGAGCGACCAATTGATGAGATTGAAGAATTTTCTTGGCTCAAAAAACGGCTGCAGCGTTTTGGAAGTTGGGTAGTGCGCGCGGCATCGAAGACAAGCATACCAGATGCACCAAGCGGTTTTAGAGCCTATAGCAGAAAAGCTGCGATGCGGGTGAACGTACATAATGAGTATACTTACACATTAGAGACAATTGTGCAGGCAGGCAGGAATAAAATGGCAATTACCTCAGTTCCAGTACACACAAATCCTGAGCTGCGCAAATCCAGGTTAATGAATTCCACGGGGAGTTATATCAAGAAATCTGTACTGACGATATTGCGTGCGGTCCTAATGTACAAGCCGATGAAAATCTTTACGCTAATCAGCAGTTTATTTATACTGTTTGGCACAGTGATAGGGATTCGATTTCTGTATTTTTTCTTTACAGGAAACGGTTCGGGACATACACAATCTTTGATCCTTGCTGCTATGATGATTATCATTGGATTCCAGACGCTTGTGACAGGTATGCAGGCAGACATTATATCAGCCAACCGCAAACTGCTTGAGGATATACAATTCCGTGTAAAAAAGCTTGAGCTGGGATTGCTAGACCCAGAGGGCGAGAAAAAGAAAGATGACAAGTAGCAATGATAGTAAGTAAGCAAAAAATCAGGGAGACATTATTTGGATTATTTAGAAAAGAAAAAATATTAAAGTATATATTTGCAGCCGTGCTTGTTTGGATGGGAGTGTATAGACTTGGAGAGTTGACAATGCCCATTATTCTTGACGACGAGTTTGGATATTGGTCTAACAGTATGCTGTTTATGGGGAAAGATTGGACTGATTTGACAGGAAGGATTAATTATTATTCTTATGGATACAGTCTAATACTTTGTCTTATACAGAAAGTGGCTGCATTTTGTGGATATGGTTGGACTGATTTGTATAAGGTAGCTGTAGTCTTCAATATTATTTTTGGGGTTGCGGGTTATTTTCTGTCTGTTAAGATCGCAGAACGCTATATGAAACATTTAAACTGGATTATGATTCCAGTGGTTTGCTTTGTAGCAGCTATTTATCCATCTAGTATGCTCTACACACATATTACATTGACAGAGTGTACATTATCGTTTCTTTTTTGGATTTTTGCCTATACAATGATGCGGGTTATAGATAAACCGAGCATGGCAAATCATATTGGACTGTCAGCTATAGTAATCTATATGTATACAGTGCATCAAAGAACGTTAGGACTTGTTCTCACCGCGATATTGATAATAATTGTCTTAAGATTATTAAAAAGAAATGGTTTGCGGCAGACAACAGCATTTCTAGGGAGTGTATATATTTTGTATATGCTTCATAGTATAGTAAAGTCTTATGTTCGGAATGTAAATTATCTGGGAAAAACACTAGATGATATGGGAGGAATTCTTTCCATAATTCTAACAAAATCAATGTTTGCAATTTTCGCTGTGATTGTTGCGGTCCTCTTCTGGCTATATATTCTTGATAAGGGGAAAGTCAAGTTGGGATTGGCGCTGTTAGTATCAGCTGTGGTTATAGCTTGTGGGGCAGTGTCGATGGGGGTGAATCTAGTGGAGACACCTGGAGGCGGGAGAGAATCAATTCTTGCGATTAACGAACTGTCAGGGCAGATCGGCATGTTAAAGAAGGTGTTTACGAAATATGGGCTGATTCGCCTTGGAACAAGCGTCGTAGGAAAATGGTATTATCTTGCTGCGGCTACAGGACTTGTCATTTGCTGGGGACTGAGGGATTTGTTTTTGAATGCAATTTTTTTGGTTGTGGATGGCTGCAGAAGAATTGTTAAAGCAATAAGAGGAAAAGAGCATGATATCAGCACAAGGATTTGTACTGATTTTGAGGCACATATATTTCTATTAGGAATGTTCTTGTCGTTTGCAAGTGCTTTTATGATAAATGCTCTTTATAAAGAAGGGTTCTATAAAGTAGATGACTTAATTAACGGTAGATATATAGAGTATCTTATCGGATTTGTATTAGTTTACAGTGTCGATCGAATGATGGCAGACAGACATTGGATTTGGTTCTGGTTCGTCTATCTTGGAGCTTACTTGGCGGCGGGAGCATACTGTCAGTATGCATATGATCAGTTGCAGCGCACCGAGTATGAATTGATTCATGCTGTGGTATTTGGTAGAATATTTTGGAATTATGAATCGCCTACGGGTAAGATAAAGGAGGTGGCAAGATATGTAGTGCCATTTGCAGCGGGATTTGTGCTAATATCACGAATAGGATCATCAGGAAACAAGGCAAGCCGGCTGGTAACATTACGGCTAGTGATTGCACTTATGCTTCCTGTAGGTGTATGGAATCATATCTATACAGAAATTGTTGATCATTATGTGGTGGTTAGAAATCAAAAGCAGTCTGGTGCTGCACCACAGATTGCCGAGTGGACCAAAAGGCTTTCGGGTGGAGAGAATATTTATTTTATTAATGACTGGCTGAGTTATAAGCAAGGTGAGATTTTACAGTATATGATAGGCCCTGAGAAATTACATCTAACAAAATTTGGAAAGGTAGATTTTGATGAAGATGCCTTATTCATACTAAATAAAAAACTCCTTAATGACGATATAATTAAGGACAAATGTGAGGTCGTAGACACAAAGGGAAGTTATGCGCTAGTAGTTAACAAAAATCAGAAATTAGCGGAGCGGTGGCGATGGTATGATAAACGTTTGCATCCGCTTCAACATATGGAATATATTGAGGAAAACTGATTTTTGTATAGCGAATATCAATGTAAAGATGTACAAGTTGACTAAATTTGCAGATATTTAGAAAAAAAGCTTGCGAGACTTTTCATTTGGGTATATGATATATAAAGTATAATGGTTCAGCAGCGATATGTTTTCATAGGCAATTTGAACGTATTTGTGTTCCTATATATGCATAAAAGCGCTGAGAAGTTATGAAAGGTTAAATAGTATAATGGAGGAAAAAGGTGCTATGAAAAATCGTGTTATTAAGAAGATTATGGCATACTTATTGGTGGGTGCCATGGTTATCACAACACCAATGACGGCATCGGCGTCAGAAAGTGTGCTTCAAAAGGCATACAGTGTTGACGGAGCAGATGGTAAAAACTCGAACTCAAACACAAATTCGAACACAGACACAAACACAGACACAAACACAAACACAGACACAAACACAAACACAAATTCAGGAGGCATACCGTGGGTGCCAATAGAACCAGGATATCCTGTTATTCATGCCTTGTTAGTAAATCCAACTGACTTGCAATTTGAGACTACAGGAGAGGTGCAAGCGCTTGAAGCAACAGTTGTTCTTGATGAGTCTGAAATGCCTAAGCCAGACCAAAAACCAGAAGATCCGGAAGAACCTGATGATAACGAGATGAGCTGGGCTACTGAAGATGAGAAAGATGCACTAAGAAAAAAGATTGAAGAAAGTATTCGGTGGTATGTTAAAGTTCCAGAGAATGCAGAAAATCCAGTTAAATTATCTACAACAAGTGGAAAAAGTGTAGGCGTAGAATCAATATTTCCCGGTGAAGCGACAGTATATGCTTGGATTGAAGCAGATGGTAAGTCTTTAAATGAGAAAAACGATCGTCCTACAGCGGGCGATTATGTAGCAGAGGCTACTGTCAGCGTAAAAAAGACTTTAAAAGGTATTATATTTAACCCTACTCTTGGTAAAGGGGATGGATCAGATGTTGAGAATTTCAAGACATTTGATAAGTTTACATGGGGAAAACGTCAGTACGATCTTAGAAAATTTACAATATTAGAATATACAGATGGTACACATCAACGAGCAAGTGATAGTGATATTAAACTTACATATTCTATTTCGTCTGTATCAGATAGTAGAAAAATCAAAGCGACTATAACAGGATCAACGCTTAAGATAACTAAAGGATTAGTGGACGGAACAATAAAGATTGATGTTATCAGTGAGGATTATAAAGATTACTCCCTTAAAGATAATGAAATCAAATTAGTTAATCAAAATGTGGTTAACTCGATGAATAAACTTAATACTGCGGATAAAACAAAAACACTTGATTTTAATGAGGGTGATGAACCAAGTATTGAGTTATCCTATCCGGGAATTATCAATAAAGATAAGTCAACTACTATTGCAACTTCAACTGATGAGTTGGTTTGGTCAACAAATAAACCTAAAATAATAAAAGTAGAACCTATTGAAGAAACATTATCTCATGGAGATTGTACAAAAGCAAAAATTACGGCTCTGGATGTAGGAACCGCTAAAGTTACTGTGAAATCTACAAGTGGCAAAAGTGCTGTATATACTGTTAATGTGTATGCAACTCCAGAATCTGTAGAGATTCAAGGTGATACTTCTGGATATACAGGTAAACCAATAGCATTGAAGGCTGTTCTTAAAGGTAAGAATGGAAATGAGCTTCCTGTAGGTTCTACAAAACTTACATGGAGTATTAACAAAATTAAAGATGATAAAGGTAAAGATAAAACAGATCCCAATGCAAAGATTAGCGGAAAGAAAGAAAATGCTACAGTTACTCCAGCAAATCTGCTTGTAGATCTAACGATTAAGGATAAAAAGAATAATCATAAAGACACAGCAACAATCAGTGTAAATGTTGTGGCAAGTTATAAGTATGGAAATAAAAGTACTGTGAAAAAGGGACTTGAGAAGCCATTTGAGATTACATTGAAGCAGAGTGATGTAGAGCAGGTTCAGATTGACATGTATAGACCCACTACACAGAAGGATGGTCATCCAGGATTTGATACCAATGAAACTCTTCATATGAGCGCATTCAATAATAGAGGTAAAGAGACTTATGCAGTGACATACAATAAAAAACAGTTTGATGTTGGTCTGCAGTATATTTTTGATGCCACTTCTGTAGACCCTGAATCAGCAAATCAAATGGATACTATTGCATGGGCAGTTACAGGAAAGGGTATTGACTCTTACAGTGTAGAAGTTCCTGATGGAAATAACATTTCAAGTCTTTGGGCTAGGTTTAACAAAAATGTAAAAGCAACATTTAAAGCATCTTATATAACATTGCAAGACCAAGGAGCGGATAAGAATCCAAAGGCTGTAAAGAATACAAAAACAATCAATATTACACCTGTTAAAAAGGCAGAGTCAATTGCTTTTGCAAAGCCAGTTGTTGTAAAGAATCCTAATCCAAAAAAAGCACAAACAGTTACCTTTACAATAGCAGAAGCACCTAAGAAATCAGAATATGGTAAAGTTGAATGGAAGGTATTAGCATATAATAACAGCAATCCAGATAAGGAATATAAGGCTAGTGCATCTGGTGGAAGCAAAGTAGATACTAATAGTCTTATTAAAGCTTTCAAAGATAAGTCCGTTACAATTAATGTTCCTAGTGATTTTACAACAGGTAGCGTTATTAAAGTAGGTGCTTATTCAGAATTTGGTGTAGTGGCATATGGCTATATCTATATAACTGAACAGACCAAAACTGTAACACCTTATGCTAAGGTAGGATCTGGTGAAGGCGAAGCTACACTTGTCAAAGATATGGATAAGAAACAGGTTACTATGAAGCTTTTTGATGAAGGTAAGATTAACAGTGCGCAACTTTCTGTAAAATTTGATACACAAGTTAATGAGGTTGGTACAAATGGTAAAGTTACAGCACAGAAATATCAAGGTAGAGAAGATGGTTTGTTAGGCAAAGATTTAGGCGACACAAAATCATATATAACAGATCCTGTTACTTACTCATTAGATAAGAAGTCAGCCCTAATTATTAAGGTTGATGATACTGGTAAAATTACACCACTGAACCGCGGTACAGCAACAGTTACAATTAAGGCATTAAATGGTAAGTCCGCTAAGGTGAAGGTAGTGGTTCAGTAAATTTTTAAGGGCCTGTTAAAAGAGTCCATAAAGAAAAATCGCTGAGGTCGTGAGACTTCAGCGATTTTTTGGTATAATTAATTATGCTAATAATGAAAAACACTTTGATTTATTCTACACTCAAACAGCTCAAATTACCACTGGATTTAAAAAGAATTATTAACATTTCTGCCCTAATGTACACTTTCTGTGAAGTCGTGGATCACATTGACTTATCCAAATATTTTGCAGATGACAAGGACTGCACAACGGGTCGTCCCAGATGTGATGCATGGAAGTTACTGAAGGCGATACTGTTTGCATTTATGGAACAGGGCATCAACTCCTTGCGTGAAACCGAAAAGCTTTACCACAATGACATCTGATTTATGTATTTACTCGATCGCATGAAAGCTCTATGTTTTGCCACATTTAGCAACTTTATATAATCTTTTTTAGAAGTTCTTTCCATTTTAAAAAGTAAATTATTGGTCAAATATGTCCGGTTTTGTGCAATTGTATTTTTGGCGCTGCCGATAGATTCTATGAAAATTTTTGTGCATTTTAACAAAATTCATATTATTTTTATTTAGTAAGTTGTTCGTATGTAAAAAAAGGATTATAATAGAATAACGAAAAACATAGTGCGCAAGTACGAAATGCGAAGAAGGAGGTTTCCATGATAAGAATCGGAATGTTAACAAGCGGCGGTGACTGTCAGGCATTGAATGCGGCGATGCGTGGCGTGGCAAAGGGGTTATTTAATGCGGGGAAGGAAGTGGAGCTTTTTGGCTTCCTTGATGGTTACAAAGGACTGATTTATGGAAAGTACAAGATGCTTTCACCATCAGATTTTTCAGGAATCTTAACAAAGGGCGGCACAATTCTTGGAAGTTCACGTATGCCGTTTAAGAATATGCGCGACCCAGATGAAAATGGTTTGGACAAAGTGGAGGCAATGAAACACAATTATTATAAACTTAGCTTGGATTGCCTAGTAATTCTTGGCGGAAATGGCACACATAAGACTGCAAACCTTTTGCGCGAGGAAGGATTAAATGTTGTGACGTTGCCAAAGACCATTGACAATGATCTCTGGGGAACGGATATGACATTTGGGTTTCAGAGTGCAGTTGATATCGCAACACAATGCATTGACCAGATACACACAACTGCTGCTTCCCACGGACGTGTGTTCATTGTGGAAGTGATGGGGCATAAAGTGGGTTATCTCACATTGAATGCGGGCATTGCAGGCGGCGCTGATATTATTTTGATACCAGAGATACCATATGATATCAATAAGATTATTAAAGCGATACAGAAACGTTCAGAGAGAGGTAGTAAGTTTACGATTCTTGCGGTAGCAGAGGGTGCGATTTCCAAGGAGATAGCGGCACTTTCCAAGAAGGAATTCAAGAAGTATATGGCAGAGTACAAGTATCCAAGTGTATCTTATGAGATTGCAGATAAAATTAAGGAAAAGAGCGGCATGGAAGTACGTGTAACAGTTCCCGGGCATACACAGAGAGGTGGAAGTCCAGATCCTTATGATAGAGTGTTTGCAAGCAGACTTGGCGCAGAGGCATCGAAGCTGATTCTCAAGGGCGAATACGGTTATATGGTTGGTTATCAGAACAGAGAGGTGGTAAAAGTACCACTTCAGGACGTGGCAGGTAAACTTAAGATGGTAGATCCTGATTCAACAATCATCAAAGAAGCAAAGATGCTTGGAATTAGTTTTGGCGACTAATTAAGAAATGGAAGAGAACCCTTGGCTGTAATATGGACAAGCGGTTCTCTTTTATGCGCAGACTCGTGCAGAGGAAATAAGCCACTAACGTGGCGCACGAGTCGCGCGGCGAGTAGGGAAAAAGACTTTACCTTACTCGATTCACGAGTATAGACGCGAAAGAGGTAGATGTTGATAAAACAAATTTGAGGAGGGAAAGTGATGAAGGAACAAACGGATAACTTGACAGTAGGAGGACAATCAGTGAGAGAGAATGTATTGTTGGGAACGGTTGGAGCGATTTTGGGTGTATTGCTTGGCTCCGCGTTATGGGTTATTCTTGGACGTATTGGGTTTATTGCTGGAATTGCTGGATATGCCATTGTGTTTTGTGGTATGAAGGGCTATGGATTGCTTGGGGGACATCTGTCAAAAGGGGGAATTATTCTTTGCATTATTCTCTCTTTTCTGGCAATTTTGACAGCAGAATTTGTGTCTCTGGGAATTACGGTTCACTCTGAACTTGGAGAACTGTATTCTCTTTCTATGGCGGATTCCTTTCATCTGGTTCCAGAACTTTTAAAGGAGCCAGAAATGATTGGTGCAGTTGCAAAAGACTTGGCTTTTGGATATGCGCTTTCTATCTGGGCAAGCTATTCTTCTATTAAAAATATTTGGAGGCAGACCACGGAAAGCGAGACAATGATGCAACAATGATGCAATTTCGATACAAGTTTGATGCCCCTTTTTTTTATAATAAATGATAAAAGAAATCATTCTATAGAATTGGGGGATACATATGGAAGTGGAACAAAAGAAAAAAATTCCAATCGGTTTTGGGATTGGTGTAGTGCTGGCTATGGTGGCGTTGGGTGCAGGTGTTTATGGTATGTTGCATTTTTCTGCGCCAAAGGGATACAAAGATTATACAGTACAGAAGGAACAATATTATGTGGAGTATTCAGAACAATATGATTATTGGGATGTGCTGACCGTGGAATATCCAAGTGTATCTGGAATCAACAAGGAATATGAGGAGACACTCAATAAACTTTTTTATGATATGGCAATGGAAAAGGTTAATTTTTGGCATCTTTTTCCGGATGATGAAGTAAAAGAGTTGCAGAAGGATTATCAGATGTTTTGCAGTGATGTGCGCTGTGAGGTTCCATATCATAGTCAATATCTAATGAGTGTGCATTTTCAGGAGCTTTATGCGCCAATTTCGCCTTTACAGTATGTACATAGAACACAGCGTTGCGCAAATGTCAATTTAATGACTGGGGAACAGTATGCGCTTTCAGATATTTTTACATTAAATGATGATTTTATAGGGTTTTGGTGCACACAGGTAGAAAAGAGTGGAGATTATGGTGATTTAATTATAAATGATGCGGACACGCGGGAAACGTTTTTGCAGTGGTTTTTAAATCAGGATGAGGAGGCAAATATGCAATATCTATTTATCCCCTTTTTCTATCTGGATAAGAACAAGGATTTTGTAATTGGGTTGTCCTATGACCCAAAACCTAGTAAGATTGCCAGTAAATTGCCACTGGAAAATAGTTTCTGTGCACATATTTCAAGTGCCGAGTTAGAGCCATATCGGACAGATTCAGAATTTTGGAATTGGTATGAACAGTCAGAGCAAACAGGAGAAATCTTGGAATGCGAGGATTTAAAGGAGAATTTGTGGCTGGGAAAGGATGCGAGTATATGGGAATTTATCGAGCGATAGCAGGAATAACCATTGGATGCACACTTTTTGGGCTGGTAGAGGGCACTTTTATAACAGCATATGCATCGGAAGAGAAGCTGGTACAGTATGATGTAACATCAGATGAACGCGATGAATACAGTGTGCTTACAGGGGAAATTGGCACATATAAAGTTTGTGAAGGTGATACGCTTTGGCGCATTTCAGAAACTTTATTAGGAAATGGAAAAAATTATACACAGCTTGTAGCACAGAACGCAAGTTTGATTTCAAATCCCAATTTGATCTATCCGAATATGCAACTTCAAGTCAAGCAAAATGTCTATGTGAAAAAGCGCATGGGTGTAAATGGAATGAAGACACCAGAATATCAGTTTGGAACACAAGATTTGGCAAGATTTGGCATTTTGGAGACTGGGAAAGCCTTTGCAAACTGTGCGTTGTTTGGCAAGGAAGTGGCAAATGTTATCTGTTTGATTCGGGATAAGGAACAGGCAGGAGAGAAGACGCTGGCAGATTGGGAAAATAGCAGACAGAAGATAGAATCTTATGTCCAGAAAAATTATGCTGACAGGATTTCTGATTTAACTTTTTATGATTATCTGACAGAAGATGGAAGAGAATTACATCTGTTTTCGTACATATATACAATTGATGAAAAACAGCACGGACACAAATCTTGGGGCGAGCTAAAAATTTATGTGTGCGAAGGTGTTTGCCAGACAGAGCATATTCAGGCAGAATTTACTGGGTTTGACACCAAGGAAGGTGTGCAAGATGTTGTGTTGTATATGCTTGCAAGCTTTGAGGAATTTGCTGAGGCAAACGGAGCTTCGGTAAATGGATATAATGTTCAGATTGCACCCTGCGATCCGTGGGAAGTCGCTGGCATTCATAATTCCTTTGCGTGGATGGAAGAGTACTTTAACGGTGTACTTGATAAGATAAGCCAGAAAACAGCAGAAAGGAAAAATGCAAGAGAAAGGATCTTAGGAGAATAAAGAAATACCCTCTTCCCCTGCCGTAAAAAGTGTGCTATAATTACGGCGGTCTGTAAAAAATAGACCTTCCAATAAATAGATTTTTCGAGGAAGAGGGATTATTGTGCACACAAGAAAAAAGACAGCCTGCATGGCGATTGTGATAATGCTGCTCTTGTCCGAAATATACCTTAATGTGGTTATGACGGACTCTTTTTTTGTGTACAATTCAATAGAAAAATCGGATCCTTTTTTTCAATCAAATTCCATGAATTTTATTTTTGGCAGAGCATTTATTAAAAATGATTCGCGCCATTTTAATCCATATATTTGTACAACAAAGATGCTGAGCGAATGCGCTGGAAGCGATTTGCAGTCCTCGGGCTGGAATTTGTTTCTATGTTTATTGCATATAGGGTATCTTTTTCTTTTGCAAGGGAAATTTTATCAGCTTTCCGAGATAATACAAACCTTTTATCGGACATTAGATGCATTGGTTACAGAATATATGCATCAATCAGATGGAAAAAAACGAATGATTGCCAAAATTGATTCTAATACATAAAGTAAAGCATAAGGACATTTGGATTTGTTTTTAGAAAGAAGGGTATATCTATGTTAGCACAAGTGTTTGCAGTAATTATCTTTATTGCAATGTTTGTTTTTATTGTGACAGAAATTGTGGAACGGCACATTGTATCGCTTATATGCGCAGTGCTCACAATTATTTTTGTTTTTGGTGTGGGTATGCACAGTATGGCAGCAGTGATTGAGACAATGAATCTAAAAAGTATTTTTACAGCGGAGTTCTGGTATTTGTCTGGAGAGTCAGGAAGCAGTAGCGCAGGGATTAACTGGGAGACAATTCTATTTATTTTTGGTATGATGGTGATGGTTGAAGGCATGGCGCGCGTTGGGTTCTTTCGATGGCTGTGTATGCGAATTGCCAAGCTTGTAAAATATCAGGTAATACCACTATTTATTACGTTTATGGTACTATCCACAATCCTTGCAATGTTTATTGACAGCATTACTGTGATTTTGTTTTTGGCAGCAGTGACAATTGAACTGTCACAACTTTTAAAATTTAATCCAGTTCCAATGATTTTATCTGAGATTTTTTGTGCAAATCTTGGTGGTTCTGCGACAATGTGTGGAGACCCGCCCAATATTATTATTGGAACTTCACTAGGGTATTCCTTTACAGATTTTGTGACCAATACAGGGGTAATTGTGGCAGTTTCGCTGGTTGCAGTGTTGTTGTATTTTTACTTAATCTTTAAAAAAGAATTAAAGCCAAATGTTTCTCAGCCAATTGATTATGGCAGTTTGCCAAGTCCAGAATCAACAATTACAGACAAAAAGGGTTTTGTCATCAGCAGTATTATTTTTGCGGTGGCGATTGTTTTGCTGGTGACACATGCACAGACAGGGCTTACCGTATCTGCAATTGGCACAATTGTTGCAATTGCTACATTGGCAACGTCGTGGAAATATGCTATTCTGTTATTAAAGAAGGTTGACTATAAGACCTTGCTGTTCTTTATTGGATTGTTTGTTGTGATTGGCGGATTGGAACAGACAGGAATCTTAGAGATTATGGCAGCGTTTATTGGCAAGATTAGCGGCGGCAATGTTATGGTGATGGTTGCGATTATTATTTGGCTGTCAGCGATTGCAAGCGCATTTGTGGATAATATTCCATTTGCGACAACAATGATACCAATTATTAAAAGCTTGTCTGTGACCTATGGCGTTGACTTGTCAATGCTTGCGTGGACATTGGCGATGGGGACCGATATTGGTGGAAGTGCTACCCCAATTGGCGCCTCAGCGAATGTTGTTGGCATTGCGACGGCGGCGCGGGAAGGCTATGTAATTAAGTGGGGAAAATACTGTAAGAAAATGATGCCGGCAACAGTTATGGTTGTACTGATCTCCATGTTGATAATCTATGTTCGGTATTTATAGGGAGGCGAATGCGATGGAAAAGCAGTTAATTATCTCAGTGGGCAGAGAGTATGGAAGTGGCGGACATGAGATTGCAGAAAAATTGTCAAAACACTATAAAATCCCATTGCTTGACCACAATCTGCTTGATGAGATTGCAGCAGAGAAAAATATGGATATGGAACATTGGAAAGAGTTAGATGAAAAGCATAAAAATAGATTGTCTTCTAGAACAGTGCGCGGCTACAGCAGTTCACCAGAGGAAAACTTGTATCAAATGCAGTTTCAGTATCTAAAAAACAGGGCATTATCGGGGGATTCTTTTGTGATTGTCGGCAGGTGTAGCGAGACCATTTTAAAAGAGTTTGACAGTCTAGTAACAATCTTTGTGCTTGGCGATATAGATAAGAAAGTGGAACGCATTATGCGTTTGTATGAGCTGTCAAAGAATCAGGCGGTGAAAAAAATTCGTGAGAAAGATTGGAAACGCAGACGTTATCATAATAGTTTCTGCACAGGAAAATGGGGTGCTTCGCGAAATTACGATATTTCTATTAACAGCAGTAAGTTAGGCGTAGATGGAACAGTTGAAATGTTGATTGATTATATTGACAGAAGACGAATCGAGTAGGGAAGTAACCTTCCCTGCTCGATTTGCTTCTTAATAGCCAGAGCCATTGTCTGTATTTTTAATGAGTTTAATGATTCTGCTTGTTCCTAGACGATCTGCCCCTAGACGGAGAAATTCCTCAGCGTCGTCAAGAGAGGCAATACCGCCGGCTGCCTTAACTTTTACATCTTTTCCAACATGTTCCCGCATTAGTTTGACATCTGCAAAGGTAGCGCCCGCAGTGGAAAATCCTGTGGAAGTTTTGATATATTCCGCGCCCGCATTTGTGACAATCTCGCACATTTTGATTTTTTCCTCTTCCGTGAGCAGGCAGGTTTCAATAATAACCTTTAAAATTTTACCATCGCAGGCTTTATGAATCTGGCGAATTTCGTCTTCAAGTTCTTGGTATCGCCCGTCTTTTAGCCAACCTATATTAATAACCATATCAATTTCCGTCGCGCCGTTTGCGATAGCGTCTTTTGTTTCATAGACTTTGACAGCAGTGGTATGATAGCCGTTTGGGAAACCAATCACAGTACAGATTGGTAGTTTTCCATCTACATACGTTGCAGCCTGTTTGACATAGGCAGCAGGAATACACGCAGATGCGGTGCCATAAGCCATACCATCATCAAGAATCTGACGGATTTCTGCCCATGTGGCAGTTTGTGTAAGCAGTGTGTGGTCCACTGTTTTTAAAAGTTCTTTTTTATCCATAAGATTATCCTTTCTAATCATTTTCTACAATTATTTTAATTGAGCAAGCAAGGAATGACCAATTGTGCCATCAGGCATTGACACGCCAAAATTGTCAGCAATTGTGGCGCCAATCACAGCAAAAGTAGAAGAATCTTCTAGTTTGCCGTTTTCTGTAAAGGAAGGTGAGTAAGCGACAAATGGAACATCTTCTCGCGTGTGGTCTGTCCCTGTATGCGTTGGGTCGTTTCCGTGGTCCGCTGTGATAATTAGCAAGTCATCATTTTTGAGATACTTTAAAAATTCACCAAGTTTTACATCAAATTTTTCAAGCTCTTGTGCATAACCTGCCACATTTCGGCGGTGTCCCCAAAGGGCGTCAAAATCCACAAGATTTACAAAACAAAGTCCTTGGAATGTCCTTTGTGCAATTTCAATGGCTTGTTCCATGCCATGCACAGAACTTTTGGACTTGTTGGATTCTGTAAGCCCTTCACCGTCAAAAATATCATATATTTTTCCGACGGAGATAACATCAAATCCAGCGTCTTTCAGTGCATTTAAAACAGTTTTTCCATAAGGCTTTAGCGCATAGTCATGGCGATTGCTTGTGCGCACAAACTCGCCTTTTTTCTTTCCGACATAAGGTCTAGCGATCACACGCCCCACTTTCCATTCGTCTCGCATCGTCAATTCTCGCGCAATCTCACAGCAGCGATAGAGTTCTTCCAGTCCAAATGTCTCCTCATTTCCACAAATCTGAAGTACAGAATCCGCGGAGGTATAGAC
This sequence comes from Lachnospiraceae bacterium, assembly GCA_014239155.1. GTDB lineage: Bacteria > Bacillota > Clostridia > Lachnospirales > Lachnospiraceae > COE1. Next base: position 14,477 of record JAAZZQ010000040.1, on the reverse strand, counting down.
AATCATATGTCCTGTGGCAATCTCCTCCTCAGCAAGTTCGTCAAGTATTTCTGTGCCACTTGCGCTCTTGTTTCCAATAATGGTGTGCCCTGTGCGTGCAGACAGTTCGTCTAATAGTTCTTTTGGAAATCCAGTTTCTGTAAAAGTCTGAAATGGTTTTGTAATGTGCAATCCCATCATTTCCCAATGTCCTGTCATTGTGTCTTTTCCAGTGCTCGCCTCATGCAGCCTTGCAAAATATCCTGTTGGGTTCTCGACAGGTGTGATACTATGCAGAGAATGTAAGTTTGCAATTCCTAGCTTTTGAAGGTTTGGAATATGAAAGTTTTCTGTTTTTTGAGCAATGTGACCCAGTGTATCTGTTCCAGCGTCACCATAGGCGTCTGCATCAGCAGCGGCACCAATGCCCAAGGAGTCAATAACAATTGTAAAAATGCGATTGTATTTTTTTATTTTCGCCATAAAATGATTCCTCCTTTTTATGCACACGGGTGCCCAAATGAAATATGTCAGCAAGCTGACGGGCACCCGGCGCGGCGAGTAGGGAAGATAAGACTTTCTTACTCGATTGTTCGGTTTAGAACAGCATGATGATTCCTACAATCATAGCACTTAACATACTCACAAAAATGCCGCCTAGCATTGCCTTAAAGACAAGGCGGGAGAGGGTACTCTTTTTTTCGGGACAGAGTACAGCGATACCAGACACGCAAATGCCAAGGCTGGACAGATTCGCAAAACCACATAGAGAGATAGCACAAATCATACCTGTTCTGGTGTCTAGGGAACTGAGTATCGTACCCAAATCCTGAAAGGCAACAAATTCATTGACAATCAGTTTATTGCCAAGAAGAGACCCTTCCATTAGCACATCGCTTCCATTTAAGCCCATTAGGAAACCAAACGGTGCAAATAGATAAGAAAAAATCTGTTCTAACCGGATTCCGGCAAAGCCTAGAAACATATTTACAACTGCCACAATGCCAATAATACCAACTAAAGATGCGGCGATAGAAATAACCATTTGCATACCTGTGGAAGCACCTTCAGCGATTGCGTCAATAACGTTTGCGTTGTTTCCTTTATTATCCATCTTAACATCAGTAATGGATTGTGCAACTTCTGTTTGTGGAAGAATCATTTTTGCAACAAGAATACTTCCGACAGGAACCATAGCACTTGCAATCAGCAGATAATCCATAGGGATTCCAAGTGCATGATAACCGCCCAAAATCGATACCGACATGCTGCCCATTCCTGAGACTAGAATAACAAAGATTTCACTGTCGGTCAATGACTTGATGTATTTGCTCACTAAAATAGGGCTGTCTGTCTGACCCAGAAACATATTTGCCACAGCGACAAAGCTTTCAACTTCTGTTGTGCCCATAAGCTTTCCTACACCTTTTCCAATCCATTTCACAACAAAACCTAATACGCCAATATAGTATAATAAACTTACAAGTGCAGACACAAAGATAATATTGCCAAGTGTCTGCACAATAAAGATACCGCCTAATGATGCGCTGTCCGCAAGACTTCCAAAGACAAATGACAGACCTTCCTGTCCACAGTTGATAATTGCGGTAATTCCATTAGAAATCACAGATACAATGGTTTTTCCAATCGGTATTTTTACCAATAATACAGCGATGACAAATTGGATTAACACTGCGCGGAGCACTGTTTTCCAAGGAATACTTTTGCGGTCCCACGAGAGCAGGAAGATAAGCCCTAAAATTACAACAATACCAATTAAATTTAGTAGTAGTTTCATATAATGTGCCTCCTGTTTGCCCAGAGGCTTTATTTTTCGCGGTCTGCTGCAATAAGCTTGCGAAGTGCAAGAACGGCTGTCTTAATTGCAGATTCTGTGTCATGTATAATTGGATTTTCCATGCCAAGGGCATTTCTTTCTTGATTGCCTACAACAAGGAAATTTGAGCCACAGCGAACACGCAGATGACTTGCCGCGATAAACAGTGCTGCGGATTCCATTTCGGAGGCTTTACAGCCCATGCGTTTCCATGCTTCCCATTTGTTTAACAGTTCATAGCTGACAGGCATACGCTCTGGCTCATGCTGTCCATAGAAAGCGTCTTTGCACTGAACGACGCCAGTGTGATAGGGATTGCCTAATTCTTTACTTGCTGCGACAAGGGCATTTGTCACATCTAAATCCGCCACTGCGGGATATTCGATTGGTGCATACTCGCGGCTTGTGCCTTCCATGCGAATAGCGCCTGTCGCAATCACAATATCTCCGCCTTTGACTTCTAGGTCAATACCGCCACAAGTACCAACGCGGATAAAGGTGTCTGCTCCACAAAGTACCAGCTCTTCAAGCGCGATAGATGCAGAAGGTCCGCCAATTCCAGTGGAAGTCACACTCACTTTTTCTCCGTCGAGTGTTCCTGTGTAAGTGACAAATTCCCTGCTGTCTGCAACCAACTTGGCATCATCAAAATGCTTTGCAATTTTTTCGCAGCGTTTGGGGTCTCCGGGTAAAATGACATAGCGGCCAACATCGCCCGGGCGAATCTGTAAATGATACTGTAAACCTACTTCACCTGAATAATTCTGCATATTCTTTTCCTCCTTTTGGCAGTATGTACGCCCAGTGTTTCTTTTATACAGTTTCTTTTTTACATAAGGTAAAAGGTTACGCTATTGTAATAAAAGAAGCACATAGGGATACATTTCACTTGTTTATTGTTTTTACGTTTTGATTGTAAATAAATGATAACACTATACTTGTATAAAAACAAGATGTATTTTTAGACAAATTATACAAGCTGTTTTTAGTGGATATTCACTAAGGTTTTCTGCTTTTGAATTTAAAAATTGCATAATCAAAAAAACACAGATAGAAATACATTACAGTTCAGTCTAGGACTTTGCATTTACTGCAAAGTCCGTAAAACTGTGTAGTGGCAGAGATACATCAAGAAGTGGTTTTGCATGGCTTGATGTCTGTAACAGGAAGCCAAGGGCTAAACTGTTACAGAAATACAGATAGATAGTTTGCATTTCTTGACTTTTTACTTGTATACATTTAAAATATAGGCAGAAAAAATTAATACAATATTTTTTCCTTGTGTTGTTGTGTGGATAAAGCACAATAAAAATAATTTTTGGTTTTAGATTATTAATATATTTTAGACAAGTATAAAAATGGAGAATACTATGATAAAAGAGGAAGAGATTGAGAATAAAGAAAACAGAGAGAATAAAGAAAGCAAGTTAAAACATGTTCGAGTGTATGAACAGCTTTATGAGATGATTCAGAACGGGACTTTTCCGCCGGATTCTCGGCTTCCGTCGGAGACTGTGTTGTCTGCACAGTTGGATGTAAGCCGCATGACACTTCGGAAGGCACTGACCTTATTACAAGAAGATGGTATGACAAGGAATGTGCAAGGAGTTGGACATTTTGTGTGCAGTCAATCAGAAAGTAGACAAGAGAAATCTCATATAAAGACACCGCAGCACCCTGTCTATTCTTATTGTACAGAGAAACTAGACACTGTGGAGATGGCATTTCGCATTGAACCGCCCACAAAATCAATTTTAGATGTCTTAAAACAGTACACTCCTGCTGTAGTTATTGTAGATCGCTGGTATAAACAAAAGGAAATGCCACTTGCGTACTCGCTAAGTTTTCTTCCAATTGAACGGATTGGTGAAGAGAAAATTGACCTAAATCAATCTAGCCAATTGCAAGAATATTTGGAGAGACAGTGCTATGACCAGAAAAATTGTTTTCGGCGCATTTGTTCGCATTCAACTGCAGGAAATTTTACGGCGCTCACTTGTACTTTGTCTGAGGAGAATTCTTTTTTGCTGGTTCAGGAGACGATCATGGACATAGATGGGCAGATATTGGTTTCAAGCAAGCATTATATCCCATCAGGGTTATTTCGGATTGAGATTTGTATGTAAATTTTTTTTGCTTGCATTTTTCTATATCGTGTGCTATACTAACAAAAATTTTAAGAAGATTACAAGTTGCGATTCATGGGCAGGAATGCACATAAACTGCGCATTCCGTGAGAATATAATTTAAAAATGAGGGGCGGTTTTTACGAAGCAGAACTTTTAATATCGCCCAAATCATTGCTATGAGCAGCCCTCTAGGCCATGAATTGTAACGATTATAAAACAGGAGACAATAATATGTTAAAGCACAATACTGGACTATTTATTTTGATGATGCAGTACTATCAGATTTTTCATCACACAGCCACAAAATAAACCTGATAAACAATCGGTGTAATGCATGGCTGTAGGGCGAAAGGTCTTATTTGGCTATGCGGACATCAAAAGAGATTGTGACAGACAGGTTGTATATTGTGATAAATGTCATAATTTATTTTATAGAAGGAAAACCGCATGGTATATACATTAAATTGTATGTAACATAGCGGTTTTTTATATTTTATTAATATTTTTTAAGGAGGGATAGGCAATGAAGGCAATTGAAGTGGAAGGGTTATCCAAGAATTTTCACGTGAAACACAAGGAAAAAGGAATGCGCGGTAGCATTAGAGCTATTTTTCACCCGCAGACAGAGAAAATTTGCGCAGTAAACAATGTATCATTTGGCGTGGAGGAAGGAGAAATTCTTGCATTTATTGGTCCAAATGGAGCTGGAAAGAGCACGACAATTAAGATGCTTACAGGCATTTTGTATCCTGATAATGGTAGAGTGGAAGTGTTAGGGATTGACCCAGTGCGAAAGAGAAGGCAACTTGCCTATCAGATAGGAACAGTATTTGGTCAAAAAGAGCAGCTTTGGACACACTTGACGCCGTATGATAATTTTCATTTTTTTGGTGCAATCTATGATTTGACAAACGATGCCGTAGAGGCGCGTATCAAGGAACTTGCAGATATTTTTGAGCTTGGTGAATTTATCAATACACCAGTTCGGAATTTGTCATTAGGACAGCGCATTCGATGTGAGATTGTGGCATCACTCATTCATAAACCCAAAATTTTATTTTTGGATGAGCCAACAATTGGACTCGATCCAGTTGTAAAAGAAAATATCCGCAGATTGATTAAACAGATGAACAGGGAGTTACACACAACAATTTTTCTGACCAGTCATGATATTGGAGATATTGAGAAACTTTGTAAGCGTATTATTATTGTAAATACTGGACAGATTGTGCTTGATGATTCGATGGAGCATTTGAAATATCATTATCTAAACAAAAAGATTGTGGAAGTGAAATTGCAGGATGAAGTGAAGTTGCCGTCTATGGATGGGATAACCATAAGAAAGAGAAAAGGTGGCAATGTCAAATTTGAGGTTGACACGACTGTGATAAAGATTGCGGATGCGCTACACAACATTGACACAGAGTATGTGGAGGACATCAATATCACAAACGTTCCATTGGAAAACATTATTATGGAAATCTATAAGGCAGAGGGGAAGGTAGACGGTTTATGAAAAAATATATGGTTATTTATAGATCCGTTTTAATAGAAAATTTGCAGTACGCTGCCAATATTGCAATGGGATTTATTAGTTATTTTATGATAATCTTTGTGTTTATTCATCTGTGGAATTATATGTATGCGGCACCAGATGATCTAATTGCAGGATATACAAAGGAACAGATGATATGGTATGTTATGATAACAGAGATGATATGGTTTGGCGCCCGTTCTTCCACAATAAGAGAACAGGTATCGGCGGATATTCGTGGCGGAAATATTGCCTATCTGGTAAATAAGCCATACTATTATCCACTCTATATTCTTGCGAAATATACAGGGGAATGGAACATACAGTTGTCAATGTACATAGGGCTTACCATAGTGATTGGAATTACAATGGTGGGAGGGATTCCCAATTTTCATTGGATAACGATTGTGGCAGTAGTACCCTGCATCATACTTGGTATGACAATTCATGCAGTGTTTAAATTGTGTATCAGTATGCTTTCGTTTTGGATTGAGGATGCTAATCCGTTTCAATGGTTGTATGACAAGCTAATTTTAGTGGTGGGAACCATCTTTCCTGTGGAGATTTTTCCAGTAGCGTTGCAGCCAATGTTAAAGCTTACGCCTATTTATACGGTCTGTTATGGTCCGGCAAAGCTGATTGTGGATTTTAGCGTAGAAAAATATCTGGAAATTTTGCTGGCACAGGTGTTGTATTTAGGTTTTGGCGGCATAATCCTGTTCTGGCTTTATGGGAAAGGAGGACAGAAATTGTATGTTAACGGTGGTTAAAAATCAGATGCGAGTGTGTGCACTTGCAGTAAAGTATAATATTATGCGGGAAATGCTTAACAAAGTAACTTTTTTGACAAATATTCTGTTTATGATATTTAACAATGCAACGTTTATTGTACAGTGGGTAATTCTGCTGCGCCTGCGAGAAGATGTCGGCGGATATACAATGCGTGAAGTGATGTTGCTGTGGGGGCTTGCTGCAAGTAGTTTCGGGTTGTCACATCTGTTATTTTCGAGAGTGTTTTCTCTTCCAAATTTAATTATTAGTGGTAAACTGGATGCCTATCTAGTTCAGCCGAAAAATGTTTTGCTCAGTGTGATGACTTCTGCGACTTCTGCGTCTGCTATTGGGGATTTTCTGTATGGCGTGTTGGTTATCTGTATTTTTTGTTTTAGCGTGAAACGACTATTGTTATTTTTGTTATTTACAGTAATAGCAGCTTTGATTATGACTGCATTTGCCCTGCTGATGGGCAGTCTGACTTTCTGGTTTGTGCGAGCGGAAATGTTTGGCAATCATATGATAGGGAGTGCGATTAGCTTTGCGACTTATCCTGATGGCATATTTAAAGGAATTGTGCGCTTTCTACTCTATAGTGTTTTGCCTGTGGGCATGGCAATTTATCATCCAGTTCATATTATGATGGTGTTTGATTGGCGGAAATTTTTTGCAGTGCTGGGATATTTGGTGCTCTTGTCTGTCGCTGCGGTGTTTGTATTTTACCGTGGATTACGGCGGTATTCCTCCAGTAGTTTGATGGAGTCAGGACGTGTATAAGTTTTTGGAATTGTTTGGTTGACTAACGATTCCATATACTGAAAGCTCTGTTGATACCTATCATTTTTTATAAGGCATTAAAAACAATAGTTATAAAATTTTAATGGATTTTAAGGATACGATAATAGCAGCAAATGGAGATTTATGGTAAAATAATAGCGAGTGCAGCCGGAAAGTGCTTTGTTCAGCAAGACGACTGTAGTGGCACTTCTTTAGCGACTTGATGGAAATGGGGCGTTAAGGGTATGAGATTTAGAAAGACAAAATTCATTAAAATTGTTTTTTTTATACTGCTCTTATTTTTTGTAATTGTATGTTGCATTTCGTTTTTACCAATGGGTGATTCGCCTGCTATGGAGGATATTTATTTTCAGGCATATGACAATAAAAATATAGAAACTGTGATTTATAAATATGATGCGCAGACAAAAACTGTGTGTGAAATAGGAAAAATGAGTGGATATTTTCATAATTGTAAAATTGACCGTGAGAAAAAATATATCACAGGTGTAAGAAGTGCTTTTGGACCTGAATCCATATCAGATGCAGCATCAACTGTAAAATTTGGAGTTGTGCGATTTTCTTTGGAAGAGGGCACTTCAGAACTTTTGCGCAATGAGCAACAACTATGGATTGGGAACAAACAACAAATTATTTGGGACAACACCTTTCTTTTTGACAACTGTAATAAAATTTGTATTTGTTATGAAGGCGAAACGCTTTTTTCTATGATATATGATTTGGAAACCAAAAAGGCACAGAAATTAGCATTATCTCAGAGGAATAATTGTGCGTATGACATTAGAAACCATTTTATTTGGTATTTTGTAAATGACAAATTTATAAGATATAATATAAAAACAAAAGAAAGAAAGGAAATACTTTGTAATGTGAGCCAATGTTTTGTTTCGGACAACGGTGAACATGTTGCCTATTTGGGAAATCGTGCAAAACGAATTGATTTGTATGATACCACGCGCAAGAAAAAGACCTGTTCCTTAAAAGCAGGGTGGAATAAAGTTTTCGACAGTTGTTCTTCATATTCCTGTGGATGGGATAAAAGTGGAACGTATTTCTATTATATAGAACATTTTGTTAAGTTTTTTGGCAGTAGCGATATTAGAATTAAAGTTTATAATCGAAATACAAAAAAGAGCCAATCTATTTACATAAAGCGAGATAGACCTGCGACAACAAGGTATGAATTTATCAGAAATGCGTGAACGTTGCAGTTTATAGTTTATTGAAAGGAGAAATTCGTCATGTTCAAATTCTTTATTTGCTTTATTGCGGGAATCGGTGCTGGACTTGGCACAGGGTTTGCAGGGATGAGTGCTGCGGCAGTGATTAGCCCAATGTTGATTACTTTTTTGGGACTGCCTGCATATGAGGCGGTTGGTATCGCGCTTGCAAGCGATGTGCTTGCAAGTGCAGTGAGTGCATATACTTATGGAAAAAATAAAAATCTTGATATTCAAAATGGCATTGTTATGATGGTTACAGTGTTGTTGTTTACGCTGTTTGGCAGTTGGATTGCAAGCATGGTGCCAAATACAACAATGGGAAGTTTTTCTGTTTTTATGACCCTGCTTTTGGGGATTAAATTTATAGTAAAACCAGTTATGACAACGAAGGAATCTATGGCGACAGTGGATCCCAAAAAGCGGATTATTCAATCTATTATTAGCGGAATCATTGTTGGCTTTATCTGCGGTTTTATCGGTGCAGGTGGCGGAATGATGATGCTGTTAATTCTGACAAGTGTTTTGGGATATGAGCTGAAAACAGCAGTTGGGACAAGCGTTTTCATTATGACCTTTACAGCGCTTACGGGTTCTGTCAGCCACTTTGCAATCGGTGGAATGCCAGATATTTTGTGTCTTATATTCTGTGTTGTCTCTACATTATTGTGGGCGCGCATCGCTGCAAAGTTTGCAAACAAGGCGAGCGCTGTCACGCTAAATCGTGCAACAGGTGTAGTACTTGCAGTTCTTGGCGCGGCGATTCTTATCGTAAATCTCACAACAAAATAGGGGGCAAATGTTATCTTTAGCAGTGGTGGTCAAAATATCGCATGTACTTTTTCAATCAGCTTTTTGTATATCCATTCTACAAACCAAGGTTCTTTAGGTACTTTTAGAGCATCTTCAAAGGACCACCATTTTACGGCTTGATTTTCATCTTCATTAATTATTAATGTTTCGTTTTCATCTGCCTCCGCCAGATAGGTAACATTCATGTGTAAATGACTAGGAACATAAGAGCCTCTCCTAATATGCCCGTCGACTGTTAAAAGTTCTAGGCTGAATATTTCTGGACTTACAAGAACTGCGTGTGCAACGCCAGTTTCCTCCTGTAGTTCGCGCAATGCAACGGAGCGTAAATCTTCGTTGCCGTCAGCGTGACCACCAATCCACGACCAAGAATCGTAGATGTTATGGTATACCATTAATGTTTTTGTATGTTCTTGATTGACAGTCCATATAGAAACTGAAAAATGAGCAGTTTGATTTTCGCGATTCAGATAATCTGTGTGATGAGTTATAAAATCAATCATACATTCTTTATCACATGCTTCTTGCTGGTTATAGGGTTTGTAATTTTTAATATCCTGTAATAAATTCATAAAATTTTTAGGCTGCGGAAACCCACTTCGTTTGTGTGGTGGGAGGAGCAGCCAACTCCTTTCCAGATAAAATGTTTGACAAAAATACTCTGTTACAATACTCTTTTTAACAACAGAAAACCGTTTGGCATTTTGCGGAGGGTACTCTTTGAGAAGTACATATGAGGTTACAATATAAAAACCGAATACTGTGTAAAATGTATTAAGGTATAATCTCTGCATTGCATGGGAAGTTTCAGTGCCTGATACAGACAAAAACTATGTTTAGTAGTTACAGCAGAGTATATCTTTGTTGTAAAGGGTGCTGTCAACCACCCTATGATGTAACACCACTTTTGGCAGTAGTACCAATCGGGGTTAAAGGTCGGAGGTATATGCTGTTATTATGACTGGGCAGTTACAAGTCCGCTATATTTGGGTAGTGAGTAGTTGATATCGTTTGTTTCCTATATTACTTATAGGTGGTTTAAAAATAGCCTGTGTATGTTAATTGCTCAATGATTGGTGTACCGTTAGGAATCATTGGTAAAGAATTTGGTACAATGACTTGTCTAAATACTTTTCTCACAAGTTATTTCTGAATAGTTACTGTTCATCTTCATAAACAGTGTAGCATGATTCTGATAAATAAGCAAATCTTGAATGTCATATAAAGATGTATGGCTCTTTTTTTACCATGACGCTTAACAAGAGATTTATACTTTTTGTAATAAGGAAACTTGTCGGACTTTACGGCTACATGGGCATATTGAATCAATGCAGGCTTGAGGTAGACACCAGTACGTGTAATCGGAGTAAATTTCTTCTTACCATTAGATTCATTGCTTACGAGAGTAAGTCCAGCTCAGCAGCATAAACGTTTGGAACTACAGAACTGAGACATATCAATACCGATTTCGGAGATGACGATGACAACACTATCATGTTTGGCACTCGGAATCGTATAAAGTAACAGAACAGCATTTTCATAATTGGGATTAGAAGCAATTAATTTTTTAATCATAGAGTCTACTTCATTGATTTCAGCTGTGATATAATTCATATGCGCGCGGACGAGGCACATACAGTATTTTTGGGCATCTTCAACAGGATTAAGGATAGAAAACCAGTAGTTTTCAGTAGACTCCGTGCAGACATCCTAGTAGCCATTGTCGAGAAGCCAATGCTTGAAAAGGCACAACTTACACTGATTAAAATGCTGTCTAAAACGAAGAAAGTTATTACAACTATACCTCCTGTGTTTTGTAGTGTAGCTTCTTACAAGCTATTTTACATCACATTGTGGAAGTTAGAACACTTTTATTACTATTTGTGCCACTAATTGAAAGGCGGTGGAATGGAGATTAAAATGTTAAATATAATGGAAGCGCAAAAAGAACTTGAAAAGGCCGTCAAGCTGTGTTCTGGCCCGTGGGAACAACACAGCAAATCGGTTGCCCAAAATGCTATGCTGATTGCAGAAAAAACAAAAATAATAGACAGTGAACAGGCATATGTTATGGGATTGATGCATGATATTGGACGAAGGGCGGGAGTCAAGGGAATCCAACATATTTTTGATGGCTACGACTATATGATGAGTATTGGGCAGGAAGAATTAGCCCGCATTTGTCTAACGCATTCTTTTCCAATTAAAAACGTAAATACATATATTGGCAAGTATGACTGCACAACACAACAAAAACAGTTTCTAGAGAATTTTTTGGCAACTAGAGAATATAATGATTACGATTGTTTAATACAGTTATGTGATGCAATTTCATTGCCAAATGGTGCATGTATTATGGAAAAACGACTAGTGGATGTCGCATTAAGACATGGACTGCCGGATTTTACGATAGATAAGTGGAAAGCATTTATGATGTTAAAAAAGCATTTTGACGAGCTATGTGCTTGTAATATTTACACATTGCTGCCAAATGTTTTAGAAAACTCTTCAGTAAATTTAATATAAAATAGGAAAAATGCTATGAAGATTGATATTTTAATTTGTTATATATGAAAAGATAATTTTTCGCATACGATTTAAAATACAGTTTATGATTTTGTACAGTAATAATGATATAGAACTAGAATTTACAACATTGGATTATGACATAAATATATTGCAAAGAATAAAAAAAGTATTGACTATAACGGGGCGTTATACATTATCTTAGAAACTGTGAAGGGACAGCTTATAAATGCTGTTTCGTCACAGTTTTACTATTTATAGGCATTTCATACTCTGGCAGAAAATGCATAATTAAATCTAAAATTTTGGCAGAGACGCAAAACTATGAGATTTGGCAGGAATGGAGGATTTATATGATGACAGTAAAAGAAGTTTCAGAAATTACTGGTATTAGTGTGCGTACACTTCACTATTATGATGAAATCGGGTTGCTTGTACCATCAGAGAAGAGTATATCAGGATACCGATTTTATGATGATGTAGCATTAGAACGCTTGCGACAGATTTTGTTTTTTCGTGAGTTTGGCTTACCTTTGAAAGAAATCAAAGCTATTATGGAAAATCCAGCATTTGACAGAAATCAAATATTACAGATGCAACGAAAAATGCTTGTCCGCAAGAAGGAGCGGATAGAACGCCTGATCACAAGTATTGATAAGATTTTGAAAGGAGAGAACGGTATGAATTTTAAAGTGTTTAGTAAGAGTGAGATTGAGGAAATATGGGATTCGCTCTATAAAAACTGCAACGAGGCGCAGAGAGCCCTTTTTATTTCTCATTATGGTAGTGAGGAAGCATGGAGGGGGCAGTTTTTGGAAAGCGCAGCATCAGAAGAAGCTCAGAAAAACTTTGCAAAAGTTATAGAATGGTATGGAAGCAAAGAAAAGGCAATGGAGGCGCAGAAAAACCCAACAGATGCAGGACTGGTCACCGCCTATCAGAAGCGGATTTCGACAATCATGCAAAAATTGGCGGACAAGATAGGAATGGATGTCAACACATTTGAAGTGCGAGAACTTGTCGGTGAATATGATTTTGTGGCAAAACAGTTGTATCAAATGGAGGATGTCAGCGTGTTAATGTTAGAATTGGCAAATGGCTATCAAACTAAGGAAATAATACAGAAGGTACAGGACAGCATTTATGGGGAGGGTACAACAGCGTATATTGGTCAGGCGATACAAGCATTTTACTCATAGTGTGTTTTAAGTATCTTTTTTAACAGGATATAGAATTGTGGACTATATATTTTGTACTTTAAATATATAGTATCAACTAAAAATTTTAACGATGCAATAATGCGAAACACACTCTAGATATTAAGCGTTTTCTTACGAAATTCGCAGTAAATGTTAATTTCTGTGTGAATGATAACGACTCTTTCTTCTTGGTTGTAATAGTTCAGCCTTCGTTTTTTTGTTACAGGCATCAGGCCATATAAAATTACTTTGTGGTGTCAAAGCCACGTTCCGTGGCTTGATGCATTTCTGCCACTACGCAATTTTATGTGGCTTATAAAGGCATAATTTGCAGTAAATGTAAAGTTTTACACTGAACTGTAACTATCGGTTTTACAACATAATAGATTTGATTGCGGTTTTTGGTTGCAGTGTGCTATAATGAAATAGTTTACGGGATTATGGAACAAATTATTAAGAGCTGTGAATATATTTCTTTTGGTGCCTAGTATTCCATCTGATTAGAAATTAGAATCATGCATTGTTTGTTTCGCATGAATCCGCAGGTGCCAGAGTGCGCGCACATGAAGGAATTAGAATCCTACATTGTTTGTTTCGCATCATTGTGTTGTTAAAATTTCTAGATGATGTCACCACATCGCCATTAAAATTTTTTCTAGTATTGGCATGAACCATACAGCCCATAATTCTAATTTCTGTGTGGATGGAGTACTAAGAATGAGGGAAATTAAAAAAGTCTTGTTGCAATACCGAATATGAAAAAGCTTTGAGAGTCTATTTTATAAAAATTGGAGGATAGAGTTATGAGAAGGAATCAGATGAAAAACAGAATGGCAGTTATCGCAATTGAAGTCGCGTTTATGATGGCGGGTTGTCAGTCAAACGCTGGAAATAGTGTGGAGACAGAGGCGTTGAAGGAACAGATTGCGCATCTTGAACAACAAGTATCAGATTTGGAACAGTTGCTGGCATCAGGAAAAATGCTTGTTAGAACGGAAGATGAGCAGGGGCAGACAGGCATCATAACAGATGATAGTGTAGAATCTAAGGTGGATGCCAGCACCGAAGACAGCACGCAATCTGCTGTAGACAATAATCAGCAATTACAAAATGATGTAAGTGTCGGCAATAACTTTGTATCAGGGCATAATGAAAGCATTTATCATAATTCATTACATTCTGCTACAATTGGCGATATTTCAGAGCAACAAGGTGCTTCTGCTAACATGGGAACTACTTATACAATGGAGGATTTAAATCGTGTGGTGGAGGAATTTGTGACAAAGGTAAACACAATTGTTCCAAGTGAGGCAGTGTCCGAAAATATGGAGCAGTTTTTTGCATTCAAACAAGAAGAAAAGCAAATTGATGATATGCTTGACCAGCATGAGGATGAGCTGGAATATCTCTATAAAAGACAGTCTTTGACAAGGGATGCGTACAAGAAATTAGAACGTGAATTAGATTTGTTGGATGATAAGTTGGGTGCTGCGGAGGACCAATTGGAATTTGTGTTTGGCATTGATGACTAGTGTAGTGACCAAATTATATTTAGCTTATTTTGTGGCCACATCAAACTTAGGATATAGAGATACCAGCTTTGTCCTGGCATTATCGGCAGTGAACTGCCATTGGATGCAGGCTGCATGTTTGTTGCGGTCGCTCTCC
>JAAZZQ010000082.1 GCA_014239155.1 Lachnospiraceae bacterium | reverse complement strand
TTCTCCTTCCCTGTCAGGCAGCAAATTAACTTTTTTATTAAATCTTTATTAATATCACACCATACTTGTAATATATAAGCCTGCCAGAATGGTTTTACTTTTTCTCATACTGATTTTCAGTTTTGTCATGACCAGTTCCAGCCGTGCCATTCTGCTGCATCTGGCCGACACCAAGATGGCAGTCTACGGCCTGTGGTGATCTCCACTATAACACATGCCTCCTGAATCGAAAGCATTCGTTATGTTACAGGAAGAAATCCGATACGGACTGGTCCATGATGTCTTGGTTCACCCCGATATAACGGAGCGTGACAGCGGAGTTTGCATGGTTGAACAGATGCTGGAGCAGTGCGACATCCTTATATTTCTGGTAATGCCAGTAGCCAAAGGTCTTGCGCATTGAGTGCGTTCCGATCTCGCCCAGACCGATCTCCCTGGCAGCCTCATTCAGTACCTTATAGGCCCTGTCCCGCCTGATGGGCTGGTTGTCGCCTTTCCTGCTCCTGATCAGATAATCGTCATCAGACAGGCTGAACTTATCAATGTAATCCGTCAGCTCAGCCTGCATCTGTGAATTGAGAAGGAACCGTTTGACCTTACCGGTCTTTTTCTCTGTTATATTGATGTGTGTCCTGTCCTTCACATCGGATACTTTCAGCGTGAGGATGTCGGATACCCGGAGCCCCACATTGATCCCGATTAAGAACATGATGTAGTATTTTTCATCTTTCGCTTTCAGGACCGTCTTCATTGTCTGTATCTTTTTCTTATCCCGTATGGGCTGTACATAATTCATCTGGTGATTCCTCCATCTGTACATAAAATACTTATCGTGTGCTTTTATTGGTATGTATCTTATTGCATTATATCACAGATAATAATACATATCAATAGAAAACATTGATATGTATTATTTATTTCCCCAAATTTATTCCGCAGTCATTTATAATGCATATCGTTTAAAAACACCGGTATGCATCGTTAAATCTAAACGGTATGTATCATTCAGGATCCCTGGACCGGAAAAATATCCAGCAGAAACCCTGTAAGCCTTGAAATTACTGGATTCCTGCCCCCTAGCCGGAAGATACAAAATTAACATTGTGTCGCTTTCGTAATCGTAATGTTATTTTGCTCTATTGTCAAAGACATGCTTCAATGTGGATGTGTAAAATATAGTTGAAATCAGATTGGTTATTGTGATATGATATAAAATCGTCTTCAAGTTGAATAATATAAATAGCTATGCCATACTAAGAACAATATGTTAGTATTTCCCCATAGAGGAATCAGCAATGAGGTGAGAATGATTTATATTCAAAAGGTTTCAAAGCCAAATTTTTTGAACTATATTTTCGTAGCACGAATAGTCCTACAACCGCACCCTTGTGGTTCGGTTGTAGGATAGAAATTTCCTAAGCTGAAAGTATTTCATATGGAAATCAGAGTTCTCCGCTATTTTTTGACCGTTGTGAGGGAAAAGAGTATTACGAAAGCAGCAGAGGCGCTGCATATCACCCAACCTACACTGAGCACAGCTATCCCAGATGGAAGAAGAGTTAGGGATTAAATTATTCGAGAGAGGTTCCCGCAAGATTGGGCTGACAAACGAGGGAATCCTGCTTCGCAGGAGGGCAGAGGAGCTTGTACAGCTTGTAGATAAAACAGAAGAGGAACTTGCATGGCAGGAGAGCCAGGTGGAAGGCAAGATTTCCATTGGCTGCGGTGAGATTGCGTCCGTACAGCTTTTACCGGAATTATTCCGGACATTTCGGGAAAAATATCCCCGCGTCACATTTGATATTTTTATGGCTGCGGCAGATCTGGTGAAAGAGCAGATGGATAAAGGACTGCTTGACATCGGCTTATTGCTGGAACCGGTGGATATGGAGAAATATGATTACATTCGCCTTGAAATGAAAGAGAACTGGGTTGTGTTAATGCACCTGGAGTTGCCGTTGGCTGGAAAAGATTCTGTGACAACAGAGAATCTACTGGATCTTCCACGCCGCACGAATGTGCAGAGTGAACTGGCGAGCTGGTTCGGAGATACCTATAAAAAGCTCAATGTAGTCTTTACCAATAACCTGAGTACGAACAGCGCTGTTATGGTAAAGAATGGTCTAGCTTATTCCATTGCAATAGAGGGGGCAGCATTCTGGGACCAGACAAAGATAACATATAGGCCATTGTCGCCGTCACTTACGGCAACCAGTGTATTGGCATGGAAGCGGGGACAGCCTTTCAGTACAGCTACTACAAAATTTATTAGTCACATGAAATGTCTGTTAAGCATGGGTAAGGCATAAAAACTAAGTATTTGATATACTGAAAATGATGAATTATAATGTAAGTGCAGCCGGGAGCAGAGAACTTCTGGATGCACTTACATTTTTTACGAATACAAGAAGTGTTTAAGGATCTTGACAAAAAAAGAAATCACATTTTCTTTAGCACAATAAAATCAGGGAGGACAAAGAAATTGCTAAAGAGTTACAAAACCGAAATCAATCCAACTCCTGAACAGAAACAGATTATTAGTAGAACCATTGGCGCATGTAGATATATTTATAATTTTTATCTTGCACATAACAAAGAGATATATGATAAAGAAAAGAAATTTGTATCTGCAATGGATTTTTCAAAATGGCTTAATAATGAATTTATTCCTGACAATCCAGAATATTGTTGGATAAAAGAAGTTTCCAGTAAGTCCGTTAAACAAAGCATTTAAAAGATTTTTTAAACATCAGTCTAAATTTCCAAAGTTTAAAAAGAAAAATAAATCTGATGTAAAAATGTACTTTGTAAAAACAGATTTAAAATCAATTATCCAATGTGAAAGGCACAGGATAAAGATACCTACTCTTGGCTGGGTAAGAATGAAGGAAAAAGGTTATATTCCAACAATAAAATCAGGAATTTTAATGAAAAGTGGTGCTGTTTCCTATAAAGCAGGAAGATATTATGTTTCTGTATTGGTAGAAATTCTGGAAGAGGAAAAGCCAAAGTTAAATGATTTTGGATTGGATAATCAGGAATTAATTATCTCCCAAATAATTGTTAAAAATGACAGGAAGATGGTTTTGCGTCTTCCTATTTTGACATAGGAATGTCACATAACTGTGATATACTTATTTGAAAATCATTTAGAAGGAGAGATAATATGAGAAAAATATCTTTTAACATGGTAAGCTTATTTCTGGCAAGTACACTGCTGCTTGGCGGTTGTTCTTTGGAACAAAGCGCACCTGACGAGGGCGATATGGTTCTGAATACAGAAGAAACAATACCAGAGACAGAGGAACCTACTGATATTGTACTTGAAGAAATGGGGATTCCGTTTACATTTGATGTGGATGCCGAAACCTTTATTTTAACATTTCAGGTAAACGAACAGACGATTTCTATATCAGGAGGTTCTAAAACATATGTTCCAGAAAACTATACGGAAATGGATGGCAGTATTTCCTGGAGCTATCCAAAGGAGCGGCTTCATGTGCAGCTTGTGCTGAATGAGAGGTATTTAAATGTACAGATCACATCGGAAGGAGACGAGGACAATTCTTTCGCATGGCCCTATATTTCTGCGGAGCAATATTATCTACCTCTGGGAGAAGGTAAACGGGTGCCGGCTTCAGACCCTTGCTGGATTAACTACTTGGATCAGGAGCAGGTATCTGTTATGGAACAGCTTTCTATGCCCTTTTGGATCGCACAGAACGGAGATTATTGTGTCCTGTTCATTATGGAAAATCCATATCGGTCGCAGATGAATTTCTCTGCACAGCCGGAACTTGCCTTTTCAGTATCGCACAGCTATCCGGAAATTGATACAGAAAAGACCAATTCCTATCGGATTTATGTGACAAAAAACAATCCAGTAGATTGTGCCAAAATTTATCGAAGCTATGTCAAAGAAAAAGGTCGATTTATGACTTTAAAAGAGAAAGCAGAGCAGAATCCTGACATTGAAAAACTATATGGAGCGCCTTTTATTTATTTGTGGGGAGAAAATCTGATTTCCGAAGAAAATATCGACTGGAATGCATTCCGTCAGTCTATGGATACGCCAGTTATGAATTATATCCGTTCCTTTGCTTCTGAAATTGAAAACGGAACGGAATTTGAAAATATCTTGTCCGAGCTTTTAGGACAGGATTATGTGACAGTCTATCAAAAGAATGTCATTTGCAACTATATCAGCCATGTACTTCGGTTAAAGGATTTCTGGAATCCGAATGTTTTTACAAAAGAAAATACCCAAATGAATACGCTGTTGCAGAGCGGGTATGAAAATCTGACAGATTCTCAAAAGCTCCAACTGAAGAAAGAAGCACTGTCCGCCAGTCTGCCAAATGTCTTTACAGATGCATCAGAGTGGATGAACCGATCTACGATAGATTTATTTGAGGATATGAGGCAAGCAGGAATGGATCGTGTATGGGTTGGTCTGAACAGTTGGGAACAGGCCTATGAAAAACCAGAGTTGGTAGAAAAAGCCAGAGAAAATGGGTATCTAATCGCAAGTTATGATTCTTACCATTCAATCCATGAGCCGGGAAAGGAACAGTGGATCACAGCTGCTTTTGATAACTCAGATCTTTATGAAAACGCTACTGTAACCGCTCAGAATGGAGAAAAAGAAAGCGGATTTCAGAATGTGGGAAGGAAACTAAATCCTGCGCTTTCCCTTCCTTCTGTAAAGCTCCGCATGGAAAAAATTATGTCCAATCATCTTCCCTTTAATTCCTGGTTTATTGACTGTGACGCTACCGGTGAGATTTATGACGACTATACGCCAGAGCATATTACAACGCAGGAGCAGGATTTGGCGGCCCGTCTAGAGCGGATGGTCTATATTCGGGATCAGTACTGCCTTGTCATCGGTTCAGAAGGAGGAAATGATTTTGCTGCTTCCACCATTGCATATGCGCATGGGATTGAACTGCCCAGCTTTTCCTGGATCGATGCCGATATGAAAACAAACAAAGAGAGCGAATACTATATTGGAAAATATTACAGCCCAACTGGGGGAGTCGCAGAGCACTTTTCAAAGAGAATCCCAGTGAAGGAGCAATATCTGAAAGTATTTGTCGATCCAAGCTATGACATTCCCCTTTATAAACTGGTATATAATGACTCGGTGATTACCGCCGCTCATTGGGATTGGTCAACTTTCAAGATTATCGGGGAGACACAGGACCGAATGGTGCGGGAGGTGCTTTACAATGTTCCGCCAATATACCATTTAGACAGTGAGCAATGGGAAGAATATAAGGCTGATATCATAGCGCACAATAAAGTCTGGTCGGCGTTTTGTCGAAAAGCAGTTCAGATGGAGATGACAGACTTTTCCTGCTTACAGGGTGATGGGATAGTACAAAAAACGGTATATGGCGGACAGTTGACTGTCGTGGCAAACTTTGGCGATACACCGTATCTTTATAATGAAACAGAAGTTCCACCTCATTCTGTGCTGATGGACGAATCTGGACAAAAAATAGTCTATATACCGACACTGGACAATGCACATCAGTAACAAGTAACTGAAGCCAGTGGATAATAAACAGTATGGTAAGTGCAACCAGATGAGAGGAAACATTGTGGAAGCACTTACTTTTTATTATAGGAATATGCATACTTTGGAAAATGTAACTATTGAACAGCTATTTATTTTGCAATATGTCCGTGTGCCAAATGGTGGCAGAAGAAATGGAATCTGGCATATTGGAATCTAATATGATGTGTATATTCAGTAAATTAACGGCTAAAGAGAAAGTGTTTTTAAAGATTGATTTTGGGCCCACTAAAAAGTATTATAAAATTTCTTATTATTTTCAGCTACTCATACAGATTACATGGAACAATCTTGGAAATCCCAATATTATCAGTGAAGGGAAACTTTTCAAAAAGAAGCACAGGAAATGAGGTATCCGAATGGGCTTCCTGTTATTTTCTTCCTAGCATCAAGGAGTGTATAGCGGATGCACTCTTTCAACTTATGAGAAAAAAGCGTTAAATCGTTACTTATGCAACAGAGAGGAAGACGGGAAGCAGCACTGTGACCAACAAATGGGTTCAGCCATAAGTTATGTCTGAAGTGCTATAAACAAGTTTGTATTTTGGTAATAAATGGATTGGGGAGAGATGTCAATCAGCGTGGTCTGGTGAGGCCAATTTCGCAATTGTGTGGAATATTCCTTGGGAAATAAGTGCGTTGATAAGGCTTACAAACTTATCGAGCGGTTCCTGTGGGTTGGACAAATACCAGTATTGGAAAGCTGTGAGCAGACCACCGATACCAAAATGAAAGGCAGTCCTTGTCATTGCATCATCAGGAAGGGCGTGAAGTTTTTCAAATATGTGCAACAGCCTGTCTTTTAACAGAATGGAAAATGATGGGTCGCCATGACCACCAAGGAGGATGCAGAGATAGCGTCCGTTGCTCTGATATATTTCCATTATGCTGGAAATGGCATCTTGAAAACTTGTGCCCGAAGCAGCAAGGTCTTTATGCTCAAGGATATACGCAATAATTCTGTCCTCTTCCTGCTGGCGTATGTCATAAATATTATTAAAATATTGATAAAAAGTGCTACGGTTTATACCTGCCGTTCCCGCGATTTCCTTTATGCGAATCTGCTCAATCGGGTAAATTTCATATAAGAGCCAGAAAGCATCAATAATACGCTGTCGAGTAGCAGCTGTCATTTCGGGCTGTTTATTCATAAGTACCTCCTTTGTCCGACAAAAAAGTCAAAATTGTCTGTTGATAGCTGGAAAGTTTGTCGGTAAAATAATCATACAACAGATTGTTGGATGATTTCAAGGAGGAATTAAATATGGAACAGTTTATGAGAAAGTATAGTTTTATGCTGACTATGCTCCTCGGAATATGTGCGACCATCTGGCTTATTTGGTCATGGAGTAAAACAGATATGGTTGCAAAGCTGCCTGTCATATATATCATCGCTCTCGCTGTGCATGAGATAGAAGAACTTAAATTTCCGGGAGGTTTTGTGGAGCTTGTCACAGGAATGACTGGGATAGAAATTAAGAATATTGGAGTGGCGAAATTCGGGCTTTTGATGTTCACGCTGTATGCGACTGTTCTTCCTGCATTCCTTTCTAAGCTCATATGGCCTGTAATGTCAACACTCCTCATTGGATGCATAGAGCTCATAGCACACCTAGCAGCGGCAAGGATTAATAAGGAATGGTTTTATTCGCCAGGTATGTTTACTGCGATTATCGTGCAGTTTCCAGTGGCAGTTTATGGATTTTATTATTTGATATCAAATGGACTGATGCATGACATTTATTGGCTGTGGGCAGTTTTGCTTCTGCTTGTTCCTTTATTTGGCCTTCAGGCGCTTATCGTGCGGTCAAATGGTCAAAAATGGACAGAATTTATGGGGAATGCAGTCATGACAATAATATACGGAAAAGAAAAATAAGGAAATTTCCTTACGGCATCTGTCCATTTGCTGCGCTTTCAATACGATTTTTTCCCATAATATCCGCATTTTTCTTCCAAATCTGAACTTTTTGCGCCAATTATAGCCACATAATTTTTAACGCCTGAAAATTTGCCGTAATGTGCCATCATGGAATCAAATGCCTTTGGTTCATCTGTGGCAAGCTGAATGTGCAGTCCGCTTTTTCTGTTACATTCAAGAATAAAATCATTTCATTCATTTTTTATTTGTATATTTAATCCCGTTTCTTTGTAGCTTCGTACAGAGTGACGTTTCTCCATTACTTCTTTTAGTGTCATGATTGTTTTCTTTCCTTTCGTTCATCTATTTAAACAGAGTATAACATATAAGAGTTTGTCTTATCCATAAAGAAAATCAAGGCAAATACAAAACTTTAATGGAAAGGCGCAAGGCTTTCTGCTTTTTCGTCAGCATTTCCTTTATCACAGAAAGAACGTAATTAACTTTTCAGTATGTGGGTAACATTTGAATTGGAAAAATCCATATGCAAAAAAATTAACAAAATTCAAACAAATTATAAACAATTATCAAATAAAAATCTGATATAGTTGAAAATGTCAAGGAAGGTGAGGAAATAATGGAAAAAAACGTTTCATAGAAAAAAAGCATTTCATGAAAAAAATGAAACACCTTTTTATAAAGGCTGTCCTTCCCGGAACGGGTATTGTGCTAAGCGGGATTCCAGTAACGGCTGCTCTTATGATTTATGTTTTTGGCTTTGGACATAAGAGCGAGCCATTTTCTTATATAGCGTATGTTATTTCTGCGTATGCGGTGGTTATCTTGTGTGTATGGACTGCAAAAAGAGGAAAGAAGACCATACGATTGGCAGAAAACTTTCTTCGCAGGAATCAATATGCTGACATGTATCTTTCGGATATGGCATTCAAGTCGTTGGTATCTCTTTATCTGTCGGCAGCTTTCAATATATTGTATGCGCTTCTAAAGCTGTGTATAGGGGTATTTTATCATTCTGCATGGCTTATTACACTGGCTGCCTATTACGGATTTCTACTTTCTATGCGGCTTTTGCTGCTTAGATGCACCACCGTAGACAGTCTTGGAAAGGACCTTCTGATGGAATGGAAGCGATACCAGTACTGCGCAGTAATCCTTCTTTTTATGAACGCTGCCTTAATCGGGATGGTAGTGTTAGCCATTCATCAGAATCAGGGGTTCCAATATGCGGGAATGTTGATCTATCTTGTGGCGCTGTATGACTTTTACATTATTATCACGGCAGTAATCAATTTGTTTAAAGTAAGAAAACATGGCAGTCCGATTCTGTCAGCTTCCAGGGCTGTTAATTTTGCGGCAGCACTGATCGCAATGCTCTCCCTAGAAACAGCAATGCTTGCAGAGTTTGGCGAGACAGGTGATACAGTTTTTCGGAATCGCATGATTGCTGCCACAGGAGGCGGAGTAAGTGCTATTTTTATTGCCACGGCGGCCTATATGCTGGCACATTCTAGGAAAGAAATAAACAAAATGACTATGTGAGGAGATAAAAGATGATACACATTCTGGTGATTGATGATGACAAAATCCTGAATCAGACAGTAACAACTTATCTGAATGATTGTGGGTTTGACACAAAAGGCGTTTTGGGTGCAAGAGAAGCCTATGATGAGCTGTATAACAATTTATATGACCTGATCATTTCAGACATTATGATGCCGGAAATAGACGGCTTCGCATTTGCTAAAAATGTCAGACAAGTTAACAAACAGATTCCAATTCTGTTTATTTCCGCAAAAGATGACCTTCTGTCTAAAAGAAAAGGGTTCCAGCTTGGCATTGATGACTATATGGTAAAACCCATAGAGCTTGATGAGCTGGAAATGCGGGTGCGGGCGCTGCTCCGCCGAGCGAATATTGAGTTGAACCGGAAGCTAGTCGTTGGCAACTTGGAGCTGGATGCCGATGGCATGACCGCAGAAATTGACGGGAAGGAGATTCCTGTCACAACAAGGGAATTTAATATTCTTTATAAGTTGCTCTCCTATCCGAAGAAAACATTTTCAAGAGTACAACTCATGGACGAATTTTGGGGTGTTGATTCTGAAACCAGTCTGCGGGCTGTGGATGTGTATGTGACAAAGCTGCGAGATAAATTTTCTGCCTGTGATGGATTTGAGATCAAGACAGTGCGCGGACTTGGGTATAAGGCGGTGCCAAAACAGGAAGGGTGAATCTGTTATGGGAAAAAGGAGAAAAATTTCTGAAAAAACTGTTAGGGATAGCAGGTTTCCGCCATCACTTTTTATTGTATATCTTGTGGTGCTGTTTTTGATGGCGGGGATCCATACAGGGCTTCTTGTGGGAATGGAAAAGCGAGGATGGGGTGGACTGGTTCAGACGGTTATTCCTATATTGTACTGGATGGCAGTTGCTGCGGGGCTGACAATCTTTACAAGACAGCAGATACGTCGGACTTATGAAGAACCAATGCACCGGCTGGCAGAAGCCGCAAAAAAAGTATCTGAAGGGGACTTTTCTGTTTATATCCCACCACTTCACACTTCTGACAAACTGGATTACCTTGATATTATGCTGGAAGATTTCAATAAGATGGTTGGGGAGCTTGGCAGCATAGAAACACTGAAAACGGATTTTTTCTCCAATGTGTCCCATGAGATCAAGACTCCCCTTGCTGTAATCCAGAATAATGCTGAATTGCTATGCAGGGAGGAATTGTCAGAAAAGCAGAAAGGATATGCGGAAACAATCTATTGGTCATCAAAACGGCTTGCAGGACTGATCAGTAATCTTTTAAAGCTGAATAAGTTAGAAAAACAATCCATTCTCCCTGAAAGAACGGATTATGATCTGTGTGCGCAGCTTGCGGAATGTGCCTTGCTTCATGAAGAAGCATGGGAAAAGCAGGGGCTGGAATTTGAAGCGGATATGGAAGATTCCGTGACGATCACTGCAGATTCGGAACTTATGGAGCTGGTGTGGAATAATCTGCTTTCCAATGCAGTCAAGTTTACGGAGCAGGGTGGGTGCATTTCCTTAACGGAAACCTCAGACGAACATGAAATACGAATTTCTATCAAAGATACTGGCTGTGGCATGACAGAGGAAACAAAAAAGCATATTTTTGAAAAATTCTATCAGGGAGATACTTCCCATGCAACGGCGGGAAATGGGCTTGGTCTGGCATTGGCCTTGCGTATCCTACAGCTTAATGGATTTGAGATTGAAGTAATAAGCGAACCAGGCAAGGGCAGTATTTTTACTGTAATCATTCCGAAACACAAAAAGGAGGTATCAGGGTCTGATGAATGAAAAAAAGGGTGGTTATGACTATTTTAAAGTTACGGTGAATGAAGACCTGCTCTCGCAGTACATGGATGGTTATGAGAACTTTGGATGGAAACTGGACGAAAATGTGCAGATGGAAAAAAGCATGGGAAATGTAACAATACATTTTAAGCGGGAACGGAGTATTTTGAATAAAATGGAGCTTACACGGCTCCAGCGTCATTATGAGGCATGCATGGACGAAGTAAGGGCGCTGGAAAAATCCAAACAGTCAGTCCCCACAATGGTATCCCTGACCTGTGGATTGACGGGTTGTGCGTTTATGGCTGGTTCTGTTTTTGCCATTACAGCGACTCCGCCTGTCATCTGGCTGAGTATTGTCCTTGCGGTCCCCGGTTTTATTCTGTGGGGAGCAGCTTATTTTGGATATAAAGGAGCCAGGCGGCGGCAGGTTAAAAAAGTTGCCCCGTTAATAGAAAATAAATATGAGGAAGCATATCAAGTGTGTGAACAGGCAGAAAAGCTGCTGTAAAAAAGCGAGCACCTGTGTGCTTGATTCAGGGAATACTTCGCATTCTCTGATAAAGAAAGAATGACCGCTATGTAACCGCCGGGTTTTGATTTCCGGCGGTTTTTCATATTTCAGAAACAAAATTTAAATACAATACAGAAAAAAGCGTTATTTTGGGCTCTGGAACGCTAAATAAAGTAGAAAATTAAAATTACAAAATCTTTCAAATTAACATTTCTCAAACAAAATTTAAGCAATCTGTAAACAATTCGGTTGTAAGATAACTTTATAAACAGCGAACAGTCAGGGAAAGGAAGGTAGAAAAATGGCAAAATCAAAAATTGTAAAGGTAAATGAAAAAATTGCTGGTGCAGTAACAGGCAGCTACAAGAAAATTGAAGAAACTGTGGTCGGCAGTTACAAAAAAATCGAGACCACGGTGGTTGGAGAGTATCGGAAAATAGAGAATGCTTTTATTGACCGCTATCTGACACATGAAGGAGAAACTGTAGAGGAGGCAAAAGCGCGTCTGTCTCCCCCACAAAGTACACGTGAAGAAACAAGTGCAGAAAAAGGGCAGGAATAAGTAATCGAAAACATGAAAGACCAGAGATCACGATAAAAGTGATGGTTAGAGAGAAAGGCAGGTATCAGAAAATGAAAAAAAGCAATTTTGTAGCATTGATTCTTGGAGTGATTGGCGGGGTATTTTTTGCACTGGGTATGTGCATGGCACTTTTGCCGGAATGGGGTATGAGGACACAGGGGATCATTTGCGGAGTGGTTGGCCTTGTGGTGTTATTTGCCACCGTTGTTATTTGGAGAAAAATGGAGGGAAAAGCCCCTGTTCAGTTAAGTGGAAAGACAGTTGGCTCTATCCTGCTGGGCGTGTTTGGCGCATTGCTTTTGGGTGTGGGAATGAGCCTGTGCATGGTATTCTCCAAGATGATGATTGGAATTATAATCGGCGTGACTGGCATTGTAGTATTGCTTATGCTGATTCCTTTGACAAAGGGATTGAATTAATAGAAGTAGCAAAGTAAAAATCAGGGTTTTCGGAAGTTACAGTTCGGCAAAACTGAACTGTAACTTCCGAAACATTTGATGTAACCGAAAGCCTTGTTTTTTTATGAATGGAAGCTTTTATCATTATAGTTGGAAATGAAAGTATTATTTGCTATAATGATAAAAAAGTGGCTGATATTCCATAAAAGCGAGGTAAAACATGGAACATTATTTAAAAAGACAGGTTTATGACCAAATGCTAGACTGGAAGCAACAATCTGGACATTCCACATTGGAGGTATCCGGTGCGCGCCAGGTAGGAAAGACATACATTGTAAATAAATTTGCAGACGAACAATATAAGCACAAAATATATGTCAATTTGTTGGAGCTTTCGGGAGAGTTATTTTTGGAGTTGTATGATGATCTGCGCACGGAAATGAAGAAAGGACTGCATTGTGAAAACCCTGTCTTTGAATTAATAAAGCGATACCGCCCAGATTTTGAAGACACGCCTGATACTGTGGTCATCATTGATGAGATTCAGGAATCACCAGCGATATACAACCGTATCCGTGAGTTTACGAGAATGCTGGAAAGTGACTTTATTATAACTGGAAGTTATTTGGGAAGGGTATTAAACAAAGCGTTTAAATTCTCAGCAGGGGATCTGGACACAATAGAAGTACTGACACTTAATTTTGAAGAGTTTCTTACTGCTATGAACCAGTACGATCTGTATGAAAAATTGGATCTATATGGCGATAGCGATGAAGAGATTCATCATAAATTAAGAAAACTGTATCAGACCTATACCACAATAGGGGGGTATCCTGCAGTAGTAGTGGAATATATGAACAGTCATTCTCTGCCCAATTGCGAGAAAATTCTTTTAAAGATCATTAATCTTTTCATCCAAGAAAGCAAGCGCTACTTTGATGACATTCTGGATGCTGCAGTATACCAGAATATATTTTCGTGTGTGGCTCGAATATTGGTGAAAGAAAAGAAAGGATTTGAAAAAGACAGTTTCAGTGAAGAGCTGCAAAACATTGTTGTTAAGGATTATTCTAGTAATATCAGCAAATCTTCTATAAACAGGGCAATTGACTGGCTTTACAGCTCCGGGATTATTGGTTTTGCTGGTAAAATTCCTGAGTGTAGTATTTTGGATTTTAAGGCAAAAGCAAGGTGCTATTTTATGGATCTGGGCGTTGCAAATTTTTATCTGGGACATATAGGCTGTTCTGAAGGAGAAATGGCAGGCATTATCAGTGAAAACTTTGTGTTCTTGGATTTAAAAAAGAGACTGGGTCATCCAAGCGAACTTGCGCTGGAAACACCGGCATTTGCGACACTGGGTAACGGTGAAATCGATTTCTTTGTGAAAACAATGCACTCTCGTAAAACATATGCCATTGAAGTAAAAGCCGGAAAGAAAAACAGCAAAACCATTCAGGAAGTTCTTGAGAAAAGGAAGGTGGATGTTGTTCTTTTTGTAAAAGGCAATACGTATGGGGGAATCAAGGATAATGTCATAACCATTCCTATATATGGTATATCGAAATTTCATTTTTAATTGTCTAATCACACACCAATTTGCAACTTTTTTCAAAAAGATATATTAATAACGATATATTGCATAAATATTCTTTTTTATGAATTCAAGTGCTGAAATCTTATATTTATTCATAACAAATTGTCTTTTAAGAAATATTTGGAGATTGTGTACCAGTAAAAAACAGAAGTTATGGTGGTGAAAGAGATGCGTATGTATGGCTTTTTAAAAGAACCTTATTTATGTAACCAATACAAAACCGTTTATAAGGTAATGATACATGAAATTCCTGGAACAGGAGTTTACACATACTATTATACGGACAGAAATGCAGTATTTAGCAGTTATGATTCTTATAGTGAAGATTTAGAAACCGCAGTGGCAGAATTTGACGGTGAATTGGACGAGCGAGGCTGGATTGAAGTGGATGACCCGTTGCCGTACTGCCAGCATGACTGTATACTTCCTGTCCGTGTGAAGGGACGTAATTTGAATAAGCCTCAATATGGAGAATATGAAATATTATCTGATAGGCAGTGGGTAGCGTTTAATCCCTCAAGGGTAGACGATGAACATCAGGAATTTTATTATAATCTGGGACAAATCATGAAACCATGCTGAATAAAAGACAGTATAACACCCCTATCTGTATTTTCATTCAATAATTCATAGCTGTCACCAACAAAAATAAATTTTATCAGTTGTCAATATCTATTCTTTCAATTTTAAAAACGACTGGTCTTGTACCATCATTGCAACAAGCAATCATAACTCTGTCATCATTCATCCAGCCATGCATGATTGCCCCACCCTGAAGTGCGGCATAAATATATCTGCTAATAGCATCCCATGCTTCCGAACAGAATGGAACACCCTCTGTTCCACAATGCATCGTTCCAGGAGAAAACAACACTCCATCATCGGGCTGACCATTTTTTACCAGTGTTCCTGCTCCCATGTGCCAATAATCATCACGTTCGCCATTCCGGTAAAATAGAAACTCGTCTCCCACATTGTAGCAGGGACACTTACCGCTATCTGGTACAGCACAATACTTTGCCTGTAATTCTGGAAACAACTTTTTGTCCAACACTGTAACTTTTACTCTATACTCCATTTTCAATCTCTCTTTCTATAAATATAAGGTACTATGCTAGATTTTGACAGGTCAGATTTCCCGCAATCTTTATCAACCATTTTAACAAACCTTTCGGTTTCCAGACGCGGTGTATTCATATATCTCTCCAAATCTCATCAAAATCGCTTATTTGATTATAACACAAATCAGGGCGTATGAAAATGGGAAGCGTTATCCTTTTTCATTGATACTTCATTAGATATTGATAGGATATTATCTGTAAGGTTAAATGAAAAAACAAAAACTGTTTATTCTCCACAACACTGTCTACTAACTGTTATAGTGGCATTCGCCCGTGCGTTAGACATAATGCATCATATCTTTGTTGATAAAAATGCTCCCTCAAATTGAGGTATTTTTCTTTTTTATTTTTCATGTATATACATCATTTCATTTGAAAATATATTGATAATTTTTAACGTTTTTTAATATTATTCCGTCTTTTTATGTGATAAAATTATAGTGAAAACATAAAAAGATGTCAAGCCGCTTTCGACAGGGGAGGTGCAGAATTGTATTTCAGATATGGCTGAACCTATGTCAAAAAGAAACAGATTATTTGAAAAGCAAGGACAAGGCTTTAGCAGAAGTCATTGATAAAATTGGTCACATTGAACGTGAAATTGACCCTGACTTGTTTTCCGCTGTCATACACCACATTATAGGACAGCAAATTTCCACCAAAGCGCAGGTTACCATATGGCAGCGAATGCGTGAATGTTTCGGAGAAGCCCAAGCCTCCGCAGCGAAGCAGCAGGAGCTTGGACCCTCGCAGCAGTCACCAAATGCCTGCAAGCAGCCACTTGGCTCTTTGCCCGCGGGAATAAACGCCAACAGTATCTTATCTGCGGGTATTCCCAGATTACAGTCTTTCGGTATGACTTTCCGCAAAGCAGAATATATCACGGATTTTGCAAGAAAAGTGCAATGCGGTGAATTTGATTTGCAGGGTGTTTCAAAACTTTCTGCCTTAAAAGGAATCGGCGTATGGACTGCTGAAATGATTTTGCTGTTTTGTCTTGAACGCCCCGATATTTTCAGTTTTGACGATCTGGCAATACAGCGTGGGCTTCGCATGGTTTATCATCACAGAAAAATAGATCGCAAATTATTTGAAAAGTACCGCAGACGGTTCAGTTTATATTGCAGCGTTGCCAGTCTGTATTTTTGGGCAGTTGCGGGCGGCGCGGTACCGGACATGAAAGATTATGCCACGAAAGGAAAAAAGAAAAAGGTAACGAAAGGAGATTAGAAATGCAATACATAACACACTATCAGTCACCTATTGGCGGTATTTTACTCGCTGCTGACAATGCCGGACTGACTGGGCTGTGGTTTGACGGGGAAAAATATTATGCAGACCACCTTGACCCTGAACATGAAGAGAAGGACACGCCTATCCTTAAACAGACAAAAGAATGGCTGACCGTTTATTTTTCGGGCAAAGAGCCAAGTTCCCTGCCGCCTATCCATATGATCGGTACACCGTTCCAGCTTTCCGTCTGGAAACTCCTGCAAAAAATACCCTACGGAAAAACCGTCACTTATGGAGAAATTGCAAAGGAGATCGCAAAGCAGAAAGGGATTTCCAGAATGTCTGCACAGGCAGTGGGTGGCGCGGTAGGACACAATGAAATCTCCATTGTCGTTCCCTGCCACAGAGTAGTTGGGACAAATGGAAGCCTGACAGGATACGCCGGAGGAATCGACAAGAAAGTAAAACTGCTGACTTTGGAAAAAAACGATATGAGTACATTTTTTACCCCAACAAAAGGAACAGCATTATGATGCCAAAAAACATAGAAACTATTCGCCGTTCCTTTACAGTACAAGCCTCGAATTTTGACAGCAAAACGGTCAATTTCACAAAAAAGGAATATCTTGATTATATCGTGGTAGCCACCAGTCTCACCAAGACAGATATTGTACTAGAAGTAGCTGTCGGAACGTGTGCTAATGGGCGGGCATTTGCCCAGTCACCTGTAAGATGAAAGGGAAGAAAAACCGTCTGCGACAAAAATATTCCACTTACCATAGAACCGAGCATACAGCCGGCAATCAATAGTGCAAGTACTGTTTGCACAATACGGAATGCTGTATAACGCCCTTTTCCGATAGTCGCCAGCTATTTGTCGTTCAGTACATGGTGTAAGATAAGCAGCAGGAACATTACGCAACAATCCACTTGGTGCAAACGGATTTGAAGCAGTAGACCATTATCATATAATAAATCCGAATTATACAAACAAAAAGTTGATTATTATTATGATAAAAATGCAAAACCTGTCGGAAAAAGGTCAAAAGCGTCTCGTATCGTAAATTAAAAGAGAAGAATAAAATGTTAGTAACAGAATTAGTAAAGAAAATAAATTTTCATGATAGCTGTGTAAATGAGTTAGTTTATGCAAATGGAATAGTAATACTAAATATTGATTTGTGTATGTGGAAACAAAAAGAATATCAAGATGGTGAGCCAGAATTAAAAAAAGTTACTATGAAATTTCTAAATTCAATAAATTATAATTGGGATTCAGAAAAAAGAGAAAAGGATATTGATTATGATTCAATTATTAATATTACTTGTGAAGAAAATACTGTAAAAATAGTATTAAGTGATGAGGATGTTTCTATGCTGACGTTTGAATGTAGAGAAGTTGAAATTGATTAAAACAAGATAATGTTTGGTTAATACGTAGTAAGAACCTTTGAGAAAATTTCTTTTCTGACATGAATTAGATATGTAAAAATTTGTTGTCAAATCGTGTTATTTTTATGTTGTCGAATTTCCTTTATAACGAATCTTTTACAAGTTACAGAACTGCTCCGGCAGAAACATACACTTATTTTTCCCGTTCCCGACAACGGTATTTTGTGATTGACAGTTTTCCCCTCCCTGTCTGTAAGTTTGGGCGTGCACGCTATTGCCGCTCTTTCCGTGAAAATGGTGCAAATTACGGAAAATGTTCCTCTAAAAAGGAAATTTATTTTGGCTTCAAGGCTCATGCCCTAATCACGCTAGAAGGATACATTACAGCATTTGAAGTCACGTCTGCCTCTGCGGAAGACCGGGAAGGTCTGCGTAATTTTGCAAAAAACCGTCTGGGGCTGGTGATTTTGGGAGACAAAGGGTACACGGGAGAACAGCTTTTTGAGGATATGGGTGCAAAAGGCATATGTCTGATGTCGTTGAAACCTTCCAATTATAAGACAAACTGGTCAGAAGGACTCAGGAGGCTGATTTTTCGCTTCCGCCGAAGGATAGAGACAGTGTTTTCGCATCTGAGCGAACAGATGCGAAAAAAAGTAATTGTCAAAAGTTTTCGGGATTATGTACCCGGTTACAGAATAAGATATTGAGTCATAATCTGTGCTATTCGTATCAAGCCCTCCGCTAAATCCCGATTATCCTACTTCAATTTATTCATTTCATCTACATATTCCTTAGATTTGATTGTCATTTCCACCCACGTTGGACGAAAACCACTTTTAATAGCATTTCTTGCAGATTTGACATTTGACCAGGCACAACAATAAAATGGAACTTTTCCTCTGTTCATTATTTCAACTGCCAACCTACTTGTCAAAGCAGAAGCAATTCCTTGCCGCCGCATTTCCGGCAGAACATCCACGCCAATCTGCCACATCGTTTCGCAATCCGCTGAACATCCTGCAAGTCCAATCAAACGGTTATTATGATATGCGCCAACACCCAATACATCCAAATTCTTTCTCTTTTCACATAGCGCATTAGACCATTGCGGCAAGTACAAATCCTTAAAATCATATTTGTTTAAAACTCTTAATTCATAGCCACAATCAATATCAGGTATTGCATTGACGTCAGGAAGAAAATATTCTGCCATAAAGCAAACCTGCATATTATGCTTCATAAATGCTTCATTTATCACCTGCATATTTGGTGTTTCAAAACAATGTTCCACGGGATACTGATTGATATATGATTCGACAATATCTTTAAACTGCATATCAATAGTTGCAACAATATTTGTCCCATAAGAAATCAAATTACACACAAACGGCAGTTGGAGATATTTTCTTGCATAAGGAGAATTTTTAGATTCGACAATCACATTGCTATATTTCATAAAATCTTCTATTTTACAATTTGCATCTATAGCGGACTGTTTCATAGCCAGCCCTAATATATCTTGATTTGTCATAATATCTTACCTCGTGTAAACTGGAATTTTTACATATTTTCTTTGTGAATAATCTTACGCATACCGCATCCACAATGCTCGTTAGGAAGCCTTTTAAAACCATGCTTTTCATAAAAACTCTCTTTACCTGCAATCGAAAGTAGCTGAATATTTGATCTGCTTCCAATGGGAGTTTTTTTGTCTATATATTGAATTAACCGTTGCATCATTTCTGTTCCTATACCCTGCCCTTGATATTTCGGTACGACAACCACATCTACAATCAAAAAATATATTCCATCACTTATAACTCTGGACATACCAATCGCTTTATTGTCATCATACGCAACAAGACTATAGTATGTATTTTCTAATGCCTGCCTTGCCTGTTCTTCTGCATAAGCATTCCAATCAACGCTTTTTCTTAATGAATTATAGATGTCATAATCTAAAATGTTTTCTTTAAAAATCACTATATTCTTTCCTCCACAGCTTTCGATTTGTTGCTCGCTCTATTATACCACAATGACCCTCCAAATGAAATAGGCTTCATCTGTTGCCATCCGGCACAATTTCAAATACATTTCCATTTTCTGTCCTGGCAGCGAGCAGATTGTTCCGCTTATCAGCGTTCAGATCAGCAATCCCATCCCCCTCGCTATCTTAAGGGGGAACCTATGAAAGTACAGCTTGTTGCAAATCTCTCAGCGAACGGCGAACTGGTTTTGGCAGAACATTCAGATGCATATCAGGCGCCGCGGGAAATTGGGAGAAAGGCTACAAAAAGCCTGTGTTGTTCATGGAGGCGGCCGTCTTGAAACAGCACCCGGAAAAATCCTGTCTAGTACAGCATTGCGTAAATAACGATGAATACAGCACCTGGTATTTGCACCAGCACTACGTTGTCGTCAGTCAACAATGCCACCGAGGAATTAAATCCGGAATCAGGTACCAAATGCTTTATCGTATTCCAGAAAACCATCTAATTTCCCTGCATTTTCATCAAAACATACTGCCATAAAATTTTCATCTTCCACTGCAAAAGGGGCTTTAATGCCAGGACAAACGCATGAATGAACAATCTGTGAATATTGCGTTGCTGTATTCAATTATTATAAGATATAGCTCGATTTTTTTGCTTTAGAAATTTTAAAATCGTACCAGCTACCACAAAGACAGAATTATTTTACAGATTATTCATAATTTATTTACTCATGCGTTTGTCGTGCTTTAATGCCGTATACGCTTGCCGGGACATAGCCCGCTTTGGTATAATACTTTGAATGCCCTAAAACAACGGAATATTGATATTCCCGCTGGAGTGCATAATTTTAACTGTAATCACTACATACATTGACGCAGGAGGATATGAACATGAACGATTACAGTAAAATCACAGCCCTATACTCCCGGCTTTCCGTAGGGGACGAGGACAGGGACGGCGGCGAGAGCAACAGCATACAGAACCAGAAGAAATTTCTGGAAAGCTATGCCCGACAGTTAAAATTAACCAATATCCGACACTACATTGACGATGACGAAAGCGGCAGATTTTTTGACCGCTCCGCCTACTCCCGCATGATAGAGGACGTGGAAAGCGGCAAGATAGGCGTCTGCATTATGAAAGACCTAACCCGTTGGGGGCGTGACTATCTCCAAGTCGGAAACGCTATGGAGATTTTCCGCAGAAACAACGTGCGTTTTATCGCAGTCAACAACGGGATAGACAGCGAGAACCCCGACACGTTGGAGTTTGCGCCGTTCATCAATATCATGTTGGAGTGGTACGCAAAGGACACGGGATTATCTGAAAGGCGTGATGAACGGCAAGACCGCCATTCCCACAAAGACATGGAAAACAGAGTATGCCACACTGACCGCCGAGCGGAAAACGCTCAACCAGAGGTATCTTGCATTGAAAGAGGAAGTGAAAGAAGCCGAGCAGATACGAAAGAGCGTTTACAGTATCTTGCAACAGGAACAGCAGGAACACGCACAGCGCAGGGCACAGGATATGGAGCGGTAACAGACAGGGCGGCGGGGTAGGTATTATCTATCCCGCCTCTATGCTCTGTTTTCGTTTTCGTTTGTCTGACAAACTGGAACTTATCGTTCTGCAATAACACTTTCGCCGTTTGAATAATTTAATCGTATATGGCTAATCTGAAAGTCTTGCTTCTTCATTCGACTTAGGAGTGTGTGCATAAAAAATCCATGTGTGACAATAATACAGTCGTTATTCTTTTGGGTTATTATTCTTATAAATTGTTCCGCACGATAAATAGTTTCTCTCCGACATTCTTTTTGTAAATGAATATTAAAAAACCATTGTAAACGCCCCGAAACATTCCAAAATATTAACGGCAATTTTTGACTTGAAACAATGCTTGCACATAAAGGTACTTCATCAATCAATTGTGTGGTAATAAAATCTTTTTCACCAAATAGCTGATTAGCAGATTCCCTACTTCTTTGCGAATTACTGATATAAATATCTTGATAATTTAATTGAGAAGCATCAGAAGATAACAAAGAAAAAATAGGGGCTTCATCATACATTTTACAGTCTTTATTAAATTCTTCTGATGTACTCCACTTTCTCCATTCAAAAATCACTTTCCCATGTCTGATAATAACCGCTTTCATATCTACTTCCCCATAATAAATTTCGATTTGTCGGTATGTACTGGAGAAATTATAGCACAGCCAATAAGGAAAAGCAATCTGCATTTCCCGTCCGTTCAGCCTATCCGCCCCTTGACCGTCTGGATTTTTGCCGTTGCCATTTCGGCGGCGAAATGGCAACGGCAAAACCGTCTGCACTACTTCGGCGGCTATTGTTAGGTTTTGCGGTGGTTCTGCCCCCGGGGCCCGACTTCTTCCAAAGAACAGAATGGAGTGTTACGCAATAGGGCGTGAAAAGGCTTGATTTTCAAGGCGTTGCAGGAGCGAAAACAGACAGGGTAAGGGTTTTATACTACCCACCCCCGAAAACGGCTTCTAAACGTCCACAGGAGCGTTGTGCGCCCCTTTTTCCTGCCTGTTCCCCGCCCTACTGAAAAATTTTTCGTCAATAACCAAAAAAGCACTTGACAAAACGCATCATGACTCGCTATGCGATGTCCCTGTTTTATCAACGATAAACCAATGCCCCTGTTCTGAAATTCCGGCAAAACAGATAGCGGTGCAAGGGCAAGCACTTCAACATCATTTACAAACGCCTTTGTAAAAAGAATATGTCCCACAATACGATTTTCCTCAACCGCAACAAGAGATAATTCGGGGATAAATGATATACTGTTTTTTAATCTGGCAACTAAATCCTGTTCATTCCCGTCGCTATGTTCAGCATTTTCAAACGACTTTTTCACAACCTGATAAACAATAGCATAATCTATTAGCTGTTCCTGTCTTATATTCATAATATCCTCCATTCCTAATGCACCTGCGAATTTGGGTGCAAGCCCAAGTTTACTCTATAATGTTCATTTTACCATAAATCAGGCAGTTTTCTGTATAGATTCAAAAAAATTTATCAAAACACTGTTTGTACGAATAACATATAACAAACTGTTCCGCCTGCAATAGATAAAAGCATCTGTCTTTTCCAAAGGTGCAGTCCAATCACAACAGCAATACAAATAAATTCTGGTACGCCATGACTGCCCGCTAAAACATTTACATTTTTCAGACAATATACAACAAGCAACCCAAACACAGCAGCAGGTAATACCCTTCCAAGATACTGTATGTATTTAGGTGTTGGTTTTCCTGATGGAAACAAAACAAATGGCAGGAACCTCGTCAGCATGGTCGCCAGCACAATCATTCCAACTGTAATGACCTGCTCTGTCAAAGTCATTATCATTTTTACACACCGCCTTTCTCCATTGGTATCCGAAGCAATGTCAGCACTCCCAGAATAGCAATCATTGCCGGAATAATAAAACTGTCTGAACTAAAAACAATCAGGCATATCAGTGACAATACAATGCCTAAGACCGCACTTGTATGTTTCTGGTCCTTTATCCACTGATCCATAAAAATAACTACGAACATAGCCGTCATAACAAAATCAAGTCCTTCCGTATTGAAATGAATCATAGAACCAAAAATCCCTCCGAGCGTTGCACCTGAAAACCAGTAAAAATGATTGAGCAGTGTCACGAAAAACATAAACCAGCCCCTGTCCACATCTTCCGGAATTTCCGCTGTATAATTAATAGAAAAACTTTCATCACACATTCCAAATATCAGATAAAATTTTTTCCATCCGGTTCCCTTATACCGGTCCAGCATAGAAATGCCATAAAACAAATGGTGCTAGTATATAAATAGTACAATACAAGAAAGACCTTTTCTCATAAATGGTGTATGATAAAAAATAGATTCCAGATTTCCCTCTGCTCATCAACAGATAAATATGCCTGCTCGTATTCCGCATTCCCTCCCGTAACTTTACGGGTTATTTCAACCCATTCCTTTGCGAGACTCTGTGCGATAGAATCTTCCGGTTTTACCCCCACCGCATAGAAAGCCGCGGCTTTGATGGACAGACATTTTTATGTATTGTAAAAATCAATGACATTATTCAGTGTGGGAAGATACTTATTCACAATCCCCAGCTGCTCTTCGGAAAAATCATAACTGCCCCACATAGACAGGTCAACAGAACCTAGCGACTGCATAAACGCCGCCAGTAAATCCCAAGGCGGCGTTTTTCCAACGAACATGATTTCCTGGCTTGTTTCAATTGCCACGATGCTGTTCTGAATACTGTATATCTGGTTGTATAAAAGAACTCTATATTGTCTGTTTGAGGAAATCCTTTTGTTATTTGATTTTGTCTGTCACTACATCGCACAATCTAACGTCTGTTGTAATACAGCAGAATTATAATCGTCATAAATCCATATCCCACCGCTCTTCAAGAACAGGCACGCCCCATTCGGTGTTCTCAGCGGTTTCTGTTATTACAAAACCTACTTTGCTGTACAATCTCCGTGCTGTTTCTTGAGCGCTGACAGTCCATAAAAAGAGATGCGAATACCCTTTTTCACGGCTGAAATCTATTGCCATTTTCAATAACCGCTTTCCTGCCCCTAATCCACGAAGTTCGGGTTCAAGAAAAAAATAACGGAGCTGTGCAGTATTTTCCTCTGTGTGGGTAATGGCAATACAACCGGACTGTTTTCCATTATTATCTAAGATAAACATACTGTCTTTTGAAGAATCAAATTGGTTGACCAGCGACAATACTCCGTTAATCAAATATTTTTTCCATATTTCAGAAGTAAAATTGCGCTCTGATTCATACAATGATAACTGACGGTCTATTACATATTCTACATCTTCCTCCCTGTATGGCCTTATTGCGATATCTGTAGAGACCAAAGTTAAATGCTTTTTTATAACATTCATTGCATCACATACGCTTTTACAATCACTTTCATTAAGTTTGGAAAACATATTTTCAATCTGTTCATTGGAACGCCTGTCCAAATCATGAAAAACCTCCAATCCTTTGTCCGTAAAAACAATTTCTGAGACACGTGCATCTGTTTTCCTGGTTTCTTTTTCAACGATACCCAATTTAACAAATTTTGTGACGATGCGGCTTATGTAACCAATATCCATATCTAGTGCCACACTTAATTTTTTCACTGTGCAATGTTCAACCCTGTTAATTTCAAAAATAACCCTTGCCTCTGCAAGCGTATAACCGGAATCCAATATGTGATGGTCAAGAAGTCCTAAAATATTCGTGTAAAAACGGTTGAATCCCCTAATATCCGTAATTGTATCAATGTTCATCTTGTGTTCCTCTATATATAATTGATTTTGTCAATTATTATAAGTATAATAATTGATTCTGTCAACTATTTGAGGGTTCTTTTTTATATCCGTTCAGTCCAATCGTTACTATGAACGGCCTTCCGGGCCGTTCATAGTAACGATTCGGGGCGATATTCGAAGTTTTGCTGCGCAAAAATCGCCCCTCACTCCTGAATCATGTTCTCACGGAATGCGCAATTCAGCGCATTCCTGACCCGTGAAAAGTAACGTCCAATATTCAATTGCCTGCTTCAAAAATTCCGCACACCCCGGCACCTCACTGTCATAATACTGCCGGAATCGTTCATCCGCTGTATACATAGACGCAACACCCCTGTGTGCTTCCGCCGAATACCTGTTCCAAGTCATACAAAGCCATTTTTTATGCAGAAGGACTAATTCTTTTGCTTTTTCACTTTTAAAACTTATATTCGCTGTGACATGACTTTTCAGCTGCTCCAGAATCTGTTCCTCAAGTGCCTTGAATTGCTCCCATTCTTCCTCTGACATGTTTTTCAGCTTCTGATTGG
This sequence comes from Lachnospiraceae bacterium, assembly GCA_014239155.1. GTDB lineage: Bacteria > Bacillota > Clostridia > Lachnospirales > Lachnospiraceae > COE1. Next base: position 7,083 of record JAAZZQ010000082.1, on the reverse strand, counting down.
AAGATTCCACGCAGGACTCTCCATATTTTGCTCGGATTTCAGCTCCATACCGAGTCTCATTCTCCTTTATGGCTGCCTCCTTCAAAGCTTCAAACCTTTCTTTATCACTCATTTCATATTCTCCTTTCTTTGACAGAATTGTCTGTCTTACTGTTCGAATCAGGGCATCTATATGCTCCCTTCTGGCCTCCAGTTCAGCCAGGTGTTCCTTTAAAGCCTGCTCCACATTAAAATTTTCCCCTTCGAGAATCTCCCGAATCTGCTTTAAGCAAAAGCCACGCTCCCGGTAAAACAGAATCTGCTGTAACCGCTCCACCTCCTGCTCTCCATAAAAACGATAACCAGCCTCACTTACATACAGCGGCTTTAAAAGGCCAATTTCATCATAGTAGCGAAGCGTGCGCGCACTCACACCTGCAAGCTCTGACAATTCCCGGATTCCATACCTCATTTTTCTGCCTCCCTGACTGCATTTTTTTCCTGCAACAAGTTTAGCATATTCGTTGACGCAGCGTCAAAGTCAAGTATTTTTTTTACTTTTTACCGCAATCCAAATCTCAAATTGATCGTCTGACACATATACATCATCTTCCAGCCAGAAATTTTGATATATTATTGACAGAATAGAAATTACATTTTATAATGAGTATATATTCATTCAATAAAAAACGGAGGATAACGGATATGCCAAGAACAAAAGAACAGTACGAGGCTATGCGGGAAGCAACGGTTGAAAAAATCCAATCAGCGGCAATAACACTATTTGCACAAAAAGGTTTTGCTGCTACAGGTGTACAGGATATTGCAGATGAAGCAGGAATCAGCGTCGGTTTGCTTTACAGGCATTACAAAACTAAAGAGGAACTTTTTAATGAATTGGTAAATTACGCTGTTGGAGGACTGAACGCTTTGGTTAATTTGATAATGTCTGATATACAGCCGAGAGAAATCATCGAACAATTTGTGAATGAAATCTATAATGATATGACAAACAGTATGGATTTTTCCAATATGCTCACACTTATGACACAGGCCGTCTACACCAATACCGCCGTAACGCAGAGGGTTATGGAAGCAGATGCAAGACTGCTCACCAGCATTGAGACGTTAATCAAAAAGGGACAGCAGCTAGGCCAGTTTCATCCTGGGGACCCGGCCGAGATGGCGACACTGTTCCTTTCGTCCATTCAGGGACTTGGTGTCATGCGGGCAGCTCTGCGCGAACATTTCATAATGCCATCACCAGAACAGATTACAAAGATCTTATTTCAAAGAGAGATTTAATAAGGGAGATCAAAAAAATGGAAATTCAATTTATTTCTGGAAGACAATTGAAAGAAGAACGGCAGATCATTGTCAGCAGGCTCTTTGTAGATGGCTTTTATCAATGGTTTCAATTTTTTTCAAAAGATAACGAAAAAATAGCACAGGCATTTCAGCATTCTTTCGTTCTGGATAAGTTCTATTTTGCAGTATGTGATGATAAAATCTGCGGAATGGCAGCCTATACTGATGGAAAAGAATCACCAATCCACTTTCAGAGAAGCAATTTAATAAAACATTTGGGCATTTACAAAGGACTTATCGGGAGCATTGCCCTGAAAAAAGAGATTGAAAACGATGAATATCCATTTGAACCAGACAGCCGCTGCGGTTCCACTGAATTCATTACTGTAGACAAAAATTTCAGGGGAATGGGAATTGCATACAAACTGATGGACTATATGATTGCAAATACAGATTTTGATTCTTATGTTCTGGAAGTGGCCGATACCAATTCATCTGCGGTGAAACTATACGAAAAGGTTGGATTTAAGGAATTTCTAACAATCCCCTGTAAATATCCTAAACAGACAGGTTTTCATAATTATGTATATATGAAATATCAAAAATAGTAACTGAGCGATGAAAATTTCTATCTGCCGACTGCTCCTATCAGATGACCTACAATAATTCTGTCCACAATAATAAATGGCTGTTGAAATAATGACAACAGTTCAGACACAAATGTAAGGTCTTCCGATCTGTCATTTGTTTTTTCAATTCAATCATTTTGTGTTACTAAGATATTCTTCAACTGCTTTCAAAACAGTCTCATCATTATATTCAAGTCCTTTTTCCTCAAATTTGCCCCTAATATCGTTTTTTAACTTGTATACTTTTACTATACTTGAAGCCGTTACTTGCTCACCATTTGCAAATCTTTCTATGTCTTTCAGCCTTACAGATACAGTAGTTGTTTTTCGAGGTTTTTTGTCTTTTTTCATAAGACCAAATATTACCATCATAAATTCTTCATCCCAGTCTGTAGCCTTTCTCACTACAAGCTTTTCCGCATTATCGATACTTATTTTTTTAATTTCATTTCTTTTAATGAAATCTGCAAGCTGATTTTGATTATAACTTGTCGCACATGCCAGTTTATATGCAGCTGTAAGAGGAATATCATTATGATCCAACATTTCAAGAAGATAAGTATTAAGAGAATTAATTTTTAAATACCATAATACTTTTGTCCTGCTCAGGGAAAATTCATCATCTATATCTTTATATATTTCTGATTTATAAACGCTATCATCATACCCTTCTATTAATCTAGTAAGCATTCTTGAAAGCTCACTAGGCTTCATCTCATTGATCTGCCTGTTCTGTAGATTGGTAATAATAACAATTCTCTCTGCCATTCTTGTATCAAGGTCTGTTCTTATAATACATGGCACTTTAATATCCAGTTCTTTTGCAATATCTGCCCGATTATGCCCTGCCAATATTATTTTTTTCCCTTCCCTAAGCCAAATAATACAAGGTTCAATAATTCCGTCTTGCTGCATGGATTCCTTCAGGGTATCCCGCTTATATCCAGTATGCAATTGTAACCTTATTCCCTTATCCGGATAAGGAAAAAGATTTTCTGCATTTTCCATTGTAATTTCAAAAGAAGCTGTATTCTTTAATTCATTTACCACATCTATCAACGGAGTATCTTCCTCATTGATTTTATACTTATCATCTGCTATGGCACTTTCTTGTGCCCTCGCTGTTAAATTTCTTAATCTACTTCTTGCCATTTCCCTATTTCTCCAATTTTTTTATTCTCTTCTCTATTTCAATTGCAAGATTTTCAAAATCCGCTAGTATCCCTTGTACGCTTCTTTTATTAATTCCCTTTGTATCCCTATAAGCATGTATGGATTTATACATATTCTTTGCGGTTGTAGCACTGGCTGCCTTACCGATTATCGTTTCAAAGGGCATACAGCCATTTGTCTTGCCAAATACACATAAATCCTCGTATGCTTCTTCCTGGTTCTTTAGATCCTCATTTTTATTTAACAATATACCCAAAATAACGATATTTGACATTTTGCTTTTCTTTAAAAGTTTAATATCTGTCACTACTTGCTTAACCCCATCCTGCGATGCTTTATCTGCTTCTGTAAGTATTAGACAGTAATCTGCCGCGACATATCCCATATTCAGCAAAGGGCTTCTTGCCGGCGCGCTGTCAATCAGTATGTAATCATAGTCATCCAGACAGGATATTAATTCTTTTAACAGAAATACATCTGTAGTATCACTAAATTCAGCAAGTGCATTTGAGAGGTTTCTGTGTCCAGCTATAATGTCAAATCCTTCATCAGTTGTCTGAATTGACCTTGTAATGATATCATCTTCACCATCTTCCATATCATTTGTTATCTCTAGTTCGGATTGCTTCAGTATTTCTTTTATTTCCAATAATACATCTCGTATTGTTGGTATATTTTTATCATCGTATTTTGCGTTCACATACATTGACAAATTAACCTGGCCGTCTAAATCAATTACCAGAACTCTTTTCCCTTTACGTGCATATATAGCCCCTAATTCCAAAGTTGTTGTAGTTTTTCCAACCCCCCCTTTTTGATTACTGACCATTATAGTTTTTGTCATTCCAATACCTCCATTTTGTTTTGCTCATCCCTATCAAAGCCTTGTATTTACTGGGTTTGATAGACTTTAGCGAGAATCTCGCTTTTTATATAATATTCTATACATAATATATTTATCATACATTAACCCTATAGTGTATGCAACAATTATTGATACATTTTTATTATGTTTCAAGTTTTTCATAAATATTTTCTCTAATATGCAGTTATCCCATTAATATATTATAAAACAAAAGATACTCTTAATCTCTTGGTTTTACTAGAGTTAAACAGATATAGTAATAATATATGAATTCCTGCTTTACATCAGTTATAATACATAAAAAAGCTAAATAAAAATACACCAACTGTCTATTTATACAAAATTGGTGTATTCCTTATTCAATTAATTTGCCAGTATCTGACTTTCTAACACATCATAATCAATATCTGCATATTGGTCTAATAAATTACCTTTCTTTTTTATTTGCTCTTGACTCCGCAAAACCATTTTCAAGTATTTTTAATATATAATTTGTTGGTTTGACAGGTTTCTGTTCCATACAATACTTTACAATCTCAGCCAGCTTCTCTATGTTACTATCAGGTTTAATATAACCCTTTCTTTTTGCAATATTAATTATATCCCATGCCTCTAATTTTGTTATGCCGAGATTTATAATAATACTTTCTGTCAGTTTTTCTTCATCCATACCATTCTCCATGACAGCATAAGAAGTAGTATCAACATATGTCCTTTTTAAAATGTTTCTTTCTATAGCAAATTCAAAAGATGATATGATTGGCCGGCCTTTTTTAACAGGTTCATATATTGGTTTGTATGTAAAATTAATCTCGCCATATTCATCAATTTCCACTTTAGCTGGTTCAAGCACCCTTTTCTGTACCATTCCCGTATTATAACTATCTGGTATTCCCAGTAACCAGCGTAGTTCGTCTATAGTTATAATAGCTCATCCACCCTTGAAATTCTGTCTGTTCAATAACTGGTAATATAATTTACGACTATATTTTCCCCGTATATTACAAGATTTTTCAGTGTTATAAAACGCGCCACTCGTAGCCTCAATAATAAGTTTTTTTACATCTTTATGGATATCAACTTCTATATGACTCATCTCACTATTCCCACTGGAAACATATACAATTTTAGAAAACCACGGATAATAGGTTTCGTGACCATCAGCATTTATGAATGTAAATCCTTCACGTTCAAGGCTTTTTACAGCAGCCTTTAGTTGTTTATATTTATTAGATTGATCCGCTGTCTTGTACATTTTTTTCATATCATTAATCCATAAGGCATATGTAAGGTTGTCACCCGCATCCTCACTTTCCCCGACCCTTGCAAAAACAGCATCAAGACCTGAGGTCTGAAAGCTACTGCAGTACCACCTTTTTTCTTGCCTATAATTCCTGTTTTCCTGTCTTTACTTTTCTTCCGTTCCATTAATTATTTCCCCTATAGGCAATATTTCCAGAATTTGCAATATATCATTACTTTAATTATACAATCTTTTATAGTGTTATCAACAGTAATTTTGTTATTTTAATCATTTATGTGAATATATCATCAAAGTTTTTTCAGCATACACGGGAGTTTGACAGTTGGATATTAGAAAAACAGCTTGCAGGTATTGATTTTCCTGCTTTTTTTGTGTCAAATTTTCTGTTTCTTTATATTGTAATGTATGGTATGATATAAATAAAAAGGACTCTTTTATGAGGATTACTACATCAAAATCTAAAAATGCAGAATCTTTTTATATCTCAAAAAGATACATTAATGATAAAGGAGTCAGCACTTCTGTTATTGTCCGAAAACTTGGGACACTAAACGAACTGATCAAAGAGCACAGACCGACACGCGACGATGTTATGCGGTGGGCGAAAGAAGAAGCAAAAACCGAAACAGAAAAATATAAAAAGGAGCGGGAAGCGAAGTCTGTGCAGATCACTTTTCACGCTGACAGGCAGATGGATTGCGATAAGCAGATATTCTACCGCAGCGGATATCTGTTCCTGCAGTCTGTCTATTATGGCCTGCAGATGAATAAGATATGCCGGAAACTGAAAAACAAATATAAATTTAAATATGATATCAACGCCATTCTCTCTGACCTTATTTATGCAAAGGTGCTGGAACCTGCCAGCAAACGTTCTTCCTATAAAACTGCTTCTGAATTCATGGAAAAACCGACTTACGGGCTCCATGATGTTTACCGTGCCCTAGAAAAAAAGCTAGATTATAAATATACCTGTGAAGAAATCCTGGATACCTTAAAAACAATGAACTTTGCCGAAATACAGGAGCAGGGATTTATTCCATTATACAGGCGGCAAAAGATCACGGATGCCCTGTATGAAGCCTGTGGTTTCCATACAGACTTCCAGTTCATAACCAAAAGCCAGATGAAAACAATTCAGAAAAAAAGTAAAGGAAAGGAATAAAATACCATACTCCCAAACAACGAAAGAATCGCTGTAACCCCTCGTTTTTACTGGGATCACAGCGATTTTGTTTCTGGCAAACTGTCAAAGATAGGATTATACAATCTTTTATAGTGTTATCAATAGTAATTTTGTTATTTTAATCATGATTCGTGGTTCAGACTGTCAGTCCTGAGGGCATAGTAATATGCGTTCAATGATGTTTCTGAAAACTTTGAAAGCACATGTCCGTGGGCAAAACGCACAGAACGGAATATATCAAGTGTCAGCACGGAAATGACAATAAGGAACAGGTTTTTTGCGGTTGATCTTGTTGCATCTGAAAAATATTCATTAAAATAAGATTTCAGTATAGAGTAAAGTTTTTGTCAGTTGACATAGAGAAATAAATAGAGAGTACCAGGAATCCTGTTATAATGGATTTATCTAAGACCCAAATATCAGGAAAGCCGAGGTACCCTCATGAAAAACATTATAGCACAATCTATGGAAAAACTATACCAGGAGTATGAAAAAGCTGACTGCCTTTTTCTGGATTCGGGGCTGAAGGACATGGACACATACGAAAAAAGTCTGGCAGAGGCGGCAAGAAGAGCAGCCGCAGAGCATATGGAGGCTTTGTGTAACCAGATAGACCAGATGCTGTGTGATGACGCATCCCGCGCGGAGAAATACACCATCCAGCGCCATGACACAAGGC
>JAAZZQ010000022.1 GCA_014239155.1 Lachnospiraceae bacterium | reverse complement strand
ATAATCAGATAAAAAAGTACCACCATTTTTATAATTTTCCTGTTCTCTGTCTAATGCCCAGTTGTAAGCAAACCTTGCTGTACCTGCACATTGAAACAGTTTTGTTTCTTGTTTATTATTTGGTTTTAACATTACTTTTATAGATTTAATCATTTTGCATAAGCGCCTTTATCATCTTCTTCGCTTTACTTGCACGTTTTTCCTGAAGCTTACAACGAAATACTGTAATAATCTGAACCTAATCTTCTACAAGTTCTTCTTGTTCTGTCTTTTCTGTCGTATCAACAATTTCAATTTCACAGTCCTATAATTCAGCGATATACGCAATCAATTCAAATCCGAATCTTATCAGTCGGTCTTTATAAAGAACGACAACTTTGGAAATGCTTCTGTTTGTTATTCCTTTTATCAGTTCCTGTAACCCTTTTCTTCTGTAATTGATTCCTGAACCAATATCTGTGACAATTTCAAACGGCTTACCTTGTGCAAGCAGATATGTCCGCATATTTTCTTTCTGACGTTCCAAATCATCTTTCTGTTTTGGAGACCTTACACGGCAGTAACCTACTGTTTTTCCTTGTTTGTTTACAGGATTATTTAGTAACCGATTTAAGTTATCTTCTGAATAATAACGATAACGTTTGGACTTGTGTGATTTGATTTCCGTTTTCCTGATTTATCCCAGTTTCTTAAAGTCTGTGCTATTACTCCCAAAATTTCTGTCATTTCATGTATTGTGTAATATTTCAATTTTACCACTTCTATACATGATTATAACATATCATGCTATAAAATCTAATAGACTATTTATAACTTTATTTCAACTACTATAACCCTTTTTATGCCCTTGTGTCAAAGGTTTGATAACTGAGAACTGCACTGCCTCCTGCCACTTGCTCTTCCATGTGTTCTAGGACTGTCTTGTTCTCCTCTTTCTCCAAAATCATATTTTTGCACTGATATCCTTTTTTCAACAATCTCTGTGACAGCTCGTCAATATGCCCCTCCACCAGCGCAATAGACGTTTCATCAAGGTAAAACTTTGTGGTGACTTGACTGCGTTCAGTCTGAAGAGAAATGCTGACATCAAGCGCCCCTAAATAGTCCATATCCAAATGCAAAAATGCTGTGAGCATACCATCCTTGCGCGCCATATTTTTCTTGTTTGTATAGACATACAAGTCCCCATGCGCCTGCGAATTACCCAATTTTAACGGCAACTGCACATAAGTGAACATCTGATTCATCTGATTCATAAACTCAACATTCTCACTGAGATTTGCCATCGCGCGTGCCTGAGTACCATTGTTCCCCTGATTGGCAGCTTGCATTGCCTCATTCATCATGCGCGTCAACTGGCTGCTCTCTCTGGCAAGTTTTTGATAAAACTCCTCCACCTTGCCCTCCTGTGCTAGATCCTGCGGCGACAGCGTCCACTGTTTTTGCAGTCCATTTTTAAGCATTGACCGAAATGGTTCTGCATGAAAAATTTCAGACTTTTGTTCTGTTGTTAATTGCTTACCAATCTCACTGTCAAACAGCAATTGCTTTACATCTTTTAATGTCAGATTTCCCTCCTTCACGCCCTCTTTTATAAATAAAATAATTCTATTTGGCACTGTCTTCAAAGGCTCATTTTTTAGTTGATGATAAAATGCATCGTATGAACTATTCATTTTACTTTCTGTTGCACCTTCCTGCTTAAAAGCTTGCTCTGCATTCTGTGATACTTTATCGGTTTGTTCCTGTAAACTTGTTGTCCTCTTAGTCTCACTGTCAAGATTTTCTGCTGGATTCAGCACACTGTTTCGAATGTTTTTGTCTGCATTTGACTGTATATTCTCACTTGTCTGTGCACCTTGATTTTCCTGCAAAACGGTATTATTAATATTGTTATGCTCATATCCAGAGTTTTGTGTATTTGCACTTTGCGCTTCTTCCCCTGAGAGCAGCAAAAGTACCCGTTCAAGAAATTTACTGCCATTTTCCAGTGCTGTTTGCCCTGTAATAATGCTTTGCGCAGCGTTCATTATACCATTTCCAGACAAATTCTGACCGCCTTGCATCTCTGTCTTTCCAGTTAATGTATCATATAATTTTAATATCTCATCAGATGCTTCTCGAATACCATCTAACAGTTTGTGTTCGCTCTTTTGATAACTCTGAAGCTGAGAAAGGCTATTGTCATTGATTGGCAGCTGCAATTTGCTCAACTTAATCAAGTCTGCCATACTTGCATTGGGATTCTGCAAAGTCAATCGATTGAACAGCATCAGCGTATTTTTGTTGATAGGCATTCCATTTTCCAGCAATGTTGACACAAGTGACATTGTTCTGTCATTGACCGCCATATGTGCTGCGCGGAGCGCTGCTTCTCCCACGCGCAACATCTGCATCTTTCCATCATAGACAGGCTTTAAAACTACTCGATTATCTTTGTTCGATTGCACTTGTAGGTTCATAACCTGTCCGAGAGCCAACTGTACATCACGTTCTAGTTTCGCTGCCATATACTGTCCATTTGCCAATTGTATCTGAACATCTTCACCATTGACAGAGACAATTTCTCCCTGAAATGTATCGCCAGGTTGTAATTGTGTCACATCCACTCCCTGCGCACTTCCAGAAGTGGCACTTCCTGCCGTGCTCACGGTTCCTGCGTATCCCTGCGCTATCTGATTCCCGCCATAGTTCTGTGAATATCCTGACAATACACTATCCATTAATTTCCCCTCCTACTATTCTTGCATATCCTCTTTTTCCTCAATAAAATTTTTGATAAAACTTTTCCGATGGATTGGAGACGCACCATATTTTTTCAAAGCCTCAATATGGACTGCTGCGCCGTAACCTTTATTGTCTGCAAAATGATATTCTGGATATGTCTTGTCATACTCCGCCATCAATCGGTCCCTTGTCACCTTTGCGACAATACTTGCTGCGGCAATTGATACACTCTGCGCATCTCCCTTAATAATTGGAACCTGTCGAATTTTCACCTCAGGTATTTTAACTGCGTCATTTAACAAAATATCTGGTTGTACACTCAATTTGCTAATTGCCTGCCGCATTGCCTCATAAGTTGCCTGTAAAATATTAATCTGATCAATTCGCTCGTGGGACGCATATCCAATCCCTACTGATATAGCCTCTCTCATAATAATATCATATAGTTCCTCGCGCTTCTTTTCACTCAATTGTTTAGAATCGTTGAGATATAAGATTTGACAATCCTTTGGCAATATCACTGCCCCTGCTACCACAGGTCCTGCAAGTGGTCCTCTGCCGACTTCATCAATTCCACAGATATATCCAAAAGAATCATATTCTTTTTCGTACCTTTTCATGTGTTCTGTGCGTTGTTTTTCCTTCTCATAAGCGTCCATCGACTTCCTTGCTTTTGCCACAAGCGCCTGCACACCGCTTCGTTGGTCAGCCTCGTAACGCTCCACAAAAACAGGCAGCTCACTTTCGCATGCTGCCTTTAATTCATTTTTGATTTCTCCTATTTTCTTTTCCACAAAATCATCGTGTCCTTTCTATATTTTATATTCACAGCCAATAAGCTTTGCCCTATATACTGCGTCATGTACAACCGCAACTACGAGAGCAAATTTTTGACAGCGCCAGTTCAAAAACATAGGCATAATACTGCTACGTCGAGGCTTTTAGAATTCATTGATGCTTCAATATCCCAAATTTCGAGGAAGGCCAAATTCTAATGAAAGCTCTGCCAATAATATCCCTGCGATGAATATTCCCAACAGAAGGGTCCCTGCTATCCGAACTATTGTTTCGATTGTCTCCCATTACAAAATACTCGTCCACACCAAGCAATATTGGATCACTTGCTCTTCCGGGATTTTGTATTACTTCGCGTCCATAAGCTTCCTCCAATAACTCACCATCAATATAAATATTTCCACTATCATCTATCTGTACTGTCTCACCCGGCATTCCTATAATTCGTTTAATATAATAAGTATCTGTGTCATATTGAAATGGAAATACAATAATATCAAATCGTTCTGGATCCTCAAACCGATAGGATATCTTGTCAACAATCAGATGATCTCCGTCACTTAAAGTCGTCTCCATGCTACTCCCACTCACTTGTGTTCGCTGTCCTACATAAGTGACAATAAAATAGGCGGCACAGAATACCAACAACAGATAGATACTGATACTCAGCAGCTCCTTCAATATGTGTTTCATTTTATTTTCCTCTGTTTCTATTATTTCAGTTTCCATCATTCCTCCGGTATCTCCAATGTAATTTTTCCAATTCTTCCGTTTCTAAAATCCTCCACAATCATCGAGGAGGCTCTCATAATATCCAATTCTTCCCCTTTTAAATAGCACCTTTTGCTGATACAGACTGCCTTGATTATGTCAAAGACCTCCTGTCCCTCAGAAATCTCTATCTGATAGCGTTTTTCCAGCAAACCTGCATATTCCTCCTTCAAAAATTGAATTAGCTCATATGCAAGTTCATCCAAATGTATAATTTCATCATTTAGAGAACCAATCATAGCAAGACGAAGCCCTACTGTCTGATCTTCAAATTTCGGCCATAAAATTCCAGGTGTATCCAGCAATTCAAGACTTTTATTTAGGCGTATCCACTGTTTTCCTTTTGTCACACCGGGTTTGTTCCCTGTCTTAGCACATGCCTTGCCCGCAAACGAATTGATAAACGTAGACTTACCAACATTTGGAATCCCAACCACCATAGCGCGCACAGGTCTATTGAGAATCCCACGCTTCCTGTCACGCTCAATCTTCTCTTTGCATGCTTCCTGTACCACACCCTGAATGGATTTCATGCCAGCTCCCGTCTTGGAATTCATCTCCAACACATAAAACCCTCTCTTTGAAAAATAATCCATCCACAATTTGTTCTTTCTTATATCTGCAAGATCCGATTTATTTAAAAGAATAATTCTTGATTTATTTTTTCCAAGTTCATCAATATCTGGATTCCTGCTGCTGAACGGCACTCTCGCATCCACCAACTCAATCACCAAATCAATAAGTTTGATATCCTCCTGCATCATCCTCTTTGCCTTGGTCATATGCCCAGGATACCATTGATAATTTGCCATATTTTTGTCATGCCTTTCATTTTATTCTATCAGACCCATATCACTATTGCCAGAAGCCAGTTTCATCCATGCTTTCCCTATGATATAGCTCTTCTTAACTGTTCCAATATTTGCAGAGCGGCTGTCTTCACTGTTATTACAATTGTCTCCAATCACAAAATATTCATCTTCTCCTAATGTCACTTTGCTCTCCAACAAGCCTGGTTCAACAATTTTATCATTAAAATATTGTTCCACTGTATTATCATTTACATGTAAGACACCATTTTTTATGTATAGGGTATCGCCTGGAACTCCAACTACACGCTTCACATAATAGTGCGACTTCTCATTGCCATTTGGAAGAAATACAATAACATCCCCCTCTCGCGGCGATGTTACTTTATAAACCAGCCTATTTAAAAAAATCTCCTGCCCATTATATAAACTTGGTTCCATAGAAGGACCAATCACACTGGTTTTCATGCCAACACAGAAAACTGTTACGACTGCCAACAATATAGAAACAAATACCCAAAAAATCCAGCTTAAGATTTCTTTGACCACAACAATATTTAATTTTTTCTTTTTCTGGTAAAATGTTAATCCCTTTCGTCTTGTCATCCATTCTGTCCTTTGCATTGTATGTATACTAAGATACACCAATTATTATACTCAATCTGTAGCATGATTGCAAGTATTGAGTGAAAAATGGCATTTGTCTCCCACTTTAGAAGTAAAAATATTCTGCTGAGATTGAGATATAAATGTCAGAAATCTGCTATTATAGTGCACACCCATCAACTTTTAGCAGAATTTTAGATATTATTGACATAAACAGCAACAATTTTGACTCCTTTTCCAGAGACGGGAAAAATACGCAACCCTTTCTTTCATACTCTTTATTTTTTGATAAGAAACGGAGGGTGTAGCAGTCACTACTACACCCTCCATTTCTTATCGTTATATGCTCTCATTAAGCGCTATCCGCCTCACTCTCACACGCACTTGCGAACCAATCAATAAGCTTAATATAATTTTTATCAAATCTCCAACAATAAATGGAAGTACGCCCGCAGCAAATGCCGCAGGAAACATTGTAACAAATGTCTGGTTAGACCCAAAGCTCATCTGAAAAGCAAGCCACGTCGTCCCAAAAAAATAACACACTACAGTTCCGCTAATCATTCCAATAAAGCTGGTAGCTATCCGTCCATTCCATCTGTCAACACAGTATCCACTAATCAGCGCCATAAAAAGAAATCCTATCAGATAGCCGCCTGTCGGTCCAAATAACTTTGCTGGACCACCTGTAAAAGCAGAAAAAACAGGGACCCCTACCAACCCAATCAGCAGATACACAAGATAACTGACCGTACCTTGTTTCATTCCAAGTATATAAACCGAAAAATAAACTGCCAGATTTGTGAGAGAGATAGGAACGGGGCTAAACGGCAATGGCAATGACAAGGGTCCAGCAATACATGTGACAGCCGCCATCAGACCAATCAATGTAATTTCTTTTGTTTTTGTGTTCATAGTAATAATTCCTCCGTGTTTTAATTGTCAACCTATTTATTAATATTAGTTTACAATTAATTGAAATAAATGTCAACACTATAACTTTATATCTTTATGCCACTTTTATTATATGTCGTTTGTATAGAATAACATCAAAAGATATATGCCAATGCAGTTTTCTACAATATAAAAAATCCAACCACAAATTAGATTCTGTAGTTGGACTTTCTCCATTTTTATCAATTTCAATGGAAGCAAGGGGGCTCGAACCCCTGACCTCTCGCGTGTGAGGCGAACGCTCATCCCGGCTGAGCTATGCTTCCAAAATGGAGATAGCGAGACTCGAACTCGTGACCTATACGTTGCGAACGTATCGCTCTCCCAGCTGAGCTATATCCCCATAAATAAAATTATAACACAGTGTAAAAAGAATGCAAGCAAAAAATACAAAAATGTTACTATTCACGATCCACTCTAGTTCGTTAACCACCAATATTCAATTTTAATAGCAAGGGATTGCTCTACCCATTTACGATCAATATCAGTTCGTTAAACACCCCTGATAAACATTGGAGTTTGTTAGCACCTTATATATTATTTTTATGCATTTTTTAGTTACACCTCCTCTAAAGCTCGAAGGAATATAACCAAAATTTTAACCAAAACAGCCTGTGAAAAGACCTCAAAAACAATAAAAAGGCATTTTCAAGACGTTTCTTTAACTAACTGACATTGCCGAATAGTTGCGAACAATATAAAAATAAGATATAATAAAATATACTTGACTTTATCAGGTAAAAATAACAATGAACGTTTCAATGTAGAAGGAGGGTATTCCATGCATTCCATTATAAAATGTTTAGAATTGTTACTAACTAATATTGTAGAAATCTGCACAATTCTTCTGGAACTGTTCGGTGTTGCCATTCTTGTCTTTACTGCCGTCAAATGTTTCTGGTATTGGATAAAACATGATGCTAGAATCCGTCTTGATTTGGCGCAAGGCATCGCGCTGTCCCTGGAATTTAAAATGGGCAGCGAGGTTTTGCGTACAGTTATTGTGCGTGAATGGGGTGAACTTGGCATATTAGGCGTTATTATCCTGTTGCGTGGTATTCTCACTTTCCTTATCCACTGGGAAATTAAACATGAAGAAAAAGCGTTGGCGATGGATAAAGAAGAGGAGCTAAAAAATTAAATCTGCCTTGAAAATAAAATAAAAGTTCACTTGCATTTTATTTCCAAGACAGAAATAAATTCCTAGTTTATTTTTTAGAGCTGTAGAAAAATATTTTGCACAATTTATATATCAGCTATTTTCTACAGCTTCTTACCTGCGCACCAACAAAGACTTACCTGTCATCTCCACTGGCTGTTGCATTCCCATCGTTTCAATTAAAGTCGGTACGATATCTGCAAGACAGCCGCCCTCGCGCAGTGTATATGCCGAATCATAATTCACGAGAATAAATGGAACTGGATTTGTTGTATGCGCTGTAAACGGCGCACCAGTTTCATAGTCAACAAGCTGTTCGGCATTGCCGTGATCTGCACAGATAAACATGGTGCCATCTACCTCTAAAATCGCATCTACTGCCTTTCCCACACATTCATCAACCGCCTCAACAGCTTTGATTGCAGCCTCCTCAACACCTGTGTGCCCTACCATATCAGGATTTGCAAAATTAATAATAATCACATCATAGTTGCCAGACTTAATTGCCTCAATGAGCTTGTCACACACAATATAAGCACTCATCTCTGGTTTCAAATCATATGTTGCCACTTCCTTTGGAGATGGAACAAGCACTCTGTCTTCATCTTTATTTGGCTCTTCTACACCGCCGTTAAAAAAGAATGTAACATGGGCATATTTTTCTGTCTCAGCAATTCTTGCCTGCTTCATATTATTTGCAGCAAGCCACTCGCCAAAAGTATTAGTCACTGCAATCTTGTGGAATGCAACTGTCTTGTTTGGAATCGTTGGATCATAATCTGAAAAGCACACATATTTCACATCAAGCCGCTTTCTGTCAAAGCCCTTGAAATCATCATCACAGAAAGCCCTAGTAATCTCTCTTGCGCGGTCTGGTCGGAAATTGAAGAAGATTATAGAATCGCCATCTTTAATAGTAGCAATTGCCTTTCCATTCTCTGTCACAACCGTTGGAAGCACAAATTCATCTGTCTTGTTATTGTCATAAGACTGCTGTATTCCGGCTGGACCAGAAACCGCCTGCTCGCCCTTGCCTTCTGTCAATGCCTCGTAAGCCTTCTGTACACGATCATAATTGTTGTCTCTATCCATCGCATAATAACGACCCATTACAGATGCAATTTTACCCACACCAATCTCTGCCATCTTCGCCTCAAGTTCTTCTGCAAAACCTTTTCCTGATGCAGGTGGTGTGTCACGCCCATCTAGGAAACAGTGCACATAAACCTCAGAAAGTCCATTTCTCTTTGCCAACTCCAACAACCCATACAAATGAGTATTGTGACTGTGTACACCGCCATCTGACAAAAGCCCAAACAAATGCAGCGCAGAATTTTTCGCCTTGCAATTGCCTACTGCTTCCATCAAAGCCGGATTTTCAAAAAAAGTTCCATCTTGAATCTCTTTTGTAATTCTTGTTAACTCCTGATATACAATTCTACCAGCACCCATGTTCAAATGCCCCACCTCAGAGTTACCCATCTGCCCGTCTGGAAGCCCTACTGCCATACCGCTCGCATTTCCCTTTACAAACGGATACTCCTTCATCAGCCTGTCCATCACGGGTGTTTTTCCAAGTGCCACCGCATTGTGCTCTGTCTTTTCATTTAACCCATATCCATCAAGAATCATTAATACTGTTGTTTTCTTACTCACCATTCATCCTCCTTTTCCTTTTTATTCACTTCATATTAACAATATTATGAGTCGATACTCCGTATAAAGTATACTCTTTTTTCCAGATATACGCAATCTTTTTTATATTCTAATCTAAGTAAATATAGCTGTACTGTTATTGTTCATGGATATATAAAAGTAGTGAAAAGTGTACGCCACCTCTCGATCTAAAACTTATGTTTCTATAGAATCTATTTTCTACAAAACATATTTAAGCCTTTTGTGCTTCAGTAAATAACTAATTTTTTTCTTTGATAATCTGATGCCCTGTTATAATGCACATAATATAACTGAAAAGTAACAGACAAGACCAAAATTTATGTTCATTCATACTATTCACCCCTTCTTACTCCCTAATGAAGTGTGTCCATACATGTTCTTCAGTTTCTGGCAAACCAATCTGTTCCTTGCCTAGTGCTATGCATTTCATCAAAAATGACATATTCCTTGCAAGCACCCGCATTGTCTGCTTTCCTTCCTCGTCCAAATTTGCCTGTCCTGGCTCTCTCCCATGAATACTGTTCCAGTACTGACTGGAAACAACTGGCATGTTGGAAATTGTAAAATATTTATTAAGCTCGTCAAATGTTGACGAGCAACCACCTCTTCTCGCACAGACAACGCTTGCCCCTACTTTCATGGCCTTGTCAAAATGCGTGCTGTAAAATAATCTGTCCAACACGGCTATCAGAGTTGCATTTGCAGAGGCATAATAAACTGGGCTTGCAACAATCAAGCCATCCGCCTCTCTAAATTTAGGGGCAATCTCATTTACAATATCTTTAAACACACATTCTCCTATTTTAGCGCACTGGCCACACGCTATGCAACCCCTTACATCTTTATTTCCAACCTGTATAATATCTGTCTTAATGCCTTCAGCATGAAATATCTTTACCATTTCGTCAACCGCAATGGATGTATTTCCATTTACTCGCGGGCTTCCATTAATAATCAAAACTTTCATTTACTATCATCCCTTCCATTCTTACCTTGCAAACCTTTAACAATAACAAATCCTTTTTACAGTATATTGCAAAAACATAATCTTGTACACTAAAAAATCTCAATATTATCATAAAAAATTATATGCTAGGGTGAACAAACTTAAATTACTTTGTGCAAATGAAAGAAATTTCTTTACATGTTATAATATCATCCAAACTCACATGCACATCCTGTTTTTTCCAGAAAAGTATGTGTGATTCCCATCAACTTTTGACGATCTACCTCCCCTGCAATTTTCACTACAACAGCTCTTCTATCGGGTATATAGGAAGGATTTTTTGCAATTGTCATATTTTGTTCTGCACAGAGTGTTCTTATCATCTGAAACAACATATTTTGATTGACTTTATTGGCAATTCGTATGCGCCACCCAATCTGATTGGCAATTTGCTGTAGTTCATTCTGATATCGGGCACCGACCATCGGTGAGACAAAGCTAAATTCCAGATACTTTCCTTTGTCATCCTGTCGAATGCTCTTCCTTTCAATCTGAGCTGAAATTCCTGTAAAACTCTGATCAATACAAGAAAATGCAAGATTCTGCTCCACTGGTCGCACAAAAGCACTTTTGGGAACAAACTCCATATCAGATTTCTTTACAGATGTGTCTCCATTCGCTGCAGGACCTTTCGCTATCTTACTATTAAAACACTTTCCGTTCACATACAGATTCCATCCAGTCTGTCTATAAAATACCTCTGCCGCTTCTCTGTTGCCATCCTCCGCTCCCAATACTGTCACTGAATACTGCTTTTTGTCCACGTAATAAGATACTTTTTGTAACCGATCTCCGAATGTAGCATATAGCAAACTTCCTGCTGCAGTGTGATTCATGGAGAGACTCACATTAGCCATCCAGCCTGTCTTTTTCTGAAAGTCTGTTGCTCTTTGTTGAAATAGTGCTTTATCAATACTGTCTGGATAATCAAACTGCAAAACTGCTTCCTGTCTCTCTGGGTAATAACCAATCTTTCGATATGCGAATTCCGTAAAAATCTCTTGTATCTGCGCTTCCACATCTTGTATGGTTTGCCCCTTTGGTGCTAATGCTCTCTCAACTTCCTCTCGAGTATTTGGCCCAAACAAAAACAACTGACGCATATTGGGTGAAAAATAAGGACTCTGCATTAAAATATTCTGCATTTCCTGCAAAACTTCTTCCTCTTGTTGCTGCCCATACCAAATAATAGCAATCTGCGATACTGGAAACTTTTTGCCATTGTAATAATCCTGCCAATATGCCCACAAAAGTTTTGCATCTTCTGTTGTAAACGGAACATTTTTTTGCATAGTATATGGCAAAATATTGCTCAACTGTTGACGCTTCTTACCGATTTCAACTGCGTACGCATGACCACACTCCGGCAAATAAATTTGACGGCGATAATCCTCCATCGCCAGCTCTTTTCCATATGCATGGATTGTGTCTTCATTTCCATGTACTAAAAACACCCTGCGTGCAGACAACCGTTCTAGGAGTGCTGTAATTTCCGATTTATCTCCATGCGCAGACAATCCCACCTGTTCAACACGACATTTTACAGGAAATGTTGTCCCATCTAATGTAATTTTGCGTTCCTCCTTATATTCCAGCAGGTTCAGCAGCTGTCTTCCCGGCGATTCTTCATCCTGATACCCAGTAATGATAATACATGCGTTTTCAGACTGCACAAGCATTTTCGCATACTGCATGCTTGGTCCTCCTGTCAACATGCCAGAACTAGATACAATGATTGCGGATCCTTTTATCTTCAAAAGTTCCTCTCTGTTCTGCATAGGGGTCACTGGCTGGATTTGCTTTGTATAAAAAGGTTCACCGCCCCGCAGTATCCGCTTTCCCAGTGCATTTTTTAAAAATGTTGGATTGCGGGTATAGACAATATTAATATCACGCACCATACCATCCACATACACCGGAATCGCAGGAATTTCTTCATTTTGAATTGCAGCGCGCAAAATCAACAACACTTCCTGTGACCGCCCTAATGCAAAAGCTGGAATCAACACTTTCTGTCCATTTTCAACACATTCTCGCACTAGGTCTACCAGACGCTGCTCCTCCACCTGTCTGTTTGCATGAAGCCTGTTTCCATATGTTGTCTCCACAATAGCCACATCCGGCCGCAATTTAGGTATATGGATTCCTTCTATTGTGCGCTGTGAGAACGCGGCAAAATCCCCCGAGTAAAATAATGTCCCTTCCTCTGTAACAAGATAAGCACATGCTGCCCCGGCAATATGTCCTGCCGGATAAAAAGTCAACTTGACTTTTTCTAATATTGTAAGTTCCATCTGAAATCGCACTGGTGTAACACGCCCCAGCATAGAGAGCACATCTTGTTCTGTGTAATGTGGAATCTCATCCTCACGGTATGCCATAATCTTTAGACTGTCATAGAGCAACACGCGAGTTAACTCTGCTGTCATAATAGTCATATAAATCCGTGCATTTGGATATGCCTTGCTGATAATCGGAAGTGTCCCGATATGATCCATATGTGCATGACTCACAACAATCGCATCCAGCCCGCCCTGTTCTTGTATCGTGCGAAAATCCGGCAGCGGGTCCTTCACACTAGACTGTCGAATTCCACTGTCAAATAAAATACGCTTGCCCGCCACTTTTACATAAATGCAGCTCGCACCAATCTCCATAGCACCGCCTAGAAAAAGAAACTCCATATTCTTCTTAGCCCTTTCCTTAAAATTAATAAAATCATTATGTTTATTCTAAAATAATTTTCAGACATATCCCACTCTAATAATTTAAAGCATACCCTATAAAAAATTATTTGTAAAGAAATAAAAATTAAGTTGACATCCAGTTAAAATAAGAGTATGTTTAATGAAGTAACCAATCATTGCATTTGTTGGAAAAAATAGCAAGATTTCTGCTACTTTTACGGCGCATAAAAAGTAATACAACAAGTGCCACATAAAGAAAGGAGGTAATACAATGTCTAAACAGTTTAAAAACACAACAATGAATCAATCCACTATATTTTTCAATTGTAAAATTATCTCCGGGGTATGTTTTATTTGATAAAAAGCATAATACAATAATCATATTATTGTTAAAAGACCTCATGGTAATTTTGCCATGAGGTCTTTTTGCACCTTTTTATCTATATTCGTACTCTGGAATGTTCTTACAATTTGAGGAGGGAACAATCTTTTATGCAAACAAGAAAGAAACTATCCACTTATATCTGGGAATATAAATGGTACTATATTTTTGCCATTCTGTCGCTACTTGTCAGCGTCTCTCTTGATATGCTGGCACCCATGCTCACCATGCATATTATTGATGATGTTATATTGGGCGGCAATCTTTCTATACTGCCATACTTGCTTGGAGGAATCTTAGTAGTTGGCGTCGGACGCTGTATCTTTCAATACACAAAGGAATATCTTTTTGACAAGGTAGGCTCGTCCATTGGTTCTGACATGCGCAAAAATCTGTTTGACCATATTCAAAGCCTGAGCAGTAGCTTTTTTGACAAGACAAACACGGGAGAACTCATGGCGCGCGTAAAGGACGATATTGACAGGATTTGGAACACCTTGTCTTATGTGAGTATGTTAATTATAGAGGTCAGTTTTCACACGTGCGTTGTACTATTCTGTATGTATCGGCTTCAGGCGTCACTTGCAGTCATACCAACAATTGCTATGATGTTATCTGCCTTTATTGCAGTCAGTATGGAGCATCATCTTGGCTCCATCTATGAGGATATTAGCGAAGAAAATGCAGTTCTCAACACGGTGGCTGAGGAAAATCTTGCTGGAGTGCGCACTGTAAAAGCTTTTGCGCGGGAAAAATTTGAAATTCAAAAATTCCTGTCACATAATCAGCGCTATTATGAGCTGAACATGAAACAGTCAAAGGTATTTGTGCGCTACTATCCATACTTGCAGATTATTACAAAACTACTTCCTATGATTATTCTTCTGCTTGGCGGACGTCTTGTAATTCAAGGAGCAATCACATTGGGCGCACTTGGTGCTTTTCTCGAATACTCTAACAACATTGTATGGCCTATGGAGATGCTTGGGTGGCTATCAAACGACTTTTCAGCGGGCATTGCTTCCAACAAGAAAGTTACCAAAATATATGAGCAGAAACCAGTTATTATAGAAACGCAAATCCCTGTAAACTTAGACAATGTGCAAGGCAAAATTGAGTTTTCTCATGTCTCCTTCCACAAGGAAGATAAGCATGAAATTCTGCACGATATTACATTCCAAGCGGAGGCAGGCTCCACAATTGGCATTATGGGTGCCACTGGTGCTGGCAAGACATCTGTAATTCAATTATTACAAAGACAGTACGATGCCACTGATGGTTGTATCTTCCTTGATGGAGTCGATATCAGAAAATTATCTTTAAAACAGCTTCGGAGCAGTATTTCTGTTGTGATGCAGGATGTATTTCTCTTCTCCGATACCATCAACGAAAATGTAAAACTTGGAAAAAAAGAATATATTGACGAATCGATTGTGCGAAAAGCTTCCAGAGATGCACAGGCAAGCAGCTTTATTGAAAAGATGCCTGACGAATATGAAACCATTATTGGCGAGCGCGGCGTTGGACTTTCTGGTGGTCAGAAACAGCGTATTAGTATTGCAAGAGCTTTTGCAAAACATACCCCTATTCTAATTATGGACGACTCCACGTCCGCGCTGGATATGGAGACAGAACACGAAATTCAGAAAACTTTGAACGCACTGCCCAATACCACAAAATTAATCATTGCACACCGCATTAGCGCTGTGCGCCACGCAGACGAAATTCTTGTTCTTGAAAATGGCTCTATTGCAGAACGCGGAACACACGATCAGCTTCTTGCCAAAAAGGGCTTATACTATACTACTTATGTATCACAGTATGGTGAACCTGCCTACTCTAATACAACAAACACTTAATAACAGACTATTAAAATTTTTGAGAATACCAAAATGTAGCACTGTTATAGATGCCGTATATTGATTAAATTTATATGCATATAACATAAATAGGTGCAAAAGAAATTATGAGAGATTATATTATAGAAAGGAGAAATCCCTTATGGCAGTCAATTCCTATAAGGAAGACGAAAAACTAAACGAGGTAAGCAAACTCAAAACATTGGGCAGGTTGTTTTCTTATTTGCTCCTGCACAAAGCTTCCATTTTTGTAGTATTGCTGATTATGGCATATTGTGTATGTGTGAGTTTGATAAACCCGCTTATTATAGAATCTGCTATCGACAACTATATTTCAACTGGCGATTATGTTGGTCTGTATCGCCTTGCGGCAATCGCGCTTGTACTAAATGCAATCCTTATTATTTTAGTAAAAGCGCGCATGTATATTATGGCAAAAGTGTGCAACAAAGTGCTAGTCACAATTCGGCAGCAACTCTATACGCATATACAGACACTTGACTTTAAATTTTTTGACAGCAGACCAACCGGAAAGATACTTGCGCGCATTATTGGAGATATCAATTCCCTAAAAGACGTGCTTTCCAACAGTGTTACAACGCTAATACCAGATTTTATTACGATCTGCGCAGTTGTTGGAATTATGTTTGTCCGAAATGCAAAACTTGCAACTGCTGCGCTCATCAGTATTCCCTTAATGGTGATTGGTATTATGTTTATACAAATGCGCTCACACAAACGCTGGCAAATTTATCGGAAAAAGTCTTCCAATCTCAATGCCTTTGTCCACGAAGACTTATCAGGTATCCGAATTATACAAAGCTTTACTGCGGAGAATGAAACAAGAGAAACCTTCCACACACTTGTCAATGAGCATCAGCGCTCTTTTATGGACGCGGTGCTCTATGCAGATGCCTTTGGATCCGTTATTGACTTCTGCTGGGGACTTGGCAACGTATCTCTATGGTTTACAGGTATTATGATTTTAGGAGTAGATGCAGTAACAGTTGGTACGCTTGTGGCATTTGGAACTTATATTTCTATGTTCTGGCAACCCATTATGAACTTGAGCAACTTTTATAATCAACTGATTACCAATATTTCTGGTGCAGAACGAATCTTTGAGATTTTAGATACAAATGCGGAGATTGTAGATGCAAAAAGTGTGACACAGATGCCTGAAATTATTGGCACTGTGGATTTTGAACATGTCGGCTTCTCCTATGAAGAAGGAACAGACGTATTAAATGACATCAATTTTCATATAAAGCCCGGTGAGACAATTGCTCTTGTGGGTCCTACAGGGGCTGGAAAAACGACTATTGTAAATTTAATCAGCCGTTTTTATGATGTTCAAAAGGGAACGATTAAAATTGACGGACATGATATTAAAAGCGTCAGTATTGAAAGTTTGCGACAACAAATGGGAATTATGACACAGGATAATTTCCTGTTTACAGGGACAATCCGTGAAAATATCGCCTATGGAAAATTAGATGCCACTAACGAAGAAATTATTGCTGCTGCAAAAGCAGTACATGCACATGATTTTATCACAAAGCTGCCCGACGGATATGACACCAAACTCGAAGAACGCGGCGGCGGACTTTCCGTCGGACAAAAACAACTCCTTGCTTTTGCAAGAACAATGGTTAGTATGCCTAAAATTTTGATTTTAGACGAGGCGACATCAAGCATTGACACCAAGACAGAACTGTTGGTTCAGGAAGGGATTGAGGCACTCCTTAAAGGACGCACTTCCTTTGTCATTGCACATCGTCTTTCTACCATCCAGAAAGCAGACCGCATCTTTGTCATCGATAATGGCGGTATTGTGGAGGAAGGCAACGCAATGGAATTGATGGCAAAACAAGGAGCTTATTACAAACTTTACACAGCACAACTTCAAGATGTCGTATAAATGTAAACTGACTTTTGTTATTGCGTTATAACAAAAATCATACCAATTGAAAAAAAATCAGAATCGGAACGATCATTGTCTGCCCTCATATATTGGATATGTATAAGTCTCTGTCCACCTTGCACCCCTTGGGCAGATGGATTGTCCGACTGTCTGTACTAAAAAGTATTAATTTGTCTTTCTGTTCTAATTTTTGCGCAACGTAACAACACATCAGAAATACAATTGGGTAAGTCAATATGCCAACTATTCGTATAATTGTGTCATTCCCCCTACTAAAATCAGTCTGTTATCAGCATAAATCTCAGGAAACTGACTCATGTTGAGAGGATTTGTGCCACGCCCTGCCTCAATTGTATAACCCGGTCGGTTATATACCTCAATAAACCAGTCCTTGTAACCTGCATATCCTGATGCATAGGGCGTCTCCTCCACCTGATACCCACTCACCTTGCCAAAATATTCTGCAATACGTCTCGAGCGTTCTGGCTCATAGTCAAGATACTTCCAATAAATGACCTCGCCCTGCGTGTGATACGCTAGAATCAGTTGAAAATCATGAGCTGTTGTAAAATGATACATATTGATACTCTCCACTGCCGATAGTGGCGCCTCCCCGACAAAATCCCTTGGTGCAGGCGATGTGTACCCCTGCGCAAACTTAATTTCCTTTGCATTCTCCCAGCCTGCTGGAAACTGTAAATTCAAATCCACACCGTTAATATTTGCCTTCCAACCATCAGGATATGGGATTGCTGGATAATCTGACGAAATTGCCATTGTCTGCTGGATATATTCTTCATTTCGTATCATTCCATTAACAAGGTCTGCGCCATCTGGATTGACCATTGGTATTAAGAACAGACTATATTTGCGAAACAGCTTTCCTGTGTCTTCTCCATAGAGATCCTCTCCCTCTGCATATGCCTTTGCATACGCCTCCGCAAACTTTAACAAAATCGGTGTTGTAATCCACTCATTTGCATGGAAACAAGCATTGTAGCATACTTGTGTTGGTCCCTCGCCAAATTGTAGATAACACACTTCCTTGCCCATAACACTCTTTCCAATACACCCTGAAATTAAAAATGGATAGCGTACTCTTAGTCCCTCCAAAATTAGATCCGTCAAACTCGACGTATACGGAACACTCTCATCGACAAGCGCAAAAGAAAAAGGAACGTAAATCCGCGTTCCTATTTGTAACTTCATGGCGTCAAGCGATGGATTTGCCGTCAATATAGCTGACACCAACGTATCATATGTATTGGCTATTCCCCATATGGTTTCTCCTGCCGTAATCACGTGGATTGTATAACCGCTGAGGTAGGGTGTCAACTTTGCCCACACTGCCCTGTCCACATAACAGCCAACACCTTCCCCCAGAAACTCCTTGAGCGCATTGCAAGTCTCCCTGTCAAACTGACCATTAATTTCGTTCAAATATCCTGCCCTTTTTAGTGCTAGTTGCAAATATTGTACTGCAACCCCCACATCACCAACATAAATATTTCTCATAAACCTCTATTTCCATCAAATCTTATATTTCTATAATCTATGCTGGAAATCTGTAAATCATACATTAAAAGAGCTGTATCCCTTATTTGCGAACTACCTATTGTCTAAACGAATGAGATTGTGACTACATCTTTTCAGACGCGTTTATATAATTTTACAAAGACTTTCCTGTATCCCCTTTACAACCTCTGGCTTATTCATAGAATACACATGAATATGTTTGATTCCGTTGGCAATCAAGTCAATAATCTGATCTGTTGCATAGATAATGCCTGCCTGTTGCATCGCTTCTGGATTCCTGCCAAAACAATCCACAATACTCCGAAAACGCATTGGCACATTGCAACCAGAAAGTCTTATTGCACTTCGCAGTTGAGCAGGTCTCGTAATTGGCATAATACCCGGAATCACCGGAACATTAATCCCCGCTTCACGCACTCGACAAAGAAAATTGTAAAAAATATTATTGTCAAAAAACATCTGTGTTGTCAAATATGCGCAGCCAGCATCCACTTTTTTCTTCAAATTTAAGATATCTTCCTGCGTATTCTCCGACTCGACATGCCCCTCAGGATAACATGCCCCACCAATACACATACCACCAAATGCTTGTATCTCCTCCACTAGCTCTGATGCATAGTGATAATCTATAAAAGGTTCTCCCACAAAATCCTTTGGTCTATCACCGCGAAGCGCAAGCACATTCTCAATGCCCGCCGCTTTCATTTCCAAGAGGGCTTGCCGGATACTTTCTTTTGTTGCACCGACACAAATCAAGTGCGCAATCGTTGTAACACCATACTCCTCTTGTATTCCTTTTGCAAGCTTTAAAGTGTTCCCTCCTGTACTTCCGCCTGCACCATAAGTTACACTCATATAACTTGGCTTTAATTTTGCAACTCCATATGCCGCCTCTTTCACCGACTCATAGTTTGCTGTCACCTTTGGCGGAAAAACCTCAAAGGATAGTGTTATATCATCTTTCAGTAATATTGTATCTAATCTCATCTTTTATACTCCCTTTATTTTATCTATTTTCATTTATATCAACAACTGTCCCAACAACAATTACTGCCGGCGTTTGTATTGTTGACTCCGCTGTCTTCTCTGCAATATCAGCAAGTGTCCCACGCACGATTTCTATCGACAAGTCAAAACCACTATGCACTACTGCTACCGGTGTAGAAGGTTCTTTCCCGGCGCGAATCAGCCCTTCCACAATCTGCTGAAGGCGCTCAAACCCCATCAAAAACACCAAGGTTCCCTCTAGCTGTGCAAGTACTGCAAAATCAATTCTTGGATTTTTATTCAAATCCTGTCCTGTCATATGCCCCATAATCACATGAAAACTTCTACTAATTTCTCTGTGTGTCACCGGAATCCCCGCAAAAGCAGGAACTGCAATGCAGGAAGTAATACCCGGAACATACTTCGCATAAATACCCGCTTTTTGGAGTGCAAGCATCTCCTCCATGCCTCTGCCAAACACAAATGGATCCCCACCTTTTAGGCGAACAATTAAACCGCCCTCCCTTGCCTTTTGTATCAAAAGCGCGTTAATCTGGTCTTGTGGCATACTATGCCTGCCGCTACGCTTCCCCACATAAATTCGCGCGCATTGTTCGGATGCATAATCCAAAAGTCTCTGGTCAATTAAATCATCATACACAAGAACCCTTGCCTGCCGTATCGCACGCAACCCACGCACCGTAATCAAATCAGAACTACCACAGCCCGCGCCAACTAATAAAACTCCAGCCAGTTCAATCTCCTCGCCATGCATATAAGATTCCAGCCTGCACATTGTCTCCTGTGCATCAAACACCGCATTGCAATCCATACAAGCTCTCGCCATATCTTTTAGAAATAATGCTCTCTTGTTATCCTCTTTAATATAAGTCTTTGCCAGAGGTCTTAGACTGCCCAGATATGCAAGAATTACCTCTATATCAGCAGGTATCATTGATGCAATTCTACTTTTCAACTCCGCAGCCACCTCAGGGCTTGTTCCCTCGGTCGAAATACCAATGCTTAGATTTCCTGCCTTCACAAGCGACGGAAACAAGAAACTACACGCTTCTTTATCATCCACTACATTGACAAGAATATTTTGTTCTCTGCAAAGTCTGCTAATTTTTGCATTCACATTTTCATGATTTGACGCTGCAATAACAAAATACATCTCTGCCAAATCAGATTCATCAAAGGACCTCTTTATTATACAAATATTATTTTCCCGTGCTATTTGCTCCATCGCAACCGATATTTCAGGCGCTACTATTGTTAAAATCGGATCGTAAGGCAGCAATTTTTGCAGTTTATGCATCGCAATTCTCCCACCTCCCACAATCAGACCTTTTCGCCCGCCAATATCCACAAAAAAAGGAAAATATGCCATTGTCAAACCCTCGCACAAATTCATCTTTCACAGTTGTTCTGCCCTAAAAAATTCCCAGCCGATGTCCCAATTCCAACATCACATAAATAATAGGCTGATGAACCATATATATCTTAAGCGAATGCCTTCCTATCCATTCTATTGGACGCAACGCACCTTTTTCTAAGAACTGCATTCCGTTTTTTTGATGAGATAAACGATATGTAAAATACCCCGCCAAAAACAAAAATATCCACGGAAACAGTGAAAAATAATCCGTCGAATAAAAATTTTTCTGCGTAAATCCAAGATATGTCATAAAGATATTACAATAGAATACTTCTGGAAGCTGTATAACATTCCACTGTGCAAAACCAAGCCAGCCTTCATTTATATTTCTAGTTAGAAAAAAAAGCAGAAAACTCCCCACAATTCCCACTAATGCTGGCAACCTTCGCAGCCACCTATCAAATGCCTGCATTAATAACATACAGGACCCTATAAGAGTAAGCACACCAAAAACAATTCTATTTTGAGGCATTAAAACCAATGTTACAATCGTGATTACGGCGCCACTCAGAAATACAATAATCCCACGCTTCTTTGCGCGGCTGCCCAATGACCAGCAAAAACCAGACAAAAAGATAAATGTCCAGCAGATTCCTTGTTGCCATAGATATGCCCCTTTTGATTTGTACCAATTCCAATCAAACTGATATAGATAGACCAAATCCCAAATTGTGTGATATGCAATCATATGGAGCAGCGCCATACCGCGGATGCCATCCAGCTTTTCATATCGCATTTTATTCATATACAGCGCTTTTCTCCTTTTTGAATGGTTCCTTATTTGCCGTCTTTGTTTTTCTTTGTCTTTTTCAGTTTACTGATATTATATTTCATCTCATATGCCTCGAAAAGCTCCCGGTATATCACATTATTCATCTCACGAATACCCTTCTGATACTCATGAATGTCAAAATCTTCCGCCTCCGACTCTAAAAGAGCCACTGCAACATTAGAACAGTGTGCACCAATTCGTTCAAAATCTGTCAAGACATTATTAAACGCAAAACCCTGTTTTAATTCACACTTGCCATTCCGAAGCCTTGTAATGTGTCTTGATTTCAGCTCATTGCAAAGTACGTTAATCAGTTCCCGCAATGGTTCCACATGGGTTGCTAACTCCACATCATCCTCCGAGAAAGAGTTGACTGTAATCTCAAGAATTTCCCTCACTGCTCCTCCCAAAACTGCCAGTTCAGAAGTCGCCTCATCGGAGAAGGCAATTTTCTTTTCATAAAGCTCATTTGCCGATTTTGACAAATTCACTGCATGGTCCCCCAAACGCTCAAAGTCACTGATAGTATGTAAAAAGATAGATACCTGTTTGGACTGACTTTCCGTCATATCACGCCCTGTTAACTGCATCAAATAGGTCCCTAACTTGTCCTCATACTTGTCTATTAGATTTTCTTTTTCCTGAACCTTGTTATAACGGTCCTCCGAGTAATTCTCAAACAACCCCATTGCACGTCCAATATTTTTTCTTGCTTTTCGCGCCATACCATTGATGGCAGTATGGCTCTGTCGAATCGCAAGTGCCGGATATTTCAAAAAACGCTCCTCTAACAAATCAAAATCCGCCTGTTCCTCACGATCCTCCTCAGTATCTTTTACAAGCGTAAATACTAGCTTTTCAATCCACTTGATAAACGGAAACAAAATCATCACTGTCGCTACCCGAAAAACAGTATTTAAAATCGCTATTGCAATTGGACTCATGGTCATTTCCATAAAATCAAATTGGACAATCGCATTGACAGAGTAAAATACCACCGCCCAGAAAATCATACCAAACAAATCATTCATCAGATAAATTAACGCAGTTCTCTTACCATTCTTGTTCGTTCCAATCGAGGACAGCAAAACGGGGCATGCAGCACCAACACCAATACCAAGTGTTATTGGAAATGCAGATGCAAACGTAATTGCGCCTGTCACAGACAATGCCTGCAAAATACCAATAGAGGCAGAGGCACTCTGCAACACTGCAGTAAACGCAATACCAACCAAAATGCCCATAAAAGGATTGGAAAACATTGTCAGCATATTGACAAAATGGGGATTTTCTTTCAGCGGAGACACCGCGCCGCTCATGCTCTGCATACCAAACATCAGTATGGAAAATCCGAGCATAATATCTCCAATATTTTTGTATGTGCTCTTCTTAGAAACCATCTTAAACAGAATACCAATAATCGAAACTACTGCTGATATGGTCGTAGTTGACAAAAGCTGCGCAATTCCGCTAGATCCTTCTATATAAGACAGACAGAGAATCCAACCTGTAATGCTCGTACCAATGTTTGCCCCCATAATAATACCAATTGCCTGTGCAACCTTCATCATGCCGGAATTTACAAACCCCACAACCATAACAGTTGTGGCAGAAGAAGACTGTATAATTGCTGTAACCGCTGTTCCCAGCAAAACTCCTTTAATTGGTGTATTGGTAAGCTTATACAATATTAGTTCCAGTTTTTCTCCTGCCGCCTTTTTTAAGCCGTCTCCCATAAGGGACATGCCAAACAGGAAAAGTGCCACGCCGCTAAGTAACGATAAAATCGATGTTATCCCCATGTCAATCTTAATCCTTCGTAATCGTTCTGTTTCTGAACAGTTACATTCCTTCTCTAATGTGATTTTGTCAAATTTTTAACCTATTCAAAAATTACAGTCTTATCATAGCAGATTCTGTAAAATGTGTAAAGTGCTGATTCAAAACTGCTGCCCATCGAGAGTTACAGTTTAGCCATGTATTTATAAGTCGCCTGAATGTACATTTTCACCAATGATATTCGGTCTTTGCTGGCGACTTATTTTACGATGGGCATCCGCCTTATAAAATTAATTGTGTAAATTATCCTTAGTGCGCAAACTCAAACATACAATTTGTACAATCAATTCTGCATGGCTAAATTATTACCCTCCAAATAATTAACAAACTGTTGTGCGGTACGGCCGGAAATTCCCCCGTGACTTAGCTCCCACTTATTTGCCTCGATCTTTAGTTCCTCATCAGACATTGCAATTCCTTGTCTGTGCGCAAGCTCAAACACAATATGAAAATATTCTTTCTGAGAGGGTTTTGAAAAATTAATTGTCACACCAAAACGGTTTACAAGTGAAAGTTTCTCCTCCATTGTGTCAGACCGATGCATTCCATTGTCAACCTCAATATCATTTCGATCACTCCATGTCTCCTTAATCAAATGTCTACGGTTAGAAGTCGCATAGATTAAAATGTTGTCCGGTTTTGTCTCCACACCACCCTCAATGACTGCCTTTAGAAACTTATACTCGACCTCAAACTCCTCAAAAGACAGATCATCCATATAAATCACAAACTTGTAATTTCGATTTTTAATCTGTGCGATAACATTCGACAAATCTTTAAACTGATGTTTATAAATCTCAATCATGCGAAGTCCCTGCGGGTAAAAGGCATTTACAATTGCCTTAACACTCGTAGATTTACCTGTACCACTATCGCCAAACAACAATACATTATTGGCTTTTCTTCCCTCCACAAACGCTCTGGTATTATCAATCAATTTCTTCTTTTGCAACTCATAGCCGACAAGGTCATCTAACATCACCTTGTCCATATTGTTAATTGGCAGAAATTCTATCGTTCCCTCTGTCTTCTCCCGAATGCGAAATGCTTTGTTCAATCCAAACATTCCAACACCAAAATCCCTGTAAAATGCCGTTACACAGTCAAAAAATGCATTCTCATCTAGAGCTTGTTCTAGCTGTGCACTCAGAGCAACAATCTTTTCACTGACATTTTTATTGTACATCAGCTCCTTCTTGCCAATTGCTCGATAATTTGATAACTGTGTAAAACAATCAATATCAAGTTCTTTTTCTATCACAGAAAAATCAAAATCAAACAGATTTTTAAATACCCTAAAATCATTTTTAGCAAAATGATTGACGCTGCCATCATTCGCACCTACCTTCTCACAAGTGATACTGAACGGATTCTCATTTGTCACCATGAAAAAGGTCAGGTAATTGTGCCATAAATTATGATCAAACCCATAGTTTGTCGCCACAATTAAAAGTCGTTTTAACTGCGTGTAGATATCCTGAACCAACTCAGGCTTTGCGCTTAACTTCGCATCAAAACGTCGAAAAATCTCCCCAAACTGATATAGAATACACCCTTTGTCCATATCACCATACAAAATTAATTTTGCAATCTCGCGGTACATATCTTCCCCTCCTTATACACCTGCATACAGATAAACCTTCACTCCATGAGGTGCCACTTCCATTTCAATTGTCTGATGCTGTGTCTCAATTTTAAAATCCTCCCACAAATCCCACAGTTCTAACTCCTCATCCTCCGTAATGTGCCCTTCAAGTTCTTTAAAATCTACAGAAAGTTTTGTTGCAGAATCCTTTAGATTAAACAGTGCCACACATAAAGCACCGCCATTTTCACTCTCATTCACCCAAATTGCATAAGCGTCTGTTCTTGCAATCTGTCTGCCGCGGCGATCCTCCTTTAGCAAAGACAACAGCGGGCGATTTGTAATGAGTGTTTTTGTCCATTCATCAAGTTTTGTCAACTCACAGCCAAGCATTAGCGGCGATCGGAACATGCACCACAATGTCATCATTGTCCTCTGCTCATCATGGCTGAGACCGCATACCCATTCCTGCCCAAAACCTTTGCCCAGATGTCCCAGGGGAAGCATATCACAGTCCGGATAACATCCTTTCTTTACATGGTCCTGCCAATTCTCACAGCGCCAGAACATTTCTTTTAGCAAATCCCACTTATCCCACAAATCATCTGTAATGCGCCACATATTCGCATTTTGAGCATAATGCCATGCGCGGTCAACATGAGCTGGTCCTGGTGATAGACTCAACACAATCGGTCTGCCACATTTTACAATTGCACGATGGATCATCTGTGTCTCATGCCAGCCAGAAAACTCAAGCGGTTCCCGATACAGTCTGCTATCGCAAATATCATCGCATTTTATAAAGTCCACACCCCAGTCCGCATACATGGAAATAATAGAATTATAATACGCCTGCCCTGCCGCGTTGTCACGGATTCCATACATATCTGGATTCCAGATACAAATAGATGCCGCATCCGCGGCTTGCTCTGCCGTAAAGTCACTTTGGAAAATCGGTAGATGATTTTGCGCAGCTTTTCTTGGAATCCCTCGCATAATATGAATACCAAATTTCAATCCCAAACGATGCACATAATCTGCAAGTGGCGCAAACCCCTTGCCTTCAATTGATGATGGAAACCTGTTTGGCGCAGGCTGAAGTCTGCCATACGTATCCATCTCGTCATCGCCAAATGGAATATACTGATATTGCTCTCTCTTAGTACCTGCATCGTTAGAATACCACTCAATATCAATCACCACATACTCCCAACCATACTGTTTTAAATGCGCAGCCATATAGTCGGCATTTGCCTTTACTTGCTGTTCATTGACTGTCGTATCATAATAGTCATAGCTATTCCAGCCCATAGGCGGTGTCGGTGCAAATTCATTTTTATTCATTATTAAATCGTCCTTTCCATATTTTCAATGTCCAAAAAATGACGCTACTTCATCCAGTGAAGTGCCGTCTTGCCAATCTCCACAATATCGCAGATATTCCGCCTCTGTACTCAGAAAACTTTCGGCATTTGGGGGCAATATAATTGGCTCTATTGTATTGTCAAGAAAATTACAGACATAAATTATTTTTCTACAATTTAAAAATACCCAGTCAAAATGCTGCGCACATTCTTTGTGTCTCTTCCCCATATATTCAAACAAATATTTTTCATCAATCGCACTTTCATCCTTTGGGTGTAAAAAAAGATACAGTGCATTGTACCGCTTTTGCCGATAATTTGTATTTAATTTCTCAAGTTTTTTATCAAATCGATACTTTGCCTTATACAGATAATCTTGATGTGCCATATCATCTGGAAGAACTGCCCAAAATCTGCCATTGTAAAAATTCAATCGCTCCCCATAGCGCTCAAATGCCGCAGAAGGAAGCTCTTCCTTTCTACACCCCAGATACTGTTCTATAAAATTTTTTGTCTGCCCGTCATCTGGCAAAAGTGCCTGACTAACTTCCAATCCTAAATTCATGGTCTCGTTTATCCAGTCTGGCGACTCGCTTTTCACAAAAGCCGGTTGATACTCTTTCCAGAGAAATTTTAAAGAAACCACTGCATAGATTTCATTCAGCAACTTTTCATATACCATAATCGCTGTCTCTCCCTGCTCTTAAAATATCCTTTACCACTTCACCCGCTAGAATCAATCCTGCCACTGATGGAACAAAAGCAATACTCCCCGGTATTCGCTTTCTCGTATCCTTATCACTGTCTAAAGCCTCCTCAGACAGCACTGCTGGCACCTCCTCTGAATAAACGACCTTCAATCTCTGAATTCCCCGTTTTTTCAGTTCCCGACGCATTACTTTGGCTAACGGACACACTTTTGTATCATAGAGATCCGCCACTTTAAAAGCTGCTGGATCCATTTTATTCCCCGCCCCCATAGAGCTAATAATCGGTGTATTTGTATCTTTTGCCTGCATGACAAGCTGAATTTTTCCTGTCACAGTGTCTATGGCATCCACCACATAATCATACTGTGAAAAATCAAAAAAATCCGCTGTCTCAGGCATATAAAACATCTTATATATATGAACGTTTATATTTGGATTAATATCCAGTATTCGCTCTCTCGCCACTTCCACTTTATATCTGCCAATCGTGCTGTGTGCTGCAATAATCTGACGATTGAGATTTGTGAGGCACACCTTGTCATCATCAATCAAATCCAGAGTTCCAACACCGCTTCGCGCAAGTGCTTCCACTGTATAACCGCCAACACCGCCAACACCAAATACTGCCACACGGGCGTTTTTGAGACACTCTACTCCCTGGGCTCCTATCAAAAGCTCTGTTCTGGAAAATTGATTCATTGTGCTAATACCTCATTCATACTTCCTGTGCGATAGCCCTGCAAATCAAAAGTAACATAGTCAAAACCAAATTCCTTCAATTTCAGGATTATTTGTTTCCGGATCTTTGGCTGCATTATGTGGTCAAAATCTGCCACTGGTATCTCAATTCGCGCTAACGTACCATGTATCCGCACACGCATCTGCTCAAATCCATTTTCTATCAAAAACTGTTCTGCCTTTTCAACCATAGAAAGTCTTTTTGCTGTAATTTTTTCCCCATATGCAAAACGCGACGCAAGACAGGCATAAGACGGCTTATCCCATATAGAAAGTTCATATGTCTTAGAAAGTGCTCGAATCTCCTCTTTATACAACTTCGCCTCCCGCAGCGGACTCTTAATACCAAGTTCTGAGACCGCCTGCAATCCCGGACGATAATCCCCTAAGTCATCCATATTGGAACCTTCAATCACATGTGTAATCCCCTGCGCCTGCGCAATTTTGCAAATCCCCTGAAAAAGCGCTTTCTTGCATCGATAACAACGATTGGGAGGATTGTCAGCAAAACCGTCAATTGCAAGCACATCTGCCTCATAGATATATTGTGCAATCCCCTCTTTCTGGCAAAACAATTTTGCCTCCAGAGCTTCCCTAGCTGGGAATACACAGGACTGTACTGTAACCGCAACCGCTTGTGCTCCAAGTGTATCTTGTGCTACCTTTAGCAAAAATGTTGAATCTACTCCACCGGAAAATGCCACCGCAACACTGCCTAGTTCCCGCAAATACTTTTTTAACTGTAACAATTTTTCTGCAGTAGTCTCCGCATTATAAACTTTTATTTGTTCTTCTAAGACAATCTTTTCCTTTTGCAGCATGTCTTTTATACTCTCATTTTCTACCGCTTCATAATCTTCCAGAAAATGATGCCGCACCCCTTCCTGTTTATACGCGATAACTGTACTTAAATTGACATTCTCAACACTTTTAAATATATTGTTTTCCACAAACGGATTGATTTGTCTTAACTGACGTATCAATTGTTTTATCTCGCGGCGTTTTGAAGTGTTTTCCAAATCACCGCGAAAAGTGCTGTTCTCCGTAAACTTACATGCGCACTGCAAAAAACGCAGATGATTATAATCCCGCCACGCCTCAATATGCTCCTCCCGAATCAAATACATCGGTCGTATTAGCTCCATTCCTTTAAAGTTTGTGCTGTGAAGTTTTGGCATCATAGTTTGTACTTGCGCCCCATACAACATGCCCATCAAAACCGTTTCAATCACATCATCAAAATGATGTCCCAGTGCAATCTTATTGCAACCTAGTTCCTGTGCTTTGCTGTACAGATAGCCACGCCTCATTCTAGCGCACAAATAACAAGGAGAATTTTCTATTTCGTACACTGACGCGAAGATATCCGACGAAAAAATAGTTAATGGAATATTCAAACGCTCTGCATTCTGTTCAATTAACTGTCTGTTCTCTGTTTTGTATCCGGGATCCATCACCAAAAATAACACATCAAAATCAAATTTATTGTGTCTCTTTAGCTCTTGAAACAACTTTGCCATCAGCATAGAATCTTTTCCACCAGAAATGCAGACAGCAATTTTATCTCCTTTTTGCACAAGTTCATACGCACGTATTGCCTTTGTAAACTTACACCAGAGATTTTTGCGATACCGTTTTCTTAAATCCTGCTCTATTTCCAGATAATCTCTGTCTTTTTCTGACACCTGTGTCATGTTTTTCCCTTCACTCCTTTGTCCAAACCTGTACAGCGCGCCCGCTAAACTTTTTCGATACACCTTAATTTATACTCACGTTAAATGTGTACCAGCCGCAAAACAACATACTTCCTTATACAGCTGTGTACATCGCTTTATACTAGCAGTCAATCTTTTTGACCGCTAGTATATTATACTTCAATATCCTATGGATATCAATCAAATCTTTACAATCCTTTGTTCCTCCTTGTCGTAGAGATACAGGGAATAAGATAGAATCTCCTCTGCATGGACTTGTGTGTCATTGATTTCCCTAATCATGTTCTTAATTTCCTGACTCTCTTCAAGATGTTTTGTCGGCAATAGCAACAGTTCATGTATAGAAGATGGTATAATATAAAAACTACTTTGAATTGCCTCCGCAAAATCCCGAATCAGATTCGGATACAGCATGCAAGCCGCCCCCTCCACTCTGCTTTTATTGCTTAAAACATACATCGGCACACTACTTGAAAAATCAGATGTACAGTCTTCCCTTGCAGAATTTTCTAATGCTTCCGCACTACTCATTATCTCATGCAAAACCTCTGTCATACCTTTAATTTCATATTCCTGAAGCTGTTGCGTATTCTCTTTTGCAGATTGATAGAGTGCTTCCACAGACACATCCCAAAGTTTTAAGTGCACATTATGTATTAAAATAGAAGCCCTGCCAAACTCCTCTTGCGTTACAAGACACTGAAAGATAATAGACAAATCAAGAAACTCTATGTGCGGAACATCTTCCAATAACTCCCTATTTTTCTCAGTGTTAACAAGCTTATAGATAATTCTGCGTTTTACACTCTCATAATTTAGAAAATAACGCATATCCACACTTTGATTGACCTTATTTCTATGATAGGTATCTATCACATCATTGACCACATTAATAAGAGTTGCCCTTCCCCTAATATACTCCTCATAATAACTATTGAGATATATCGTTGGTGAAATATTGCTGTCGTCTTGTGTTACCGTAAGCCCTTTCAACACAACACCATTATTTTTGCGGACATCATCCAGCCGCACTTTATAACAGTCCCCTGTCCTTTTCTCCACTTCTTCTCTTACAAACATTGTAAAACTTGAAAACTCCATTCTTCTTTATACTCCTTTTCAACAAATCTATTTTCCCCCTCTGTCGTCTTGATAAACTTTTAGAATCTTTTGTACTTTCAGACGCAAACTGTTTTAAAAATCTATCTTTGCGCGCATACAAAAAAGACAATAAGAAAAATATACTATAAACATTTCTCTCATTGTCTTCTCTCATTCTCTGACTTTCGTTACGATAAACTATACTCTTGACAGATATTCCCCTGTTCTAGTGTCAATCTTAATAATATCATTTACATCAACAAATAACGGAACATACACTGTCGCACCTGTCTCAACGGTAGCCGGTTTTGTCGCACCTGTAGCAGTGTCACCCTTAAATCCCGGTTCTGTATCGGTGATTGTTAGTTCCACAAACAGAGGCGGCTCAATTGCAAACACATTGCCATTGTGCGAACATACTTTTACCATCTCATTTTCCTTGACAAACTTAAGCGCATCCCCCACCTTGTCCGCATTTAAACCAATCTGTTCATAGTTTTCTGTATCCATAAAATAGAATAGATCACCATCTGCATACAAGTACTGCATCTCTTTTCTATCAATACGCGCCTGCGGGCACTTCTCAGTTGGGCGGAAAGTCTTCTCCACAACACCCCCGCTAATAATATTCTTAAGTTTTGTTCTGACAAAAGCTGCACCCTTACCCGGTTTTACATGCTGAAATTCAATAATCTGATAGATGCTGTTCTCATATTCTATCGTAATACCATTTCTGAAATCGCCTGCTGATATCATAAAAACTATTCCTCCTAATATTCACTTTTCACGTTTATAAATCCGTTAACCATTTTATAACAAAATGAGCGAGATTTCAACTACTATTTTTTACATTTCGCAAGGATAAAATCAATCGCCATTAGATATCCGTTTAAACCCTGTCCATAAATCTGATAATCACACACCTCTTTGGTCACAGAGACACGCCGAAATTCCTCGCGCTGCGTAATGTCCGAGATATGGATTTCTACTTTAGGAACTGTAATGCTTGCAAGCGCATCTCGTATCGCATACGAATAATGTGTGTAGGCACCCGGATTAATAACAATGCCTTCTGTCCCATCAAAATATGACTCCTGTATCTTGTCTATAATAGCCCCTTCATGGTTTGACTGAAAACATTCAATCTCACAGTCTGTCTCCTCTGCCTTTTTCTGTATCATCTCTAAAAGGTATTGATAATCCTGTGTCCCATATATGCCTTTTTCCCGAATTCCCAAAAAATTTAGATTTGGTCCATTAATCACTTGCAACTTCATCTTTTGCTATCCTTTCGTTAACAAACTATCTTTTTAGTCTTATAAAATAATTCTAATCATACTTCAATATAAAAATAATCGGTATTCTTTAAATCAAAATACATTTTTCCAAAATTAACAATGTCGCTTCCGACTGCCTTAATGCATTGACGTCCACCACAAACATTGCGCCCTCCTCATACAAGGGTTCCCGCGCTGCAATCATTTCTTCAATTCGTTTCATAGGATTCTCACACTGCAAAAGTGGTCTAGTTGTATCCCCTTTGATTCTGGCATAAATTGTTTTGGGGCTTGCCTTTAGATATACCACTTTGCCAAGGCGTGACAAAAGTTGCCTGTTCTCTGCACGCAAGGGCATTCCACCGCCCGTTGATATAACCATATGTTCTTTTTTATCTGCAATGAATTGTCGCAACAATGCAGTCTCCATATCACGAAATGCTTGCTCGCCCTCTGTGGCGAAAATTTTATTAATACTGCTATGTTGTTGTTTCACAATCATCTCGTCCGTATCCACAAATGTAAAATTCTTTTGTTTTGCAAGATTTTTTCCAATCGTTGTCTTGCCGCTTCCCATATAACCTGTCAAAATAATATTTTCCATATAAATCCCCAGTTTTATAACAGTTTGAATACTCCGTTAAACAATTTTGTATCCAATCCATTCTCTCATTCCACATTAAGGATTTGTATCACTATTTTCCTACAACTCCTAACTTATTTTGAAGCATTTGATAAACTCTATCAGTATTTTCTCTGGTCACCTTGCAGCCCGTCCACATTTCAAAAGCCTCTATTCCCTGATGCAAAAGCATTTTCAGCCCATTGTATGCCACACCGCCGTTTGCTGTCACCAACTGCATAAACTTTGTTTCCCACGGTGTGTAAATCAAATCATATCCAAATTTCACATAATGATAAAAATCGCCGTCCTCAATAACCGCATTGTCCGCATTTGGCGCAAGCCCTACACTGGTACATTGTATCACAATATATCTGTTTTCTGTCCCTGTCAAAAGTTTCTTATAGTCAGTCAACGCCATTGCTGTCACGCAATCCCTACCATATCGACGAAGGCTATCATTGATTTTTGCAGCCACATCATCTGCTTTTGCGGTATTGCGGTTGAGCAAATAGACTTTTTGTGCACCGCTATTTGCACACATAAATGCAACTGCACGCCCCACACCGCCTGCGCCAAGCACAATAATCTGCTCATCTTTGAGAGATATTCCATCCTCTTTCATGGCATGCCAAAGTCCATTCATATCGGTATTGTAGCCGATAAATCCTACTCTGTCCTCACGGCTGTCACGCACAAGTGTATTGACAGAACCTGCCACTTTTGCACGCATATCAACTTCTGTCAAAAAGGGAATCACAGTATTCTTATATGGCACTGTAATATTCATTCCGCAAATATTTAACCCATAAGCCCCTTTTATCGCTGTTTCAAGTTGTCCTTCTGCCACTTGAAATGGCACATATACCATATTAATACCAAGCGCGTCTGCAAGTGCACCATGAATGAGTGGCGACATTGTATGTTCCACTGGATTTCCAATAATCCCATATATTTTTGTCTTTCCATTAATTTCCATTTATGTCCTCCCCCTCAATATAAAATATTTTTAGTATTTTCTTATTTGGTATACTTCTATTATTCTAAATAGATTTATCGTTTTTATGGCTGTTCAAAAGGCAAATTTTAAACAAGTGTTTATTTTCTACGCATATGCCTCTGATATGCAAATAACACAATCTTTTCAAGATATCGCTTTAACACAATTTGTATCTCTTCCTTGGGGTGAATTGGTTTTACCAAAATCGAGTAAATTCCCGCTCTGTTTGCCCCCCACACATCTGTAAAAATCTGGTCGCCAACAAACAGGGTATTTCTTTCCGCTGTCCCCATATTTTTCATTGCTTTTCTATAGTTTTCAGGATTTGGCTTTCCTGCCTTATAAATATAAGGCGCATTCACTGCATCGCAAAACATCTTCACGCGTGGCTCCTTATTGTTTGAGAGCATGGTCACTTGATATCCAATCTTTTTTAAACGCAAAAACAGCGCGATTGCGCGCTCGTCTGCTGGAAGCCCATGTGGTACCAGCGTATTATCAATATCAAAAATGATACCTCTATAACCTTGCTCATATTTTTTTTCAAAATCAATGAGATACGTAGAATCCAAATATTCTTTTGGATAAAAACATTGCAGCATTTATTGAATACCCTCCTGTCACAAATTTGCCGCTTCAA
The DNA here is from genome assembly GCA_014239155.1 of Lachnospiraceae bacterium. GTDB lineage: Bacteria > Bacillota > Clostridia > Lachnospirales > Lachnospiraceae > COE1. The sequence goes on along the minus strand of JAAZZQ010000022.1, from coordinate 210,355 downwards.
GCAATAGTCGGGTATAGTCAGAAGTTGGGTTCTCGTATACCTCCTCGACTTTTCCCTGTTCAAGAATTTCCCCATTTTTCATAATAATCACTCTGTCACACATCTGATACACAACGCGAAGATCATGTGATATAAAGAGAATTGAAACGCCAAGCTCTCTATGAAGTTTTAGCAAAAGTCTAATAATCTGCGCTTGTATGGTTACATCCAGTGCAGATACTGGCTCGTCCGCAATCAGAAAATTTGTGTCGCACAAAAGTGCTGCCGCAATTGCAACGCGCTGGCGCTGGCCACCGGAAAGTTCTGTTGGATAATGTTCTTTTAACCTTTCGTCTAATCCCACGCGCACAAGCATCTGGTCAATCTTTTTGACACGCTCTATTTTAGAAAATTCTCCTTCTTTCTTTTTCTTTCGGGCTTTCATACGAAGTGGCTCCTCCAATATCCATCCAATTTTTTTGGAAGGATTGAGTGAACTGTATGGATCTTGAAAAACCATTTGCGGATTGGGACAATCAAGCGCAATCATACCATCATATTGCTTCTGCATCCCTAAAATTGCTTTGGCAAGCGAAGTCTTTCCACAGCCGCTCTCACCGACCAGTCCAAGCACCTCTCCTTTTTTCATGTCAAAGCTCACATTCTTTAGGACATGCTGCAAATTATCTTTTGACTTTCCGCAAAAACGATTTAGCAAGGTTTCCTTATTTTTGTAATACACATTTAAGTTTCTTACATTCAGTATCGTTTCCATACCACCCCTCCCTATTGACATGAGAAAAATACACTCTTTGATGCAATATTTATTGTTTTTATTTTTCTATACACAATGATTGCGCTGACAACATCAAAACAAAAAACAAATTGTAAAATACTATGAAGGAGCATTTCTGTCCTTGTTAAAATTCCATCTGCATAGCAGCGTCTTACAACAAACACGCCAATCAAACCACTTAAAATAATGGATATGCCGTCTAAAATCAATAAAACAAACGAAATCCCAACTGTAAATATCGTAAGCAGACACATGAAACCTATCACGAAAATAAATAGATAAGCAGGAATTTGAATCATCTTTATTATCATATTGATTTGGGCGGCTTCGATCGCATTGAATTTGCCTGCAAAATTATTTACGCATAGAATAATTACGTTTACAAATGCAATAACACCAAAAACGCAAAATGATAAAAGCCCAATATAAAAATTATTCTGGAAAACATATTTCATCAAACATTGATTAAAAAGGCTGACTATCAAAAATACAATATAATAGGGGAAAAGAATAATAAAAATAAATGGTAGTATCTTTTTCATAAAAGCGACCTCATCAAACACTCTTATCCAATCTTGTGACAGCTCAGCCTTTGGCTTCCTGTTACAAGCATCAAGCCATGCACAATCGCTTCGCGATGGCTTGATGCATCTCAACCACTATGTTTTCTTACGGACTTTGCAGTAAATGCAAAATCCTGTGCTGAACTGTTACCGAATTTTTTCAAGTTTTGGTATTGCGTTAATCAATTCCTTTGTGTAATCTTCTTTTGGGTGATAAAATATTTCTTCTGTCGTTCCCGCCTCCACCATATTTCCATTATGCATTACAATAATTCTGTGGCACAAACGTTTTACTAGGCTTAGATCATGAGATATAAACAAAACCGCCATCTGCTTTTCTTGGTTCAGCCGTTGTAAAAGCTTTACAATCTGTAACTGTATTGTCACATCGAGCGCTGTTGTCGGCTCATCTGCAATCAAAAGCTTTGGCTCGCAAATCATTGCAGAGGCAATCATAACACGCTGCCGCATGCCACCGGAAAGCTCATGTGGATACTTTCTACAGATAAGCTGCGGATTCTCAAGCTCCACATTCTCCAGCGCTTTCACTACACGTCGATAGCGTTCCTCTTTTTGCATTTCTGGTCTATGAATACGCAAACTTTCCTCCACTTGCCAACCAATACGCTTTACTGGATTTAGAGAGGTCATAGGTTCCTGAAAAACAATGCCAATTTCATTTCCTTGTATTTGCCGAAGCGTTTTCCGATTCTCATGGAGAAGTTCTTTTCCCTTAAACAGAATCTTTCCCTCCATTTTCATATCATGTCGCCGCAACAGCCCTGCAATTGCCATTGCTGTCATCGACTTTCCCGATCCAGATTCCCCGACAATTCCAAGAATCTCTCCCTGCCGCAAATCCATAGCCAAATGATTCACAACGCGTTCTGGCACATCATGGTCATGAAATTCTATATTTAAATCTTCTACCTTTAATAATATTTGTTCCATCTATTTTCTCTGACCTTTAACAGCTTCTTTATTTGTTACAGTTCAACTCTGCCGAACTGTAACTTTTATTTTACCACAACACATAGGAAAAATCTATCTTTATTCTGCATTTTTATATTCTACTATCACACTTCCCATGCTGGTACTGGCTTCAAGTTTTCCTGAATTTCCCGACTGACGGTATTTTGTTCCCTGACTTTGACCATTTACTCTCACATTGCCCATTTCTGCTTTGAATTCAATTTCATATTGGTCAAGGTTCTGATCTGCATCAATATATATCTCTCCCATAGAATTATCTGCTTTTAGATTTTGAAAAATACAATGTTCCATTCTAATTGTTCCCATATCATTGTCAATTTCCGCCTCGCCAAGCGCTGTATCTTTTATTGTAATTTCCCCCATATTGGTATCAATATCCGCCTTGCTAAAACTGCACTTCTCAAGCGTACAATTTCCCATATTTGTCATCGCCTCGCAGTCTAAAGATGCAATGTTCTCTATATTAATATTGCCCATAGCAACCTTCGCTTCTATAAAATCTATTGTTGTATTTTGTGGCACAGTTAATGTGACATTGCAGTCCTCATTCATACTTCTTCCCCAAAAATCCATTCTAGAACTTCTTTGTTTTACGTAAAGCGTTTCGTCTTTTACTTCATATTCAAATTTTAGTCTATCTGTATACTTACCATCAAGATAGAAACGGTTCCCCGATTCAATTGATAAATTCATCATATCTGCATCTACATTGATACCGCGAAACGCTTCCAAATCTGAACTTGCACTTGTTACTCTATTCTCTCCAAAGCGAAAGCCGCCTCTAAGTCCAAAGATACCTGTGTGATAAAATGTGCCGCCAATTACACAGCAGATTGTAATAATCGTAAGTACTGCCATCCATATATTTTTTCTCATACTCATAATTACCCTCCTAAAAATCATTTTTGCTTACCGCTACCAAACAGCACGTATAAGTTGTTGTACCAGCGCAGCAATCACCCATATAATCCATGTGATATGCCAGTCAAAACTCAAAAAACTCCAGCAAAGATAAATACAAGTTACTGTCGGCCAGTAAATAGACATTATCTGCGAGATTGTCGCGTTTTTATAACTTACCTGTTTTTGGGATGGCACAAAACAACTTCCCATAGTATCACTTTTATTTAAAGAAAGAATTGTTGTCATACCTGAATTTACATTTACTGCTGCCACAATCAGAAAAACTCCAACTCCAACAAACACAAACATCAACACTACACCAAAGCCGCTACTCCATGACAAGATACTGCTTACAATCACAATTGGAAGTACACTCAAAATGCACAAAATAACACCGATCGTAATCATCATGGCATGTGTGACGCGAAAACTCTCGCGGCGATTATGTACATACTCTGCTGTCGCAAAATCCACACTGCATCTTTTTTCCTTCAAGAATTTCCACTTTCCCATAACAAAACTTGAAAAAAGAAACAAGCTGACTGCTGCCGCTATCATCAAAAACATAAAGCATATGGCAAAGACTCCGCCACGCCAATTCCAGCTAATATCCAACATATACCCACAACAACTGATAATACATAAAAATACGCCAAGTGCAACTGTGTATGCAGAACGTGTCTTATCATGTAAATAATCCTTGACTTCCGCAAGTTTCATATTGCAAAACCCTTCTGACGATTTCTGATTCCCCTGAATCACAAAACTGCTAATGCCAAGTTCCTCTGCCAACTCGTCAAGATTTCCAAACTCAGAAATCACAATGCCAACTGCCTCGTTCTCTGTCTTGCCATCTTTGATTAATTCTGTATATTTATCCTCCATCATCTGCCACAACTCATTCTTTGCCTTTTGCACTTCTAATGTAATAGGAAGTCTTGCAAACATTGTTTCCAGATAATTTCTAATTGTCTCCATACTCTTATATCCCCCCATCCTGCTTAATAAATTTTTCCACAACTTCCTTAGTCAATGTCCACTCTGCGCACTTCTCACGGTAATACTGCCTGCCCTGTTCTGTGATTTTATAGTATGTTCTGCGTTTTCCGTTGATTGTAACATTCTCGGAAAAAGACTCAACAAATCCATTTTTTTCCAGCCTTGTAAAAGCAGAATAGAGCGTCGTCTCTTTAATCACATATTTTTCTTCCGACAGATTCTTGATTCTCTTTGAAATCTCATACCCATAAGATGGTGCATCCCACAGCAAATACAAAATCATTGTGTCATTGTACCCGCGTATAATATCGCTGCTGATACTGCTCATAGAAAACCTCCCTTCATAAGAACGATTTATCATTCCTTAATATTATCTACGATAGACAATGCAACGTCTGTCATTGCTATGTCTATCGTAGTATAAGAATAACACAGGAGCCTTATTCTGTCAATGAAATATTTTTTAATATTCTTTTGTTCTGTGCGAATCTACGTATAAACTGACAATATTTTTTGGTGCCCATGTGCAATCGAGTAGGGAAGATTTCCCCTACTCGCCGCGCGACCTGCGCGCCACGTTAGTGGCATATTTCCTTTGCGCAGGTCTGTGCATAAAAAAAGAAACAATTGAAATTATCAATTGTCTCTTATCTCTTCTTGTCCGCTAAAAGTGACAGCCCCAACACCATTAAAATAATCATTAATCCGGGAAACAACGCATACCAAGGTGCAGAAAAAAGATATGTCTGTGACTCCGATAACATACTTCCAAGACTTGCGCTGGGCGGCTGTACGCCAATGCCCAGATAACTCATGCCTGCCTCAGCAAGCACAGCATTGTTAAAACCAATCATAATAGAAGACAACAACACCGGCATGGCATTTGGCAGAATATGCACAAAAATAATGCGAAACTCTGGCACTCCGGCAAGTCTTGCACTCTTCACATAGTCCATTTCCCGATACTTGATAAACTCTCCTCTGACAATGCGAGCAAAACTTGGTATAAACGCAATGCCAAGCGCGCCAATCACATTGTATTTCCCAGTGCCAAAGATACTGACAAACACAAGCGCCAGCAAAATACTTGGAAACGCAAACACCACATCATTGATCCGCATCAGTACCTCATCCAGCCAACCGCCAAAGTATCCTGTAAATGCCCCAATAATCACACCACAAACAGTTCCTATGGAAACCGTTGCTGTCGCAATCACAAAGGTGTTGCCCATACCTTTCAGCACCCGAGAAAAGATATCCCGACCAAAATTATCACAACCCATCAAATGTTTTAGTGATGGCTCCGCCAGCTTTACAGTGCTGTCCATCTTTGTAATATCATACGGCGTGTGAATAAAACCAATCAAAATCAACAATAACATTGCACCTGTTATTATAAGACCTATTATAAAATTCGGCGCATATCTTTTTTTCCTTTTCACAAGAACTCCCATCTGCCCACTTTTTATGGGCACTCAAATCAGGAGGTGTGAAATATTCTTTTTCACACTGCCTGCATCATTTCCTTTACCTTATATGCTGATACGCGGGTCGACTAGTTGATAAACCACATCAACAATAAAATTTGTCACAATCACCACAAAAGCAATCAGTACAATAATCGCCTCCACCACTGGATAATCCCGATAGGATATAGAAGTCAAAAGAATGCGTCCTATCCCCGGTATATTAAACACTTGTTCAATAACAATACTGCCCACAAGCATATCCGCAAGTGTCATTCCCCATAGTGTAATTACAGGAATCATTGCATTTCGCAGCACATGTCTATATAGAACCTTGTTTGTGTCATTTCCTTTGCTGTACGCCGTTCTCACATAATCTTTTTTTGCCTCTTCAATACAGGAGCTACGCAGTAATTTAATTGACATTGCAATCTTTGGAAGCGCTATAGCAAAACAGGGGAAAATAATATAGGCGAGAAATCCCAAAAAATCTGTCTCGTAAGACACAAATCCCCCCGGAGTGAATAATCTTAATATCAATCCGAAAAAATATGTAATTAAAATTCCCATAAAAAAATGTGGAACTGACATTACGATCTGATTGAGCGCTATAATCATGCGATCAATTCTTTTACCGCTGTGTTTTGCCGTGTAAATGCCAATTGGCAGCGAGATTACTACCATGATAAAAAAAGATATCATTGCCATAATAACTGTTATTGGCAACTTAGACACAATCATGTCCGCAACAGGAATATGGTACTTGTATGAAGTCCCAAAATCACCATTGACAAAAAAAACCAGCCATTCCAAATACCGTTCCAAAAACGGTCTGTTTAACCCCAATTGCTCCCGCAACGCCGCAAGACTTTCTGGTGTCGCATCTGTCCCTAATGCCGCTAACGCTGCATCTCCTGGTATTAGGTCAAAAGCAAGATAGACGAGGAACGAAATACATAAAAGCGTGATAATCATTGTCGCCAGCTTTTTACCAATGTATGTCATATCCTCGTCTCCTTTTATTTGCGATTGTTCTATAAAATCTATCGCTCCAAAACTAATTCTAATCCTACCATGCAGACTTATTGTACATCCAGTTTCGAGAAATCTTGTATATATAAAGGATAGAATGTATACCCTGTATATCCCTTTCTCACTGCCACCAACTCACACATATCCTGAATATAGACATTTGCAGCAGTCTCTGCAAGAATTGTCTCACATTTCTTGTACGCTTCTGTCGCCTTGCCATCATCCATCACTGCCTCAGCAGCAAGTGCCTCCGCATAAGCAGCATCATATTCCTGATTGTTATAGTTGATAAAATTATTGTGTGCATCTGAACGAAATCTGCTAAGCATTGCTCCCGCAGTTAAAGTCGATGCATCTACACCGACCAGTGTCGCCTCAAAATCACGTCCTTGATAGACATCACTCAGCCAAGTCTCCCACTCAATTAATTCAATATTTGCGGTGACATTAATTTGCTTTAATTGCTCTGCGACCACTTGCGCTGTATCAACATGTTGCTGATAGTTTGACGGCACCTTCATTGTAAAGCTAAATCCATCTGGATAACCAGCCTCCGTCAATAACTCCTTTGCCTTCTCAATATTTGTTGTATACAGATTATTTAACTCCTCGACATAATATTTTCCGAATGCAGGGAACATGCTACTCCCGACAGGAGTTCCCTTTCCCTCTGACACAAAATCCAAAATCTCCTGTTTGTTGACTGCATAGCACAATGCCTGACGCACCTTCTCAATGTCAAACGGCGCTGCTGCATTATTGAGATACAATGCTTGTACCAAGTTCATCGTTCCCTCTAACACCTCAAAATCATCGCCAAGTTCTGCCGCCTGTGTGGTGGAAACGCGCGCGACAAGATCAACTGCGCCCCCCTTAAGATTCATCACAATCGAGTCGGAATCTGCAAGCACTTTCAAAGTAATATCTTTGATATGTGCTGGTTCTCCCCAGTATTGGTCAAACCGCTCAAGCACCACATTCTCCTGAAGGGAACGCGACACAAATTTATATGGACCAGTTCCAACTGGATTTGTCTGTAAATCAGCCACATCTGCTGGTACAATCGCCGCCTCAACAGTTGACAAAATTGCCATAAAAGGACTGCTTGATTCCTTTAATGTAATAACAATGGTGCTTTCATCGGGGGTCTCGACACTTTCAATATTAGAAAACGCCGATATAACAGGCTCTCCCCCATTAAGACCGGCGCAGGTTTCAATCGAATATTTCACGTCCGCCACAGTAACAGGATTTCCATTGTGAAATTGAATCCCATCTCTCAAAGTAAATGTGTACACAAGCCCATCTTCGGACATTGTATAATCACTCGCTACTGCGGGAACCAGATTGCCCTCGCTGTCCGGCTTATATAAGCCCTCATAGATATTGTAGAGAATTTCTTGCGTGCCAGCGCCCTGTGATAAACTTGGCACCAGACTATCTAAATCCTGTGGAATACCTATGGTAATATGTGATGCATCATCCGTTGTCTCATTCGCCTCACTTGTCTCGCTCATTTCCTCTGACGAAACGCTTGTTTCAGCATTGATCGCGGTATTTACCTCACTGCTGTTTGCGGCAGACGTATCTGCAATCTGTTTAGAGTCTCCAGCCGCCTTGTCACCTGCGCATCCGCTCAGTGCAACAGTCAGTGTAAGCAACATACTCGCAAAAAGAACTTTACCAAATTTCTGTCCTCTCTTTGTCATGTCTTTTACTCCTTTTTTATGCTTTATTTAGTTTTTCATTATGTACAAATATTATGAGAAGCTATGCAAAGCTTTCTGCATCAGCAATCCGCATAATATCATACCATCACACAATGTACAGTCACGCATTTGCGTGTACCATCTTCTGTGTTCGGTTAAATTTTATAAAAATATTTCTAAAAATGCAAGTTGTTTTAAAAAATATCTTGTTTTTTATTGTATACAATGTGCTTAAAGAAACCTTGGACGTTTTCGCCTACTCTTCTGTTCCCAGTCCATATAAATAAACTGCATAGTAACTGTCTGGTGTCTCAAATGGCGTTTCGCGCAGCAAAGTCAGCCCTAATTTTTCCGCATTTGCAATTTTTACTGCCGAAAATAAATATTGTGCTCCCATCTTTTTTGCGGCATCTGTGTTGAATGCAAGGTTTATTTCTTTAGAACAAGCGCTTTTGTGCACTAGATAATTGTTGATTCCAAGCTCTGCACTCAGAACATAACACCGACAACCCCACTCATCATAATATTTTCTTAAAGACTCCTCTTTTTCTAACTCTCCTTGAATAATCTCTCGAAATGTGTAAAGATATGCAAGGTCATAATTGTTGGAATAGCCATCCAAACAGTAAAATCCATTGTACAGTGCAATTGCCGGATAGATGCCAAAACTCAGCGTCCGATAAGAAGATTTCTCCCGCCCAATAAAAGAATCAATCTGTGAAAAAATCTTCGGCGCATAAAAATCATTCCATGTTACGCGCGGATAGGATTCCCCTTGCCGTAGCCGATGAAGATTTTTACTAAAATCACTATAATAGTACACCGTGGCCGCTGACACAAACACTACTCCTGACAAAAATACACTTCCAGCCACAATACAAACTATTTTCCTATCTCTCATGCAGTGTTTTGTCCATTCCCATATCAAATACAAATCAGCTCCCAAAAGAAAGTACCAGACAAACACTGTCAGCCAATAGAGCCTGTCCACCTGAAACTCTTTGATAATTCCTCCTGCCTGATTTCGCAAGTCCGCTATAAAATCAGACTGACAAAAAGCATAAAACAGCGCACAGAACAAATTAAAACAAAATCCGGCTGCTAACAGCCAAAAGGTTCTGCACAGTTGTCCTTGAAGACGTCTATATCCACAGGCACCAAGTACTAAAATCACAATGGTAACAACAACAATTCCCTTCTGATGCGTTGGTGTATGCAGTGTTCCTTCATAAAAAACTACGCGGAATGCATTTATCACATTCTGCCCGTAACGCACAATCACTTCTTTATGACTAGGTGTCTGGCTCCCAACTCCAAATATTTGTAAAAGGAGCTTATAATTGGTAAATAAGTATGTGCACAGGAGACTCAACCAGCCAACACACACCCATTTGTGATATATCGCCTGTTTCTTCCATACCAACCACAACAGATATAACGCCACAAAACCCAACACACTATATCCGATCAAAACAAGAGAGGACAAGAGCCCATAAAATACAACACCACTCAATGCTAATATTTTGTGTTTTCCTCTATATAAAAGATAAAAATAATAACACAAGAGCGGCAATCCATACTGGCAAAGCCCATACACGGAAAGCAATGGCAAATACGCAAACAAAATACCACAAAACACGGCAATTATATTGTTGTTCACCGCTGTTTTTACACAGAAGTACATGCCAATATAAGCTGTCACCATACAAAAGATTTGATTCCACACAAAAGCCGCCGCGGGACGCAATATTTTATACAGCAATACAAGTAGTGGCGCTGGCGGAAACAACCCATTTTCCGATATTCCATTCATCATCTCTGGATATGTGTCTATTCCAGTAAAAAGATATTTTGCATGTAAAATATAGCCTAATACCTCTCCGTCAAGCTGATCAGGATAAAAAACAATCATATTTTCGCCTAGAATAAGATATGGAACCATTGCTGTCAATACAATAAGCAATCCAATAACAAATATTAATCTCTCTTTCTTGTAAATATGCTCTATCATTATTTCTTGCTGCCTCGTTTTCGTGCATATTTATTTGTCCAACACTTTTTTAAGTTCATCCAAAAAAGTGTTCAGGTCCTTAAATTCGCGGTAAACAGATGCAAAACGAACATATGCCACAGCATCCAAATCCTTAAGCTTGTTCATCACCAGTTCCCCAACAATGCGGCTGCTAATTTCTTTTTCACCGCGATTAAGAATATCCGCCTCCACCTCGTCCACTAGCACTTCAATGTTATCTGTGCTAACTGGACGCTTGTGGCAGGCGCGCAGAACACCAGTTTCAATTTTGGCACGGTCATACGCCTCTCTATTATCATCTTTCTTGATAATGACAAGTGGTATCGTTTCCACCTTCTCGTAAGTTGTAAAGCGTTTGTCACACACATCACACACGCGTCTTCTGCGTATGGAGCTGTTATCCTCAGCAGGTCTGGAATCAATTACTCTTGTATTTTCATAATTGCAGAATGGGCACTTCATACTTTTTCCTCCGAATTGTTTTAAATCCTCTCGCTCTCTCAATACAAAACGATTCCCGAAAGGCTATTTTTATGTCTAGTTTCCCTCATTTAGTATAATTTATGTTTCCATCAATGTCAATCGCGCCCCTTATATATCTACTAAAATCAAATCTGGTCCAATTTGACGAATACAATTATATGGAATAGCAATTACTGAATCGTCTGTGAGCATCGACCAAAACCCCTTGCATCCAGGCACAATAATCTTACAGATACACCCCTTGCACTCGTCAATCTCCAAGTCACACACATGCCCAAGCCTTCTGCAATCCTTGATACAAATGACTTCTTTTTTTTTGAGTTCCTTGTAACTTACCATAAAAAATACCCCCTATGCAACACAGCGCATTTATCTATTATATGCACCCTATCGCAAAGGGGGAACTCCTTTTAAGATTTCAATTCAATTTCTGTGACATCCACGATTTCTTCCGCATTCTTGGCAAGCAGCAACATATAATTTCCCGCATCTGCCCGAAAACTGTGAGACATCTCATCATAATAGGTAAAGGCTTCACGCTCAAGCATCAGCGATACTTCCCGCGTCTCCCCGGCTTCGAGATAAATTTTTTCAAAGGATTTCAGTTCTTTCGCTGGTTTTTTAACTTTGGGATACTTATCCGCAACATAAATCTGTGCGACTGCCGCCCCAGCACGCCCACCAATATTGGAAATGTCAAAACTCACTTTCACCGCCTTGCTCTCCACTGTATCTTCCAAAACTTCTGCCCGAATCCCTGTCATCACAAAATCTGTATAGGACAAACCATATCCAAACGGAAAAGCAACTGGCACATCATATGTGTCATAATAACGATAGCCCACAAAAATATCCTCGCCGTAATGCACTCGATCCCCACCCGGGAACTCACCGAGAACCACTGCTGGACAATCATGTTCACTGATTGGAAAAGTTTCTGGAAGACGCCCTGACGGATTTATATCACCAAAAATCACTTCTGCGAGTGCTATACCTCCCTCCATTCCTGAATACCAACTATAGAGGAGAGACGACGCATCATCAAGCCACGTGTACATATTCACAGGAGAACCCGCTACAAGAGCAACCACAGTATCTGGTCTTATTTTTAAAAGTTCTGATATTAACCGATCCTGCTCATAGGGCAACTTCATATCCGCCCTGTCCTGCCCTTCTGTGTCGTAATCATGTGTCAAACCGCCCACAAAAATAACCGCATCAACATCTTTTGCGGCTTCTAGCGCCTCTTTTAGATACTTTTCATTCATTTCTCGCTGATGTTGCCTTTTTTCTTCTGACACAACCAATGCACTGGGTGCTGGGGATTCCACATTGTCCTGATTCAGACTGTCCGCTTGACCGTTCTCACTGTCGCCTGTATTTGCCCAGATATTGCCAATATCTTCATTATAATATCCTGGTTTATATACAATTTCTGTGTTTCCCCCCAGAAGCATATGTATCCCCATAAGCGGAGTTATCTCGTACAGTGCCTTAACTTCAGCGCTTCCACCACCCGACGCATGTTGCCTGTTGGCGTTCTCACCAACCACCAACAGTTTCTTTATTTTCTTTTTGTCAAGCGGCAATATATTCTTTTCATTCTTTAACAAAACAATTGATTCCCGTGCCGTCTGACGCAGTGCAGCCTTGTCGTTATAATCATTGTACCCCCCGGCATTGCGCTCTCCATCCAGCATATGAAGCTGACTCATAACATTCAAAATATGACGCACTTTCTCATCAATTTTTGCAAGCGCTGTCTTTTTATTCACTTCACCGCACTCAATCATCTGAATCATTGGGTCCGCCATATAGTAATTCTCAAAATCACTTGTGACCGACATTTCCATATCAAGCCCATTTAGCAGTGCCTCCTTCGTATTATGCACACCGCCCCAATCGGACACAATAATCCCCTCAAATCCCCACTCTCTGCGCAGTACTTCCTCAAACAGATATTTATGATGACAACAATGTGTTCCGCGGAGCTTATTGTAAGCTCCCATAATCCCTTTGACTTTGCCTTTTTTTACCGCCGCCTCAAAACCCCGCAGATAAATCTCCCTAAGCGCACGCTCACTTACTTCCACATCTACCTCAAGACGTCTTGTCTCCTGATTGTTCACCGCATAATGCTTCACGCACGCCGCAACATCATTCTCCTCCACCCCCTGAATCAACGGCACCACAAGCTCGGAAACCAAATATGGGTCCTCGCCCATGTACTCAAAACTTCGTCCGCACAACGGCGAGCGCATAATGTTAATCCCCGGCGCTAAAATCATATCTTTACCGCGTCCTCTTGCCTCTTTGCCAAGCAACTTTCCTGTATCATGCGCAAGTGCTCTGTTCCATGTCGCAGCAAGTGCAGTGTTACAAGGTAAATAAGACACATAGTCATAGCTAAGTCCTACCTCTTTCCAAGAAGCGCTTCCAAAATCCTTTCGGACCCCTCTTGGACCATCTGAAGTCATGAATGGTGGGATTCCAAGGCGTTCCACTCCTTTTGTCGCAAAAAGACCATTTCCATGAATCATATCCACCTTCTCCTGCAAGGTAAGCTGTGCAATTAATTTCTCGATTTTATCTTTTGTCATTCATTCTTATCCCCCTTTAATCGAATCCGAATCACCGCATTCATTATAATAGAAAAGATAAACAATATAAGCCCTAAAAGCTGTGACACCGCAATTTGCGTTCCCGGTATCAGCAATCTGTCAGTACGAATTCCTTCAATAATAAAGCGCCCAATGCCATAACCACCAAGATAAAAAAGACACATTTGCCCATGATATTTTTTGCGCTTATGATACAAAAGCATACTGATTAGAACCGCTAAATTCCATGCTCCTTCATACAAAAAGGTAGGATGCACTTGTATAAAATTGACATCACCCATAAGTGCCATACCATCAAGCTGTGATTTTGTAATGTCCCACGGACGCACCGCATCTACTGGAAGCCTCATAGCAAACAAAGAATCTGTATAGCCGCCAAAAACCTCCCTGTTAAAAAAATTCCCCCAACGTCCAATAATTTGCCCTAAAATTAAACCATACACACCGCAATCACCAATCTGATATGGTGAGAGCTTCTTGATTTTGCTGTATACAAAAAGAGTGATAAAAGCAGCAATCACTGCACCGTAAATGGCAAGTCCTCCTTGCCTAAAATTAAAAATACTTAAAAGGTCATTCTTGTATAAATCCCACGAAAAAACCACATAGTAAATTCTCGCCCCAATAATTGAAAAAATTACTGCATAGATACCAAAATCCCAGATAATATCAGTATCCATTCCCTCTGCTTTTGCCATGCGCTCCGCCATCAGCACGCCAAGTATTATACCAATGCCGATAATCATACCGTAAAATGCAATCTCAAACCCAAAGACCGAAAAGCTTTTGGGCAAATTCTCCAGATAAATTCCCAGATGTGGAAAAGCAATATCATTGACTCCCATTGTATCAGGCATATCTTTTACCTACCTTATTTTTTTAATAATTTTTAAAAACGCTGACCTTGCATTCTTCCTGTGCGCAATGTTCCCCACATATTATACATTAAATCGGAACAAAATCACATCTCCATCCTTCACAACATATTCCTTGCCCTCGAGACCGACAAGTCCCTTGTCTTTTGCCGCTGCAAGCGAGCCATTTTCCAATAAATCCTTATAGTTTACCACTTCTGCACGAATAAAACCGCGCTCAAAATCTGTGTGTATTTTGCCCGCTGCCTGCGGTGCTTTTGTTCCGACCTTAATCGTCCACGCGCGGCACTCATCCTCTCCTGCCGTGAGAAAACTAATCAGCCCTAACAATCTGTAACTTGCTGCAATCAGCTTGTCAAGCCCCGGCTCCTTCAAACCTAAATCTTCAAGAAACATAGATTTTTCATCGTCATCAAGCTCTGCAATCTCCTGCTCGATTTGAGCACAAATCACAAAAACTTCAAAGCCCTCACTCGCGGCGTACTCACGAACTGCCTGCACACTTTCATTGTCCACGCCGTCATTTGCAAGGTCCTCCTCCGCTACATTTGCAGCAAAAATAACTGGCTTATCTGTTAATAAATTATACCCATTTCTCCATAAAACTTCCTCTTCATCCTCGGTAACAAAGCTTTTTGCCATTTTTCCTTCTTCCAGATGCGCTTTGATGCGCTCTGCAAGTGCAAGTTCCTTCGCCTGTGTCTTGTCATTCTTCGCCCCCCTAGACACTTTCGCAATACGGCGCTCAAGAATCTCAATATCAGAGAAAATAAGTTCTAAATTAATGGTTTCTATGTCACGCAGCGGATTGATGTTGCCGTCCACATGGACAATATTAGAATCCTCGAAACATCTTACCACATGGACAATCGCATCAACCTCACGGATATTGGCAAGAAACTGATTTCCCAGCCCTTCTCCTTTTGATGCACCTTTTACAAGTCCCGCAATATCAACAAACTCTATCACCGCAGGCGTTACCTTTTTGGTGTGATAGAGCTCACCAAGAAGTTTTATCCGCTCGTCTGGCACTGTCACCACGCCCACATTGGGATCGATCGTGCAGAATGGATAGTTTGCAGACTCTGCACCTGCCTTTGTCAGTGAATTAAACAATGTACTCTTTCCTACGTTTGGAAGCCCGACAATTCCTAATTTCATTTTATCTTAATCTCCTTTAAATTTTCTTGATGTAATAAGTCTTTTCATTCTTTAGGGTATTGTTTATTTCTTTTATGTTTTTCCTCATAATGCCTTAGTATAGCATACCAAAAATCAAAAGTAAATCACAAAGGCTATTGCTTTTCATAAAAAGTCCTATCCTGTCACTTTCCCTCCCCAATAAAATAAAAAGTAACAATTATGTTTCTTCTCATAAAATTTTTCCTTGATAAATTCTTGACAATTTACCATATTATGTTTATCATTTATACATATGGTGTGCCATTGCGCGGCACCTATGTAAAGTAACACATTCAGTAAAGGAGAAAAACAATGAGTAAAAAATGGGTATATTCATTTAAAGAAGGCGACATGAGTATGCGTAATCTTCTCGGCGGCAAAGGTGCAAACCTTGCAGAGATGACAAGCATTGGTCTGCCAGTACCTCAAGGCTTCACAATCACAACAGAAGCTTGTACACAGTACTATGAGGACGGACGCAAGATTAACGACGAGATCATGGCTCAGGTTATGGACGGCGTCGCAGAGATGGAACGCGTAAACGGAAAGAAATTTGGAGATTTAAAAAATCCTTTGCTTGTATCTGTACGTTCTGGTGCACGTGCATCCATGCCTGGTATGATGGATACTATCTTAAATCTTGGTTTAAATGACGAAGTTGTAGAAGCAATGATTAAGGGTAATCCTGATCCTGCATTCGAGCGTTTTGTATATGATTCTTACAGACGTTTTATTCAAATGTTCTCAGACGTTGTTATGGAAGTAGGCAAGAAATACTTCGAGCAGCTTATTGACAAAATGAAAGAAGAGAAAAACGTTCAGTTTGATGTTGATCTCACAGCAGCAGACTTAAAAACACTGGCAGAACAGTTCAAGGCTGAGTACAAGAATCAGTTAGGCAAAGACTTCCCTTCTGATCCTGTAGAACAGTTAAAGCTTGCGATTGAAGCTGTTTTCCGTTCTTGGGACAACCCTCGTGCAAACGTATATCGCCGTGACAATGATATCCCTTATTCTTGGGGTACCGCAGTAAATGTAATGCCAATGGTATTTGGTAACTTAAACAACGAATCTGGTACAGGTGTTGCATTTACACGTGATCCGGCTACAGGCGAGAAGAAACTTATGGGTGAGTTCTTAAAGAACGCACAGGGCGAGGACGTTGTTGCAGGTGTTCGTACTCCAATGCCAATTGCACAGATGGAACAGGAGTTCCCTGAGGCATATGAAGAGTTTATCAAGGTTTGTGAGACACTTGAGAATCACTACCATGATATGCAGGATATGGAATTCACTGTTGAGAACAAAAAGCTCTATATGTTACAGTGCCGCAATGGTAAGAGAACTGCACAGGCAGCTTTAAAGATTGCATGTGATTTGGTTGATGAAGGACACAAGACAGAGGCGGAGGCAGTTGCTATGATTGATCCTCGTAACCTCGACACACTGCTGCATCCTCAGTTTGACGCAAAGGCATTGAAGAATGCTACCCCTGCTGGAAAGGGTCTTGGCGCTTCTCCGGGTGCTGCATGTGGAAAGATTGTATTTACAGCAGAAGATGCAGAGAACTGGAATGCAAGAGGCGAGAAGGTTGTTCTCGTTCGTCTTGAGACATCACCAGAAGACATCACTGGTATGAAGGCTTCTCAGGGTATCTTGACAGTGCGTGGTGGTATGACCTCACACGCTGCTGTAGTTGCACGTGGTATGGGTACATGCTGTGTATCTGGCTGCGGCGACATCGCTATGGACGAAGAAAATAAGAAATTTACTTTGGCAGGAAAAGAGTATCATGAGGGAGATTATATCTCTATTGATGGTACAACTGGAAATATTTATGACGGTCAGATTCCAACTGTTGATGCACAGATTGCAGGTGAGTTTGGCAGAGTTATGGCTTGGGCTGACAAGTATAGAAAGCTGAGAGTTAGAACAAACGCAGACACGCCAGCAGATGCAAAGAAGGCAAGGGAACTTGGCGCAGAAGGTATTGGTCTCTGCCGTACAGAGCATATGTTCTTTGAGGAGAGCAGAATTGCAGCATTCCGTGAAATGATTTGCTCTGATACTGTTGAGGCAAGAGAGGCAGCACTTGAGAAGATTCTTCCTTATCAGCAGAGTGATTTCAAGGCATTGTATGAGGCTCTGGAAGGAAATCCTGTTACGATTCGTTTCCTTGATCCGCCACTTCATGAGTTTGTTCCAACTGAGGAGGCAGACATTGAAAAACTTGCAAATGCACAGGGCAAATCTGTGGAGGAGATCAAGAATATTATCGCTTCTCTGCATGAGTTTAACCCAATGATGGGTCACAGAGGCTGCCGTCTTGCTGTAACTTATCCTGAAATTGCAAGAATGCAGACAAAAGCTGTTATTCGTGCAGCTATTGAGGTTAAAAAAGAGCATCCAGATTGGGAAGTAAAACCAGAAATTATGATTCCTCTCGTATGCGAAGTAAGAGAGCTGAAATTTGTAAAGAACATTGTTGTTGAGACAGCAGACGCTGAAATCGAAGCAGCAGGAGTTGCATTAAAGTACGAAGTTGGTACAATGATCGAAATTCCAAGAGCAGCACTTACAGCGGAGGAGATTGCAAAGGAAGCTGACTTCTTCTGCTTTGGTACAAATGATCTGACACAGATGACATTCGGTTTCTCAAGAGACGATGCCGGTAAGTTCTTAAATGCTTACTATGACACAAAGATCTTTGAAAACGATCCGTTTGCAAAACTTGACCAGATTGGTGTCGGCAAGATGATGGAGATTTCTCTCAAACTTGGTAAGCCTGTAAATCCAAATCTTCATGTTGGTATTTGCGGTGAGCACGGCGGAGATCCTTCTTCTGTAGAGTTCTGCCACAAGATTGGTCTAGACTATGTATCATGTTCACCATTCCGTGTGCCTATCGCAAGACTGGCGGCAGCACAGGCAGCTATCAGCCAGAAATAGTGAATATAAATTTGATAAACGCTTTTAAAAGAGCTATTCCATTGGAATAGCTCTTTTTTACGCTTCCCATAACAGTCCTTTTATGTTATACTGTAAAAAAAATATCCAAGAATATGGCTAAGAAAAGGAGGTCCTGTCATATGACAATTGGCAATTTTTCGGGATTATACCCCAATTATCCCATGTATACAAACACTGTCTATCCATCTACCAATCCTATAGGAAAAGACGAAACCAACCCCAATGCTGTAGATCCCAGCGCTGATCCTGACAAGGTTAAAAAACCTGGGAAACGTTCCTCGCCAGAGGAGTGTGAGACCTGCGCTAACCGCAAATATCAAGATGGCTCTGACGAGAATGTCTCCTTCAAAACAGCGTCACACATCTCACCAGAATCCGCAGGTGCCAGAGTGCGCGCACATGAAGGGGAACATGTTTCCAATGCATATAAAAAAGCTGCTCAAAAAGATGGAAAAGTATTAAATGCTTCTGTATCAATCCATACTTCCATCTGCCCTGAATGCGGGCGTACTTATGTTGCGGGCGGTGTTACCAACACCACAATCAAATACTCTAATGAGGATAACCCCTACACCAAAAATCAAAGGCAGCTTGACGCTGCAAAATTTAGAGGTGCCAACATTGATTACGCGGCATAGAAAGAACGAGTGTTTTGCACTCGTTCTTTTTACTGAGTTAAGATTTTAGAAATCTTCTTCGCCAGTACATCTGCTAGTTGTCTGTGTCCCTCCGCTGTCAGGTGCATATAATCAATCTCATTGACAGGCGCCGAAATCTCTTTGTTTGCATCCAGAAAATGACATTTCATAAGCGCTGCAATCTTTGCAAACTCTGCTGCCAATCCTGTTGATTTCTCTGCACAACCATGCCCCATTGTCGCGCCAACTTCCGAATCTATATATCTAGCGTCAATATTCTGCGGTGACACAATTAAAATATTTGCCTTCCCACTACTCCAACAGTCTGTTGTTGCAATTGCTTTTCCAATCAGTCGTTTTAGCCCTAATGCAATGCACGCCGCCGAAGCGCCAAAACGCTCTTTTGTGTCGTTTGTCCCTAGCATAATAATCAGCAAATCAACTGGTTCATGACTCATAAGACACGGATAAATAAAATTTAGCCCATTTAATCCCTCATGAATTGGATCGGTAAAACAGGTGGTGCGCCCACTCAACCCTTCTTCAATCACAAGGTAGTCCTCTCCAAGCTTTTTCTCAAGTAAACAACACCAGCGCTGTGTCTCATCAAACCGCCCACCTGTACTAGCACAATATCCATGTGTGTTGGAATCCCCAAAACATACTATGTGCTTTTTCATATACTACCTACTTTCCACTGCTTTGATAAAACGCTGTGCAATTTCAAGTGGTCTTGTAATAGCACCTCCAACCACAACAGCATAAGCGCCTGCCTCCAACATTTTTACTGCCTGCTCTGGGCTGTGTACTCTTCCCTCACCAATCACTGGAATATCCACCGTTTCAGACAATTTTTTTACAAGTTCATAATCTGGTCCGTCAAGCTTTGGAGAATGTGCTGTATATCCGCTCATTGTTGTCCCGACAATATCCATGCCAAGCTTCCACGCATTTACACCCTCTTCATAGGTAGAAATATCTGCCATCAAAACAACATTTGGATATTTTGTGCGCACCTCTGTAATATACTCACTAATGCTCTTCCCATCGCCACGTTTCTGATTGGTACAATCCAATGCCACAATGTCGGAACCTGCTTCCACCAACGCATCTACTTCTTTCATTGTCGGTGTAATATAACGCTCAAACCCTTCGTATTGTACCTTAATCAAGCCAATTACAGGAAGCCCTGTCTCCTCCTTAATCGCCACAACATCTCGAATACTGCTTGTGCGAATCATTGGAGTCCCCGCCTGCTTTGCCGCGCGCGCCATCAAATACATAATCGATTTTTCTTCCACATACAAGGGCTCCCCCGGAACTGCCTGACAGGATACAATCACTTTTCCTTTTATCTGATTCAATAATTCCTGTTTTGTCATAAAAAATCCTCCTGCCTATATAAACTGGTCTATTGCCTTGTCAATCAACTGCACGCATTTCTTTACCTGTTCCATATCCTCTGGGATTAATGATGGTAATGGTCTGCGCACACCGCCAATGTCAAAACCTTCTCGAATCTTAATAATTTCCTTAATCACGCCATACATATTTCCATGACAAGCACACATTGCATAGATAATCTCATTTGCCGCATACTGTACTTTTTGCGCTGCATCAATTTTTCCTGCATTTACCAACTCCATAATCTTTAGATAAAGTTCTGGCATAACGCCATATGTACCACCGATTCCACCATCTGCACCGATTGCAAGACCTGCCACAAGCTGTTCATCAGGACCATTAAGCACTGCAAATCCTTCTCCTCCCTCAGCCTTGAACATCTGAATATCTTGTGTTGGCATAGAACTATTTTTTACTGCTGCCACTCTTGGATTTTTTCGCATTTCTCGAAACAGTGGCATTGTTAACGCCACACCTGCAAGCTGTGGGATATTGTAAATAATAAAGTCTGTGTCTGGCGCAGCATCTGAAATATCATTCCAATACTGTGCAATGGCATACTCTGGCAGGTGAAAATAGATTGGTGGAATGGCTGCAATCGCATCCACGCCTAAACTCTGCGCATGGGCTGCAAGCACCTTACTGTCTGCTGTGTTGTTGCACGCAACATGTGCAATAATCGTTAGTTTTCCTGCGCTTACCTGTACAACGCGCTCCAGCGTGCGTTTTCTGTCCTCAACACTCTGATAAATACATTCTCCAGAAGAACCACCTACATAGAGCCCCTTCACACCCTTCTTTACCATATAGTCTGTCAATTGTTCCACACGTTCCTCGTTCACTTCACCGCTCTCGTCATAACAGGCATAAAACGCCGGAATAATTCCTTGATATTTGTTAATATCTCTCATATCTGCCCCTTTCTGTGCGCTTTGGCGCACTCCTTATTTTCAGCCTATGTACACTTTTATCACTGCCTTTTTCACTGTGGAAGGGTTCTTCGCTGCCAGCTTAACCTTGTGCGCATCTTCTGGTAGTGTAATCAATGCCTTTCCCGGTATCAATTTTATATAATGTTCGACTGGTCCTTCCACTTCAAGAAGGTCCTTCTCTTCATCAAAAGTCTTTACTGACACTTTGGACATATCTGACACACCGACAATCTCCTCTCCAGTAATTGTCATATGAATGTCCGCATACTTTTTATGTGCCTCAAAAAATGCGCCCTCCTCAAGAATTGTCTCATAGTCAAACACATTCATATACACCATATTCCCATCAATTTCATAATGTCCTGCCTGCACATTGTCTAGAGGGTGACTACTTAGATACGAAACCGCTTTATCCAAATATTTACCCAGACCATAATAGTGCTCAATATTGGCTATCTCTGTATAAATCATATTGGACCTCCTCACTATCCCTTGACTGCACCCATTGTAATTCCCTTTGTAAAATACTTCTGGAAAATAAGGAAAATTATAATAATAGGAATTGCCGCCAGCGATGCACCTGCCATAATCAAACCAAAATCTGTTGCATTCTCCGCCTGCAGCTTTGCAATACCAAGTGATATGGTCAAGTTCTTTGTACTCGTCAGCATAATTAACTGCATAAAATAATCATTCCACGAATTAATAAAGGTAAAAATTGCCAACGCACCAATACCAGGTTTAATCAGAGGAAGTGCAATTGTGTAAAATGTCTTCCACTCTCCCGCGCCGTCTATCTTGGCAGCCTCCATCATCTCCCCCGGAATCCCTTCCGAAAACTGTTTCATTAAAAACACACCAAACGGCCAGCCAACAATCGGGAAAATAACTGCCCATATTGTGTTGTACAATTCTAATGAAGCCATCTCTCGCAGCAAAGGAACCAAGATAACTTGCTTTGGCAACGCCATTGCACATACAATCAACGAAAAGACCAATGTGCGTCCAACAAAGCGTTTTTTTGCAAGCGCATATCCCGCCATAGCTGCGGTGGTACAGGTCAACAACATTGCCGCAACTGCCATAAACACCGTGTTTAACAGCCAGCGAATTGCCGCAGGCACTTCCGGCCCCATAAGACTAATACTGGTAAATGGAATGTGAATCTCCCAGAGCGCTGCAACCTGTCTGCTAAAAAGCTTTCTATAATTGTCAAGAACCCATTCCTGCGGCCACCACTGTGGTGTCGTCGCATTGATTGCAGCGGGCGTCTTAAAAGAGCCAATAATAATCCAGTAAAGCGGGAATGCAAATGTAAATGCCAAAATTGCGATAATAATAACTGATACAATTTTGTAACAGGTTGAACGGTTAAACTGTCTCTGTTTCATATTTATTTCCCCCTTTCCTACTTACTCTCTGCCATCTTAAACTGCACTGCGGACAACAGCGCTATAATAATTGCAAGAACAACGCCCATTGCATTTCCATATCCATAACGATACAATTTAAATGCATTATAGTAAATATAATACATAATTGTGTCTGTACTATGATTGGGACCACCACTTGTCAACAACTGTATCAGCGCAAAGCACTGGAAACTATTAATTGTTGTAATAACAAGAATATACAACGTTGTAGGCATAATCTGCGACCACTTAATCTTCCAGAAACACTGAAATTTTGTTGCACCGTCAACCTCTGCCGCCTCCACAAGCGACTGGTCCACATTGTTCAGTGCAGATACATACAATACAATTGGCTGTCCTACAGAAGTTGTCAACAAAATTAGTATAATACACCCCAGCGCAAATTTTTCATCACCCAGCCAGTTAATGTTCTTCTCAATCAGTCCGGTATTTGTGCCAATATAGTTAAAAATACCATAATAATTGTTGAACATCCACTTCCATACCACTGCAACTGCAACGGAACCAGTTACAACCGGAAGATAAAAGATACAGCGAAACGCGGAACAAGCAGGACCAGCCAAATCATAAATAACGGAACTTACCCATAGAGAAAAGATACATGTTACCGGCACGGAAACCACCACGATTATCACTGTATTTTTCAGCGCGCCCAAAAATACCTTATCCTGAAACAACTCCTTATAATTCGCAAGCCCAATAAAAATATCCTCACGGTTCATGGTCGCATCAAAGAAACTTGTAAACACACATTGCACCATAGGATAAATAACAAATCCAAGAAAGAATATTAGACTTGGCAGCATAAATGCATATCCAGCAATTGTCTCTCTGCGTACCAACGCCTTACTCATGCTGTTATTTTTTGACATAAGGATTCCTCCTTTCTTATTAGGAAGCGCCCCTCCCACATCTCTCTGGGAAGGGGCGCAACACTGACTGCATCATTTATTTATTGTGCCGCTGCTGTATTTGCTGTTGTCACAAACTCCTCAACTGCTGTTGCTACATCTGTTCCTGAGCCAACCTGCTGCAGCATATTCCACCATGCTGTGCGGGCTTCTGCCCATCCACCTACTACCTGATAATAGTCACCCATATACTCAACAAATTTTGAGTACTCTGTCATAAGTGCATCGCCATCATAGATATTTCCAAGGTCTTTTACTGGCCAATAGTTGGAAGCCTTCACGCTCTCAACAACCTGTTTCTCATCATTTGCCATAAAATCAATAAATGTTTTTGCTGCCTCGATTTTAGCAGGATCGCCGTTGTCAAAAATACCAAAGCCCCAAATACCACCGCAAAGTTGTGGGATACCATCTTCTGAAGGGAAAGCCATAGGTAAGGCATCAAAACTAATGTTTTCAAGATTGTTCTTCTCCTGTGATACATTCCAGCAGAATGCCATTGCAAAAGTACCATTACAGAACATGTTAATTTCGTCACCACCTGCTATTGATGCATCAAAATTAATGCCGTCCATGCTCTTTAACAACTCAAGCGCCTTAATATTCTCAGCACTGTTTGCTGTGTACTCTGTATGTTCTGGATTGGTAAAGGTTCCACCATATAAATTATTTATCAAGGCACGTGTTCCTTGATCACCGCCCTGTCCGCTACAGTACACTGCACCTACATTGGTCTGACCATAGTCATATACCGCCTGAACTGCCTTCTGGAAATTTTCTGTTGTCCATGTGCCAGTCTCTTCATCAAGATACTGAAGTGCATCTGCTGCCTCAAAAATATCTCTGTTGATTGCCATAGTATGTGCAGTCATACACAGCGGATACTCATAAAATACGCCATCATTGCTCTTACAAGCATTCTGCACAGAATCATAAATCAAAGATTTCGCATCATCTGTCCAAAGGTCTCCAAGATCAACCATCAGACCTTTTGCTCCCCAGTTTGCCACCAGACGCTCTGGTCCTTCCATTACAAGGTCTGGCGCCTGTTTTCCTTCAATTGCTGTATTGATCTGATCATCACCATTTGTGTAATCCAGATATTCTACTGTGACTTTAATATCGGGATATACCGCATTAAAGTTTGCAATCAAACCATCAACAGTAGCGGAATCTCCCCAGCTTCCAATTGGATAGGTCCACAGAGTAATGTCCGCTGCCTGCGTACTCCCTGTTGGGGTCTGGCTGTCTGTGTTTTCAGTGGTACTCGCTTTTTCAGCAGGTGCTTCCTCCTTCTCAGCAGGCGCGGGTGCAGGTGTCGAAGTAGATGCAGATTGATCTGATCCTGTGTCTTTACCGCCACATGCAGTCATAGAACATACCATAACGCAGCTCAATGCCAGTGCCATAAGTTTACGCTTCTTCATAATAAGCCCTCCTTTTTTGGAAAAAATGTTTAAAAAAATACAACCTTGAATTAGGTTTTTGTTAATTATGACTTTATTGTACTTTTGTCTTGTATTTTTGTCAATACATTTTTGAAAATATTTTTAATTTTTTTAAATTTTGAAAATTTATACCACTTTTGTATCTTTTTTATTCTCAAAACTTTTTAATTCAAATTTCTCACTCTATTTGGTACATTAAACATTGAAAACTAATTACGATTCATAAAACAAAAATGCATATAAACTGCGCGTTTCCGTTTAATATATTATTGAAAATTATTTTCATTAATAATTTCTATGGAAAATTTATAACATTTTTTCTCTTCTATCAATTGCCACAATACAAATAATATGTTATAGTAAAATTATAAAGGGAATTTCCCCATTTCTAGTAAAATATTAAAAGATTTCGTTTAGGAGGTACACTATGAAAATCTGCAGAGCAAAAGATTACAACGATATGAGCCGCAAGGCTGCGAACCTTATTTCGGCCCAGATTATTATGAAGCCGAACTGCGTACTTGGTCTCGCTACTGGCTCAACCCCATTAGGCACTTACCGTCAGCTTGTGGATTGGTATGAAAAAGGAGATCTCGACTTCTCAGAAGTTATGACGGTCAATCTTGACGAGTACAAAGGATTGACCCGCGACAATTCGCAAAGCTATTATTATTTTATGAACGAGCACCTTTTTAGTAAAGTAAACATTGACAAAAGCAGAACTTTTCTTCCCGACGGAACAGAACCAGACAGCGCTGTTGCATGCCACAATTACAATGAAATCCTACGCGCTGTAGGAGAGCCAGATCTCCAACTTTTAGGTTTAGGACACAACGGGCATATTGGCTTTAATGAACCAGGAAACGTTTTCTCCACAGAGACGCACTGCATCGACTTGTCAGAACAGACAATTAAAGCGAACGCGCGCTTTTTTGAGACAGAAGCAGAAGTTCCGCGTCAGGCATACACGATGGGTATCAAGACAATTATGTCCGCGCACAGGATTCTTATTATCGTATCTGGTGAAGACAAGGCAGACATTGTAAAAACTGCATTCTTTGGTCCCATTACACCGCAGGTTCCAGCCTCTATCTTACAGTTACACCGCAATGTAACACTAGTGGCGGACGAAGCTGCACTTTCAAAATGCTAACACACTAAAATTTAGGGAAAAAACTGTTCATAAGTTATTGATGAACAATTTCTAAGAAAGGCGGACAATAATGGTACTCAAAAAAATCATCAACGGCCTTGTCTTTCATGAAGACGGCTTTTTTACTCCCGAAACCGTATATATATGCGGTGAAAAAATTGTATCGGAAGAGGACTATCGCAATGTATCCGGCGAAGAAACTGTAATTGATGCCGCTGGAAACTATGTTATTCCCGGTCTGACTGATATCCACTTTCATGGATGCATGGGAAGTGACTGTTGTGATGGTACAGTAGAAGCTCTACGCACAATTGCGCGCTATGAATTAAGCCAAGGTGTGACTTCCATCACACCCGCCACCATGACGATGCCCGAGGACATATTGACACAGATTTGCCGTGCTGCAAAAGACTTTCGTGACATGGAAGACAAAGATGCAGCCGATTTCTGTGGTCTTTACATGGAAGGTCCTTTTATCAACGCTGCCAAAAAAGGTGCACAAAACGGAAAATATATTGCGGTGGCTGACACTGTCATGTTCAATCACTTACAAGAAATCTCTGACAATATATTTCGCACTGTAGCAATCGCGCCAGAAACGGAAGGCGCCATGAATTTTATTCGGGAAAATAGTAATCGCGTTAATATTTCTATCGCACACACAACTGCCGATTACGACACCACAAAAGAAGCAATTTTGTGCGGAGCATCACAATTGACCCACACATACAATGCCATGCCGCCTTTCAGTCACCGTGCTCCGGGTCCAATTGGCGCAGCCGCCGATGACAATCATTGCATGGCAGAACTAATCTGCGATGGAATCCACATTCATCCTGCCGTGGTGCGAACCACCTTTAAAATTTTTGGTGATGATAGAATCATTCTTATTAGCGACAGTATGCGTGCGGCAGGTCTTGCCGACGGACAGTATGATCTAGGAGGGCAAAATGTCACTGTTAAAGGAAATCTAGCTGTTCTTGAGGACGGCACTATCGCTGGCTCTGTCACAAATCTTATGGATTGTGTGCGCACTGCTGTTCATGATATGGGTATCCCCATTACAAGCGCAGTCAAATGTGCTGCTGTCAATCCAGCAAAGGCAGTTGGAATCTATGAACATTATGGAAGTTTGACTCCGGGCAAATACGCAAACATTGTGATTTTAGATGACAACCTCGCATTAAAAATGGTATTTCACCGTGCTTCGCTCATATAGTACTGCCTAAGAATATTTTTACAGTTCCTAAATTAAATCGCCCAGAAAGAGACTCCGAAAGTCTATGTTGAACAACAAGGAGGAAACGTGCTATGACTACTATGGTTCTTGATATTGGTGGCACCGCAATCAAATCAGGTCTATATCTTGATGGAGTATTAACAGACATCAAAGAAACTCCGACAGAAGCCAGTCTTGGAGGTGCTCATGTGACAGCCCGCGCAAAGGAAATTATTGCCGCATACCGACAGTGCACTTCGTTTGAGCGTATTGGAATCAGCACCGCT
This sequence comes from Lachnospiraceae bacterium, assembly GCA_014239155.1. GTDB lineage: Bacteria > Bacillota > Clostridia > Lachnospirales > Lachnospiraceae > COE1. The sequence continues at coordinate 182,327 of JAAZZQ010000022.1, read as the reverse complement.
GGACAAGTAGATCCTATACGCGGACAAATTATCTATGCAAACGAGAATATTCCAGACTACACAGGCACAAAATTAAAAGAAATAATGGAACGGGAGTTTTGTGTCCCTGTCGCAGTAGAAAATGATGTGAATGCAGCTGCAATTGGGGAGTCTATTTTTGGAGCTGGGCAAAATTACAGCAATTTTGTCTGTTTAACTTATGGCACAGGGGTAGGTGGCGCAATCTTTTCTGGTGGAAAACTATACTCTGGCAGTAGTTATTCAGCCGGGGAATTTGGAGCGATTGTCACACACCCTGAAGCGCGCAAGATTGAAGAAGATATGTTTTCTGGCTGTTATGAGAAATACGCTTCTACCACAGCACTGGTTAAAAACGCACAACAGTTTGACGCTACTCTAATAAACGGACGCAAAATCTTTGAACGCTTAGAGGAACCTGGCATCAAAGAACTTGTTGACCGCTGGATTTTGGAGATTATATATGGACTGACTACGATTATCCATATGTTAAATCCCGAAGGCGTGATTCTTGGCGGCGGTATTATGGAGCAGCCTTATGTTATAGAACAACTTCGCAAACTGTTGTATCCCAATATCATGTCGAGTTTTCGACAGGTGAAACTGGAAAAAGCAGCGCTGGGCAACTGCGCTGGAATGCTGGGCGCCGCTGTACTTGGACTTTAGAAAGGAGATGATCGTTTGGCAGGAAACATTCTGGAACTAATCACGGAGCAATATCATTCACTTACACGTTCTAGCCGGAAACTGGCTGACTACATTCTTGCCAATACTCACGATTCCCAATATATGTCTATTTCAACCCTTGCGGAAAGCAGCGGCGTGTCAGAAGCTTCCATTACACGCTTCTGCCGAAGCCTTGGACTGTCAGGCTACAATAACCTGAAACTAGCACTTGCCAAGGCTGCCTATGTAACAGATATTGGCGACCCATCAGACACCCCTGACACAATCACTTCGGAGGACACTCTTGGAAGTATTTTTCATAAACTTTATGCTTCCAGTGTTCTTTCATTAAATGAAACTATGGATTTATTGGACGAAACTGAGATTTCCAGGGCTGTAGATTTTATCTCTGCTGCTGATAGAGTCTTTTGTTTTGGACAGGGTGGCAGTATGGTTATGGCAATGGAGGCATGGGCACGTTTCTCCACTGCAACTTCCCGTTTTGTCCATATTGAGGACTCGCATATGCAAGTCATGAATATTTCGCTAGCCACCCACAAAGATGTCATTCTGTTTTTCTCCTATTCTGGTTCCACAAAAGATATGGAGGATATTATGCGCATTGCAAAAGAACGCCAAGTATCTGTAATATTAATCACACACTTTCCCAATTCACGCGCCACAAAATATGCAGATGTTGTATTACTGTGCGGCTACAATGAAAGCCCGTTGCAATCTGGCTCTGTGGCAGCAAAGTTGGGACAACTTTTTATTATAGAATGCCTATATTATGTCTTTTGCAAACGCAACCCTGAAGTTTATGCCAAGGCACGCTCGGCAGCTGCCGAAGCAATTATGCCTAAACTTTTGTAATGCTACATCACAAATTGAGTAAGGAAGAAAGGCTTCCCTACTTATGCGTTGGACCTCCATCAGCTTGCTGGCATATTTCATCTGGATGCTTGTGCGCAATTGAGTAGCAGAAAAATTTTTCCTCTACTTGCTGCGCGACCTGTGCGCCACGTTAGTGGCATATTTCCTCTACACAGGTCTGTGCATAAAAAATAGAGTAGGGAAGTCTCTCTTCCCTACTCGCTGCTCAACTCATAATAAACATGAATCAATTTTCATAGCGACAGATCAATTTATGGAATCCTTATAAAGTTCCAGCTTGTGCCGCAACCTCAGCCGCAAAATCATCCACTTTCTTCTCGATGCCTTCTCCGGTCTCAAAACGAATAAATTTCTTAATCTTAATCTCTGTGTCATTATCTGCGGAAACTTCAGCAAGATACTGCTTCACTGTCTGTTTTCCGTCTTCAGCCTTCACATAAACCTGCTCTAACAAGCAGATTTCTTTAAGCTCTTTGTTAAGACGACCAACAACAGCACCCTCGATTACCTTCTCTGGCTTTCCAGCCATCTTCGGATCATTCTTAATCTGTTCTGTGATAATCTCTCTCTCATGCTCCTTGTACTCTTCAGAAACTTCCTCAGAAGATACATACTTTGGATAAAGTGCCGCAACTTGCATCGCCAGATTTAGAAGCGCTTCCTTCACTGCATCATTTACTACTGCGGTCTCAGCATCCACAATGACACCAATCTTTCCGCCGCCATGTGTATAGGTCACAACACAGCCATTCTCCGCTGTAACTTTCTCAAATCTTCTGATAGTTAGGTTCTCTCCAATAACAGCAATCTTCTCAACCAATGCTTCCTTCACTGTTTTTGAAGAATCCTCATTCCACGGTTCTGCAAGGAATGCATCAATATCTGTAGTACTCGTCTCAAGTGCCTGTTTTGCAACTGCTGTGACATAATTCTGAAATTGCTCATTCTTTGCCACAAAATCTGTCTCTGAATTTACTTCCACTACCGCTGCTGCCTGATCGCCATCTGTACAGACTCTACAAAGACCCTCTGCTGCAATACGTCCAGCCTTCTTATCCGCCTTAGCCTGTCCATTCTTTCTCAAATACTCAACAGCCTCATCCATATTTCCATCTGTCTCATTAAGTGCCTTCTTGCAATCCATCATACCGGCACCTGTCATCTCTCTCAACTCTTTTACCATTGCTGCTGTAATAGCCATTTTCACGTTCCTCCTGCTTCCTCTATCTTTGTAACAGTCCAGCCTTTGGCTTCCTGTTACAAGCATCAAACCATGCAAAACCACGGACTGTGGCTTGATGCATCTCAACCACTATTCTTTCCCACGGACTTTGCAGGGCAGTGCAAAGTCTTGCCTGAGCTGTTTCCTATCTATTGTGCCGCTGCCTCTTCCTCAACAACCTCTTCTGGCACTGCATCTGTCATCATCTCACCCTGATTTGACTCAATTACGGCATCAGCCATAGCAGAAACAATTAACTTAACAGCTCTAATCGCATCATCATTGCCCGGAATAACATAATCCAACTCTTCTGGGTCACAGTTTGTATCTGCAATACCAATCAGAGGGATACCAAGTATATGTGCCTCCTGCACGCAGATTCTTTCCTTCTTCGGGTCCACAACAAAAATTGCATCAGGAACCCTTGTCATATTCTTAATACCGCCCAGATTCCGCTCAAGCTTTTCCCATTCCTTCTTAATCTGAATAACTTCTTTCTTTGGAAGAACATCAAATGTTCCGTTCTCTGCCATATCTTCAATTGCCTTTAATCTGGTAATTCTGCTTCTTATTGTCTTAAAGTTTGTGAGCATACCGCCCAGCCATCTCTCATTTACATAGAACATTCCACAGCGCTCTGCCTCTGTGCGGACAGCATCCTGCGCCTGTTTTTTGGTTCCTACAAAAAGAATTGTGCCGCCCTGTGCTACAATATCAGCTACAGCCCTATACGCCTCATCAACCTTGCCCACGGATTTCTGCAGGTCAATGATATAAATACCATTTCTCTCTGTAAAGATATAAGGAGCCATCTTAGGGTTCCATCTTTTTGTCAGATGTCCAAAATGAACACCTGCTTCCAACAACTGCTTCATTGAAATAACACTCATGACTTACCTCCATTTTCTGCGGTTTTACCGCGCTTCCGCCCGCTTCTTCTCTGTGGGCTACTCATGGCATGGACCACAAATCTGCGGGCGTGAATACTATAGTATTTTATCTGATCACTATGACTGCAATATCCAAATACAGCCACAATATTAATAATATAACACAAAAAAACCTCTTGTGCAAGAGGTCTTTTTGTGTTAATTATTTTTCAGTTAATTTTTCTGCAATCTCCTGCCAGCCCGCTCCGGCATTGATTGTAATACTTCCTACATTGAGTTGCTTATCATATCCATGCTGCATCAAAAATGCATCATACTCAGACGCATTCTCAATCAACCCTGCATTGAACAACTTTCTGGAAACTGTTCCAGAATCATCCCCCTTTGTAATATCAATTTGAACCACATCGCCCTCGCCTGTCGGCACCACTATCACAGAGTCATCAGATACTCCAGTTGCCGCATCTGTCGGTTGCTCCTCCGGCTCCGGCAATACAGCGCTGGCAGACTCAGCCTGCTCTGCGTCTTTTGCCGCATCCAACACAGATTGAATCTCTGCTTCCTTCTCCTCATCTCTACTAGCGGGCTGCTCTGTTGATTCTGGCGTAGACTCTGCATCTGTTGAGCGTTCCTCTGCTGTTTCTTCAGGAAGTCCATTGTCTTCTCCAAGTCCATATTCTTTTAAGACAGACACCCTTGCATCCGCAACAGCACTCCTAGTGTACGCCCCCATTACCACTGCGGTAATCAAAATGCCCAGACCAAGCCCCCTTAACATATATTTAAATTTCATTAAACAGCCCCCTTAAACAGATTGATGACCAATTTTACCTCCCCAACTCCAAGTCCTAGCTCCTTGGCAATATCCACATTAGAATAACCCTCTTTATAAAGCCTTAAAATTCTATCATTGTTGTTTTCTACTGCTCCCAGAAAAACATCTTGTGGCTTAATCATACTTGCCGTATCTTTCTTTACAGGTCTCTCAATATGTGGTGCCTGATCTACAAAAGAATACACTTCCACAGGTCTAATCTCAGCCGGTTTTACATCCACAACCTTCATATCCTCAGGACGAGAACCAAATGTCTGCAATTCTGCCGTACTCACAGGCACAATACCTGTGTTCTCCGGCACAGGCTGCATATCTTTTGATAAAACAACATCCGCTGGTATAATCTCCACACTCTTTACTACAAGCGGACTCAATTCCGTCGGTCTGTCAACCTGTGTCTTTTTGCCCATGTTTAATCCCAATGCACCAATATCCAGTGCGCGGGCATCCACCTGCCGATGAATCTGCATTTCCTGTTGCATTGGAAGAATCAGCCTTGCCATCTGCCGACGCGCATATTCCTTTTCCTGTGCTTCCTTATCCAACGCAGCGCGGTCCGTACTGACACTTTTTCTTGTCAATTCTTTTTCTCTAGTCTCAGCATCTTCCTTTGCTTTTGCTGCAAGGGCAAGCGCTGCAGCATTGGCCGCTTCTTCTGCTTCCTTTGCTGTTTTATCCACATGCTTAATCGTCTCTTTAAGATTATTATGCTTGTCATTTAACATATCATACAAAAACACTACTTCCTGATGAGACTTGTTAATATCAGCAAGCACTGTCTCCGAATATTCGCTAATCGCCATAATCTTTTCGTTTGAAATGCGTTCTGACGCACGCTCTGTCTTTTCCACTGCATACTCAAGTGTTTCATCTACAACTTCAGTGACCCGTTCTTTGGCATCCCTCATCTCTTTCTCTATGACACTTCGGATAAGTTCCACATCCACTTCCTGACCACTGTCATCTGACTTTCCTCTGATTAAAAAACTTCCTGCAAAAGCACACGTTCCAAATATCAGCAGCGCAATCTCCAACCAATTCATCTGTTACCAAACCTTTCCAATCCTCTACAATGTACACAAAGCAAACACACTATATCTTTATATCAAATCCACCTTCGGATTTCTCGACAACTCTTCCATCACCTTTTATTTTCTTCCTGCGTTTTCCCCCGTCCCCTGAATAGCCATTATGACCTTTCTCTTTCGCATCAAAACGCTCTTCCTTAAATAAAGTTTCATCTGCATGAACGACCTGTTTTGCCATCTGCTGTTCTTTTCTCTCTGCCTGAACCTGAATATTTCCTTGATCCACAACACCCTTCTCAACCTGTTTTACCTGATTGTGTAAAACATTATCTGTCTGCTGAATACTTCCATTAAGCAGTATTGGACTAATAGCCATTTTTATCCCTCCTCTGGGCCGCTCAATTTACAAGGCGATACCGTATTTCGATTTATTGTAATATATTTCGACAAAAAAGGCAATAGCCCCTACAAATTTGTAGAAGCTATATCTGCATCTTTTTTGTACAAACGACAAAATGTGTATTCGTTTTTCACTGTCATTGTAGCTCCAGAAATTGCCACAGCGACTCCTTGGTACATTGTTCCGCGAATATCAATATGCGACATTCCCTCATTCTTTAGCATCTTATCGAGCTTTTCAATCTCTTTTAACTCCTCTTTGATTTTTGCCTGTGTCTCTGCAAGTGTTATCTGTAACATTTTGGCATTTCTGAGTTGCTCCTGTGTCAATTTAACACCCTGTTTTAATCGAGTGGTAACATCTTCCAGAGATTTTTTTAACTTTGGTATGGTTTTTGATTTTTCTCCCACGCTTTTTTGAAGCTCCGCAAGACGTTTTTTGGCACTCAAGTCACTTCCTACTTCAACAATCGTTGAAGCCCCCATAGGCGACCCTATATTTTTGGCGTTAATTGCCAATTTAGCGATTACTTTTCCGCCTGTAATCAATCCCTTTCCTGCGTCTGCATTTACATTGGTGCCTGCGAAAACATGGGCATTTACAATCTGTTCTGCCTCCACAAATCCATCTGCCTCCACCTTTGCAGCGGAGATAAACTTTGCGACAATGTTTCCACCAGCTTTCAATCGACCTTTATTTTGTCCGTGCATTCCTCTGGCAATAATAATATCTTTACCGGCCTCTATCACTGCACCTTCCACAACACCTGTCACAAAAACATTCCCGTCTGTCTTCACACTAAAGTTCTCACAAACATTTCCCTTCACTTCCACATCTCCGTGATACTCAATGTTTCCTGTAGATGTTCCCACGTCTTCCACACTGTATACATCTGATACAAAAACGGTGTCATCCACCAGAGAGGCATGCCCGTCAACCATACTGGTCAGTTTCAGTCCATCTTGTGAAATCTCAAGGTTTCTTCCATATGCAAATGTAATCTTTTTTACCTCTCTTGCAAGCATAACAGAACCATAAATATCAAATCCATTCTCGCCTCTCTCCTCTGGAATAATTTCTGCAAGAACCTGCCCTTTTATACAATGATGTAATGTATTTAATTTAAAAAAGTCCACTGTTCCATCTTCTTTTAATTCCGGACGAATATTATTATTGGTGTCAAAGTGATAAATAATAGAAGCATCTTTGCCAACAGTAGGCATTTTTCCGCGTGCAACAACAATATCTGTACAATAAAGATTCTCCTCAAGTGCCACCGTAATTGCTTCCTCATCGATTCCTGCCCTAACTTTGTACTGATTGAGTAAATCCATAATTTGTTCTTTACTTGCAGGGCGGCCACCCGTACTAGGCGGATACAAACGCATGACCACCGACATTTTGTCAGGCGCCACCTGAATATTGCAGATCGCATCCACCGGTGAAAGCTTCATTGCAGTCAAAAAAAGGGCAATCTCCTCCTCACCCATAGAAGAAAGTGCAGAGTTGATTGCCTTCACATCATAGGGTACGCCAATTCTATTTAGATACTCCTTTAATTCCGTGGAACGTATCTTCTCTCCCTCCCCAACAGGAGGAAAAAGCAGCAGGTTTACCCCCTGTTCTTTTATCTGTATCTGAAAAAATCCATTCATATCAGTCTTGCCTCCATGCAATTGTTTTGTGTGTTATTGCTCCAATATTCCAATGTAATTTCCCATCTTTGTTTTCATCTTCTGAAGCGCTTTCGTATGAAGCTGCGATATCCTTGACTCTGATACCTCAAGCACACGACTGATTTCTTTGAGGGTAAGTTCTTCATAGTAATACAGTAAAATCACCTTTTTCTCTTTGTCCGTCAATACTTCCAGCGCTTCTTCAAGCACCTCTTTGAGCTCACTTTTTTCAACTACACTCTCTGGTGTATCAAATCCTGATGTGATGCCCTTCTCTGAGGAAATATCATTTCCCTGTTCCACATATTCATTCAAAGAGATAATATTATCCGCCTTGACTTGATTCTGCCAATCGAGAAACTCATCCTCGCTGATTCCTATATATAACGCGATTTCTGCATCTGAAGGGGGTTTTCCATTGCGTTGTTCCAGCTCCTTCATCGCAGTGTCAATTTGTTTCTGACGCTGTCTAATCGTGCGCGGTATCCAGTCCATTTTCCGAATCTGATCCAGAATAGCACCACGAATACGCAGACTAGCATAAGTCTCAAACTTCACTTCTTTGCCTGTGTCAAACTTATCAATGGCATCAATCAAGCCGAACACTCCATAACTTACCAAATCCTCATACTCCACATTATAGCCAAGATACATGCTTAAACGCCCTGCCACTACCTTGACCAACGGTGCATACTCCAATATCAGTTTTTCCCTTAAATCTGGTGATTTCAGTCTGGCATAATCATCCCAAAGTTTCTTGCGTGCTGCTTCGTTCATGTTATTCCCCCGTTATACACAATGTTGCCTACACAAATAATCCGTTTTATGCATCCCCAAATGGGTCCTCATTATCATACTCCATTGACGGGGCAGCCTCTTGATCAGAATAATCATAAATTTCCTCATCAGAATATCCCTCTGCATCTTCTGACATAAAGCCACCCGCATCCATACCTTCCATATCCTTCTGTTCCTCGTTTGCAAAAGCAACGACATTTCCAGTAAGATCTCCATTTCTTTTTGCTTCCTGAACCATCTGTTCCAGATCTCCTGTTGGTATGATACGGGGTCTGATTGATGCATAGAGATACCTTGCCACATCGCCAAGAACGTAAAATATCAATAGCACAATCAGCAATCCCCACAGCATTTTTGTCAACTCATATCCCCTGACATACATAATGATAGACGCTATCGCACCTGCCAAAAGCATAAGAAACGGCGTGATAAGACCTGTCTTATTTCCCATCTCATTATCCCCTTAAATTGTTCTGTTATATCTTTTTTTCGGGTTTTCCTGCGGAACGAATAATTAATTCTCCTGTCTCAGGATAAAATACAATTGTACGACCATAATTTAGCCCTGTATCCTGTGCTTTCAGCGGAATACCCAGTTCTCTGAGTTTCTTCTTGCTCGCTTCCACATTTCTCTCTCCGACACGCACCATGTCCGATTTATTCTGAAATGCAAACATCTGTGCTCCACCCGCTAATTTTGCTTCCAATCTTGCCCTTCTGCCACCTATCGCAAGAATCTTTTGTACAAGATCTTCTATTCCTGTATCTGCAAATTTGGCTCTGTTTGAATTGTTTTCTATTTGTTTACTGTCTGGCAGCATGGCATGTGCAAGTCCCCCAACTTTCGCAACTGGGTCCCTAATACAGATTCCTACACAGGAACCCAGTCCTAGGGTTGTGATACCATCAGGACTTTTGCACACATTCAGGTCTGCCATTCCCACTTTTACTATATTCGCCATAGATACAATGCCCCTTCTCTGTATTTAGTTATACTGACAACCCGAGCGCAGCCAGCATCTTCGAGTAAGACTCAAGATCTGGCATCAGAATAAAATAACCATTCAAGTCTACATCATCTGTAAACACCGTCTGTATTAGCAAAATCTGATCTCCTATGATACCAAACTCTATCGCCGGAACACTCAATATCGCATTGAGCATATCAATACTCAGATCCGGAACAGATGGAAGCATCTTGAGATTGGTCATCTGTGCAAGTGAATTTAGATAAGCTCCTGTAATAATATTTCCAATCTCTTTCATTGCTGAAATTTCAATCTCGCTAAACTCACCTTCTGAGGGCGGCATTCCCATAAGTTTAGACACAAGAGCCTTTCCTGCATTCTGTTCCAATATAAACATAATACTACCTGTAATATCACCTTCTACAGCCAGATAAATGCCTACAACAAGCTGCTCTTCTCCCCCCATAACTACACCAACATCTTTGAAATCGAGAAGCCTTACCTGTGGAACTTTCATATCTACCTTTGTCTGAAGCATCTGTGCAAGCGCTGTTGTTGCATTGCCTGCTCCAATATTTCCCAGCTCCTTTAACACATCATAATACTCCGTCGTAACCCTTTCGAAACTCATATTTTCTGCCATGATAAAACCTAAGCCTTTCCCTACCAAAAATCACACAAACTCCCATCTGCCGCTAAAGCAAACAGACAGAATTATACATCTACCACTTCCGCAAGCACTGACGTGATATCCAATAATGAGATTAGCTTCCCATCAGACTTTCCCACACCAGAAAGAAAACGTTCCTTTTCATCCTTTTCATATCCCATCCGCTCAATATGATCCTCATCGAGCGTCACAACTTCTTTTACCTCATCCACCAACACTCCTATGGACTCGTGCTGCTCAAGTGTCAGAATAATGATACGTGTCTTCTTGGTGACTTCATCTTCCGGCAGTCCCATCTTTAATCTGAGGCTAATCGTTGGAATAACAACTCCCCGGACATTGATTACGCCTTTGATATAATTTGGCACTTTAGGTACCCTTGTGATTTTCGACATCCGAATAATATTTGATATATATTTAATATCAATTCCGTATTGCTCCCCACCGAGTTGTGTCACAATAAATTGCGTGGTATCGTGCTCTACCGGACGGTTCAGACTCACATTCCGCTTCTTCTCATCCATTATTTTTACTACATCCATGTTCTATGCCCCGCCTTTCTTCCTTTTCATTGTCATTAGAATCAAATCAATGCATTTGTATCAAGGATTAGTGCCACTTCACCGTTTCCTAAGATTGTAGCACCACTTATCATCTTTGGCACCTTAATATACTTGCCCATAGATTTAATAACAACCTCCTGCTGTCCGATAAGCTCGTCTACTACCAAACCTGCCTGTTTTTCACCCTTCTTCACAATGATTACGGTGAGATTCTTATTCTTATCGCCTTCTCTTGGGGGCATATCTAAAACCTTATCCATTCTGATAATTGGAATAACCGTTCCGCGAATATGGATTACTTCCTTCGCTTGTACAAGCTTGATATCTTCCGGCAAAACATCCTCGATTGTCTGAATCGAGCCAAGTGCAATCGCATACTTTTCATCACCAATTACAACCATAAGCGCCTGAATAATTGCCAGAGTCAAAGGCAGCCGAATAATCCAAGAAGAACCCTCGCCAAAGCGGTTCTTTACCTCAACTTCGCCGCTCAGAGATTCAATTTTTGACTTTACAACGTCAAGCCCAACACCGCGACCGGATACATCAGACACCTTCTTAGCCGTTGAGAAACTTGGCAGGAACAAAAGATCAATAATTTCCTTCTCCGTCATTGTCTCAGCCTGTTCTGGTGTCACTGTGCCACGCTCAATCGCTTTGTTTCTGACAGCTTCCACATTAATTCCGCCGCCATCGTCCCGCACCTCAATCACAACATTATTGCCGTCCTGATATGCATCTAGGAAAATAGAACCAACCTCTGGTTTTCCATTTGCAACACGCACATCATTGGGCTCCAGACCATGATCTGCTGAGTTTCTAAGCATATGCATTAATGGATCGCCAATCTCATCCACCACAGTACGGTCAAGTTCTGTATCCTCACCTGTCATGTAAAGTTCCATCTTCTTGTTCAACTTCTTAGAAAGATCCCGAATCATACGCGGGAACTTTGCCACAACGCTCTCAATTGGAACCATTCGCACTTTCATAACAGACTCATGCAGATTTGTCGTAACACTCTCAAGATACTCAATCTGTTCATTGACTGAACCGTTATCTCCTTTATTGTCATCTGCTGCTGTGGCAGAAATCAACGAGTTCTTCGCTATAATAAGCTCGCTGACCAGATTCATCAAATTATCTAGTTTCTCAATGTCCACTCTGACAGTTCTGTTCACCACAGGTTTTGCTGCTGGTTTTGAAGAAGAGGAAGCCGAGGAAGATGACGTCGGTGCCACAGCAGGTTTTGCTGTCGGAACTGGTGTTTGAGCAGGCGCTGGCACAGTCTTGGACATAGCAGGCGATGCTGTTGCTGCAGGCTTACTCTCCTCTACAGTTTTACTCTCGACAACTTTCTCTGGCGCTGCTGGCTTTTCCTCTTTCGCTGAGGTATACTCTGCACAGAACGCCTCCTCTATCTCAGAAACACTCTTCACTGCCTCAATAATCTCTTCTGTAGTATTTGCAGAAATCAATATTAGACTAAATGTCAAATCAAATTTTTCATCTTCAATATCCTGTGCAGTCGGAGAAGATACAATAATTTCTCCCAGCTTTTCAAGTGCTTTAAATACAAGAAATGCCCTCGCAGCCTTTAATACACATGCCTCCTCGACATAGACTGTCACGCCAAATGCTTTTAGCCCCTCGCTGTACGCCTTATCAACCAGCATCCGCTCTGTATCAGTAATCTTGATTTCCTGCCACTTTTCCCGCTTGGTGTTTGCACCCGCATCCTGCGCAGAAGATGCAACTGGCTCCTCTGTCTTTGCAGAAGCTGAACTCTCACCGAGAACCACTTCACCATTATTTTTTAAGATACTGTTGAGCGCATCAATCAAATCCTGATTGTCATTTGTCCCCTCTTCTGTCGTCTGCTGAATATTATTCACATATTCCTCTAACGCATCCAAACTTTTGAACAAAATATCAATCATTCCGGGGAGCACTTTAAAAGTACCATTCCGAACCTCAGAAAAAACATTTTCCATATCATGCGTAAGCGTCTGCATCCGCTTATACCCCATTGTGCCTGCCATACCCTTTAAGGAATGAGCCGCACGGAATATTTCATTGATTGTATCCATATTCTCAGGATTCTGCTCCAAATCCATAATCTGATCGCTCAGATTCTGTAAATGCTCTTTCGACTCATCAAGGAAAATATCAAGATATTGACTTGTATCCATTCTACCTGACCCCCACATTCATAATAATTTCCTGGGCCACGTTATCAAGCGAGACCACTTGGTTTACCAATCCTGTCGCAGCGATTGCCTTGGGCATTCCATACACCGTTGACGATGCCTCATCCTGCGCGATAACGTGTATTTTTTTTGAAGTTTCCAAATTCACGATTCCCTTGGTACCATCCGCACCCATTCCTGTTAGCACGACACAGACAATCTGCGCATAACTACTTGATTTTAAGGATTCATACATATAGTTTGCGCAAGGTTTAACACCCTCCCTCGGCGGCTCATCTGTATATGTAATCGTCGCTCTGCCTCCTCTTGTCGCCACATTCATATGTTTGCCACCCATAGAAATATATACCACACCATTCTCTAGCACATCGCCCTCCGCTGCCTCCTTAACCTTGATTTTACTCATGGAGTTCAGTCGTTCTGCAAGGGATTGGGTAAACCCTTTTGGCATATGTTGTACAATCAATACAGGAGCTGCAAGCTCCGCTGGCAACCGCGGCACAACGCTCTGCAACGCCTTGGGACCTCCTGTCGAACAAGCAAGCGCAACAATTTTCTGTCCACCTACAATCGGTTTGCTTTTTCTGACAATGTTTACAAGCTTCTGTGTGCTTTCCTCCTGCTTTTCCCTTGTCAGGACAGGAGCGGTGGAAATATTGGTTTGGCGACTGGATACAACTGCATGGAGAGTATCCAGAAATTTATCCTTAAAACCACTGCTTTTCAGATAGACAATATTGACCGGTTTCTCTATAAAATCAATCGCTCCAAGATCCAACGCCTCCATTGTTACGGCTGCGCCATCTCTGGTATCTGTACTCGCCATCATAATACGGGCACGAATCTTATCCTTCTGCAGAGCACGCAAAAATTGAATCCCATTCATCTTTGGCATATTTACGTCAAGTACTACACCATCATACTGATTCTTCTTCAAGAGTTCATACGCTGCCTGACCATCAAAAGCCTGCTCCACTACTTGGAACCGTTCATCTGAATTGATTATATCACACATAACCCTTCTCATAAGTGCAGAATCATCAACTACAAGTATTTTTTTCTTTATTTTTGATGTATTCGAGTTAATTGTCATACTATTCAACGACCCTTTCCGTTCTTTCTATTTTTTCGTTCCTCATTAAAAATATATTTGATAATCTCTTCGCGTGTTGTCGTATCAATAAATTCAAATTTGACTCTGTTTTCGTACTCGTTTTCTCTATTTTCAATCTCATTGGAATAAATAATCTTTGCGGCTAGCAGAAATAGTTTCTCCTGTTCTTGGACACTCAGCTTAAACTTCATCAAAATATGACTGTCCTCTCCAAACTTCTGTCTCGACACAAATCGCGCTCCACCGCCACTAATGTCTACGATCACGCCTCTTATCATTTCCCGATCTGGCGCAAGATACACCATACCTTGAGCATATGCATCAATCTCCTGCTTTGTCATCTCCTTTATCGCCATATCAATCACGCAGTTAAACCGATAATATTCTCTCCTCTGATATCGGTGAAGATTGCTTATCAACTCAACTACAAAGACATAGATTCCATCAACCTTCCTGCGCTCAATAATTCGCACATCCGCCCGGTACACACCTTTGTGGGAAAAAAAACACACATCATATTCTCCGTCTATGGGAAGCAACACCAATTTTGTCTGTTCCATTGGCATCACCAGTTCGAGCCGTCCATCATCTAAAATATTGGACACAGTAGACTTGTATGTCTTCACTCCCTCTGTGCCGTCAGGAAGAATGACACGAACTGTCGATTTTAATTCCAGTTTATCACCCGATGATATAAATTTTTCTATCATAGACTCCTCCTGAAAATCGTTTCTCATCTATCCCATTTTTTTATTTCCTGCCACAATATGCGAGAAAAAAGCAGCCATTCCTCTTTTCACCAATGACTTATCATATTCTTTGTCCATCAATACATATGCCATCTTCTCATAGGCAATTGATGATTTTGCATTTGGACTCTGAAGGCTGACAGGTTTTTGTTGCATAACCGCATCTTCAAGACGATAATCCTGCGGAATCGCTCCGAGATAGGATACTGGAAGCTTGAGATATCTGCTGACGACCGTCTCAAGTTTATTGTACATGACTTCGCCCTCTGCTGCGCCTGCCACTTTGTTTGCAATCACCATAATCTTGGAATCTTCCCTAGAAAATCGAGAATGACGATTTAACGCTTTTAAGAGCGAATACGAATCTGTAATCGATGTGGGTTCTGGAGTAGCAACTACTAGGATTTCACCGCTCGCAACGAGAAAATCCAGCACCGCATCAGAAATGCCCGCACCTGTATCTATAATAATAATATCGGCAATCGCATCTAATTTTGCAAGATTCTGTATGATATAATTTAAGTAATCCCTACTTAGATTTGACAGCCCTGCAATTCCAGACCCCCCTGATATAAATCCTATGTCCATAGGTCCCCATGTTATGATATCCGTAATATTTTTTCCCTGATATATCAGATCGCACAGATTATGTTTTGGCACAGTACCAAACATAATTTCGATATTAGCAAGTCCAAAATCTGCATCCAGTATAATGACTCGCTTTCCCATTTTTTTAAATTGACATGCAAGATTGATAGAAGTATTAGACTTCCCTACGCCGCCTTTTCCACTTGTGACTGTGATAACCCTTGAAAGTGGCCTTGGGACTGGATTCATTTTAATCACATTTCTTAACTGTTCCGCCTGATCCATATATTCCCCTCCTATCAACGCCTTCCCCCAAGCAACTGTTTTACAGTTGACTGCGGATTGAAATACTCAATATCATCTGGTACATTCTGACCGCATGTCACATAGGAAAGTGTCGCGCCCGTATATAGTTTCAGGTTATAAATATTTCCCAGCGTAGCGGTCTCATCTAATTTTGTAAAAATTAACTTATAATCAGCTATCTCTTTGTATGTATCTGCAATTTTCATCAAATCTCCGTACTTTGTTGAAGCCGACAACACGAGAAACACTTCCTTAGCTGCATTGCTGTCCACAGAATTTATTAAATCACTCATACTCTCGCATTGTGCTTCATTGTTTGGTGAATGCCCTGTGGTATCTACTAAAATGTAATCGCATTCTCTAAAATCTTCTAGTGAGGTGGCAATTTCCTTTGCCGTGTACACGACCCGAAATGGTACTTCAAGAATATTTGCGTAAGTCCTCAACTGTTCTGCTGCAGCAATCCTGTAAGTATCCGCTGTGAGCAGCGCAACTTTCTTCTTGTGTTCCACCCGAAAGGACGATGCAATCTTTGCGATGGTAGTCGTCTTTCCAACACCTGTTGGTCCCACAAAGAAAATTACTTTTGGTTTTCTCTCATTCTCCTCCATCACATAGGGTTTTCCAAGTTTCAGTATCATTCTCTGATAAATTTCCGAAAGCATAAAATCCAGTGTAACATCCGCTTTGCAGTTCTTGTCAATCTCCTCTATAATATCCTTTGCATACTTTTGATTAATCTCGTTATCCATCATCTTATTATACAGAAGTTTCAGAAAGTTTACACGCTCTGTATTTTCTTGCCTTCTCCCACTCTCAGTGTTTTTGATCTCTTCTGACTGCGGTTTATTCTCCTGTTGTGAAAGCTGTTTCTCAATCAAATTCTGCAAATTGTCCAGTTTTTCTTCCAAACCATTACCGCGAAGATTTTCCTTAGTCGGTTCATTCACCTTCGGATCAGACACGGTTTTTTCTTTAGGGGCCTCATCTCTCACCATATCTAGCTTTTGCGGCGAAAAAGAGGAAAGGACATCCGCAACCGCCTGACCAACAGCTTTTGCATCCTCTGCAACAACTCCCTGTTTCTCAGGCTGCTTCATTGGAATAATCTTCGCTTGTGGCGCACTCTGCCCTATGCTGACTGCCACTCCATCCTTCTGAATTTCTGTAGACGCAACGGCACTATATTTTTCATTCTCATCTTCCCTTGCAACAGTAACTTCAAACCGCGTACCTTTAAAGATACCCTTTAGCCCTTTAGGCTTAACTGCCTTGACATTCATCTCAACAATGTTATCGCCAAGCTCTCTCCGCGCACTTGCAAGCGCCTCTTCTTTTGTTTTCCCTTGAAATTTCTTTATTATCATGCTGTCACCATTCCTACTGATTGTAATTCAACATTTGAATCAATTTCATTATAAGACACCACCACCAAATCTTTATAATAATCCTCTGTAAGTCTTTTAAAATACATTCTAACAATCGGTGAGGTAATCACAATCGGATTCTTGCCAAGCTTTTCAAGCTTCCCTACTTCGGATTCCACAGAAGCCATTATTGTTCTTGTCTTCTCCGGGTCAAGTGTCAGATAAGCTCCCTGCTCTGTCTGCTTTACACTGCCCATAATTTCTTGTTCCAATCCCGGATCAAGTGTAACTACACTGGTCGTCTCATTCATTGGAAAATACTTGTTGGAGATAGCACGTTTTAAACTCTGTCTCACATACTCCGTCAAAATATCAGTATCTCTTGTAGACGCTGCATGATCGGCAAGCGTCTCAAAAATTGTGACAAGATCTCGCACAGAAATGCCTTCCTTTAAAAGATTTTGTAATACTTTCTGAATATCTCCAAGCCCTAAGAGCTTTGGAACAAGCTCATCCACAAGGGAAGGATTGGTCTCTTTAACGTTGTTGACAAGATTCTGTACATCCTGTCTTGTCAGCAAGTCTGCAAGATACTGTCTAATAATCTCCGTCAAATGTGTTGCTATAATAGAAGGAGGGTCCACAACAGTATATCCCACACTCTCTGCACGCTCTCTCTGATTCTCTGTAATCCAGATTGCCGGCAGATGAAATGATGGTTCAAAAGTAGGAATTCCAGAAATTTCCTCCTCCACAAAACCAGGATTCATTGCCATATAATGATCAAATAAAATCTCACCCTCACTCACCTGAATCCCCTTAATCTTAATAATATACTGATTCGGATTTAGCTGAATATTATCACGCAGACGGATAATCGGTACAACTGTACCAAGTTCCAACGCAATCTGTCTACGAATCATAACCACGCGGTCTAAAAGATCACCGCCCTGATTGACATCTGCAAGCGGTATAATACCATAGCCGAACTCCAATTCGATTGGATCTACCTGCAATAGAGAGTTGACATTTTCTGGTTTCCGGATTTCATCTGCGGTATCTTCCTCCATATCCGTCTCAGCCTCAATCCCTGCCACTTCAATTGTGGAGGCAATCATGCGTCCGCACACGATAAAAATAATACCCAACAAAACAAAAATCAAAGGATTTAGTGGCGTCACCAATCCTAAAAATGCAAGCACTGCACCTACCATGTACAATACTTTTGGTATTCCAAAAAGCTGATTCACAAGCACGGTGCCAAAGTCTGCCTCCTTTGAGCCCTTTGTCACCAAAATACCAGTTGATAACGAGATAAGAAGAGACGGAATCTGGCTTACCAGTCCATCACCAATTGTAAGTATTGTATATTTGTCTGCCGCAGCGCCAATATTCATGTCCTGCCGCACAACACCCATAATAATACCACCGACAATATTTACAAAAGTAATAATCAGACCTGCGGTCGCATCTCCTTTTACATACTTAACAGCACCATCCATAGAACCAAAGAAACTTGCCTCCTGCTGAAGTTTCTCACGCTGAATTTTAGCCTCTGCGTCTGTGATAGCACCTGTATTCAAATCTGCATCAATGGCCATCTGTTTGCCTGGCATCGCATCCAATGTAAATCTGGCAGTCACCTCGGCAACACGTTCAGAACCTTTGTTAATAACCACAAACTGCACTATAATCAAAATAATAAACACGACAATACCAATAACAAGATCACCGCCGCCCACGAAATTACCGAATGTCGCAACGACATTCCCCGGATTTCCTGTCGATAAAATCAGACGGGTTGATGATACATTTAGAGCAATTCTGAATACTGTTGTAAACAATAAAATTGTTGGATAAAATGACAAATCCAAAACTTCCTTGGCAAACATCGTAGTGAATAGGATCGTAAATGCAAGCGAAATATTAATTGCTAACAGTACATCCAGCATAGTACTACTGATTGGTACAATCAACATGATGAAAGCGCCAAGTAAATAGAGAGCAACGCCTATGTCTGCCTTCTTCATCTTCATGTCTCTTTTCCCCCTTAACTCCTTTTAATCCCTTATCAATAATCCCCTGTTTTTCCTATATCATATTATCGCACAATTAACATAATTTGTATATAATAATTTGTAAATTTTTTAACTTTTTTTATTTTTTATATTACTTACACAAATTAATCGAGTAGGAAAGATTTCTTCCCCTACTCGCCACGCGACCTGTGCGCCACCTCAGTGGCATATTTTCTCTGCACAGGTCTACCCAGCTTCGCTGACAATATTCCTTTGGGTGCCCATGTGCATAAAACGAAGAACTCTGTGCTTTTTGGCTATAAACACAGAGTTCCGAACAATTTTTTAAATTTTTCCTTGCATTTTGTATACCATAGCAAGAACCTCTGCCACAGCCTGATACAATTCTGGTGGTACTTCCTGTCCAATATCCACATTGGCATATAACATACGGGCAAGCGGCTTATTCTCTACAATCTCCACATTGTTCTCCCGCGCAATCTCCTTAATCTTCTGTGCTACATAATCTGCACCTTTTGCAAGTACTAACGGCGCAGAACCAGTCGCAGCATCATATCGGATTGCGACAGCGTAATGTGTTGGATTGGTGATTACAACATCCGCCTTTGGCACATCCTGCATCATACGCCGCTGTGATGCCTCACGCATCTTACTCCGAATCTTACCTTTAATTTGTGGATCACCTTCTGAATTTTTATACTCATCCTTGACTTCTTGCTTCGTCATCTTGATATCATTCTTAAATTTATAACGCTGATAAAACAGATCTGCAAATGCAATAATCATAAAGACCAGAGAAATCTTTAGTCCCATATCAATCACCACATTGCCAATTAGCTCTATCGCCTGATTGAGCGGCATTCCATAAAACTGAACAAGATAGATCCACTTATCCTTGACTGTCGAGTATACAATTGCCATAATCAAAATAATTTTTGCGACAGATTTGATTAACTCGATAATCTTCTCCTTTGAAAACAGGCGCTTCATACCTGAAATTGGATTAAATTTACTGAATTTGGGACGTAATGGTTTTGTTGAAATCTGAAATTTAAACTGCATCATATTAATGCCGATTGCTATTGCAATGCCGATAATAAAAAACGGAAGCAATTGCTTTAGCAACTCCAGATATACACTGTTAATTAGAACCTTGTAATCTTCCCTGACAATACGCCCATTCCAATAAGTCGTATACTCTGGCATCTTTTGATAGATTTCTCCAAACAGCTTCATAAAATTCTCGCCCATATGGCCAACCCAGAACTTTAAGATTAAAAAGAGCGCAATCAGCTCCACACCGCTTGACAACTCCTTACTTTTGGGAACTTTACCATCTTTTCGGGTATCCGATTTCTTTTTTGCAGTTGGCTCTTCTGTCTTCTCTCCACCTGGACCTTCCTGAGCAAAAAACTGTAAATTATATTCTAATATCACATCATACCCTCCACTATCGATACCATCATTTGTTGTATCTGCGTTGTGATAAAATTGCAGACATCCGGAAGTAATGTTACTGTTATCATGATAACACTAAGCCCTGCAAGCAATTTAAGCTGAATACCAACCGAAAACATATTCATCTGTGGTGCAAGTTTTGCCAAAAGTGCAAGTACAATATTCATCAGTGTAATACTGGCAAATATTGGAAGGCAAATCCGAAATCCAATAATAATATAGTTGCTCAAAAAATTAATTAATGTTTCCAACAGACGGTTTGTATTAATATGCGCCCCACCAATCGGTACCAATATAAACGTTTCCATCAGTGCCTTGAGCAAAAACTGATGCAGTCCAGTTGTATACAAGATTAACATCACACCATACTGCAACAAGGCACCTGTAATAGAAGATTGCTCATTTGTCGTAGGATCAAATACATTTGCCATAGACAATCCTACCTCCATGTCTATAATTCTTCCCGCAAATAAAACAATGGAAGTACACATCTGGGCCGCCAAGCCAATTAGCAAACCCACTGACACTTCCTTTAGTACAACTGTGCAAAATCCTAGTACAGTATTGTATTC
Source organism: Lachnospiraceae bacterium (assembly GCA_014239155.1). Classification (GTDB taxonomy): domain Bacteria; phylum Bacillota; class Clostridia; order Lachnospirales; family Lachnospiraceae; genus COE1. The sequence continues at coordinate 161,296 of JAAZZQ010000022.1, read as the reverse complement.
TGGATAAAAATGTTCTGGACCAAAATAGTACATAATATAAGCAAGAAACACACTCAATCCTATTTTTACATGATTCGGTACACCTTTTGTGCTAAAAAACGGAGCGACAAAAATAAAAGATGCGACTCGCACAAACACAAGCAGAAAATACTCCAATTCCGACAGCGGAAATGATAAATTTACCATTGCCTGCTCCTTCCACTATCTAATATACAGGGCAAAATTCTGATATAAATCAGTCATATAAGTTATCATATTATTCAACATCCAATCTCCCAAAATCATCAGGCAGATAAACATTCCCACAATCTTAGGAACAAAGGTCAGCGTCTGTTCCTGAATAGAAGTCACTGTCTGAAAAATACTAACAGCCAAACCAATCACCAATGATACAATCAATGGAGGAGCGGCAGTCTTAAGAATTACAAACAATCCTTCTTTCATAATATCTGTCACCATTTCTACAGTCATTAAATCACCATACCCTTTCTAACGCCCAAAAAGATTTCGGGTTAGTTTGTTGTATACAAAACTATTGCCGTTTACGCCAACAATACCTAAAATCCTGCTAAAAACTGATAGATGTGAACCAATGTCAGTTAGTTAAGCACCCCGATATACACTAGATTATTAGCATCTTTTATATCATTTTTATGCATTTTTGGGTTATACCCCCCTTAAAATCAAAGGGGTATAACCCAAATTTTAGCCAGAACAGTCTGTAAAAAACCTAAAGGACCCATAAAAATGGCATTTTCAAGGTGTTTCCTTAATTAACTGACATTGGACATAAATAGTAACAGCTTGGAATTAATAATAGAATGTTCTTACAAGATACACAATCACCAAATTCCAACCATCTGCTAGCACAAACAACAAAATCTTAAATGGCATAGAAATTGTTGTCGGTGGAAGCATCATCATACCCATACTCATCAGTACCGATGCGACAACCATATCTATTACAATAAACGGAACATAAATCATAAAACCTATAATAAAAGCAGTGCGCAGTTCACTGACAATAAAAGAAGGAATCAGTACTGAAGTCGGTACTTGCGCCTCCGTCTCACCATCCCATGCCACATTGGCAATCTGCATAAAAGCATTAATGTCGCCTCTCTGTGTCTGTTCAAACATAAACTGTCTCATTGGAGCTGCCGCAATACTACAAGCTTCCTCAAAACCAATTTCTCCTGCGTCATATGGTATAATCGCCTCAGTATAAACCTTGGTAAACACTGGTTGCATAATAAAAAAAGTCAAGAACAATGAAATTGCAATCAACACCTGATTCGGCGGCGCCGATTGTGTATTCAGAGCTTGTCTTGTAAAATGCAACACAATCAAGATTCTTGTAAATGATGTGATTGTCACCAATAAAATCGGCACCACAGCGATTGCTGTCAGTATCAGCAATATCCTTAATGTTCCGCTTAACTCTCCATTTCCACTATCATAGGTGATTGTAAGATTATTTGCAATATTTAGTTTCTGAAGGTCTTCTCCTGTCTGGGCAGTACCGGGGTCATTAATATTTGTCCTATTCTCATCCCCTTGCTGGTTGTCAATCACTGCCTCTGCTGCCGCGCCATCGTCACTGGTTGCCTTTGCCACCAATACATCTGCCAGCAAGATAACAAAAACCATGCAGAGCATGTATATAATTTTTCGCAATTCCTGCCTGATATTGTATTTTCTGAATCTATTCCTCATATAATATTATCCTTATCCAGCAACCCGCATTCACACTAAAATCAATTTACTGCTGTTTTTTGAACTTGTCAAATATTTCTTTAAAATTCATATTAGCTGCTGGTCCTGTCTCCGCTTTGTTCCATGTCAAAATATCTTCTTTTGTCATTTCTCCAAGCAAAGTAACTGTGTCTTTACAGACTATATAGGAAAAATATTTTTCACCTATCCTCACAACTTGTATATATTTGGTTGGCGCTATCTTAAATGTTTCCAATATCTCTACATTAGAACCTGCAAGTCTCCCTTTTTGAAGACCTGCAGTCAGCTTTGTGGAAAAATATGTAAGCGCCAATACAAATATAAATATCAAAATCACCGTTAACAATTGTACAATAGAGTCAAACCTGTTTGATGTCAATAGCATAACCTTTCTATCCTACAACCTTTTTAACCGCCTCCAGAACACGTTCTGCCTGAAACGGTTTTACAATAAAATCCTTTGCACCAGACTGAATCGCCTCGATTACCATCGCTTGCTGACCCATTGCAGAACACATAATAACATTTGCGCCCGGATCAATTCCCTTAATTGCCTTAAGCGCCTGAATTCCATCCATCTCTGGCATAGTAATGTCCAGAAGCGTGAGATCTGGAGATGATTCCTTGTACTTATCAACCGCTATTTTACCATTTTCAGCCTCCGCAGCAATCTCATATCCGTTCTTCGTCAAAATATCTTTTATCATCATTCTCATAAAAGCAGCATCATCTACAATCAGAATTCTCTTTGCCATAATAAATCTTGTCCTTTCTAAATTTGAACTTTTTATTTTTAATCAATTTCCAATTATTTGATTATCTCCATAATTCTTACACCAAAACTTTCCTCAATCACTACAACTTCGCCTTTTGCGACAAACTTACCATTTACAAGCACATCAATTGGCTCACCTGCAATCTTGTCAAGTTCTATAATAGTGCCTGGGGCAAACTCCAGAATATCTGAAATAGATTTGCTGGTTCTTCCCAGCTCTACAGTTACTTCCAGAGGAACATCTCTGATTAGGCCTATGCTCTCGGCACTTACCATCTCACCCTGTCCCTGTGCAAAATTTTGGAACTGTGCTGGCTGTATATTTACGTTCGGCATTCCATAGCCCATCTGTGGCGGCATTCCATACCCCCCCTGCGGCATTCCCATTTGCGGTGGCATTCCATAACCGCCTTGCGGCATTCCCATCTGGGGCGGATAACCATAGCCGCCTTGCGGCATTCCCATCTGCTGCTGCATTCCCATATCTGGCATAGGTGCTGGCGCAGGCGTCGGACTTGGTGCTGGCGCAGGACTTGGCGCGGGTGCTGGTTCTGAGATGCCACCCATCTGCTGTGCCATAAACGTCTCATAAACCGACTTCGCAAAATCAAGAGGATATAACTGCATCAAGGTAGAATCTACCAAATCGTCAATCTGCATCCGAAATGAAATCTTTACAAATCGATCTTCAAGAAACGGCGAAAGATCTCGTGGCTCCTTTGAATGCAAATCAACAAGGCTTGCTTCTGGCGGGCTGATATCGATCGTCTTTCCAAGCATAGAAGAAAGTGAAGTTGAAGAGGAACCCATCATCTGGTTCATCGCCTCAGAAATTGCACTTAAGTGCAGTTCGCTGAGCTCTCCATCAATATTCGTGCCGTCCCCTCCCATCATCAGATCTGTAATCACTTTAACATCATGCTCTTTTAACACTAAAATATTCGTGCCATTTAATCCGACAGTATACTTAATCTGAATAAAAACACAAGGTCTTTCATAGGTATTCAACACATCCTGCCAGTTACACATCTCTACAATTGGTGTTGTGATATTTACTTTTCTGTTCACTAATGAAAACAGTGTCGTGGCAGAAGTACCCATACTGATATTGGCTACCTCTCCTATTGCATCTTTTTCTATATCGGTAAGATCCTCTCCTGTCGAAGAAGTCGCTGTCGAACCCGACTCCCCAGAATCCGCTGACAGATCCACACCGTTCAACAATGCATTGATTTCATCCTGAGATAACATGCCATCCATTGTTTTATTCCTCCTCCCTCACTACTGATGTTACCCTTACTGCATATGCCTCTTTGCTTGCGCCCGGCACAGCACTAAATTTTTTAATATCCCCCACATACACATCCAGTTCATCATCGACTTTTGAATCAAGCCGTATGATATCTCCTACTTGTATATTTACAAAATCATTCACTGTTATGACACTCTTGCCAAGCACAGCCTTAACAGGAACGTCCACTCTGCGTATCATCGATTCAATAAATTGCTCATAATCCTCATCATCCATTTTTTGTAGACTTGAATACCAGAACTTGGTATTTAATCTATCCATTACAGATTCCAATGTAAAGAACGGAAGACATACATTCATCAAACCTTCGACATCACCAATCTTGACATTCATGGTCACAAGAGCCACCATATCGCTCGGTGAAATAATCTGCGCAAACTGTGGATTCGTCTCAATTCTTTCCAAATATGGATTGACTTCTGCCACATTCTTCCACGGTTCTCGAAGCAGTTGCATACAGATTACCATGATTCTCTCAATGATGCTCATCTCTATTTCCGTAAAGTCTCTTGCCTTTTCCAAAGATTCCCCTCTGCCGCCAAGCATTCGGTCTATAATTGCGTATCCTAGACCACTTGTTAGCTCCATAATAATAGAGCCGGGCATTGGTGAAAAATTAACAACTGTGAGCAGCACTGGATTTGACAAAGCATTGGAAAACTCTGCGAAGGTTACCGTCTCAGAACTTGCAACACTGACCTGTACATTTTTTCTGAGGTATACCGGCAGATTGGTTGATAACAGTCTTCCGTAATGGTCAAAAATCATATTCAACGTCCTTAAATGCTCTTTTGAGAATTTCGCAGGCCGAGTAAAGTCATAATTTTTTGCTTGTCGCTCGTCCTTCTCCTGCATATCCTCCACATCCAGCTCACCGGAACTTAATGCCGCCAGCAAACTGTCTATTTCGCTTTGAGATAACACCTCTCCCATGTAGTCAATCACCCCCTACATACTTATTATCCTGTCCATTATATCCCCTTATTTATCTTGTTGCTATTGTATACCATTTCTCAATTGTACAAGAAATTATAAGATACACTATAGATAAATGTGGAATCAAACCGTTCCTGAATCTTCTTGAGAATCTCATTTTTAATCGGTTCAGAATTGCTTCTTGCCTCATCTACAGTATAATTTCCCATAACCGCAAACACAATATCCTTTATAATTCCATCCATATCTGCCATAGTCTCTGAGTACTTTTTGTAATCCTTATTCTTAGAGTCCATAGATAATGATACACTGCCCACTGCATAGTGATCCTCGCCGTCCTCACCTTTCTTCAAAGGAATTGTCAGCTCTCCTGCAACATTATGGACTGCAGTATCCGCCATAGATACCGCCGGCGTCAAATTAGAATCCGGCAGTCCATTGACTTCAATTCCGACGAGTGTGGAAATATCCGCCACTAAGGACGCAGTCTTCTTAGATGCACTTGACACGCTCACCATCATAATTGCCGTCAACACAATGTTGACAACAAGCAATGCCAAAATGATAATTGATAACAGATTACGTTTCATTTTATTTTCCCCTTTCATTAATATGGTTACAGTTCATACCTCATCAGTTTTTAGCAGGATTTCAGGCATTGTCGGCGTAAACAGTAACCTAATATGTGCTTAAAGCATTGTATATCTTTATCTCAACCCGTCTGTTTTTTGCTCTGCCTTCCGATGTTGTATTGTCCGCAATTGGCAAATACTCTCCTCTGCCAGAGTGCTTCACAGTTGCAGGGTCAAGCGCCGCATTATCTTTCAGATAATTAAATACAGCAAGTGCTCTATAGCTGCTGAGCACATCATTGTTCTCATATCTACCGCCATTTAGCGGGACAGAATCCGTATGCCCTTCAATCTCAATTCCCGAGTCTGCGTATCTAGTGAGCAACACTCCAATTTTATCCAACACAGGTATCGCATCCGGCTTGATATCTGCCTTTCCCGAATCAAACAAAAATGCTCCATTTAATGTAAGCGTAACGAAATCTGCGTCAAAATCTACATCCACTTTATCTGCCATCATACTATCTTCTAGGGCTTCTTCCATTTTCTCCGCAAGTTCCTCAGAAAGTTTTAGTTTCTCTTCCTCCAGCTCGCCAAGCGTCTCCATTAATGATTCGACCTCTTCCTTTGTCATATCAAGCTGCGCTGCCGCCTCCTGCAACTTTTCTGCCGCAGCACCACCGTTCTTTGTGGGGTCTGAACTATCAGAATCAGAATCAGCGGTCTTACCGCTGCTATTTATGTACTCATCAAGCATATTGAGCTGACTTACACCATTACTTACTAAGAAACCATCACCAACTGCCTTTGATCCCGCTCTAAAAATACTGATTGTGGACTGAAATGATCTTGCAACTTCCTCAAACTTTGCCGCATCTACTTCCGACATAGAGAACAACAGAACGAAAAAACACATCAGCAATGTCATCATATCAGAGAAAGTGGACATCCACGGCGCGGGGGTCCCAGGCGGGAGTTTAAACTCTTCTTTCTTCTTCGCCATTAAGCTTCACCTCCACCACCTTCTTGAGAAGGTCTCTCGCTCGGTGACAAGAATGACTTTAATTTTTCCTCAATCACGCGCGGATTCTCACCTGCCTGTATTGACAGTAGACCTTCTATCATAATCTCCTTCGACTGCATCTCAACCGCATTGTTCGCTTGCAATTTATTCGATGTTGGAGTACAAATCCAGTTTGCAAGGATAGAACCATAGAATGTTGTAATCAAAGCAACACCCATCTTTGGTCCAATTGAGGAAGGATCAGACATATTGTTTAACATACAAATCAAACCAACCAGTGTACCAATCATACCCCATGCAGGACCCATAGCACCCAAAGAGTCCCAAAAACCTGACCTTAATTTGTGGCGATCATTAATGCTGTTTAATTCCGTTTCTAAGATACCTCGCACCAATTCTGGATCTGTACCATCAACGATCAGCATAATCCCTTTTTTCATAAACTCGTCATCAAGATTTCCCGCAGCTTCTTCTAGGGAAAGAAGTCCCTCTTTTCTTGCAATGTTGGACAGCTCTATAATCTTAGTAATCATCTCTGGAACATTGACACTCACTGGCTTAAAAATCAGTGCCATACTCTTAATACCACCAACGAAGTTTGCCATACTCACTGACATCATCGTCGCAAAGAAAGAACCGCCAAAAGTAATAAGAGCTGATGCCGGGTCAAGGAAATAACCAATTCCGTTAATACCGCCCGCCGAGTCTATCATACCAAATATAACTAAGACAATACATACAAGCATTCCCACTAAAGACGCTATATCCACTTTCACACACCCCTTTTTAATAGGCATAGTACTCTCTATGCCCTTTTTTCTCCATAGTTATATAATACTTTAAGGTTACATAAATTGCAACAATTTTCTGAAAATTTTCTTATATTTTCTTAATTTGCTACATTATACATTTTATTTAAGCGGCTTTTTACGCCTCATTTTTCTGTGTTTTCTAAGCTTTCCATGCCCACTGTTTTCGCAAAATATTCCTGCCTTGTTAATTTTACTAGATTTTTGATTTCATGTCTACTTTCTTTTACAATTATTTTTTTACCATCGGTTAACGTAACAACTGTATCTGGTGTCTCCTCGACAACTTCAATTAAACTAGTATTCACCAAAATTTTAGCACCATTAATTTTTGTCACCTCAATCATCTCAGCTCACTACCTCCTCTCCCTCAAAAGTAATCTGTTTTCCATGCCGCCTTCCAAATTCTGCAAGTTTTGCCTTATATTGCTCAAATTTATCGGTCTGTCCTGTCTCACGATAGATTGCAAAAATCCGAGTATACGCATCGAAAACATCTTCGCCAAGCTGCTCAAAATCTGCTGCATCTGTAATTCCTATCAGAAATCCAATCGCAGTCCCATAATCTTTACACATATATGCTGCTTTTCCAAAAAGATACCGAAGTTTCGTCGTTCTTAAATATTCCCTGTTCATGTTAAGCAGTCTGTACGCATCTTGTGCATTTTCCATCTTTATTAGGCAATCCGCATAGGATTCCAAACAAGTATTTAGAAATTTTCTCTCTGAATTACAGTTGATTGCAAGACAGGTATCATACGCTTCTATCGCCTTCTCATATTCCCCTAGCACATTATAGGACTGACCTATCTGAAAATAAATATAGTCGTCCATCTCCTGAACTTCCCCGATAGAGTTTAATAAAAGTTTTAGATTTCTCTCCTGTTTTTTCATCATTTCTTGTTGCGGAATATCATAACCATAATGTTTGACAACAATTGGCAGATGAAACGTCTCTAAGGTAATCTCATTATAATGAATCGATTGCTTTGGTGTTATCTGCTCATGAATCCGAAAGCGGTACTCATAATAATTTCTATTATAAAATCGTGGAACTTCATCTAATTGAATACCCTCTTTTTGAATCCCACCCTCCACAGTTGTGTGAACGTTCTGAATCTCTAATACACCAACATTCTTGGAATATTTTTGCATACAAGTGCGCAGCTTCGCTACATCTAGTTCCTGCACATACTCGTCACAGTCAAGAATTAGTATCCAATTGTTCGAAGCTTTTGAGACTGCAAAGTTTCTCGCTGCGCTAAAATCATCACACCACGCAAAATCATAAAGATGATTCGTATACTTGGCTGCAATTTCTCTTGTCCTATCTGTGGAACCTGTATCCACCACTACAATTTCCATATTGTACCGCAAAAGTTTTTTGAGACACTGTTCTATGTATTGTTCTTCATTTTTTGCAATCATACACACACTGACTGGTAATCTTGCCATATCTGTAATACAACTCCTCTCCTATTCTCGTTATATACTCACGGTAAATGAAGTTCGCCGTGAGTGTTGCGCCAGCCACAGCCGCAAAGTGGCATATTTCCTTATGCAGTTGTGTAATCTTATACTAAACGATCAGTCTTTCTGACCGCCAGTGCAGACTCTGCAAAAGTACAGGGCGGTTTTTGCCGCCCCGCAGTCCAATTGTATCTTTTTAAAAGAAAACTTATGTCCATAGTTGATAGTATAACACATATTTTGAACAATGAAAAGACAAACCGAACAAAAATGAACAGGGAAATTTTATTCCCTGCCCATTTGTATTATCTTATATTATTATCTCTTAAGGTTTACAAGCTCCTCAAGCAGTGTATCCGAAGTTGTGATAATACGGCTGTTTGCCTGGAAACCTCTCTGTGTTGTAATCATATCCGTAAACTGCTGCGAAAGGTCTACATTGGACATCTCAAGCACACCGCTTGTCATAGAACCTGTACCGCTTGCCTTAATGTCAACAATATTGACATCACCGGAACTTGCTGTCACCTGATAGAGATTGTCACCAGAGTTCTCAAGTCCCATAGCATTTGGGAATGTAGCAACGCAGAGCTGTCCAAGCTTTCTGGACATACCATTGCTGTACAGTGCTGTTACAATACCGTCCGTGCCAATGGATACGCCTGATCTAGTACCAATCTTGCGCCCATCTAACTTATTGCCCGTAACAGAAGACTTATTACCATTGTTTCCGTTTCTAGTTCCTGACATGTCAATATCAATATTGTCAAAGTTATCGCCCAACATGCTTAAGTTTACACTAAAGGATTTATTTCCTTCCTGTCCCACATATTTAAATTCACCATCACTGGTATTATAGAAAACATCCCATGATGTTGTTCCATTATCAACAAGCGAATCAATATTAACCGCTGCACCTGTCGCATCTGTCATTCCCAAAAGTGTAATCTTAAAACTTCCTTTCTCGACAGTCTCAGTTTCTTTCGCTTCTTGAGTGGTATAGGTATTTGTAATTTTGCTCTCATTTCCCAACGCCAGTAGTCTTGTAACATCATTGTACAAACTGCTTGGAATCGGGGTATTATTTGCACCACCCGTAATTTCAGTAGTTCCAATTTTAAATGTATAATCTGTCTGCGATTTACCATTATCATCTACATATGTTTGTTGTAATGAAGTTACAGAAACCGTACCTGTACCAAGACTCGTCTTAACCGTGCAACTTGTAAATGCTCCAGTAGTGGCGGTCGTTGTATCATATAAATAATCGACTGCTTCTGGTGATATCTTACTAACAATTACATTATCACTAAGCGGATAGGTTGGCTTTGTTTTTGTAAAGCCAATATCACCAGAAAATTCTACTGTAATTGGTCCTGCATGTTTTAAAGCACTATCTGTTAGAGTCGTTCCACTATACTTTGTATTGTCGATAAATGCCCCTAGGCTAATTGTTATTGCACTATCCTTTGTTCCAAGCGTATGAGTACCACTAATTCCGTATGCAGCTGCGCTTGATGTATCACCGGCAACGTATTTCCAGATAGCAGCCTTTAAATCTTCCATCAGTTCAGGGCTTGCCGAATCTGATAAGATTCTTGTCTCACCATTCACTGTATATTTAAATGTTAATTTAGAAGTGTCTACCTTATAGATTGTGTTGCTTAATCCATATTCTTTCTCTCTATTGGTAATATCTCTAGTGCCATTTGTCACACTCTTTGTAGGCAAAATACCAAACTTCATATCATATTGATAACCCGATTTATCATACAAACCAAGAGTTACCACTTTTCCTGTCTTATCCTCAAGCTTTGTATCATTGCTGTCAATAATACCTGTAATCTTTCCTTGTGTCGTCGCTGCCGCACCAAAAGTATCCTGTGCAGTTACATTAATACCGCCAAGGGTTCCCTGTACAATATCACCATTTTCATCAACACCCCAGCCCTGCACAATATATCCTGTGCTTGCCATACAAAGGTTTCCGGCATCATCTACATCAAAAGACCCGTCTCTTGTATAGAATGTGCTTGTGCCATCACTCACAACAAAGAACGCCTCTCCTGTCAGCTTTAAGTCAAACGGATTTCCTGTCGACTGGTTTGCACCTTCTTGTGTGATTGTTGTGTTAATTGCCGCCGCCTTCACGCCAAGACCAATCTGTCTAGGGTTTGTACCACCCGTGCCGTTTGCCGAATTCGCTCCGGTAGCAGCCTGTGTTGTCTGATACAGCATATCAGAAAAATTCATCTGCTTTGCCTTAAATCCAGTTGTGTTCACGTTTGCAATATTGTTACCGATAACATCCATTCTTGTCTGGTGTGTCCTAAGACCAGATACACCAGAATAAAGTGCTCTCATCATAATTAAGTGACCTCCTAAATCCTATTTGCCGTAGATTTCTACCCTCATCCGTCATTCCGAGGGATCAAGCCTCCTTAAAAGGTCCGGCTAATGTCTCTACATCCTGTATTTAGATAATTACGGCTCCGTCAATATTGGTATAAATATTTTCATTTGCTTCTGTCTGATCCATCGCTGTAATAACTGTATTGCTTTTTGTATTTACGATAAATGCAAGCTGATCTACGAGCACCAGTGAATCTCTGATTCCCTTCTGGCCTGCCTTTTTCGTTCCATCATTCAATCTTTCCAGTTGTTCGTCAGTCAATTCAATCTTTCTGTCGTTCAGTCTGTTCGCCGCATGTTTTGAGAATTTTACGACCTCTTTTGTCGGTGTTCCTTGTACCTGCTGCTTTTGCAGGATTTCTTCAAAGCTCATACCCTGAGGTGGCTTATTTCCTGAATTGACCTTCTGCTGTTTTAGATATTGATCTTGTAGCTGTTCAATGGAAAGGAATTGACTGTTGTTAATGTTCATCCTGCATTCCCCCTCACCATAAAGCCTTTTGTTTCCAAACTATGTGGTCTACGTTTGATCTGCACTGTTAGACCCGTTTGTATTACCTGCGTTTGTGTTATCCGAACCTGTTGTATTATCCGAACCGCTTGTGTTACCTGCGTTTGTGTTGTCTGAACCTGTTGTATTGTCCGAACCGCTTGTATTGCCTGCGTTTGTGTTGTCTGAACCTGTTGTATTGTCCGAACCGCTTGTGTTGCCTGCATTTGTGTTGTCCGAACCTGTTGTATTGTCCGAACCGCTTGTGTTGCCTGCATTTGTGTTGTCCGAACCTGTTGTATTGTCCGAACCGCTTGTGTTGCCTGCATTTGTGTTGTCTGAACCATCTGTCTTGCCAGTGCCATCTGTTTTGTTAGAGCCATCTGTCTTATCTGCTCCATCTGTCTTGCTATCAGAACCTTGGTCTGTCTTATCTGTATTCCCCGAACTTGTATTGCTTGACAACAAATTTAACTTATCAATAATCGCATTCATCTTGGTGTTGAAACTCTCCAAAATGTCATCAAGAGAGGTCTTATTTTCTTCCTCTTTTGAGCTGTCCTTAAACTCAATTCCCAAGTTTTCAAGCTCAACCTTCCACTGGGTAAATTTCTCCATCTGATCCGCACCATAGAATGCCATATAATTCTTTTCGTATTCATTCATGGTGTTATAGAAATCAAACGCACCCTGAATTACGTTCTCATAACTTGTGTCTGCATAAGCTACATCTGGCAAACTGTCAATCATTCCCTTAAAGGTGCTGTATTTTCCATATGCCTGTGAATACTCTGTGCTCACAACGGTATCCAAATCACTTATTGAATATTTCGCATTGTCAATTACAAGCAACGGTTTTCCATTCTCAATCTCAACAAAATCAACAATACCTTGTTTATAATTGACTTCTCCAGTGTCTGTGCTGGTAGTCTTCACAATTACTTCCTTGCCAATCAGTTCATTTGCTCTAAGCACATCAACTGCTTCCGCCATCTCACTCATCTTTTGTACTTGCGTAAAGGTCGCGTACTGTGAAACCCATTCAGTATTACTTGTCGGTTCCAGTGGGTCTTGGTTTTGCATTTCCGCCACCAGAAGCGTCAAAAACATATCGCTGTCTACTGCATTCTTGTTTTTTTCATTCTTCTTAAGCGAATCCCCAGACGTGGTATGTGTCTGTAAATTACCTTTTTCGTCAAACGGTGCAACTAAACTTCCCATATGTTCACCTCTCTTTTACACTAACAAATCCATTGTGTTTCCATTTGCTGCCATGATTTCCATCGCAATTCTTGTCGCATCATCTGCTCCTTGCATCTCGCCCTCAAGTTCCTCCCCATTCATAAACGCCCTGAGATTGATGGTGCTTCTGTTTCTGCGCATTCCCTGAATACGTCCTGTCTCCTGCTCCTGCGACTGTCTTTGCTGTTCCTGACCATTCTTATCAAGATCTCGCTCCATCTGATGACTCTCTACTGAGACCTCAATCGCTTCAATCTTGACACCTTGTTCTTCCAGATTTGCACGCAACTGTGATGCCTGCGCTTCAATCGCTGCCTTAACCGCCTCATTTTGCGTGGTAAACTCTGCTGTCACAACACCGCCCTTTGTCGTTAACGATACATTCACGGTTCCAAGACTTGCTGGATGAAGCTGCAATTCCATTTCGGTAAGATTTTCATTTTTTACAATCTTTACCAGATCTGCAAGTTGCTTCATAATGCTCTCTGTACTCTCAGAAGTAAACTTCGCAACACCCTCTGCCGCTGTCGAATCATTTAATGCATCTAACTGATTCTGAAAATTTTGTGCTGTGTTATTCTGACCAAAATTTTTGGTCTCTTTGCCAGGTTCATTGTCTTTAGATTCTCTTTCCGCATTTTGTGTCTGTGATTTGGTATCCATTTGAACCAAGTCTTCCTGCTGATTCTCTGGAAGCTGGTCATACTCTTTTGCAGACTGGTCTTTTGCAGTTGTATTGTCTTCGTGAATTATAACTGGTCCTTCTGTAACCTGTTTTTGTGCAGTCTCCTGCATTGATGACCCTGCCAAATTGTCAAGCGCTTCCTCCGGCAGTATCTCTGCATTCTCAATCTGATTGTCAAGGTTTTGCTGTTGTAATTCTTGCAATTTCTGTAACACTGCCTCAAGCTCTTCACTGGTAAGACCTGTGTTCTCAAGCAAATTGTTGACTTGTGTTCCCACCATCTCTGTAATATCTTGCAATGCTGCATAGAGTTCTTCATTTGCAACAAGACCAATTGTAGAATCCTCTCCAGAAACAGATGCAACAAGCTGTGCCATATTGTTGACATTCAGCAAGTCAAAAGGCTGTAACTCTAGGTTTTCCATACCGACTAGAAGTTCATCATCTGTAATTCCAAGCATCTCTTTGAGCTGTGCAATAATCTGTTCCAAAGCCTTTGCAATTTCATCTGCGGTCAGCTTCTCGACGGAATCCTCCATCTCATCTGTCACTTGTTCTAAATTTTCTGTGGTTGCAGTTTCCTTTGTCTCAGATACGTCTTCTCTTGTCGATGCAGTATTCTGTGTTGACTCTTTCTCCTTTGTAGCAGAAGCTGTTTTGTCAGATTGTTTTGTCTGACCCTTGGCATTATCTGCCACAGACTGTTTTGTCTGTTCTGGCTTCTCAAGCTTCCGCGCCGTCTTGTCAAGCACCGCGCCAAAATCCTGTTTATTGTTTGTCGCATTCTGTGCTGATTTCTGTGCATTTGCTGCTGCGCTCAATGCAGGATTCACACCAAACATCGCATTCTTTAAAGTCGTGTCCGTCATTCTCATTCCTCCTTTCGCTTTTTGACTTTTAAATTCTGTCTCTGTGTTTTGTAGCCCATAATGCAGGGCTTACATAATCACATAACATATATCGGCAAATTGTCAGAAAACTTTAGCAATTGTTTTTTAATTGCCAGGATTCATAATTTTGGTAATTCTTGCAGCCACAGCAGGGTCCATCTCTCCCATAATGCCGCCTCTTGTCGCTGCTGGAAGATTTGAGAGAATATCTGCTGCCAAATCCAAGTTGTCTGTCATAGCACCCAATATGCTTGCTGCCTTTGCCGCATCCATATTACTATATGTCGCGACATAATCCTTCATTTTACCGCTGACTGCCTGCTCCTGAATAACCTGTTTGTACAGTGCCTCCGCCGTTGTAGGGTCCATCTCCTCATAGTATTCACGATACGCCTCTGCCCCTGGCCCATTGTCTGCGTAGACCACTTCCTCATAGAATTGCTCTTTAATTTGCTGAAACTTTACTTGACTATCCTCAAAAGTCTTCAACCGCTGCACTTCCGCTTTGAGTGCCTCTATCTGCTCAGAGTACGCAGCGTTTGTGTTCTGTAATTGTTCCAGCTTTTTCTCCAACTCTGCAAGCTGGTCAACCGCCTCTTTAATGCTGCTGTATCCGTTATATGATTTCTCCTTTGTGGACTCTGTACTCATCTCTGTCGGAAGAATTTTATTGATGACAGGAATATCTTTGAGCATTGGCGTCAGCACATTAGAACCGAATCCGCCAACATCCATTTTTACCAATAGACACAGTATTCCCAGCCATATCAAAATAATAAAGATCGTGACCACCACTACGGAAGCATTTGTGCCGTCTATCTGCTCATCCAATTCCCTTTCTTGGTCTTCCAGCTCCTTCGCGCGCTTCTTAGCTTCCTTTTTCTGGTTCTTCTGCTCCTGTCTAAACGCCTTCTGACTTTGTTTTAACTGCTTAAGCTGCATCTCCGGTGCGTCGGGGCTTAAAGTTTCGTCCTTACGTGCCATATCGCTAACCATGCCTTTCCATAGATTTTATCATACCAAATTTTGTAACTCACGAGCTTTTCATACTGTGTTCTTCCATCAGTTTCTGTCCGTAAGTATAAGAAGTCAACTGGTCAATCTCCTTGCTCTCTGCTGCCAGCTCCTCCCTCATAAACTCCTCAAACGCATTTTCCTTGAGCTTTTCATGCGCCTTTCTCTCCTGCATGAGTTCTTGCAACGCCGCCCTTGCCTTCTCAACTACTTTTGCCGCGCGGGCTACCTGCTTCATCTGATCTGCAATATATTCATCCATCTTTAGAACTGCCATTTTATTCTCTCGGATTTTTCTCACATCAATCAATTCTGTGCGGAGTTTTACACCCTCCTGCATATAATAAACTTTTCTTGCGTGAAATTCATCCAACTTTTTCTTTTCGGCATCAAGCCGCATATTTGCCTCTGCAAACTCCTGTTTCGCCTTATTTTCAAGTTTTTCCTTAATGTCAAGAATCCCTTGCATCTTGTAACGGAAAACTGCCATTTGCTTACCACCCTTTTACTTTCCTGAAAAAAATCTATCACTGCTGAAACATTGTTTCCAACTGTTCCACGGTCTCCTCAAAGCTAAATTTTTCCTCGGTTGACTGTAGCAAATACTCATTCACTTCGTCAATCTTATTGATTGCTCTGTCAATGTTTGGATTGCTTCCTCTCTTGTAGGCACCAATATTAATCAAATCTTCCGCCTCGTTATAAGTTGCCATAATATTTTTTAATTTTCCAGCAGCGGCCTTGTGCCCGCTAGATGCAATCATTGACATACAACGCGAAATGCTCTGCAATACATCAATCGCCGGATAATGATTTCTATTTGCAAGCTTTCTTGTCAGCATAATATGTCCATCCAGAATACTTCTTGCTGTGTCTGTAATTGGCTCATTAAAATCCTCACCTTCTACTAAAACGGTGTACAGTCCTGTAATGGAACCATTTTCGGAACAACCTGCACGCTCAAGAAGCTTTGGCATCTCCGAATATACACTAGGCGGGTATCCTCTTGTCACTGGCGGCTCCCCTGTTGCCAAACCAATTTCTCTTTGTGCCATTGAAAAACGCGTGAGAGAATCCATCATTAACAGCACATCTTTTCCCTGATCTCGAAAATACTCTGCGATTGCAGTTGCTGTCTTTGCCGCCTTGTTTCGCTCAAGAGCTGGTCTGTCAGAAGTCGCCACAACCACAATAGAACGGCGCATACCTTCCTCTCCAAGATCGCGCTCTATAAACTCTCTCACCTCACGTCCACGCTCTCCAATCAGAGCAATCACATTAATATCTGCCTTTGTATTGCGCGCAAACATACCCATCAATGTAGATTTTCCAACACCGGAACCTGCAAAAATTCCTATACGCTGCCCTTTTCCTACTGTGATTAGTCCATCTACTGCCTTTACGCCAAGTGGTAACACCTCGCTAATAATTGTTCTACTCATGGGATCTGGCGGCGTTGCTTCCAGCGGATATCGTTTAACAGTTGTTGGTTCCGGCACAAATCCATCAATACATCTACCCAATCCATCTAATGTCTTTCCCAGAAGACTCTCGCCCACAGACACACTAAGCGGATAGTTCATATTCTCGACAATACAGCCTAAGCCAATTCCCTCTGTATCCTCATAGGGCATAAGCAAAGTTTTCTTATCTTTAAAACCAACAACCTCCGCCAAAATCCCATGCTCTTTCTCCGGATCTGTATAAATCTTACACATATCCCCAAGTTTTGCATCCGGCCCAGAAGACTCAATTGTCAGTCCCACCACATTTTCCACTTTGCCAAGCTTCTTAAAAAAGCTCTTATTTACCACTGCCTGATATTTCTGAAAGGAAATGTTTGTTTCCATGTTTTATCCCCTTTTATGGTTCATATGACAGGAGTCTTAGCTCTTCGTTCAGCGCCTCCAACTGTGTCCCTAAACTACAGTCAAACACACCATTTCCTGTCTCTATCATACACTCATTTTTTCCAAGTGTCACATCCTCAAGAAGCTCCACATTCTCAATTGCAATATTCGTTCCCTTAATCAGTTCTTTTTTCTGCATACTTGCAAAAGGATAGTCCTCTTTTGACACATGAATCAAATATGTGCTGCCTGTCTCAATATTGCGCATTGTATTTTGAATCAGATAGACAATCAATTCTCTAGAATTTTTAAGACTCACATGGAAAATATGCTCATAAATTCCTGTTAATGTATCAATAAAAACTGGTTCTAACTCTTTGATCTTCTGTTGATATTCTTCCTCAATTGCCGCCATTTTCTGCTCGGCCTCTATCTGAACCTGTTCTCGTTGCTCTGCCACACTGTTAAGTCCATCCTGATGTCCCTGCGCAAAACCATCATTCTGCCCCTGTTCAAAGCCTTCCTGATATCCCTGACTTCGCGCCTCCTCCATCATCTGCGCCCTTGCCTGTTCAATTTCTGCAAGTGCTTCCTCACGCATCTGTTCTATCTGCGCCTGTGCATCTGCAATCAATTCCTCCTGCATTTGACTGGGAGGTTGTGGAGGAATAACTTCCTCTGAAAATGCACTCTCTTCCGAACTGAAACCGCCTCCAAAAACATTTTCCTCGCCATCGCGAATTAACTGCGACACTTCGACTGCATTGATGCCCTCTGTAAACCCGTCTGCAAAATCTGGCTCCTCGCCACACTCTCTTGCAAGCTCAATTGCAAGCTCCCGCAGTCTGGCTTCTGCCCTTGCATTAGAATCTATAATTCTAGTGTTTGCTGGGTCTACTACGACCCAGCCCGATTTTAATATACCACCATTAGACAACGATCTCGTCACCTCCACCTCTAGAAATAACGATCTCCGCAGAATCTTCAAGTTTTCTAATTATGTTTACAATCTTCTGCTGTGCTTCCTCAACATCCTTCATTCTAATAGGACCCATAAACTCCATATCTTCCTTAATCATCTCAGCAAGACGTTTTGACATATTGCTGAAAATCGCATTCTGCACTTCCTCTGTCGAACCTTTACATGCAATGGCAAGATCGTTGTTGTCAACATCTCTAAGCACACGCTGGATAGCGCGGTCGTCGAGCAGCAAAATATCCTCGAATACAAACATCTTCTTTCTGATCTCGTCTGCAAGTTCTGGCTCTTCCACTTCGAGTGTTTCCATAATATGTTTTTCTGTTCCTCTGTCTACTGTGTTCAAAATATCCACCACAGCGTCTACACCACCGATAATCGTGTAATCTTGATTTACGAGAGAAGAAAGCTTTGATTCTAGCACGCGCTCAACTTCCTTAATCACATCTGGACTCGTTCTGTCCATTGTAGCAATACGCCTTGCAACTTCCGCCTGTTTCTCAGGCACCAGCGCGCCGAGAATTGTAGCCGCCTGTCCCGCAGACAGGTAAGAGAGAATTAATGCGATCGTCTGCGGATGCTCATCTTGTATAAAGTTCAACAACTGAGAGGCATCTGTCTTTTTGACAAACTCGAATGGTTTTACTTGCAGCGACGCAGTTAACTTGCCAATGACGTCCATTGCCTTGTCGGCTCCAAGTGCTTTCTCCAAAAGTTCTTTTGCATAGCCAATGCCGCCCTCTGCAATGTACTGCTGCGCAAGACATACCTCATAAAATTCATTGATTACCTTCTCTTTTACCTGTGGTGTAACGCTCTTGGTATTCGCAATCTCAAGTGTCAGGTCCTCGATTTCCTCTTCCTTTAAATGTTTAAATATCAGGGAAGATTTCTCAGGTCCGAGGGCAATCAATAAAATTGCCGCCTTCTGTATTCCCTTTAACTCTTCATTACTAGCCATTACTGGTTACCCCCAATCCTCGTCAAGCCAGTTTCTTAAAAGTGTAGCAACTGCTTCTGGATTTTCCTCGACAAAGTTTTCTATTAGTTTTCTCGCTTCGGACTTCTGCTCTGTCTCAATGCCCTCTAGTTCATCGACATGTGACTGAAGCAAATCTTCCACCGCAAGTTCTTCCTCTTCCTCGACTTCTCTTCTGGTTCTCAGACTCATAATTACCACAAATGCCAGAAGTGTGAGAATAATTACAATCAGCACAATCTGTATAATATCTTTCAGTTCTACAGTAGACTGTATTGTATCAATAAATTGTACCTCTTCATATGCCACAAAACTTACATTTTTAGTCGGTATGCCTGTCGCATTTGCCACCATGCCGACTAAATCTTCATCTATCTCAAGCTTTGTTTTGCCATTGTTTGCAAGCTTGTATTCTTCCCATGAAATACCATCCAAAAATCCTTGAAGACGTACATCTTCCTCTCGGACTACACGGTATCTTACTGCAGCCACAGAGATGGAGCTGTCATTATATACAATCGTTCCTGTAGCAGCTGTTGTCTTGATAATCTCCTCGTTTGGAAGATAATCACTCTTTCGCTCATATGTATTGCTTCTTGTACCTGAAGATTCATCAATCATATAATCTTCCTCTGAATTGGAATCTGTTCCAGGTACGCCCCCCAAACCATCTGTCGCATTTGACTGATATACTTCCTCATGGGCAAGCAATCCCTGATCATGCTCATCATCTGGTGTGGAGTAATTGTGCTGTGTGATTTCCTTCTGTGAAAAGTCCATCGCAATGTTGGTTCCCACCTCAATCTGATTGAACTCATTTGTTCCTAAAAGTACCTGTCTAACTTCGTTTTTAATCAGACTTTCTGCCTCCTGTTTGAGCATCATCATATTGTCAGCCTTCTCAATGGTAGAGTAACTCTGCTCCACTGGAAACCAAATTCTTCCCTCCACGTCAGTGATGGTTATATTGTCTGTCGTAGCGTTTCCAAGTCCTGTCGCTACCATCCTTGCAATGGCTGCCGCATTCTCCTCTGTAAAGGAGATTCCTTCATTAAGCTCCAGAAGAACACTTGCATAAGTTTCTCGATTCTGTGCGATAAGCGTACCATTATCATCTGGAATCGTTAGTTGGCAAGAAGCAGTGTTAACTGCCTTCATACTCTTTACATCCTGCTCAATCTGCTCCTCGATAAAAAGTTTATAGCGCTTCTGCTTATCTGCTTCTGTTGTGGAAAAGCTTCCGTTTAACACGTCATCAATTGTATATGCTGCCGTTGGAATATTGTTGGAACCAAGCAGTAGATTTGCATCTGACTGTTGTGTACTCACAATATCAAAATGCAGACCATCCGATGAGACTTTGTAGTCAAGCCCTTGCCCATCCAGCAAGTCTCTTACTGCCGCCGCCTCTTTTGTGGACTCCGCATTCACAATATTTACATACTGTTTTCTCGTAAGCACTGCCACCAATATTGCAATGGCTAACAAAAGCACAACTATAATTCCAATAATCAGTGTCTTCTGTTTTGGCTGAAACTTATTCCACCATTCTTTTATTCGCTCCAATAGCTTTTTCCCAAAATCTAATACCTTGTCAACCATGTCAAGTGTCTCCTTCTTCCAAACTTCCCCTGTAATCCTTTACCGGTAATCCTTTACAACCAACTCATTAGATTTGAATCTGCATAATCTCCTTATATGCCTCCAAAAGCTTATCTCGGAGTGCAACTGTATAATCAAGTGCTGTCTGTGCCTTTCCGACTGCGATTGTCAGATCATGCGTATTCTCTGAAATACCCATTGACCATTTTAGCACCTCGTTCTCCTGATTGGATAACAGTTCATTTGTATTGTTGATATTGCTCACTGCCGCATCCAAAAACGAACCAAACAGATTGCTCTTTGTCCCCTCATTGTCGGTATTTGTGCCATACAAGGCATTTTTTGCCGTATCAGAACTAACCTTGTACAGATCATTAATATCCTTTGCTGCTGTTATTGTCATCGCTCTTTCCCCCTATACTCTCCCTTATCTAATTCCTAAAAATTCATTTCCAACCCTTTGCTTGCCATCGCCTTTGTCGCCTCAAAAGCTGCCTGGTTTGCCTCATACCCCCTACTTGCATCAATCATATTTGTCATCTCTGTAATGACGTTTACATTGGGATAGTGTACATAACCGTTCTCATCTGCATCTGGATGCTCTGGGTCATAAGCCATCACATCCTCAGTCCATGTATCTTCATACAATCCTCCCACCTTCACTCCTGTTCCTGGGCTTGCTAATTCTGCCGAATTAGTACAGCCAAGCGGTCTGCCGCTCAGATTGCTGAACGCGGTATCCAACATATGTGAAAACTTTCTGTTCTTTGTGTCTGTCTTTTCCTGAAAAGTAACAACTTTTCTGACATATGGTGTACCATCTTCTGTTCTTGTCGAATGTGCATTTGCCATATTCTGCGAGATAATATCCATGCGATATCGCTCAGCGGACATTCCTGATGCACTGATATCAAACGAATCAAAGATTCCCATTTAATCGCCCTCCTATTTCATTACTGACTTTAACTGCGAGAAATTTTTATTCAACAAATCCATCATTCCATTATATTTAATCTGATTTTTTGCAAGAATAGCATTCTCATTGTTAATGTCCACGTTATTTCCGTCATACCGAAAAGATAACTCTGCATAATCCGTGTAAATTTCAGGAGTCAATGCCTCCAAATCTAAATTTTTCACTCTCGCATCCACAGTGTCTTCACTTGCTCTTGCAAATGCATGTTTTAGCTCTGTCTCAAAACGAATATCCTTCCTCTTATAGTTGGGTGTGTTCACATTTGCAATATTATGATTGATAATGTCATTTCTTGTTGACGCTGCATCTAATGAAGTTCCCAAAACATTAATGTAGTCAAATACACCTGAGTTGTTTAACATGTCTACTCCTCCTTTTCATAATCTGATTCTATGTAAACCAAATACCCCTCATATGGATTTACATAATATATCGTCTTTCTTACTCTATTATAGATTATTTTCAGAATATTTCAAGTATTTTTTTCATTATTTTGCAATATTATGTGAATTTGTTTTACTCTGTTATGTAAATCCATTATTTTAATCCCAAAATCAAAAAAAGACTTATCTTTTCCTGATAAATACGTAAGATAAGTCTTTTTTATATTATATTGATACAATTCAAATTATTGCCGCAATTTCAAACCATTATTTGTTCAGTTGCCGTTTTAGCGCTTCCACTTCCTCAAACACGACATCATTGAGAACCTTGATATAAGTTCCCTTCATTCCTGAAGAACGCGACTCAATTACACCTGCGCTCTCAAATTTGCGAAGCGCATTTACAATCACGCTTCTTGTAATACCTACACGATCCGCAATTTTACTGGCAACCAAAATCCCTTCCGTGCCATTCAGCTCATCAAAAATATGCGTGATTGCTTCCATCTCGGAAAAAGACAGTGTAGAAATCGCAGATTTTACAACTGCAATCTTGCGGCTTTCCTCTGCATTCTCCTCACTCACAGCGCGAAGCATCTCAAGCCCAACAACAGTCACACCATACTCACACAAAATAATATCATCAATGTCATACTGCTCATTGCACTTATATATAAATAACGTTCCTAGACGCTCCCCTGCAATCTCAATCGGTGTAATGACCGCCTGATACTTGCGGATATCCTCACTCTCAAATCCCAGAGTGGCAAGGTTTACATTTTCTTTTGTGGAAAGCACTCCCAGAAGCCGCTCATTTAACATCGGATCAATAAATCCGCCTACATTATCCTCGACAAGTTCCTTTAGTTCATCTACACCTTCACATTTTCCTATGCCCAGCACTTTTCCTTTTTTGCTAATTACCAATACATTCGAGTCCACAATATCTCGGATTACCTTGCAGATATCATTAAAAACCACTTTGCTGGAATTATTGTTGTGTAAAAGTTTTCCTATCTTTCTCGTTTTATCTAATAATTGTACGCTACCCATAACAAACCTCCAAGTCCTTTTATTGTCTGCAGCTCATATGAACTTCTGCAATTTCTCCGTCAAAAAGTCCTATTGATACTAAATTTTAACATACGTATCTCTATTTTTCAATAGTTTCAGTCAATAATTCAATAATACTTTACAATTTCTTTTAATTTCTATAATGTAAAAAATATTGAAACGATTGTAGCAATTTAGGTGCATATGTGCAATCGAGTAGAGAAGGTTACTTTCCCTACTCGCGCGCTGGACACCCGTCAGCTTCGCTGACAATATTCCTTTGGGTGCCCATGTGCATAAAAAAGAGCTGTGAAAAAAATGATTATCTCATTATTTCACAGCTCTTTTTTATGATGTCACTGTATCAATATCCTCTATCTTTTTCACAAAACCGCACTGCTCATTCGCACACACAAGCTTATTTCCCTTGATTAGCATAATACCGCCACAGCGATCACACTTTTCTTTGGAAGGCTTTTGCCATACCATAAAGTCACATTCTGGTATCGCCTCACAGCCATAATATCTTCTGCCTTTTTTCGTCTTTCTGATAACAACTTCCTTGCCGCACTTTGGACAAGATACACCAATCTTCTCAAAATAAGGTTTTGTGTTTTTGCACTCTGGAAATCCCGGGCAAGCAAGAAATTTACCGTGTGGTCCATATTTAATAACCATATTTCTACCACATACATCGCACAATTCATCGGATACTTCGTCAGCAATTTCTACCTCATCAAGTTCTTTCTCCGCATTCTTCACCGCCTCATCCAAATCCGGATAAAAATTTCCTACCACTGTCTTCCAGCCAATTGCACCATCTTCCACCTTGTCGAGCAAAGCTTCAAGATTCGCCGTGAAATTCACATCCACTATTGACGGAAATGCATCTTTCATCATATTGTTGACTACTTCGCCCAACTCGGAAACATAGAGGTTTTTGTCCTCTTTTACTACGTAGCGTCTTGCCATAATTGTTGTGATTGTCGGCGCATAAGTACTAGGCCGCCCAATTCCAAGCTCCTCGAGTGCTCTTACAAGTGATGCCTCCGTATAATGTGGAGGCGGCTGCGTAAAATGCTGTTTGGGATCCAACGCCTCTAAGGAAAGTTGTGCCTCTTTTGTGATATCTTTCACAAGCGTGTTGGATACTGCTTTCTCTTCATCTGCCTCTTTGTAGACACTCATAAATCCGTCAAAATCTAGTTTAGACGCGGACACTGTAAAGTGATGTCCCTCCGCGTCAATTTTTATGGAAGTTGTCTCAAACTTCGCGGGTGTCATGCGGCTTGCTGTAAACCGTTTCCAGATAAGTTGATACAAGCGAAACTGGTCCCGACTCAAAGACTCCTTTAAATCTGCTGGAGTGTTATTGATATCTGTCGGGCGTATCGCCTCATGCGCATCTTGTATTTTCTGCTCTTTTTTCTTTTCTGCCACAGCCTCCGCTGTATACGCATCTCCATAATTTTTAGCAATGTACTCTTTGGAAGAAGCGGCAGCCTCATCAGAAATTCTGGTCGAATCTGTTCGCAGATACGTAATAATACCAACAGTTCCCTGCCCTTTTAGTTCCACACCTTCATAGAGCTGTTGTGCCAGACGCATTGTCTTCTGTGTGGAGAAATTTAACGTCTTGCTTGCCTCCTGCTGCAATGTTGATGTTGTGAAGGGCAGCGGCGCTTTCTTAACACGCTCTCCCTTTTTTATATCTGTGACGGCAAACTTTGCCCCTTCTAGTTCTCTTAAAATTTTGTCCATCTCTTCCTTAGAAGAAATCTCTGTCTTTTTCTCTCCAGTGCCATGATACTTTGCTATAAGAGGTTTTTTCTCCCCTTTTATTTTCAATGTTGCATCCAATGTCCAGTATTCTTCTGGAATAAAAGCATTGATTTCATCTTCCCTGTCGCAGATAATGCGCAACGCTACAGACTGTACTCTTCCCGCGCTCAATCCTCTCTTAATCTTTGCCCACAGAAGCGGTGAAATCCGATACCCTACCATTCGGTCAAGCATACGGCGCGCTTGCTGCGCATCAACCAAACTCATATCAATCTCTCTTGGATTCTTGAAAGATTCCTTTACCGCATTTTTTGTGATTTCGTTAAATGTAATGCGATATACCTTTTTGCCCTCTAATTTCAGAGCAATATACAAATGCCATGAGATTGCCTCTCCCTCGCGGTCAGGGTCCGTTGCAAGATAGATTTTATCTGCTTTCTTTACTTCCTTGCGAAGCTTTGCCAGAATGTCTCCCTTTCCACGAATGGTTATATATTTCGGTTCGTAATCATTTTCCGCATCAAATCCCAGTTGGCTTTTGGGCATATCGCGCACATGACCGTTGCTCGCCAATACCTCATAATTTGCACCCAGAAATTTTTTGATTGTCTTTACTTTCGCGGGTGACTCAACTATCACCAAATATTTTGCCATACTGTTACCTCTTAATTTCTTATTCTTGACTTACGTTCACCACTATAACCTAATTTTAAACTTGTGGCAAGTAATATTTTGTAAAATCTATCAATTATTTTATGTTGTCGCTCCTTTTCACGCCTTTACAAAAGTAGTGAAAATTATATACCAAAATCTATCAAATTTTAGAGCGTGTTTGAAAAATGCTTTCTATTCAGATATGCATCACAATTTGGCGCAAATATCACGCAAGGAATCTTTCAAACACATTCTAAGTTCTTTTATACTGTCTGTTAGCAAAGATAATAAAACCCTTTAATTCCAGCTCGACAAGTCCCTGACAAATCTGTGGTACTGTAAATGTTTTCTTTTTTTCCCGCAGCAAAGAGACAATTCTTTCCTGTGTAACTGGCAAAACACCGATAATTGCATAGACTTCCTGTGCTATTGTGGAGAGTTTTTCCCAAGAAACCTTTGAGGTCTGTTTATCAATTTTTTGTGGTAGTGCTCCCCAGCGCATATCCTCAATAATATCCTCTGGCACAGTCGCAGTCACCGCTCCCTGACGCAACAGTCGATTGCACCCCATACTAAGGCTGTCCGTACATCTTCCCGGAACCGTGTACACTTCTTTCCCTTGTTCTAGCGCCATATCCACCGTAATTAACGTGCCACTCTTTTCCCGCGCCTCCACTACTAACACTACATCCGACAATGCACTAATTATTCGATTTCTTGGCGGAAACAGCATTGGTCTTGGCTCCATCTGTGGTGGATACTCCGACAGTACTCCCCCATGTTCTAAAAGCTGATAATAAAGTTTTTCATTGGATTTGGGATATACAATGTCAACGCCGCATCCAAGCACAGCATAGGAATTGCCCCCTGCTTCCAACGCAGCTTTTTGGCTTATGCCATCTATCCCTTGTGCCATTCCGCTTATAATATCAATACCTTGTGATGCAAATGCCAAAGCAAAGGTTTCAGCCATATGCTTACCATACTCGCTGCACTTCCTTGCTCCAATTATAGCTACTGCCGCAACATTCTTTGCCGGAAGCTGTCCTTTATAAAAGATGCCAAAAGGCGGGTCTGGAATGCAAACAAGCTTTCTGGGAAAATCCGAATCCTCACAGTATGTATAACGAATCCCCAACTCTTTTATATAATTCCATACTTTCTGCGGCGTATATCTCTTTCTATGCTGGCAGAAACGCTCACACCCTTTTCGTCCCATAATGGCTGCAAGCTGCCTTTCTTCCATATTATAGACATTTTGAATACTGCCCGCCGCCCTAAGAAGCTTATACTTTGTGTCGCTCGCAATCCAGTAAATTGTGTCAAGCCAACAGGCATATTGTTTTTGTTGTACAATACCTTCTTTATCCTCTCTCATAATTCTCCTGTTTAATAATATTTCATCGAAAACGCTAATTCCAATATTTATAATCATTCATTCTATAGCAAATCGCCTCGCTGAGATGTTCCGCAAGAATGTCTTCTTTCCTATCCAAATCTGCGATTGTCCGTGCTACCTTTATAATCTTATGATATGCACGCGCAGATAAATTCATCATGGTAAATACTTCCTCCATCATTTCCTGCGTTTTTGTATCTAACTTGCAATATTCTTTGATATCACCCGGTCGCAGCTCTGCGTTAAATTGATAGGTTGTGTCTTTATAACGGTATTCTTGACGTGCTCTTGCCTCTAAGACACGCTGCTTGATATCAACACTGCTCTCATTATGCATCTCCGCGGACAACTGTCGAATCTCTACTCTTGGGGCTTCTGTTACCACATCAATTCGGTCTAAGATTGGTCCTGAAATCCTAGAAAGATACTTTTTAATTTCGGCTTCTGAACAGCTGCATCGATTTCTATCTGGAAAATGACCACAAGGACATGGATTCATCGCAGCCACTAGCATAAAATCCGCTGGATAGACAAAACTGCCGTATGTTCTGGCAATGTGAATGCGCTTGTCCTCAAGAGGTTGTCGGAGAATCTCTATGGTGTTGCGCCGAAACTCTGGCAGCTCGTCCATAAAAAGAACCCCTCTGTGCGCGAGCGAGATGACGCCGGGCCGGGGAATCCGCCCGCCGCCTGCAAGTGCCTGTTCTGAAATTGTGTGGTGCGGATCTAAAAACGGCCTCCTAGTAATCAGTGCCTTTTTGTTATCCAACTGTCCTGCAACACTGTATATCGTGGAAACTTCCAAACTTTCCTCCATTGATAAGTCTGGCAAAATCGTTGGTATTCGTTTGGCAATCATAGTCTTGCCAGAGCCTGGCGGCCCCACCATCAATATGTGGTGGAACCCAGCCGCTGCAACCTCCACTGCACGTTTTATGGACTCCTGACCGTTCACTTCTGCAAAATCAACATCTGCAATTGTCTCCTCTAGGCTTTCCATCAACGTCTGTTCAGCGGGCACTATCCTCTGCGCCTTGCGCTCCTCAGCCTCTCTAAGATACTCTATGGTATTGCGAAGGGTCCTTACCCCAATAATTTCAATGCCGCCAATTACAGCGCCTTCTTTTACATTTTCTATCGGCACAATGCATCGCATTATCTTTTCCTGTTTTGCTCTTTGCACAATAGGCAGCACACCTCTGACGAGGCGCACTTCCCCATCCAGACCAAGTTCTCCTATTATCAAAGTGTTCTTAATTCCCTCTTCTGGTATCAATCCCAACGATACCAGAATGCCAACTGCAATTGGCAAATCATAAGAAGCCCCTTCCTTGCGCATTTCTGCTGGGGATATGCTGACTGTAATTCGCATAGGTGGAATTTCCACAGAAACATTTTTCAATGCTACCCTGACGCGCTCCCTTGCCTCCCGCACCTCGTTATTTAACTGTCCTACCATCTCGAAACCGGGCATGCCTTTCGACGCGTCAACCTCGACCGCTGCAAGCACACTCTCAATCCCACTGACGGCACCTGTTATCACTCTGCTATACATTCCTTGCTGCTCCTTTGCTTCTATTGTACTTTGTCATATATACCATAGGCTGTCTGCATTTACAATGTAAATGTAAAAAATAGCATGTGAAATGTAAAAAATAGCACACTTTAACAGAGATTTTCTGCTTCTAGGCCTGCTTTTAACTTTCCCAAAGCTTTCTTTTCTATTCTTGATACATAACTTCTAGAAATACCCAAAAGTTTTCCAATATCCCGCTGTGTCATCTCCTCCCCAGTAAAATTTTTTCCTAAAATACCATATCGCAGACGAATAATCTCCTGCTCTCTATCGTCAAGTTTTTCTTCTATCAGGCGGTGCAAGCATCTAAGTTTTGCCACCATATCCATATCATCCACAATATCGCGCTGTTCCTGTTCACAGACATCAATCAGATTGATTTCGTTCCCCTCTTTATCAGTGCCAATCGGTTCATATAAAGATACTTCTCGCGTAACTTTTTTTCTTGCCCGAAACATCATCAGCAGCTCGTTGTCTATACATTTTGCAGCATATGTAGCAAGCCTGCTTCCTTTCTCTGGCTTGAAAGTATTCACTGCCTTGATAAGTCCTATGGTGCCGATAGATATTAAGTCCTCCATATCTTCTCCACACCCCATGTATTTCTTGGACACATGTGCCACCAGACGCAGATTTCTCTCAATCAGAATCTGTCTTGCCCTATGGGCCGCCTCCAAATCTTCGCCGTTCATTTCTTCCAGATATTCAGTCTCCTCCTTGGCAGATAAAGGTTGCTCAAAGGTTTTCAAGAAATGCCCCCGGGACTCATTTATTTTATTGTATGACTTGCGGACCATTTAAGTGCCTTTCCAAAATAAAAAAGATACTTCAACCATCTTCCTTTTGGTGGCCATGCGCATAAAAGACAGGCAAAACTGCCTGTCTCTTTCTACAAAAATTCTCTAATTTCCAGCGTAAGCTTTTCCTCAATATTGATCAGCCTCTTTGCAATGTCTTTAGCTTTCTCCTCTGCGGCTTTATATTCATTTAGATATTTGTGTAATGATTTAACCCCCATATTGCAGCCATCTGTCATTAAATCTGCAATTGTATGATCGGATTCGTTCATCACTAATTTTACATTTGTTTTCATCCAAGACATACTTTTTGCCATAATATTTGGCTCTTTTCCATCATCATGATATTCGGCAAGCATCCCCTCCATTTCATGCTGCAACGCAACATGTTTCGTCTTGCAATCCTCAAGACATTTTCGCAGCTTATCATGACTTACATAGTCAATAACATCATCAATTGATGAAATTCCCATTTTAATCCCTGCGTCGCACTCTCGCAAAAGCCTAATTGTGTCCTGTTCTACCAATTTTTATACCTCCTTAATATACGATATCATTTTATTGCAGGCATGCGAATTCATAATCTGTCAACAAAGCTGATTTGCACACCGCATGTAGTCTTTACAGTTCAGCCTTGCCAAACTGTAACGCATCAAGCCATGCAAAACCGCTTCGCGATGGCTTGATGCATCTTAAGCCACTACGTTTTCTTACGCGGCTTATATAAGCCATAATTTGCAGCGCAGTGCAAAGTCCTAGACTGAACTGTAACTTACAGTTCTTAACCACACAATCAGTATACCCATTTTCTCTGCAAATCATTGTAGCTGTTTTGTCTTATTGTCAAAACAAACTTTTTGTGCAGGTTTTCGCCACTCCAACAAGCATGAATGCAATCGCTATAATCTGCAACCCTCTTGTCACTGCATGTGGTATATATTCCATCAGCAAAAAAGCACAACTGTTTATCAATAATCCAACTGCCAAAAAGACAGACACATATGTATTTTTGTGTTTTGTTGAAATCCCCGTCATTTTCTCTTCTAGTTCTGCAATCTTACGGTTTGTCTGAAACACCGCATTGACTACTGCTACCAACATTGCTGCAATCAAAAGCGCACACCCATAGCCCAGCATAATTCCCTTGGCTCCAACATAGAGTTCTACAAACAAGCAAATCATTTCCAATATAGTGACAACCCGAAACATCCTGCGAATTTTTTGATAGTGCTCAATACTTGAAGCCAAATCTGTATAGAGCGCAAATGCTCCCTCCGACGCTTTTTTTCGCAATATCACCCAATATCCCCATGTCTGTATTATCTGGATTCCTGCATCCTGCATTAACTCTCGATAATCATTGCTAACAGAAAATAATCTATCTCCAAAATCAACACGATAGGTATACGCTCCTTTTTCACAGGCAGTAAATTGATAAATCCCCGCAAAAAAAGTTTCCATTGCCCATCCCTCTGCCGCCATCTGATTTAACCACTGTTCCTTTGCATCTTTATCGAGATATAAACGAAATCGAATCATTTTTAATTTCCTTTCTTATTTTTTCTCAATGTGCATTAATTTTGCATTTTCTAGCAATTCTTCCAATCGCTGTCGCTCTGTCTCAAAGACTTGTCTTCCCAAATCTGTAATCATATATTCCTTCTTTTTTCTGGACTCTGTGTCAATACTATAAATATCAATCCATTTCTTTTTTAAAAGAGTCTGTATCGCCCCATACAAAGTTCCTGCTCCTAGTATCACGCGCCCACCAGTCAACTGTTCTACCTCTTGAATAATGCCATATCCATGATTGGGTTTTCTAAGCGCTAAAAGAATATAGTATACTGCCTCCGTCAAGGGATTCTCCCGCTCTGCCATAAAGTCAGTTCTGCCTCCTTCCACAGCTCAACTTCGCTTTTATATCAGTTGCCAATATATCGTATAATGATATATCATATTCTTAATATATCATTATACGATATATATGTCAAGATATTTTTATTATAGGTGCAAATCTTCACAATCGAGTAGGAAAGTTTTCTTTCCTACTCGTGCGCTGAGCACCCGTCAGCTTGCTGACAATATTCCTTTGGGTGCCCATGTGCATAAAAAAAGGGCCTAAGCCCTTTTTAAAAATGCTGTGTACCCTTGCACAGCCTCATACACATCCGCCTTGCTAACAACTTCATATGGCGCATGCATATTGATTACAGCCACTCCGCTGTCAATCACATTCATACCATATTTTGCCATGACTCGCGCAATCGTTCCGCCACCGCCTGCATCAACTTTTCCCAATTCACAAAACTGATACATAATATCTGCATCATCCATAATTTTCCGAATCCTTGCCACATACTTCGCATTGGCATCGCTCGATCCTGATTTTCCACCCGAACCTGTATATTTATTGAAAGCAAGTCCTCTCGCCAGAAATGCAGCGTTATTTTTCTCAAATACATCGGCATACAATGGGTCATATCCTGCACTGACATCTGAGGACAGCATCTTAGAATTTGCCAGAGCACGGCGCACAAGAAGTTGAGAATCCTTTTCTGTAGCAGCGATAAGTTCTGCCACAGTATTTTCAAAGAAACGAGACTCTGCGCCAGTCGCACCCGCATTTCCAATTTCCTCTTTGTCCACTAGAATACAGCACAAAGTCCTCTCTGTAACTTCTTCTGCCAGATTCATCATTGCAAAGACAGATGTAAATGCACATACCCTGTCATCATGGCCATAGCCAAGAATCATGCTTCTGTCAAGTCCCAAATCTCTTGCTTTTCCTGCTGGAACAATTTCTAATTCTGCTGAGAGCAAATCCTCCTCCTCAATATCATAAGATTCTGCAAGAATTTTTAAGATATTTGCCTTGAGCGCCTCCTTCTCCTCCTGATCTAGTGTCTCATCTTGTTCGATTGGACAATTTCCAATTAACAGGTCAAGATTCTCTCCTTTGATTACTTCTGATGCTTTCTCTGCCATCTGTTTTCCAGACAAATGTACCAATAAATCCGAGATAACAAACACTGGTTCATCCTCCTTTTCACCGATACTGACAGAAATGATTGTTCCATCTTTCTTTGCAATCACACCATGAATTGCCAAAGGAATTGCAGTCCATTGATATTTTTTAATACCGCCATAGTAATGTGTATCAAAATATGCAAAGCCTTCCTTCTCGTACAACGGATTCTGTTTTATATCAATTCTAGGGGAATCAATATGTGCTCCAAGAATATTCATTCCATCAGACAATAATTTCTTACCAATCTGAAAAAGTACAACACTCTTATCCATCTGCACAGCATAAAGCTTATCGCCCACCTTTATAGGCTCCCCTTTTTCAAGTGTCTCAAACAACTCCTTATAACCATTTTTCTGTGCAATCTCTACTGCTTGGGATACACATTCGCGCTCTGTCTTGCCGTGGTTCAAGCAGTCTTTGTATCTATCACAAACTTCTTGTACTTTCTTTTTCTCCTCATTCGTATACTTACGCCATAGATTATCCTTTTTCATTTTTTGCACCAAGCCTCAAGCGAAAATGCTTGCATTTTCATTTGAGGCGCAAACACAAAGGGTGAAAGATATGTGTTTGCATTTTATCCCTTTCTCTTTTTTTTCTTTCACCCTTTAATCCCTTCCTTACTTTTTAATATGTAAATTTATGTGCCTGCTCTGCGAGTTCCGCTGCCAATGCTGATAAACCTTGCGTCATATCCGCAATATTTGTAATTACGCTGTTTTGTGTCTCCACTGCTGCCAACACTTCCTCACTGCCCGCTGCATTCTCTTCGGAAGTAGCCGACATTCCATCAATCATTTCCACAATAATCTGCTTGCTTCCTGTCATATTCGTACTAGATTCATACAACGTATCAACACTTGACTGCACACTCTCAAGACACTGTTCTATCTGAACAAAATTTTCCTTGGTATCACCTACACTATTTTCCTGCTCCTGAAAAATCTGCTCCATCGTTTCCATATTCCTAGTTGCGTCTGCAGTTTTGTCCAAAAGTTCTTGAATAATTATACCAATCTCATTGGTCAGGCTGTTTGTCTCTTCCGCAAGCCCTCTGATTTCCTCTGCCACAACAGCAAAACCTCTTCCCGCATCTCCGGCTCTCGCAGCCTCAATCGCCGCGTTTAAGGAAAGAAGATTCGTCTGATCGGCAATGTCATTAATTTTCTGGCTTGTCGCCTCAATCTTCTGCGCCTGCTCATTATTCTGCCGCATTGCATCTCGCACAACGCCAATACTTTCCCGACTTTTTGCTGTCTTTTCCATCAAATCTTTAATTGCGGTAAGACCATTATTTTTTACCCGTTCCATTTCTTTCGCATTACTTTTAAGATTTTCAGTATCACAGATATTTTGTATAATCAGCTCATCCAACTTTGCAACTTCATTTGCACTGGTTGTCGCTTCCCCCGCCTGCGACATGGCTGCATTGCTCAGATCATTCATGGTTGTATTAATCTCGTCTGACGAATGTTTAATCTGTGTCGTGTGCTCTGCTAACGCCCCCGCATTATTGGACAGTGCGCCTGCCGTCTGATCAATCTGTTTCACAATATCCCGCAAATTATCATACATCAATATAATATTTCTGCTAATGCTTCCAATCTCATCTTTCCTTGTGTACATCGCACGAATCTCTGCCATATCTCCTTCCGTTAAGTCATAACGCGCAATCCTGTGAATCTCCGCCACTGTTTTTTTGAGTGGTTTTACAAGCAAAAACTCTATAAAAACAGCTAAAATTACCAACGCAATCATTCCTACAATAAAACTTACCATTGTTGCAGCCTTGACAGTTCCCATGACTTGTGCTCTTGCTTCCGCCATTGTAATGCCAGAAGCTTTCACAACTTCATTTTCCATCATTTTACACGCAGCAATATTGTTGATAGAAAAAGCAATTACAAGAACAATAAACATTAAAACACTGATTGTTACTATAATAGAAACTTTCCTGTATTTCTTGTTTTCCATGTGTATAATTCCCCCTGTTACAAATTAATATAATACAAGTATAGTGTATCTTTTCATGAAATTCAAGTCATTTCCTGCGTTCAGGCAACTGAACCAAAATAATCGCTGCAAAAGCAAGCACACAGCCCGCTATTTCCCTTGTAGTAAGTACTTGATGGAGCAACAGCCATCCAGCCAACACAGAAATCACAGACTCCAAACTTAAGATTAGAGAAGCCGCTGTAGGATTCATGCCCTTCTGTCCAATAATCTGAAATGTGTATCCTACACCGCTTGAAAGCGCACCTGCATATAGAATTGGCAACCATGCTGCAATAATTTCAGACAGGTGTGGTTGTTCCAGTAAAAGCATCATAACCGCCCCAAGTACTGCATTGGTAAACGTTTGTATACAGGAGAGCTTGACGCCGTCTACCAGCGGTGAGAAATGATCTATAACTAGAATATGTACTGCAAAGACAGCAGCGCACCCCAACATATAGAGATCCCCTTTTTGCAGCCGAAAATCCCCTTTTGTAATGCACAATAAATAAAGCCCCAACGAGGCAAGCACTACTGCAATCCATACCTTGAATCCGGTCTTTTTTTTGAGAAACAGTCCAAAAACTGGCACAATCACAAGATACATCGCTGTGATAAAGCCCGCTTTTCCTACTGTGGTGTACTTCACTCCAAACTGTTGTAGCGTACTTGCTGTAAAAAGACAGATGCCGCAACAAATACCACCAATCACTAATACTTTTTTGTCTTCTTTTTGATAATGTCGTTCCTCTGTGCCCTTTCCTTGGCGATTCCTGTCCATAAATATCGCGCAGGGTACAAGAACTGCCAACGCAACGACATTTCTCACTGCAATAAAAGTGTAGGGTCCCACATAGTCCATTCCCACACTCTGCGCAACAAAGGCAACTCCCCAAACTGTGGCAGCCATAAATAAAATCATAGACTGCCGAAAAATAAATTTGTTCATAATCTTTTGTTTCCACATTCCTTTCTATAATATTCTCAAATATTACCTAAAATCTTTTATTTATCTATATTTCTAAAACGAAAAATATCCCTCACACAAAACCGGACGGCGTCTATCGTGTTATAGGGCTTTTATTTGTATAAACCGAAAAAATATCCCACGCCAAGAGGTAATCGCCTCCTCTGTGTGAGATAACGCAACTCTTAAAGTTTTCGTACTGATCGGATATATTTCCAAAATCGCTCTGGATCATGATAAAAATAGACAAGACGCACGCCATAACACTCGACACACGGAATACCCAAATCACACGACCTACTTGCAGGATCATTGATATATCCCATAAGCTAACCGCCGCCACTGTTTGCCTCACTGCCGCCCTTATCAAAAAGACATGCCTTCCCTTCTCATGAACAGTAATGATTCTAATCTTTTACTGGATTTGCTCCATATATGTTGTTATCTTCTCCCGAATTTTTGCAAATTGTGCATTGGTTTCCGGAAGTTCGGACTGAAAACTCATTAGTTTATCCAAATCCTTTTGTTGATGCACAAGCTTACGGCTAATTGGATAAACCAACTCATACACAAGAGAGATATGTCCAACCAAATTATCAACTGGTGTTTTCTTCAAGCTGCGAAGAACCGCATGTTCTTCAAAAAACGCCTGCATCACTTCCTCTGTCACTATACAATGTTTCAGGTCATAAGTAGTCACATTGTAGATTTCCTCAATTGGCACAGTAATATTAACCTTTAAAATATCTATCTTATCTGCATCGCGGAGCAGGTCTGCAAACTTTTTCTCGCGCTCTGTATAATGAGCAGGCACGCGATATGCACTGTGGCACCGCACTGTTTTTTCAAGCAGTTGGTCCTCCGAAGCATCCTCAATATAATCTCTAATTCTTCCCTCTTTGAATAAAATATTGGCGCCAAATTCTGCATGATCTATGGATTGTGCATCTATAAAAGTACCATATCTTTTTAATTGTTCAAATCGCCCAACATCATGCAGCAATCCTGTCAACCACGCTAACTCTATCTCATTTTCATCAAATCCAGACTGCACTGCAATCTGTTGGCAAAGTCCACACACTCTATAAGTATGGTCAATCTTCAATTTTACTTTTTCATCTGACACATCATAGTGTGTCGTGTATTCTTGAAACGCTTTTAACGCTTTTTGTTTGTCAATTTTCATATTAGTATTCTTCTTTCATCAACAATGTTGCAGCGTCACAATAAACAGCCTTGGTTCTGTCATTAAACAATACCCACAAAACAATATCAAACAAATCCTGATTTTCTTTTAAGTATTGTTGAACAGTTCCCACTGCAATCCTTGCTGCCCGTTCCACCGGAAATGCATAAATCCCTGTTGATATGGACGGAAATGCAATCTTTCTAATCTTATGCTCTGCGGCAAGCTTAAGCGAATTACGATAACAGTCGGCAAGCAATTCGTCCTCGTTGTGGCTTCCTCCATTCCACACAGGTCCAACAGTATGAATAATATATTGACAAGGAATCCTATATGCCTTTGTTATCTTTGCTTGCCCTGTCTTGCAACCACCAAGCAATCGGCACTCAAACAATAATTCTGGTCCCGCCGCCCGATGTATTGCCCCGTCAACGCCTCCGCCGCCAAGCAAACTACTATTTGCCGCATTTACAATCGCATCCACATTGTCTATTTTCGTAATATCTCCCTTTAAAAACTGTATCATAATATTCTCCTAACACAAAGTTGCTATTCTATTTCTCAAATTTTATAGTGAACTACCCATTGTTTAAATCCAATGGGTTTTCTGCTTTATTATCCTCGTAATCAAAACTGTTTGATTTCTCTCCTAACTCCACAGGCACCCATCCGGCAGACTCCGCCCTATACTCTTATTTTTTGTGGTATTAATCTTCCACACGTATATTCTCTGTAGTATTTACATCTCTGAATAATGCCGTCTCTTTCACTTTTATTCATAATTCTTATTTGTCTATCTTTACAAACATAATAACTCTGCTATCTTTAAATTGCAAGATATTCCAATTGCTCATTCCAAACCAATATCTTAGAAATTAATTGTTACAATTCACAACTAATGTAAAAAAGTCTATGTTTTTGGAAAAACTGGTTATCAAATACCAGAAAAATACTTTTGGTAGTAAAGAAAAGACGTTCTCAAATCTTAAATTTTCTCAGTATTTTGGATTTTATGCAAATCATAAATCTGGCTGCACAAGTGTCTTGCCAAATGATAGTTGTGTGTAATGACTACAATTCCCATGTTACGTTTTTTTGCCTCGTCGCAGACCACATGCCAAATCTGCGCCTGTGTAATGGCATC
This sequence comes from Lachnospiraceae bacterium, assembly GCA_014239155.1. Classification (GTDB taxonomy): domain Bacteria; phylum Bacillota; class Clostridia; order Lachnospirales; family Lachnospiraceae; genus COE1. Next base: position 123,578 of record JAAZZQ010000022.1, on the reverse strand, counting down.
TAGCATCGTGCTAATCTCATCGCATATCAAAAAAGGCGCCCCGCTCATCAGTGCACGTGCAACACAAAATCGTTGTAATTCTCCGCCGGAAAGTTCTTGCGGAAAGCGTCCTAACCATGCGGATTCAATACCAAGCGCAGCAAGAAGTTCCTCCGAAATTTGCCCGCTCTCCTCAAGCACTTTACGCAATCGCCAGCGCGGATTGACTGTCTGCTCTGGATGTTGATAAATTAATTGCACTGGACAGATACCCTTCTTTGAAAGCGGCTTTTCATTTAACAAAATTTCACCTTCCACAGGTGTTAGATATCCTGCAAGTAACATTGCCAGAGTGGACTTTCCTGCTCCGCTTGGCGCAGATAAACCGACACAAGTTCCTTGCTCTACACAAAAGTTTAGATTTTGGACTATCCACGACTGATGCTTTGCATATCGAAAGCTAATGTCTTTTGCCTTGAGACACATTTGCGTTATTCCCCTTCCATTCCCTACTTTGCACAAAAGCACCGCACTTCTCCACCACGCAACATTCGCAAAGGCGGGGACTCCTGCATACACCTTGGCGTTTTGCACTTGCATCGTGGCGCAAACAAACATCCCTTCGGTAAATTTCCAGCATAGGGCTGCACTCCTGCTATCGACTCAAACTCATTTTGCGGCAACGCGCGCCAAAGTGCTTTACTATATGGATGACGCAACGCGACTGGCCCTATCTGAAAGTCATGGGCATTTGCAGTTTCCACAATCGTTCCAGCATAAAAAACTGCGATTCTGTCTGCAACTGCAAATGCAAGATCAATATCATGCGTAATTAAAATTACTGCTTTCTTGTCATCTGCCATCTCTCGAAACATTTTCAATGTATCCAATGCCTGTTCTAGACCCATACCCGGTGTCGGCTCGTCAGCAATAATCAATTGTGCATCTGCAATCAGCGCTGTGGAGACCAAAACGCGCCGCGCCATGCCACCGGAAAGTTGAAAGGGATAACATTTCTCTATTCCACTAGGCAAACCAAACCGCTGAAAGAACCTGCGTCTTTTCTGTGTAGGAAATGGCTTTTTATGCCCGTCTGCCTGTGTTCCTACCTGCATTAATGGGTCAAGAAAATCTACAGACTGTGGTACCAGCGCAATCTCAGTTCCCCTTAAACGTTTCTGTAATTTGGGAGTCAACATTTGACCATTATAGCACATCTTTCCAGTGACAGTCGCATTGTTTGGCAAAATCCCCAAAATCGCTGAGGCAAGCAGGCTTTTTCCCGAGCCAGATGAGCCAGCAATTGCTAGAATCTCTCCTGCGTATATTTTTATATTCAACTCAGAAATAATTTGCAGCGCCTTTTGATCAAATCTACCATCGTACATTTGAAAAGAAATGGATAGATTATCGACCTCCAAAATTGGAGGATTTTGTTTGTTATCCATAAACACCTCTATGAAACATTTTTTAATCTTCTACTCCTGCGCGTGAAATGGGTCAATCACCCTGCGCAGATTTTCTCCTAGTTGGTCAATTAGCCAAACTATCAGCACTAAAACTAGCCCGGGAAACACCGCCATCCACCACATTCCAGCGGATAGATAGGTCATACTCTCCGCCAGTATAATACCGACTGCTGGTTGTTCCGGTGGTAATCCATACCCCAAAAAAGAGATAGACGCCTCATGCAATATGGCATGAGGAAACATTAAAATCAACCCTACCAAAAACTGTGGCACTAGATGCGGTAGCATATGATGGATCAAAATCCAGCTACCTGACTTCCCCAGACGACGCGACACCGTGATATAATGCTGATTGCGCAGTTGCAGCACCTCTCCTCGTATCAGCCTTGCAAGGCTTGCCCAGTGTGTTGCCGCAATACCAGCCAACAGCCCTTTAAGTCCTCTTCCCAAAGCAAAAGAAATCAATATAATAAAAACCGTGTGTGGAATCCCCATTATCAAATCAATCAGCCAATTTATCACACTGTCCCAAAAGCGGGAACCCACCGCTGCCGCAATGCCAATCAAAATTCCAATCACTGCACTAATGCATGAAGCCACAATGCCTATTGTCACGCTGACTGACATCCCTTTTAAAGTGCGCACTAAAATGTCACGTCCCAGATTGTCTGTACCAAACAAATGCTGCCACGATGGAGGTTGTTTCGCATGGGCAAAGTCTGTCGCAACTGCCTTTTGTGGAATCAATATACCAACTCCATAAATTGTCACAATTAGAGAAAACAAAATCACTGTCAGCGCAAAGGCTTTTGTTCGTACATTCAAACGTTTCATTGGCAGCAATGGTGTTTTCCATTGCTGCCAATGAAATAACCATTGTCTTAACTTTTTCATGACTGCGCCTCCCTAATTTTGGGATCAATAACACCATACAACAGATTGGCTGTCATATTTCCTATGCAGACGAACAGAGTCGAAAACAGTGTGATCCCCAACAAAAGTGGCACATCAGAATGAAGTCCTGCCGCGGAGACCGCAGAGCCAAGCCCCGGATACGAAAATACATTCTCTGCAAGCACCGAACCACCAAAAAGCTCTGCAAATGAAGCAAACTGCAATGTTAGCGCTGGCAAAAGCGTATTGCGCAATCCATGACGAACAAACAATGTCCATCCAAACTCCCCGCGCGCACGCGCAAATAAAACATATGCACTATTCATTACATCAATCATCTTCTGCCTTGTATGAAGCGCAATGTCGGAAAAAGACATTAAACTCAATGTGAATGCTGGTAATGCTAAATGATGCAAACGCTGCCATATACGCACTTCACTGTTGCGCATTCCGATTGGCGTCGAAAATCCAACTGGAAACCAACCTAATCTTACAGAAAAAAGCAACAAAAATACAAGCCCCAGCCAAAAAGTTGGCACACTGCTCAGAAAATAGCATAACTTTCGGAACAACCTATCCTGCCATTTTCCCTGATTCATGCCCATAACGCAGCCCAACGAAAACCCAATGATTCCTGAGACTCCCCACGCGCACAGCATTAGAACAAGCGAATTTTGAAAGCGCTCTAAAATAATTTCAGTCACAGGTCTGCGATACAATAACGAGGTGCCAAAATCTCCGCGAAACAAGGCGGACAACCAGCGAATATAACGCGCAACTGGCGGTCTATCAAGCCCCCAATACGCCTCAATCTCAGCGCGCTGTTCTTCTGAGACAGGTCCAATTCCCATAATGTACTGCTGTACTGGATCGATTGGGGAAACACTCACCAACGCAAACGAGATAATGCTAACTGCAAAGAGTAGGGATAACATTCGTATACTGTTTTTTAAGAATAATAAAACAATCTGCTTAACCGTATTTTTCACGTCGTTGCACCTCATTTCTGACACAAGTGCCCTATTTTTCCAACTGTTATACAAATTCTACCTTTATTTCTGACACAACTGTCTTATTCCCTTTACGCCAATTTGCCGCTTTTCTGACATCCATATCACATCCACCGCCATGTATGCAGATTTTGCAGCAACGGCATAGAAGCACCATGTGGGTGAAGCTGCTGTCTTCCAATATCAAGCCCGTCACGCACATAATATAAATGGTCCACATTGACAATCCACACCCACGGGCAAATCCCCTTCATACAGGTACCTGTTTCACCATTCCATTGTGCAAGCCGCCAATATTCATACGCTTTCTCTGTTGTCAGTGCTTCCATAGCTGCGGACAAATAGGCGTCCGTTTTCTGTAATTGATACCCTTCTGGATTGTAAAAATCCTCCTGAAATGCACCTTTGCTGTAATACAGACAGTAACTTTCATAAGGATTTGCTGCGCCCCATCCCATCATAACGCCATTAGAGAACATACGTTTAGATAAATCATCCCAACTCGTTCCTTCCACTATAATATGAATGCCAATTTGTTTTACCTGCTCTGCAGTCGCCATTGCCACTGCTTGGCGGACAGAATCACCACTTGGGTACAAAACAGTAAACTCCGCCTTAATTCCCTCCTTTTCCACAATACCATCTCCATCAGAATCCACCCAACCTGCATCCGCAAGCAATTTCTTTGCATAATCAACATCTGCCTCAATCAGTACTGCGGAATTATTCCAAGGCATTCCATCATTCTCGGAATAGCAAGGTGTCCCAAAACCATTTAGTGCCACTTTGGCAATCAATTCTCGATCTATTGCATAGGCAATCGCCTGACGGATTTCCAAATTGCAAGTCACATTATTGCCAATCGGATATCCGCCTTCCGTAACGTTTCCTTCATTGGGCAATATTGGCAGCGTAAAGCCGCGATTGTCCACAGAAGTGACACGCGCCAGATGATAACCCGCAATCTCTTTATCTGCAAGCGTCGCCGCCGTCAATGCGATGTCAACTTGCCCCGCCTGCACTGCCCCAAAGGCAGCCTCCTCTGTCATAAAAACAATCGTTACTTTTTTAATAGAAGGAATTGTTCCATAATAATCCTCATTCGCCTCCAAAATTAACTGCTCCTGTGGATTCCACTGAACAAACTTCCACGGTCCAGAACCAACCGGATTAACTCCATAATCTGTGCCATATGCATGTTTTGGAATAATCCCCACCGATGCAATTGTATTGAGAAATACAGAAGTTGGCTTTGACAGTAAAAAAGTGACAGTTGTGTCATTTCTTGCCTCCACTTTTTCCAGAAAAGTCAAGTCTATCGAAGCTTGCGCAGCCTTCGCTGTCTCAAAAGTAAATACCACATCCTCCGCCGTAACTGCTTTTCCGTCTGTAAAACGCGCATCATCGCGCAGCTTAAATGTCCACACCAACCCTGTTTTATCAAGACTGTAATCAACTGCCAAATCCTTCTCAAAATACATTTCCTCATTATATTTTATAAGTGTACTTTGTATTAGTGGAGTATTGCCATGCCCCCAACCTTGACAGGGATCTAATGTAGACGGCTCTGTAGATATCGCAATAATAACCTCCTCGCGCTCTTTACTACTAACAACTGTTTCTGACGAGACTACACTATTTTGCGAAGCACAACCAAAAAGCATGCTCATTGTTATTACACCTAATAATAGCCAGAAAAATAAATATTTCTTTCTCCTCATCAAAATTCCTCCTACTTCCCACACTCGTGCGCAATCAAGCAGGAAAGTCTTATCTTCTCTACTCGCCCGAGGAGCGTCCGTCGCCTTGCTGACATATTTCATTTGAACGCCCATGTGCACTCGAGAAGGGAAAATTACTTTCCCTCTTTGTGTGATCGGTGTGCCACCTTAGCGGTTTATTTCTTCTGCACCAGTCTGTGCATAAAAAATTTCAGTACGACACACTTTCTATGTATCGCACTGAAATTCATTATATCTTATATTGATTTTTTTCGTAAGCTGGGGCAGGGGTTATTTTTTATTTAATCACAATCCCAACAATAAAATATCTTACTAAAATCTCGCTGTGCAAGCGCCTCACTATTGATAAAGAAATTGGCTACGCCGCCATCTGCCCAACACACAAGCTCCTCGTCATCTGTCATCTCCGAATGAATCTGTAACAATACCGTATCGTAATACTTTGCTTTTTTTCTTGGATCAGACTGTACAAAAAATGGGTAGCCTAACATATTATGCCCATAGTATGACAACTCGTTATTTAGAGCCCAATAATCTTCATTGGTCAAAACATCATATGCACTCTTTTTCCCAATAGTTTTCCCCTTTAACGCCTTTACTGCACTCCGAAACAGCTTGTCAAAGCGCTTGTCAGTGGTACTCATATAAACTTCCTTTGGTGTAATTTCAACCCGAAATGGCTTCCAGACAGGGGTAAACTCTTCAATTTCTGGATCCGTTGACACCGGAATATCCAACGCTAAAATTTGTTTCTCTGTGATAGAGTAATCCACTGTTTCATGGTATACCACACGAAACATTTCCTGACAATCCGGCGTGTCACCGTCATAGCCATAAGTACCCTCACAATCATCAAGCGCAATAAAAAATTGTAGCATTCCCTGCTGCGGCAGACGCTTATCCACTGTTGCTCTGTCAAAATTAATCTGCGCAAGAAATATCATTTTTTGACCTGTCTTGTCCTCTGGATATGCCATTTTCAGATTCCAATACGGCAAACCGCCAAACTTACTGTCAAACAAATCTGGTGCAATATCTTTCTGCAAGGTCAACGCATATGCCATTGTCTTGGTCTGCTCTTTGATATATTTCGCAATCTCTTCTATTGGATAATCATAGGTTGTCGTCTCGTCAAATTCAATCTCTGCGCAAAGCGTATCCAAAACCTGTGTATTGACAAGACGATGCTTTTCTGGCAACCGAATATAAGCAAGTGCAGTAAGCTGTGCCAAAGGTGCACAGTCCGTAAAATTTGTCTGTACCAAATCCAATTTTTTTAATTTTATGCACTTTGCAAGAAAAGAATAATTTTCTATAATAAGTGGCTTTCGCGTATTAACGATTAAAGTATGTAGATTTTCCATCTCTTCAACAATTGAAAAATCATGCTCTTTTATCTGAAACATATCAGAATATGACCCTATCGTTTCCTCTGTCAGCGTTAGCGTCTTTATCTTCTTTATATCATACAGCACATATGGGATTTTTCCATTACTTCTTACAATTGCCCCCATAAGATATGGATCAACAGTTCTCTTCTCCTGTTGCATAAAACTATCCCCTTTCTTAGAAACTGTATGAAAATATTCTACGCAATCTATCCATGTTATTTCCATACATCTTCTTATCAATCTGCAAATTCATCTTCTCTTAAATCTCACAAAAATATCCCTTGCAATCTGTATTACTTATTTTGGGTACTTCTCCTTATTTACACACCCCCAGTAATACAATACTTTGCTAAAATCTCGCCGCGCAAGTGCCTCGCTATTCATAAAAAATTGAATAGCACCACTGTGGGACCAGAGCACACGGTCTGCTTGCTCCTTGATTTCCTGATGAATCTGCAACAATACTGTATCATATTTCTCTATTTTATTAACAATCTTTTGAGGGGTAAAAAGAAGACGAAGCGGATACCCTAACATATGACTTCCAAAATAGGACAATTTGCGGTAAAAATAATCCACTTCTTCCCTGTTAAAAAAATATCGTTCTCTAACGTCTTTTCCTATCAAGGCAATTTCCGCTTCCCGTAATGGATCTACAATGTGCTTATCATCAGGATATAGATAGACCTCTTGCGGCACAAAATCAAAGCCAATTTCATTCCAGACAGGTGAACATTGTCTAAGTTCTGGATCTGTACAAATGGGAATCTCTAACTTTAAAACTTGCTCTTTTGTAATACCGTAATCCACTGCCTCATGATACACAACGCGGAACATTTCTTGTCTATCCGGCACTTCTCCATCATATCCATACAAATCTTCTTCGTCATCTAAAGCGATAAAAAACTGCAATATTCCCTGTTGCGGCAGTCTTTCATCCACTGTCGCCCTATCAAAGTTAATCTGCGCTATCATCGTCATCTTTTGCCCTGTCCTATCCAATGGATACGCCATTTTCGGATTCCAATATGGCAGACCGCCAAATTTGCTGTCAAACAAATCTGGCACAATACCTTTTCGCAATGCCAAGGCATATGCTGGTCTTTTCGTCTTCTCCTTTATTTGCTCCACAATTTCCACAATTGGATAATCATGAATTTCCTCCTCATCAAATTCGATTTTTGCATGAATGGTATCTAAAACGTGCTTATTGATAAGGTTTTTCTCTTCTGGAAGATGAACATAGACTAATTCTGGAAGATAAGATAACAGCGCACAGTCTGTAAAATTGGTCTGCGCCAAATCCAACTTTTTCATTTTTCTACACTTTTTTAAAAAAGAAAAATCTGCAATAATTAACGGATTGTATGTATACATTCTTAACGTATGCAAATTTTCCATCTCTCCAAGTACAGAAAAATCATGCTCTTTAAAACGAAAAAAAGATATTGTTTCATAACTGGGCATTCTACACCGCTCATAAATCGCCAATTCCTTGATTTTTTTTAAATCATACGGAATTAATGGAACCCTGCCAGTTGTTCTTACAATCGCCCGCAAAAGGTGTGGGTCAATTGTCCTCTCATTCTTTTGCATATGCATCCTTCTTACTATTAAAAATGAACCTTCAACTTCCTGTTACAAACATCAAATCATACAAAACCACTCTCCGTAACTTGATGTACTCTTACCACTATATAATTTTATATGACTCATAAAGCCATCGTTTGCAGTAAATGCAAAGTTCTAAGAAGTTTTCATACTCTTGTAATTGTTTCTTTCATTATACAGGAAAAAATGTGTCAAATCAATTATTAACAAAAATAATATATGCCCTATTGACTTTAATACGGTAAACTGATAACATGATAACGTGAAATCAAAGATTTTACTATCCAAAAATCTATTCTTATTTTAAATGGAGGAGTATTATGAAAAATATGATTACAAAGGCGATGGCGCTAACCACAGCACTTATGTTATCCGCAGCACTTGCAGGATGCAGCAACACACCTGCACCATCCACGGACAATTCCACACCAGCACAAGAAAACAACAACACACCAACAGATGCCGCGCAAAACACAGAAGCAGAAAACTCCACTTCTACACAAGCTTCCAATACTGCTTCTAATTCCACAGACGCACAAAATACTACATCCGATCTTGACTATGTTAAAAACAAAGGCACTTTGGTTGTTGGAATCACAGATTTTGAGCCGATGGACTACAAAGACGAAAATGGCGAATGGATTGGTTTTGATGCAGATATGGCAAAAGCTTTTGCAGAAAGTCTTAATGTATCTGCCGAGTTTGTTGAAATTGACTGGGACAACAAGATTATGGAACTAGAAGGCAAAACAATTGATTGTGTGTGGAATGGCATGACTCTTACATCAGAAGTCACAAGTGCTATGGAATGTTCCAATGCTTATTGCAACAATGCACAAGTAATTGTAGTACCTGTTGATAAAGCTGATAGCTTCCAAGACAAAGACAACATTCCAGAAGTCAACTTTGCCGTTGAGGCAGGCAGCGCAGGGGAAGCGCAAGCCATTGCACTCGAACTTGAACACACACCTGTCACAGCGCAGGCAGATGCTTTGATGGAAGTTGCAGCAGGAACTTCTGACGCTGCTATTATTGATTCTCTTATGGCGGCTGCTATGGTGGGAGAAGGCACAGGATATGCAAATCTTACATATACAGTTGGATTAAATGATGAGAAATACGGTGTCGGTTTTAGAAAAGGTTCTGACCTTGCAACTGCATTAAACGACTTTTTTGTCACAAGTTATCAAGATGGAAGTATGCTTACAATCGCAGAAAAATATGGTGTCCAAGCTGCACTGATTGAACAATAATCAAAAGAAAACAAGGAGATAAACAGAAGATTTCTATGCAACTGATTATCGAACAATTTCCAATTGTAATTCGCTCATTAAATATTGGTTTCCTACAAACCTTAAAACTGTTTTTTGTCACGCTTATTGGCGCATTTCCGCTTGGTCTGGTCATTGCGTTTGGCTCTATGTCCCATTTTAGACCCATAAAATATCTCGCAAGATTTGTTGTGTGGATTATACGAGGAACGCCACTTATGATTCAATTGCTAATTATTTACTATTTCCCGGGTCTGGTATTGCACAACCCTATCTGGGGTGGTGGGGAAAGCGGCCGTTTTCTGGCGGCAAGCTTTTCCTTTATTTTAAACTATGCATGTTATTTTTCTGAAATTTATCGTGGTGGCATCCAGTCTATTCCTGTCGGTCAAACAGAAGCCGGACTTGTGCTTGGCATGACCAAAAGACAGATTTTTGTAAAAATTAAGCTGCTTCAGATGATAAAACGAATTGTTCCGCCAATGTCCAATGAAATTATTACATTGGTAAAGGATACTTCCCTTGCTCGCATTATCGCCTTGCAGGAGATAATCTGGGCAGGACAGTCTTTTCTAAAAGGCTCACAGGGAATTTCTGGCGCAATCTGGCCACTGTTTTTTACCGCGGTCTACTATCTGATTTGGAATGGTATTCTCACTACGCTTTTGGGATATCTTGAAAAACGGCTAGATTACTTTAAATAGGGGGAAATTGACATGGCTGTCTTAGAAGTACAACACATTCAGAAAACATTTGAAAAGACACAAGTATTAAAGGACATTAGCTTCTCGATGGAAAAAGGACAGACAGTATCCATTATTGGCTCCTCTGGAAGCGGTAAGACAACGCTTCTGCGCTGTTTAAACTTTTTAGAAAAACCTGACAGTGGCGTTATTCGCGTAAACGGAGAAACTCTTTTTGATTCTGACGACCCATCCACAGGAAAGGAAAGTGAAATTCGCCGAAAGCGCTTGCATTTTGGTCTTGTATTTCAATCATTCAATCTATTTCCGCAATACACTGCGCTACAAAATGTTATGTTGGCAGGACAGTTGCTTGCAAAAGAAGCACCTGACTACAAAGCACACAAAAAAGAAAGACTACTCCAAATTGAACTGCAAGCAAAAGAACTACTAAATCAAATGGGGCTTGCCGACCGCATGGGAAACTATCCACACCAACTTTCAGGCGGTCAATGCCAGCGTGTTGCTATTGCACGTGCACTGGCGCTCACCCCTGATATTTTGTGTTTTGATGAACCAACTTCTGCGCTTGACCCAGAATTAACCGGTGAAGTATTGCATGTGATTCAAGAGCTTGCAGCCAAAGAAACCACCATGATTATTGTCACACATGAAATGGCATTTGCGCGAGATGTCGCGGATTCTGTTATTTTTATGGACGATGGAACTATTTTGGAACAAGGAGCGCCCAAAGATGTCATAGAAAATCCAAAGGAAGAACGCACAAAGCAATTTTTGTCACGGTTCCATCAGGAGAAGCATTTTCTTTAAATACTCATATCGTTGACGTTTCTCCTCCTTTGCAAAATGTACTTCACGCGATTGCTCGGGATTATCTTCATAGTTCAGAATTTCGTCGCCAAACTGCTCACTGGTCAAATCAAAACAACGGCCACCAGCAACATTATAACAGTGATAATTTCCATCAGGTCTTAGGATTCCATACACTTTTCCACCAAAAATATCCTGTGCCAGAAATGCTGTAATGGAGCACTGTCCGAGTGTTTTATTCTCCGGTGTCCAGTTCACACGCATTCTTGGTGCACAGGTATCCGCACACCAAATCTTTGACAGCGCATTATATAAGTCTATTGGTGTTTTTATCCCTGCATATTGGTCTGTCACCGCCGGCGTGTCTGCCTGCTCCCAGCCATAAAATTTATATTCTTCCATTTCTTCCCTCTTTTCATATGATAATGCCTTCCAAATGGTCACACTCATGTTGTATAATCTGTGCAATCCAACCGGAATAGTTCTGCTTTTGCTTTTTCCATTCAGCATCAAAAAACTCCACCGCAATCTCTTGATACCGCGTTGTTGCCCGCACTCCATCCAAAGACAAACAGCCTTCCTCAACTTCGTATACGCCTGATTTTTTCGTAATTACGGGATTTATCATTGGTACATTCATAAACCCCATATTTACCACAATAATTCGTTTTCGCACACCAATCATATTGGCTGCCATTCCAGCGCATCGAGCCTGATTTGCTTTCAGAGTATCAAGCAAATCCGTAACCACTTGCGCATCCTCTCTTGTTGCAAGTTCTGATTTTTGATTCAAGAAAAAAGTATCTCTTACAATTTGCTTCACCATAATAATCCCTCTAACTTTCCAGTAAGCACTCAAATTATAGTCTGTATTTTTACAAAAAGTTGTGTATTTCTATTATACACAATAACGCACAGAATTTCAAACCTCTTATTACTTTAAAATTTTTAGATATAGCCTCAAAAATCTGATATACTATTTGTGGTATTTATACAAGCAAAAACAATGTATAAATAATGGCACAAATAGTTATTTATACAAATTATTTATTAACAATTCCTTGTTACAGATCAATACATAGGAAATAAGACTGCGCCAACTTTTCTTGTCAATCTCTCGAAAATCCTGTTCAGATATCATCAATCTGCCATTATGACTCTCCAGCAAAGTACCAAGAATTTGTATCAGAGTTGTCTTTCCTCTACCATTTTCTCCACAGATTCTTACCTTCTCTCCGGCTATTATCCGAAAATCCAACTGTTCAAAGACTTTTTTATCTGTATAGAAAAATTATTATATCTCCAATTTCCAGATTGTTTTCCTTTATCGTCTTTTTTGAAAAGGCTGCTTCATTCTTCAAGTACCGCCTCAATCACAGAAACTTTCTTTAGTTTTGCAGTAAATAAAACACACATTTCTGTCACAAACAGTACCACCACAATACTACAAATCAGATTAATGCCAATCGAATTTGCGCTGTCTCCCAACACCATATTTTTGCTGACACTTTCCATCATGCCTTTGCCGACTGGGATACTTATTACAACCCCTACAGTCGCGCCTACTACGACCACAGCAAAATACTTGACAAGATATATCTTTGTAAGGAAAGAAATCTTAAAAAATCCTTAAACAGAAAAATTTTATTTCGTTTGAAAAAACTGATAAATTTCCTGTGCAACATTTGCTGAAATTCCCGGCACCTCCGAAATCTTGGCGGCATCTGCGGCACGTAGTTCCTCAATAGATTTAAAATACTTCATTAACGCCTTTCGACGGCTAGGTCCCACTCCTGGTATTTCGTCAAGCACGGAGTGCACTTGTGCTTTGCTCCGAAGCGAACGATGATACGTAATTGCAAAACGGTGCGCTTCATCCTGTATACGCGTAATTAACTTAAACCCTTCGCTGCGCGTATCAATCGGAAGTTCCATGTTATTGAAATACAATCCTCTTGTATGATGGTTGTCATCTTTTACCATACCACACACTGGAATATTAATTCCAAGTTCGTCCAACACTTGCAAAGCGATGTTGACTTGTCCGCGTCCGCCATCCATCAAAAGCAAATCTGGAAATTTCGTAAAGCTTCCAAAATTTTCTCCAATATTATTCTCATCAAGCATCATTTCTTCACGCTCGTCAATTCCATGTTGAAAACGTCGTGTTAGAACTTCATACATACAAGCATAATCATCTGGACCAGTAACCGTTTTCATGCGAAATTTACGATAATCGCTGCGTTTGGGTTTGCCTTTCTCATACACAACCATAGAACCTACATTAACAAAACCACTGGTATTAGAAATATCAAATGCCTCCATACGTGTTAGCGGACGAATACCCAAAAGATCCTCAATCTCCTTTACTGCGCCAATTGTTCTACCCTCCTCGCGCTTAATACGCTCTCTATCCTGACTTAATATAAGCTGGGCATTTCTTGCTGCCAAATCTACCAGCCGTTCCTTAGAACCCTTTTGAGGAACTTTTAGATAAACCCTTGTTCCCTTTCTATTTGTCAGCCATCGTTCCACCAACTCCATATCCTCAATTGGCTCCTGTAATATAATCTCTCGCGGAATAAATGGCGTTCCTGAATAAAACTGTTTGACAAAGTTTGTCAGAATATTATCTGCTGTGAGTTCCTCAACCTGTGCCATATAAAAATGCTCCCTGCCAATCAACTTGCCATTGCGCAGAAAAAATACCTGCACAACGGTTTCATTTCCATCAATTGCGAGCGCGATAATATCCTTATCCTCACCCACATTGTCAGACATTTTCTGTGTCTCGCTAACTTTTTTTACGCTGTCAATCAAATCCCGATATCGGATTGCCTCCTCAAAATCCATCTTCTCTGAAGCCTGTTGCATTTTTTCTTTTAATTCCTTGAGAACTGGCTGTTGTTTTCCATTTAAAAAATCAATCGCCTTGTCAATTCGCCGTGAATACTCTTCTTTTGTAATACTTCCTTGACATGGTGCACAGCACTGACCAATATGAAAATTGAGGCAAGGACGCTCCTTGCCGCAATCTTTTGGAAGTTTTCTGTTACATGTACGCAACTGATACAACTTGTTGATTAAGTCAATACTCTCCTTCACCCCTCCATTTGTAAACGGTCCAAAATACTTTGCTTTGTCCTTTTTCATCTGCCGAACAATCATAACACGCGGATAATCTTCTCCTAATGTCACTTTAATATAGGGATATGTCTTATCATCCTTTAACAACGTATTATATTTGGGCGAATATTCTTTAATTAAATTATTTTCCAACACAAGTGCTTCTAGTTCTGAGTCAGTAACGATATACTCAAACCGTGCAATTAAAGATACCATCTTATCAATTTGTGGTCCGCGCCCTATATTTTCCTTAAAATATGAACGTACTCGGTTATGTAGGTTTTTTGCCTTTCCAACATACAAAATGGTGTCCTCTACATCGTGCATAATATAGACACCCGGCTTATTGGGAAGCTTATGAAGTTCCTCTTTCACATCAAATTCTTCGACATATTTTTGTTTAATATCTGGCATATCTTATTCCTCCTTTACTTGCTGCACGACCAGTATGCCGCCATAGCGGCTTATTTTTTTGTATAGGTCACGTGTCGTTAGTGGCATATTTCCTCTGCACAAGTCTACGCATAAAAAGGGAGTACACGTTTTTTATCAATGTGTACTCCCTTCAATGTCCGCTTGAAATGCATACAAAAAATCTACAATCTTATCTTACCATCTATTCTCATTATTGTGATTGTTGCTGCTGCGGTCGCCATTTACTGTTCTGTCCCACAGGGCACCAAAACGTGATGTCTCTCCATTACTGCCATTATCCTCTGGCAATGCCGCATTTGGTTGCTGGTACTGCTGTTCTGTAGAAATCTGTGACTGCGTGTTTGAGGTCTGTGACATAGGCAGATTCTGTGACTGCGCATTCTGTAATGGCGATGCATCTTCTTTTTGAGGTTGTGTCGCTACATTTTGGAACTGTGTATTTTGTAGCTGTGCACTCGGATTCTGTGGCTGCACATTTTGATTTTGCAATGTTGCTATCTGCTGTCTGTGCTCCTTCGCTGCCGGATTCCAATCATATGCAGGCGGCATTGTCCACGGTTTTTGTGACTGTTGTGCCGCAGATGCAGGCTGCTGCACATTATCTGAAAATGTGCTCTGTGCTGGTATCTGTACCTCCTCCTTGTGCTTTTCCTCCTCAAATTTCTCATTCAAGGCATTCTTGTCCGCGATTTCATCTATCTTTTCCTCTGGTTCTGGCAGCCCCTTTGCTTCCCGATAAATTTTCATAAACTCTTTTCCAGTGATTGTCTCTTTCTCAATTAGATGCACAGCAATTTTATCCATCACCTCACGGTTCTCACGCAACATTGCAAGTGCCTCCTCATAGCACTCTTTGAGCATATTCATCACTTCGGTATCAATCTCAGCTGCCGTATTGTCCGCACAGTTCAAGGAACTTCTACCATCCAGATATTGACTCTCAACGGTCTCAAGTCCCATCAACCCAAACTTTTTGCTCATACCATAGCGTGTAATCATTGAGCGCGCAATACTAGTCGCCTTTTCAATATCATTTGACGCACCTGTTGTCACAGTGTCAAACACAATCTCCTCCGCAGCACGTCCTCCTAAAAGACCAACAATCATATCATGCAGTTCATTCTGCGAATTGAGATATTTTTCATCCTCTGGAACATGCATGACATAGCCAAGCGCGCCCATAGTACGCGGTACAATTGTTATCTTCTGCACTGGCTCAGAATTTTTCTGCAACGCACTAATCAGCGCATGACCAACTTCATGATAGGAGACAATCTTGCGTTCTTCCTTGCTCATAATGCGGTCTTTCTTCTCCTTGCCGACAAGCACTACTTCCACCGCATTAAACAAATCCTTTTGGCTCACAAACTCCCTGCCTTCCTTGACAGCATTGATTGCTGCCTCATTAATCATATTGGCAAGGTCAGCGCCCACAGCCCCACTTGTCGCGAGTGCTATCGCATCGAGATCCACCGTCTCATCCATCAACACATCTTTTGCATGTACCTTGAGAATATTGACGCGCCCCTTCAAATCTGGCTTATCTACAATAATCCGACGATCAAAACGCCCCGGTCTTAAGAGTGCCTTGTCAAGTATCTCCGGTCTGTTTGTCGCTGCAAGAATAATAATTCCCTTCTTGCCATCAAATCCATCCATCTCAGAAAGCAACTGATTTAATGTCTGTTCGCGCTCCTCATTTCCACCGCCGTATTTAGAATCACGACTTCTACCGATAGCATCAATCTCGTCGATAAAAATAATACAAGGTGCATTCTTCTCTGCCTCTTTAAATAAATCACGCACACGAGACGCGCCAACGCCGACATACAATTCAATAAAATCTGATCCTGCCAAGGAAAAAAACGGAACTTTTGCCTCCCCTGCAACTGCCTTTGCAAGCATAGTCTTACCTGTACCGGGAGGGCCTACGAGCAGCGCACCTTTTGGTAACTTCGCACCAATTTTGACATATCTGCCTGGATTATGCAAAAAATCCACCACTTCCTGCAAGGATTCTTTTGCTTCATCCTCACCCGCGACATCACGGAATGTGATACCTGTCTCCTTCTGTACATAAACTTTTGCTGTACTCTTCCCCATGCTAAATGCACCGCCACCACCAGTCATCTTGCGGAACAAAAGACTCAAAAGTCCCCACATCAAAAGAATTGGCACAATATAATATAGAAGGGAAAGAATAATACCAGAGCCGTCTGGCACTGTTCCGCGCACCTCAACTCCCGCATCTAACAGTCGCTGTGTAAGTGTCTCATCATCCTCTACCTTGCCAGTAATATAAGTCACTCTGACGGCAGACGCTAACAAATTGGTGGGATTTTCTTTCTCCTGCGCACTTGAAACAGGTCTGATTTCAATCTGACTGGACTCTATTTTAACCGATTCTATCTTTCCAGACTCAACCATCTCAATAAACTTATTGTATGAAATCTCAACTGTTGTCGCACCTGTCACGGCGCGCGTAAAATAACTGATGCACAGCAACGACAACACTGCCGCTGTAATCATAATAATGATACTTTGTTTCTTTGGGTCCTTCCCACTGTTGTTATTATTCCCGCCATTGCCGCCATTGCCGGATCCCCCATTATTTCGACTGGAATTGTTGTCATAATTGTTGACTTGATTGTTGTCCATTTTCCTGTAGTATCCTTTCTAAATTTATGTCATACTCATCAGAATCTTTTCTGATGTAAAGTGATGCCTGTGTAAACAAATGTTACAGTTCAGTCTAGGACTTTGCATTTACCGCAAAGTCCGCAAAATTGCGTAGTGGTAGAAATGCATCAAGACATCGCGAAGTGGTATTACATGGCTTGATGCTTGTAACAGAAAGCCGAAGGCTGAACTGTTACAAATAAATCGCAACTATAATTATAGGGTCTCAAAGGGCATAAATCAACACATTCTTTGTGATTTCTTTGTGAAAAGTTTCTAAAACATATTTTCAAAGACACTAGATACCTTATTAACATACGCCGCTTTTGCATAATTTATGTAACGCTTGCTTTTTACTATGACCCTGTTGTATAATAATAAAATATTTATAATGTCATTACATTCACAGAGGAAAGGAATAGGTAGATTATGCCAGTTAAATATGTATTTGTAACCGGCGGTGTCGTTTCTGGTCTTGGAAAAGGAATTACCGCTGCCTCCCTTGGACGACTTCTCAAAGCTAGAGGCTATAAAGTAACTATGCAGAAGTTTGATCCTTATATTAATATTGATCCCGGTACAATGAACCCCATCCAACATGGCGAAGTCTTTGTCACTGATGATGGTGCAGAGACAGATTTGGATCTCGGTCATTATGAGCGTTTTATTGACGAAAGTTTGGACAAAAACTCTAATGTAACCACAGGCAAAGTCTACTGGACCGTTCTCCAAAAAGAGCGCCGCGGAGATTATGGCGGCGGAACAGTGCAGGTAATTCCACACATCACCAACGAGATTAAAAGCCGTTTTTACCGCAACTTCACAGACCCTGATATGCGCATCGCTATCATTGAAGTCGGCGGAACTGTCGGTGATATTGAGAGCCAGCCTTTCCTAGAATCCATAAGACAATTTCAACATGAAGTTGGTCATGAGAATGCTATTTTAATTCATGTGACACTCATTCCCTATCTAAGCGCCTCCCAAGAAATGAAAACTAAACCGACACAGGCAAGTGTAAAGGAACTACAAGGAATGGGCATTCAACCTGATATTATTGTATGTCGCAGTGAGCATCCTCTCGATCAGACTATCAAAGATAAAATCGCCTTATTTTGCAATGTGCCAAACTCACACGTACTGCAAAATCTTGATGTGGAATATCTCTATGAGGTACCGCTCGCTATGGAAAAAGAACATCTCGCTGAAGTTGCCTGCGAATGTTTGCACCTTGACAGCCCAGAGCCAGATCTCACAGACTGGACCAAAATGGTAGATGATCTTAAATCCCCCACACAGGAGGTTACAATCGCTCTCGTCGGAAAATACACACAACTCCATGACGCTTATATCAGTGTTGTCGAAGCTCTGAAACACGGTGGTATCCCACAACATGCTACAGTCAATATCAAATGGTTGGATTCTGAACTTGTCAACAAGGAAAATGTATCAGAACTTTTAAAAGACGTTGATGGTATCTTGGTTCCCGGTGGATTTGGCGGGCGTGGTATTGAGGGCATGATTGATGCGATTCGTTATGCACGTGAAAAAAACATCCCATTCCTTGGACTCTGTCTTGGTATGCAGCTTGCCATTGTGGAATTTGTCAGAGACGTTGTTGGATACAATGATGCGCACAGCATAGAACTCAATCCCAACACCACCCATCCTGTCATTGCACTGATGCCTGACCAGAATGGTGTCGAAGATATCGGCGGCACTCTAAGGCTTGGCTCCTATGAATGTCATCTTGATACCTCCTCTAAGGCATACAAACTTTATGGCAATGAAGTGATCCACGAGCGTCACAGGCACCGCTATGAAGTCAATAATGACTATCGCGCTGCTGTTGTAGAAAAAGGAATGCTTCTATCAGGACTATCTCCTAACGGACGCATTGTAGAAATGATAGAAATTCCATCACACCCATTTTTCCTCGCCACACAGGCGCACCCTGAATTAAAGAGCAGACCAAACAGACCACATCCACTGTTTAAAGGGCTTATTGAGGCTGCACTCAATCGCAAAAAAGAATAAAAATACCTGTTCTGGTTTTATTGTTATAAGATTTCTTGCAATTATGGCTTCTAAAATAGGCGCCAAAAAACAGGAAATCTTTTCTTGATTTCCTGTTTCTATATGGTGCTGTGATGGGCAGCAAATATTCAATTTTTATTACTTGTTTTGATTGACAAACTGCAAGTTAAAAATGCTAATGGTATTTGCCGTATGGAAAACGAAATCAATCTAGCCAGACACAATCAACAATATCACAGCCGACCTTAATAAATTTTTCGTCTATAAAAACAGCAGCCCAGCCATGATCTTCGTCTCACGGACAGTTAAGTCCCAATATTACACATACATCAACTTTTTGTGACTCGTACAGAGGAGTGCCTGTTTTGCTTCTAGCATACACGGCATCCTCCAGAACATAAAGTACAACCTCTGTGCCTGTGTACTTTACAAGGTCTGCAGGCGATTTTATTTCCGGCCAGTATTCTTTATATTCTTCCTCATCATCAGGTCCCCATTGTCCATACATTTCATCATAGTAGAGACGTATAAAGGCTTCTAGCATTTCGGTTTCCAGTTGGGGGTTCCATTGCTCAATCAGCTTTTTACAACAGGCGACCCCTTTTTCTTTTTCCTCGTTCAGAGTATCAATTTCAAATTCTTCTGGATTCAGCAGTAATTTCATTTTTTGAAAACCTTCTATCAGGTGTTCTTCTCAATACTTATTCGTACAATTTATGCCTTGCCAACAGAGCCAAACAAATTCATCTTAATCCGAACGATTTCTTTAATTCCTTCGCAGCCCGGTGCGAGAAGTTTACGAGGATCAAATCCCTTGCCTTCTAAGTCTTTTCCTGCCTCAATATACTTCCGGGTAGCTTCTTGGAAGTAAAGCTGACACTCTGTATTTACATTAATCTTTGCAACGCCCAATGAAATTGCCTTCTTAATCATATCCTCAGGAATGCCTGTACCGCCGTGGAGAACCAATGGCATAACACCTGTTTTCTGCTGAATTGCATCCAATGTCTCAAAGCTCAATCCTGCCCAGTTCTCAGGATACTTACCATGAATATTGCCAATGCCCGCTGCAAGCATGTCCACTCCCAAATCAGCAATCTGCTTGCACTCTTCTGGATCTGCACACTCACCCATACCTACGACGCCGTCTTCCTCACCGCCGATTGCGCCAACCTCTGCCTCAATTGAAAGACCAAGCTGATGTGCCACTGCAACAAGTTCTTTTGTCTTAGCAATATTTTCTTCAATTGCATAGTGAGAACCATCAAACATAATTGATGTAAAGCCTGCCTTAATGCACTTGTAGCATCCATCATACGTACCATGATCCAAATGGAGTGCTACAGGAACTGTGATACCGAGATCTGAATCCATTGCCTTAACCATCGCTGAAACGGTATTGAATCCTGTCATATATTTGCCAGCCCCCTCTGACACACCGAGGATAACAGGACTGTTTAACTCTTGAGCTGTCTGTAAAATACACTTTGTCCACTCAAGGTTATTAATGTTGAACTGACCTACTGCATAGTGACCTTCTTTTGCCTTTTTAAGCATTTCTGTAGCTGATACTAACATAAATCTTAACCTCCATCATTAATATTTATATGTTCCGTAAAAATAGCGGCTGTTTGCCGGTATATTCAGTATATCGCTAATGGGGATAATTGTCAATTTCTTATATCAAAATTACGCCACTGTAGAGACAATCAATTCCATCTTCCCCTGTAGCTGCGCTTTGCCAAAACCATTTGGCAAGATAAAATGATCACCTTTTTTAAGAGAGTGACCATCAATCTGTCCTTCTCCCTCCACAACACTCATAATTAGAAATGGATAATCTTGTGAAACCTCTATACTACCGTCTACATCCAACTTCCATACGCGATAATAATTGCACGAAATCAGTTGATTCATTGTATTTTTTGCATCTGTGGAAATATTGATAACACTTTCCTCCACGGACTTTGCCGGAACTGTAATAACATCAATGCTCTTTGCAATGTGAAGCTCGCGTGGCTTGCCATTTTGAAGGCGTCCATAGTCATACACGCGGTATGTGATATCAGAGTTTTGCTGCGTTTCCAAAATTTCAATACCACCTTTGATGGCATGAACTGTTCCTGGGTCAATCTGAATGAAATCGCCTCTCTTAACGGGAACTTCTCGCAGAAACTCCTCCCATCTGCCATTGTGAATCATGTCCTCAAGCTCCGCCTTATCCTTTGCATTATGGCCGATGACAAGAGTTGCTCCCTCCGGCGCATCAAGAATATACCAGCACTCTGTTTTTCCAAACGAGCCATTTTCATTTTTTCCAGCATATATGTCATCTGGATGTACTTGAATGCTCAAATCGTCATTGGCATCAATAATTTTAATTAATAGTGGGAACCGATCTCCAGTTGTGTCACCAAAAAGTTGTGGTTCCTCTGTCCAAAGCTGACTCAATGTCTTTCCGGCAAAAGTACCTTCCTTTATTGTACAATCCCCGTTTGGATGTGCACTCACTGCCCAACATTCCCCGGTATTCTCTCCTGGAATCGCATATCCCCATTTGCTGCCAAGCTTATTTCCGCCCCAAATCATCTGCTTAAAAACGGGTGCCATAAATAAAATTTCGCTCATATACAATTTTCCTCCATTTCTTTTTCATACTACCTTATAAATCCATTGTAGAGGTTCTGCTCCATAAAGTCAATCTAATCGAAACGATTTCAGATTTCTATCCAGACGATTTGCCAATTCTGTCAAATCTACAGTTAATACCTCGAGTCCTTCCATCCCATGCATCATCTGTGTTGTCATATCCGCAGCATTTTCTGAGAGATTTGCATTATTTCGCGCTGATTCGGACAGCTCTGTGATAATATGAGACATATTATCTTTAGCCTGATTCATACCTGAAACACTATATTGCATATTGGATTCACGATAGGTAATCTCCATAACATCCTGATGGATTTTATCAAAAATATCCTTCGTTTGATTTACATTCTGTTCTTGTTTTTGTAGTGCCTCACCGACTGTTCCCATCACGCTGACAATTCCCGTTATCTTCTCGACTAACATCTGGATATTATCCTCGATCCTTGATACAGAATTATTGGACTCTTCTGCAAGTTTCTGAATCTGTGTAGCAACCACTGCAAATCCTCTGCCTGCTTCCCCTGCTCGCGCTGCCTCAATACTTGCATTTAGGGCAAGCAAATTTGTCTCATCTGCAATATTGATAATATACTCAGTAACGCTGCGAATCTGCTGAACAGAATCATCTGTGTCTGTCACCTGTTGGCTAATATTTTTCACAGTATCCTGTGATTCCCTGCTGCTATTGAATAGTTCATCCAAAATGTCTTTACTCGCCGTGGATAGCTGCGCCATGTGTTCTGACAGTACGCTGATATCCGCTATTTCCTTTAACATTTGGTCAATTGCCTGCCGCGTAGTCTCAACATCACTCTCCGCGCTCTCTGTTCCCTGTTTTTGATTGTTTGCTGTCACATTAATTTCCTCGACGCTTCTGTTCATCTCTCTCGCAGAATCAACACTCTTGCCCAGCGTCACATTAAGCCGCTCCACTGACTGGGTTAATTTCTCCACCCCAACGCGGATTTCTTCCATAAGCTGTGCCATTTTGATTCTTAATTTTTCTGTCCCCGAAGACAGTTCCCCGAACTCATCTCGTCTGTGTATTCCTGCAAGTCTTCCATCTGTCAAATCACCCTCAGAAACCTTTAACAAAACTTCCCGTACATTGTGAATAACCTTAGTCAAGCTGCCAATATAACAAAATATTACTATGGCAACCGCTATCAATACTGCGACGCATACTGCCGCACTTGTACCAATATAGCGTTTGATTCTACTTTCCAGATTCTGTGTTGACACCGACGCCATCAGTGCGCCAATCACAGAACCATCACCCGGTTGAACAATTGGTATAATATAGGCATGACACATTTCGCCATCAATATCAATATTGCGATACCAAAGCTGTGCTCCCTGATGCAATGTATATTTTTTAATATTTTCACCTGCCATCATGCCAATCCAGCGCGCACCATTCTGATTGCAGATAGAAGTCATCACCGCAGTATCTTGGAAAAAAAACGTAATGTCAACTTCTGTTTGTTCTTTTAAGCTATCGACCAAAGATGTCTCTTTGGAAATATTAAAATTCATACCGCGCCAGACATTTCCATCTTCTTTTATGGCATAGTTTCCATATCCCTGACTGTCATACAAGTTCATTGCTGCAAGTGCACTAGATTTAAGCCTGCTTTCTGTCTCCTCATACATACCAGAGCGAAACTGTGCCATACCACTTACTAGCGAGAGAACAGTCAACAAAAGGAGTGGTACTACACAGAGTGTGAGCATTTTCTGTTTAAATCGCATAGCACCCCCTCCTTACATTGCATCTTGTGTTATGACCGTAACTCCTGTATCTATTTTGGTGTTCGTGTCAGTATATGTACCCTCTAGTGCCTGCACTGCAATTTTCAGTCCATCACGTCCCATAACTTCGGGATTTTGTTTCATAGTGGCATAAATAACCCCCTCAGAAACCATTTCTAACACAGTATCTGACGTGTCAAATCCAATTACAATGCTCTGTGTATTTTTCTCTCGTAGTGCTGTGCCAATTGCAGCGGTCGTGCCCTCATTTGTTCCAAAAAAGCCTATATATTCCTGAGAAATCCCCTCTGCAACAGCATTTTTTACATTTTCCGTATTATCCTGCATATAAACAGTATTGGAAAGTGTGAACGTCGTACCCTCAAAAGCTTCCCGAAATCCTTGCTCCCTTGCTACGCAGGAGGCAGTGTCCGCTGTCACGCCCATAATGCCAATTGTTCCGCTTGTAATCCCTTGTTCCTGCAAAACATTTTTCATCGTTTCACCTGCTGTCCTGCCCGCCGCTACATTATCAGTAGAAAGCACTGTCACACAGTCATAACTTGCGGCACTATCCACATAAACAATCTTGCATCCAGCATCCGCCGCCTTTTGTATGCTACTGTTGACTCCTTCCGCGCTGTTTGCCGCAAGCAAAATCGCATTTGCGCCATCTGCAACCGCCGCGTCAATGCAAGCACTCTGCTGCACATCATCATGCGTGTCTGGTCCTGTCCATTTATAACGAATATTTCCAAATTGCGCGGCAGCATCAGTACAGCCATTATCAATAGACTTCCAATAATTGTCACTCAAATCCATCGTAATCAAATAGATAGTATATTCTTGTTGTGTGTCCTGTTTCTTAGCACTTAGCGCCTGCGTACTATCTGTGTTCTTATTGTCTGTGGCTATTTTCTGCTCTGTATCCACAGAGGACACCATAGGCTGATCTGGCATAATGATTTCTGGTGTTGTAGTAATCCCACATGCCATAAGAAATCCGCAAAGCAAGATACCGCATATCCCTACTAATATTTTTTTCATTCCACTCTCTCCTTCTTTTTTAGCGCATCTGCGCTATATGCCTCGACAAAACTTCCGCAGCCTGTTGATGGCATAAAAACCCGGGATGTTCTCTTGAACCAACGCTCTCTTTTGTAGTATCAGGAAGCTGCAAATAAGAAACAAACTGATCACCTGTCTCGTGCATATACGCAGAGACTGCCTCACACAGATAAAGTTGCAGCGAAATCCCAAGCATTCCATAACACCAGATTATATGCGCTTTGGGGTTGCACTCCCTAATTAATGCCAGAAAACCTTTTACTGCCTGTTGAAATATTTTAATATCTTCTATATCATAATCCCCCTCTGCAGTTCTGCGCATCTTGTAGCATTTTCCAGTCTGTGTGTCAACCCACTCTGGCTGATCGAAAGAGGCAGCATCATTTGTTCCCAGATTGACCACCACAAAATCCGGCTGCCAACTTGCAAAGTCGTGCGGCTGATTTCCTCCAAGTGTCTCATTTTTAGCTCCAGGCATCAAACTACAAATCTCTTTATAGTACTTTGGAATCGCTCCATGTATATTATTATCCCACGCATTGTGTACCCCCCATCCACTCTGGGAAAAAATGCGGTATTCTGCATCCAGTATTTGTGCGGTCTGATAGGTATAACTTTTGATTGCAGAAAAAAACATTGGTATCCAATCGCACTCTTTGCGCGCACCAATAAGCCCCTCACCGGAAGTGATACTGTCTCCAATAAACTCAATTTTTAGTTCTTTGTCTTTAACTGCGTAAAACTCCCCATCATAGCGAAATGCATGAATAGAAATATAGGAATTTCCATCATCGCTCATTGCCTGCAGATCTTTAAAAAAATGCACGTTCTTAACACGCTCTGGACTCATACCGCGAAATAGTGGGACCCAATATCTCCCCTTTTGCAACATTTGTCTACCCACCCAATCACCATTGATTGTGTAGCTAAACCACGGCTCAAACACATCAAAACAAACCTCCAACTCGACCCAAAACTCCGAACCTGTCACATTGCATTCAAATCCGCTTGCAGTCCAAAACAAGGTTAACGGCGCGCGACATGCCGTCGTTCTTCCGTGTACCTTTAATTCCGAAATATCTTGAAGTAATCTCTCCTTTAACATAATTGTACCTCCTATTCTCTGTCCATGTAATCGAGTAGGGAAAGAAACATTTCCCTACTCGCGCGCTGGGCACCCGCCAGCTTTCTGACAATATTCCTTTGGGTGCCCATGCACATAGAAAAAGAACGTCGCGTGTTCGGCGTTCTTTTTCCTGCTTGATACTACAGACTATCTTCTGCCAATTTCTGTATCCGATGTTGTCACTTTGCTGTTATTTTTAATGTAATCTACAATTTCATCAATCTCTGTAAATGCAAGCCCTACATAACTGTCTGCTGCGCCATAGTAGATAGCAATTCTGCCGGTCTCTGAGTCATGAATTGTAGCGCAAGGAAAACATACATTTGGCACAAATCCTCTCTCCTCATACCACTCCTCCGGCGTCAGTAAGAAATTCTCACAACGGTATTTTACAATAGAAGGATTGTCAATATCCAGAATTGCACCGCCAATTGAATATACATATCCATTGCAAGTACCTGTCACACCATGATAGAACAATAACCACCCTTCACTTGTCTCAATTGGCGCTGCACCGCCACCAATCTTTAAGGATTGCCACCACTCATTTCCTTTGCCCATCACATGTCTATGCTTTCCCCAGTAAACCAAATCTGGGCTCTCACTCACAAAAATATCACCAAATGGTGTATGACCAGAGTCAGAAGGACGACTTAACATTGTAAAATTGCCGTTAATCTTTCTTGGAAACAATACTGCATTTCGATTAAATGGGAGAAACGGATTCTCAATCCGTGTAAATGTCTTAAAATCCGTTGTCTTTGCCATTCCAATTGCTGCGCCGTAAAAATCTTGACACCAGATAATATAGTATACATCTTCTACTTTTACAAGGCGAGGGTCATATGCATACACAGGCATAAAAGGATTTCCCGCCTCATCAACAAAATGAATTTTGTTTGCATCAAAATCCCAGTGAATCGCATCGTCACTGCGTCCTAGATAAATATAAGGAACACCGTTTGTCTGTTCTCCGCGAAATACACCAATAAATGCACCCTCATAAGGAATCACTGCACTGTTAAAGATTCTCGCAACGCCCTTTACAGGATTTCTGCCAATAATTGGATTTTCACTGTATCTCCAGATGGGCGCATCCGCAACGCCAGATGTCTTTCCCTCTGTTCTGTCCTGCCAAGGCATGTTTGGAACTGCCGGACTTATCATTTTTACTTTGCTCATTTCTTAATCCTCCTTGTTACTGCTTTGTTCTAAAAGTTTATAATCCTGAACCGATTACTGACACAAGATAAAATGGCACTTTGTCGTCCATATGTGTCTCAATCAACTCAATCTCCACATGATGTCTGCCATAGGGCAAATGCTCTGCAATGGTGTCTAGTTGGAGACAGTCGCCCCATGTCTCCTCGAAATTTCCATCAAGAATCACTGCATTATCTACATCGTTATCCACCACAGCCCGCGCTACACAAGTAGGCTTTTGTATGGATTTACGATACTGTACACCAATACAGCTTCCATCTATATTAAAACCAATATGTGCACCCTTTTTGTCTGCTGTCCAACCACGCCGAAAAATCTCCCGAATATCATTCTGCGGCTGGTTGTCTGCCATAAAGCCCTCATTTTCTGTCATGACATTCTCACTGTTATTATTCTGATACCTGACAGAATTTTCGTAGGCATTGGGGGTCACAGGTATTATTTTCTGTATTTCTAAATGATTGTCTTTTGCCTCATTTCCCGACTGTAATTCCTCATAAACCATCTCCAAGAAACTGATAATAACCTCCGCCATCAGTCCATGTCCCTTATCATTTGGGTGGAGGTCATCCTCGGTCACATCGCGGCTTGTATAAGTTCCATCTAATATTTTTTCATACAATGTCGGTTTCATGCTAACACATGGCAAGTCATAGGTCTTGCCAATCTTAACATGCTGTGCCTGTGCATTTTCTCCATCACTATAATATACACTGTTTACAATTAGCACTGCTGGCTTCGTTCGATAACTGTAAATTTTTCGTATTAATCCCTCATAAGTCTCTAAGAAATGTTCATTATCCTTGTCATTTACACTGAATTCTACCACTGTAAAATCAATTTCTTTTGACAGCAAATCACTGTCTACTCTCGCTACGCCAAACTGTGAGGTTGTGCCGCCAATTCCTGCATTGACATATGTAACTGTTGCATCTGGAAACGTTTCGCACCACCACCGATACACTAAATATGCATAGCAAGTTTCAGGAGTGGAGGACAGACAGCCCTGTGTGATGGAACCGCCTAAAAATCCCACGATAACTTCTTCACCGCGCATCGCTTTCTTCATCGCTCTCTCAATTCGATAAAGATTTCCTCTATTTAAAACGCCCTTACTACAATCGATTCCATACTTTTGTGCACACATCTATCTGTCCTCCTACTCCTAAAACATTACTGCTTTATATATCCCAAATTCTTTTTAATAAACGCACATCTTTGCTCCACACATTTTACAGAACGCAATGGATCTTCTGGCGTGTTGAACACATAGTCCACAAGCTTGTCAATTGTCGTTGTTGCCACATGCAACCTTGTATCACTTGATGCATAGTAGATATATACGTCTCCATTTTCCCTTGCAATCGCACCGTTTGTGAACACAACGTTCGACACATCACCGACCCGCTCCGACCCAAGCGGTGCAATCAGAAAACCTCCTGGCTCCGCAATTACTTTTGCCGGGTCCTCTAACGCTGTGGCAAATACATACACTACATAGCGCAATCCGGCCGCGGTATTCCGCACACCATGCGCAATATGTATCCACCCCTTATCTGTCTTAATTGGCACCGCACCAGCACCATTTTTTGCCTCGGTAATTGTATGATATTTCCTTTTGCTGGTAATTATCTCCTCGTCAATCACCGCATGTGTAATATCATCACAAAATCCAAATCCAACACCGCCGCCACTACCTGTATCAATAAAATCATCCATTGGTCTGGTATAAAACGCATACTTGCCGTTTACAAACGCGGGGTGCAACACAACATTTCTCTGTTGTGGAGAACGCAGTGTCTTTAAGTTCTCAAGCCGCTCCCATGTCTTTAAATCTTTTGTGCGCACAATCCCTGCTGCTGCCACTGCCGCAGACAAGTCATTCACTTTGGTATCCTTACTCTCAGAACAGAACACACCGTAAATATAGCCGTCTTCATGTTTTGTAAGGCGCATGTCATAGACATTGGTCTCCTCTGGGCAGACATCATCAAGCAACACTGGATAATCCCAAAAACGAAATCCATCAATACCATTATCACTCTCTGCCACTGCAAAAAAGGACTTTCTGTCGTTTCCCTCAACGCGCGCCACAAGATAAAATTTATCATTCAATTCAATTGCGCCCGAGTTCATCACTGCATTTACGCCAAGTCGCTCCATAAAATATGGATTGGTCTCGGGATTCATATCAAATTTCCAAAAAGGCGGAATATGGTCACGCGTCAGTACCGGATATTCATAACGGTCATAAATACCATTGTAAAAATCGCTCTTTACATTCTTGCGATTTACAACTTCCTCATACCGCCTCATTACCATTGTCTTGTTTTCCTCAAATAATTTACTTGCCATCACTTAATCTCCTAATCACTTCAAAACACATTCTGCCATTATGATATGGACACTTCCACGGTTCCACAATTGGCTTACTCTCATCCGGTGTCCCGTCTGTCGCTACCCGCCAGTACCATTCTCTACCCGCTGTATTCTTCGCACGCTGGTCAATCAGATGCTCCTTGATATACTGCCAAACTTTTTTGGCAGCTTCTAGGTACTCCGCACGCCCTGTCTTTTCATATCCATTTAAAAATCCCACAACAGTCTCTGCCTGCACCCACCAGATACGCCATTCGTTGACAACGCCTCTCTCACACTCATTTGCAAGGGAAAAACCGTCAAATGCCACCTTGTAAATCTCATCTGTCAAATCCTGTGTAATCGGGGACATCTTTTTCTCATATGTGTTATCATTTAATACCGCAACGCCTCTATCCACAAGCCATGCTGTCTCAATATCATGTCCATACGAATGCAAGTCTATAATAGAATTCCATGCCGCATCAAAAAATACTTCCTGACGATGCCGTTTTGGATTATAAATTTTCTCTGCCACAATATCCATCATCCAACGAATTTTATCAGCGACTTTCTCATTGTGGTCTACTCTGTACAGCTCTGTGTACGCTTCAAATACATGCAAAAGTGTGTTCATGGTCTTTGACGCCATCACGCCATTCTCTGAAAGCTTTTCATTGTCAATCTCATGAAATTCTGCATCAAAGGCTTCCAGATACCCCAGCTCGTCACGCATCTTTCCCTCAATTAAATCAAAGAGCTGATACGCCATCTTTAGTGCCTCCTTGTCTCCACTCGCCTCGTAGTAGGAGGACAGTGCATAGATGGAAAATGCCTGATTGTAGGTATGTTTCAGTGTTTCAGCAGGAGTCCCGTCATAATTGACAGACCAATATACCCCGCCGTTTTTCTTGTCCCAACACACATCTTTTAAAAATGCAAAACCATGTCTTGCCTCGTCAAGAAGGCTTTCCTCCTTTAAAAGTGTATATGCGTTTGCAAAAAACCAGGTAATACGGCTGTTGAGAATACAACCCTTGACTGCTTTCTTATCCGCTTTCAAATTAAATCCAAGATAACCTATGTAACCGCCGTTCTCATTATCCCTTAAGCCTTTCCAAAACGGTATAATATCTTTTGTAAGATGCGCCATCACCTCGGAACGCATTTCTGAGTTAGCCATATTTAGCCTCCTAATAACAGGAAATATTTAACCTTATTTTATCTTAACAATTAATCTGTCAGACTGCAATTAGGAAATATTCCGAAAGTATTTGTTTATTTTTACTTAAAAATGATTTAACTTCATTACTTTTACTAAATAAGTAATTATAAAATAATATACTGCACCGCTTTTCTATTTCCGCACAAACGATGCAGTAATATATTTTAATAATTATTAAACATAATTTAGCCTTTGACTGCACCTGCTGTCAAACCAGAATAAATCTGATTTTGGAACGCGATAAAAATAATCAGCGCTGGAAGAAGTGTCATAATAACACCTGCACAGATTAAGTTGTACTGATTGCCAAACGGTCCTGTAAACGTATAAAGTGCCAGTGAAACAGTTTTCAAATCCGGTTTTGTCAAGTAGAGCATTGCATTGTAGTACTCATTGTAGATACCCACACCCTTTAAGATTGCGCAAGTCACAATTGCTGGTTTGAGTAATGGGAACAAAATTCTGTAGAAAATTGTAAAGTAATTTGCACCATCCATATATGCCGACTCATCAAGTGAAACCGAAATATTTTCAAAAAACTGTATAAATACATAAATAGAAATAACATCTGTACCCATACTAAGGATAATATAGCCATACAAGGTATCAATAAATTTTAGCTGATACATTAACTGATAGGTAGCAACCTGCATTGCAATACCCGGAAGGAGCGTTGCAAAGAGGAACAAACTACGGATTAGCCCATTACCTGGAAACTTAAAGCGATTCAGCACATAGGCAATCATTGAACCAATTAGCACAGAGCCAACCACAACACAGATAACAATGAGTGCTGAATTCAGAAAAGCCCTGCCCATGCCGCCATCACGAAATGCAGTCACAAAGTTCTCAAAATTAAACCAATTTTCCGGAGGTGTCATCACACTTGTATTCTCATATTCTGTCTTGGTTTTCAGCGCAGTAATCACGCATGAAACAATAGGAAGCAATGCGATGAATGAGAAAAATATTACCGAAAAATATTTTACAAAAATCCATAAATATTTCTTAAAAGCCTGAAATGCTGTCATACTTATGCCCCCTTCCTTGCATTTAACTTTGCAATCTGTCTCTCGCGCCTTGCCGCTGCGCTCTTATCCTCGTCCTCTCCACTCTTAAATACATATTTGAAGAAAAGTTTTTGTAGAATTGTCGCTGCAAAGATAATCAATAAAAGCACAACTGCCATTGCGGATGCCTGACCAATCTTCTGGCTTGTATGCGCTACCTCATGCATCTTTACAAAATAAGTTGCTGTGCCATTTGCACCCTTTGACGCAATAACATATGCTGGCTCAAATGCACTGAGTGAACCTGTGATGGACATAATTAGGTTCAACATAACAATCGTCTTAATGCTTGGAAGCATAATATATTTGAACTGTTGCCATTTATTAGCACCATCCAGATCTGCTGCCTCATAGAGCGAAGCGTCGACAGACATCATAGCACCGATAAATAATACCATGTTCTGACCAAAATATTTCCATACGCTCGTAGCAACCAGAGACCAATTGTTAATGCTTTGGTCTCTCAGCCAGTAAGGAAGGCTTTCAAGGTCGAACCCCATCCAGCCAAGAACTGTATCCAAAACAAATCCTCTTGTGTAGAAAAACTTAAAAATAAATCCAATTGCAATACCATTGATAAGAAATGGGAAGAACATACAGCCCTTAAAGAAGTTTCCTCCTTTAATCTTAAAGCAAAATATTGTTGCCAGATAAAGTGCTAATGCTAACTGGAACACTGCACCAGCCATATAGTAAACTGACAAGAACAGTGAGCGGAACAAATCTTTTTTCTTAAACACATCCACGTAGTTATCCAACCCCACAAAACCCTTGACACGTGTATAGCTCCTGTCATAAAAGCTGAACTTAAACATCTCAGCAAACGGATAATATGTAAAAACAAACAGCAGCGCTAACGGAATAATAGAAAACAATACAATGATAATTGCCTGTTGTCCCTGTCGGCTTTTTATCCATTTCTGGAAATTGAATGGTTTTTTTGTGTTCGTCACTACAATCCCCTCCTTTTCTCATGAAAATTCCCTTGTTGGGATTCGTGGCTTGCAGACCAACGCCTGCAAGCCACTTTACATAATGTATAATGATTGATTCGTAAAAAGCTATTTCGTTGGTTATTCTGTGACATCTACGCCTAATGAAGACTGTGCATCGTTCCACAGTTCTGTCCAGTTTGCCATAATCTCATCATATGTCATAGAACCTGTCGCTGCTGCCTCAACAATCTCTTGAACTTTACGGTCTCCACCATTGTTGAAATTAAGTTCACACTCTGCGTTCATCTGGTTCATCAAATCAGCCTCATCATCTGGAGCAGACTCGTTGTTTACAACCTCCACACCATCAAACACAAAGGAGGTAGGCGCAGTCTTGGAGATTGGATATCCACCTTCGTTATCACACCAGCCTGACTTCTCAACCATCCACTTAACAAATACCATTGCTGCCGCCTGATTGTCCGCGGAACTCTCTTTGTTAATACCAAAACAGTAATCAGGCCCTGCTGTGGCATACTGTTTTCCATTAATTGAGATTGGGAATGGCATATATCCAATATCGCTGCCGTTTGCATCTGCTTCCTTCATCTGAGCGATTGCCCATGAGCCAAGTACCATTGTACCAATCTCACCTCTGTTAATCATACCTTTGCAGCCTTCCCAGTCTGTCGTTGTATAGTCGTCCTCTGTAAGTCCATTTGCCACTGCATCATAGAGAATCTTATATAGTGCATACGCCCCAGTCTCGTCTCCATTGTCCTTAAACGGCTCTGCCGAATGCGCAAACTTTTGGTTCAACCAAGTCGTATCGCCTGTTGTAATAGCACCCAGATAAGCATCCCACTGTCCGCCCATTGTCCAACCTGCTGCATAATTTGTATAGAGTGGAATTGCGTCTGTGTTGTCCTTGATCTGCTGCAATGTTGCGATAAACTCTGTCGGTGTCTTTGGTAGCTCTGTCACGCCTGCATCCGCAAATACTTTCTTATTGTAAAGAATACCTTGAGCATTTCCCATATATCCCACACCATAGCAATTGCCCTCAAACTTCCATTGGTCCGCAAAATTGATATACTCTGTCATCTCCTCCACAGTTCCATATGGAATAAAATAATCAGGAAGCTGAACCATATCAATTGATGGGATAAACATCACATCGCCCCACGCTGCTCCTGTAGGAAGTCTCAATAGCGCTGTCTGAGCATAGTCTGTGATACCTTCTGTCTCAACGGAGATGTTGGGATAATCCTGATTGAATGCTTCAATGTACTTTGCCATTGAACCATCCTGCTCTCGGTCCGTCTTGTGGTGGATAAACTTGATAGATGCTGTCAAGTCCGTATAGTCTTCTCCAAGTGTAACGCTACCATATGTAAGTCCACTTGTTGTCCCTGTATCTCCTACATTATCTGCCGGTGTGCTGTTATCCGCAGATGCATTGTTGTCTGCTGTTGTATTCTTGTCAGCAGATGCATTGTTGTCTGTTGCAGAGCTACTGTTTGACGGTGTGTCAGATTTGCCACCACACGCTGTCAAAGACAATGTCATAATTGCAGCCATTCCAAGTGCCATGAGTCTCTTTAATTTCATAGATGAAACCTCCCTTTAAAATTTTAGTTTTTAGTTTTTGTTAACCTGTTGATTAACTTGTTTTTAGTGTAAAATAAGTTTGTATTTTAGTCACCACTTATAATTGCATATTGTTATCATTTATTGTTGTTTTCCGTCATTTCCTCTATTTTTACAATTTTACTTTTATATTTTTATCTATTTTATCTATTTTCTTCATAGTTTTTAGCTTAATTTTACTTAAAAAAGAAGTTTTTATTTAGCTTCTCTATGATTTTTTTAATATTAGTATGTCTTTTATATTCTTATATTTATTTTTATATTCTTTTCTTGATTTTATTTTTTTTTCATTATATAATAATTCTAATAAATAATTGTTTTCTGCACTGCAGATATACATTTCGCCAAATCCATATTTGCCAAAGGAGAATGTCAAATGTTACAAAAACTATTTTCTACCGAATTTTTTAGTTGTCTAATCGCTTCTGAGACAAGCAACCGTTTTTCCTTGTCAGACTATTTTGAGAATGCATACAGCCGAGAGTACGATTTCTGTAATGCACTCCCTTATGAACTTTGTCATAAAAGTGTATCTGTCACATCGCCTTTTTCCTATGAGGCGGCAAATCTTGAAGCGCTGTGCATCCTCCACACAACAAAGGGCGCTGGAAAGCTTTTCTGTGAGAATGCCAATGGCATCAATGCCGGATATGATCTGACAAAAGGGACACTGGCAATTATTGACTGCCGCCAAAACCACAAACTTATCTGTCAACACAATATCTGGGAATACACCATCTGTTTTGTAAGTGCGAATATCTTGTCCTACTATAACAAAAAAATAAGAGATCTCGGAGACTTTATCTTTCGTCTTGACAAATATTCTGATATTCTGGCTGCTTTAGAACAAATTTTCAGGAATGACACCGATGACGAGCTGCACGGTATACTGCGCTCACGAGACCTAATAGGTTTCTTTACACAGCTCTATCTTGTGCGTGCAGTGGAACAGACAGGATCTTACCATATTCCTTCTTATATTGCTGATATGCATCATCGGTTTAACATAGCGTATTATGAAACTTACTCCCTCGATGAACTTGCCGCCGAATATAAAATTAATAAGTTTCGCCTTTGTCGTGAGTTTTCAAAATACTACGATTACACTCCGATTCAATATCTAAATAAAATTCGGATTGACAGAGCAAAAGAATTGCTCTTAAACACAGATGAAAAGATTGTAGAGATTAGCCAAATAGTCGGCATCGAAAACACAAACCATTTTATCCGACTCTTCAAAGAAAAAACTGGTGTTACCCCGCTCACTTACCGCAGAGAAACACCAGTAATAGACTAATTTATTTTCTTGACTGTTGTACGTTCTATAATTTTACCATTTACAATATGCACACTGGCATTTACAGAGATATTTTCAATGCGTCGAATAATGCACGAGAGTGCAATCTTTGACATTTCTCCCATGTCAACCATGTACGTGGTAATCTTAGAATCTCCATATTCCGCATAAAGGTAATCATCATATCCTACCACGGAAATATCATCTGGTATGCGATAGCCTTTCTCCTCTAACTGTTTAATTAGAGAATAGGCTGTCACATCATTGTTGCACACAAAGGCTGTCGGCATCTCTTTGGGAAGCAGCAGCCTGTACTCCATTCCAATAACACCGTCACTGTAGTCCCTATCCTTGATAATCCAGTCTTGTCGCACCTCTATTCCGCTCTCCATCAGCGCCTTACAATATCCAAAATATCGGTCTGTAATACTCTCTGTAAACATTAAACTTCCAACATAGGCAATGCGCGTATGCCCGTTTTTAATCAGATAATCTGTCATGCGGTACATGCCATTAAAACCAGCAGACACAACACAATCCACAACATCTTCGTCGTCATAAAAGTCCATAAAAACCATTGGTATTTTTTTATTTAAATAGAGCATTTTAAGATAATCCCGTTTGGGTTTTCCTATCACCACAATACCATCAATTTTCTGGT
This sequence comes from Lachnospiraceae bacterium, assembly GCA_014239155.1. GTDB lineage: Bacteria > Bacillota > Clostridia > Lachnospirales > Lachnospiraceae > COE1. Next base: position 87,405 of record JAAZZQ010000022.1, on the reverse strand, counting down.
TTTCTGTGATAAGTTTTGGGAGCATTAGATTCTCTTCGTCATAGTTTGAGATAACCTCCAGCATAGAAAAACAATTTTTCTTTACCGCGCGCGTGGCAAATTCCTGATACATTTTCCAGTAAAAAGATGCAAACCGAGTAAAATAAGTCTCAAACGTAATTACACCGATTGTATAGGACCGCGTCCTCCCTGTCTGTACTGCATGAATTGGCGTATACCCCATCTCATCTGCCAACTCTTTGATTCTAGTGCGCATCTCCTCGCTAACGCCCTTTTGCCCCGACAAAGCTTTTGATACCGTAACGACACTGACGCCCACTTTCTCTGCTATATCCGCAAGCTTTACAGCCTTCACCATCTTTTATCACTCCTTGTAATTTATCCTGTAACAGTTCAGCCTTCGGCTTCCTGTTACATGCATCAAGCCATGCAAAATCGCTTCGCGATAGCTTGATGCTTCTCAATCTCTATCCATTCTTACAGACTTTGCAGCATAATGCAAAATCCTAAACTGAACTATAACTTTATTCTAGATTTGTCAGCGATATCAGTCTTGCCTGAAAATCTCCCCATAGAACTGGCACCAACAGTCCCGCTTTCATCAGCATATCGCCAGTGTAAACTTTATCTGCAATATTGTCATCGTTCTCAAATACGACACGATAGCGCATGTCCGGATTTAATCCCTTTAAGCAAATTCGTATGGACTTAAAGTTCACCCTAGACAATACCTGCACAAAAGTGACAAGGGACTGCTTCTGATTGGCACCCACTACCTGCCAGCAATCATACTTGTGATTTTGGGCATACGAAGCGATACGATAATAATCACCTTCTCGCACCAAATCATTATATTTATGATACATTGCCACCTGTCCTGGTATTTTGTCTCGGTCTTCCTGTGGAATCTTGGTCACATCAAGCTCATAGCCAAAAGTCCCCGCAAGTGCCACAATACCGCGCGTATCAAATGGTGTCACACGACCTACCGCATGATTTGGACAGTCTGAAACATGTGCCCCCATAGTTGACAATGGATAAATCAGTGCTGTTCCTTCCTGTATCTCAAGCCGCTCAATTGCATCGGTATCATCTGAGCACCAAATCTGCGGGCTAAAATACAGCATTCCCGGATCAAAACGTGCTCCGCCTCCCGAACAATTCTCCAAAAGCAAGTGTGGAAATTCTTTTGTCAACCGATCCTGCATTTGATATACTGCGAGCACATAGCGATGATACAACTCGCCCTGCCTGTCCACGGGCAATCCATAACTTCCAATGTCGGTAAGCTGTCGATTCATATCCCACTTCACATACTCAATATTTGCACTGCGCAGAACAGATGCGACTTGCTCATAAATACAATCAACAACCTCTTGCCTTGACAAATCAAGCACAAACTGTTGCCTTGACTCTGTCCCCGGTCTTCCAGGAATTGCGATAGCCCAGTCAGGATGTGCCCTGTACAAATCCGAATCCGGTGAGATCATTTCTGGTTCAAACCAGATACCAAACTTCATGCCAAGTTTATTTACCTCGTGCACCAGATACTTTAACCCACCCCGAATTTTTTCCTCGTTCACTATCCAATCGCCAAGCGCACAGTTATCAAGATTGCGTTTGCCAAACCAGCCATCATCCATAACAAGCATCTCAATGCCAAGCGCGGATGCCTCTTTTGCAATGGATAGCAACTTTTCTGTGTCAAACGCAAAATAAGTCGCCTCCCAATTGTTAATGAGAATCGGTCGTTTTTTATTCTTATACACACCACGTATCAAATGGTTTCTATACAATTTATGAAATGTGTTTGTCATTGCGTCAAACCCTTTGTCCGTATAGACCATAACGACTTCTGGTGCCTGAAAACTTTCTCCACATTCCAATTTCCAACAAAAATTCTCTGGGTGGATTCCCATTGTCATGCGAACGGAATCAAACTGTGTCACTTCCGCCTGTGCGCGGAAATTTCCAGAATAGACAAAATTCATCGCATAAATCTCACCATTTTCCTGTGTGGTATTCTTATCTACAAGCGCAAGAAATGGATGATCTTGATGGCTGGACTCGCCGCGAAACGAACTGACATTGTGTATTCCATAACCTAATGTTTTTCTCTGGATATGGCGCTCCCTCGCCCAACTTCCATGCAAAGATACCATATCAAAATCTTTATTGTCCATATCAATACAAGCCGAATTTACTCTTGTAAGATAAAAATATTCCTGACCGATATTTGTTATGCGCACACTTCTGGTAATCACATCTACATCTTCAAACACAGTATACAACAACTCTACTTGCATTCCAACATACTTGTCCTCGCAAACCAGCTTCAATGTCATGCATTCTTTCTCTGTGCCAAAAGTTGCCGGAAGCCCCTTAAGTTCTGGTTTTCCATCTATAATCTCATACGATATATAGGAAAGCATACTTCCCACATGCCCAGCCGCTGTTCGGATACCAATGCCACCCTCTCTGTAATCTCCCACGCCACTTGTCGGATATTCAAACGGAAAGCAGTCATAAAACGAACAGCGCTCCCTGTTATTTTTGCTTGGTATAAATGGTGGTTCTTCCGTGCGCATCAAATAAGCAGCATCTATATCTCTCAAACTCTTTCCATAATAAATATGTCCCACGAAATTTTCCTTATCGACAATACCAATCATATACGTAGTATTGGGTGTATCCAATTTGAACACACGTTCCTTTTCATTAAAAAATATCATAAATGTTCTCCTTCTTTTTGTCTATCGGTTTTTCTCTGCATATTTAACATAGCATCTTTTTTGAAATTAATCAATTTTTAAACCGTTTTTAGTTTTATTTTTTACCTATTGCACATATTTTTTGCGAAAATTTTGGTAATATCGGGCATTTCCAAAAAAACACCCTATCTATACAGATAGGGTGTTTCCATTTCCAATCCTTTATACAAGCTGAAAGAATGTCATATCCTGATCAAGCTGTGAAGAGATGGTCAGAAGCTTCTGCGATTCCCGCAAAAGTTCTGATATTGTTGTGTTTAGTTGTTGCATTGCAGTCGCTGTCTCCGTCGCTGACGCTGCATTCTCCTCAGAGATTGCAGAGAGATTCAGCATAATCTCAGACACAGTACTCCTCACTCTATTGCACTCACCAATCGCATTTTTAATCACTGCTGTCTTATCCCTTGACTGCACAATGCCTTCATTGACAATCTCAAATTGCTTCTGTGTGCTCACAAACTTCTGATTTTGTTCATTTGTGGCAGTCTCAACCTCCATCATTGTATCAAGAGTTTCCTTAAACTCATTGATAAGATTTGTGATAATCCTAAAAATACTGTCCGCTGATTTGTTGGACTGATCCGCCAACTGTTGTATCTCCGACGCCACAACCGCAAAACCTTTTCCCGCCTCACCAGCTCTAGCTGCCTCAATACTGGCATTGAGTGAAAGCAAGTTTGTCTGGTTTGCAATGGAAGAAATCAAAGATGCCGCTGACTCGATTTCTTTTACAGAGTCATTTGTCCTTGCAATCTGTTGTGCAATCTTGTGAATTCCCGCTGTCATATGACTGTTGGAACTACTCAATTCACTTAAAATAGCTGCAGCCTCGTCGCTTGCCTGTTTCATATGAAGCGAAGTTGTGTCAAGCTCCATAATATCTGCGTCCATTGTATCCATTAATTCCCCAAGATTTCCAATCTCGCTTGTCGAAGTCTCCACATCACGCGCTTGATTGGTAGCACCTAATGCAATCTCAGAGATTGCTGTGTCAATATGCTCAGAAGTCTGCTCGGAAGTCTCTGACATTTCCTTAAGCTCCGCGCCGCTCTTATTGAGCTCCACACCATAATTTTTAACATTTCCTATCACTACTGACAGTTTATCTGTCATGCTGTTCAAAGACTTTCCAAAAGTGTCAAACTCATCTTTATTGTCAGTCTCCGCCTTCACCATAATCTTGCCTTCTGAAATCTGAGTCAATGTTCCCTTAAACTTTTTAATGCTTCTTTGCACAGAAGTGATTACAAACAGCGTAAGAATCACCACAAGCACTGCGCCCACAACAAATACAACGTATATCAAGATGGACATCATTTGTTTCTGGGCACTTGTCAACTGCTCAATCTTACTGCGCACATCAGAAGTTTCACTGGAAAGATTTTTATTTTGTGTATTGTTCTCCACTTTTAAAGAAAGAATATCCTTATCATAATCCAGAATGTTCTCCATCGCTGCAAGTTTTTCAGAAAAGCCATTTACAAGCACCTCTGCAATCTCACTATCCTTTGTGTATAGTGGTGCATTGGTATGTAATTCTTGAAGCAGTGCCCTAATATTATCTGGATAACTCCCTACATCACTGCCCTCTGCCACAAGCTTATTGTATGTGTCAAACATACTGTCAACTTCCTTGAGATTTCCCTCAAAATCATACTTTGCATCAAAAGCTGTAGCAATACTGATTTCTGGTGCTTCCTTCTCCTCAAAATACAGGTCGAACGATATTTTTTTGTACTCAGCAATGTTGATATCTGTCACATCAATTCGTGAAGTGACTTCCTGCCAATTCCCATTTATATTGGCAAATTTTGTCTGAATATACAATGCATCCATTCCGTCAAAAGTCGACACAGAGATATCCGCAAGCCCATCTCCATAAGAACCTGCAAGCGCTTGCGGATTAATGTCAGCCATTGCAAGCGGCGTATTGTCTAACTGAATATTAGTCACATACACATCACCGGTATACGCAATCCCGTTGCCGCCCAGACGGACAAGCAACATATTGCGCTTACTAATATCTGGAATATCATGAGAATAAGATGTCTTTTTAAAATTCTTCCCATTGACAGGCACCGCTGTTATCTGTGATAGCGCTGCGGTATCCCATACACCATCCACCCAGCTTGACTCCCCTGACATTCGGCTGACCGCATCCGCCAGCGCGTCATCTTCCTTGGCAAATTCCGCATACATTCCACGCTCACTCTTAAAACCGCGCTGTTCCAATAAACTGTTGAGCTGCGCTGTATTGCTCTGCACAATTTCAATTGTTGCCGCAACGCTCTGTAAATCAGCGTCGTAAGCCTCTCCTTTACTGTAGGTAAGCGCCGCGGCTGCCGCTTCTCTCATAAATGCAAGATTTGACTGAATCGTCTGATAATGATTCAAATCCAAATCATACAGAAAAGAAGTCTCCTGTGTGATGTTTTCATTCTGCTTGAGGTTGATGTTGTTAATGTCATTCAACACCTGATTGTTTGCGTTGTTGCTGTTCATGATAAAGATGCCGACCAATCCTAGTATCACGGTACATATAATTGATACTGCTCCTAACATGATAAGTTTTGTTTTGATACTTCTCATTTCGCCCTCCTTGTTCTCTCTCAATTCGTATGATTGCCATACGTTACCTGATATCTTACCATAAGTTTTGTACAATATAAACAATTTGGGCTTATTTTGTTAATATAGAAATCGTTTTCGGCATATTGCCAAAAAAATTATTAAAAAAATATCATATTGTAACTATATACTCCGCATAAAACGTTTCCGATGGTGCTAACTGGTTCCCCCACTCGCGCTCAGACAGCTCTCCTTGAAAATCTGCCTTGTCACATCTGCCATACCACGGTTCAATACAGATAAATGGTGCATTTTTCCTTGCAGGAGACCATATGCCAAAGAGTGGCGCATCAAAACGAACTGTCAAATACGGCTGTCCTTCCTTGTCACAAAGAGATACTTTGTGTGCCTGATCGTGTTCGATAATTAGTGCATCCTCATCAAAAAGATTCTCCGTGATATCCATCATCCCATCTCTTAAAGGAATTTCCTTTGTACGCTGCAACAATGTACCACCGTCTCCAATAATAGTAGATGTTATTTTATCAGTGGCATCAAACAATAGTTTACACTCTGTCTGGGCTCCTGCTGCATTCATTGGGCACAAAAATGCAGGGTGCCCTCCAATACTAAAATACATCTCCTTGTTGTCACAGTTTAACACATTCCAAGAAACGAAAAGATTGTTTTCTTGAAGCTTATAGCCAAGTTCTAATGCAAAATCAAATGGATATTTTTCTTTGGTTTCTTCATTGGAGTGCAGCGCAAAAACAAGTTCATCCTCAGTTTGCCGCAAAAGCGAAAACTCCATATCTCTGGCAAATCCATGCTGAGACATTGGATACACTTTCCCATCATAACGATAACAACCATTATTCAAACTCCCCACAATTGGAAAAAGCACTGGGGAAGTCCGCTTCCAATACTCAGGTTTTGCATCCCACATATATTCCATATTGGATGCCTTTTTCTTAAGTGACTTTAATTCTGCGCCAAAAGAATCCACGCAGATACTAAGCTGCGCGTTCTCTAAATTGTATATTGCCATAAACTCTTCTCCTTTTCAATCTCTTATATGCCTTTTCTAATCACGCCAAATCCCAGTGGATATGGTCCTGTGTGAACGCTGATTGTCGCCCCAATCTGATATTTAGGAAGCTCTGTCTCCGAGATGGCATACCCTCGTGTATTGAGGTAGTTGACTGCACCTTTACGAAACTCCTCCGCCTCCGCAATATCATAACCATACCCTACGCAAATGCTGTATGTCTCCGGTTTAGCATGTGTTTCCTGAAGATATTGCCACAACAGTTCATACACCTTCTCAAGAGATTTTTTGCGGCTTCTCGCCAAACCAGATGGGAAAATTTCTCCCTCCTTAAGTGTGATTAATGGACGAATTCCCAACATGGAACCTGCAATTCCTGCCAGTTTGCCAATGCGCCCGCCATGTTTGAGGTAATCAATATTTCCCACTGTAAAAAAGATGCGTCCAGTACTTTTAATTGCCTCGAGCTTCTCAATCACTATCTCATACGGAAGCTGTGCTTCATACATCTTAATTGCCTCAAGCACAAAAATTCCCTGAAGCACAGTATTGATTGTAGAATCCAATATCGTTATTCGCGCGTCTGGCACACTTTCCAAAATAATTTCTCTCGCGTTCATAGCGGACTGATAGGAACCGCTAAACTTTGTTGTGATACAAATGCAGATAATCGACTTTCCTTCCCTGACAATCGGTTCAAATACATCCACATAATCCTGTACAGAAGGCATGGATGACTTTGGAAATGTTGTAGGATCTGCCACCATCTGCTCATAAAAATCCCGAATGGGGATTTCTACAATTTCTTTCTGATATGTCTCGCTGTCAAATGATACATAAAAGGGAACTACGTCGACTTGCTTTTCCCTGCAAAGTTCTGGCGGCAAATCGCAGGAACCGTCTGTTACTATTTTGTAATCCATCAATAAAACCTCTCATCTTTTATTTAACGCTTGAATTTACGCCGTATTGAGATACATCTGACCGCACGGCGTTTTTATTACCACGTTATGTAGATATTGAAATTATATCACGTATTTTTCCCATTGTCATCGACAATCTAAAAACTTTTTTGGCCTTATATTTTGGGATAAGTCGCTATCGTCGTAAAAGAGATGTCCATCGTCGGACATTTCACTCGGTCAATCACAGATTTTACTAGACGCCTTCCCATCTCTTCAATCCGCACATCCACTGTGATAATGTCACTCTTAAAAAAATCTGCCTCCAACGTATTGTTAAATCCTGTAATCACCACTCTTTTTGCTGCTTGCGGGTCACGCTGCAAAAGGGCAAGTGCCACATTCTTTGCCACATCATCATCTTCACAGACCACGGCATCTGGTATATAGGGAATCCGCTTAATGACCTCCTCCACCATAGCATAATTAAAACTGAGACTATTTGTAGGACGTGTATATTGAAGTCTCTCGTCCAATTGGATATTGTTCTGATTACACGCATTTAAAAATCCCAGATACCGCGCCTGTATCATGCGTGAACCCTCTGCAAATCCAATATATGCCAAACGGGCGCAACCTTTTTGTCTAATCACATACTCTGTCAGTATGCTCATAGAATAAAATCCCTCCACATTGATAACATCGCCAAGCCGAATATATTCCCGCGCATTAACAGGACTGTTAAAAAAGGTCATTGGAAGCTTTTTTCTTCCAATTCCCCTCACAAATTTTGCCGGAAAAACACTTAGAAAAATAATTCCTTTCACATCATCTGCAATAAGTCTTCCTGTCTCCTCACCATCTTTGTCCCGCTCATCCACCACATGTAGCTGCATTCGATAGCCCTCATCATTCACTGCATTGCTGATGCCTGCAAGCGCTCTTGTCCAGAATGCTGATTGCATGTGATTGAACAATACCAGAATTGTTCCTGTATTTGCCCTGCGATAAGTTGATTTAACTTCCTCCACAAGACTTTCATCTAGTTTCGTATACCCCATCTGCCATGCCTTCTGCACAACAGCGTGTCTTGTCTGCGGGGAAACCAGTCCACCGTTAAGTGCCTTTGCAACAGTGTTGCGGCTCAACCCCATCTCGGCCGCAATATCCTGTATTGTTACCTTCTTCATCTGTAGAATCCTGCCCCTTTCCAGTCATCATATCAGACTTTTTTTATTTGTTGATTTTTTATAAACTGTTTCTACAATTATATACAATAGTATAGTTTATGCTCAATTAAATGTCAAATTCATTGTTACCATTTGTTACTGTCCACGGGTATGAAAGCCGCTCATAATAACAACTCATTCCTCTAAAAATGCAAATGGTGCACTTTGCTTCGCATGCAAAAAATTTATCAGCAAATAGGCCGCCCTGAGAGAAACTTTTTCCTCTTTCAAAATGCGTTTCGCCTCAAGTTTGTCCACAATTATTACCTGTATTGACTCTGTATCTTCCATTTCCTTACGGCTGATGGTACCACTAGCATACCCAAAAACTGCATTACAACTCTCATCTGTGAAGCCAGCCCCCATAAAAAATGAGCGCCTATATGCCGCATCTCCCCCTGTATAGACCTCAAAAGAAAGCCCTGTCTCCTCTTTCATCTCTCGTATTGCTGCCATATCAGGAGTCTCGCCCGCGTCAATTAGTCCTGCTGGAAACTCATACAAATAATCTCCCAGCGGGTAACGATACTGCCGAATCAAAACGATTTTCTCCGGATTTTCCTTTAAAATTGGATAGATGACAACTCCTTCTGCCGCGCTGTCCCCTGTCAGCAATTTAATTTCGTCTGCCTTTCTGCGAGACACAAAAAAATAATCGAATGGACGACCACTATCTGTCAGAGCATCCAGTTTAAATAAATTGAGAAACTTGTTATCAGATAATTTGTGGATATTGGTGTACTTTTTCATATAATTACCTCCTAATATTTGACTTTTTTCTTATGAACAGCTAAAATGAAATTAGAAAGGGGGGCGGTTTATGATACAAATCCCTATTGCAGAACTTACACCTGGTATGATAACTGCGGAAGACATTCTGATACACAACCAAAAGACTCTCATTCCAAAAGGCGTGGTTCTCACGGAAAATATTATATCACGATTGGAAGGATATTCTATATACTATGCTAATATTGAAGACAATTTAAAAAGTGACCTTCTCCTAGGACTGTCTTCTCCAATGGCATCTGCGGGTCAAAATCTCCTTACAGTAGATTCCCCCACGGCGACCTTAAACAATCAATCCAACAAGGAGAAAATTAGGGAGAGCAAACAGTTTCAGCACTTTTCCCATGATTTTGAACGGTGCGCCGAACACTATCAAAATAGCCTTATGAAATCACTATACCGCAATGAACCATTTCATGCAAACGAATTATTAAAAGAGACGATGGCGCTTTTGTATCAGGACAAAAATGAAGTCAGTGTCTTTGATATGCTTCTTAACATGCACAACATCAAAGATTCCATCTATGCACACTGTATTGACGTTGCGCTAATTGCAAATGTCCTTGCGCGCTGGCTACACTTTTCGGAAGCAGATCAGATGATGGCTACAGCCTGCGGTCTGTTCCATGATATTGGTAAATTTATGCTCCCTAGTGGAATCTTGCGTAAGCCCGGGAAACTTACACGGGATGAATTTGAAATTGTCAAGACGCACACAACAGAGGGATATCACCTGCTAGGAAAGTATCACAATATCCCAGAAGCGGTAAAAAACACTGCGCTGATGCACCATGAAAAATGTGATGGAAGTGGATATCCCTATGGTCTGACCGGAGACGAAATTGACCGTTTCTCCAAGATTGTTACCATTGCCGATATCTTTGATGCCATGACAAGCGAGCGAGTATATCACACCGCGATGTGTCCTTTTACAGTCATTAAGTACTTTGAGGATGATGGAATTCAAAAATATGACATGAAATATATCCTTACCTTTCTTGAGAACGTGTCCAACTCTTATCTCAACCACAGAGTTACTCTCAGCAATGGCATGGAGGGAAATGTTATATTTATTAATCCCAACCACTATTCCAGACCTGTTATCCACACGCAAAACAATGAGATTATTGACCTGCAGCAAAACTATTACCACAGCATCTTGCAGCTTTCCAACCGGAAAAATATTTCTATTGAGACGATTATATAAATTTCTTTTGCACAGGTCTACGCATAAAACCCAAGAAAAACTCATAGGGTTTTTCTTGGGTTTTATGCGTAACACAATAAATTATTCCACATCGGCAAGCGCTGCCATATCCTCTTCTCCTGTACGGATTTTCACCACTTTATCAACATTATATACGAAAATCTTTCCGTCACCAATATGCCCAGTGTAAAGCACTTCCTTAGCAGATTCTATCACTTTTGCCACTGGGATTGTTGACACCACCACTTCGACTTTCACCTTCGGAAGCAGTGTCGCATCAATCTCTGCACCACGATATTTCTCTCCTGCGCCCTTTTGAATACCACACCCCATAACTTGTGTCACTGTCATGCCTGTCACACCAATACTATTCATTGCTTTGCGCAACACATCATATCTGGAAAGTTTTGCAATAATAACCACCTTATAGATTCCAGAAGCTGATGACATAGCCACTTGCGCAACCTTAATCGCAGCATTTTTTTGTGTCTCTGTAGCTTCCTCATAGTTTTCTGGTCCAAGTTGTGTGTTTTCGTTCTCCTCCATAATCATACTATTTGAGATATCCATCATAGAAAATCCTGCATAGGCAGAGGGCAAACCATGTTCTGTGGCATCTAACCCAATAATTTCTTCCTCCTCGCTGACACGAAGCCCAAAAAGTGCTTTGATAACCAGAAAAGTAATTGTGATTGTGAGCACTGTCCAAAGAATCACACAGACCATTCCAGCAAGCTGCATTCCTAACAGTTTCACACCGCCACCATAGAAAAGCCCAGTACCGCAAATCTGATTTGCACCAAACTCCACACCGTCACCATATCCTCTTGCAAATGCTGGCGCAGTGTCTGTCGCAAACAGCCCGACAGCAATCGTTCCCCAGATTCCGTTTAGACAGTGCACTGCCACAGCACCCACTGGATCATCAATGTGCAGCTTATAATCCAAAAACCATACGCCAAACACCACCAAAAGCCCAGCTACTGCACCAATTACAATTGAACCAAAAGCATCTGTTACATCACAGCCTGCTGTGATAGCCACAAGCCCTGCAAGCGATGCATTTAGACACATGGAAATATCCGGCTTTCCATATTTTATCCAAGTAAATACCATACACACAACCGTAGCGATTGCCGGGGAAATTGTCGTTGTCACAAAAATAGAACCAAGTTCTGGTAAACTAACTGCTGCCGCACCATTAAATCCATACCAGCCAAGCCAAAGAATAAAAACTCCAAGTGCACCAATTGTAAGATTATGCCCCGGGAACGCATTTACTTTTGTAATATTTCCCTGCTTATCCTTTGTAAACTTACCGATACGTGGTCCCAAAATCTTTGCGCCAATCAGGGCGCTAATGCCGCCTACCATATGTATCGCGCAGGAACCCGCAAAATCATGAAACCCCATCTGGGCAAGCCAACCTCCGCCCCAAATCCAATGCGCCTCAACCGGATAAATCAGCGCCGAAATTGCACCGGAATATACACAGTAAGAAAGAAATTTTGTGCGCTCTGCCATTGCTCCAGAAACAATCGTTGCTGTAGTGGCACAAAATACCAAGTTAAATACAAAATTTGACCAATCAAAATCCGCGTAGTTTGTGAAAATATCAAAACCAGGCTTTCCGATAAATCCCAATAAATCCTCGCCAAGTAACAATCCAAATCCAATCAAAATAAAAGTACATGTGCCAATACAGAAATCCATTAGATTTTTCATAATAATGTTTCCTGTGTTTTTTGCTCTGGTAAAGCCTGCCTCCACCATTGCAAATCCCGCCTGCATCCAGAATACCAACGCAGCGCCAATCAAAAACCATACACCATAAATCTCACCATTTACAGCCTCCAACAATTCCTGTAATTCTGTCATCATAATCTCCTCCTCTTTTTATTCTCTAAAACGAAAAAAAGGTGCTATGGGAATATCTCCCGCAGCACCTTTGCTTCATGTGACATATATTACCACTTGACAGTTATCCTGTCAAATATTTTATTGTATGCCATCTCCAATGGATATATTAAACAATGCACCTTTGTACAATATATTGTTTCTTCTGTGCACTATATCAATTAGAAAGCACAATATTTCCTTATAATTTTTGTTTAATTTGCACTATATTTATATTGCAAATATTCCTTTTCCACCATCAATCCGTCGAAATTATGTAGCAGCACTTTTCCATGCTGTTCAAATCCCAGCCGCTCACACAGTCGAATGGATGCTTTATTGTCTTTGTCAACAAAAGAACAGTATGTCTTTTGTTCCAGCTCTGTAATTCCATAAGAAAGAATGGCACTGCACGCCTCATACGCAAAACCTTTATGCTGGTATGCTACTCCCAGCATAAACCCTAATTCTAATCCATCGAACCCCTCCTTGTATTCCAGACCAGCTCTTCCCATAACCTTTCCGCTTTCCTTGCTTTCAATTATCCACATACCATAACCATAAAACCCGTAAATATTTTTGATATATTCTTTGGTATAGAGAATCTCCTGCTCTGGCTCTGCAAAAAGCGGCTCCATAAACTGTGTGATGCTTGCATCACGATATAACTCATACAACTGTGGTACATCCTCAACTGTTATCTCTCGAATGCGCAAGCGTGGTGTCTCCGTAATATCCCAAGGAATCCCTTTGACGCGTCTATACACTCTATCTAGATAACGTGCGTCAATGTCACTCAATCGCTCAACACAATAAGAACCGCTTGGAAAATGCTGTTCCCTATTCCTTTCATTGAGCCAGACAACATAGGGAATCTGATTAATGGCATAATACTGAGCGGCTTCTGCATTTTCTGTAATTATGACTTCATGCTCTGTTTCCATATGTTCTGTTTCCTCACTTATGAAATAGCTGTTCTTTTCGCTGATCATATGCCCTTAAACGGCGGCTTTCCTCCCGATTTTCTCCCCATTGGAGCAGCCATACTTCATCCTGCTTTGGCAGCAGCAAATCCTCCATATGGGTCCCTAAAATAGAGCTTAGCATATACAGATTGTCAAGAGATGGCATTGTACGGCCCCGCATCCACCTGTAAATTGGCTGTGGGCAGGACAAGTTCAACAATTTCTGAATTTGCCGCACTGTGTAACCACATTTCTTTATATTATTTTTTAGTATCTGTCCTGTCATTATCATATCAAGAGAAGAAAAAATCTTATCGCTCATACACCTATAACCTCCCTGCTGTACTTTCATTTCATAATGCTATTATCATACTTGTATTATACTAAAATGTCATTGGATTTCTTGTCCAAATATAGACATACGCTAAGATTTCTGTTTCTCTTTTAAGAGAGCTTTTAATTTTTTATAGATTGCACTGCTCTTTTGACTATCTCGAAACTCCTTGCTGAGACCATTATTGATTGCTACTTTTGTCTTGTAGCTATTAAATATCTCAAGTATCTTGTCCGAATATTCTTCCTCCGTAAGATACTGCAAAAGTTCTTCCTTTGTCGCTTTATTTGAATCAGAAACTTTTGATTTGCTCTTTACTTTTGATTTTGGTTGTTCTGTAAACATTAACGTCTTGGAATCTTTCTCACCACCTTCAAAATTAGCGACCCTTTTTACCTTGACATTGCGTTCTGCCCAGAAATCAACTAGATGATTAAATCCTGTATCCCGCGATACAATATAAAAGCAATCTTCTGCATCCTCACTTTTTGCAATCATATAGCCCAGATAAGACGCCAGCTGAAAATCTAGTGAATTTTTGGCGCCTGTTCCCGCCTTATAAGACTCCAATTTTGCCTTCTGTCTTAGAATCTTCTCCACCAACTCCAGTGAAAATGTCTTGCTCTGTTCTGTATACATCACACAGATAATATCATCTGCACCTAAGTTTTCTATCCCAATAAAACCATCTGCATGAACATTTTCATAGTCAATAAAATAATAGTTCATAGTTTTGCGTATTCCTCTCACTTTCTACAGTTCCTTATCCACTCATGGGAAATATTATATCACGGAATTACCCTGTCTGCAATATTCCCATAAAGCCCTTAAAAAATCGCAGTTACAGTTTAGCCTTGCCGAACTGTAACAATCGCATTCCTATTTAATATCATTGTATCCTAATTTTCTACGTGTTATAATGATTCTTATCAAGCCAATTATAGACTCTCGACTCTTTTAATCTACCACAAAAACGAGCGCAAACAAAATTCTAAAAAATCTATTTAGAAATTCGGAGGAAATTGTCATGCAAAATGCAACAGAACAGACAAATCTGGAAAAAATTCAATGCTGTCAAGAAATTGTAAATGAGATTCAGGATGCAAGCAAGCGACCTGTCTGTCGTTTGTCTTTTCGTCAAGAGACTTTTTGCATTACAGACAGCCATTTTCTTAAAATAGGAGACCAAACCCTATGAAAAGAAAACATAAAATCTATCTGTATATGACAATTTTTCTGCTTACAATCTATATTGGTCTGCTTACTATTTTATGTCTGTCAGAACATGGTGACAGCACAGCGACAATTCGGTCTTTTAAAGACGCATTTTGGTACTCGCTAGTTACGTTAACCACAGTTGGATATGGCGACTTAACACCAGTTACACCTTTGGGAAAAACAGTAGGTGTTATTTTCCTACTAATGTCCGCAGGTATTATGATGACGCTGTTTGGCGCTGCCGTTTCCTTTGTCACCAGCGAAGGACTCCCGCTCTTTTTACTTAGTTTTCAGCGAAAGAAAAATTGGTACTACTTTGCAGACTGCGGTGTGGAATCCATCACGCTCGCTGCAAATATTCATCGGGAGGAGCCAGACACCGTTATTATTTTTGGAGAAAAGACCGATGAACAGACCGAATTTCCGGACTTTCCATGCCTGTTTATCAACGCTTCGCCAGCCAGAATTGTAGCACACAAGAAAAATATTGGTCCTATATGTAAAATTTTTTTAATGAAAGAAAACGATATTGGCACTAACTCGCGGGCAGTCGATTTGCACGCATTGCCAGTGGAAGTATATGCTCGCACTACCAACGGGCAAGATCATCTTTCTGGAAATATTAATTTTTTCCACAGTTATGACTGCTGCGCTAGACAATACTGGCATTCCAAACCACTGTGCAATGCGGAAAAGACAATTGTTATTATTGGGTTTGGCAACTATGGTCGCTGCATTCTTAAGCGAGCGATTTTAACCAATATTATCTCTGTGGACCAGCATGTGGCATATCACATTTTTGGCAATGCAGAGGGATTTCTTGCCACACATAATCATTTGCATGAAGCGTTTTCTCTAAACCAAACATCTGAGACAACCGATTCCCTTATTTTTCATAAGGAATTATGGGAATTGAACCATGCAGTTATGGCGCAGGCTGATCGTATTATTATCTGCCCTGATAATGAACCAGAGGGCTGGAATATCTATTGGCGCCTAAACAGCTACTACCAAATATGCGGAGACATTCACTTGCATAGTAATCGAAAAACGCCCGGTGTAACCTATTTTGGAACAAATGAAGAAATCTACACGCCAAACCAGATTATGCGAACTTCACTAAACAAGGCTGCTATTATTATCAATGAGATATTTTGTAAAACTGTTTCCTATCCCACCAAAACTTGGGATGAGCTTGACGCCTTTCACCGAGAATCAAAGATAACCGCCGCCGACCATATTCTTATGAAAATACGAGTTCTTATGCAAGATGAACATATTACAGAACTGACACCCCAAATTACACAAAAAGCATATCAAAGATACTGTGAGACCAAAAAGTCCGCGACCGTACTTGATACATATCGCAGGTTAGACCACACGCGCTGGCTGCGTTTTTACACTTATTACAACTGGACTTATGGTCCCACCAGAAACGATATTGACAGACAGCATCCTATGCTCTGCCCATATGAGCAACTAACCCCTGAACAAAAGCGAGAGCGCGACGCCGCTTGGGAACTTCTGGGAAGCATTGCAGCACAATTAAATGAAACGCTATGAGTTATATATCAATATCCTACTCAAAACTTTTAGGCTGAACGCTTCCCCTATCCACAAGACTGCATGGAACCACAATTCGCTTTCCATGAGCATCTCCACGCCATAATAGCTCCATACAAAAAACAGCAGCTTTTGCATTCTCACGCAGAGATAGTTCAATAGAAGTCAATGGAGGGTTTGAATATTCAGACAGAATTGTATTATTAAAAGTAATCATGCTAATATCTTGTGGTATACGAATATTTTGTTCTTGCAGTGCCATCAAAATACCCGGTGCAATCGAATCGCTAGACATAAACATCGCTTTTGGAGCACCGCCATTGCGCTTTAGATAATCTGTCATCGCCTCATACCCTCCTTTGGCATTCATAGGGCAATCCAAAACCAATTGTGGTTCAAAACAATTTCGATTCATCTGATCTGTTTTATAATAATAAAAACGTGGGTCCACCGCTGACTCCTTGTGATGTCCAAAAGTATGAACACTTCCAGCGTAAGCTACCTGATTATAATTATTTTTTCGGAAATGCTCCATTGCAAGTTGAATTGCCAAGTGGTAGTTTGGCAAAATGCTGTAGTATTCTTGCGGATTTGGATCGGAATCCAGAAACACAATATTTTTTGTATAGGTCCTAAAATCAGAAATTTCTTTCTCTGTAAAACGTCCTATTGCAAACAGCCCATCCAGCGGAAGATCATTATTCTTGACAAAATGCTGCTGTTCATCACGAAACAATGGCAGTGTGGACCACTGCCTAGCAAAACATTCTTCATCTAAAATACTTTTCAATGTCAAATAGTAAATATCCTCTTGCAGTTCTCTTATCTCAAACATCTGAGCAATTCCAATTCTCTTTTCTCGTTCTTCCATTCGTTTTGGCTCTATTTTGTCCGTCTGATGTTGCACCACTTTTTTATATCCTAATGCAGCCGCTGTCGTGATAACCTGCTGTCGTGTTTCTTCTGTAACACTTAATGAAGCATCTTGATTTAACACGCGTGAAACCGTAGTCTGAGATACTCCTACGCGGTCTGCAATATCTTTTAAAGTAGCCATAGTAACCCTCCTTGATAACTTCGTTATGATTCACAGAAATATTTCAAGTTTTACTTTGCAAAAGTCGTCTCAACTTACCTTTATAGGTAATATTATTTTACTGTAAATCTTTATAATTTCCAATAATTTTACTTTGTTTTTATTAAAAAATGTATTAAATACACAAAAACACTGCAGAATATCAATAAAATATTTGTTTTGTTATACTGTATTTCTTGGATAATGTCAATAGTTTTTGGCTATATCTTTAAAATATTTTAGTAAAATTTTTCCTTTAAAAGAATATTTAGTAAAAATATCATTACATTTTTACTAAATATTGCTTGACTTTTACTAAAATATATAGTAAAGTATAACTATCTCCTAATTCCACACTGTTGAGAGGGCCCACAACCGTGCAGAACATTTGCGGAGGAACCGAAAACTTAAAATAGACTTCGAGCGTCTATTTCAAAACAAAAGGAGGAAAAATCAATGCAGCAATTAAGTAAAAGCGAAAAGCTTTCATGGCTGTCAAAAATTAGCTTTGGCATGGGAGCTTTTGGCAAGGATCTGGTTTATGCTCTTGTTGGAAATCTGTTTATGTTTTATCTAACGGACGTCCGTTTTGTCGCCCCAGCTTTTGTCGGTACTTTATTTATGGCAGCGCGTATCTGGGATGCTTTTAATGATCCTTTTATGGGTATGGTTGTGGACAATACGCGGACCAAATGGGGAAAATTTCGCCCGTGGATTATGATTGGTACCATATTGAATGCGATTGTTCTCGCACTGATGTTCTGGAATGTAAATCTGGAAGGGCAGTCTTTTCTGGCATATGCAGCAGTACTATATATTTTGTGGGGCATGACCTACACAATTGATGATATTCCTTATTGGTCTATGGTGCCTGCTCTGACAGATGACGAGAACGAACGCAGCCAAATATCGGCAATCCCGCGTCTGTTTGCATCCTTTGCATGGCTCATTGTAGGTTCATTTGGTCTAATAATTATTGATAAAGCAGGTGGTGGTGATAGCCGTACCGGTTTTGCCTACTTTGCTATGATAGTGAGTGTGATCTTTATTGTGTGTTCTGCAATCACAGTTATCAATTGCCGCGAAAAAGTTATTACCAAGAGTGCGGAAAAAACCACAGTCAAAGGAATGCTTCACGTACTTATTGCAAATGACCAAGTAAAGGTAATCTTAGGAATTGCATTGTTCTTTAATTTCGCTTATCAGCTCTCCAATTCCTTCTCGCTCTATTATTTTACTTATGCGATTGGGATTCAAGATTTGTATCCTGTATATACTGGCGTCGCTGGTATCGCTCAGATGGCCGCCCAGTTTACGTTTCCTATTATCACCAAAATAATTGGTCGGGGAAAAGCATTCTTTCTAGCTTGCTTCCTGCCAGTTGCAGGTTTCGCACTGTTGTTTATCGTAGGAATGATTGCCCCTGCTAGTATCGTTGCAGTGGGAATATCTTCTGCCATTGTCAACTATGGCATTGGTTTTATGCTTGTATTTATCACCGTTATGCTGGCAGATGTCGTGGATTATGGGGAGTACTCTCTCGGAACCAGAAACGAATCTATTCTATTTTCTATGCAAACTTTTATTGTAAAATTTGCAGGCGCGTTCTCTGGCTTTGTCAGCGGCGTTGGATTAACTATTATTGGCTGGAAAGCTGGCGTAACTCCAGGGGCTGGCACTATTATGGGTATGAAAATTATTATGATTATCATTCCGGCAGCTCTGTCTGCTCTGTGCTATCTGTTTTATAAAAAAGGTTATAAATTGACAGGCGATTTTTATGAGCAAATGATTGCACAACTTCGCGCAAGAAAGGAGAATTAGTCATATGCTGTTAGGTGTTGATTACTATCCCGAACAGTGGGATTCGTCTTTGATGGACAATGATATGGATACAATGTTAGAAATGGGCTGCAATGTTATTCGGATTGGAGAATTTTCATGGCATCTTATGGAAAAAACAGAAGGACAATATGATTTCTCATTCTTTGACAAGGTGATTGCAAAAGCCAAAGAAAAAGGAATGAAAGTGATTTTGGGCACGCCGACGGCAACGATTCCCGCGTGGCTTGCACACAAACATCCCGATATTTTATCTGAGTTTGAAGGCGGAAAAAAACGCACGTTTGGCGGCCGCCATGTCTATTGTTTTAACAGCCCAGTTATGTATCACTACTCTGAAAAGATTATTCGTGCTATGGTAACACATTATCGTGATGAAGAACAAGTGGCTGCATGGCAGATTGACAATGAAATCGGACATGAAGGCAGTGATATTTGCTATTGCCCTCAATGCCACAAAGCTTTCCAAAACTATTTGTCAGAAAAATTTCAGGGAAATATTGACAAGCTAAACGAAACCTATGGAACCACTTTTTGGTCTCAGGAATACAACAGTTTTGAGGAAATTCCGCTGCCCACCGAAACCATAACAACCCACAATCCAGCACTTCGCCTAGACTGGGAGCGTTTTCGCAATAAGAGCATTGTCGATTTTATTCACTTTCAAGTCCGTCTGATTCGTGAAATTGCACCCAAGGCTAAGATTATGCATGATTTCCCGGGTGGAGGTCTGGAAAAACATGTCGATTATTCCGAAGTTGCCGCACACCTTGATTTTGTCGCCTACAATAACTATCCTGTGTGGGGCGGTCAAAAATATCCAATTGCACCACATGAAATTGCTTTTGGGCTGGACTATATTCGAGGATTAAAGCGTCAAAACTTTTGGATTACAGAAGCGATTATGGGCGCACAAGGACATGACATCACTGGATTTCTGCCAAGACCCAATCAGGCAAAAATGTGGTCCTACCAAGGTATGGCACATGGCTGTGAATCTATGATGTATTTTCGTTATCGTGGTGGCATCAAAGGTGCAGAACAATTCTGTTATGGAATCTTAGATGCAGATAATGTCAAAGGGCGGAAATTCCGAGAAGTACAAAGCTTTTTTACAGATATTAAAGCATATCAAGAAGCTCTGGAATCTCCGATTCAAAGTCAAGTGGCAATTGTCTACGACTATGATTCACTGGCTTCTTTCCGCATCCAGCGCCAAAGTATCTTGCTGGATTGCCAAGAAGAGATGAAAAAACTTTATAAGGCATTTTATGACAGGAATATACCTGTTGATGTAATTCCTGCCAATGCAACGCTATCTGGATACAAAATTGTAATTCTGCCACAAATGATTATTGCAAAGCCTGCGTTTCAAGACAGAATAAAAACCTTTGTCAATAATGGCGGCACACTTATACTAACTTATCGCAATGCAGTAAAAGATGCAGACAACAACCTTCCTTTTGGCGAGACAGTGCCAGTAGGCTATCGCGATTTAGCAGGTGTGTATGTCGCAGAAACGGAAAGTTTACAAGATCTCTATGCTTTTCCTGTGGTTGGTCAAGGTGCTTTTGCAGGGGAATCGGGCCAGGGCGGTATATTCCGTGATATGCTTGTAGCAGAAAATGCGGAAGTACTCTACCGTTATAACGATCCTTTCTACACACAGTTTGCCGCAGTCACAAGAAATCATTTTGGAAAGGGCATGGTATATTATCTTGGTTGTTCCTTAGAGGAACAAATTACAGATAAGATTATGGGAACAATTTTATCCGACAATCACATTGATACAATTCCATCTGACGATGGTGTCGAAGTGGTTGTAAGAGGCGATACAAAGCAGCGTGTGCGCATGTACATCAACCATAACGCTTACAGCGCATCCGCAGGAGCTATTAAATTACAGCCTTTTGAGTGTCGAATAGAAAAACTATAACAATTTTCTAACAACAGGGTCCCTTGCCACGAAAGACAACGGACCCTATCTTTTATTGCACAGACTTTCCTACTCAATTCGTTCCTTCCTTTGCTGATAAACTTGAAGGCGTTCATTCATTCGTGCCGCCTGCTGCTTCTCCCTTCTCCACACCGCCACCGAGACAAGCACAAAAATAACAGCAATAGAAAAAAGCATCGCCAACACCATTGGTAAATCGTTCATGTAAAACCACCCAAACCAAATGCCGCATCCAAGCACAATTCCATTTGTTATTACATAGCGCAGAATATAGAGTATCAACATGATTTTCCCGCTAACTTCTTGCGGACAAATAAAATTTGCAACACTGCATAAAAAGGACACGGACAGTATCTGCCATAAAATCTCCACACCAAGCACTACATCTGGCCAAAATATGGTAATGTACAGTGCCGTTACAAAGAGCACGCACGTAGTCACACACATATAGACAAAAAGCATATCCCTTAGTTTTTTCAACACAATACACCTCCTTACAACCCGATTTTTTCCTTTAATACTGGCACATACTGCCTTGAAATCATTACTCGCTCACCATTTTTCATCAATGCCTCAAAACGCCCATGAAACGCTGGACTTAAACTTTTTACCTTCGCAAGATTGACAATACAAGACTTTGATGCACGGAAAAAATCTGTGCCCTGAAAAAGTTCTTCCAGTTCATAAAGCTTGCGGCGCGTCTCATAAACTTCTTTTTCCAGATACAAGAAAACTTTGTTGTCCACCGCCTCAAAATAGTAAATCTCCTCTGGCGCTACTTGGAAATAATTCCCATTGTGCAGGGCTGTTATCTTGTCCTCTCCTGCCTTTATGGAATAAATTAACTTCATTAACCGTTTATCCAAATGACGACAGCGAATAATAATCTCATCCTCTTCTCCGTCTTTTGGCTCTACAATCGTAATTTTCATCTCTATCCCGATAACCCTTTCCTAACGGTCCTGTAATCTGCGATGTCTGCTTATCAGCGCTGATACTACTATCGCTATTATAGCATATATCATTAGAAAAAGAAGCTGCGATTGCAGTGATACTTCTGTGGAGATGCCACCTTTTTCTATAAAAACAGACACGCCCATCTCCTTGCAAAATGTCTCCTGCGCGATTGCTGGAAGACCATCAAATGTCTTTGTAATCGCATCTTTTATGCAGACTGTCCGCATCATTGCTGCCCCATGCAATACTGGCAGACATTTCAAGACCTTTCCAACGCCTTCTGGCAACATAGACATTGGCAGATAAATTGCACCCACAAATCCAACAAGCGTTCCTATCATTGTAAAAATACTATTCCATGCACTCTCACTATGAATAAACAACGCCAAAAAATACGAAAGCGACGCATAAACCAGTGTGTTGACCACAATCATTCCCAATAGTTGTATCCAATCTGTAGCAGGAAGAAACGAGTGTCCGCATATTGCCATATAAATTTCCCCAACGATCAATGTCAGCACACACATTACCGTTCCGACAAACCATGACGCAAAGATATACCCCAGCGCAATTTGAATCCGCTTGACAGGCGCCATATAAAAGCTTGCTAATCTGCCTTTTGCTTCATCTTGCACCATAATGCCAATAACTGTCAGTGTGATAGTGACCGCATTTACTTCCAAAATCCCGGCAAGTGTCCACATTTGTATTAAATAGGTTGCATTTTTTTCATCTGTGGCTGTGTCGCGCACACCGCCAAACTGTGCAAGCGCCTCCACTACATTCTCACTGTTCATATTTCCCAGAAAAATAACCATTAGCGCCAGCACAATCAGCATTGATAAAATGGAAAAAAACACCGACACCCTATCCCTCAAATACATTCTTATCGTTCTCTTTGATAAACAAAATATTGTTCTCATTTTCACCCCTCCAATGTTTTCCCTGTAACATTTAAAAACACATCATCCATCGATCCCTGAACCATCTCAAAACCATCTATCATTCCCCGCACCCCTTCTAATATTGGCAGTGCTGCCATACTAGAAGAAACAGGTATCACAAAATAATCTTGTTTCTTTTTATAAACTATCTGCAATCTATCAAGCTGTTCTTTTAACTCTGACGAACTGGAATACAATTTAAGCTTATCCTTCGCATATTTTTCCTTTAATGAAAAAGGGGTCCCGTACTCCTTTAAGTGCCCCGCATCCATAATGGCAATATGTGACGCTCGCGCTGCCTCCTCCATATAATGTGTTGTCAGGAAAATTGTCATATGTTCCTCTTGCCGTAATTTCTCCAACGACTCCCATACCTTTTTTCTGGTAGCGGGATCAAGCCCTGTTGTCGGTTCATCTAAAAACATAATTTGTGGTGCATTTATCAGTGCTCGCGCAATCTCGCACCGTCTTTTCTGCCCGCCGGACAACTTGGCAAATCTTCTGTTATATACGTCTTCCAAATCCAAGACACTGCAAATTCTTTCAATATTTGCCGTCAATTTTCGTCTATTCTTCTCATACAAACTTCCCCGAAGCAGCAAATTCTCCTTGACAGTAAGTTTGTCGTCTAAGCAATTATTTTGATAGACTACCCCAATTCGTTTTCGAATCTCCTCGTCGTCTCTTCCCGCCAAAAAACTACAGATTTTAATTTCTCCCGCCGTTGGCGGATACAGTGTGCAGAGCATGTTGATGGTTGTGGATTTCCCTGCGCCGTTAATCCCCAAAAATCCAAACAATTCGCCTTGTTCCACCTGAAAGCTGATACCATCCACCGCTTTTACATCACCAAAATATTTTTTTAAATCTTTTACTTGAATCACTGGTTCCATTTAGTTGCCTCCTTCTCTCCAATACGCCATGCCTGCCAGATACACAACTTTATCTTTCACACCTCTTTATCATACAAAAAGAGGCAATCCTTTGCATTGATTTTGCAGTAAGTTGCTTTTTTTAACTGGTAAGCTGCACTTTTATGTGCAAGTTGCGAAAAAAGAACCCTTTTTGCGAAGAATCGACACTTGTTGTATTTTAAAAAGCAATAGTATAATAAGAAATAAAGTGATTATATGTAACACTGTTTTACGAACTTTGCAGTAAATGCAAAGTCCTAGACTGAACTGTAACAATTATACAACTATTGAAATTATCCTACATTTAGGACCGTTTCAGCTCTTGGAGGACATTATATTATGAAATTAAAAGGAAAAATATTTGCGCTATCACTTGTTCCAGTTCTTGTGCTGGGCATTACCATGTTCCTTGTCGCAGCCGACCGCATTGCAAATGGAATCTACGACGAAGCATACATTGGAATGCAGGCAACAACACTTGCTGTGCGCAATATTTTTGAAGAAGGAAACAGTGGAGCATATCACATAGACGAGAATGGAATGCTCTGGAAAGGCGACACGCTAAACATTTCACAGGCAGTCAACATTGTGGATCACATCAAGGAAAGCACTGGAATTGATGTCACTATCTTTTGGGGAGATACCAGAATCCTCACATCCATTGTCAACGAACATGGCGACCGGCAAACCAATACCCGTGCTTCCGCAGAAGTGGTAGAGCATGTGCTCAAAAATGGCGAAATCTATCAGGACAGAAACATTGAAATCCTTGGACAAAAATACATTGTATCCTACACACCGATTTATCAGGAAAATTCCAGTGAAATTGTGGGTATGATTTTTCTTGGCACACCACAAAAAACGGTCTCTATGATTATTAACAAAATTAGGTCCCAGTTTTTAATTATTATCCTGTGTATGCTCCTTTTTGTAACGATTATTGCCTATCTTTTGGTCAGCCGCATTGTATCTGCCCTAAAAAGAAATATGGAACTTCTCGACAGCATTTCAAATGGTATATTGCAGGTTGAAGTTCATCCAAATTTATTAAAACGCAAAGATGAAATCGGCGACTTAGCAAAAAACATTGTCAATTTAACTGACGCACTGCGCACTATTGTTCTAAATATTCGCGCAAAAAGCGAAGCGCTTAGCGTAGAAACAAACCAAATTGAACATATCTCTGACAATGTGTATCAGGTTATGCGAGAAGTGAACAACGCTGCACAGGAAATGGGTGTCAGTTGTACAGCCCAAACAGAAGACGCAAATCAAGCAAACAGCAATGTAACTTCTATGGGAGAGATGATTGTGGATAACACCACGCAAATCACAGAGTTACATAAACTTTCTGGAACAATGAAAACTGACGCTGTTGGCGCATTAGAACAAGTTGCGCACTTAAACGACGTAATGCATGATGTAAAAGAATCTATTTCCTTTCTGTCACGGCAAACTAGCCTAACAAATGAATCTGTCGCAAAGATTAGCTCAACAACGGAACTGATTACTGCAATTGCTTCCCAGACAAACTTGCTTTCCTTAAACGCAAGTATTGAAGCGGCACGCGCAGGGGAACATGGCAGGGGATTTTCTGTCGTTGCCTCAGAGATACAGCAACTTTCAGAGCAGTCCAACCGCGCTGCAGGTGAAATCCAGAAAATGATTACAAACTTAAATACCAATTCTGCACACACCTTGGAGCGTGTAAAAGAAGTCCAAAACATTATAGAAAGACAAGAGCAGAACATTCAAAAGGCAAGTGAAATCTTTCGTAATGTCTGTAATCATATTGATCAGTCCGCATCTGACATGGACAATATTATGGAAAATTCTAAACTCTTAGAAGATATCCGAATTGAAACGATGACTGTTGTGCAAGACTCTGCCTCACACTCTGAACAAAATTCCGCAAGTATTGAGGAGGTGATGGCATCTATTGAAAATATTTATCAAGAATTAGGAGACATTTCTGAAAAAACAAAGTTTCTTAATTCATTGTCAAAAGAAATGACAGCAAGCGTTGATGTATTTCATACCTCTTAGATGTGTTGGAAATCCCCCTTCCACACAAATGAGCAGGAGAAATAACTTTCCCCTGCTCATTTTTCTTATACCTCAAACATTAACTCTCCATATGTAGGAATTGGCCAAATCGTACTATCTACAATCATCTCAAGCTGATCAATCGGTGCGCGAAGTGCCTCCATTGCCTCCTTAACCGTATCCTTATAATAAAATGCCCGTTCCTTTGCATCGGATATGACAGATGCCTTTGCCTCCACTTCCTTTAAGGTATTCAATGCCTTTTTCGCCTCTGCTAAAAGACGATCCACTTCTATAAGCATCTCCGTCTGTGCCTGCGCTGAAGCGCCAGCCTCCTTTACTGCAATCACTGTGCTTGCAAGACTTCCCGCATAAGAAGCAACCGCTGGAATAATATCTTTCCCTGCCATATCAATCATTGTGAGCGCCTCAATATTAATTGTCTTGGCGTATGTCTCATAGATAATCTCCTCACGTGATTCCAGCTCCACTCTTGTAAAAATACCAAATTTTTCAAATAATGCAACGGCCTTATCTGTTGTGATGGTGGAGGCCGCCTCAATCATAGATTTAATATTTGGAAGTCCACGCCGCTCTGCCTCCGCAACCCATTCATCAGAATATCCGTCACCATTAAAAATAATACGCTGATGTGCTGTCATATATTCTTTGATAATATCATGTACTTCAAGGTCAAAATCCTTTGCTTTCTCTAAACGGTCAGCTGTCTCACAAAATGCCTCTGCTACAATTGCATTCAATGTAGTATTGGGACTTGCGATAGAGTCCGCTGATCCAACCATACGAAACTCAAACTTATTGCCTGTAAACGCAAATGGTGAAGTCCTGTTTCTGTCCGTCGCATCCTTCTCAAAATCAGGAAGTGTAGATACACCCGTTTCTAACTTTCCACCCTGTTTTACTTTTGCTGCATCTCCTGTCTCGACAAGCTGACGCACCACATCTTCAAGCTGGTCGCCAAGAAAAACTGAAATAATTGCTGGCGGTGCTTCATTTGCGCCAAGTCTATGGTCATTTCCCACATCAGCTGCCGACTGACGCAGCAAATCACCATGACGATCTACTGCCCGCAAAATACAAGCAAGCACCAATAAAAACTGAATATTTTTATTGGGTGTATCACCCGGATCTAATAGATTTTCACCATTATCTGTTGTAATCGACCAATTGTTATGCTTACCAGATCCATTCACACCTGCATAAGGTTTCTCATGAAGCAGACATCTCAAATCATGCTTGTATGCAACCCTTTTCATCGCCTCCATCACAAGCTGATTGTGATCAACCGCAATATTTGCAGTCTCATAGATTGGCGCCAATTCATGCTGCGCGGGAGCAACTTCATTGTGCTGTGTTTTGGCTGTGACGCCAAGTTTCCAGAGCTCTTCATTCAAGTCCTTCATATATGCACCGACACGTTCTTTAATTACACCAAAATAGTGATCTTCCATCTCCTGCCCTTTTGGAGCTGGTGCGCCAAACAATGTGCGCCCCGCAAACATCAAATCCTTTCTCTGTAAATAAAGATCCTTGTCAACCAAAAAATACTCCTGTTCTGGTCCTACAGATGCAGTAACTTTTGTTGCGCCTTCGTTGCCAAATAACTTCACAATGCGAAGCGCCTGTTCACTCAACGCCTCCATAGAACGCAAAAGTGGTGTTTTCTTGTCGAGCGCTTCTCCTGTATAAGAACAGAACGCCGTTGGAATACAGAGAATCACACCACAACCAGACTCCTTTAAAAATGCTGGAGAAGTGATATCCCACGCCGTATATCCCCTCGCCTCAAAGGTTGCACGAAGTCCGCCTGATGGAAATGAGGAGGCATCTGGCTCTCCTTTAATAAGCTCTTTTCCAGAAAATTCCATCAGCATCTTGCCCTCTGTATCAGGGTGTGATACAAACGAATCATGCTTCTCCGCCGTAATACCTGTAAGCGGCTGGAACCAATGTGTATAGTGCGTTGCGCCATTCTCCACTGCCCAGTCCTTCATTGCCTTCGCCACAACATCCGCTGTTGTCATAGAAAGCTCTCCGCCATACTCCATAACTCGCTTTACTTCCAGAAAAACCTTTCTAGTAAGTCTCTCCTTCATCTTTTCAACGGTAAAGACTTTCTCAGCAAAAATTTTTTCCACATTTAACGCTTCGCTCATATTGATTTCCTCGCTTTCCACTATTCACAATACCTTCCCGTTGCGCATATACTTTATGCAATATAACGCTCGCCTATATAAGATCAAGTAGGCGCCGGGTGCCCGTCAGCTTGCTGACGTATTTCATTTGGGCACCCGTGTGCATAAAAAAGTTCCAAAAAAAGAGATACTTCTTTTTTGGAACACCTTCGTTCACGATATCATGATTTAAATTTGAATCTTTGTGCCTAATTTCTTTTACTTTCTATACAATAATATATCTCAGCAAAAAAATCAAGACTTTCTTGAAAAAATCTCTATTTTTTGCATAATTTATTTGTAACAGTTCAGACAGGACTTTGCACTGCGCTGCAAAGTCCTGTAAAATTGCGTAGTGGTAGCATGCATCAACCCATCGCGAAGCGATTATATATGGCTTGATGCGTTAGATCGCTCGTACTTTTTCCCGCACTTTTAATACCATAGGCGGCGCGACAGATAATTCGTCCACGCCCATATTTACAAACGTTTCTGTAAGCTGTGTATCCGCGCCGAGTTCACCGCAAATTCCCACCCATTTTCCACATTTATGCGCATTGTCCACCACCATCTGTATCATGCGCAAGATCGCCTTGTGATGCGGATTGTAAAAATCCTCTAGCCGCTGGTTTTGGCGGTCAATTGCAAGCGTGTACTGTGTCAAATCATTTGTGCCAATGCTGAAAAAATCCACCAACACAGCAAGTTCATCGCTGACCATCACTGCCGCAGGCGTTTCAATCATAATACCCTGCTCTGGTCTACGATGGGGAATCTGTGCTTGCTTTAACTCTGTTTCCACTTCCTCAACAATGCTACCAATTTGCTTTACTTCCTCAGCAGAAATAATCATTGGATACATTATAGAAAGATTGCCGTAAGCTGCTGCTCGCAAAAGTGCGCGCAACTGCGTCTTAAAAATCTCAGGCTGTTTTAGACAAATGCGAATCGCTCTGTATCCAAGCGCTGGATTCTCCTCCTTGCCAAGCGCAAAATAATCCGCCTGTTTATCTGCGCCAATGTCAAGCGTTCTGATAATAACCTTCTTCTGTCCCATTGTCTGTACAACTTGTTTATATGCTTGAAATTGCTCTTCCTCCGACGGAAAATTATCGCGCCCTAGATACAGAAATTCACTGCGAAAAAGTCCAATTCCACCTGCATCGTTTTCCAACACATACCCGACATCGCTAACGCTGCCAATATTTGCATAAATATTGATGGTCCTTCCATCGCTTGTCTCATTTTTCTTTCCTTTTAGCTCTTGTAACAAGCGTAATTTTTCCCGCTCCGCTGCAATTTTCTGCGCTGCCTTACTACACTCAGATTCCGTTGGCTCAAAAATCACCTCACCTGCTGCCCCATCTACAACCGCAGTCATTCCTGTTTGAATCTCACGCAAATCCATTGGTACACCAATCAATGCCGGAATATTCATCATGCGTGCAAGAATCGCTGTGTGCGAGTTGGTAGAACCATGCACTGTCACAAACGCTAATATTTTCTTTTTATCCATCTGCACAGTCTCACTCGGGCTTAAATCCTCCGCCACAATAATAGAGGGTTCCATTGTAGAAAAGTCCATGTTGTTCTGCCCTGATAGATTGCGCACCAGCCGCGCAGAAATATCCTTGACATCTGCTGCGCGCGCCTGCATGTACTCGTCATCCATTCCAGCGAACATTCCAGCAAAATTGTCCCCTGTCACTGCCACTGCATACTCTGCATTTACCATCTCTGTGCGTATTACATGATAAATGGCATCCAAATAGTCCTCGTCTTCAAGCATCATTTGATGGACTTCAAAAATGGCAGCGCTGGACTCGCCAACTTCTTTTACAGCCTTGTTATAGAGCATGGAAAGTTGCTGCTTTGACACATCAACGGCATCCTGAACCCGTTTCGTCTCCTGTTCTGGATTCTCAACTCTTATCCTTCTAATCTGTTCCTGATCTTTGCGCAAAACCAACACTTTGCCCATTGTGATGCCATTGTATACTGTCTTGCCCGAAAACTTTTTATCTAAAAATTCCTCTGCCATATAGTTCTCCTATAGATTCTCTTTTAAGAATGTCTCCAAAGCCACTGCTGCCGTATCCTCGTCTTCGCCTTCCACTTGCACTGTAATTTCCATGCCTTGTTTGACACCAAGCCCCATAAGCCCAAAAACTTTCTTTGCATCTGCTTTCTTTCCTTCTTTTATAACGAATACAGACGATGCATAGCTCTTTGCTAATTTTACCAACTCGCCTGCTGGGCGTGCATGAATCCCCTCTTTATCTGTAATGACATATGTAAACTCTTTCATAGTGATTCCTTTCTTATATTTTTAATTTTATTCACTGTAGTACTACAATTTTTGTTTTATTAATTTTCAAGCCTTTCAAATATTTGTTCTATTTCCTGTCTCGTCGCCAATAGCTCGGAGAAAGCGCTTGCACTGCCGGCAGAGATTCCCATGCGAAATGCATATGCATAGTCTTTTTTCTCTGTCCAACCCGCCAAAAATCCAGCAACCATAGAATCTCCTGCGCCTACTGCATTGACAAGCCTTCCCTCTGGTGCTGCAAGCATATGCACTGCGCCCAATGCATCTACAAGAACTGCTCCCTGTCCTGCCATAGACACCAACACATTCCGCGCACCCTTTTCCTGAAGCTTTTTGGCATAGGGAACAACTTCCTCCCTTGTGTTCAATGTCACCTGAAAGATTTCCCCCAGCTCATAATTGTTTGGCTTGATTAAAAATGGCCGATATTGCAGGACATTTAAAAGCAAATCTTTTGTTGCATCCACCACAAACAAAACCCCTTTTTTCTGAAGCCGCGCAAGAATATCGCTGTAAATGGAATCTGGCAAACTGTTTGGAATGCTGCCTGCCAATACCAACACGTCATCTGCCGTTAGCCTATCTAACTTTTCATACAACGCATTGACATCAATCTGTTCAATCTCTGGTCCCATGCCATTTATCTCTGTTCCATCATAATCCTTCAACTTGACATTAATGCGGGAAAGTCCCTTATCCAAATGGATAAAATCTGTAAGCAGCCCCACTTTTCGCACCTCACGCTCTATCTGGTCCCCTGTAAATCCCGCGGTAAAGCCAAGTGCTGTATTTTTTATCCCTAAGTTGCGCAAAACAATAGAGACATTAATTCCCTTGCCGCCGGGGAACATTTGCTCCCCAGTGGTGCGGTTGGTTTTGCCCATCTCAAAACGGTCCATAGATACAATATAATCCAGAGATGGGTTAAATGTCACTGTATATATCATACTTGTGTCCCTCCAAAATGTTCAAACAGCATATCCTCTGCCTCTTTTGACCAAAGCCCTTTATTGCGCTTGCAGCACGCATCGAGTTCCTTAAAAAATGGATCCTTTTCGCCTAATTTTCCAAAATCCTCAATTGCTGTCATGGGCATATTAAACTGGATATAAGCAAGTTTCTTGCCGCCTGGTATATTGGGCAGGTTGTTTGTAGTATCAACAATAGAGTCAATGCCACCCACATGTGTCACCATCACTGCGGAGTTAATTTCACCTGCTGCCGATTTTGCAATGGCTTCTTTCATATCATCTGTATTTCCACCTGTTGACCCCATTATTTTTGTCCGTGCATAATGACAGTTATAAAGATTCATATTTGCAGAAAACTGTGTGTCTGTAGGTCCAGCAAAGAAGTTTAGGCAGCCGTCTACCGCAAGAAGTTTATCCCCCATCTCCGCAATACTCTTTACAGGTGCATACACAAAGACATCACTGTATCCAACACCCCCTGTGATAGCGCGAAGTTCTGCAATAGGGTCCTCCATTCCTGCTGTGTTGACATAATGCAGCTCAACCCCCTTCTCTTTTGCTTCCTCCTCCGAAATCACTTCTTTTGCGCGTGCAATCTTAGCATCATTAATATCTGTCACAACAATTCTTTTGGGTTTATTTTCAAATGCAAGCCCATAGCTAATCGCACCAAGCCCCATTGGTCCGCATCCGCCGAGAATCAAGATATTACCGCCAGCAAGCGTTCCCATTTTATGCTCGTAAGAGAGATGCTCTGTGTGATAATTGCTGTGGTATCCACCAATGCAGCAACTCATTGGCTCGCCGAGAGACGCCTCAAAATAACTGTCCCCGTCATACTCCCAGATACAGCCTTTCTCAATTACATCATTTGGGAAAATGCAGTATGTCGCCGCCCCGCCAAAAAACTCATAAGAATATCCAGGCGATTCCATCTGCCCCGGAATTGCGGGCTGTTGTGCAAACTTTTTGCCCTCATGAAATTGATTCTTCCACTTGCTGCCAACCTTGACAATATCCCCTGTAAACTCATGCCCAATAATAATTGGGTGCTCTGCCACATTCTCTGGCACACGCTTGTGGTCCTTGCCAGCCTGCACCATTTTCCACGTTGACATGCAGATACTATCACTTACAACTTTCACCAGAATCTCATCTTCTTGAATTTCTGGAAGTTCAAACTCCTCCAACCGAATATCGTGTGCCCCGTGTAACCTAACGCCTTTGACTTTCATTTTATTCTTTCCTCCTTCTAAAAACTGTCAATCCCTAATTTAAACGCTCTAATATCCACTTAACATTCTTTGTTGTCTTTAATGTTTCCAAAATCTCCTCGTCTTCCAACATCTCACAGATTTTACTTAACAAATCCAAATGTTCGTCTCCAATGCCTGCAATGCCAAATACCAACTGCGCTTTCTCATCACCAAAGTCAACGCCTTCTGGGTACTGCATTAAAACAATTCCTGTCTTCTTCACTGTGTCCTTTGCCTGCGAAGTACCATGCGGAATCGCTACGCCCATACCCATATAGGTAGATACCAACTTTTCGCGCTCCTGCATTGCGTCAACATAAGTTTTATCTACATATCCTAGTTTTACCAAAAGTTCTCCTGCTGCCTGTATTGCCTGTTCCTTTGAGACAGACGCAAGATTTAACTGCACACCATCTTTCACTAGGATTTGTTTTTCTGTGGATTCTGTCTGCTGTGTTGTCTGCGTTGGTAATGAGGCTGTAACTATTTCCTCCTGTGGGTCTGTTGTCTGCTCCTGTTTTTGCGTTAGCTGTTCATACAATAAATCCAATGCTGGATCAGCCAAAAAATTTTGTAATGTCACAATCTGTGCTTGTGGAACAGACTTTCTTGCGCGCTCCACCAATGTAATCTGAACCACAGCAATATCGCAATCTGCTGGAATATTGTCCACAGAAGTATTAATCACTGTCAAATCTGAACGCTGTGCCTTAATACGATTCCGAAACTTTGTCGCTCCCATTGCTGACGACCCCATTCCAGCGTCACACGCAAATACAATTTTCTTAACGCCTTCCGCTTTTTTCACTTCATTGCCAGAAATCCCTTTTGCCTCCGCTTTCCTGTCCGCCACTTCCGCTTGTGCTTCCTCAAGACTCTTTCCCTTAGACATACGAATTATCACAGACGCAATGCCAAACGATACTGTTGTCGCAATCAGAACACCCACAATAACAGATACCATACTATCTCGCGACGCCATCATTAAATATGCGATAAGCGAACCTGGCGATGCCGGTCCAACCAGCCCCGCACCAGTCATGTTATACCAGAAAATTGCTACAATATTACCGACAATCGGCGCAATAATTACCAGAGGATTCATTAATATATAAGGAAAATAAATTTCATGAATACCACCTAACAGATGGATAATGACTGCCCCTGGCACTGACTGCTTTGTCTTTTTGTCCTCGCAGAAAAACATATATGCCAGCAACACACCAAGTCCAGGTCCTGGATTTGCCTCCAGCATATACATAATGGACTTGCCTGTCTCCGCTGCCTGCGCTGTAGCAATTGGCGTAAAAATACCGTGGTTAATTGCATTGTTTAGAAACAGCACCTTTGCCGGTTCGATAAACACTGCGATTAGTGGTAACATACTATGCTCTACCAAGACATTAACCCCTGCCGTCAACACTGCCAAAAGTAAGTTCATAAGCGGACCAATGACAAGGTAACTCACCATAGCAAGAATCATGCCAAGAATGCCCACAGAAAAATTATTGATTAGCATCTCAAAACCTGCTGGCATATGACCTTCCATAGCCTTGTCAAATTTTTTAATACAGAATCCGGACAATGGTCCTACAATCATTGCCGCCATCAGCATTGTCGTGTTTGGGTCACTCATAATTGCACCGACAACTGCAATCGCACCGACAATACTGCCTCGCTCCCCTCCGATTAGTTTCCCACCTGTCGAGGCAATCAAAATCGGAATCAAATAAACTAAAATTGCTGAAAAAATTGTTGCAAATCCCTCATGAGGAATCCACCCACTTCCATTAAAAAACGCTGCGAGAAATCCAAACGCAATCAGCGCACCAATATTCGGCATAATCATTGCCGAGAGAAATTTGCCAAAACGTTGAACACCATTTTTCATATTAAACCTCATTTAATGTATTCGGTTCGTCTCCTCAATTAGCTTAAACAACTTGCACGCCGCGTCTCTTGCAGTCCTCAAGAAATTCCTCTGGAAGATTGTCATCTGATATAATGACATCCACATCACTCAATTCACAGAAAGAGTATGTATTCTTTACACCTACCTTGGAAGAATCCATCAGAAGAATCACTTGTTCTGCCTGACGCATGACAGTCTTTTTTAGTACAGCTTCCTCATCTACACCGCAGTTAAATCCTGTCTGGTCACAATAGCTTGTAACACCCATAAACGCCTGATCAAAATTAATCCGCTGTACCTCCTGAATAGTATGTATCCCGCATACGCTCATACTATACTGATTCATCTTCCCACCAAGTACATGTACAGCTGGCTTTGTCAGTCTGCCAAGTTCCATTGCACATGTTAAAGAATTGGTATAGATTAAACTAGATTGATCTGGAATGCTTGCGGCAAGCATTGTCGTTGTGCTGCCAGAATCCAGAAAAATCGTCGTATCTTTCCGCAAAAACTCCAACGCTTTCTGTGTAATTAACTGCTTTGACTCGATATTTCGCACTTGTCTCCTGCTCAACATATCATCTGTACCTATAACCACATCCACGGACTTTGCACCACCGTGCACTCGCACAATTCGTTTCGCCTCATCAAGAGCCTTTAAGTCTGTGCGCAGCGTCATCTCAGATATCTGGGGAATCTTCTTCTTTAACTGAGC
Source organism: Lachnospiraceae bacterium (assembly GCA_014239155.1). Taxonomy (GTDB): domain Bacteria; phylum Bacillota; class Clostridia; order Lachnospirales; family Lachnospiraceae; genus COE1. Next base: position 51,802 of record JAAZZQ010000022.1, on the reverse strand, counting down.
AAAACTAATATTTCCACTCTGATTCACCAGTTCTACGATCATATTCCTGCGCTGTTCCATTGCATCCATACTGCTACCTCCCATAAACCTATGTCTTTTCATCTCTCAGCTTCATACTGTGTTCCTCCTTTCATTGTAACATTTTCTACAACTTCTTCAACCACTACTTTTGTTTTAAAAGTATTGCTTTCATATTTTTGTTGTTTCAAAAGTTTGTACTTTTATATTAACAGTGTTTTACGCGTTTGTCAACTTTTATTTCAACAATTTTAATTGTTTTTTCTTTTCTTTCAAAAATAAAACAATCGGATACGAGAGGAATCTCCCTTGTATCCGATTGTTTTCATAGACAACACTTTTATTTCAAAAGACTACTATATTATCAACAAAATATACATCTATTTTTGTGTGATTACGCCCTGCTATCGCACATTTTCGACGCGCATCAAATCATATGCCTCTGGCTTGTCCGCAAGCTCGACATACAAAATCTGTCGTGAGTGTGGGCAGCTCTCCACCAGTTCTCCTTCTTCATTGTACATAGCAAGCACTTTGGTATGGATATTGCGTCCATCCGGCTTCATTATCTCAATCGTATCTCCCACACAAAATTTATTCTTCTGTTCAAATCTCGCACACCCGCGCTCATCCACGGATTCTACAATGCCAAGATATACATACTCATTGACATACGTATTGTTATCATAAATTTGTGTATGGTCATCTGGTTTTCCGAAATAAAATCCCGTTGTAAATTGGCGGTAGGTACACTTGGAGATTTCTTCCTTATACCATTCCATATTTTTACGGTATGTCTCCTCCGACACAAAAAAGTCGTCAATTGCTTTCCGGTAAGTGCGCGCCACACATGCTACATAGAGCGCTGTCTTCATACGTCCTTCTATTTTTAAGCTGTCTATCCCTGCACTTACTAACTCAGGAATATACTCAATCATGCACAAATCTTTAGAATTAAATATATAAGTTCCACGCTCATTCTCATAGACTGGAAGATATTCTCCCGGGCGTGTCTCCTCAACCACAGCATATTTCCAGCGGCATGGATGGGTGCATGCCCCTTGGTTGGCATCGCGTCCCGTAAAGTAGTTAGATAACAAGCATCTTCCAGAATAAGAAATACACATCGCCCCGTGGACAAAACTCTCAACTTCCATCTCCTCTGGAATTTGATTGCGAATCTCTCTAATTTCTATGAGTGAAAGTTCCCTTGCAGACACAACACGCTTCGCCCCTTGCTCCCACCAAAACTGATATGTTTTATAGTTGGTATTGTTTGCCTGTGTGGAAATATGAATTTCTATCTCAGGGCAAATTTCCCGCGCAATCAGAAACATTCCGGGGTCGGATATAATCAGCGCATCTGGCTTCATTTCCCTTAATTCCTTAAAATACTCTCTGGCACCCTCAAGGTCATCATTGTGCGCAAGGATATTTGCTGTCACGTAAACTTTTACATTATGCTTATGTGCAAACTGGATTCCTTCTGTCATCTCTTGGCTAGAAAAGTTTTTTGCCTTTGCACGCAGTCCAAATGCCTCCCCGCCAATATACACAGCATCCGCTCCAAACACAACCGCTATCTTTAACACTTCCAGACTGCTCGCTGGAACTAAAAGCTCCGGTTTTTTTACTATTTTATTGTCCATTCTTCCTCATCTCCTATTTTATTCACTACCTGTGCATCCCTTTTTGCGGAGAGCGTCACTCCATCCGCAATCGGTAATATTGTTGTCTCAAGTTCTTCACAGTGTGTCAACTCATATAGATAAGCGCGCATTCTGTTGTGAATTGTACGGTTTCTGCGAATCACTGCATACTTGGATTCTATCAACTCTCCATCCTGTAAGATATTATCCGACACCAGCAATCCTTTTGGCGACAATAATCGCCGAATATCGGGCAGAAAATTGATATATTGCCCCTTGGCTGCATCCATAAATATCAAGTCAAAGGTGCCATCCTCCTTTAATGACGCCAAAACCTCAGCAGCATCCCCCTCAAGAAGTGTGATACAATCCGATTTTTGCGCCTTTTCAAAATTCTCCTTCGCAATTGGTATTCGTTTTTCATATTTTTCAATTGTCGTGATATGACAGCCTTTGGGTGCATATTCACTCATTAGAAGTGCCGAAAATCCAATGGCTGTTCCCACTTCTAAAATTTTCATGGGACGCCCCCATGTAACTAATAACCTCAGAAGACTTTGCATCTGTGGTCTGATAATCGGTACATTTGTCTCTCTTGCATAGCGTTCTAACGCGGCGAGATACGCCGGTTTCTCACTGTCAAAAGAGTGTATAAATGTCAACATTCTCTCATTCATCATTGTCCTCCACAGAGAAATACCACCAAATCAAAAAGGGCAGACACTGCCCTTTTGATACACAGATCCATGCAAAGGAAATTTACTTCTCTTCCTGCTCCTTTTTCTCATCACACAGTATTTCAAGTATTTCCTCAGCATTCATCGCTGTACTTAACTCATAAGTACCCGGTTTCAGCTCTTTTTTCCTGTAATCAGAAAGCAGATCATAAATGTAGAACACGTTCGCATCATTGACCAGCCCCTTCTGCTCAAGCATCTTGGCAAGCTCTCTGTTTCCCAGCCCCTCAGATATCACCACACTGACTGTTCTGCCTTCTCCTTCACTCACAGGCATATCTGCAAATACCTGATATCCGAAATCATATGCGTATACTGCAAGACGGAACACCGCGACAATAATCACTGCTGCCACTGCAATTTTAATAATTGTCGCGGAAACCGCTCCCAATAACTGTTTTACATCCATACCCTTTCCTCCCTGCCTGCACACAGCTATTTTATATCTCCATAATAATAGGAAGTATCATAGGGCGTCTCTTTGTCTTTTTCCACACAAACTCACCCAACGTATCCTTGATAGTACCTTTAATCTTGCCCCAGTCTGTAATGTTTTTCTTGAGACAGCCAAGCACTCCTTTCTCGATTAATTTGCGTGCCTCGTCAAGAAGTTCATCCGACTCCTTAACATACACAAACCCTCTCGAAACAATATCTGGTCCTGCAAGCAGTTCGCCCGATGTGCCATCCAAGGACAACACCACAATCAAAATACCATCCTCCGCAAGATGCTGCCGATCTCTGAGCACCACATTGCCAACATCGCCAACACCAAGCCCATCTACAAGCACTGCGCCAACTGGAACCTTTCCTGTAATGCTCGCACTGTTGTCATCCAGTGACAACACATCGCCAGACTGCAAAATAAAAACGTCATCTTTATCAATACCCAAATCCATTGCAATTTTTGCCTGCGCTTTCAAATGCTTATACTCCCCGTGCACTGGAACCGCATATTTGGGTTTTGTAAGTGTGTAAATTAACTTGATTTCCTCCTGACAAGCATGCCCAGAGACATGCGTATCCTGAAAAATTACATCTGCACCCTTTTTAAATAACTCGTTGATAACCTTTGTAACCGCCTTTTCATTGCCCGGTATTGGATTGGACGAAAAGATAACTGTATCACCCTTTCCAATCGAAATCTTTTTGTGCATACCACTTGCCATACGGCTGAGCGCCGCCATGCTCTCCCCTTGACTTCCCGTCGTGATAATGACCGTCTTGTCCTTTGGATAATTTTTCAAACGCTCAATATCAATCACAGTATTTTCTGGGATACTGATGCGGTTGAGATTGGATGCGGTCTCTATAATGTTGACCATGCTCCTGCCCTCAACCACCACTTTTCGACCAAACTTATCTGCTGTATTGATAATCTGTTGTACTCGGTCCACATTGGATGCAAAGGTCGCAATAATGATTCTGGTCTTTTTATGTTCCTCAAAAAGCATATCAAAAACTGGACCTAGCTTTTTCTCAGAGGGTGTAAATCCCTGCCGTTCCGCATTGGTACTATCACACATTAATGCCAGCACGCCCTTTTTGCCAAGCTCTGCAAAACGCTGCAAATCTATCGCATCACCGTACACAGGAGTGTAATCCACCTTAAAGTCTCCTGTATGCACCACAATCCCTGCGGGTGAATAGATTGCCAGCGCAGCCGCATCCACAATACTGTGATTTGTCTTAATAAACTCAATCCTGAAGCAGCCAAGATTGATATTTTGCCCGAATTTAACCACTTTCCTGCGCACATTATGAATCAGATTGTGTTCTGTTAATTTGTTCTCGATAATGCCCATTGTCAGTTTTGTAGCATATACCGGCACATTGAGTTCCCTTAGCACGTATGGCAGCGCGCCAATATGATCCTCGTGCCCATGCGTAATCACGAATCCCTTCACCTTATCCTGATTATTTTTCAGGTAAGTGATATCTGGTATCACGAGATCTACCCCTAACATATCATCTGCCGGAAAACTCAGACCGCAATCCACCACAATAATACTGTCTTCATACTCAAAGGCAGTAATGTTCATTCCAATCTGCTCAAGACCTCCTAAAGGTATAATCTTCAGCTTTGCCGTATTTTGTTGTTTGTTCTGTTTCAAAATAAGCCTCCTATCATATTTTTATTCGATCAGGTCGATGTCATCCAACATATTTTCAAAAACACCCGCCACAGCCGCAAGTTCCTCTTCATTCTCCACCATACAGTAAACCTGCTCATCGCCGTCTGCTTCGGGGGAAGCCTTCAAAATATATGCTTCGCCATCCTCCTCTTCTTCTGCATCTGTCACCAGAATATAATTCACCCCACCGATGGTTGTCTGCTCCAGCACATAAAAATCTACTGAGGCATCTTGTCCATCCGGCTTGAAGGCAATTCTCTCCATTCTTATTGTCCAAACCTTTCCTTATTTTTCAGATAGTCCAAATATCCCTGTAAAATAAAAACTGCCGCTATCCTATCAACGTGCTCTTTTCGCTCCTCACGTCTTATACCGGCTTCCATCATCGCTTTATCCGCTGCGACTGTGGTCAAACGTTCATCCCACAGCTGTACATCAAGACCCGTCCTTCTCTCCAGCATTTCTTTGAAGGCAAGTGTCTTTTCCACTCGTTCTCCCTCTGTGTCATTCATATTCTTAGGATAACCTAGCACGATTTCATCTACCTCGTACTCTATAATTAATTCCTCAATCCTTGCCAGAGTCTGACGCAGCTTGCTCTCAGACTTTCTGCGTACAATCTCAATCCCTTGCGCCGTAATCAGCAGTGGGTCGCTCACCGCCACCCCCACTGTTTTTGCTCCAAAATCTAGTCCCATTTTTCTCATGTATCTCTCCATATTGGTCAATCAATCTCTAAAACCGTCCCGTTTTGTTCCAACCTGCATTGCGAATGTAAGACCGAAGCATCTCCTCTACAAGCTCGTCCCGCTCCACTTTCATAATCATCGCTCTCGCGCCCTTATGGCTTGTGATATAGGTTGGGTCTCCTGACATGATATAACCAACAATCTGATTTACTGGATTGTACCCCTTCTCTGTAAGAGCAGCATAGACAGAAGCTATCACATCCTTGACCGAGGCAGTCTCTCCGAGATCCTCCGGCATTAACTGTATAAATTGTGTACGTGTTAAATCTTCCATTCTCTATGCTCCTTCCAATCGATGAGCTTCCGTATTTTTGCACTGTTATATTTATCATAACTTAATTCTGTCCAAAATTCAAGAGTTAGCACCAAAATCGAGTAGGGGAAAAAATTTTCCCCTACTTGCCGCACGACCTGTACGCCGCTATAGCGGCTTATTTCCTCTGCACAGGTCTACACATAAAAAATATCCCAACCTATTATATGTAACAATTTCGCCATGCCATTCATAAGTCGCCAGAATATATACTTTCATCAATGATATTAGATCTTTGCTGACAATTTATTTCATATTGGGCGTCCATATAGAATTAATTGTATAAATTGCCCTTAGTGAGCAAGCTCCTACGTACAACTTGCACAATCAATTCTGCATGGCTAAACTATTACATTATCAGAATATCATCTTGTAAGAATCCTTTGATTTTTCCTGTAATCAATTGATTTTCCAATATTTTGCCTTCCACCTCGCAAGCCACTTTCACATACTCTTTTGTATGCCCAATCCAGTATTCCTTTCCTGAAAGAACTTTTTTTTCCTCAAATAACACCTGTTTGTCTTTTCCTATATAAGAGGCACGAAACGCCTTTGAATCCTGCAATTCGATAGCTTGTAGCACATTGCTTCTGTGCGTCTTAATCTCTTCTGATACCTGAGCTGGCATCACCGCTGCTTTCGTGCCCCGCCTTTTGGAATACTTAAAAATATGCATTTCATAGAATCCAACCAACTCAACAAATTGTCTAGTAATATCAAACTCTAGTTCTGTTTCTCCCGGAAATCCCACAATCACATCCGTTGTAATCGCCGGATTATCAAAATACTTACGCAGCAGCCAAACCCCCTCTAAATACTCCTTCGCCGTATAATGGCGATTCATACGCTTTAACACGCTATCACAACCACTCTGAAGTGACAGATGAAAATGAGGACAAAGATGCATAAGCACAGACAACTCTCTTACAAAATCTTCTGTGATAATACGTGGTTCAAGCGAGCCAAGACGGATTCGCTCCACACCCTCTATCATATCGATTGCCTGCATCAAGGACAACAATTCCTCTATACCATAAGAACTAATATGGATTCCTGTCAATACAAATTCCTTGTATCCTGCAGCTGCAAGTCCCTTAATCTCTTTGAGAATAGATTCCTTTGCCCTGCATCTAACACGCCCCCGCGCATAGGGTATCATACAATATGTACAAAACTGGTTGCACCCGTCCTGTATCTTAATATAAGCCCGTGTGTGCTCTACAGTCGATGTTATCTGCATTTCCTCGTACTCCGATGCATGATAAATGTCAATTACGTTCTCCTGAACCACACCATTCATATAGTTTTCAAGAATTTTAACCAAGTCTTTTTTTCTATTATTTCCAATTAAAAGGTCCACAGCGCTGTCCGCCTCCACAGCTTGTGTATCAGACTGGACATAACAGCCAACTGCCACGACAATTCCCTCAGGGTTGGTCTTTTTTGCCCTGTGCAGCATCTGTCTGCTCTTTCTGTCTGCAATATTTGTGACTGTACAAGTATTCACAATATAAATATCCGCTTTTCCTTCAAATGGTACAATCTGATATCCATGCTCCCGCAACGACTCAAGCATGGCATCCATCTCGTAGGCATTTACTTTACAGCCCAAATTGTGATATGCTACTGTTTTCATTTTTATGGTTATCCTTTCCTAAAATCATATTACACAAATATAACTCTTTAATAGAAACAAATTTTAGCACCAATGTCAATTTGTACATATTTTTAGTTTATTTTCGTCAATTTTCATGACAACTGTTTTTTATCTGTAGTTGACTTTTCCACTGTTTCCCTTTATTATTAAAAGGAAGGGATAATAAAAGGAGGTAAATCAGAATGAAAACAGTTCAGATTTCTTTAAACTCTATTGATAAGGTAAAGTCTTTCGTTAACGATATCACAAAGTTCGATTATGATTTTGACCTTGTTTCAGGCAGATACGTTATTGATGCAAAGTCTATCATGGGTATCTTCAGCTTAGACCTCTCTAAGCCAATTGATCTAAATATCCATGCTGAGGGCGGCACAGATGAGATTATGGAAGTATTGAAACCATACTTAGTATAATTTCATGTAAATACATAACTGTATCTTGTCCAATTGAAGCATTTACCGAGTGCATGAAAATGTACTCGGTTTTTGTTTCTGCGCATTTATTTTGATACGATCTCTATCACTTCATCCGTTTCCAACGCTGTCTTTACCAGCGCATCTATTTTTTCATCAAGATTTCTCTCGTGAATCCGTATCACATTGAGATTTGGTTTCGTAACAGGGTGCTTTGCCACAAAAATTGTACAACAGTCCTCATAGGGTTGAATTGAGGTCTCATATGTATCAATCTTCTCCGAAACTTCTATAATCTCCTGCTTGTCAAATCCAATTAACGGTCTATAGACTGGCATTGTACACACATCATTTGTCGCCATCAGTGATTGCATTGTCTGTGAAGCCACCTGTCCAATGCTCTCTCCTGTAATCAATCCGAGACAGCCGCTTTTTTTCGCAATCTCCTCCGCAATCCGCATCATATAGCGACGCATAATAATTGTAAGTTCATCGTGCGGGCACTGGTCGTAAATATACAATTGAATATCCGTAAAGTTGATAATGTGCAACTGTATTGGACCACTGTATTTGGAGACGATTCGTGCAAGGTCAATTACCTTCTGTGTCGCACGCTCGCTTGTGTAGGGGGGCGCATTAAAATATACTGCGTCAATCTTCACACCGCGCTTTGCAATCATATAGCCCGCAACCGGCGAGTCAATGCCACCCGACAAAAGCAACATACCTTTTCCGTTCGTCCCGACAGGAAGCCCACCGGGACCCGCAATAACTGTCGAGTAAATATATATTTTTTCACGCACCTCTATGTGCAGCATTACGTCTGGTTTATGTACATCAACATGCATCTCTGGAAATGCATCCAACAGTGCTTCTCCAATGTTACAATTAATTTCCATAGAATTTTTTGGATAATTTTTGCGTGCTCTACGCGCATCAACCTTAAAAGTAAACTTCTTATCAGGATACACCGCATTCATATAATCAATGACATCTGCGCAAAGTTTTTCAAATCCTTCATCTTCCACGTGAACAACAGGACAGATACCTGTGATACCGAACACGCTCTTTAACTGTTCTATTGTCTCCTCATAATCAAATGCCGAAAGCGCATTGACATAGATTCTTCCTTGAGATTTTGTAACCTCAAATGTGCCCTCGCAGCGTGTCAGCGCATAGCGAATCTGCTCACATAATTTGTCCTCGAACAGATATCGATTCTTCCCCTTCACACCAATCTCGGCGTACTTTATTAAAAATGATTTGTACATATTTCCCTCCATGATGTTATCATAGCCTCTTGCACTCTCCAGTGCAAAAGGCTTTGAAAGTCTATTATCCTATTTGCGGGTGTATTTTCTGAGCATTGGCAGCAATTCACTTAGGCAGTTCACTGTATAGTCAATGTCTGCTTCTGTTGTATACAAACTGAAACTAAAACGCAGTGTCGTGTCAAGATATTGTTTTTCAACACCAATTGCCTTTAGCGTTGCCGATGTAGATGGCTTGTTAGAGGAACACGCACTGCCTGCGGACACATAAATTCCCTTGTCCTCTAACGCATGTAACATCACCTCACTGCGCACACCTTGTATGGACACACTCACAACATGCGGCGCACCGTCACGCCCTACAGGACCGTTAAGCCGAATGCCGTCCAAAGCGCGCACACCCTCCACAAATCGCTCCTTGATACTATATAAATACTCTATTTTTTCATCTAAATCAGAAAAAATTTCCTCGATTGCCCTTGCCATTCCTGCAATACCCGGAACATTCTCCGTACCAGAGCGCATTCCTTTCTGCTGCCCGCCACCAAAAATAATGGGCCGCACTTTTGCCCTTTCGTCGATATACAAAAAGCCAACACCCTTTGGTCCATGTATTTTGTGTGCGCTGACAGACAGCAAGTCAATGTGCATGCGCTTGGGATAAATCCTGCACTTTCCAAAACCTTGCACAGCGTCCACATGAAACAAAGTGTTAGGATTCATGCGTTTAATCAGTTCCCCTGCCTGCTCAATTGGCTGCACAGCACCAACTTCATTGTTGGTATGCATAATCGATACCAGAATTGTGTTTTTGGTCATTGCCCGCTCTAGGTTGACAAGCGAAATTACCCCTTTTGCATCCACAGGAAGATATGTCACAGCAAAGCCTTGTTCTTCGAGATAAGCACATGTCTGCAAAACCGCAGGGTGTTCTATGCGCGTCGTTATAATATGCCGCCCCGCCCTGCAGTTGGCATATGCACCACCGATTAATGCGATATTGTCCGATTCGGTTCCTCCTGATGTAAAAAGTATTTCCTTCTCTTGTACTTTCATGCATTTTGCAATAACTTCTTTGGCATAGCGCACATACTTTTCGCTCTCCACACCCTTTTTGTGCATACTTGAAGGATTTCCATACTCCTCACACATAATTCGTGTCATAAGCGCAGCAACTTCCGGCAAACATCTGGTTGTTGCTGAGTTGTCAAGATAAACTTCCATCATATTCACACCTTCAAACATATATTACCTAAACTATCATATTTATATAAATATGCAGTTTTTTCTATTTTTGTGACTCAAAATCCTGTTTATGCGACATATTTCATCATAACAGAACGACAATGTTTGCGCAATAAAAACATTAATTTCTACTATTCTATTTTTCCAGTCGATATAGAATCCATGCCATAACCGTCATGCCCGCCGTCTCGGTGCGCAAAATCCTTCTTCCTAATGTAATAGGTTTTATGTCACAATCTATTGCTGCCTGAATCTCACTTTCTTCAAATCCGCCCTCTGGACCAATAAAAATAGCAACTGACTGCTCTGGTTCTATATGGTCGATCAACTGTCTTGTGCCTTCCATGCCAGACGCCCCATCCAGCATTTCTTCCATCTCATAGGGAACTAGCTTGACATCCATACTTTTTGCATACAACAATGCTTCCTTATAGCTCATAACTTCATGCACCCTTGGCACAATCGCGCGACGGCTCTGCTTGGCAGCAGCCTGCGCAATGCCTTGCCAACGTGTTTTTTTTGCCGCTGCTTTTTTTGTGTCGAGCTTCACCACGCAACGACTCATAGACACTGGAATTATTTCATGCACACCAAGCTCCACCATCTTTTGAATAATAAACTCCATTTTGTCACCCTTAGGCAATCCCTGAAAAAGAAATACCTTAGCGGGCAACTCCACACCTTCTTCCTTAATAAAACGAAGCGCACACACAACCTCTAAATCTGAAATCTCCGCAATCCCGCATCGATACTCTCTGCCATCTATTCCATTGCTGATGCTAATTTCATCGCCCTGCTTAAGACGGATTACATTTTTAATATGATTCACATCATCACCTGTGATAACAATGCGCTTGTCATTAATCTGAGAAGGCTCCACAAAAAAATGATACATAAACTTTACCTCTATATCTATATCAAAGTCGAAGTAATGCTTCCAGCGTCACTTGAAAAATCTTTTCCCGCGCAGAAAGATTTGTGTTCCAACCTCTGTCATCATATTCTTCATTTCCCACCAGTATATCTCCACTGTACAAAAGCTGTCCGAAAACTTTATTGCGGTATTTTGCAATTGCTGCCATAGCAGAACATTCCATCTCCACTGTTTGACATCCCTGCTGGATTCTATGCTCTACCATTTCTTTTGTCTCCCGATAAAAGCCATCTGTAGACCATGTAGTGCACTTTCTATATGGTATTTTATATTCTGTCAAAACCTGCTCAAAAACTTTTACAGGCTCCTCATCTAATTCAATATATCTGCTTGGCGGCAAATATTTATAGGAAGCCCCTTCATCTCTTAATGCACGAATTGGAATGATACTATCTCCTGCTGGAATATTCGCCAACACACCGCATCCTCCACAACACAACAACACTTCAACGCCTTCCCCATATAGCCAGTCCGTCATCATTGAAATAGAGCCAGAACCTACAACTGCTTGAATTACACAGATTTCCATATCTTTATAGTTAAGTTTATATGCGTGAAATGGTCTCATCTCCGAAATATAGGTACCAATAATCTCGCCGTGGTATTGTTCAACAAACGAATCAAATACCTCCTTAAAAAATGTCATAATACACAGCCGCGGAAAAGGTCCCTTTTGCTGTTCCCCTCTCCATCCGGGATTAATTATTGCATTTCGTTCTGTACTATACTCCAAAATCGGAAATTCATTTTCAACAATCATTTGTTTTTCTCCCATCTGAACTTCATTTGTCGTACTAATTCCTATTTTATTTGCGTGCTGTAACACTTACCCACTCGCCTTGATAAGTAACTTCGATAACCTCAAGCCCCGCAGCTTCCACGGCATCACGCACTATCTGTTCTTTGTTATCAATAATGCCAGAAGTAATATACACCCCACCTGGCTTGAGTTGATTGACAATCACAGGGGTAAGCGGCACAAGCACATCTGCCAAAATATTTGCGACAACAATATCATACTTCTCATAGCCAACTTTATCCTGCACTATCTTGTCTGTGATAAGATTCCCAATCATCATTTCAAAGCACTCTGGCGCAATATTGTTTGCTGCCATATTTTCCTGCACTGCCTCTATTGCACAAGGGTCGAGGTCTGTGCCAACTGCATGTTTGATTCCATACAGAAGTGAAATAATCGCAAGAACGCCGCTGCCTGTCCCCACATCAAGCAGTTCTGTCTTTGATGTGATATATTTTTTTAACTGGCGAATGCAAAGCTGTGTTGTCTCATGCATCCCTGTTCCAAATGCTGTTCCCGGATCAATATGAAGAACTTTTTTATCTCTGTCTGCTGGCTGAATCTCTTCCCACGAGGGAATCACAAGCAGATCATCAATGTAAAATTGATGAAAAAACTGCTTCCAGTTATTAATCCAATCAATGTCCTCCGTCTCCGAAACCATAATTGTCCCTTCACCGACATCCATAAAGTTGCGAAGTATGTCAAGTTCCCTGTGAATATTTGCCGTTATTTCATCTGTATTTATCAGATTGTTCTCATTTTCTTCAACAAAAAAGCTCAAATATGCAATTCCGTCATCCTCTGGCGCATCCGGTAAAATATCTACAAACATTTGTTCTTTTTCCAATGGGGTCAGTGGAATCTTATCCTCAATCTGTGCCCCCTCTAAGCCAATATCATACAATGTGCTAATAATAATATCCTCTGCCTCTGTAATCGTTTTAATCGTAAATTTTTTCCATTTCATAAAAAATCCTTCTCTACGCGTCACATAACCTGTGCGCCAATAACAGCTTATTTCCTCTTGCATTACACTATTTTGCATACTTCTTAAAATTTTCCGCTTGTTCCAACACTTCTTTATAAACATCATCAATTGCAGATAGCGGGGAACCATATTTATCAAGTAAAACAGTCAAATCCGCTTTCAGAGTAGCCTTGATATCCTCTTTGGTAGACCAGTCTGTATATTTTGCTTTGTCATCTACAACTACCCGAATCTCTTTGGACAATTCAATCATCTTGTCATTTGGATATTCAAACGCATACTTTTTTGACACTGCAAGTAAAATATCATAAAAAGCTTTTTCCTCATAATCAATTCCCACATCTTGAAAAGAATTTCTTTCCGCCTTCAATTCATGTAATAAATCTGCAAGCTGGTTTGCCACATCGTCAAGAATCTCATTTGCAAAAGCTTCCTCCTTCCTTCGATTATTATAAGCGTCAACAACTGCTCTCATTCTCTCGGCAAATTCAACACTTTTGATTTTGTTTACCCGCCTAAATTCCTCAATAGCATAGGACAATAATCTCTGCAACGCTTTGATTTTCGTGTTCGGCATGTTAATTTTTTCAATTCGCGCCATATATTCATCGCTAAAAATATCAACTTCTATATGCTTTCCTGTTTCAAACAATTCTTCAATGCCATCAGACTGTATCGCATCATCCAGTAGTTTGCGGACTTTGGCATTCATCTGAGAAATATCCGGCGCATTTCCTTTTGTCAGTTTAAACAATATGGAACGCACTGCTTGATAAAAATGCAATTTTTCAATATGTGTATTTGTAAACTGTTCACTTGAGCTGCACAGATTAAATGCCTGCTTCATCTTCTTCACTGCTGCCATAAATCGAACTTCCAAATCCTGTGTCAGCTGCACATACTCTACTGCTCTATTTAAACAATTTAACTGTTCAACCGGACTTCCTTCATAGTAATCTTTCGCACTGAAATTACAAAACATTTGGTCTAATACTTCAAGCTGATCCAGCACAATTGTTACTGCCCGACTAATATCGTCCAATTCCTCTTTCTCATAATTTGTATATTTGCAAAGTGCAATATTCATATTTTTCTTGATGCCAATATAATCGACAATCAATCCTCTATCCTTGCCCTCATAGACGCGGTTTACTCTGGAAATGGTCTGTATCAATGTATGCTGCTGAATCGATTTGTCAATATAAATCGTATCAAGACACGGCACATCAAATCCCGTCAGCCACATATCTACTACAATGGCTATCTTGAAATTGGATTTTACATTTTTAAACTGCCTATCCAGTTCCTTCCTGTCTTCCTTTGTGCCTAACATCTCATAAAGCGCCTTCTCATCATCCTTATTCCTTGTCATAACAAGGCGAACTTTTTCTATTGGTTTTAATTCTTTTTCGTCTTTCTCTGTTAGTTCTACACCCTCTGGCGCTTTTCTCTTCTCCTTCCATGCCGGACGAAGTTCTATTAAATTCCGATAAAAGGCATAGGCTATCAGCCTGTTTGCACATACAAACATTGCCTTGCCTGCTACTGTAGAACCCTCCTCTACTCTTTTTTCATAATGGGATACAAAATCTTTTGCGACCACTTTTAATCTATCTGGATCACCAATAATTGAATCCAAGTGCGCTACTGCTTTCTGGCTTTCCTCTACCTGTTCTTCCGAGGATCCAAGACTGGCACATTTATCATAATACGTTTCAATTTCACGCAGCTTGTCCTCGCGCAATGTCACTCTTGCCGCACGCCCATCATAAACAAGATTTACTGTGATTTCATCTTTCACTGCCTCTGTCATAGTATACGGGTGCCCCACAATATCTCCAAACACCTCCATTGTCGCGTCAATCGGTGTTCCTGTAAAGCCAATATAGGTTGCATTCGGCAAGGAATCATGTAAATATTTAGCAAAACCATAGGTCCTATTTACCCCGTTCTCCGTATCCAGATTAATCTGTGAACGATGTGCCTCGTCTGAAATACAAATCACATTATACCTGTCTGTTAGAAGCTGCGTATCCTCTGTAAACTTTTGTATTGTAGTCAAATATACGCCGCCACTTGGTCTGCCTTGTAATTCTTCCCGAAGCTTGTCTCTCGATTCAATACTTACAATATTGCTATCGCCAATAAACTGTTTAGAGGCAACAAACTGTTTAGAAAGCTGGTCGTCTAAATCAGTTCTATCTGTAATAATCAAAATAGTTGGGCTTTTAAAAGAACTACTTTTCATAATCATGCGCGTAAGAAAAAGCATTGTGTAACTTTTCCCACAGCCAGTTGTACCAAAGTATGTCCCTCCCTTACCATCACCATCTGGCTTCCTATGTGCCTTCGCATTTTCATACAAATTATTGGCGGCAAAAAATTGTGGATAGCGACATACTATTTTCAAATTACTGTCTGTAGAATCAGGAAAGTAGATAAAATTCTTTATTACTGCAAGAAGCCTGTCCTGTGAAAATAAACCCTCTATCATAGTAAACAAAGAGTTGATGCCATCCTTTTCTTTGTCATCATCATGAACCTTTCTCCATGCATAGAAAAATTCATATGGTGTAAATAGTGAGCCATATTTACTATTTGCCCCGTCGCTAATTACTACAAATGCATTGTATTTGAAAATTTCAGGGATATCTCTCTGGTATCGAACTGTCAATTGCGTGTATGCATCCATTATCGTCGTGTTTTCCTGTACTGCAGTTTTAAATTCCAATACAATAAGGGGAAGCCCATTAATATAAATAATACCATCTGGTATCCGAGTCTGATAGTTATATCCTTCTATCTCCAACTGGTTTACAATTTTAAAAATATTCTTTTCCGGTTCCGCATAGTTTATTAACTCAATCAAGATGTCTTTCTTATCCTTATTTTCCCGATTGAATACAAATCCATCTATTATCATAGACATCACTGCTTTATTTGCTTCATACAATGTTCCGCCTACTGTGCGTAAAGAGAGAATAATGCTGTCAATCTCGCTTTCTGTTAGCTCAGCCGAAGCATATCGGGTATGTAAATATTCTTTTAAGTCGTCTACTATCAGAACTTCTGATTTTTTACGTAATAATTTACTGCCTGTCTGATGGCGGTAACCTTTATTTTGTAAAAGTTCTATAATGGATAGTTCTAATGCGTGTTCGTTAAAACTCATTCTTTAGTAACTCCTTTTTCTCCGAATCGTATTTCACACTCTTTATTTCTAAATCATATTCTCACAGAACACGCAGTTCATGCGCATTCCTGACCCATGAAAATCACATATACCCACTTATCATAATATTGACATATTCACAAGCCAGTGGTAATATAACATTATAAAAGGGTACTGTCGATAGACGGTTAGTCCGCATTTGTAGTGTTAAAATAACCGCTAAGTTTGCGAGGCTTGGGCGGTTATTTTTTGTCTTACTATCCTTACCAATCGAATAGCCAAGACTAAAACAAGCCACACATAAACTAATGACTGCAATAAAGCTTTCGATGGTGAACATACGCAATGTCCTCCTTAGTACGATTTCTGTAAACAGATTTCTATGTAATCAGAGATCTCAGTTCTCTGTTGAAGGACTAACCGCCTACCGTTATGACAGTACCCATAACAGTATTATAACAAATACATATTTATATATCAATCAAAATATAATTAAGCTTAATAATCAATGTTGATGTTTATTGCTTTTTACGAATATGCAAAAATTGCTTCTATATTACACCTCTGAATAACCGAGTTGTACCAAAATCAAATTGGCATAAATAGTAATTTAGATACGTCAAACTAATTAGACATTAGTCTTATTAATAAAAGATCCCTTAACTCAGCAAGTTTACTACTTTCTAACAAATTTACTTCACACTGAGCCATAAGCCGTCCGACAAGAGTCTCAAACCTTTTGAGAACCTCCTGATCTGGAATAAGAATTGCTATTTTATTTATATCGCCTTGTGTAATTAATGGTTGTGTAGAACCTCGATTCATAGATTGATAGTCGATTCTTTGTAGAATCTGATATGTGTACTCGTAAAAATTGCTAGTAATAACTAGCGTATTGTCAGATGCCCAACATGGACAATTGAATCTTTGAACCACACCATGAGTCCCAACACGACCGATAACGAGAATTTTATTTGTATAATTGGCTTCTGTAGTAAATCCCATTACCGATGCTGCTCCAACAAGAGGAATATCAAATGTATCTGTTTTTTCAGTTGATTTCATTGGAGGTCGTTTTCCACTTGTGATTGTCGCAATATCTGCCAAAGAACCTTGCTTCCATGAGCAGGGACAAACACCACCAAAAGGAGTAAAATTCTCGAACCATGCTTGGTAAATTGAAGACACCTGTTTTTCTAAATTATCATTTATCTTCCGTTTAAGTTTAATTCTCTCCTCTACAATCTTATATGCTCCAACAATTTTTCTCTGCTTATCAATATCAGGAACAGGAACTTCCATTCGACAAATATCGTCCCATGTTATTCCACCTCTGACGCTGCCATCTGTATGCAGCCAGCAAATACGGTCAAATTCTGCTCTACGAAACCACATCATCAGATAATTTTCATCAAGAACATTATTATCTATAATCTCAAACATAAAATACGCCGGAGAAACAAGAGCAGGTTCCTCTTCTTCATATAATGCAACCGGAAGCCTTTCATCACGCCCAACATGCATAGGATTACAGGCAAATTTCCCTTTTGTTATCAATTTGTACTTACTCAAATCCGTTCCAAGTACATTTGCAACCGAAGGCATAAAAAATTTGTCAATATTAATTCCTACTACGTTATCCATTATACTATCCTTATTACGTGTATCAACCAAACGAATGTACTTCCCCAAAACATTATAATTCGATTTCATACCCCAACTCCTTAAACACTCCCAAAAGGTCTGCCTTCGACTTTTCTTCCTGTATTAATAATTCCTTTAATTCGCTCTGAAGTGCCTTCATCTTTGTATCAAAATCAATATTCTCATCTCGATTCACAAACTCAATATATCGGCTTGGCACAAGGGTAAATCCTTTTTCTGCCACTTCGTCATACCCCGCAGAATAACAGAACTCTGGTATATTTTTATAGGTATGTTCATATCCTGCCTGCTGCCAATTATGATAGGTTTCCACTACTTTTGCCCTATCTTTTTCTGTCAATTCAATATACTTCTTTTCATAGGGACTTCCTATCTGCCGCAAATCCATAAAGAGTATTTCTTTTTCTCGATTGCGACAGTGTCTCTCTACTCCATTCATATCCACTGTGCGTTCTTTTTTATTCTTATTCAGAATCCAAAGCGTTACGCTAATATCAGTCGTATAAAATAGATTTCTTGGCAAAATTAGAATCGCTTCCACCAAATCATTCTCAATCAGCCTTTGCCTAATCTTCAACTCCGTTCCGTCATCAGACAATGCACCATTCGCAAGCAAAAATCCTGCCACTCCATTTTGGGACATTTTTGATACAATATTTAATATCCACCCATAATTTGCGTTACTTGTAGGCGGCACTTCGTACCCATTCCATCTTGCATCATCTGTCAATTCATCAGCAGCGCGCCATTCTTTTTGGTTAAAAGGGGGATTTGCCATAATATAGTCTGCCTTTAAATCTTTATGTTGGTCATTGGTAAACGTATTTGCTGCCATCTCTCCAAGATTCGCTGATATCCCTCGAATCGCCAGATTCATTTTCGCCAGCTTATAGGTTGTATTTGTATATTCCTGTCCATAAATAGACACTTTCTTTTTATTCCCATGATGCGCCTCAATAAACTTCATAGATTGTACAAACATGCCTCCTGAACCACAACAAGGGTCGTATAACGTTCCGTCATAAGGTTCTATTAGCTCTGCTATCAAATTTACAATTGTTTTGGGTGTGTAGAACTCTCCCTTTCCTTTTCCTTCTGCAATCGCAAATTTACTAAGAAAATATTCATACATACGACCAATAATATCATTTTCCTTATCCTTTGTAGTGTCAATCTTATTGATTTCATCTAACAAAGACGCCAATTTAATTGTATCTATCTGCAATCGTGAATAGTAGTTATCTGGCAAAGCACCTTTTAAAATTGGATTTGTTTTCTCAATCGTAAAGAGCGCTGTATCTATCTTTAAAGCAATATCATCTTGCTTGGCATTTTCCATAATATAAGACCATCTGCTCTCTGGTAGCAAATAAAACACATTATCTTTTGTATAAAAAGCAATGTTATCCACAAATTTTTCCATACCATCAGCGATGATTCTTGCCCTTTGAGCCTCAAATTTATCACTTGCAAATTTTAAGAAAAACAAACTTAAAACCACATGCTTATACTCAGACGGTTCGACAGAACCTCTCAATTTATCTGCCGATTTCCATAAAGCCTCCTCCATAGAAACTTCTTTTGCCTTTGTTTTCGCTGCCATTACTAGCCCCTCCTCAGTCTTTTATTCTGTATTTTCTTTCGAAGTTCCGAATTTCTCATAAAATTTTTTAGGCTGTGGAACCCCACTTCATTTGCGTTGTGGGAGGATCAGCCAACTCCTTTCCAATTCAAGAATACCACTGGCATTCTTATTGCGGCGTGCGCGTCAGTTCTGCTCCAAACATATTTTATATTATATCACTATATCATTGTATTTTCCATTATTTTTGTACTCCTGTTTGTATCAAGCGTTAGTTGACACAAACTTTTCTCATCAATCTTCTTTTGCAAACAAGACGTTAATTTCCTGTGGTGTTGGGCTGAGTATTATTGTTCATATTCCTCCTTTTGACGCCAAAAAGCACATGGTTTACATTTTACTGTTTCCATGTGCCTTTACTTTATTTTTGATATTAATAAATTATTTTACCGATTATGCCAACTGCATAATTTCGGCTTCAAGTTCTCTCAATTCATCAAAGGATAATGACAGAACACACTCTGCAATATCCTCAAGAGTCATTTCCCCCTTTTTTATCAACCTTTCCGCTGTTTCCCTGTCTGCGCCATGCCTTTCACTCTTGATAAATGACTTCATTCTTCATCAAACAAACTCAACATAACTGTCACAACCTCCTTTTCTCTCTCAAGCAAATATTCTCTCAAAACATTTCTGTTCTTGCATATCCGAATTGTTTCCATAACCGCCTTTTGTGTCATTCCACACTATTTTGTCTGCCCACTAAAAACTTTACAGAAAATAATATGCAGAAAAATACTCATGTCTACAATAAATTTCATATGAATTTTGTGTATACTACCTGAATCCGTGAAACTTAATGCTTTTATATTGTCAACAGAGCCTTGATTGGCAAAGGTTACAAGACTCTTTGCTCTCCAAATTTTCTTCACTCAATAGGTAAAAGTTTTCTAGGCTAAAAAATGGAAATCTGTTGCAAACTCTAAGATTTTGAGCGTTGACATATGTACAAACTTCACGGATTCAAGTATTATATTTCCTTTTCAACTGACTGTAAATTTATCATAGCAATAATTTGCTTCTGCATTTCCTCAACAGTTTCAATCCTTACTCTGCCAATACTATTTCTCACCATCTTAAAATCTACATCGGGAAACAACTTTTCACACAAACTATTTGTTTCAGGCGACGCTCCCATTAAAGCTGTAACAAGTGTATCCGTGTCAAACAGTTTTAATAACTCTCGCAATTCCTTTTCGGGAATTGTCGTTATATGCTCAAAATCAATTATCCTCCGCGGCTGTATATTTGGCTCTAATATATCATTTATAGTAACATTGTATAGCTTGGAAATTTTCAGTAAAACCTCTAAATCAGGAACCGTCATTCCCGTTTCCCATTTTGAAACAGCCTGTCTTGATATGTCTAATTTTTTTGCTAAGTCCTCTTGTGTGTAATGATGGCTTTTGCGTAGAAATTGTAAATATTTTGATATAATATTCATATTCATAAAAATCACTCCTTTATACATGATAATACATATAGAAAGAAGAAAAAAGAATTTGGTGCGTGCGCAAAAGCAAATATCAGTTGCGTAGTTATGGTTCATTCTGTCCTGTGCAAAGCGTAACATTGCATAGTTTCAACCATTCAAGGCGGCTATTTGAATTTTTGTTGTATAATAGTAACTGTCTGCCAGAGCATGTTAAAAAATACTGTAAGATACTTTAGAACCTTTCTTATTTGTTTATAAACTTCTTTTCTATTTCCAAATCAGTTTTATAAAATCCCAAAAGCAAGAATCCCAGCCCTACAAAACATCCAACACTGAGAGTAATATGAATTGAGACATGAAATAAAAACATCACTATACTTACTACAATCTCAATTATTCCCAAAGTTTTTCCAATAGATATAAAAATATCAGGCGCAATACTTTGTGCATAATCCCAGTGTGCTTGCGTCTTTCGTGAAATTGGCGTGTTATATCCATTGCCTGACTTCATATCTGACACAGGATGCTTTTTTAGAGTATATCCCACTAAAATCAATACAAATGGCATAATTAAGTTTGTAATTAGTAAAAAATACATGCACTTTTCCTCCATAAATTTCGATTCTTATTTGACTGAATCTTATAGCATTTAATAAGTTTATATTTTGTCCTTGTGAAGCCTGCAGACCATTGAAGATGCTAAATTTATAGTAGAGAGGCTTGCCCTCACGCTTTTCCTTGTGTTATATCTTTTTCCCAAACAATCCAATAGCCTATTTTTGTTATGAAACCTTATAAGGAAAAAAATAAATTTTTCAGCGCAAAGTCTCCATTTGCCATCTTAATTCATTCCAAGTCTTTACTGTCAAAATATCTTTATCCTCTGTGTATGGTAAATCAATCGCTCCAATATACCATACCGGAAATAATCCTGCACATAACGCACCCTTTATGTCGCATTCATATTGATCACCGATATACCACACATCCTCTGGCGCAAGTTCTGCTTTTTCCAATGCCAAATCAAATATTCTTTTATTTGGTTTGCGAAATATATAATTGCTTGAAGCGATAATAAATTCAAAAGCATTTTCTGGTAGCAATCTATCAATACGTTTTGTGACAACAGTTTCTGCATAGGTAATATTACTGATTACTCCTGTGCGGATATTATTATTCTTTAAATATTCCAAAAATTCCTCAATTCCCTCCGTAGGCTTTCCCTGTGCAGCAGCATTCCAAAATATAGTGTCAATTTCTTCATTATTTAATGGAATTTCTATTCCCTGCGATTCATAAAGATATGATGTAAACATCATATTAGGAACTTCTATCTGCATCAAGTGCCTTCTCTGCGGATCAAATCTTCCCAATTCTTGATTAATTTCATTTGCTTTTTCTTGCACCTGTTCGGCACACAAATGATATTTATTTTTTGTGGCATATTTTAGCACTGCCTCCGTTCCTTTTACACCATCAAATTTTTCCTCTATAAGCGTTTGCCCATAATCAAACAGAACCATTTTAGGCACTTTCATCCATTATACCTCCACTTGAAAATTTATAATAATCATACTTTTTGCTGTGAATAATTGCTACTTTCCTACTTTTGATGATAATACCGCTTACAGAAAGTCTGCAAAAACTTCCATTCAGATTATAATCTTTTTTATTCATTCAAACAACATATGTATTTTATAAATCCCCGCTTTAAACAAATTTATAGAGTTTTTTCATTACAGCTCCTTATATTATATCTTAAAAGAAAGTATGAATAACACACAAATGATAAGCATTAGTAGTGCCGCTAATAAAACTCTGATATTTATCTGCATTTTACTGGAATCCGTCTTAGACTCAATCAAATTTGATCGGCGCAAAGCAGTGACAATAGGTTTATACAATAGCATTGTTATTGCTG
Organism: Lachnospiraceae bacterium; assembly: GCA_014239155.1. Taxonomy (GTDB): domain Bacteria; phylum Bacillota; class Clostridia; order Lachnospirales; family Lachnospiraceae; genus COE1. The sequence goes on along the minus strand of JAAZZQ010000022.1, from coordinate 29,056 downwards.
CATTCAGCCCGCCTTTAATCAAATTGAACGGTAAAAATGCTGGAATTAATAATTCTACAATCGCTTCCCTTGGATAGCCCATATAGATAGGCGCAATCAAATAATTCCAAAACATCATAACTACAGCCTGACAACCACAGCCGCAAAAAAGCCCGAATAATGCACCAGATAGCCTATGTTTCCTTTTATAAATAAATGCGGCAGTACACGCAAAGGAACAGCTCGAAATAATGTTCATAAAGCAGCCCAAAATTCCTGTTCCGCTAATCGTAAACATTTGTACTATAGAAACAATTATTGTTATCGCAAATGATGTAAGTGGTCCAAAAATAAATCCACCAATTACTATAATAACATCTTTAGGGTCATACTTCAAAAAAAGTACGAGCGGGATACGCCCAACCACCACTGCGACATAAGCAAGGGTGCATAGCATACTTATTGTTGTTAGTTTCTTTGTTTTACTGATCTTCATTGAAATACCTCCTTAAAAAAATTAACACTTGAAAGTGTCTGACTGCCTTTCAGGTGTTAAAATTTAAGGTGTATTGTAAATGCCTACAGAGCAATTTAATAAAAAAGAGTGCAAAAAATAATGGTCAGTTTAATTCTGACAATTTCAATACACCTTCTTTAATCCGGACTATACCGTCGGTTTTGGAATTTCACCAACCCCCGCGCTTTCGCGCCCGCGGACTATAACCGCCGATCGGGAATTTCACCCTGCCCTGAAGACATCATCGCTATTCAATTGTTTAAAAAATTATAGCACACAACAAAGAAAAAGTCAACTTTCGTTTGGCTTAAAACCTAAGCTATTGTTACAGTTCAGTTACTGTTCAAGGCATGAAAGCCTCTTATAGCAACGAACTTCTACAAACTAACTATGCCAATTTACAAAAAGCATTCTTATCCGCACAGTCAGCCAAAGAAACAGCACAATCAACATACAGATTCCTGTCACAAGCAATGTATACTGCCAAAATCCAGACCAGTCACCACGATATAACCTCCCAATAGCAGGAATCCCAAGCACCATTGCAAAATACCAAAACACAGGAATTAAAAAACGTCCTATGGTGGTCTTTTGTACTGTTTCTATACCCATAAAAAATTGTTTACAAAGCTTTCCTGCCAGATAATAAATAACAAAAAGCATTGAAAAATATACTGCTGTACCAATCATTGTATGAAGCTGTTCTGCCGTTATCCATGCTGGTAAAATCTTCTTGCCGGCTAAGGCAAGCGGTAAATAAATTGAAACTGTAATCCGAATTCCATTGACAAAGATAGTTGCTATATAAGAAAAGATAGTACTAAATCCCAACCAGCACACCTTCTTTCTCATAGAATCTACTATAGGAACAAATGTAAAAACTATCATAACAAACGCAATGAGCAGGAACCGCACACCAGAACAAGACGGCGCTATAATAAAACGATATTCATGACTCACATATCCAACCTGTGTAATCTTCTCAAAAGAAATGCCGCTTAGAATCTGCACCCACTTTGTAGTGGGTGCTAGAATCCAGAAAAGCTGTTCACTGTCCGCTGTACGATAATACACCTTAACTGCAAGTACAGCTAGAATCGCCGGAATATAGATTGTTAGATTCTTTTTCACAACAAACCTCCTTGTCATTGGCATCTCAACTCATTTTGTGCAGAACACTTCCACAGCTTTTAAAAACTGTCTTTTCACACTGTTCTTTTGTGCAGTTTTTTTCTAATACATGGCAATTGCAACAGCATAACCAGTACGAGTGCACTTATCAAAAGGATTTCTGATGGTTCTGATCCAAACAGATAACCACCTACCGCAAAGTTTGAAACTTCCAGTGGTAGCGAAAGGGGTTGTTTTACATCCTCACCGTTCTTGTCTGGATTGCGCACAGTCTCTGTCACAGCGATAAATGATGTGTATGGTGTTAGCATACTATATGTCAGCCCAAGCTGTGTTACTTCCTCTTTTATATCTGGATTGTTGTCATTGAGCCCATAATCTGTCAATCGCTCTATTCTCTTCTGCGCCCACAGATAACTTAAAGTATTCCCTTCAAGAGAGACTGCTGAGACAAGCTGCTTGTCCATTTTTGCTCCAGAAAGTGTTGCAGATGTTGCATCTTCATCAGAAAGCGCCCCACTTGACACATTTAACGTATTTGCAGCGGCTTTCATATCTGCACTGTTTACATGGGCAGTTTTTGTATCTGTTATATTCGCATTTACCACTTTTGTCTCCGCAGCGGTTTCATCCACAAGCAATTCTGCAATTGAGATCGTCTGTTCATAATCACTACTTCCCGTCTTTCCTGTAATCTGGACTGTACCAGATGGTTCCCCGCGCCATTTTCCCAAAAGAACTATCGGCTTCTGCGCAAACAATGTCGGTAAAGCAACAGGTTCCACATCATACACATTAAATCCATCAAACTTCACTTTAATATCAGTCATCACTGGTGACTGAATATAGGTTTTAAAACGCTCAGCGGTATCTGACGCCTCCTCTTTCTCTGTGACTACAAAGGACTCTCCCTGCCCCGTCTTTGCAATTCCTTCGATTAAATAACGATTTACTCCCATTCCAATACCAAATGAGAAGAAATCTGTTTCGCTCATATGACTGTGAATCATTTCAAATATTTCCTTCTCACCATAAATATATCCGTCCGTAATAACAACAATGCTGCGCGATACATTTTTATCACTTGGAATTGCAAGCGCATCTTTTAACGCTGGCGCAAGCTCCGTACCGCCGCCCCCTTCTTGCTCATCTATCATTTTGATTGCTCTTTGAATGTTCTCTTCGTTTGCCGATACAGATTTATCTGACAGTTTAATATTATCACTTGAAAACAAAACTAAATTAAAGGTATCTGTCTCTCGAAGGTCCGACACTAAATTCCGAATCAATTCTTTTGCTGTCTCTAAAGGATAACCTGACATTGAACCAGAAACGTCAAGCACGAAAATATATTCTCTTGGTGGGATATCCTCTATATTACAACGCTCTGGCGGCTGCACCATCAACATAAAGAAATTTTCATTTTCCCCAGTATTGAGCATCAGTCCTGTTGAAATTTCCTGTCCTGTCATCTTATAATCCAATATAAAATCCCGATTGCCTGCATAGTCAGATGCGTCAGCAAGCGACACTGTCGCCTTTGTATTTTCCTCCCACTGAACCATAATTTCATGAGAACTACTTGCAAGATCTGTGATTGGAACCGCTGCGGAGAGATTGACACAAATATCATAAACATCTTTAGATTTTGTACCCTCTGGCAGATATGGTGTCGCAGTCCACTCCTCACGTGTTCCACAGTCATCAATAATAGGTCCCACATATCGCGGCCCTACAACTGTAGGATACACAAACTGATAGATTCCATCGGTAGGTGTTATCAATTCCGTATAGTGCAAATCAATAGAAACGTTATCGCCGGGCATAATATTTGCAATGTTCATTGTAAATACATTGGGACGTTCTTCCGATAATAAAGAAGCGCTTTTTCCCTCTTCTTTTGCTTCCTCAAACTCCTGTTTGGCTTCTTCCTTTTCCTTAATCTTTGCAGTGACTAACTGATTTCCAATCTGCATTTGCATACCATGAACAGTCACCTTTGTAGAAGCTGGAAATACATAACAGGCGTTAATCGGCTTTTTTCCTTTATTTTCATAAGATTGCCGCACATGGATATCTGCAATCATACCATTAATGTCTGCCACCACACTTGTCTTTTTGAGCGGAAAACTGTCCACAGAGACATCATCTGTCTCCACATAAAAATAAGGGGCGCCTGTTTTATCCTCCTGAACAGTAGTTTCTTCTTCCTCTGCATGTACTGGATACACTGGAAACATAAATAAAAGTAACATCACACTCAAAAAACATAAAAGTCTTTTGTATTTTTTCATCTACCTATACCGCCTTTCTCTAAATTATCTATTATAAAGAACTGTACGAAATTATTGTAAAATAGATATAACTCACCTTTTCCAGTTCTTTTGTTAGTGTTATCATACAATTTGAAATCATCAAAGTTGTATCGTTCTTGCATCAAAGAAGCATATTTTTTGCATCAAAGTTGTATCATAGGCGGTATTAAAATAATTATTTTATGAAATTCAAGAATGCCATTGGCATTCTTGCTGCGGCGTGCAGGTCAGCTCTGCTGACAGATTACGATTTATCCTGCCGATGGTTTATCTCAGTCGGAGATTGTACTCCCACTGAAACAAAATTGTATTTTATTCGCCACTTATAGAAGAGGAGGTTTTCTCCGACTGAGATAAGCAAAAAAACTTCTGCATAATATAGCATTTAGATTGCTATATCATACAGAAGTCTTATTGTGTATCTATTTTCCTTTAAAAAAACCGCGTTTCTTCTCTTTTTTGTCTCTCTCGTCGCTTGAATCAGTTTTTTCCATATTCTTGACAGCTTCCAGACTGTTTCCTGTCTGCGCGTCAAACTGGCGCAAAAGATCTTTTGCCTCGCTTGAAAGTCTCTCTGGCACTTGTACGACTAGAGTCACATAATGATCGCCGCGGATATCTTTATTTCTGAGGGAAGGAACTCCTTTTCCCCGCAGCCTTACGCGCGTATCTGTCTGTGTGCCAGCCTTCACATCATAGACAACTTTACCATCTACTGTGTCAATCAAAACTTCACCGCCAAGCGCTGCCACCGCAAAAGATACTGGAACCGTGGAGAAAATATTCATATCCTGCCGTTGGAAAATAGGGTGTCTGTCAACCACAACCTCCACCAGCAAATCACCTCTTGGTCCACCATTTACACCGGGCTCACCCTTATCGCGGATGCGCACACTCTGCCCATTGTCAATCCCTGCCGGAATTGATACTTGTATTTTCTTTCTGCCTGCAATATAGCCGCTTCCATGACAGTCTGGGCACTTTTCCTTAATCGTTTTTCCAGAACCACCACAATCAGGGCAAACTGACGCATTTCTAATAATGCCAAACGGTGTCTTGCTTTGTGTCACTACCTGACCGCGCCCACCACAACGATGACAAGTTTCCGGTGATGTGCCCGGCTTTGCACCACTGCCGTTACAAATTTTGCAAGTATCTTTCAGATTAAGCTCTAACTCTTTTTCTATACCAAAAACTGCATCTTCAAATGTAATACGCACACTAGTACGAATATTGGCGCCTTTCATTGGTCCATTATTCCTAGAACTGCTCCTGCCGCCACCAAAGAAATCACCAAAAATATCGCCAAAGATATCAGAGAAATCAGCCCCGCCAAAGTCAAATCCGCCAAACCCGCCTGCGCCGCCTTCAAATGCAGCATGCCCAAACTGATCATACTGGCGCCTCTTGTCAGGATCACTTAATATGGCATAGGCCTCTGATGCTTCCTTGAATTTCTTCTCAGCCTCAGCATCACCCGGATTCATATCCGGATGATATTTCTTGGCAAGCTGTCTGTATGCTTTTTTAATACTGGCATCGTCTGCGCCCCGCTCAACGCCTAACACCTCATAATAATCTCTCTTCTGCTCTGCCATGTTCATCCATGCCTTTCTTTATAATACAGTAAAATGGAAATTAAACTTCTCTGTAGTCTCCGTCAACAACATCATCCGCTGCACCTGCATCTTGTGGCTGCTCTGCACCATTCATATTGCTCATATCTGGTCCTGCTGCACCTGCACCACCCTGCATATTCTCATACATCTTTGTAAACAGGTTCTGTGCTTTGGACATTAATGTCTCCTGCTTCGCCTTTAACTCTGCTACCTGAGACTCTGTCATCTCGGTATCCTTCGTGCTCTCTAACAGCGCTTTCAAATCATTCAAATCCGCCTCCAAAGAAGACTTCTCTGACGCGTCAATCTTGTCACCAACCTCATTGAGTGCCTTCTCTGTCTGGAACACAAAAGAATCTGCATCATTTCTCGCATCAATTGCTTCCTTGCGCTTTCTGTCTTGTGCCTCATACTCAGCCGCTTCTTTCACTGCCTTTTCAATGTCCTCATCAGACATATTAGAACCTGCTGTAATTGTAATATGCTGTTCTTTTCCTGTTCCCAAATCCTTTGCTGACACATTTACAATACCATTTGCATCAATATCAAAGGTAACTTCAATCTGAGGAACACCGCGTCTTGCTGGAGGGATACCATCCAATCTAAACTGTCCAAGTGACTTGTTATCCCTTGCGAACTGTCTCTCACCTTGTACGACATTGATATCTACTGCTGTCTGATTATCTGCAGCTGTTGAGAAAATCTGACTCTTTTTGGTCGGAATTGTTGTGTTTCTCTCAATTAACTTTGTTGCAACGCCACCCATAGTCTCGATAGAAAGGGAAAGTGGTGTGACATCAAGCAAAAGGATTTCGCCTGCACCAGCATCTCCAGCAAGCTTACCACCCTGAATAGAAGCACCGATTGCCACACACTCATCTGGATTGAGAGACTTACTTGGCTCCTTGCCTGTCAGCTGTTTTACTTTCTCCTGTACCGCTGGAATACGCGTAGAACCACCTACAAGCAATACCTGACCAATTTCAGATGCAGTAAGACCTGCGTCCTTCAATGCATTCTGAACAGGAACTGCTGTTTTCTCTACCAAATCATTTGTCAACTCATCAAATTTTGCTCTTGTCAAATTCATATCAAAGTGCAGAGGTCCATTTGCATTCATGCTAATAAATGGAAGGTTAATGTTGGTTGTGGTCGCAGAAGAAAGCTCTTTCTTTGCCTTTTCTGCTGCTTCTTTCAAACGCTGCATCGCCATCTTATCGCCGGAGAGATCCACACTGTTTTGTGCCTTGAACTCACTCACCATCCAATTAATCAATTTATTATCAAAATCATCACCGCCAAGATGTGTGTCACCATTTGTCGCAAGAACCTCAATGACACCATCGCCAATCTCAATGATGGAAACATCAAATGTACCACCGCCAAGGTCATATACTAAAATCTTCTGCTCTTTCTCATTGTCAAGACCATATGCCAATGCCGCGGCAGTCGGCTCATTAATAATACGCTTTACATCAAGACCTGCAATTTTACCTGCATCCTTTGTCGCTTGACGCTGTGCATCATTGAAATAAGCTGGAACTGTGATAACTGCCTCTGATACCTTCTCTCCAAGATAACTCTCTGCATCTGCTTTCAGCTTTTGAAGAATCATTGCAGAAATCTGCTGTGGAGAATACCGCTTATCATCAATTGTCCTGCCATTGTCTGTACCCATATCTCTCTTGATAGATGCAATTGTCTTCTCTGCGTTTGTCACTGCCTGACGCTTTGCCGGCTCACCGACAAGACGCTCACCTGTCTTTGTAAATGCCACAACGGAAGGTGTTGTTCTTGCTCCTTCTGTATTTGCGATAACGGTCGGTTTTCCACCCTCCATAACTGCTACACAACTGTTTGTTGTACCTAAGTCAATACCAATAATCTTTGCCATGATTTTCTCCTCCTAATCATATTAAAATCACTTTTTACTATCTTTTATCAAAACGCTCTATTACTGAACAACTGCTACCATACTGTGTCTCACGACACTATCGCGGTATGTGTACCCCCTCTGAAGCTCTTGAGCAATAATTCCTGACTCATACTCCTCGCTTTCCACTTGCATAACCGCATTGTGAAGCCCAGGGTTAAATTCGCATCCAACTGCCTCGATCGGCTTTACTTCCAACTTTTCAAGCTCTGTGATAAGCTGCTTGTAGACCATATTCATCCCCTCTGCAAAAGGCTGCTTGCGCTCCTCCTCAGAAAGTCCTGCAAGTCCTCGTTCAAAATTGTCCACAACCGGTAAAATCTTTTCCACAACACTCTTTGCACCGGTCTCAAACATGGCAGATTTCTCTTTCTCAGAGCGCTTTCTAAAATTCTCAAACTCTGCCATCTGGCGTTTCACTCTGTCCTCAAGTTCATCGACCTTCTCCTGAAGTTTATTTGGCTTCTCCTTTTTCTCTCTGCCAAAAAAAGATTTCTTCTTGGTCGTGTCAGCCTCAGAAGTTGTATCTTCCTCCGAAGCCTCTACTTCTGGTTCTGTGCTCTCTGGATTTGATTCCTCCAAAATTTCCTCCTCCGAATCGCCTTCTTCGGAATCTACTTCTTTTTTAATTTCCTCATCCAATTCCTTTTCTTCCACTACCACTCGTTTCCTTTCTTTCATGCATCTATTCTGAATCGTATTATCGGGAAGTTCTATGCCTACCCGCTGTGCCCATCATCTTTTTTGTAGATTGTATCCAACTGACTTTTCAGTGTCTTCAATGTATGAATCACCTTGTCATAATCCATACGCCGCGGACCAATAATTCCAATCGTCCCTTTCATGCCCTCCTCAAGCTCGTAAGTCGCTGTGACAACACTGCAATCCTTCATGGTTTTTACTGGAGTTTCATTGCCAATGTATACCTGTATCCCTGTGCCGGTTTCATCTGTCAGTGTGTCCTGTACCAATTCACTCAACAACTGTTTCTCCTCAAAAGTAGTAATCAATTCGCTTGCCCTTTGGTTATCCGCAAGCTCTGGGTATTTAAAAATATTATTTGCACCACTTGTATAAATTTCTACATGCTCACCTTCCTTGATTACTTCTGCCACCGCATCCATCACTTCTGCAATAATCCCAGCATGAATGCCTGCCTGCTGCTTTAATTTTGATATTATTGCCAAATTAATCTCTTCAATTGGAAGACCATTGAGATTGGTGTTCAAAAGAATATTGAGCTTTAAAAGTACTTCATCGTCAAGCATCTGCTCCACTGAAATCATATTATTTTTAATTACGTTACCCTCGACAACAATTGTCGTCAAAAGCTGTCTTGCATCGACTCTGGACAACTGTATAAATTTCAGTTTATTGCCCCTAACCTGCGGTGCGGATATCATTGTAGCATAATTTGTATTGGCAGCAAGCATCTTTGCCATCTGTTTCAGCACAGCTTCCATCTTATCCTCACGCTCCAACACCATTCGCTGCATTTCCCGCACTTCTTGTGTTGCCTGACTGAGTTGCTCTTCCTTTTCAAGCATCATCTGATCCACATATAGGCGATACCCTTTATCGGATGGAATACGCCCCGAGGAAGTATGCGGCTGTATAATATACCCCAATTCCTCAAGATCTGACATTTCATTTCGGATTGTAGCAGAGCTTAGATTTAAGTCCGTATATTTGGAAATCGTCCTGCTTCCTACAGGTTCTCCTGTCTCCAGATAATTGCGAATAATCGCCTGCAAAATCTTTCGCTTTCGCTCGTCTAAATCCAACCTGCCACTCTCCTTTCCATTTTCTTGTCTATCCTATTACCTTATTAGCACTCATTGTAATGGAGTGCTAACATTTACATATACTAACTTACTACTTTCAGTTTTTATTGTCAACAATCTTTTTCATTTTATTTATTAATAAATTATAAATCGTGAAAAAGGTACAACCACACTCCTAATTTTCTAATAAACCACTCGAGCAGGAAAGTTTTATCCTCCCTACCCGCGCGCTGGGCACCCGTCAGCTTCGCTGACAATATCCTTTTGGGTGACCATCTGCATAAAAAACGAGCATACACATACTGTTTTTGTATGTCGTATACTCGCCTTTATAAAAAAACTTCTACAAATGGCACGGAAGACCGCAAAACCACTTTATAAAGTAGAAACTATACCATTTCTCACGATTGCATCATACCTGTAAGAAGCTCCACACAAGTATCCATGCCAAGACTCTTACTATTCAGACACAAATCAAATTTTGACAAGTCGCCCCACTTCCACCCTGTATGGGTATTGTAGAAACTGCTTCTTCTCTTGTCCGACTTCCGCAAAAAGTCTTCCGCCTGTCCCGGCTCAATTTTCTCTGTCTGAATCGCTCGTTCAATACGATAATCCTTGTCTGCATGTACAAACACTTTCAGGCAGTCTTTTCTGTCTTTTAATATGAAGGAAGCACATCTGCCAACAATCACACAGTCATGCTTTTCCACAATTTCCTCAATAATCTTTTTTTCCTCCAAAAACAGTTTTTCAGACATTGGTAAATTAGAATTGTCTTTTCTTCCGCCAATCGCTGTCTTAGAAAGGTTGAAAATAATACTGCCTGGTGCTGTCTCCTCCAAATCTCCAATGTAGATTGGCGGAATATCAAGCCGTTTTGCTGCCTCTACCAAAATATTTCTGTCGTATAACTCTATTCCCAGCTTCTTTGCGACCCGTCTGCCAATCTCATTTCCACCGCTTCCAAATTCACGTTCCATTGTGATGATTTTATACATACTATCAGCTCCTTTCTCACTTGTTATTCTCATTTTAACATAACAAATCAAAATTTGCTAGGGCGTGTATGAAAAATGCTTTCTGACAGGCATGTGTCACACCGTTGCATCAATAGCTCCGCCTTCAACAATAGTCATCGCATCTGGTGCAGCTTCCACAGGAATATCCACACCACCCAATTGCAGTGAAACACCTTGATTACTGTTGTTACTGTTTCCCAAATTCAAGCCAAAACTGGCACTGCTATTGCTCTGTTTCTCTTTCTCAAGCTTGTTGAACATAAACTTGAGATATTTCATATCCGCTTCCATAATATCCCGCATTTCATCAGCCCGATGTTTCTTTTTCATAAGCTCCAGATCTTCTGGATCCATACTAATGGAGCCATTAAGCCCTATCTCATCAGACAATTCATCCATACCTTCTAAGCGCTCAAGCTCTTTCATAGCCTCTTCCATCATCCGCTCATACTGTTCCATAAGCTTCTGCATACGCCTAATGTCCACTTCTGCTTTATCTTCCCTGTATAGTTGCTTCTCAGACGCCTCCTCGGTTTTCTCTTCCAAATCACCTTCACAAAAACCGCCTTTCTTGTCTACTCTCTCCTCTTCCTCTAGATGTTTCATGCGCTTTTTTGCTACGCGGGTGATTGCCTGTGCATGTAAAAGTGCAGCAAACACTTCATCATCATTATACACACCATTTTTGTACATCAGTCGGAGTGATACGACCTTCTGCTTTGCACTAATCAACACTTGATGTGCACTTCCTGATTTTTTTGTTTGCAAAAGCCTCGTAGAAATCTGCTTGTAGCTGTATGGCAGACGTTTTTTTGTCGTCTTCTCCGGGCTTTTACTGATTGAGATAGAACCAACTACCTTTCCACCAGAATCCTTGATTTCCAATCTTTTTGTATTTGTTTTCATTACTCCTAACATTATACTCATGTCATCATCCTCCTTGATTCAAACACGTTTTTGGTGACCTCACTTCTGTATCACAAAAATGAATTTGTTCCATATTATATATCGGTCATTAGAAATTAATTTTGAATGCATGTTTGCATTTAAAGAATCATTCGTCCAAAATGAAGCTCTCGCAACTCCTCTATCTCATCACACACCACCTTAAGGCCACAAGTATTGCAGTCCATATTTACAGTCGTAAAAATATGATTTAGAGATTGTGTGATTTGCTCCGCTTTGCAAAGTAAACCGTCTAATGCCCGATAATTATAACCGGTGTGTGTTATATAGATCACATTAATATTCTTCACCTGATGAATTTTGTGATATTGTGTAAGATACATTTGACCGATATCCGCAAAGCTAATTCCTTTTTTCAATGCCTTTCTGCTAATGCGCACTGGTTCCCGCTGACAAACTGGCGAGATTCGCGCCATATATCCTTCTGGGTGAACATGATAGCACACATAATCTATCTCTCGAATTTTCCGGTAAAGCGCCTCTTCACTGTGGCTCTCTTCTAATTGAACAAACACAAGCCGCGCATAAGACTGACTTTTTGTGATTTGTGCCAAATCCTTTCCATATAAATAGACTCCTTGTGGAAACAGGATTGGTTCTGTTGTATAAAGACAGCCGCTTAATCCAAGTGTACCCTGCCCGCCAAGCTCATACGCGGTCTCTTTTTCAAGTATCATGTGATGTTCTCCTACATCTGCCCATGTCCTTGATGGCGTTGCCAACCTTGCATTTTCTATTGTTGAGAGACCATTTAGCTGAGCTAATGTTTTGTCTATCATTTTATCAAAAAGGTTCATGTCTATGTTATTCCTTATCCTACAATCGCTTTTCCTTCTTTACTTTATCGTACTGTTTTGAGATCATTGGCATTATTTTCTCTGCCATTTTCATATCAAGGTTAAAAAAATAAATGGTAAATGTCAACACAAAAAATACTACAGCCACAAAACCCGCTCTAAATATTATTTTTTTAAGATTCATATCTGCTCCTTCTCTTGTATTAAATAGGGCTTTTTTGTTTCGCATACTCTGCTGCCCCAAATGCCCCTATAAGTTGCGGGTCAATTGAAAGATTTACCACCTTAATTTTGAGTACTTTCTCAATCGCCTGCTTTAGACCTTCATTTTTCGCGCATCCCCCAGTCAGCGTAATGCTGTCTGTCGCCCCCGCTTTCTTTGCCATAACAAAGCACCGCTTTGCAACAGAGAGCTGTATTCCTGCTGCAATCTCCTCCATTGGCTTTCCCTCACCAACAAGAGAAACCACCTCACTCTCAGCAAAAACAGTACACTGTGCAGTGATTGGAATCACATTTTTAGCCTTTAATGACAATTTGGAAAATTCCTCCAGTGACATTTCAAAGGCATTTGCCATACTCTCAAAAAAGCGCCCTGTTCCAGCCGCACACTTGTCATTCATTGCAAAGTTGAGCACCGTCCCATCTGTGTCAATCGCAATCCCTTTGACATCTTGACCGCCAATATCAATGACAGCGTGTACTTTGGGATTTGCCATGTGCACTCCCATCGCATGGCAGCTAATCTCTGATATATTTTCATCGGCAAAAGGCACTTTATTGCGTCCATATCCTGTACCGACTAAATAGGTTAAATCTCTTGTCGAATGCAAATCTGCCACCTGCGAAACAGCTTCATTAAGCGCCGCCTCTGCACTTAATACAGGATTGATACGGCTTCTGTTGGTGACATGTGCCACAATTTTACTATTTTCATCAATAATCACACACTTCGTATAGGTGCTCCCTGCATCACAACCACCATAATATCTCATAAGCTCAATCTCCTAAACACTTTTTACCAATTATTATCGTCGTCAAAGTCCTCAAGACTTGGGTCAAGCGGTTCCTCACGGAACACTGTACGCATATACCGATTCACTTCTGTTCGCATGTCTTTTCTCGAGCCGTCCTCCGGTTTCATTAGATTGTGATTAACCCAAATCAGATGAATGCCGCGTTTTCTCGCCTCCTCCTCAAAAAGTCCATGATAGCCGGACATTGCCTTGCACCCCATATGGCAATACATAATGACCACATCCACATCAAAGCTCTCGCAAAAACGCCATAAATCCTCAACACCAACCTCATAACCGCCATTTGAGCGGCTTCGCATAATCATCTTTCCATATAAGTATGCCAGATCTTTAAGCGCCTGTTGCTTGTCGTGGGTGTCTATCATACGCGTAGAACATAAACTTAACATATCCACAAGCGCCGCAATACCCCAGCAGTTTTGCAGCCAGACTGTAAATGCAGTGTAATATGCAGACTGCACACCCCAAGTAATTGCGCGATGACGAATTTCACGGCAGACCAGTTCTTTTCGCTCATAGCCTCTTCTAATATAACGATTGAGCTTTTCCTCAACTTTTCGGAACACCTCATATCTGCCACCTGTTGCCTGATAGACACAATATCGGTAAAGCGCCAAATTCGTACCAATCATCTGTGGATACTTGGTGCGGCTAATCTCAAACCAATCCAACATATTCTGTGTCTCGACATTAAAAAGCTCCATACTTTTGAAAAAGGCGTTCCAGTCAAAAGTTTCCCCAGTGTGCTTCTCAATAAAGGCAATACAATTTTGAATTTCCTCCACCGCATACGGCTGCACACTGTCATATGTATGACGGATTGGCACAGCAAGCTCAAAGGTGGGAATGCCAAAATATTGGCCTTCAATGCTGTTTCCCATAAGACTTCCGTCACAAGTTGTATTACAATGCACCGCACAGGCGCCAATTCTGGGATAATCATCCTCCAAAGCAACGCCAAGTTCCGCAAGCGGCATTGGACAGACATCTGACGGCACACCGTAGGTCTGCGCCGCGTCTGTATAATGAACCACACCGTTTTGAACCATCATAGCGCAAGTATACACCGCAGGCACCTCCACCGAAACCCAAATCAGATTCGGAAATCCATTCATAATCTCACTCATCATATTTTCATCAAAGAGTACCATTTTCTTTCTAAGTTTTTTATCATTACCAATATTCGGATCCGCCTTAAACATTCTAGTCATGCTCTTGCACATGTCGATAACGACAATGCTGAGCGCTGTGTGCGTGATGCGAAGCTGTGCGCCACGCATACCCTCTGTATGTCTGTCAAAAAAGTCTGGCACCACCAAGTAGTTGACCATCCAGCGATAACGAAAAAATGCTTTCACATTATTAGGTTTTGTGGCAAAACCAATTAGCACACCCCAGATACGCAGCCACTGCGCATAATCATACATTGTATCTTTAAAGCCGCGCCACTCACGTCGCTTTCTTGCTTTTTTTCCTGTATAAAATGAACCAAGTTTCTCACTGCCCATCTGTTTTCCCATCTTTTTGACACCATGCCTTTCTTGTTAAATACCACGCTTCTTGATTTCTAGGCTCTCCACAAACGCCTGAAATCTAGTCCTAAGCTGCCCTGAAATTCCTGTCACATAGGGTCTATCTATAGAAAGTGTTGGCACTCCATATGTCTCCCGCATAGTTTTTGACGCATACGCACGCTCATATCCCCAATAATCACAGAACTTCATCTGTTGATAAATTACACCGTCCGCATGGTATTCTTGCACTAATTGCCGCACATATTCTTGACGCTCTAAGACTTTTTCTGCATTCATATACCGCGGACACTTTCCAATTTTAAGATAGTGTCTGCACACCTGTGTCAGCGCATCTTCCGTGTCATTGAGTACAATCGGCTCCCGCTCTGGAAGAGCACCAAAACAGAAGCGGTCCGCCACCACTCTAGCCCCTGTCTCCTCTATTAATTGAATAAGATTAGGATCATCAATCTCTGAGCCTGCAACCACTACTTTTACACGAAACGCCGGTTTTTCATCCGGTTTCCGTGTCTTCAACTCCTCTGCCACTGAGGTAAGTTTTTCGATTAAAAGCTCCTTAGGGCAACAGTAAGTGGCTGTGCACAGAACTGCAAACTCATATCCTGTAATACGTGGATTTTCCTCCTTGCGGTACTCTGATAACTCCTGCAAAACACAACAGATTTGATTGTGCTGTTCCACCGCTTTTCGGATACTTGCATCTGAAATGTCCACTCCTAACTTTTCATATAATGGTTTTAGCACATGCTCTTGCATCTGCCGCACATAATGGCGCAGTGCGGTCTCATCCGATTTCATAGGCGCATCAAAATAAGAGACAAAAGCGTTCTCAATACAATTTAAGTGCTCAATATTCTCCACACATCGATTCATCTGAGAACACGCATCTGGGGCAATAATACAATCAAGAAATTGATATCCACCCTCAACGGCCCGCTCTAAAATTGCACGGCAACACTCACACAGCAAGCTTGACATGTAATATGTACCGATATCAATAGATCCTGTTCGTGGTGCCCGCAGCCGAACCGAAAAGCAACCTGGCAAATTCAATAATGGCTCCGGCGCTAACGAACAGACACTTCCAATTGAGTGAAGCCCCCTTTTTATCCCCTCGCGCACCAACGCATTATTTGCCTCCTCCAAAAGCTTTTCAAATGTATATAGCTGTGATAAATCTCTCATGTTTGCCTCCACTATTCTATATTTTTAGAAATTCTTGTCGCTGCTTTTGCATCACCCAATTTGTCAAATACCCATCTTTTCAAGCACCTCAGCCGCTCCCCGCACCAGCTCTGTATCAAAAGGAAGTGCCAGAACACTCTCCCCTCTTAAATCTGTCTCTGCGAGCTGTTGATCCGAGTAAATATAACTTACAACCGGAAGATTTCCTGTGTCAATCAGTTTGATGGAGGCTTCTGATAGCACACGGTTCACCACAACTCCCACTTTCTCGTACATCACCAGCTCATTTGCCACCTGATGAATGGTCTGAATGACTTGTGTTCCTTTACGGCTTGTGTCTGTCACCAGAAGTAAATGTGTCACCTTCTCCATTACACGCCGGTTAATCTGCTCAATACCAGCCTCCCCGTCAATTACCACATAGTCAAAGTTTTGAGCAAGTAACTGTATCACTGCTTTCAGATAATTATTAATTTTACAGTAGCATCCTGCACTCTCAGGGCGCCCCACTGCAATAAACACAAAGCCATCACACTCTGTCATCGCATCATAAATACGATATTCCGACTCTGCTAGAAGCTCTAGCGCTGTTCTGTTATTCCCTTCCTCTACCGTGGCCACAACCGCCTTTCGGATATCGTCAATGGTCCCGCGTACCTCCACCCCTAGCGCAGTAGACAAACCAACCGCTGGGTCTGCGTCAATGGCAAGGATCCTCTTGTTGGGATAGCGGTTTACTAACACTTTGACCATTGCTGCCGCCAGTGAAGTTTTTCCCACGCCACCCTTTCCTACCACTGCAATTATTTTTGTGTTATTTTGTATTGCTTCTGCCATTACACACCTCTTTATGACTATTTATTATCTATATTCATCAAACAGGAAGACTTATCTTTCCTCCTTGATGTGTTAGATCTGATAAGAAAACATACGCTTCCTATCAGACCGGACAGGAACTTTGCCCGCCAGCAAAGATTCCAAGTACCAGTCAGCTTTACATACCGATTTTAACTGACAAAATCATTATACCACAAGGCAGATATTTTTCATACCTGTTTATTTGTTATGTAATAAAAGAAAAACACTACTTAGCAAATGGCATTATGCATACCATTTGTTCCAAGGTTCATTTCTAAATAACTCTTTATTCCTATATTCAGACTATTTATGTGATTTTCATAATTCTTAACGAACTGACATTGCTTGTAAAAGTAACTTTATCTCCGTTTTATTACTGTTCACAGTTGACAAAAGCTTGTCTTGTCTAATAATCGCAATACAATAAAACCATGACACGCATGTCATGGTTTTATTGTATTGCGATTTCCCTTACATTCTCTCTGGCGCAGAGAAACCAAGCAAATCAATAGATGTCTCAAGCACATCTCTTGTAAGTGTAAGAAGTGCTATCCATCCTGCCTTCTTCTCTGCATCTTCCTCCGCTAGAATCTTAGTATCATGATAGAAATGATTCAATGCGTTTGCAAGGTCATAGATATAAGCACAGAGCTTATGCGGCGCATACTCTTCACAAGCTGTCTCAACACTTGCATTAAACTTCGCAAGTTCCATCATTAGTTGTTTCTCACTCTGATTCACAGGCGGCTTAATCTCAGAGCATACTGCTTGCACATCACCGCCGTTCTCTGTATATTTTGCAAGAATGGACTTAATGCGCACAATTGTATATAGAATATAGGGACCTGTATCCCCCTCTGACGATGTAAAACGGTCAATGTCAAAAATATAATCCTTGCTCGCCTGATTAGACAAATCACCGTATTTTAATGCTGCCAGCGCAACAGTCTCCGCAGTTTGGCTTGCTTCCTCATTTTCTATACTGCGATTTTCCGTAATCTTTTTAAACATCTTGTCATGAATTTCCTGAATTAAACTTTCAAGACGCATCACACCACCATCACGTGTCTTAAATGGTTTCCCATCCTTGCCATTCATCGTTCCGAAACCGATAAATTTCAATTCCGTCTCAGGTTTTACAAGTTTTGTTTTCCTTGCACAGCGGAACACCTGTTCAAAGTAAAGCTCTTGGCGCTTATCTGTCATATAGATTATTTTATCTGGTTTATTTTGTTCCATACGCATCATAATCGTCGCAAGATCTGTTGTGTTATATAATGCTGCACCGTCTGATTTTAATATCATACACGGTGGTATCTCCTTCGTATCTGTCTCTTCTTTCACATCAACCACAAGAGCACCCTCACTTAGATATGCATACCCTTCTTTTTTCATGGATTCCACCATTTCGGGTATCATATTATGCACAGCAGATTCCCCATTCCACAAGTCAAACTCTACATTTAAACGCGCATAATTTTTCTTTAAATCGGTGACAGAAATAGCGATAATGTGATTCCAAAGTGCCCGATACCCCGCTACACCACTTTGCAATTTAAAGGTACAATTCATAGCATCTGCCTTGTATGCATCATCCTCTTTGGAACGCTTACTTGCAAACGGATAAAGTTCCTCAAGCTCCGAGAGTGTAAACGGCGGTTCTTCTGGATACACTCCTGTATAGGTTTCATCAAAGTATATCAGTTCTGGCTTTCTAACTTTCAGTTCGTTCATAACAAGCCCCATCTGTAATCCCCAGTCGCCCAGATGCACATCACCGATTACATTATGTCCTATATATCTTAAAATACGCTTCACACTCTCTCCTATAATTGCAGAGCGAAGATGCCCTATGTGCAACGGTTTTGCAATATTGGGTCCGCCGTAATCTATAATAATCGTCGCAGGAGCCTTGGTCTCCTCCAGACCGTATTTTTTATCAGCGCGCATATTTTTCACATAGTTTCCCACAAATTCTTTTTTCAGTGTCAAATTTAAAAATCCCGGCGCGACTGCCTCAACTTTCTCAAACACCAAACTGTCACAAAGTTTTGCAGCGACATCATTTGCAATCATAATCGGTGCTTTTTTGTACTGTTTTGCACCTGCCATTGCACCGTTACACTGATATTCACACAAGTCAGGGCGATTTGACAGCGTTACAGTTCCAAGAGTACGCGCATATCCGGCCTGCTCAAATGCTTGCATCATTTCATCAGAAATCAAATCTAATATTTTTTTCATTGCTACCTCCATACTTTTTGCTGTTACTATCTCTGCGAATACACACACCCGCAGTAATTCTGTCGATATAAATCATACTCTGCCGATAACTCAATTGAACGCTTATAGCCGTTTTTTTTCTTAAAATCAGATGGCAACCACGGTATCTGATACACTTCTGCCAAATGCTCGCCAATCTCATTCAGCTTTGCAGCATTCTTTAATGGGCTAATTGTAAGAGTCGTTGTAAAATAGTCCTGCTTTAACTGTTTCGCAAGCTCTGCTGTTTTTCTCAAGCGCAATTCATAACAGGCAAAACAGCGTTCCCCACCTTCGGAACACTGTTCCAAGCCCTTTACAGCCGCATAAAAAACATTTGGCTCATAATCTCCTTCTATCACAGAAATTGGATATGCATTATCAGGCAATTGATGATTATAAGCGTCAATCAAACGTTTTTGCTCTGCCATACGCTTTTGATACTCCGCGTCTGCCGAGATATTCGGATTGTAATAAAATACTGTAATCTTAAAATATTGTCTCAAATATTCCAGCACATAACTACTGCACGGCGCACAACAACTGTGCAATAATAGATTTGGTGCAGTTGTAATCTGTATTAATAATTTGTCCAACTCCCGTTGAAAATTTCTTGTATTTGGTGTTTTAGATGTCAACATAGTATCTCACTTTTCTATTACAACGATATTTCGTAACAGCTCAGACAGGTCTTCGCAAGACCTGCGAAGACCATACAAAAACATAAAGCCTGAGAGCAAAAATCCCATCGCCAAAGGCGATTTTGAATGGATTTTTGCAGTAACAGGTCAGCTTGTCTGAACTGTTACGATATTTATGAGTGTCAGCGGATTGTCATTTTTATTTTCTAGGCTTGTAGCGAGCGCCTTTGCAGTATCCAGTGCTGTAATACAGTTGACGCCAGTCTCAATAGAAGTCCGTCGAATCAAAAATCCATCTCTTGACTTATCACGCCCCTGCGTTGGCGTATCAATGACAAGGTCAATTTTATGTCCCAAAATCAAGTCCATAACAGTCGGTGATTCCTGCTGAATTTTATTGACTTTTTTTGCTTTGACACCCGCGTCATTTAACGCTTTTGCTGTGCTGCGCGTCGCATAAATAGTATATCCTAATTTTTCAAAACGCCTTCCAATCTCAATAGCCTCTCCCTTGTCCGCGTCTTTCACAGTGATAATCATTCGCTTATGTCTTGGCAAATCAATGCCAGCCCCCAAAAATGCTTTGTACAGTGCTTCATTAAAAGTTTTTGCAATTCCCAAACACTCTCCAGTTGATTTCATTTCTGGTCCAAGGCTAATTTCCGCCCCTCGGATTTTCTCAAAAGAAAACACCGGCATTTTTATTGCAACATAATCCGCCTCTTTCTGTAATCCTGGCTCATAGCCAAGCTCCCGAATTGTCTTTCCAATAATCACTTCTGTCGCAAGGTCTACAATTGGGATTCCAGTCACTTTGCTAATATAAGGAACTGTTCTTGAGGAGCGCGGATTGACTTCTATTACAAACACTTCCTCTCCAACTGCAATAAACTGAATATTAATCAATCCCTTGACATGCAATGCCTTTGCAAGCCGTCTTGTGTACTCCGCAATCGTTTCCTTTACCTTATTTGTTATGGTATGCGCTGGATAGACAGAAATTGAGTCGCCAGAGTGAACGCCCGTTCTCTCGATATGTTCCATAATCCCCGGAATTAAAATATCTGTGCCATCACATACTGCATCTACTTCAAGTTCCTTGCCCTGTAAGTATTTGTCAACAAGAATGGGGTGGTCCTGCGCAATGCGATTGATAATCTCCATAAATTCCTCAATCTCCTTGTCAGAAATTGCGATTTGCATTCCCTGTCCCCCAAGCACATAGGAAGGTCGAACAAGCACTGGATAACCAAGACGATTTGCAACCGTTTTCGCTTCCTCTGCTGTGTAGACTGTACCACCCGCCGCCCGAGGAATCTGCGTCTTTTCAAGAATTTTATCAAAAAGTTCTCTGTCCTCCGCCGCATCGACGTCCTCCGCTTTGGTTCCCAAAATTGGCACACCCATTTTCATTAAGCTCTCTGTGAGTTTAATTGCTGTCTGACCGCCAAATTGCACTACTGCGCCGTCAGGTTTCTCAATATTGACAATATTCTCCACGTCTTCTGGCGTAAGCGGCTCAAAATAGAGCTTGTCGGCAATGTCAAAATCTGTGCTGACCGTCTCAGGGTTGTTGTTAATAATCACTGTCTCATATCCCGCTTTTGAAAATGCCCATGTTGCATGTACAGAACAGTAATCAAACTCAATCCCCTGTCCAATACGAATTGGTCCAGAACCAAGCACAAGCACTTTTTTCGGCGGTTTTGTCTCCACTGCCTCATTGATACCATCATAACACGAGTAATAGTATGGAGTGCTTGCCTCAAATTCTGCCGCACAAGTGTCTACCATCTTAAAGGAAGCTGTCACATGATTTTCATAGCGCATCTGTTTCACTTCCGATTCCTCAATGCCGACAAGCCGCGCAATCACACTGTCAGGAAATTCCAGTCGTTTTGCCTCCTTCAACAGTTCTAGGGTGAATGGCTGTGTTTCTAGTGCGTGCTCCATCTCCACCAAAATTGCAATCTTATCAATAAACCATCGATCAATCCGTGTGATATTATAGATTGTATCGTAGTCTATTCCTTTTCTAAGAGCTTCCGCAATGACATAAATACGTTGGTCATCCACCTTCTGCATACGTCGCAGCAATGCCTCTGTATCAAGCTCTGAAAAATCATAACTTCTAAGACAATCCACATGTTGTTCCAGCGAACGGATTGCCTTCATAAGCGCGCCCTCAAAATTCGTGCAAATGCTCATAACCTCGCCCGTCGCCTTCATCTGTGTAGTGAGCGTTCGCTTGGCCGTAATAAACTTGTCAAAAGGAAGCCTTGGCATTTTTACAACACAGTAATCCAGTGTCGGTTCAAAACTTGCATAGGTCTTCCCAGTAATGGCATTTTTAATCTCATCTAACGTGTAGCCTAGTGCAATCTTTGCTGCAACCTTTGCAATCGGGTAGCCAGTTGCCTTGGAAGCCAGCGCAGAAGAACGGCTCACACGAGGGTTCACCTCAATCACACAATATTCAAAACTTGTTGGGTGTAATGCAAACTGCACATTGCATCCGCCTGTAATATTTAACTCTGAAATAATATTCAGTGCCGATGTGCGCAGCATCTGATACTCTTTGTCACTTAAAGTCTGTGAGGGCGCTACAACAATGCTGTCGCCCGTGTGAACACCAACCGGATCAATATTTTCCATATTACATACTGTAATACAATTTCCAGCGCTGTCACGCATCACCTCATACTCAATTTCTTTCCAGCCTGCAATACAACGCTCTACTAAAACTTGTCCCACCCTAGAAAGTCTCAAACCATTTTCAAGAATTTCTTCTAATTCAAGCTGATTGTGTGCAATCCCGCCACCACTGCCGCCAAGCGTATATGCGGGGCGAAGCACAACCGGATAGCCAATGGTGTTTGTGAACGCCACCCCATCCGCAACATTCTCGACAACAAGAGAGGCAGCACAAGGCTCACCAATCTTTTCCATAGTGTCTTTGAACGCCTGTCTATCCTCCGCCTTTCTGATTGTGGCGGCTGTCGTGCCAAGCAATTTTACATGATGAGAAGCCAGAAATCCACTCTCCTCAAGCTCCATTCCAAGATTTAACCCTGCCTGTCCTCCCAGTGTTGGCAGAATTGAGTCTGGTTTTTCCTTCTCAATAATCTGTTCTAAAACCTTTGTTGTCAGAGGCTCAATATAAACCTTGTCCGCAATGTCTCTGTCTGTCATAATCGTCGCAGGATTAGAGTTTACAAGCACTACTTCAATCCCTTCCTCTTTGAGTGAACGACATGCCTGCGTACCTGCATAGTCAAATTCAGCCGCCTGTCCAATAACAATTGGACCAGAGCCAATCACCATTACTTTTCTTACATCTGGATTCTTAGGCATTTTTTGACACCTCCATCTTCGCACTTTTTATCATATCAATAAACCGGTCAAACAGAAAACTGGAATCCTGCGGACCACAACATGCTTCTGGATGAAACTGAACAGTAAAAATATTTTTTCCTGTGTAATACAACCCCTCATTTGTACCATCATTGACATTGATAAACGCAGGTGTTGCCACATTGGGGTCTAGTTTATCCATATCCACAACATAACCATGATTCTGTGAGGAAATATATACCCTTCCTGTAGCCAAATCTTTGACAGGATGATTGCCTCCTCTGTGTCCGTATTTCATTTTATAGGTGTCTGCTCCTGTTGCAAGCGCCATCAACTGATGCCCAAGGCAGATAGCAAAAATTGGAATATTGGTATCATACAGTTTTTTGATTTCTACAATAATAGAAGTGCACTCTTTGGGATCTCCTGGACCATTGGAAAGCATAATGCCATCAGGATTTGCATCAATAATCTCTGCGGCAGAGGTCGTCGCTGGATAGACGGTAACATCACACCCTCTTCTTTTAAGGGAATCGGCAATATTATCTTTCATGCCAAAATCAAGCAGCGCAATATGTATACCTGCGCCATTTAAGTTTTTGACAAGAGATGGCTTCTTCTCTCTCTTTCCAGCCTCATAATCTGCCAATACAAATTTCGCACTTCCAGAGAGTGCACCATTTTCTGATAAATTCTGAGAGCCCTTTAACTTATATTTTTCTTTACAGGTAACTTTCTCAACGACTTTACCCGTTGTGTAGGCTTTTAATCTCGGCAATATCTTATCAAGCTTATATTGCTCGTCGGTTGTTATCATACCGTTCATTGTACCTTTTTTTCGCAAAATCTTTGTGAGTGCTCTTGTGTCAATTCCTGCGATACCTGGTATATGATTTTCTTCTAAAAATTGTTGAATGGAAAAGTCTGCTCTGAAATTGCTGAAATTTCTGGATAATTCTCTGACAATGAATCCGTCAGGCCAAGGTTTTTTTGATTCCATGTCATCTATACAAATGCCATAGTTTCCTATTAATGGGTAGGTCATACACACCGCTTGCCCCGCATAAGATGGGTCTGTAAGCACTTCAAGATACCCAGCCATAGAAGTATTAAAAACAATTTCACTGACGACTTCCCTGTCCGCACCAATATGAGTCCCTTCAAATACGGTGCCATCTTCCAAAATCAAAAATGCCTTCATCTAATCACCTGTACTTTCTTTTGTAACAGTTCAGATACCTTCACTGTTATGGTCAGCGCAGCAAATACGCAGACCTGTCTGAACTGTTACTTTCTTTTCATAATCGGTTTATTATATCACAAGAAATTATAGCATTCAAGAATTTCTAAGCGAGTAGAAAGAAATTTTGTAACAGTTCAGCCCTTGGCTTCCTGTTACAGACATCAAGCCATGCAAAACCACTTCGTGGTGGCTTGATGTATCTCTGCCACTACACAGTTTTACGGACTTTGCAGCAAATACAAAGTCCTAGACTGAACTGTAACGAAATTTTCCCCTACTACAATCGAGTAGGGGAAAACTTCTGTGCTTTCTAAATATAAAATTATTGGTCTACTCAGGAATAACCATCTGACCAAGGTCCTGCAAATTGCGCTCCACAATCTCAAATAATACATAATCACATTCTGTATTTTCTATAATTGAAAGATCATAAGGTGTAGAGCGGTTAAATACTGCCTGTGAAAAAGAACCTCCCATAAAAGGAATCATTGCCCTGCCAAAACTATCTCGATATACTAAAATAGAACCATTTTGCGCTGATGATGTTGTCCGAATTTTAATGTCATCGAGACTGTGTAATCTTCCAACATAATCATATTGCTGATTGTCCTCATAAATATGCTGGGCTTCAAAATACTCTGATGAAGGAAACAAAATTTTATACAAATCAGGCTCATGGTTTTTCTCAATTGTATATCCTGTAAGTGTATATTGTTCTGAGATTCCAAATGCCGCATAAATTTCATTGAGCACAAGTCTAGCGCCTGTATGATTCCAGTGTGTATCCTCATGTAAATATACTTCCTCTGTATCCTTATATGCAGTCAGTAAATGATATGCATCCACAAAAGGTATTTTTTTGTCAGTCATGCGCTCTTGGAGCAGTGTGAGATTTCGACACTCTGCCCTGCTGCCAAATCGCGCTGGCATATACTCTGGATAGATACTATTTTTGTTTGGCACTATGACAAAGAGTGGTTTTTTTCCCATATGTTCTACATATTGGCTCACTTCTAACAGCGTGTTGGCAATCTTGTCAATCTCCTCATCAGGCAAGGTAACACCTACATAATCCGCAAGTGTCTGTCCAAAAAACAGCCATCCTTCCTTTCCAATCACAACTTGGTCGTCATTGGGCGTGCGCAGCAGTTTATATTTTATGAAACTGTCCGCCTCCACAAGCTCTCCGCGAAAGGCAAAATGTTCTGATACATAGGTCTGTAGCTCCTCAAAAAAATCCTGATTCCACTTCCCCTCTTCTGTTCGGAATTTTGGCTTCTCGGAAAGCGTTCGGTTTTCCGCAAGCTCAGAATGATAAAACAACATTCCTGCGGAGGGAATTATGCAAATTATAAAAAATACAATTACAAATCCCCACGCTGTAAGTCTTTCTTTGTTCATTTTTGTCTCCTACCTGCCAAACAACTCCATAAACGATACTTTATCATTTGTCATCTGCAATCCAATTGTCTTACCTCCCAGTTCGTACAAAAGTTCTGACCCTTCCTCTGTATAGTTCCTTCCATACGCCGCAATCACTTCATCCTTTGTGCTGCCAATATGGATTCCAGAAGGAAGCACTTCGCCGCCTGTCACCTCAATCAATGATATAATATCCGCACCGTTTGTAATGTAAGTGTAGATAACGGTACCTCCATATGTGTAAACTTTATCTTCTCCTGCTTCTGTACAGCTCTTAGCAGAACCAAACTCATCTGGATCTCCTAGTGTACCTACATAGTTTCTCATATCTCCGCCAAGGGGAATCAATGCGCCTTTCACAACCACTGCATAATCACCCTCTGATACAGAACCTTCTGCCGCAGCAACTGGCTCTGGCTCCGCTTCTGATTCTGGGGTCACTTGTGTCTCTGAGGGCGCTTCTGGCTGGGATACTGTTTCTGTCTCTTTTGTCTTCTCTGTTTCTGTCTGTGTCTCTATTTGTGTCTCTGTTTCTGTCTGTGTCTCTGTTTGTGTTTCTGTCTCTGATGAGAGCTCTGACGACGTTTCTATTTCTGTTTGCGTTTCTGTCTCCTGCACAGATTGTGTTTCAATTACAGGTTCCGATGTAACTTCTGATGTAATTTTTGATGTTGGCTTATCAGATGCACCACACCCTGACATCGCCGCAATGCTCCCTGCTAAAATAGCTGCTATAACCAATGATTTTCTATTATTTTTCATAGTATAAATTCCTCCCTAAATTTTTTTATTGAATCACGACATTTGCCCATGTATCAGAAGGCACTAGCGCGATATAGGTCTTTCCTGTGTTGATTTGTATCTGTTCTCCTGTCAACTTATCAAAGTAAACAGTTGGTGTATTTTCACCAGTTTTTGCCCAAATTACTTCAATCGCCTTTCCATTTGTGATATAGTAGCCAGAACGCCCAACATCCATAACGTTATAAATCATATATCCATTGCGGTCAAGCTGCGAGAACGTCGTATCTTGTATCAGCAAATTCTTAAAAGTAAGTTGTGCATTGTTGTGCTGTGGGTCAACATGGGCTTTCCCATACTCATAATAATCATATGTTTTTGTCGCAGCATTATAGATTAGCTTGGACTGATTGTGTGGAAACGGCAATTGAATTTGAGTACATGCAATTGCATTTGGCTTCAAAGACAAATCAATCTCTGTGTCAGAAAAACGAAAATGCTTTCCCGGATAAAATGCATTGTATTCTTTGGAATAGCCTGCGCTTTGAAATCTTTTGCTCAACTCACCTGTAGAAATATACTCCGTAAATTCTCGCGCCTTTCCATTATTGATACGTGAGAAACCACCACTGAGATTTGCAGAGTAATCTCTTGAAAGATACGTATCAACATAAAATGGGCCTCCGTCATGGCACAATACTGCGTTCCACTCTGCTGCAATCATAACATTTGTCGATCTCGTACTGCGAATATTTCCAAACCTTTTAATTTTTTCCCAATCTTTCACAATTGCCATAAGGCGTGTAATGCGGCCATTTGCAGTGCTGTTCATCATCTCATACACCACATCAGCCTCTGTCAGACCATAATGTGGCAGCGATGTCTTTTCATTGTCAACCATAATCGCAACTGGTCTTTGCTTCTCTAACTTTGCATCAATCCATTCATTTGTCAATTCGCTGCGATACATATTACTATACGGCGTAGGCATCTGCGCATATCCTTGTGTTGGTATCTCATCTGCGGTCATCTCAAGTAATGTTACTGGGAGCACATGCTCCTTTGCCGCATACGCAAGAGAAACCGCTGTCACTTTTTGCTCGTCTATTTGTTCTTTCCTCTCGACACTAGGAATGATAGAAAGGCTCGCCGCAAGTGCGGCAGAAAGCATAATATATGTCTGCTTTTTTCTCATAAATTCTCCTCCTATTTTTCATGCTCTAACAAGGGTCCTAAAAACGGAAATAAATAAATGGATTGTAACTGCTTGTTGCCAGATTCATAATACAGAAAATTAGTAATATCATTGAGGCGCCATAAAAAACGATTGGAGCGCTAATTCGCTCTTTTCGTTTAACGCTCACTGGCGCTGAGAGCACAATTGCTGCCAGCAAACACAATACATTATAGGGCGTCAGTAGTTTTGCAATCAGCATCCACTCATCTGGAACCGCCTGAAAACCAGTAAACATTGTCAATAGCAAATGTCCTGCCTGCCCAATTGTATCTGCCCTAAAAATAACAAATCCACAAATGACAACAAGCATTGTATAGATATGGGAAAACACTTTATTTTTCAATGGAATCCAGTTCTTGTATTCCAAGGTGATAAACAGACCATGAAACAGTCCCCACACAAGAAAGGTCCAGTTCGCCCCATGCCATATTCCTGTCGCCATAAAGACAATCAATTTATTAATCATTGTTCTTGTCTCACCTTTGCGATTTCCTCCAAGCGGAATATATAGATATTCCTTAAACCATGTGGACAGTGAAATATGCCATCTTCTCCAAAATTCCTGAATACTTGCCGATATGTAGGGATAATTGAAATTTTCTAGGAATGTAAAACCAAACATCCTTCCAAGTCCAATTGCCATATCCGAATACCCGCTAAAATCAAAATAAATTTGAAATATATAGCAGATTGCTGCCAGCCATGCTGTAAGGAAAAAATTCATCTGCGTCGTATATAGCGTGTCTACAATATAAGCCATTGCATTGGCAATAAGTAATTTTTTGCCAAGTCCGCAGAGAAAGCGTTGGATTCCAGACGCTGTATCTTTTATTGTAATCTGTCTGTCCGAAAGTTGTTTCTCTATATCATGATATTTCACAATTGGCCCTGCAATAAGCTGTGGAAAAAATGAGATATACAACATTAATTTCCATACATTTTTCTGCACAGCTTCTCTATCCCTGTACACATCAATACAATAGGAAAGTGCCTGAAATGTATAAAACGAAATACCAATTGGAAGCGCAATTTCTGGGACAGGAATCTGCAAGCCAAGAACATGTCCTATTGTCTCTGCCAAAAGCGCGCTATATTTGAATGCGACAAGTAATCCAATATTAAATAGCACTGTCAGGGCGAGAATCCACTGCGCCCCCTGTTGTTTTGACGCAATTAAACGCGCCATCACATAATTTACTAAGATAGAGCCAATCATTAGAAAGATATAAATTGGCTCCCCAAAAGCGTAGAAAAACAAACTCGCCAAAATGAGCAAGGCATTTTTTATTTTCAGATTGGGGCAAATCCAATATACAAGATAGATAATCGGCAGAAAGAAAACTTAACTACCACCGGCTGAAAGCCGGTGGGTTATCTCGGTCTAAAGCCCAAGTTTTGCGACTGAAAGTCGCTTTGGGGGCTAAAGCCCCGTCTTTCCCTGACTAAAGTCAGCTGGAAGTCCTGCTAAAGCAGTTATT
>JAAZZQ010000080.1 GCA_014239155.1 Lachnospiraceae bacterium | reverse complement strand
CTCTGTAAAAGATTAGTGTCCTGGAACCTTTTCCTTTCTCTATTCTCATGTCATTATATCGGTTAATTCTATGACAGGCAATCAGAGCAATTTTAAGTCAAAAAAAATGGGCAGCAACACCACTGATGTGTTTATCCCGTCCGCCTCCTTCCTGAATCACATTATAGCAACTGGCGCGGAAAAGAAAAGTACTGTCTTTTTTCGTTTATAGTGCGGAAAATGATACCGGTATCAAAAATCATAGTACCTTGAATAGATGGGACCGATATAGTATAATGCCGTTAGAAGGAGGAACGCCTATGAGCAACATGAAAGCGCCGCTGCCCCAATGCGCGGCTATGGTCAGGGTACAGAACATCTTAAGCGGGAAATGGAAGATAACGATATTATGGTACATCGCGGAATATGAGGTGCAGAGGTTCGGGGAACTGAGGCGGAGGCTTGGGGACATCACGCAGTCCACCCTTACCAAGCAGCTCCGGGAACTGGAACAGGACGGCTTCATCTCCCGCTATATCTATCAGGAAGTGCCGCCGAAGGTGGAGTATTCCCTGACTGGCCTGGGGAAAAGTTTCATCCCTATTTTGAGAGATATGAAAAGCTGGAGCGACACGCATCTGATGTAATTTCCCATAAAGGGTACAAATTTGGATTCATTTGGGCATATGTATTAGCAAAACAACGAAAAAAGGGGCTGTCGCTTTAACGAATGAAAATTCGTGAAGCGGCAGCTTCATTTTATCTGTTTTTAGCATGAAATCCAATGGAACCCATTGATTTGCGCGTTCAAACGATAATAAAGGCATACTTTAATAAGCCATTTTTGATGGGCTAAAAATACATTTTGAAATTTTAAA
Source organism: Lachnospiraceae bacterium (assembly GCA_014239155.1). Classification (GTDB taxonomy): domain Bacteria; phylum Bacillota; class Clostridia; order Lachnospirales; family Lachnospiraceae; genus COE1. The sequence goes on along the minus strand of JAAZZQ010000080.1, from coordinate 2,180 downwards.
ATTCAGGCACTTTTCAGAGGAAATAAATGTGTTCCTGTCCTGCCTTTTTGAATCTTATGATGAAGCTTGTTTATATTCCGTGCCATAGCAAGCAGTGTGCTTTCTGCAAGCACATTTGATGCCCCTTTGCTTAAATATCTCCTGAACTGCATGTCCTGTTTTAAATCTCCAAAAGAACCCTCTGCCTGAATACTCCGGTTTGTCCTGAAAAGTATGCCTTCCTCCGAAAGTATCCGTTCCAGATCTTCTTTTCTGTGTTTCAGAAATGTTTTGGCAACCTGAAGCGTTTTCGTTCTGTCTTCCATAGGTGTTTTGCAGTTGTTGCCTTTGATACAGTCACTTTTGTAAGGGCATCCGTAACAATCCTCACATTTATAAATCGTTTTTTCGCTTACATAACCTGTTTTGCTTTTGGAATGTCTGATATGGTCTGCCGTCAGCTTTTTGCTGTTTCTGCAGGTATAGCTGTCTGATTCGGAATCATACTCCATGTTTTCGACTTTCCCGATATCATTTTTATACTTACGGGTTTTGGAAATCTCATAGTTTGCAGGCTTTATATAAGAAAGCTGTCCGTTTGACTCAAGAAACAGGTAGTTTTCTTCACTTTCATATCCGGCGTCAGCGGTTATGTTCTTATATTTAAATTTCAGATGTTCTTCGGCATCTTTCAAAAATGGTATCAGGGTCGTAGTGTCGGTCGGCTGCGACCCGATGGTAAGCCATGTGGTATATTCGGAATCCACACCATGCTGGAGATTGTAGGCAGGTTTTAACTGTCCGTTACCCATGGCATCTTCCTTCATCCGCATAAATGTAGCATCATGATCCGTTTTTGAATAACTATTGCGTTCTGCACAGATATGGATTTCCCGGTTGTATTTCTTCAGTCTGGATAAGTAATCTTCCAGTTTTTCTATGCTCTTTTGGAGAGGGGTTTTTCTTTTTCCGATTCCATGTACAAAAACTACATTTTCGTTCTGCTTGAGAGCATAAAGTCTCTTACGCAGCTTCTTTACATGTTTCATCTTTACCGCATCCCCGTAAACAATCTTTAAATCGTAGAGCTGTTCGCACTCCGCCACAAAATCAGCAAGTTTTATCAGAAGTTTTGTCTGATTTTTGGTTACGGCCTTCTTCCAGACAAACGTGTATTTGTTTGCGGCTGCTTCGATTTTTGTGCCGTCAATAAAAATGGTTTCGCCTGAAATTTCTCCCAGGTCAAAAAGCACGTTGGACATTTCAGCAAGAATACGTTTGGCGCATGGCGCAAAATGAATGCTTCTAAATCGTGCAAATGTTGCATGGTCAGGAGCAGGCGCACCTTCTAAAAGAAACATGAAATTGATATCTCTTTTACAGTTAAGCTCCATGGAGCGGGAAGAATAATCCCCATTCATGTAAGAGTAAAGTACAATCTTCAGAAGAGTTCTCGGGGATACTGAATTTATTCTTTCATAAGTAGAATATAAGTCAGTCAAATCCATCGCCTCCACAAACTGACTCAGTAACCGCACAGAATCATCCTCCGGAATGATCGTTTCAATATTTAGCGGAAGTTTTAATTGATATCCGCTTTGATTTAGGCTATAATTTTTCTGTAAGTTAATGTGTTTGGTCATACATTAATTTTACACTAACTGCCGGATTCTTTCGAGGTCTGGCAGTTATTTTTTTGCATAGAAAAGGAGCTGCGCACTAATTACTTAGTGCGACAGCCCCTTTTGAACAAATAACTACACAGCCATGACAGGGGCAGAAAAGATTTTTCTGCCAGCCTGAATGGAAAAAAAAGTTGGAAAAACTAAGAACCGGATAGAATCTTTTCGTTTTAGGTGTCTATGCTACTGGGGACGGGTCATCTCATTAGATGCTGCCTCTGCTATAGTTTAAACTGACAGGGGCAGTACCACTACATTTTGTGTCTGGGGTGGCTCCCAAGCAGGAAACTGGGCGGCTCCCAAGGGGGATAATATTCATTTAGATTTTGTTATGTGAAGATTCATATATCATCCCTTCTACTCTTTATTATAATATACAATAACTCAAACTTCCCACACCAGTTGGTGTGCTGAACCTTGAAAAATCAATACTGTAGCCCATAAAAAAGGCACAAACCTGCACTTGATGGTATAATTGAATTGCGAATAACAATCGTACAGCAAGGAGATTTATGCCAT
>JAAZZQ010000072.1 GCA_014239155.1 Lachnospiraceae bacterium | reverse complement strand
TGTCCAAGACAGAATTTTTCATGTATAATAAGTAGTAGATACAAACTCATCTTCTTTCGTATATTTTTTGTTGACTGCTTAAATTATACAACGAAAATGATGAGTTTGTATTTTTATTTTTCAAAAAGTTGTAAACTGGTGTATCTACTATAAATATATGCAAAAAAGTTACTGATCACTCGCCGCCAAAGTGAAGAAAAACATGCCAATAGCGCAAAAACGCTCTGACAACCACAGTGATTGTCAGAGCGTCTCATTTCTACGCAATTCTTTTATTTCAAATCCTGCGTACGAACTCCATCCATATCATCAAAATCCTGATTTTCTCCCACCATGCCCCATATAAATGTATAAGCACGGCTGCCGCTTCCCGAATGAATTGACCAACTTGGAGAAATTACAGCCTGCTCATTTCTCATAACAATATGTCTTGTCTCCTGTGGCTCACCCATATAATGCATCACAAATGCATCCTCGGGCATATCAAAATACAGATAGACCTCCATGCGTCTATCATGTGTGTGGCAAGGCATTGTATTCCACACACTGCCGGGTTTCAATGCTGTCATGCCCATCACAAGCTGGCAGCTCTCCACCTGTCCCGGCAGAATATACTTATTAATAACTCTATGATTTGCATCCTCAAGACATCCAAGCTCCACTTTATTCTCATCTTTAATAATCACAATATCTTCCGATGCCTCACCCTGCGGCTTAATTAACTTTGTCGGATATGTTTTGTGTGCTGGCGCACTGTTTAGATAAAATTTTGCTGGATTCTGTACATCTGCGGATTCAAATATTATCTCCTTAGAACCCATGCCAATATACATACCCTCCTTATGTCCTACCTCATATTTCTTTCCATCAATGGTAATAATTCCCGCTGAACCAATATTAATTACCCCAAGTTCACGCCTCTGACAAAAATACTCCGCGCGAAGCTCGTCCCCCGCTGCCAGTGCGATTGGATCCATAGGCACCGCAGAACCCGTTATAATCCGATCGATATGACTATAGACTAATTTAAGTTCCCCTGAGTGGAACAAGTCATCAATCAAAAACTCCTCTCGAAGTCTTTCTGTTGTGTAATGTTTCACATCCTTTGGTGAAGCTGCTGTTCTTAATTCCATAATGATACCTTCCTTTTCCTTCAATCGAACTAATTTTGCCTGCAAAAATAAGTTTCTTAGGATATACTACACACAAAATAGCCCGTTTCTATTGTAAGCACTTACATTGTAACGTAGCATTCTTAAATAGTCAATACTAATATGTTACTATTCATGGTCTAGAAGACTGCTCATAGCAATGATTTGGGGCGACATTAAAAGTTTTGTCGTCCCTTACTTTTGAATCGTGTTCTCACGAAATGCGCAGTTTATACACGCTCCTGCACATGAATAGTAATACCAATACAAATCTTATACTTGATTTTCGGATATTTTCATAGTAAACTTATTTTAATGGTAGTGCTTTCATACTCTGTTACATTAGAGTATGTCAGTATACTCTTACTTTATCTTGACAACTCTTTGGCGAAAATCCTAAAAGATTGCCAGAAAGGAGGCTCTTATGACTATATATGATGTATCTGAAAAAGCTGGTGTATCCATAGCAACGGTATCGCGTGTGCTGAATGGATCTAACAATGTAAGTGAACAGACACGCCAGAAAGTTCTTGCTGTCATAGAAGCATGTGATTACACTCCTAATGCTTTTGCCAGAGGACTTGGCTTAAACTCAATGAACACAATCGGGATTCTATGTGCTGATTCTTCCGACCTCTATCTCGCCAATGCCATATACCATATCGAACAGGAATTACGGGAAAATAACTATAACTGTATTCTATGTTGCACAGGATATAAACTTGAAGATAAACAGAAATATCTAAATCTTCTTGTCAACAAAAAAGTTGACAGTGTAATACTTGTCGGTTCCAACTTTGTTGCGGACAATGATACCGAGAACAATTATATTCGCGAAGCGGCAAAAGAAATTCCAATCCTTTTGTTAAATGCGGATTTTGATTGTGAAAATGTATATTGCAGCCTCTGCGATGATTTTAAGTCAACCATGCAGGCTACCTCTTATATTATCGACACTGGCATTCAGGATATCCTTTATCTGTACAATTCCCACTCTTACTCTGCACTCCGAAAGCTGTCTGGCTATCAGAGTGCACTGACACAGAAAGGACTTCCTCTCCGTATGGAATATATCCAGTATTTTCCGGGAAGTCATACAAATCTCCCTGAAATTGCTGACTTTTTATCGAACCTTAACCACTCTCTCAAATATCGTGCTGTTGTGGCAGCCGATGACAATCTCGCCATCGGCGCTGTCAAATTTGCTCACAAGAAAGGTCTTTCTATACCAAACGAACTATCAATTATAGGATACAACAACTCGATTCTCAGCACTTGCTGTGACCCAGAACTTACCAGCGTCGACAACCGTTTGGAAACATTATGCCATCACATTGTAAAAACATTAATTGGTATCTTGACCAACAACGAAATGCCCCAGAAAGTAATCTTCTCCGGCGAACTGATCAAAAGAGGTACAACTCTTTAATATAAAAAGAAAATGGAGGAATCATCATGAAAACTTTTATGGACCCGGACTTTTTGCTCCAAACCCAAACAGCAAGCAGTCTTTTTCACAACTACGCGGAGAAAACACCTGTGCTAGACTATCATTGCCATATCAACCCCGCAGAAATTGCAGACAACCGCAAATTTGACAACATCACTCAAGTATGGCTTGGTGGCGACCACTACAAATGGCGCTTTATGCGCTCTTGTGGGGTAGACGAAAAATTTATTACAGGAGACGCATCTGACAAAGAAAAATTCTTTCGATGGGCGGAATGTGTCGGCAAAGCAATTGGCAATCCACTCTTTCACTGGACACATTTAGAGTTACAGCGCTATTTTGGTTACACAGGTGTCCTTAATAAAAATACCGCCGAGGAAGTATGGAATCTCTGTAATGAAAAACTCAAGGAAGACAATATGAGTGTGCGCGGTCTCATTAAGCGCTCAAATGTAACATTAATCTGTACAACCGACGACCCTATCGATTCCCTTTCATACCACAAACAGATTGCGGACGACGATACTTTTGACGTGCAGGTTCTTCCCGCTTGGAGACCAGACAAAGCAATGAATATCGAAAAACCAGACTATTTTGACTATCTTGCAAAGCTCGCAAATGTAAGCGGTGTCTCTATCAACTCCTTTGCAGACTTAAAAGATGCACTGTTAAAACGACTTGATTTTTTCGCTTCTATGGGCTGTAGCGTTTCTGACCACGCACTAGAATATGTAATGTATCAACCTGCTTCCGACGAGGAAATCGAGGCAATCTTTGCCAAGAGAAAAAGCGGCGATGTTATTACCAGACAGGAAGAATTGCAGTATAAGACTGCCTTTATGCTCTTTGTCGGAAAACAGTACCACCGCTTAAACTGGGTAATGCAGCTTCACTATGGCTGTAAGCGCGACAACAACACACTGCGCTATGACCAGCTAGGTCCCGACACTGGCTATGACTGTATTAACAACTATGCTCCATCCGCAGAACTTGCCGATTTCCTGAATGCTCTAATCAAGACGGACCAACTGCCAAAGACTATTATCTACAGCCTAAATCCAAATGACAACCAAGCAATTGGCACAATCCTCGGCTGTTTCCAAGATTCCACTGCATGTGCAAAAATCCAGCAGGGCAGCGCATGGTGGTTTAACGATCACAAAACAGGTATGCAGGATCAGATGATTTCCTTGGCAAACCTTGGAAACCTCTCAGGATTTGTTGGCATGTTGACAGATTCCAGAAGCTTCCTCTCCTACACCAGACATGAATACTTTAGACGCATTCTGTGCAATCTGATTGGAAATTGGGTTGAAGATGGAGAATTCCCTGCTGATATGGAAATTCTTGAAGAAATCGTAAAAGGAATTTCTTATAACAATGCAGTAAATTATTTTGGATTTAATTTAAAAACTGTATAAATTGGAATAGGGGAAGAAAATTCTTCCCCTATTTGCTTGCCGGGTATCTGTCGGCTTATTAATATTCTTCTTTAAAGTGCCCATGTGCATAAAATTCCAATGTAATTACCAATTTTCCATTCCTATACGCTGCTAAAATGTTTCCGCCCATGCGCTCTGTCAAATACTTTGCTATTGAAAGTCCCAATCCTGTAGAATTTCTTCCAGTCTCAACTGTATAAAAGCGATCAAAAAGCGCTCCACAGAAATCCTATCCAAATCAAGCAGAATTAAATCCGGCTTATCTAAACTTTTATTTATCAGCATATACTATGCTTCTGTGCCAGAATATGCACGCTAAGTTTGATATCCTTCCTTGTGCATGCACGCTTCAATAATATTTCCAATATGCACATCATCCTCTATTATTGCGATAGTCTTCACAACTTCACAACTTTGCGGTCATAGGTCATTATACCATTGATTTCCTCCTCAATATCTGTCAATTGTGTGTAGACAGATGCGCACAGACCCTCTTTTTTTAATTCCTGAACCCGCTTGTCCAGCTCATTATATGCGGATTTTAGCGCTTCTTTATCCCCTTGGCTTCCATATCCAAAATATCGGTCAGAATATGTGTGATCTGAAACAGCAAGAGAAATCCCGCCAAACTCCGATATGACATAAGGCTTTTTGCTCTTCTTTGCCACAAGCTCAAAGAAATAGATATGCTCACTCTTTAAATCCCCTGCATCTTGATCAAACCAACCACTGTGGGCGTCAATTATACGTGTACTGTCCACTGCCCGCACCATATCTGTATTTTCTTTTGCATCAAATTGCCCCCAGCCTTCGTTAAATAAAACCCAAGTGCAGATACAAGTGCAATTATAAAGCTGTTTCACTGTCTCAATGCACTCCTTTTTCCACTCTTCCCTACCATTTTTATCTGCGCGTGAAGTGTAGCTATAATCATTATCCCGCTTATGTCGCAGCGGAAATAACACTGTGGGAATATAACAAGTCTTTACTAAATTATAGGTGGTTCCGCCGTTAATCATATCCTGCCAGACAAGCATTCCAAGCCTGTCACAGTGATAATACCAACGCATTGGCTCTATTTTACAATGCTTGCGTATCATGTTAAATCCTTTTGCCTTGGCAATTTCAATGTCAAAAATCATCGCCTTGTCACTCACTGGCGTTAACAGACTTTCTGGATAATACCCTTGGTCAAGGATTCCTTTCTGAAAATAAGGAAGATGATTCAAGCACAACCTTGGAACCCCTTTGCTGTCTGGTTCTGCGCTAAAAAGACGCATCCCAAAATAGCTCTCCACCATATCCTCGCCATAGACAATTCGGATATCATACAAAAACGGGCGCTCTGGTGTCCAACTCTTTTTGTCTGGAATATTTATCTCAATAACAGCCTTTTCATTTGCCAAAACATTTGTTTTTAACTCGTTTACAATTTGATTTTGGTCAAACAATAAAACTTTACAAGAAATTATCCCATCAGAAATTTCCTTTTCCGAATATTTGTTCGATATTATTTCCAATATTGCGCGGTCTTTATCATAATCCGGAGTAATGCGCAACTCCTGAATATGCGTCTCAGGAACCCACTCATACCATACAGTCTGCCATAGACCACTCTGCGCAGTATAGAACATGCCACCATTTTTCAGCGCCTGCTTTCCCCGTCCATGATAAGAAGTATCACTTTTATCCTGCACGCAAATTCGCAAAGTGTTCTTTCCAACTTGTATATAATTTGTAATATCAATTGTAAATGCCTGATACCCACCAGAATGAATACCCGCCAAGGTATCATTCACATAGACACGGCAACGCTCATCACAGGCACCAAAATTCAACAGCAATCGCTTCTCCATTGGTATCCAGTCAATTATCAGCCGTCGCTCATACCACAAAAACTCCTCTGGTTTTAACTGACGCTGTACATTTGAAAGATATGTCTCTGGCGAAAATGGTACGCGAATATCCCCGTCCCAAATTACAGGTCTGACATCTTCATCTGTAAATGCATATTTCCAGATTCCATTTAAAATAGTATAATTTTTTCGCATAAGTTGTGGTCTAGGATACTCCGTCAAAACAACCTCCGTCTGTTCATTTACAATATGCTCTCCCCACGGCGTCATCAACTGATTATGTTTTCTATCACCTCTATCTAACAGTTTATTTAACTGAAGAGTCTCCATTATTTCTCTAATTTTCATCCATTCACCTCCCATCGATACAATTACTACCTATCAGTTCATTATGTTTATTTATTATCATCTCTTTGTACTTTATTTGTCACTTTTCATGGTTCAAGAATACGCGTTCTGTAAGAATATGATTTCGATATGGAGCGTTTTTGCAAAGCAAAAATTTAAATATCGCCCGAATCGTTACTATGAACGACTTCCATACCGTGAATAGTAACCTTTATTTTATCATACTATACAAACAACTTCAATCTCACAATTGACAAACCTGTTTACTTATTGTATTATAGGATTGTTTTTTATGAGCCCATAAAAACAGTAAAACTCTTGCGCCAAAATGTTTGTCTTTTTGCATTCTGTGTACATAATTATTACTGTTTTGGCAAACGATACCTATTGTTTGCCAAAAACGAATGAGCGCAAACAGTAATATGATAGGATTGCTTTTTATGTGCCTATAAAAGTAGTGAAATTCTTATGCCAAATATAAGCATTTTACAGAAATGAGGAGAGACTCTTGAAAACAAAAGATTACAGAAATGGACTGCGAGACGGAATTGCAGTTGCTTTAGGCTACTTTGCAGTGTCCTTCGCATTTGGAATGGAAACTGCTACCAAAGGATTAAGTATCTTACAGGCAGTTCTTATATCATTGACAAACGTAACTTCTGCAGGACAGTTCTCCGGTCTTGGAATTATCGCAGCAGGCGGCACCTATATTGAGATTGCTCTGACACAGTTAGTCATCAATCTGCGCTACTGCCTAATGTCTTTTTCCCTTGCCCAAAAACTAGATCGCTCTGCCTCAAACTGGCACCGATATCTTATAGCATACAGTGTAACTGACGAAATCTTCGCATTAGATGCCAGTCTAAGCACCTCTCTAACACCTGCATACCATTATGGCATTACAAGTGTCGCTGTGCCTGGCTGGGTTTTGGGAACTTTAGTCGGCGCAATTTCAGGAACACTTCTGCCTGCCTTTGTAATTAGTGCGCTTGGTGTTGCGATTTACGGAATGTTTCTTGCCATTATTATTCCCCCTGCAAGACAGAATCGCACAATTTTACTTGTCGTATTATCTGCAATGGGACTAAGCTTTTTATTCTCTATCCTGCCACTACTCAAAAAAGTTTCGTCTGGTTTTGTCATTATAATCACAACCATTGTTATTGCAGGAATTGCAGCATGGCTAAAACCGATCAGCGACGAAAGCCACAAAGGAGAAGCATAAAATGACACATAATATCTATCTTTATATCTTTGTCATGGCGGCAGTAACTTACTTAATCCGTATGCTGCCACTAGCACTATCAAAAAAAGAAATTACGAATCAATATATCAAATCTTTTTTATACTATGTGCCCTACGCGTGTCTTGCCGCCATGACCTTTCCGTCTATTCTGTATTCCACCGCAAGCCTTTCCTCAGCACTTGCAGGACTTATCACTGCCATTATTGCCGCATACCGCGGAAAAAGCCTGTTGATTGTGGCTTTGGCTGCATGTGTTGCCGTGTTTCTTGTGGAGCGTATTTTATAACAGTTCAGCCTTTGGCTTTCTCTGTTAGCTCCCTACGTTTTTCATGCGTCATCAAATCCGCAAGTCTAGTTGGGACTGGCACATGGCTTTCCTTTGTTGTCAGCCTGTTTGCCATCTGTGTTGCCGTATCAATATCAATCGCATTCCCAACCGACAAAAAAATCGGCTTGACATTGGCATGTGTGCGCAAAACACGCCCATAGTGCTCTCCATCCAATTCAATTTCCGTAAATGCCTGCGCTGTATTAGCAGGCATAACAAAATCCACATCTCCCACTTTATAATAACTCTTCGCAACGCCAACAGTTGCCTTCTGAATCAGGATTCCTGCATGTGTTGCCAATCCCATATGCCTTGGATGCAAGTATCCGTTTCCATCAAAAAATATTACATCTGGAATGACTGTAACTCTTTTGTAGGTTTCCAAAAACAATGGAACTTCACGAAATGCCAAGCAACCTGGAATATAAGGCACCTCAATTTTGTTCGCATAGCTAACTTTTTCGCGTATTTCAAATGTGTGATAATCAATTACCACAATACAACAAACAGCATATTCCTGTCTGTCTTCTTCCTTCCAATAGGCAAGATCCACTCCCGCTACTGTCTGTACCTGAGACAGATGAACCATATTTTCGCGTTGAATCTTGCTACTTAATTTCATTTGTTCTTTAATATAATCTTCCTCTGTCATTTAGAACTCCTATACACTTTTTTGTAACAGTTCAGCCTTTGGCTTCCTGTTACAATCTTTACGTTTTCATATGGTCTTCGCAGGTCTTGCGAAGACCTGTTGGAACTGTTACATTTTTTCTTAAACGGTCACTACACGCACCTCAAAAGCCGTTGTCTGCGGCGGAATACTCAATGTCATAAAGGCGGCATGACGCACTCTCACCCGCAAGCCTGGAACGAGATTCGCAAACTGCATTGGTCTGCCAAAACTATTAAAAATCTTGGCATCATCTGCCATATGAAATCGTATCACAGAGGATATATTTCCATCGCTAATTGTAGTAAAACTTCTGTTTTGCCTGTCAACATCAACAATTCTGCCAACAGTTACCTGATCCTCAAGTGGTCTTGCAGTTACCTGAATGACAAATGCCATTGACTGCGGTGGAATGCTTCTGGTCGTCGCATTAGAAAAAGCAGCATTGACAACCATTCCCTTCTGTAAATCCCGCGGCGAAATACGATTGTTATTTTCATCCAATATCACCGTATTGCTGCCAATATTCAGTCGTATTGTCTGATCTGGATTGTCACAGCGGGGACAATCACTGTAGGAAACAATGATAAAGGAATTACCTCTGTTTGTTTCGACCTCATCTATCATTCCATTTGTAAGCTGTGATAAAAAAGTATTGTCCATTGTTCTCACCTGTTTTCTTTTTATTATACTATATGCAGACAAATAATTCATGCGATTTTTAATTTATCTCAGTGGAAAAAGATTCCCACTTTTATAAATAGTAAGAAAAATACAATTTTATATCAGTGGGAGTACAATTTCGACTGAGATAAGACTCCGGCAAGATTGCAGGCGTGCGAATCCGTAATCTGTCAGCAAAGATGACTCGCACACCGCATCAAGAATGCTGATCGCATTCTTGAATTCTCATTGTCTCTGCACCATACAAAACACTGCAAGTCCAATTAACATTACCAAATAAAAGCTAATCCCTCTTGTGATGCACATGGATACCACAAGATAATTTCCTACAAAAATCTTTTGAAACACACCTCGATACATTGCCTCCGTAATTCCCTGCGCCCCGGGAATTGGAAGCATATCCACCGCAATATAAACTGCCGCCTGCACAAACACAATATCCACCATTGCTGTGCCCGAAAGCCCCAATCCACAATACACCAAAAACGCCAACACAAACACACTGTAGCGCTGTACAAATGTTCCTGCTATTGTTATTCCTATTAGTTTCTTATGACTTCGCAAAAAAAGAACTGTATCCTGATACCCGGATAAAAACTGCTCTACTTTTTCTCTTCTGGACTCTTTTCCCTGCCACAAATGAAGACGAACCAACAGCGTCTCAACCCTATAAAAGCAGCTTCTAATAATTCCCTGCGAAAACATAACCATTAGCAAAATCACCACCAAAGCAGCATTTAAAAACAGTCCCAAAAAGTACAATCCATAATACCCTTGTAAATAGGACTTTAATGGTCTTCGCCAAAACACTACAATACCAATGCCAATTAATACAAGTACAAATTTATAGATTACAGCAACCGTCATCAACACAACAGAAGACGCCGAGAGCGTATTGCCGTCTCGGCGCATATAATATAATTGCATTGGTTGTCCGCCCGTTGCCGAGGGCGTAATGCCCGAAAAGAAAAAACCAATAAACGAGTAAGAAATGCAACGCAGCAACGTTGTCTGTTCCCCAATTCCTCGCAACAGGTACCAAATCATAACCCCTTCTGCCGAGACAAAAAAGATTGCCAAAATAATTGCTGCTGCCATATATCCCCCTGACATTTGACCGATTGCTGCCACAATCTGCCCAAAATCCTGCCCGCGGAAAACACTCCAAAAAGTCAGTGCCATAACAACGGCAAAAATCCCCATATGAATGACAAATCTGCGTACCTCTTTACGATTCATATATTTTATATGCATATATTCCCTCCGCTAACTCCCTCTAAAAATTTGCAAGAAATTTCTGATGCCATTTGAGATAATTCTCCCTCAAATATTACACGCAAATTTTGATAATTATAAAAATCTTTTGGTGTGACCAGAGAAAAATGTTTCTTAGAAATAAAAATCCCACTTTCTTGCAAAACTTTTGCAAGATATGAAGAACAAGTGTATTGGTTGTGAATATAAAAAGGACAATTCATTAAAATAAAAGGCAATCCAAGCACTGCATAATGAATGTGAAACCGATTTTTATAATCTTCTTCCATTCTTTTTTGCAATGCCTTTTTCTGCGCATCTGTACAATTTAGTTCGCAAACTCGATAATATGCCGTTGGAAATGCATGTAATATTTTATGCTTGTCCTCCTTCTCAAAACCAGCAAATATTGGAATTGCCGGATTGCGCCGCCCTACACTGTAAGCCTCTCGCAACGCTGCGTCAAATCCCATCACAACATGAATATATCTTTGTTTTAAAAATCGTCGTATTAGTGATGCAAAAAATCCTGGTGTGTCCACAAATGCAATATAAATCTGTGCCATTAATTCATTCTCCTTAGGAACTGTTCAGAAATAACATGTACAGCTTGCGCAGGATATTTCTTCGAGGGTGCATATCAAAAAACACAGGCGTAGCGGGCTACGGCGAGGCTTTTTGATATGTGCAATCGGAGAAATAGGCAAGCCAAGATGCATAGATTATTTTTGAACAGTTCCTTATATCATTGAAACTGATATATTTTCCTTGCAAGCCGATAACCACCAACTGTAGCAAGCTTCCCAAGTTTTCCCGGAAGATTTGTAAATCCACTAAGTTTCGTATACCGCAACTTATAATATAATCCTGGATCACTTTTTTTAATATCGGACCACAATTCCAAATATCTGGTCTTTGCCTGCTCGTCGCCTTTTAACAATAGATGAATGGAAGAAATCGCCATCATAATTGAGACATTGCGACACATATAATGGGCTAGTTTAGGATATTTCTTTTTGACTTTATGCAAATCCACACTCTCCGCAACCATTTTTGTCACTTTAATCTGCTGCTCAATGCGCGAAATCAACACTTTCTCATTGACAGATTGATCCTCCCTGCCCAAGTAATACTGATAAAGATTTAAATGCATATAGTAAAGCGTCTCTACATAAGGCAACGGGCAATACGCAAACAAATTATCTACATAAAACGTATGCTCTGGCAATACCACTCTTGATTTTCTTAAAATATCTGTTCGATAAATCAGCGCATGCATTACCAGATACTGCGATGGGCGGAAAATTCCAATTTTATCCCACGTGCATACTTTATTCTCTGGAAATACATTCTGAAAATGAATTGTTTTCTCTGTTTTTTGTTCCAAATGATTGTATGTATAGTCACATATCAATAAGTCAGGACCAAATCCCTGCACACACCATTCCTCTATCTTTTTTAACAGTGTTTTATATGCATTTTCTTCTAGCCAATCATCGGAGTCTACCACTTTAAAATACATTCCTGTGGCAAGCGCAAGTCCTGTATTCACGCCGGAACCATGCCCTCCGTTTTCCTTGTGCACCACAGTCACAATATCAGGAAACTGCCTTGCATATCGTTCTGCGATTTCCCCTGTGCGGTCTGTTGAGCCATCATTGACAATAATAATCTCCACATTCTCTCCACCAATAATAAGCGAATCCACACAGCGCTCCAAATAATCCTCCGAGTTAAAACAAGGTACAGTTATTGTTAAATGTTTCATAGAAATCCCCTTTCTCTCAATCTTTCTAAAAAACATTATAACATCTGTACCTTTCAAAACCCTTGATAAATTCTTACTATTTTCTTACTTTTATTGGAAATTATTTTTAATCATCCGCAATTTTTTGCCTGCATAGTCCCTAATATCACTATTACAGTCATATTGCATTTCTTCTAACAATTCACGCGTCAACATATGCCTGCGGCCCATCTCCCGAACAACATCTTCCCTACAAAAAGAACACAATGTATTTTGATACATATAAGGCAACAATTCCTTTGGTTTTTTCTTTCCAGGAGCATGAAACACATCCATAACATCAAAAAACGCCGAATGCCAAAAACCATTTTCATAAGTAATAGGGATTTGCTTAACTGACTGCACAAAAAGTTCTTTGTCCGACGCTTCATAATTAACAGCAAGCATAGACACTGCTTCTGCAATATGTTCTTTTTTCTGTAACAATGCAATTGCATAATCTCTTACACGCACATCTTTTGGATAATAGCTTAAGGCTGTGAAAGCTTTCTCGGATAACTCAGAATGCTCTGATTGCGAATCCGCAAACAAACTAGACAATGTAGGCGCCCACGCACACTCTCTATTCGCAAGCAATCGCAGAAGATCATAGCGAATATCGAATTCCTTCTCATCTCTATAGTACGCAGCCAATTTTGAAATCTCCAATTTCTTCCCCTGTCTCATAAAAGTGCGCCCTAACATTAGAGAGCACATCTGACCCACTTTCTCTCCATTTTTTAACCGTCGATAAATTTCGTCTGCTGTCTCCGGCTCCATTTTCTTTTTTCTTTCCGATTCTAATTTTCTTTCTTCAAGACGTTTCTTTCTAAAAAGTGCATAGTTCTTAATGTTTTCATTCGTATTTGTTTCGTATAGTAACTTTTGAATTGTTTTTTCCCCTAAAGTATCCTTACTAGCTGCCTGAAACCACTCAAAATCATCATAATCGAACAACGCATTTCCACTAATCAAAATGCCCAAATCCCGTACAACCATCTTATATAACTTCGTTTTCCGCTTTCGGTCGTCAAAACAATTACATACTAGAGAAACACACATATGTTCAAGGTTATCTCTTTCTGGGAGCAAACCATATCTTTCTTTTGTGTGCTTCTTTGACAAAATCTGCAACAACGTATCATAACAATGTGTCAATATCCTCCATGCCCGTCTATTTCCATCATACACAAAAAGCGCCAACAGATTACAGTCCTGTACAAACTCCCACCCGCGTGAGTGCATACTATGCATTAAACGTTTTTCAATCACATCAAGAAAAGGTGTAATATCTGCAAACTCCATAATTAATTCATACAGATAAAAACTTCTGCTATCCTCGCACTGTGCATCATACGCCATCTCACGAGAACAGCCCCACAGTACAAGCGGCTGAAATCGTTCCTTCTCGGAATCATTCATATTTTTTAACGCTGCTACACAACTTCCCAAACCGCGCTGCATATCATATCGAAACTGCTTTTTTGTCATAGATTTTCTCCAATTATTGAACGCTTCACACAAGGCGTCTATCGACTTTGTTTATAATCGCTCTATCAATACTATATGCAATCAAGTAGGGAAGGCAAATCTTCCCTACTCGATTCAAACAAACTTTTATCTCAATTTCCAAATATCTCTATTGTATTCTGCTATTGTTCTATCTGATGAGAAGAAACCTGCTTTCGCAATATTTATAAGCATCATATGTTTCCACTTTACCTCGTCCTTGTAGTCCTCAAACATTTTATCCTTTGTAGCAATATAATCTTCAAGATCTAAGAGTGTCATAAACCAATCCTTGTTAATCAGCTCTCTTTGCAATCTGGTTAAACGCTCCTCGTTTCCTACTTTCAATACCCTTTCGCTGGTAATAAAATCAACTGCCTCCTTGATTACGTTGCTCTTCTCATAAAAGCTCTTTGCCACATAATCTGCTTTTGCATAGTGTTCAATAACCTGCTCAGACTTCTCTCCAAAAATATAGATATTGTCATCTCCAACCAGCTCATGAATCTCTACATTTGCGCCATCACTTGTTCCCAGTGTCACCGCACCATTGAGCATGAACTTCATATTGCCAGTGCCGCTTGCCTCTTTGGAAGCCAAGGAAATCTGCTCTGAAATATCACATGCTGGTATTAATTTTTCTGCATAGCTCACATTGTAGTTCTCTACCATTACCACCTTCATATAGTCCTTTACATCTGGATCATTATTGACAATCTCTTCCAGACACAGCAACAAATGAATAATGTCCTGTGCAATAATATATGCTGGTGCTGCCTTTGCTCCAAAGATAAAAGTGATTGGGGTAGATGGCTTCTTTCCCTCCTTAATCTCCAGATATTTATGAATGATATAAAGCGCATTCATCTGCTGGCGCTTGTACTCATGAAGTCTCTTAATCTGAATGTCAAAGATGGAATCTGGATTGATGTCCTGCCCCTCTTTCTCCTTGAGATACGTTACAAGCTCTTCTTTCTTTGTTCTCTTAATTGCCTTAATCTCTGTCAACAGTGCTTCATCATTCAAATACTCCATTAATTTCTCAAGCTCTGCTGCATCTTTCTTATAGCCTGCTCCAATTGTCTTTGTAATACATGCTGCAAGCTCTCTATTGCAGGACAAAAGCCATCTTCTAAAAGTAATACCATTTGTTTTATTGTTAAACTTCTCTGGATAAATTTTATAGAAATGATTCAGTTCTGAATCCTTCAAAATCTCTGTATGGATTGCCGCAACACCATTCACTGAAAAACCATAGTGAATATCAATATGTGCCATATGCACACGCATTTTATCATCAATAATCTGCACCTCAGGGTCTTTATATTTGATAGAGGCTCTCTTGTCTAACTCCCAGATAATTGGCATTAACTGTGGAACAACTTTCTGCAAATATTTTACTGGCCATTTCTCAAGCGCTTCTGCAAGAATTGTATGATTTGTGTATGCGCAAGTTCTGCGAACCACATCAATCGCTTCATCCATGTCAAATCCTTCCTCTTCAGTAAGGATACGAATCAATTCAGGAATTACCATTGTTGGGTGCGTATCATTGATTTGAATTACTGCATGGTCATACATCTTGTGCAAATCATAACCATTGTCTTTCATCTCTTTTAAAATTAACTGTGCGCCGTTGCACACCATAAAATACTGCTGATAGATACGAAGCTGCTGACCTGCCTCATCAGAATCATCTGGATAGAGAAACAGTGTAAGGTTTTTATCAATATCAGACTTATCAAAATCAATTCCTTCCTGTACAATGCTCTCGTCAATTGTCTCAATATCAAACAAATGCAGCTTATTAATACCCTCTTCATATCCAATCACATCAATATCATAGAGTCTGGACATTACTTTCTTCTTTCCAAAATATACTGGGAAAGAAATATCTGTCTTTGTAAGCCAAGATTGATCCTCAATCCAATCATTCTTTTCTGCGGTCTGTTGTCTATCCTTAAATACCTGCTTGAACAGACCAAAATGATAATTTAAACCGATACCATCTCCCGGAAGTCCAAGGCTTGCGATGGAATCCAAAAAACATGCTGCAAGTCTTCCAAGTCCGCCATTTCCAAGAGATGGCTCTGGCTCAACTTCCTCAATACGGCTAAGCACCTTTCCTTCTTCTTTCAAAACTGCTTCCAACTCCTCATAAATACCAAGATTAATTAGATTGTTGGAAAGCAATTTTCCAATCAGAAACTCCGCCGAGATATAATAAATCTTCTTGCTTCCCTTAATTGCGCCCTTGTCCTTCATCATTTCCTTTGTCATACTTAGAATTGCGAAATAAAGCTGGCTGTCATCAAGCTCTCTGATCGCTTTGCCATACATTTTTTGTGCTGTCGCTTCCAATTTTGCTTTTACATTCATTGCTCTGCTCCTTTTCCGCTGCCATTGCAGCATTGTAATGTTGTTGATAGTTGCTTTTATTTATATGCATTGTAAAAAACCATATTCTGTTATTTCTATGAAATCACATCTAAATACTTAATACGAATCAATTTGTGCGGCATCACAATATCCTGCCCGCTTCCCCCTTCTAATAAGCGGGAAAGCTCATCCACAGCACTCGCCGCAATCTGCTCAAAATCCTGTCTTACTGTATGCATTTGTTTCCCTGCATATCCCATTAGACTTACTCCGTCAAACCCGCACACAGGTCTGTAAATATCCATATCAATCAGTGCTTTCATTGCACCAATTGCCATTAAGTCCGACGCACATATAATTGCATCTTTGCTCCTTGCATACTGCATTGTCAACTTTCTTGCTTCTAGTTCGCTAAAATTTCCCGTTCTGACCAACACCTCAAGCCCCATCTCTTTTGCCAGCTCGTTCATACCATTAAGACGTTCCTCAGAGACATAGCCATTTTTTTTCCCAGACAGATATAAAATTTTCTTATTTTGTTTTCCTATCAAGAATTTTTTAGCGACCTCATACTGCGCCTTTGCATTATCAATATGAATACTTGATGTATTTTCATTCACACCAGGTGCATCAATAAGCACACATTTAAATCTGCCTTCCTCCACCAACTTTCTCAAGATGGCATCATCTTTTGACAAATCGCAGATCAACAGTCCCTCTATACTTTGGGATTGAAAATACCGTGTCATCTCCTCCACATTCATCTCGGCAATCATTGTAAAAAAAACAGTGATAATATCCATGTTTTTTTCTTTTGCTTGATTGATCGCACCGATAATATATTGCATTGGAATCTCATCAACCGTCTGCGCATGTCTGTTTACATCAAGTACAAGTGCAATTCTTCCAGTCTTCTTAGAGGACAGCGCTGACGCAATTGTATTGGGGACAAAGCCAAGCTCTTCAATTGCAGCAGTTACCTTTCTTCTTGTCTCCTCGCTCACATTAGGATAGTGATTTAGCACTTTTGATACTGTCGAAATTGCTACTCCTGCTTTTCCTGCCACATCTCTTATTGAAACCAACTCATAAATCACCCGCTTTTCTCAGAATCCATTATATATTATTATCAATTGTATGATATAGAAAACGTTTTCTGGAAAACGTTTTCTATATCATACAATAAAAATAATGGTTTGTCTACCATTATTTTTATTTTTTATGTATTTTATTTCTTAAGACGCCCAAATTGGCATTTACATTGCCATTACTCTATCCACAGCAGCAACCAATCGCCCCTCTTCAAAAGGTTTCACAACAAAATCTTTCGCGCCACTTTGAATAGCCTGTGCAACCATTGCCTGCTGTCCCATTGCGGAACAAATAATCACCTTTGCTTTTTTATCGACTTCTTTAATGCGTTTCAACGCATCTACCCCATTCATCTCGGGCATTGTAATATCGAGCAACACAACATCTGGATTTATCTCCACATATTTTTTTACTGCTTCCACACCATTTCCTGCTTCTCCAATCACAGAATGTCCGTGTGCTTCAAGCATCTTTTTAATTGTCATTCTCATAAAAACAGCATCGTCCACTACCATCACTTTTGCCAT
Organism: Lachnospiraceae bacterium; assembly: GCA_014239155.1. Taxonomy (GTDB): domain Bacteria; phylum Bacillota; class Clostridia; order Lachnospirales; family Lachnospiraceae; genus COE1. Next base: position 61,630 of record JAAZZQ010000072.1, on the reverse strand, counting down.
AATCTCACCACCTTTCAGGCATTCTGTATTATAACACAGTTTTTGACTCAATAAAACCTTTTTTATCCATTTTATAAAAATTTTGAATCATATCTTCACAAAATACGCACTCTTGACTTGTGAAAAGCAGCTACATACGCTTTAAAAATTCTTGAATATTGGTTTCTATATCCCCCTTAAATACAGCGGACCCTGTCACAATGACATTCGCACCAGCCGCAAGATTCTCCTCCAGATTGTCCAGCGTTACCCCGCCATCAATCTCTAGTTTCGCTTCAGGATAGCTCTGGTTGATTACACGACGCATTTCTCTAATCTTATCAAAACAACTTGATATATATTTCTGCCCACCAAATCCCGGATGCACTGTCATCACCAATACCATGTCCACTAATTCCATATAAGGAAACACTGCACTTACAGGAGTCTCTGGATTCACTGCAAGTCCTGTTTTCACGCCAAGTTTCCTAATTTTTAAAAGAGTTTCCGTTATACAATCACATGCCTCTACATGAATTGTTACACCGTCAGCGCCTAGGCGAATCAATTCTTCTATATAGCGCTCTGGTTTTTTCACCATCATATGTACATCCATGAAAAGTTTCGATTTTTTCCGCACACATTCAAGCACTGGCATTCCAAAGGAGATGGATGGTACAAACATGCCATCCATCACATCAATATGCAAGTAAGGCACACCAGCCTTTTCCACAAGTGCAATCTGTCTTCCAAGCTCCCAAAAGTCTGCTGCAAGTATTGAGGGACATAAATAATTCATACTAATACTTCCTCTTTTCTTTTTCCTTTAGTTCTTCATAAAATGCTGCATAATTGTCATACCTTATCGCGCTAATGAGACTCTTTGCCAACGCCTCGCGCACTCCGCATATTGGTTCATGAATATGGGCACACGTCAGAAAACGGCAACTAGACTCATGCGGCGCAAATTCTGGATAATAATTTTTCAATTCTTCCTTTTTTAGCGAGAATAAGGACAGCGAACTAAATCCCGGTGTATCCATAATATAGGTCGTTCCAGAAACAGTAATCAGCTCAGAATGTCTCGTTGTATGTTTTCCACGGGCGATCTTCTCACTAATCTTCCCCGTCTCCATCTGTTTATCTTTTTGCAAGCAATTTATAATTGACGATTTCCCCACACCACTTGGTCCGGCTACTGCTGTCGTTTTACCGTACAGTTTTTCCTCTAGCGCATCGATTCCTTCCTTATTTTCAGCGCTCAAAAACAGGCTTTGATATCCACTATGCTCATAAATTCGTGCAATGTGTTCTTTCTGAACATTATCTGAAAGATCGCTTTTATTAAAGCACAAAATACAGTCCAATTCCTGCTGCCGCATCATAATTAGAAAACGGTCAAGAAGATTAAAATTCGGTTCTGGCTTTGTCATAGAAAAAACTAGCAATGCCTGGTCAATATTGGCAACCGCTGGACGCAACAATGCATTCTTTCTAGGGAGAATTGCTTTAATATTTCCTTCACAATCTTTTACATGTGTAATTTCTATATCTACATTGTCACCCACAAGTGGCTTAATATTCTCTTTCCTAAAAATTCCCTTTGCCTTACATGCATAAATGCCCTCGTCAGGGACATGAACATAATAAAATCCTGCAATTCCTTTTATGATTTTACCTTGCATAACATTACCTGCTTTGTTCCTACCTCAAATATAAATTATTCCTTTACAAAATTCCTAATTTTTTGTAAATTGTACATTCTGTCTTGTCTGCACTGCCTTTGGCACCACCTGCACTGTCTGATTCCCGTCCGCATCTATCACAGGTTCCTCTTCATTTCTCACATAGGTGACAATTACAATTCCATAAGCCGATGGACTTGTAAAATTATTTAAGTTAATCGACACAGGAAACGCAGTTACATTCTGCGCAGACCACAATTGCTGTGCACCATCTGCAGTCGTGAGAAGTACCTCTGCATTGCCGCCTATATAATCCTCTGGTGCCTGTATGAGCAGGCTGCAATTGTAAGTTGCAGTCTCCTTTCCAATACTTATTTTCAAATCAATAGTCGTCCCCGCTGTGACAGTTGTTCCTGCCTCATAACTCTGATAACAAATTTGTCCTTCTGGATATTCGCTGTACGATTCCTCAATACTATTTACCACCAATCCCGCAGACTCCAACGTATGAACTGCTGTTTCCTTCGCATTGCCAAGAACACCCGGCATGCGTACTTCTACCTCATCGCTACCATTGCTAATGACAATTGTAATTTCAGATTCAAGTGGCGCTGTAGTATTTGCCTCCGGGAACTGTGCAATAATTGTTCCTTTTGCATATTCTGCGGAAGCCTCCTGTGTCTTTGTCACTTTAAATCCCTCTTTGGTTAATGTGGCTGTTCCTTCTGCCTCCGACAACCCTTGCACAGAAGGAACATTGATTCCATTTGTGCCCGCACTTGCCGTAAGTACAATTGTTGTATTCACTGGAATGCTATCATTTGCAAGCACTGTCTGACCATCTTCTAGCGCAGCCGATATCACCTTATTTTTTGTGTATTGTGTCGATTCAATAAATGTGGTTTTATATCCCAACCCAACGGAATTGAGCGCCTCTTTCACTTCCTCAACATCTCGGTCTGCAAACTCTGGCATCACCACATTTTCAATCTCACTCCCATTCACTTTATTGTGAAGCGGTGTCCCTCCAATCTGCTCAAACATTCCAGTTGCCTGCCCAACAAAATATAACAAAATGCAACCGATAATCACCGCAGCAATCACAGTGAGAATTGTTGTAAAGCCCTCCGCTTTCGGATTGTAATCATACTCATTTTTGCCATAATTTTTGGCAAAATCCTCCTCATAATCATATGTACTCTCTCGAACATTTTGGCGATTGACAGTCTCCTGAACATAATCCTCGTCATAATAATTATACGTCTTACTTGTGCTTACACTGGCTTTATTCTGTTTTGTCTTTGTATTTTGTTTATTATTTTTTTCAGATTTATTTCCAGCCTTTTTTCCAGATTTTTTTGAGGACTTGTTTTGTGTTTTTTTCACTGTTTTTTTTGTGTTAGAAGGATTTGTACCCTTCTGTGTTTTCTGTTTGGTATTCCTTACAGGCTTCTCTTTTACGACCTCTTCAACATCTTCATAATATTCTTCGTCGGTGTAATAAGACTCGCTGTAAGTGTCCTCCTCATAACTGTTGTTTTTTCTCTTTGTATTTGCGGGCATTATCAGCTCTGGCATGGCCTCCAAATCCGCATCATCTGCATAAGTTTCTCTCCGTGGCACTTTCTCTTCCCAAACTGTATTTAATACTGGCGGTACTGAAATAGATGCTGTCCGCTCACTGTTTGGCATAATCTTAGTTTTTCCTATATCATCTTCTGTATCCACCTGCGCAATTACAGCGTCAGGATTAATAAGGGAACGTTTTAAATCAGCTATCATCTCACTCATATTCTGATAGCGCCTGTCCGGACTCTTCTGCGTACATTTCATAACAATGTTTTCTACACTCTGTGGTACTTCAGGCACAAAATCCCGCAGTAGAGGCATAGGATCCTGTATATGCTTAATGGCAATTGCCACTGTTGTATCCCCATTAAATGGCACTCTTCCTGTCAACATCTCAAACATCGTGATTCCCATAGAATAGATGTCACTTTTTTCGTCCGAAAAACCTCCTCTTGCCTGTTCTGGCGATGTGTAGTGGACAGAACCCATTACGTTAGAAGTAATTGTATTGCTCGATGCAGCTTTTGCAATGCCAAAATCTGTTACCTTAACTTTCCCCTCCTTGGAGATAATGATATTTTGAGGCTTGATATCTCTATGTATAATATGATTGTTATGGGCCGCCTCAATACCCATTGCAACTTGTATCGCTATGCTGATGGCTTCCTTCGTTGTGAGTCTAACTTTTTTCTCAATATATTTTTTGAGTGTGATACCCTCCACAAGTTCCATTACAATATAATGAATCCCGTCCTCTTCTCCCACATCATAGACATTCACAATATTCGGGTGCATAAGCCCTGCTGCCGCCTGTGCCTCCACACGAAATTTTGACACAAAATTTCGGTTTTCCGAAAACTCCTGCTTCAGCACCTTAACCGCCACAAACCGGTTCAGCTTTTGATCTTTTGCCCTGTATACATCCGACATGCCGCCAGTACCAATTTTTTCTAGTATCACATAACGGCCGCCAATCAGCATTCCCAACTTAATCATTCCGACCTCCAAACGGTTCCACAAGAACCACAGCTATATTATCTCGCCCACCGTTTTGATTGGCAGCTTCGATTAAATGTCTTCCAGCTTTCTCCAAGCTGCTGCTCTCAACGATAATCTTGTGTATTTCGTCATCTTTTAGCATATTGGTAAGTCCATCTGTACAAAGTAGCAATTTCTCTGCAGGTCCGATGTGCACATCAAAAAAATCCACAAGCACATACTCTTTTACACCGACCGCTCTTGTGATGATATTTTTATCTGGATGACTCCGCGCTGCTTCTCTATCAATTCCTCCCATATCAATCATTTCCTCAACAAGTGAGTGATCTTTGGTAATCTGTGTTATAAAATCATTAATAATGTACATTCTGCTGTCCCCTACATTGGCAGCAGTCACATGATTTCCATCAACAGTCACTGCGACAAACGTCGTTCCCATCCCTTTAAATTGGCTGTTTCTTTTTGCAATCTGATGAATATATGTGTTTGCATCATCAATTGCCTTTTGCAATATATTCACTGCATCATACTCTTGTGTATACTGTTCAATCACTGATACTGCCTTGTCCACTGCATGTTTTGACGCATAGTCTCCAGCGTTATGCCCGCCCATACCATCAGCCACAATAAAAAGGTTTGGAAGATTTCCCACTGGCTTATCCGAAGTATATAGATAGTCTTCGTTAATTTCTCTTCTCCTGCCAACATCCGTTATAGAAAATAACTCCACTTTTTCTCCTCCAATCAGTGAAAATGATTTCATCAATTTTCACACTTCTACTTATATTAGCACATGTGTAATCTTAATTCAAGTCTCCAAACCTTCTCCGCAACTGTCCGCAAGCCCCATCAATATCTCTACCCATCTCCCTGCGGACTGTAACATTAATATGCTTTTTTTCTAACTTGTTCTGAAAACAAAGGACATTTCTGTGCTCAGACACAACGTAATCGCGCTCCTTAATAGGATTGACTGGTATCAGATTGACATGACAGTTCAGTCCGCTCACCAATTTGCACAAATTTTCTGCATCCGCTTCTGTGTCATTAATTCCACCGACAAGACTATACTCAAACGTGATGCGTCTACCTGTCTGCGCAAAATAATAACGGCAGGCATCGATTACTTCATCAATCGCATATTTATTTGCAATTGGCATTAACTCTTGTCTTTTTTCCTGTGTAGAGCCATGAAGGGACAGCGCCAGTGTAATCTGCAATTTTTCATCGGCAAGCCGCCTCATATTCTCCACAATGCCACAAGTTGAGACAGTAATATTTCTCTGACTAATATGAAGACCATTTTCATCGGAAACCATTTGTATAAAGCGAAGTAGATTGTCATAATTGTCCAGCGGTTCCCCTGTGCCCATCACCACTATATTGGAGACCCGCTCCTTGGTACTTCTAACAATCGCATAAATCTGATCAAGCATTTCTGACGGAGTGAGATTTCTCTCCAATCCGTCGAGCGTTGAAGCGCAAAATCGACACCCCATACGACACCCTACCTGTGAGGAGATGCACACAGAATTTCCATGATGGTACTGCATCCAGACACTTTCAATATAGTTCCCATCTGCAAGCGCAAAGAGATATTTTTTGGTTCCGTCAATTTTTGATGTCTGCACCATCACTTCTCTCAAAGAAGTATATGGATAATTTTTTGTTAACTTTTCCCGCAAGCTCTTAGGCAGATTAGTCATCTCGTCATAATTCCGTGCAAGTTTTATATGCATCCACTCATACAGTTGTTTGGCACGAAACGACTTTTCGCCCATTTCTGTAATAATTGTCTTAATTTCATCCAAAGTCATTGATTTCATATCATAGGATTCTTTCTCCATCGTATTGGTGCCTTCCCTTTCTATTCATCCTCTCTGCAAAACACGCTGATAAAAAATCCATCTGCATCATGCACACCCGGCAACAACTGTAGATATCCATTCTTAGTTGTCTCTGTATGTAGACAGGAGGGCAGCATATCATCCAGCGACAACGGCGTTAGTTTCAGCGCATCACGCAGCCACATAAAATGCTTTTCATTCTCATTTTGATTAATGGTACAAGTACTGAATAGCAACCGCCCACCTGCCTTTAGATACCGTGCTGCTACCGTAAGAATCTGTCTTTGCAGCACAATAACTTCCTCAACTGCCTCTGGCGTAATCCTATATTTAATATCGCGCTTTTTTCCAATCACGCCAAGACCTGAACAAGGAACATCTGCAATCACAATATCCGCAGTTCCCACAAGTTGCACTTCCTCTTCTATGGCATTTGTTGTCTCGACCGTCATATGGTTCAAATTGCAGCGTTCAAAATTTTCCAACATTCTACGAACTTTTTCTGCTGAAATATCTCTCGATAAAATAGCATAATCGACATCACACTGTTCTAGGATATCCGCTATCAGCATTGACTTTCCACCTGGTGCTGCACATAAATCAAGGACTCGAATCTTTGTTCTGTCACTGTCTTGCATTTTCTTTTGTCTCACATATGCTTCAACGCCAATCGCCATAACTGCAAGCATGGAACTAATATCTTGCACCACAAAAGCACCACTTAAATAATAGGGTAATTTTGTGAGATCATCTGTTCCTGACACTTTGTACGCACAAGGCAGATATACATGCTGTTGCATTGTTCCGCCTTGTTCCGTAAGTGCCTTTTGCACAGCATCTACAGTCGTTTCTGTTGTGACTCCTTTTTGCGCTAAAATCTCTCGAAAACGAATTGTCACTGGATGTTCTTCCAAAAGCCCAGCAAGCACTGTCTCTGTTCTGTTAACACCAAGCTGTTCTATCCACAGATTTACAATCCAGTCTGGCATAGAATATTTTACGGACATGCTATTATACGAAATATTATTTTTATTGCGTGCAATATTTCTAAGCACACCATTTACAAAACCCTTCAGTGCGGAAAAACCCTTTTTCTGTGCAAGTTTTACCGCTTCGTTGCAAGCTGCCGCATCAGGAACTGCATCCATATACAAAATCTGATATACACTCATACGCATAATCGCACGGATAACCTTCTTCATCTTATCTGTTTTCACTTTAGAATACTGGTCAACCACATAATCCAACTCTATCTGACGCTCTAAAGTACCCTCATAAAGCCGTTTAATAAAAGATTTCTCCTGTTGTGGCAGATAATTGTACTTATTTAGCACATCCCACACAATCATATGAGAGTACACCGTTTCCGTCAAAAGCATTTCCAGCACAATCATGCGCTGATTTGTGCTCTGTGTTTTATTTTGTCTCTGCGTCATTCTTAATCATCCCGTTTTCCAAACAACATTATAAGCCGCAACAACTGCAAAATTGACGCCGCTGCTGCCGCAACATAGGTGTACGCTGCCGCCTTCAATACCTTCGCACTCTTTTTGCGCTCATCACTTGTCACAATTCCATACTGCTCTATGCAGACAAGTGCCCTTTTAGAAGCATCAAACTCCACAGGAAGCGTCACTATCTGAAAAAGAACTGCAAGTGAAAATACCCAGATTCCAATATTTACTAAAACCGGATTGCTTCCCAGCAGCAGTCCAACAAGAATAATAGGTATCCCAAGCTTTGATCCAATATTCGCCACTGGAACCAGCGCAGTTCTAAAGTTGAGCGGCGCATAGCCTTCATGATGCTGCATGACATGCCCACACTCATGCGCTGCCACACCGATTGCCGCGACAGATGTCGAGCCATAAACGCTGTCTGAAAGTCGCACCACCTTCCTTGTCGGATCATAGTGGTCTGTCAAATTCCCTCTGATATGCTCCACCCGCACATCATAGATTCCCCTACTACGTAAAATTGCCTCCGCGGTCTGTGCGCCTGTCATTCCAGACATACTCCGCACTCTTGCATACTTACTAAATGTTGAGTTGACGCGCGCAGAAGCAATAATGCTAAGCACTGCGCCGATGAGCACTAAGATATACGTAGGATCAAAATAATATCGAAAACCAAATGGCATAACTTCTCCTTTCTTGTTTTACAATTATGTTTTTAGAATGATACTGTACCTAAAAGTGTTCCCGTTTTCCACGGATTTCCCAGCAAAAAGCTTTTTGTATCCATGCGTTTTTTCCCCTCTAATTGTAACTCATAAATTCTCAAAATCCCTTTTCCACAAGCCACATCAAAAAAATCCTTTGAAACTCGAACAATAGTTCCGGGCTGTTGTGTATCTTCCGTAGATAATTCCACCACATCACTGCGCCAGATTTTTACTGTTTTCTCCTGATAAAAAGTATAGGCACTCGGCCACGGGTTCAGTCCCCGGACAAGCCGCTCTATAGAGACTGCATCGCAAGTCCAGTCTATCTTTCCTTTTGCTTTATCCATCATTTTAACATAACTTGCACCACTTTCATCTTGTTTGGTTGGTATAAGCACACCCTGTTCAATTTTGGGGAGCGTTTCTACAATCAACTCTGCACCAGCCTGTGTAAGCTTGTCAAAAAGTGTCTCTGCAGTCTCCTTATCTTCTAGGATAACCTTTTTCTGTGTAAGTATGTCTCCGGTGTCAATTCCTGTATCCATCTGCATAATTGTGACACCTGTCTCGTTCTCACCATCTATAATACATTGGTTAATTGGCGCTGCACCTCTGTATTTTGGCAGCAAAGACGCATGGATATTAACACAACCAAATTTGGGCGTCTCCAAAATCTCTTTTGACAGAATCTGCCCAAAAGCAGCTACTACATAAATATCAGCCACATACCTTCTTAATTCCTCAATCGCCTCTGGTGTCTTAATTTTAACTGGCTGCAACACTGTAATCCCATGTTTTACTGCACACTCCTTCACCGGTGAGCACTGCACTTGACCACTTCTTCCTTTTGGTCTGTCTGGCTGGGTGACAGCAGCTGTCACTTCATGCCCTGCATTGATAATCGCTTCCAATGCCCTTGCTGCATAGTCAGGTGTTCCCATAAAAACAACTTTCATTTACTCTTCTTCCTCCACGACTTCCACATCCATCAGGGGACCTTCTACCTTCTCCACAAATAGGTGCCCGTCAAGATGCTCTATCTCATGAATCAGCGCCCTTGCCAATAGTTCTTCCCCTTCAATTTCAAATTCATTCAACTCCTCGTCCTGCGCGACTGCCTTGACATAATTTGGTCTTGTCACAGAACCTGTCTTTCCAGGAACACTTAAACATGCCTCATTCCCTGTCTGTTCTCCACTAACTTCTACAATACGGGGATTAATAAGCAATATCGGATCATCTCCCGTATCAATCACAACGATTCTCTTTAAAACTCCCACCTGAACTGCAGCAAGCCCGACACCATTTGCCTCGTACATTGTCTCAAACATATCATCAATCAAGTCTTGTACTCTTGGCGTAATCTCCTTCACTTCCTTTGAAACCTTATTTAATACGGGATCTCCTATCTCTCTGATTGCTCTAATTGCCATAATTTTTCTTCCCTTTCTCATTTATGTTTTAATAATTGTTCATTGGGTCAAAATCAAACTGCACACTGTCTGCATTCCACTCCATTGCATGAATCGTCTGCTCCAGTGCGTCTTTGACTGCTGTCAATACTTGATATTCCCTGTGCTTAATGTAAAAAATATATCGATAAATGTCATTAATCTTGCCAATACATGCCTCTGTCGGCCCTATTAAGACCAATCTCTGGTCGCCAAACTGCCGTTTCGCCTGCGCTGCTAACATATCTGCTTGTTCTGCACCTAATTTTTCATTGTCAGATAGTACGAGTACTGCCATCATATGTGCAGCTGGCGGATACATCATTATATCACGATAAGCGATTTCATCCGCATAAAAATGCTCATAATCCTGATTCGCAGCATGAACAACTGCATAGTGTTCTGGCTGATATGTCTGTATCACAACCTCTCCGGGAAGTGCACCTCTTCCTGCTCTGCCTGCTGCCTGTGTAAGCAGTTGAAAAGTGCGCTCACCTGCCCGATAGTCCCCAGCATGCAAAGACATATCAGCCGCCAGTATTCCCACCAGTGTAACTTTTGCAAAATCATGTCCCTTCACAATCATCTGCGTCCCTACAAGAATGTCAGCCCCTTCATTGGCAAACTGAGATAAAATCTGCTCATAGCTGTTTTTGGTCTTCGTCGTATCAGCATCCATGCGAAGCACACGCGCCGCCGGAAACTCTTTGTGCAAAAGTTCTTCAATTTGCTGCGTACCTGCTCGAAAACCCAAAATATACTTAGATCCACATTGAGGGCAATTTGTTACTCCTGGCATCATATAACCACAGTAGTGACAAACCAACTTGCTATTTTTCTGAAAACGGTCTGTGTGCTCAGACAAGGATACATCACAGTGTGGGCACTTCATAACGTGCCCACAAGCCCGACAGGATACAAATCCCGCATATCCCCTGCGATTAAGAAACAGAATTGTCTGTTCTCTTTTTTGTAACCGGTCTGCAATCAGGCTGTAGAGCCGTCTGCTAAAAATCGAACGATTTCCAGTTTTTAGCTCATCGCGCAAGTCCTCCACATACACTCTGGGTAACTGACCACCTGCAAGTCGCTCTTTTAAAGTAAAAAGCTGAATCTCTCCCTTCTTTGCCCTATAATAAGACTCAATGGACGGTGTTGCTGATCCCAAAACCAAACTGGCATTTTTCATTTGACACAGCTCACCAGCCACTTCCCTTGCATGATACTTTGGCATACTTTCACTCTTGTAGCTATTTTCATGCTCCTCGTCAATAATCACAAGTCCAAGCCGTTCAAATGGCGTAAACAGCGCAGACCGCGGACCAATCATAATGTCAATGTCCCCCTGCGCTGCGCGCTCATACTGATCAGAACGCTCACCCGCTGAGAGCCGGGAGTTCATCACAGATACCCTGTCGCCAAAACGCTGGTAAAAACGCACCAAGGTCTGATAAGTAAGTGCGATTTCTGGTATCAGCATAATTGCTTGCCTACCCTCATTTAGCATCTGTTCTATCAATTCCATATAAACTTCTGTCTTACCGCTTCCAGTCACTCCATGAATCAGATATGTGCTGCGAATACCTGTCTTGTAATCTTTCATAATACTCATTACAATCGTGCGCTGGCTCTCAGAAAGTTGTTTTTTCTTCCACCCATCCAACTCTGCCATCATTCCCGGCAGTACATTCCGATAAGTGTCCTCTGCCTGTATCTCGACCAATCCAGCCTTTTCCAATGCCTGTATCGTCTGATTTGTAACATTTAGCTTACTTGTAACCAATGTATATGGCAGTGTTGGCTGCGTTGCCAATTCCTTCATTAAACGCGCTTTTGCATTTTGGTGTTTTTTTGCAAACTCCTCTGCCTTCGCCATCGCTGTATTCATATCAGCCTTACAGATTACTGTCTTTTTGACTACCTGTTTTAACTTCTGTTTTACTGGCAGCACCGTCTTTAATGCAGCAATCATAGTAGAACCATAATTTTCTCTAATCCACCATGCTAACCTAAGCGAATCTCCCTGCGCACTGACACCATCTTTCACAATAGAATCTATATACTTTAATTTTTTTTCATCGTATTCCACGCGGTCTGTAATTTCCATTACATACCCTTTCATCCGCTTATTTCCACGCCCAAAAGGTATTATCACTGCCATTCCAACTGTTAACTTTCCCATCAATTTCTCTGGTATGCGATACTGAAAAGGCCGATCAACTTTCTCATGGGATATATCCACAATAATATTCGCAAATCTGCCTGTCATTGCTTCTTTTGTCTCCTGTCCAGAGCAAGTTCCTCCAAAATTTCCTGAATCATCACTCGTTCATCCATTGGGTATTTTTCCCCCTTAATCTCTTGATAATCCTCGTGTCCCTTTCCAGCAAGCACGATAATATCTCCTTTTTCCCCATGTGTAATTGCGTATTTAATTGCCTCCCTGCGGTCACAGATCTCAATGTACTTTCCTTCTGTCTTGCCAATACCAATCTTAATATCCTCAATAATATCCTGCGGTTCTTCAAAGCGCGGATTGTCCGAAGTGATAATCGTAAAATCCGCTAACTTTCCACTTACCTCGCCCATCTCATAGCGTCTAAGTTTTGAGCGGTTCCCACCACAGCCAAACAAACATACCAGACGGTGGGGTTGATATTCCCGCAATGTGGTGAGCAGACTTTCCAACGCCATAGCATTATGTGCATAATCAATCATTAGCGTAAAATCGTCTGACGCCTTTACCATCTCAATTCTGCCCTTCACTTTTGCTCTTAGAAGAGCATTTTTTATATCCTGTTCTCCCACACCAAAATGTCGGCAAATTGCAATAGCAGTCAGTACATTGTAAGCACTGAATTTTCCGGGAATATCTGTCTCAATCTCAAGATTCATTAGCCCTGACACCTTAAAATCAATTCCCAAATATCCTGCGCCCGTCACCAATTTTAAATCACTCCCGCGCAGATCTGCACGCTCCTCAAAGCCATATGTTTCCAATGAACAAGTATGCCCTGCAGTAACCTGTTGCCAATGCTTATCATCACTGTTTATAATTCCGACCTTACACTGGCGAAACAGCATTGCCTTGCATGACAAATACTCCGCAAAATCCGCATGTTCCCCCGGCGCAATATGGTCCGGCTCAATGTTGGTAAATATGCCATAATCAAAAATAAACCCTTGGGTTCGATGCATCTTAAATCCCTGTGAAGACGCTTCCATTACAACCACTTGACAGCCCGCATCTTTCATTTGCTTAAAATACTGCTGCAAATCATAAGCTTCAGGCGTCGTATGTGATGAGGGAATCACCTTTTCCCCAATAATTATTTCAATCGTACCTATCAAACCAACCTTATAACCTGCTTTTTCCAATATGTATTTCACAAAATACGCCGTTGTTGTTTTTCCCTTTGTGCCTGTCACACCGATAATCTTCATACTTTCCGCCGGATTGCCAAAATAATTTGCTGAGATAAACGCCATAGCATATCGCGTATCTGCCACTTTAATTATAGTAATTTCCGCCTCCTTTGGAAGCGTCACCTCATGACTGACTACAAGTGCTGCCGCTCCCTTCTGAACTGCCTCTGCCGCCGCTGTATGCCCGTCAAAGTTAATTCCTTGTATGCATACAAAAACACAGCCCTCTACAATCTTTCTGGAATCACTTGCCACCGCAGATATCTCCACATCTGCATTGCCCTTGATGCATTCATATGCAACCCCCTTTAGTAAATCCCTGCACCGATATATCCCTTTCACTTACCCTTTTCCTGCCTTTCCTAGCTTATAACAAACTTCCATCCTGCTTTACGTTTATTATAATATATTCAAAATCCATAAACCCTACCCTAAAGAATACCATATCCCCTTCTTTTTATCAAGATAGCCTCTTGGAATCTTCTCGCAATCTATAGCAATTCAGCCTTCAGCTTTCTATTGCAAGCATCAAGCTATGCAAAACCACTTTGTGGTGTCAAAGTCACGTTCTGTGGCTTGACGCACCTCTGCCACTATGTTCTCTTACGGACTTTGTAGCGTAGTACAAAGTCCTAGGCTGAACTGTAAACGCAATATCAGATATAAAAGACTGCAACAATCTATTAAAAAATATTAGAAGAAATACATACAATAAGGACCATGCACAGCATGGCCCTTATTGTATATTTTCTTATGAGGGGGGAGATAGTGAGTGTTTCAACTATCTGTATATTACTATACCCAATAAATGTGTCAAAAATGTGTTTATTTCATAAAAATAACATTATTTTTCTTAACAAAAGATAAATCAATAGCCGTTTCACTTTATTGGTAATATTTCATCACCATCTGCAATGTGACTGTTCCCTTATATTCATTTATATCGGGATAATACACCACCGACAACACAATTGGCACGGGAGCAGCCTCTAAAGTTCCCCGCTGGATTCGATACAGATAATCCAGTGCGCTATTGCCGCATTTCGTCTCCACATATGTATGAAACGCCTCAATATCACCAAAGTAAATCAACTCATATCGCCTGCCCTCCTCATCCGCAACTGTATATTTCCCAACATTGTGATTTGCCCCTAACAACTTTCCACTGATAAATTGAATATTTTTTTGTGCAAATTGCGGTTTGGGATTGCCGTTTCCAAAAGGTTCCAGTCTCTCAAGTTCCGCAATAAAATGAAAGCTAGCGTATGCCATTGGCATTGGCACATCAATCAGCACTTTTTGTTCAAAATCTCCCTCTGTAAGCTGACAGTTCTCATTAAGTTTCTGCCGAAACATCTCCACATTTTCTTCTGGCAAGGACAATCCTGCTGCAAGTTTGTGTCCGCCATATTTTGTGAACAACTCCTTACACTTTGTCATCTCATCATACATATGAAACGCCTCAATAGAACGCCCAGAACCTTTTACCCCCTCCTCCGCTCTCGTAAGTATAAAAACTGGTTTGTAATATTTTTCACGGATTCTGCCCGCGATAATCCCTGCAAGACTCTCATGCACCTCGGGAAGATACACAACAAGCACTTTATCTTTATCTAATCCTGTCTCCTCTATCTGCTCTATAGCCTCCTTAACACCTTTTGTAGTAAGATCCTTTCTACTATCGTTCATAGCCTTTAAATCTCCTGCTAAGGTTGCCGCTTTGTCCACATCTATAGTTTGAAAAAGCTCCAGCGCATTGACCGCAGTGTCCAATCTTCCAGTCGCATTTAAACAAGGACCAAGAATAAAACCAATGGTATAGGGTTTTATGTGCATTGGGTCTGTTCCCGTCGCCTGCATTAGTGCTCCCAATCCTATATTTCTTGTATGTGCCATTAACTCCAAACCACTTTTAACCAGAATGCGGTTTTCGTCGCGTAACTCCATCACATCTCCAATTGTCGCAAACGCTGCAAATTCCAAAAGTTCAAGACCAACCTCAGACTCCATTACATCACGCCAATTTTTTTGTGTATGTTTTGCAATGAGCATCAAAATTAGTTTGTATGCAACAACTGCACCGCAGATTTCTGGAAAAGGATAGTTACAATCCTCCTGCTTGGGATCAACAACTGCTTTTGCCGGCGGCACCTTATACTGCCGCTCTCCATTTACTTCATCGTAAGGAACTTCATGGTGGTCTGTCACCACCACACACATACCCAATTCATTGGCAAACACAATCTGATCATAAGCGGCAATTCCATTGTCACATGTAATGATTGTGTCTGTTCCAGAATCATACGCTTCCTGTATCAAATGGTCATTCAGTCCGTATCCATCGCGTATTCTGTGCGGAATCGCTGTGTCTACCCGCGCACCGCACGCTGTAAGTCCTTTGTACAAAATATAAGTAGAGCAAATTCCATCAATATCATAATCCCCTATAATTCGTATCTGTTTTCCCTGCGCTATTTTTTCCAGAAGAATCTCTACTGCTTTCTCCATATCTTTCAAAAGTTCTGGTGCATACAAATCTTTCCTTGTACCATTTAAAAACTTGTCAATATCTTTGTCATCTGTTACATCTCTGTTCCTGATTATCCGTGCAAGCACAGGGCTAATCTGATGCTTCTTAGCAACCGCATCAAAATCAGCCCTCTTTGCAGCTACCATCCATCTACTCATCTGTCTATACCCTACCTTTCTAATACCGAAAATTCAACTACCGCATAGATATCCCCCGCCGGATTCTGCAAAACCACCTGATATTTACCCTCTGCCTTGCAGACTGCAGCCACCACTTCCTCTCCTAAATGTGCAGGTTTTTTATACTCTGCTCTCAACTCTTTGATAGAAATATCTTCTGGCAACACCTCCATTGCAAGCTTAACATACACTACATTATTCATATGTTGGTTGGAATCAATTTGAAATTTTCTGACTTTAAACTGCTCCTTAATTTGAGGTTCCCCCAACAAAGCAATCTTCCTTGGTGCATAGTCCATGACAGGTTTTTCTCCCATCTCATATCCCTCTTGAAGTTCTTGTGTCAACCGCGATGGACATTGCTTTTTTGTATTCATTAAAGTCCAGATAGATGCCGCCTTGGTAATAACTACACCATCCTCACCTGTCATGGTAAAGCCACGGTATCCCAAGAAACCCTTAAAAGCATAGGGCATTGTTGTTATTTTAACTTTTTCGTTTAGCTTTGGGCACCTGTCAATCACAATCTGCCAAGAACTGAGAAGCCATGCAAGTTGTCTGTTATAGAGATACGCAACTGTAATTTTTCCATTCTCTGCCTCAAAGATTGCCGCATCCTGAAAACAATCCAGTATCGCAGGAATTTTCATATGTAGAGATGCATCCATCACACTGTATCCCGCATTAATTTCATAAGTGTACATTCTTGTTACTCCTTCTCTATTCATCATTGTCATTTTATCTCAACTGGAGAAAACTCCCACTTTTATTATAGTTCTTTAAAGTTCTAACTCAAATATAATCTTATTAGACCAAAAATGAGTAAATGTATTGGATAAATTGCATAAAAAAGATACTTCATCTGCCTGCCGCGCGCTCCATTATAAAAATGAATTGGAATAAATGCAAGTGGCGCTGTAACCTCATATGCAAATGCACAAATTCCAACAAGATTGCGGATCCACTCTTGCATATTACGCATATAATAAAACATTATAATAAATAAAACGCCTTTCCAATGATAATCCACATCCAAAATTTGCCCTGCTCCCGCTGCCAATACAATAATAACTATCCGCAGCAACATATACTGTGGTGCTTGACGCTCCTTTAATCTATTGAGAATCATTAGAGTCGCCAGTCCAATACACAGCGTGAAATACACATTCTGCCCCCTCGGATAAAGCACTTTCCCAAAAATTGCCATATTAAAAGGAATTTCTGACAATATGGCAAACAAAAAGCAGTTCCGAAAATATTTTACTACATTTTTCGTATGAAAAAAACCTTCCACAAGCAAAAAACAATAGATGGGAAATGCAATTCTACCTATTTTTCGCATAATATAATAAACACTGTACTCATAACTTACAAACTGTGGATAAACAGCCACTGCAAAATGATCGATTATCATTGTCACAACTGCAATCCACTTTAAAACAGCCGCCGAAATCCCATATTTTTTTGTAATAGTCTTCATTCGACGCGCCTCCTTCTTTCAAAAACTATACATTTGTTCATCATTTCTAAGGAAAAGGCCGCGGCATTAGCCGCAGCCCAAACGAAATCTTATGCCTTCTTTATTCTTGTCCTAAGCACATACCAAAGTGCACCCGTTATGCACACAGAAGAGTACGTACCGCATACAATACCTACCATTAACGGCAGTGCGAATTCCTTGATGGAAGTCACACCCAGAACATATAGTGCCGCAACCATAACAAAAGTAGTCAGAGATGTAAAAATACTTCTTGAAAGAGTTTGGCTGATACTTCTGTTGACCAAATCTTCTAGCGTATCCTTCTTTAACATACTGCCAAGATTTTCTCTGATACGGTCAAAAATAACAATCGTCGCATTGATAGAATAACCGACAATTGTAAGCATACATGCAATAAATGTACTGCCCACAGACACCTTTGCAACAGCATAGAAAGCAAGTACAACAAGTACATCATGTACCAATGCCGCAACAGAGCTTGCCGCAAATCGGATATCTTTAAACCGGAACCATATATAAATCAACATACAGATTGTGGCAATGATAACTGCAACAACAGCATCGCTTTTCATCTCTGAGCTAATTGTCGAACTGATTGTTTCTGCTGTGATTAGCTCCTTATTGACCGCAAATTTTTCAACCAGTGCATCTTCCAGAGTCTGCCGCTCCTCCACATTCAGCTCTCTCGTCTTAAAAATTACCTCGTTAGAATTCGCTACTTTTTGTACCTGTACTGCACCATCTCCTGTCACATCACTGAACACAGGAACCACATTTGCATCAATTGCGGATAATTCCATGTCTTCATTAAACGTAACATTTGTCGAAGTACCACCCACAAAGTCAAGGCTGTAATTCAGCACTTTGCCAGTGGAAACGCCATTGATACCCATAAATACAAAACCGAGAACAATCACTGCAATAGAAGCAGCAAAAAATATATTTTTCTTTCCAAGAAAATTAACTGTTCCCCTTTCCTTATTTGTACCATAGTATTTCACATCTTTAAAGCCCACCGCAAAAAATGCCCGAAGAATCAGTCTTGTAACAACAAGTGCTGTAAACATAGAAAGTATAATACCAAGCGCAAGCGTGTAAGCAAACCCTTTCACAGTACCTGAACCTTTAGTCCCCAACACAAAAGCAGCAATCAAAGTCGTCACATTGCCGTCCACAATTGCAGAAAGCGCCTTCTGAAAGCCTGCTTCAATTGCACTCCGAACTGTCTTTCCTGCCGTAACTTCTTCCCTGATACGCGCAAAAATAATAACATTTGCATCCACTGCCATACCAATTGAAAGAATAATACCTGCAATTCCCGGAAGTGTCAGCGTAATTTCAAATATATTGAGGGAAATCACAATCAAACAGGTATAAATAATCAGCGCAATCACAGAAGATAAACCAGGCAAGCGATACACTACAATCATAAATACCGCAATAATGATCAAACCAAACAACGCTGCCTGTAAGCTTGTCTTTACTGCTTCCTCACCAAGCTGTGCTCCTACCACATTAGAACGCAACTCCTCCAACTCCAGCTTCAAGCCGCCAATTCTTATCTGACTTGCTATTTTTTCTGCCTCCTCAAAACTACCCATACCTGTAATCTGAGCCTTGCCATCTGTAAGCGCTGCCTGCACAGTGGGTACACTGATAAAGTCTCCGTCATAGTAGATACCAATTGTCTCTCCCTTCGCAAATGCTTTTGTTGTCGCATCGGCGAATTTTGTTGTCCCTTCCCCTGTAAATGTAAGGTCCACAACAAACTGACTGTTTCCAAGATTGTCACTGCCAGAACCGCCCTGTGCGGTCGCAACATCTGTTCCTTCCAACACAATACTACCTGCTGCCTGCAACTCCTCGATTGTCTTGTCTAGGGAATATCCTGTCAGTCCTGAACCAGTATAAGAATAATTTTGATTGCCATCTGCATCTGTCTGCGCAATAAAATACAATGCACCTGGTCTGCCTAAATCCTCAAGAATTGAGTTGGCATCTGACACACCCGGAATCTCAATGTTAATGCGGTCAGTACCCTCTTGATAAACCTGCGCTTCTGTACTGTATGTTTCCACCCTCTTTTGCAGTTTATAAATAGTATCTCCCATATCCTCCGCAGAGGGATTTTCATCACCTATCACCTGATATGTGATGCTCACGCCGCCTGCAAGGTCAAGTCCCTGCCGAATTCCCGATGCAGAACCTGCCTTTTTTGTGCCAATCCCCCATATTGCCACAAATCCTAATACTGCCATAATCAGCACTGTCAGGACCAAAGTAGTTATCCCTTTACTTTTTTTCATTGCCCGTATACTCCTTTACTTTCTGCAGCTTATGCCTTGGCATCTTCCTCGGCAAGAGCAGCTTTTATCATGATTGCACATTCAACACGTTTCCTCTGAAGCTCACAACCTAGGTCGTAAACATCATTGATGTCTCCATGAAAATTATAAGAATTCGCCGCACATCCTCCACTGCAGTAAAATTTTGCAAAGCAACTCTTACACTTCTCCTTTGAATATACATTACATGCCTTAAATTGTTCCCGAATATTTGTGTTGGTAATCCCATCATCCACATTTCCCATCAGAAACTTGTCCTGTCCCACAAACTGATGACACGGATAAAAATCTCCCCACGGTGTCACTGCCAGATATTCTGTACCTGATCCGCAGCCAGACAGACGCTTGTAAACACAAGGACCTCCTTTTAAATCTATCATAAAATGAAAGAATTGAAAAGGCTTTCCTTCTTTATATCGCTTAATTATCTCTGTCGCAAGCTTATCATATTCCATAAGAATCTCTGGAATATCTGATGGGACAAGCGCATAATCCGCACTTTCTGGTGCTACTACTGGCTCAACAGAAATCTGCTTAAATCCCAAATCGGCAAGATGGCAAACATCCGCTGCAAAATCCTTATTCCAGTGTGTAAAAGTACCACGCACATAATAGTTTGTCTGATTTCTGCTCTCCGCCACCTTCTTAAATTTTGGAATAATGAAATCGTAGCTGCCTTGTCCACCAGCCAACGGACGCATTCTGTCGTTGACTTCTTTTCGTCCATCCACACTCAGCACGACATTTGCCATCTCGCGATTCATAAAATCAATGATTTCATCATTGAGCAATATTCCATTTGTTGTGAGTGTAAATCGAAATTTCTTGTGATGCGGCTCCTCAAGGCTTCTGCCATAAGAGACCAACTCTTTTACGACTTGCCAGTTCATCAACGGTTCCCCGCCAAAAAAATCCACTTCAAGGTTCACACGACTGCCGGAATTTGCCACCAGAAAATCCAATGCTTTCTTTCCCACTTCATAGCTCATTAATGCCCTCCGACCATGATATTCTCCCTCCTCCGCAAAACAATATTTACATTTGAGGTTGCAGTCATGGGCTATATGTAAACAGAGTGCTTTCACCACTGTCTCTCGTTTTTGAAAGGCGTCAATGCTTTTCTCATAAATATCCTCTGTGAAAAGCGTTCCTTCCTCTCTCAACACATATATCTCATCGACAAGTTCAGATAATATCTCTGCCCTGTCCGCAAATTTCCTGCTAAGGGTCTCGAATGCCACCGCCTTATTCTCATGTTCCAGTCCAGTTTCCACCATATAACCAATCACATCATAAATAATGTCATCGACAATATGCACCGAACCACTATTGACATCCAAAACGATATTATATCCATTGTTTTTATATTGATGTATCAATTTTTTTCCCTTCCTGTATCACCTAATCGCAAACAGTTCCTACACTTAAACACACACATAATAAGCAGCGATTTTTAATGTGAACCGCTGCTTATTTCCAATTCTTTTATTGTGAAATCATTATACCTGTGACAAAATGCTACTGCAAAATTACTTGTTTGTATTCTCACAGCTCTGATTTCCAACTGTGCAAGATGTTTTGCAAGCTGACTGACAAGATGTCTGACACTCACCACATCCACCCTTTTTTACAGATTCCTTATAGTCTCTAGTTGTCAATGTCTTAATATGTTTCATACTGATTGCCTCCTTCAAGTTATTTTAACCTAAAGTAGTATATCACACATTTTCTCATTTTACAACACCTTTTGCAGATACGCTGTATAAGCATATAACACTTGATTATTTAAGAGCACTCTCGACCAGCCATTATTCCCAATTCCTGTGCGGAAAATCATATCTCCCGGATTAATTGGCACTACAACTGTATCGAGACTGTCTGTACTTGGTACAGTCCGCAAATTTACTGTGGTTGTAGGGGTCACAACTTCAATTACATCCTGAAATTGTACAACTGCCGCATTCACTAGAGGCGCACCACTTGGATCTTTTGGCTCTGCAATCCCATCATAATTAAAATAGGAAACATTCATATCTACATTTCCAGCAATCCCCGGAATTGTTGCCTTGCAGGTATACTGCCACATTGCCTGCACACCTGCATAGCTGCTGACCGGGGTGATTGGAAATGGCTGCGCCGGATACTGCGAAACCCACACTTTGTATCTGTTAAGAATATCCATATTCCAATCTTTATTGTCCGTCATCTCATTTCTGGATGCATAAAACATTGGTGTATATCCCCGCGCTGCAATTGTGTCCAAAAATTTTACAGCCAGTGCAGTTCTGACGTCTCTTCCAAGAGCGTATTGTCTATGAGTCGCATTCCGAAAGCCTTCACAGTCATAAGCTACCGGAAATGTAATGCGATACTTATCAATAATATTCGCTGTAAACAATGCCTCCTCAACTGCCTCCGCCTCATTTACCGCAGAAGAAAAGAAATATGCTCCCACCTTCAGCCCGACGCGTTGCGCCTCCTGGAGATTATACCGCGCAAAAGGATCTTCATTTAAAATGCCAGTAGATTGTGTGCGATATCCAACCCGAATCATTGCAAACTGCACACCCGATGCTGCTACCTGATTCCAATCAATCGCCCCCTGATAACGGGACACATCAATTCCCAGTGCTGCTTGTACAACCTCGTTTGGCGCTGCCTGTACACGAATCTGCGGAATAACTACTGACACAGCGATTATCATTGCCATCAAAAGTGCCTTAAATCCTGCTGTTTTCCTATGTAACTTGTACTTCATAATCACTCTCCTCGTTCTTCTATTATTACCCACTGTTTCCTAAAAACTGTAAGAAAATATCCAACACAGATTGTATCAGTTTTTTTACAGTTCCTAAGCGTAACAGACTTTCATCCATACGCTCTAAGGCGTGTTTAAAAAATTATTCCCGTCATCTGCACGTTTTACTTTGTGTGATATTTGCGCCAAATTTAGTCGATGCAGCCCGCTACGCCTCCTTCATTTGACACAAATCTCCCACAAGCTATAACACACATCTGTCAGAAAGCATTTTTCAAATACACCTTAGCCAGTATAACATATTGTAACAAAAAAGAAATGATTTTTACAAAATATTAATGATTCTAAACACAGAAATATCTGGTAAAACACTATAATGTTATTACCCCAGCATTCCTCCTAGCATCCCACTGCCAAGACAAATAAAAAGCGTTGTGATACAAGCATTGCTCAATGGCATAAAATTAGGCTCTGCCACTACAGATACTGCACAGATAATCAGAAAGTATGCCGCCCCTGCCAGCATTCCCCAGACAAATCTATGATTCGGCGCCCCTTTGGAGAAAAAAAGTCCTGCCAACAGAGAAGAAATACAATAAATCACAATAATACTGACATCCACAATATTTTCGCCAATAGAAAACTTGTACAGCACTCCTGCCACTGCCAATAAAAGAACACCAGTTATCAGATAAGCTGCTATAAGACATTTTAAGAGTGCCACTAGACGTTCCGTTCCAAATGCATTTTTCACAATATACAACCTCCTATTTTTTCACATATAATCTTGTATTATTTCCTTAACACTGTTATAATTTATGCTGGTACGTTTTAAATTATGTTTTGAATAAAGGAGTGATTTTGTTTTGGATACCCCCGGTGTCATACAACTTGTAATTCTAGTTGTGCTTTTGATTTTGTCTGCATTTTTTTCCTCTGCGGAAACTGCGCTCACCACGTTAAGCAATGTCAAGGTGCGTGCAATGGCGGACGAAAACCCTTCCAAAAGGGTTCTTAAGTTGCAAAAAATTCTTGACAATAGAAGCAAACTAATCAGTGCAATTTTGATTGGTAACAATGTTGTCAATATTAGTGCTTCCTCTCTGATGACTTCTCTTGTCATTCGACTTTGGGGAAATGCTGCTGTCGGAATTGGTACAGGTGTTCTCACACTACTTGTATTGATTTTTGGTGAGATTGTTCCTAAAACATGGGCGATGTGCAACAATGAAAAACTATCACTTGCATATGCTAACACAATCTATCTTCTAATGCAGATATTGACCCCTGTCATTTTTATCATTGATAAAATTTCTGGCTTATTTCTCAATTTTCTGCATATAGATTCCTCATCTCGCGTGATGATGACTGAGACAGAGCTAAAAACCTATGTGGATGTAAGTCATGAGGATGGTGTTATTGAGCAAGAAGAAAAAAAGCTGATTTACAATGTTTTTGAATTTGGCGACTCTGTGGCGAAAGATATTATGATTCCCCGTATTGACATGACCACAATTGACGTCAACGCCTCCTACGAAGAATTACTAAGTTTGTTCCGAGAGTCCATGTACTCGCGTATCCCCGTCTATGAAAATGAAATTGACAACATTATTGGAATTGTGATTGTAAAAGATTTTCTGTTAGTTGAAAACAGAGAACATTTTAAAATCCGTGATATCTTACGTGAGGGATACTATACTTATGAATATAAGAAGACGGCAGATTTATTGTTGGAAATGCGACTGCTCACAACCAACGTCGCGCTAATTTTAAATGAATATGGTGCTACTGTAGGTATGATTACCGTAGAAGATCTTCTCGAAGAAATTGTGGGTGAAATTCGAGATGAATATGATGCAGATGAGGCGGAACTTTTGAAAAAAATTGCAGATAACACCTATGAGGTGGGCGGAAGTCTGAAATTGGATGATATCAATGATGTTCTGGAAACTAAATTTGACTCAGAGGATTATGATTCTATTGGTGGAATTATGATTGAATTGCTGGACCGCTTCCCAACAGAAGGAGAATCAGTCGTCACTGTAGATGGCATTACACTCACTGCAAAAAAGGTCGATAACAACCGTATTGAAACTGTGGTGATTTCTCTCCCCGAATCTGGCAGCACCTTGGATAATGGGATATATGAATCTAACCCGAATGAATCAGAGGTAACAGTTCAGTCAAATTAACCTGTTACAGCAGAGATACAAACCATATAAATTTTCGTAAAAAAATGAGTGCCTAAGCACTCATTTTTTTACATATCTGCATAAAATTTGTAGGTATTCATCATCTCAGCTGGAACTTTTTGTGTCACCTTCTGTAATGCCTTAAGCTTAAGTTCAAACTCCTGTCTCTTTTTCTGTGAATTTCGGAAACCGCGTGCCTGTGCCACCTCGTATGGTCTCTGGGCATTCAGTTTCATTCTAAGCTCTTTTTCAAATGGGCAGTAAGTCGCAAGAATCTCGCGTGCCACTTTATTCATTTTCATAGAGCCGTTTGCCTCATTTTTAATCCAAGATTCATAGTCAATCAAAAATGTCTCTCTGGAATTATTTCTTGCCTTTTGAATTTGCAATTTTACTTTATCCCGCGCTTCTTCTGACAAGTCTCGATTTTTCCGGTAAAACTGAATATAATCCATATATTCTGAGGTAAGCGATTTCACTTTGACATCGTTCCATGCCATACCTTGGATACAGCGACACAATTCCCAGCGAAAACGCCCAAACAATTTTACCATCAAATCATCAATATTAGAGCTTGTCATAATTGGAAAGCAAAATCGCCCCGGTGTTCCTTTATTTTTTCCTCCAATCTCTTGCCACATAGACGCGTTTGTTCCAAACAGCGGAAACAATATTACATCTGGATACACATTTTTCATCACTGTCTCATTGAAAATCTTAAGTTCTGTATTGGAATAGATAACTTCCCTATAAAATACAGAGTAATCCAATTTTGAGAAGTGCAGCACACTCTCGTTGATCTTCTTTTTGGTTACAAGTATTTTGTCAAGATACCCAAAAATTGCTTCCTTGTAGAGAATCGGCATATAGGAAGACGGTTGTCCGTACAGTGTACGAGAATTGCTCATCTGCATATTCATAATCTCATATTCTACGCGGCAATCCATATTTTTAAACAGCTCTTTCTGTTCCGCCTCTGTAATCTCACCCTGCTTTTTTCGTGTGCGCAGATTTTCCACATAGTCCTCATCAAATTCACTCTTGGAGGGATCGCGTTTTCCTTCATATATCATGTCAAGCCACTCCATCATAGTAACTACCTGACATGGACCTTCATTCACTTCCGGCTCAATACCACATAAAAACTGTAAATGCTCCTCATCCAGCAAACGCTCATCCAACATACCATAATTCATAAACAGTTCAACTGCTTTGGGCGGCTCGAGTAGTCTTTCCCTAATCTTTCGATAACAGAATAAATAGAGCTTAAATACTAATGGTGTAATCGTCTTCTTTGCCTTCTTAATATCATCCTCCACAGACATTCTGTCTGGCGCATTCACCAGATAGTCTATATTCTTTTTAAGTGTCTCACTCTCTGTCTCATCAAATCCCGCAAACTTTATAATCTGTTCCATAGAACCTTTCAATGATACTACATCCCTTTGGATTTCTTCCTCCCGCTCTTCCTGTGATTTTGTCTCTACGACAAGCGCCTCCCCTGATACTAGGTTGTTTGCCTTCTCTTGAAATGACTCCATGCAAAATTCTGGTATATCTTGCGACTGGCTTCTTAACTCCTTATGATGAAATGCAATCTCATCAATAATACCGCTTAAAAGTGTATGTATCTCGCTTGGAATATCTGTTTTCTCCTTCATCTCATACGCCTTCTCATAAATATGCTCAAACAGATTATTCTTCGCACGCAAGCACATTATATCCATCACATTCTTAATATATTCTGTCGCCTCAGAACACTCTTCCAGAAATGCTATCACAAGTTCTGTAATTTCATCAACCTGAAAACGTGCCATCGCCTCACTATAAGAAAAGTACATTTTTGTTGCATTCAATGGAATTTTAGCACCCTCTTCATAGTATGTAATTTTGTATTCATTATCCTGTTGTGTCTCCTCGAATGGTTGCAGATCCTCAAGTTCTTCCATGCCCGCCACTGGAACACCTACCGTCGCACAAAGTTCCTTGTACTCCTCATAACTTCTCTGTGCAAAGGAACACAACCTTGCCGCACGCTCATTAAAGCTGGACTTAATGCGATAAAGTTCCACTGCTATCCGAAACTGAGAGGAAACCATAATCGCACGATAATCCGCATTCCTAGCAATGATGTTCTGTATTGTCATCTCTCCTTCCACAGGAAGTGCATAAATCACAGAATCTTCGAGCGCAGTATAAGTTGCACTATAAACTGAATTGTTCAACAAATTCAATGCCAGATAGCTTCCATGCGGTCGAACCATTTTTACATTTTTTCCCTGCATGAGTACTTTTCCAGAGAGAACAATTCCAATTTGCTTCAGTTCATCGCCTTCCTGAAAAATTATCTCACCTTTTTTCACTGCATTTTTTCCATTTACTTTTAGCATTTGTTTCCCTCCATTTACTTTATTCCAAATCTACCAGTTGTGGTAAATCAGGGAAATTATCATTTTCGCTGCATACACAGACAATATAGTTTTCTGAAATGTGATACTGTTTTATCTTGATTTGCTGTTTCTGATGAATATCACAGATAAATTTGTAATCTGCATCTGTTAAAAGCTGGCGGATACCACCACCAATTCCCCTGCCACTCCACTTCACTGCACTTTCCTTTGCAGTCCACATTCTATAAAATTCCCTTGTCTGTCTATTCATATCTGAGTCTTGCAGCACAATCAATCGATTGTACTCTTCCTCATGATAAAATCTCTTTGCCAGAGTCATTTTCCATGACTTTATCTCTTGTATGTCTATTCCTACAGGCATTGTGTCCACTGCACACGCCACCCACTCCCCAGAATGAGACAGACTGTAATGAAATGCCGAATATCCTTTTAAATATGGTTTGCCATAGGTTCCCTCTATAATCTCCACCTGCTGCCATGCATCAATTCCATAGCCTTCTTGTAAAAAAGCATAGCGAAGCAAAAGTCCCGCAAAGATACTGCGCGTTCGTTCCTTTCTATTTTGAAATCCAGATACCTTCTGCGCTCTGTTATTATCAAGCAAGGAGCACAATCGCTGCTCTTTTGCCTCCTCTACCTCATACATCTGTGCTATATACACTTTCAAAATTTCTCCACTACTTTCCCATATGAAAGACTACCCCGGCACTTTGCTGCCGGGGTAGGAAACAACAACTTATTTTGTCTTTAATATTTACCGAAATCAGAATCTAGTGAGATAATGCTTTCATTGTCAATATAATCACTATCATCAGATGATATCGAGCCAAAATCCGAGTTTCTGCCTTTTCCTGCGAGAAGTTTATACTTGCCTACTGCATTTTGAAGCTGTCCTGCAAGGCTTGAAAGTTCTGCACTTGCGGCAGCGCATTGTTCTGAAGTCGCTGAGTTTGTTTGTACCACGTCCGCAATCTGTGTAATACCAGCGTTTACTTGTCCCACTGAACTTGCTTGATTTACAGAAGCCTCTGCAATATTGCTGACAATTGAGGCAATATTTTCAACAGATAATAAGATTTCCTCAAGTGCTGCTGCTGTCTCCACAGCAAGTTTAGAACCAACCTCCACCTTCTTGATAGAATCCTCGATCATCACTGCGGAATCCTTTGCTGCCTCTGCGGATTTATTTGCCAAACTTCTAACCTCATCTGCAACAACTGCAAAACCTTTTCCATGTACTCCTGCTCTCGCTGCTTCCACGGAAGCATTCAATGCAAGAATATTTGTCTGGAATGAAATATCATCAATCACTTTCATAATCTTAGAAATATTTTCTGAAGATTCATTGATATCCTGCATTGCCGCAATCATCTGCTTCATTTGTTCATTGCCGCGAATTGCTCCATCTTTCGTATTTTGTACCAGCTCATTTGCTCGGTTCGCATCATCTGCATTTACTTTCGCACCGTTTGCAATCTCCTCAATAGAAACTGTAATTTCCTCAATCGCACTCGCCTGTTGTGTTGTACCTTGTGCCAAAGAGTTGCTCGCACTCGCAACTTCATTCGCTCCTGACGTCATTCTTGCTGCGGCATCACGAATTGTGGATAAATTTCTATTGTTATCGCGAAGCATCTTTACAATCGCTGTTCCAAGTGCATCATTTTCACTTGCCTTCTTATATGTTGCAGTCAAATCACCCTCAGCAACCTGCTCTGTAATATGCACCTGCTCTCCAATTGTTTCGGCCATCTGTATAAAATCTTCTGCCAAATCGCCAAGTTCATCGTTTGATGTCTTTTCAACATGAACATCAATATCGCCTTTTGCCATCTTTCTAGCAGCGATTGAAAGTGAATTGAGTGGGTACTGAATCTTTCTCTTAGTGACAACCGTCGCAAAGACAATACAAACAATGTAGATCAAAATTGCCATACCTACAATAAAGCTCTGTCTTAAGGCAATATAATTTTTGATTGTCTCTCTTTCTTTTGTCGCACAGATCATACCAACAATCTGATTTGAGTTGTCTCTCACAGGAATATAATATCCATAGTAAAGATCACCGTTAATTTCAAAATCATTTCTGGAATACTCTTGACCCTCGTTCAAAACCTTTGTGATAACCTGAGGGGCAGCTTTCGTTCCAATAATTGGGTTTCCCTGTGCATCTTTAATCGTTGTAGCGCGTCTTGTGTCGCCAAAAAACAAAGTAATCTGACTATTGTTCTTGTTTGCATAGTTATCAACCAATTCTCCCATCTGCTGAGAAAGATTGACATCGCCCTTGTACAAATCCTCTCCCTGCATAGAATACTCACCCGAAGATACACCATCAAGGGCAAGCAATGTACCAGTAGCCAAACCTCCCAATGTCTTAAATGTTTCTGACTCCATACCCTGCCTAAGTGCCAATGTAGAAACCATCACAATCACAATACATGCTGTCATCATCGGCAATGAGACTAATGAAATCACCAACCACTTAATGCTAAACCTGCGACCTGATTTGTTTTGTTCATTCATAAGTAACATCCTTTCACACTATATGCTATATTGTTTTGTAAGGGTAATGGTTCAGAATAATTCTGATACGCTTTACCCACTTAACCTCTATTTTAAATTGTTTCTACGATTAAGTCAATAGTATATATTGTCTGTCAGTTACTTTTTTGAAAATTTATTAGAACGCCAAATATTTTTTCATGGTACGCAATGCATTTTTTTCCAACCGCGATACCTGTGCCTGAGAAATTCCAATGTACTCAGCAACTTCCATCTGTGTCTTTCCCTCAAAGAACCGCAAGTTAATAATCTCATTTTCCCGCTCGTCAAGCCGCTTCATCGCCTCACTCAAAGAAATGTTCTCAACCCAGTTTTCCTCCTTACATTTTTTATCGCTAATTTGGTCCATCACATAAAGCGTGTCTCCTCCCTCTGTGTACACTGGCTCATACAAGCTCATAGGATTCTGTATTGCATCAAGTGCGTACACAATATCCTCCTTTGGTATCCCGATTTCCTCAGAAATTTCCATGATTGTTGGCTCTCGCAAGTTCTTTCTCGTCAAATTCTCCTTTGCATAAATCGCCTTGTAGGCTGTATCCTTCAAGGAACGACTCACACGAATTGGATTGCTAGAGTCTCTCAAAAACCGTCTAATTTCACCGATAATCATAGGAACCGCATAGGTTGAGAACTTTACATCAAGGCTGGAATCAAAATTGTCGATTGCCTTAATTAGTCCAATACACCCTATCTGAAACAGATCATCCACATTTTCATTCGATTGGGAAAACCGTTTAATCACACTCAAAACCAATCTTAAATTCCCTCGAATATACTCCTCTCTTGCCTCTTTGTCTCCCTGTTCTATCTTTGCAAAAAGCGCCTGTTTCTCCTCGTTTTTTAATACGGGAAGCTTTGCTGTATTTACACCACATATCTCAACTTTTCCAAGTGCCATATCTATACTCCTCCTTGTTTTAAGTATGCCAACAATTGCCTATTTTAGCTTTTGTCAACATATGTACAAGGGTGTAAATACATTGCGTTTTCAATTTCTTAACTTGCCATCTCTTTTTTTAGTCGCTTCATAATCTTTTTCTCAAGCCGCGAGATATAGGACTGAGAGATTCCAAGATAATCCGCCACCTCTTTCTGAGTCATTTCCATATCATCTGGATTGTTCAAACCAAATCTCAACATAATAATGGTTCTCTCCCGCTCACCCAGTTTGGAGATTGCCCGTTTCAACTGACTTCTCTCCACCTCGCTCTCCAAGTCTTTGTAGATGACATCCTCGTCTGTTCCAAGAATATCTGACAGCAAAAGCTCATTCCCATCCCAATCGACATTCAAAGGTTCATCAATCGAAACTTCCAGTTTCGTCTTACTATTTCTTCTCAAGTACATCAGAATTTCATTCTCAATGCATCGTGATGCATAGGTTGCAAGCTTAATATTTTTACTCCGGTTAAACGTATTAATCGCCTTTATTAACCCAATCGTGCCGATAGAAATCAAATCCTCAACACCAACACCAGTGTTATCAAACTTCTTTGCAATATATACGACAAGTCTCAAATTATGTTCTATTAAAAGTGCCCTCGCCTCATTGGCATGCTCTGTCTCAAGCCCATTGATTGCTTTATTTTCGTCTTCACTCTCAAGTGGCGGTGGCAACACCTCAGACCCACCAATATAATGAATCTCATTCCCCACTGCGTTTTTTATACTTTTTTTCCACAGTGTCAACCGCATTTTTCCCGGTAAATATAGCTTTATGATCATTCTGAAACTTCCTCCATCTTCTATTTTCTATCCATTTAGGCTGCGGTTTAATATCATCTGAAACGTTCCGTCCCTCGACAATTTCCCTTTATAAAGGGCTATCACCGCTCCTTTTTTTACCACCTGTTCCCTTTCTTTTTGAATCATCAGTTCATCAACTACAATCCCTTCCAAAATCCCATGTGCTCTCCCAACACTCTGATAAGGAATAATCTTGTATTTCTGCGGGTACATTTCCAGCCATCTTCTTGTTATATCTGTCTCTTCCACAACAGATACTGGTTTCCCGGATATGGGATCTGTCAAAAAATTTCCTGTATCAAATAGTGCTTTATATACAACATTCTCCCCCTCCTCTGTCAATGTTACCTCATATATGTGTCTTGATTCCACAAATTTGCGATAAGCAAGAATAAACAGCACAACACCTGCAATCGCTGCAGGCACCAAAATCTGCGCATAACCCTCCCCCACAAGCCTAGCTGTGCACTCCATAAGCTTCCCATAGGCAAAGACCATGCCATGTAGATAGATAATTCCCATAACTAGCTTTCGCCCCGTCAGCCCATGCTTAATCGGTTGACCAATACAGATTAAAAGCATTCCTGAATCTAATGCAAGCACCAGCAAAATATAGGCAATCTGAAATCCAATTCCAGAAATCAGAATGAGCACTGCGCCTGCTCCTCCTATCAAAGAAGCAGCAAACACCCTGTGAAATATAATCTTCTCCTTTAAAAGCAGCAGCGTTAAAATCAGCAGTTGCATATCCATTAGAACATTTTGTGCCAAAAAAATGTCAATATATACCTCATAAATTCGTATCACCTCCGTCCGTCTATATGGATTATACAAAAAAGTCCCATGCTTTTTTGTCAAAGCATGGGACAAAACAATGTTTATTTTTCGACTTTTTATGATTGATATGTTTGTTGCTTAACGTTTGGATAAAAAGCTTGGTATGTTCAATGTCTGCTCCTTCACATTACTTCTTAAATCTGTTGGAGGCTTAATGCCATTAAGCGGTTTTGGTGGCACATTTGGTTGCGGTACTTGTCCATTAGGCTGTATTGGAGTAATTCCCGCTGGTGCCTGTGGTCTTGGTCTAGTTGGCGTATTGGGCATATTGTTGGGTCGTACTGAAAAATTGCTGTTAATTCTTCCCATATTATTAATCGGTAAGTTGGACGGTGTCTCAACAATTCCTGTCGCAATTACAGTAACCGTACAAGAGTCAGCCATATCTTCATTGTACATTGCACCAAAGATAACATTGATATCTTCCCCCGCAATCTCCTGCACATAACTTGCAGCATCATTTGCATCAAAAATAGAGATATCGCCAGAGATGTTAAGAATGACATCCGTCGCTCCGCTCAGAGTAGTCTCCAAAAGCGGAGACTCAACAGCCATCTTAATCGCGTCTGCCGCCTTGTCCTCCCCTTTACCATACCCAATACCAATATGTGCAATTCCTTTTTCCTTCATGACAGTTTGTACATCCGCAAAATCAAGGTTGATAACAGAAGGCACATTAATAAGATCGGTGATGCCTTGCACAGACTGTTGAAGCACTTCATCCGCCTTCTTTAACGCATCTGGCATGGTTGTCCGCCTGTCAACAATCTCAAGCAGCTTGTCATTGGGAATGACAATTAGTGTATCGACATGTTCCTTTAATTTTTCAATTCCAGCGAGTGCGTTGGTCATTCGTGTGCGCGCTTCAAATTTAAAAGGCTTGGTGACAACGCCAACGGTTAAGATTCCCATTTCCTTTGTGATCGCCGCCACAATCGGTGCGGCACCAGTACCAGTTCCGCCACCCATACCACAGGTGACAAACACCATATCAGCGCCCTTTAACGCCTCTTTGATATCCTCTGAACTCTCCTCTGCTGCCTTCTCTCCAACCTCAGGTTTTGCGCCAGCGCCAAGCCCCTTGGTCAGCTTTTCGCCAATCTGTAGAAGCTTTGGTGCCCTGCATAGCTGTAAAGCTTGTTTATCTGTATTTACACCTATAAATTCAACACCGGTTATTTTCTCATCTATCATTCGGTTCACGGCATTGTTTCCTGCACCGCCTACACCTACTACTATTATCCTTGCCGCTGCATCTGTTTCATTTGATCTAATCTCGAGCAAGTTTCCTTCCTCCTTCATAATTCCTATTAAATTCCATCTAATTTATCATATAATTTTTTTAGCAATTAATCAACCTATTTTTTACTTTTCTTTTTTCAATTCAGCACAAACCTTTATTTCCCTCGCTCAAAAGTAACACTTTTTCGGTCCGCAGTATAGTTTTGCAGATCAAGTGTTCCTCGCTCTCCCGCCAATGATGGTAGAATTTGTGGAAGCTGCATCAATTTCTCATCCAGATTCTCCAGCGCTCCAATATCGACCTTTACCTCATCATAGCCAAGTATGACATTATAGTTTCTATCAAATTGTATTCTGTCACACAGAACATCATATTTATTGAGCAATTTTGTGATATTCAATATATTTTGAAAAATTTGACTATTTTCCACAGGAAGTTTCTCATGAAGAATAATATGATCAAAATCAAGCCCTGTCACTTGCGGTATTCCCTTCGTTGTAACTTTAGATGCCTCAACCACAACCCCCGCGTTGTCAAAGTACATATATCGTCCCAGATACTGCACATATCCTGCAAGCGCCTTCTCATATACATTAATTCGTATGGTGTCATTTGACTGAATAATGACATCCATCGTCTCCACAAAGGGAACCCCCTCTATTCCTTTATTTTTATATTTGAGAGACAGATAAAGGGAATTGTCCCCGAGATAGCCTGTCATGACCATCGCTTTAATTTCCTCTGCGGAGTAATGTTTGTTTCCATCTACTTGAACCGTTTTGACTGCATAATGTGTCAACATAAAGTAAGATACCGCAAGCAGTACATTAAGAATACCCAACACAATAATAACACGTGTTTTTGTTTTTATATCTGGCATTTTTACAATCGCACTGTCGTTCTCCTTAACTGTTTTTTTCTCAGTCCGTTTTCTCATCATGCCCTTTCTCCATATCAATGTTACTGTTCACACCCCTGCTTGATTTCGGCACAACTTCGCATATTTGTGGTGTGAACAATAACAATTATGCACACAAATTGATAAAGGGCATCAATTTGGCGCACGATTCTCTCTGCTTTGTTGGGTCTGTGAACATATCAATTTCTATTTTTGATACGCGCTCCAAGCTTTGTAAGATCTCCTACAATATCCTGATATCCTCGTTCAATATAGCCTGAATCTGTAACCGTTGTAATACCAGACGCACACAAACCTGCTATGACAAGCGCCGCACCTCCTCTTAGCTCCCGCGCTATGACAGTGCGCCCTTCTAGTTCTCTGCCACCTGTAACCACCGCCAAATCTCCTTCCACAGTCACATCTGCACCCATGCGCCGCAGCTCTTCCACAATGCGGAATCTGCTAGAGAAAATCTTTTCCCGAACTTTTAACTGTCCTTTCGCCATACATGCTGCCGCGATCAGTGGTGATTGAAGATCCGTTGGAAATGCCGGATACACCTGTGTTTCTACGTATGGAATATTGAAAATTTTACTTCTGTCATCTGCATAAATCGTCACCTCATTCCTGTCCTCATCTAAGGCGATAGCCGCCCCCATCCTTGTTATAATATCACAGGTACTATCTAGCTGTCCGATGGGAATGTTTTCCAGTGTCACCTCTCCGCCTGCTGCCAGTGCGGCGAACAAATACGTTCCGGCAACGATTCGGTCTGTGATAATCTCATATGAAACTTCATGAAGCCTAGATAATTCTATCCCATAAATGACAATCCTTCCCTCTGGCAAAAAAGCACCTGCATAATCAATCTTGGCGCCTGCCCGATTCAAAAATTTACACAACTCTGTAACTTCCGGCTCCCGCGCCGCATTTTTAATCACGGTCGTCCCCTGCGCTGTCACCGCTGCCATAATAATATTTTGAGTTGCCCCCACACTCGGAAACGGCAGTTCAATCACTGTACCTCTCAACTCATCAGCGTAGGCATGGATATGATTTCCTTCCGTCCATATTTGTGCGCCAAGCTTTTCCAATCCACACAAATGCAAATCAATTGGTCTCTCACCAATCACACAGCCACCGGGATAATTGACACAAACCTCGCCGAGTCGTCCAAGCATCGCTCCCATCAGCACCACAGAAGAACGCATGGCAGAAACATATTTTTCAGGCAGTCGGTGCTTCCTCACATTTCGCGTATCGACTGTAATCTGATTTCCTGTTTTCATACCACATATTTCCACCTCTGCACCAGTGCTTTGCAAAAGACTGCACATACACTTGATATCAGTGATATCCGGGCAGCCTTTTAGCACGCACTTCCCGGGTATCAGCATACATGCCGCCAATATTGGAAGCGCTGCATTTTTAGACCCTTGTATCTGTATTCTGCCATTCAGCGGTCTTTTTCCCTCTATCCATATCGACTCATTATCCCTACAATGGGTCATAGGCTTCACCACATCATTATATCAATCATAATATTATATGCAGGAAGCCATTAAAAATGTCAACCACTCACAAAAAATCTACGTTACTGTTCACTCCGTTCCAGTAACAGATAAAAATCCATGCAAAATTTACAAAACGAACAAATTCGTTGCGCAAATGGATTTTTACTTGCTATATGCATGTTTTGGCACGGACTTAGCAGTAAATGCTAAGTCCTATGTGAACAGTAACAAATCTACTTTTAACGGCAACTCTTGCTCACATTGAGCACAATACCAATCTCTGTCAACAAAAATAACGTCGAAGTCCCTCCATAACTAATAAAAGGCAATGTAATACCCGTATTGGGTATTGTGTTGGTCACAACTGCAATATTTAGTATGACCTGTATCGCATAGTGTGCCATCACTCCCACAACCAAAAGTGCTCCAAACCGATCCACAGTTTTGTTGGCAATCACCATGCAACTCCAAATTAGCACTACAAACAGCAAAATAATTGCCAGCGCCCCAAACAATCCCAACTCTTCACAAATAATAGAAAAAATCATGTCATTCTGCGCTTCTGGCAAAAATCCCCTTTTCTGCATACTCTGCCCTAGCCCTTTCCCCCAAATGCCGCCAGAACCAATTGCATACAACGCCTGTAATGTCTGGAATGCCTTATCTGTGCTGAAAGCTTCTGGTTCCAACCACGCTTTCACTCGCGCCAGACGGAAGTTTGAATCCGATGCATCTGCGCCAGATACATACATGACAAGTGCTGTCACCATCGCAATGCCAGTCACACCAATTGCCACAAACCATTTGTAATCTGGCACCGCCACAAAAAGCATAGCAACTGCAATCCCCATAATGATAATCGCTGAACTCAAGTTGTTGGTCAGCGTATAGACAAGACCCGCTATCACTATGGGCGGCACTAAGATAACCGCAAGCCCTTTTGGCGTTCGAATCACATTTTTTCCAATACTTTCCAGGCGCTGAATAATACTTGCCAGATAGATAATAACACCAATTTTAGCAACCTCTGCAGGTTGAAAGGTTGTGATTCCTACATTAATCCATCGACTTGCACCATTTCTGCTGACACCAATTGGCGATTTCACCAATATAATCAATATCGCAGAGACGACAATTGCCATAACATCCATTTTCTGAAGTGCTTTATAGGGAAACTTAATCATAATAAACAGAGCAATAAACCCAACTACTGTATTCTGTGCCTGATTTCGTAGATAAAAAGCTGAATTTCCATACTCCACTCCCGCCTCATAAGAACTGACAGAATAAATCATTAATAGACCAAAGCCGACCAAGAATAGTACCACTGTCAACAATACATAGTCCATATTATGCTTACTGCTTCGGAATTTAACTGTTTGTCTTGCCACATTATCACTCCTTCAGACGCTTTACATACTCCTTGAATTGTCTGCCGCGCACTTCATAATTTGGAAACATTCCCCAACTTGCACATGCAGGTGACAAAAGTACTGCATCCCCAGCCATAGCCTCCCGCACACAAATATCTAATGCCTCCGTAAAAGTGTCTGCAAAGAAAATATCCTCCTTTAAAAATCCATATTTCACTGCACAGTCTGCTATTTTTTCCCGCGTCTGTCCGATCAAAACGAACTTCTTTACTTTTCCGTCAAAACAGCGTATCCAATCATCGTAAATACTGCCCTTGTCATATCCCCCTCCAATTAGGATTGTTGGTCTATCCATCGCTTTGATTCCCTGAATCGCCGCATCTGTATTGGTCGCCTTGGAATCATTGTAGTATCTGACCCCTCTCTTGGTCGCAACATACTCAATTCGATGTTCTACCGCCACAAACCGTCGAACAGTATCCAGAATATTTTCCATTGGTACACCCGCACACATGCTAATCCCAATTGCTGCCATTACATTTTCAATATTGCAAATCCCCACAAGGTTCATATCTGTCTTTACATTCAAAAGATGTTCCGTTTTGCCATCTACGGCAAGATAAATTTCTTCCCCCTCACAGTAAAGACCTTTCTCCAATTTTTGTGCAGAGGAAAAATAAATTACTTTTGCCGGACATCTCTCTCCAAATTTTCTAGTATATTCGTTTTCATAATTCAAAATACAAAAATCCGCTTTCGTCTGATTTTTTGTCACCGCTTCCTTTGCAGCCACATAGTTTTCCATTGTATGATGACGATTTAAATGGTCTGGGGTGATATTTAAAATTGCCGATACTTGCGGGTGGAAATTCTCGATAGTCTCAAGCTGAAAACTTGAAATTTCCGCAACCGATACTGTGTCTGTGTGCATAAGCGGCGCCGCTTCTGTATATGGATTTCCAATATTTCCAACAATATAGGCATCCTTATAGTACTCCTGCATAATCTGTCCCACCAGCGATGTTGTCGTTGTCTTTCCGTTTGTTCCCGTAATTGCAAGCACTCTTCCCTTCGCATAGTGATAGGCAAGCTCAATCTCTCCCCAAATATGAATTCCCTGTGCTTTCATATACACTACAAAATCTGCGTCCACGGGGACACCCGGACTCAGCACTGCCAATTCCACTCCCTCTATAATTTCCTTTGCAAAAGCTCCAATATAAAATTCTGCTCGGGTATCGTACCCAAGACGTTCTCGCATCAAAGCCTTCACTGACTCAATATCTACTTTTTCATTCCCATCGTACAGAACTGGCAACGCGCCATGTCTCTCAAGCAACACAGCAGAACCAATACCACTCTTTCCAGTTCCAACAACAATCACACGTCTATTTCTAACCTCAATCATAACTCCTACTTCAACCCTTTTCCTACCATAACAACTATAATCACTGATAACCAATCTTATCCAAATATGGGAGAATATTCTCAAATAATTGACGCACAACCGGCGCTGCTATCTGACCTCCATAATAAGTTCCTTGCGGGGTATCAATTATGGCAAGCGCCATCACTTTCGGGTTATCTGCCGGTGCAAATCCCAGAAAGGAAGCGATATATCTACCACTTCCCCTCGGAAGTGTCTGACTTGTAGCTGTCTTGCCACCTATGCGAAAGCCTTCTACATAGCCATTCTTACCACCACCATTTTCCACGACCTGCTCCAAAACATATTTTAATTTTTCCGTCGTATCTGCCGATATAATCCCTTCTGATATTGGATATGCAAACTCATCAACAGACGTGCCGTCTGCATTTACTGCCTTGACTCCAAAATGGGGCGTCACTAGATTTCCACCATTAATCAATCCTGCTACTGTTGTCATCAACCGCACTGGTGTAATCTGAAAAGACTGCCCAAATGAAATCGTTGCAAGTTCCACATCACCAATTTTATCTAGCTGATGCATAATTGTTCCTGCCTCTCCCGGCAGGTCAATTCCTGTCCTTTGCTTCAATCCAAACTTTGTAAAATACTCATAGTAACGCTCCACACCAATTCTTAACCCTACTGCAATAAATACTGGATTGCAGGAGTTCATAACCGCATGAGTAAAATCTTCCGCACCATGTCCGGCGACCTTATGACAGCGAATCTTTCGGTCGTCCACAATGATAAACCCCGGACATGAGAAATTATCTTCCAGACGAACGGCTCCGCTCTCTAGCCCTGCCGCCGCTGTGATAATTTTAAATGTGGACCCCGGCTCATAAGTATCATTAATACAGCCATTTCTCCACATTTTATTCAACAAATCCTGCGTGCTCTCCTCAGTAGTCTCCTGCTGCACTTGAAACTCCTCTATTAACGTGTATGGTTGATTTAAATGAAACTCTGGCACATCCACCATTGCAAGAATCTCACCATTATTGACATTCATTACAATAATAGACACTCCGGCTGCCTGTTTTGTCTCATATGCCTGCTTTGCAAGCTGTGTCGCATACTTCTGAATATTTACATCAAGACTAATATAAAGATCTTTTCCTGCTATCGGCTCTTTTCTTCGTTCCCCCATGCCATCCAGCTCAATCCCTCTCGCATCTGTCAGTGTGAGAATCTGTCCTTTTTTGCCTGTCAAATACTTTTCATAAGCCACTTCCAGACCGATAATGCCTTGATTATCTCCCCCTGTAAAACCTAGCACCTTAGATGCCAAATCATCATATGGATAGTACCGTTTATAGTCCTCATCCACTTTCACTCCTGCCATATCATAATTTCGTATTCTATCCCCGATTTCCTTCTCCACATTACTTTTTATGCGTTCTCTGGCACTGTATTTCTCCACGCGCTTGCGCACATATTCCTCAGAAAGCTCTAATTCGCGACACAACACATCAATTACTTGTTCTGGATCTTGAATCTGGCTGTGAATCACGGAAATGGTACAGACAGTTTTATTATCTGCCAAGACAGTTCCTGTCGCATCAATAATTCTTCCCCTTGCAGCCTTAATGTCTCGCTCTCGCTCATGTAAATCCGTGGCGCGCGCCGTGTAATAATCCGAGCGCATCAACATTAAATATCCTACACGCACACTAAGCAGCAACAGCATCACCACCAACACCGCACACAGTACAAAGGTCTTTTTTTTCTGTATGGTCATATTCCGTCTTCCTGTACTGTTCTGGTTCGCCATTTTTACCTCTATTTCATAAAATTTTTATATCACTATTATTTTATGAATACAGGTTTGTATATATGTTAAAACAAATCTGCTCAGTTCTGTGTTGGGCTGACTCCTTCATTGTAACAGTTCAGATACCTTCACTGTTACGGCATCCAGCCCATTGAAAATCGTCTTTGGCGGGGGGCTGGATGCTTCCACGCTCTATGTTTTGATACGGTCAGCGCAGTAAATGCGCAGACCTGTCTGAACCGTTATCCACCACTATTATCATTTAAATTATCATTACTATCCTCTGTACTGTAATCCATCTGTGCCTTCTCCCCTGTGACTGGATTCACCAGCTCGCCTGTATCCGGATCAACCACATAGGCAGGCGCACCACTGCCTTCCCCTTCAGATGGATTATTGTCCTCTCCATTTGGCGCCTGTTGCCCCTCCGCAGAGTCTCCCTCGGGAGTATTCCCATCTTCACCTTCCGGTGTCTCTCCTTGCACAACACCTCCAAGAAGTCTGTCAATCTCTTCCTGCTCCGCAATCGTCATTTCTTCTGTCTTGGCAATGTGAAGATAAGGAAGTACCTCTGTCAAAATATTTCTAACAATTCCTGTCGCGTATGTCGCATGGGGTTGGTCTGCCACATTCGGTCGGTCTACCACACAGTAAATTGCAATCTGGGGATTATCTGCCGGTGCAAATCCAATAAAAGAAACCACATAATTTGTATGGTCACGTGGAACCATCTCCGCAGTCCCTGTCTTGCCGCCAATCGCATACCCTGCTGGGCGCGCCGACTTTCCTGTTCCCTGTGCAACTGAGGCGTACAAGTATTGACGCATCTGTTCCGAAGTCGTTGCAGATATTGTCTGTTTTAACACTCTAGGTTCAATATTTTTAATGGTATCTCCATTAGAATTTGTAATCTTACTCACTACATGCGGCTCATAGTAATATCCCCCATTGACAATAGAAGAAAACGCTGTAATCATCTCAATCATTGTGACATTATACCCTTGTCCAAAAGAAGCAGTCGCAAGTTCTGAAGCATTCATCGAATTTTCATTAAACACCACTGACGCTGTTTTGGCTTCCCCAGCAAGATCAATATTTGTCTTTAAACCAATATTAAAAATCTGTTGAAACTGCAATAGAAGTTTCTTACCAATCGCCTCACCCATTTTCATAAAGGCCACATTACAAGACTGCTCCAAAGCACCGCTGACTCCAAGCGTCCCATGACCAGAGCGAACATTACAGCGAATATTATGACCTCCTACACTTAGTGCACCGCCGCACGAATAGGATTCATTTCCAAGAATCCTCCCAGTCTCAATTCCCGTAGCCAGTGTAATTGCCTTGGCCGTAGACCCCGGTTCGTAGGTATCCGATATACAAAAATTACGCCATAATTCATTTAATACTTTATAATATTCTTTTTGGTTTGACTCTAACTGAGCAAGCTCTTCTGCCGAATAATAAGCAGACAAATCTTTTGGATTGTTCAAGTCAAAATCTGGATAGCTTGCCATTGCCTTAATATCGCCGTTTGTACAATCCTGAATAATCACAGCAATATTGAATGCGCCAAGACCCTCCCTTGCCTCATTCAAATGTTCTTCGTTAAACTGTCTAATATATTTCTCACAGATCGCCTGAATATTGGCATCAATTGTGGTTACAAGTGTGCTCCCATCTACCGCCGGCACTGTGGTGCGCTCTAATGTCGCATCGTCATTGAGATATCCATATTCCCTTCCGTTCGTACCATTGAGGGTATCATTGTAGTACTCTTCTAGGCCGAATGTACCATTGTTATCTGTTCCGGTAAAGCCAATGACATCACAGGCAAGTGTTTTGTTAGGATAGCGCCTAATATATTCCTCCTCAAACCACACACCGTCAATAATGCCAATCTTCTCATCTCCCTTTCTTTTAGAAGCCTCTTCATTATGTGTATTTTTCCGCTCCAAAAAAGGACT
Organism: Lachnospiraceae bacterium; assembly: GCA_014239155.1. Classification (GTDB taxonomy): domain Bacteria; phylum Bacillota; class Clostridia; order Lachnospirales; family Lachnospiraceae; genus COE1. The sequence continues at coordinate 19,242 of JAAZZQ010000072.1, read as the reverse complement.
CATCTCATCATAAGAAATCCTTTTCTTAAGCACACGATACTGTGAGTTGGGATTTTCCTTTACAAATTTTCGTAACTCCGACAAATCCAATCCAAAACACTCAGAAAGTGCATTTAATGTAGGTTCCTCATTCAACTCATCATCAAGCATAACCTTACAGTCAAGAATCACATTATACACTTTCTCGCTCGCCGCAAGAATTGTCCCGTTCACATCAAGAATATTTCCCCGCTTAAAAGGCAATGTCTTGGAATCATAACGCTGTTGTGACAAAATCTTTTTCTGATATGTATTCTGATTATCTCGGGCAAGCACATACAAACGTCCCCCCAATCCCGCAAAAGCCAGCAGTATGATCAGCATCATCACTGCCAGCTTCATTGATTTCACTTTGTTTAAACTTGCTCTGTGTCTGCGTCTCTTTTTTCTGTCGGCTCTTGTGCTGACTCTTTGATTTCTACGTCTCTCTGCCATCAAATTCACCTGCACCTATTGTATTTTACTCAGGTAGTGCCCCATACTGACGCACATAATCATTTCCCTCGCCAGTGTACTCGACAACCTGCCCCTCTTTTGCATATTTCATTCCAAGCTCGTTGACTGCAATCCGTTTGATTTCTTCAAGATCAATACTACTCATAATTTTTGTGTAAGTCTCATCATTTGCAAGACGCATCTCATTTAATTGACTTTCAAGTTTAGAAATACTTGTAATATGATTGGTTATATCTGATTGCAGCTTTACGTAACCGATAAGCACCACACAGACAATCACAAACGCCACCGCAGCCACTGCAATATAGCCCTTATTCATAGGAACTGCTTTTATTTTTGTCCTGCGCACAGACCGTGTTCGAGAAACTGGTCTTTTCCTTTCCTGTCTGGCGGGAGCGGTCTGTAATTTTCTAACCGCGCTTCCCTCTACATAACCATAATTCTGATTGGAATTTCGTGTTCTGCTCTGACTGCCTGTGCTTTGTCTTGTCCTTGTTGTTGAATTGGCATGTCTCATTCTAAAGATATCCTTTCCTTATTAAGATGATAAGCAAACGGATTGTATGTCTTATATCCGCTCAAAAACTCTAAGCTTTGCACTTTTTGAACGCGGATTAGCTTCTGCCTCTTCCGACGAAGGCAGAATAGGCTTGCGCGATATCACTTTCCCATAGGGAATTTTCCCACAAACGCACACTGGAAACTCTGGTGGGCAAGTACACGGATTTTCCATTTCCCTAAAAAAATTTTTTACAATCCGATCCTCCAATGAGTGAAAAGTGATTATACACAGTCTCCCCTGTGAATTTAACAGATGAATCATACTGCTCAGGGATTCCCTTAACACCTCCAACTCGCGATTACACTCTATGCGAATTGCCTGAAAAGTTCTTTTGGAAGGGTGTCCTCCTGATGCGCGCATCTTTGCCGGAATCGCCGCCTTAATAATTTCATTTAGTTCAAATGTTGTCTCTATTGGCTTTTGCTCTCTTGCCTGAACAATATGTTTTGCAATATTTTTTGCAAACTGCTCTTCCCCGTAATTTTTGATAACTCGATACAGCGCCTGTTCGTCATAATCATTGACAATAATTCTCGCTGTCAATTTCTGCCGCTGATCCATGCGCATATCCAAAGGGGTATCCTGCTTGTAAGTAAACCCACGCTCCACCGTGTCAAGCTGATATGATGACACACCTAAATCAAGGATTATGCCATCTACATACTTTACTCCATTCTCCTTAAGTAACTCTCCTGCATTATAGTAATTATCTCTAAAAATAGTAACTTTTTCCCCAAATTCTTCCAGTCGTTTACTAGCTGCTTTTATGGCGGCCTCATCTTGGTCTATTCCATAAAAATGCCCTTTTTCCCCTAATCTTCTACACACTTCAAAGGCATGTCCTCCACCCCCGATTGTACCATCCAAATAAATACCATCAGGTTTGATATCCAGCGCTTTAATCGTTTCTTCAAGCAATACAGATGTGTGCTTAAATTCCATCTCCATACTATGGTTCCTTTCTGCGGATACATGCTAAGAGTCTATAGAAAAACAACTGCCCCATCTTGACCTGTCCATTTCTTTGATTATGTATGCCAAAAAATCTCGCTATAACCCGCTACACCTGCGTTTTTTAACATACCCCTCAAAGAAATATCCCGCGCAATTTATATCACTTATTTTCCTACAGATCCTAAATCATTTGTCCAAGTTCAGACATATGTTCTGCAATCTCCTCCATATCGTCGTACTCCAAAGTTTCCTCCCACCGGTTTTTACTCCAAATCTCAATTCGCGTGCCTACTCCTGCAAGAACAACTTCCTTATCTAGCGCTGCAAACGCTCTCAATACAGACGGTATCAGTATTCTTCCCTGTTTGTCCACCTCTACACTGACTGCACCTGCCAGAAAAAAACGAGCAAATTTGCGGGCTTCTTTGTTCATAAGCGGCAGTGTTTTCAGTTTGTCTTCCAAAGCGGACCACTCTGTATTGCCATACACAAACAGACAGCCATCAAGCCCTTTTGTCACTACAAAGTTGTCCCCTAGAACCTCGCGAAATTTTGCAGGTATGATAAGTCTGCCCTTGGTATCAATTGTATGATCGTATTCACCCATGAACATCTAATCACCACCACTTCGCACCACTTTATTCCACTCTGTGCCACTTTCATCTTCATTTTACATGAAAAGAAATGAAATAACAAGTGTTTATTTCCCAATGCAAAAAATTTTATAATATTTAGTCTTACTTTTTTACAAAAAGGTGTATACATTGATAAAAACTATCACTATTTTTTGTGAAACGACATAAAAATAAGAGACCATTCTTGTTAAAATGCAACAATAACAGTCTCCATTTTTTCCAAGAATGCCATTGGCATTCTTGCTGCAGTGTGCGAGTCAGCTCTGCTGACAGATTACAGATTCGCACGCCTGCAATAAAGTTTCTTTTGTCTATCCAACCAAATCAAACAAACTTATTTGATTTGACTCTGGAATATCCCCCAATAATCCTAAGTCCGCCATTAAATCTATTACAGTCTTAGACACCTTCGTCCGACTCCGAAAATCATCTTTTGACAAGAATGGTCCGTCCTTAGCCGCCTCCATAATCGCATCTGCCGCCTTCTCGCCAAGTCCCTCAATGCTGCTTAATGATGGCATCACTTTATTGTTAACAATCTGGAAGTTTCTCGAATGTGCCCTAAAGATATCAATTGGCTCAAACGCAAAACCTCTCGCATACATCTCCTGCACAATGCGCATATCCTTCAGTGCATCCTGTTCCTTATTTGACAAACTGTCGCTGCGTTTTCGGTACTCTGCCATAACATGTTCCAAATGTTCACGCCCCAGACACATTGTCTCGTAAGAAAATGCCGAAGCCCGAATGCTGAAAAAGGCACAGTAATATGCCAATGGATAATTAATCTTGCAGTATGCGATACGCCAGCCCATCATAACATACGCTGCCGCATGTGCTTTTGGAAACATATACTGAATCTTTTCACACGACCACACATACCAGTCTGGCACATTATGATCCAGCATATCCCGTTTCCACTCCGCCCAATTACCACACTTGCCTTTAGCGACAGTCCCTTTTCGCACAGCCTCCATAATCTTAAAGGACTCTTCAGAATCCAATCCCATACCAATTAGATAGGTCATAATATCATCACGTGTACAGATTGCCGTAGAAATTGTCGCCTTTCCCTCCTGAATCAAAGTCTGTGCATTGCCAAGCCAAACATCAGTCCCATGTGACAGTCCGGATATCCTAACGAGATCAGAAAAATATTTTGGCTGTGCATCAATGACCATCTGCATCGCAAAATCTGTACCAAACTCAGGAATCCCAAGACACCCTAACTTACATCCGCCAATCTCTTCTGGCGTAATACCAAGCGCTGACGTGTTTTGAAAGAGTGACATAACTTCTTTATCATCAAGTGGTATTGTTGTCGGATCAATGCCTGTTAAATCCTGTAACATACGAATCATGGTCGGATCATCATGCCCAAGAATATCAAGTTTAAGCAGATTATGGTCAATCGAATGATAGTCAAAATGCGTTGTGATGGTATCCGTTGTCATATCATTTGCGGGATGTTGCACTGGTGTAAAAGAATTAATTTCCTCCCCCACTGGTAATACAACAATACCACCGGGGTGTTGTCCCGTGGTGCGTCTCACACCCACGCACCCCTCCACAATACGATTAATCTCGCTGGTTCGCTTATGTTTCCCGCGCTCCTCATAATAATTCTTTACATATCCAAAAGCTGTCTTGTCCGCCAATGTACCAATTGTCCCCGCGCGAAAAGTCTGACCATATCCAAAGATAACCTCTGTATATTTATGTGCTTTACTTTGATATTCTCCTGAAAAATTTAAGTCAATATCTGGTTCCTTGTTTCCCTTAAAACCAAGAAATGTCTCAAATGGAATATCAAAACCATCCTTAATCAGTTTTTCTCCACAGACTGGACAGAGTTTGTCAGGCATATCACAGCCCGCCATTCCAGCAAATTTTTTAACCTCATCTGAATAAAAATCACTGTAATGACGATTTTTACAATAATAGTGCGGGCTGAGTGGATTCACCTCCGTGATCCCAGCCATCGTCGCCACAAAAGAGGAGCCTACAGAGCCGCGCGAACCTACTAAATAACCATCTTCCACAGACTTCCATACAAGTTTTTGGGCGATGATATACATCACGGCAAATCCGTTGCTAATAATTGAGTTTAATTCCCGCTTCAATCTTGCCTCCACAATATCAGGAAGCTCGTCACCGTACATTTCATGTGCCTTCCTGTAACAGATATCTGTGAGCTGTTGGTCGCTGTTCTCAATCACTGGCGGACATTTATCTGGACGCACTGGTGCGATTCTATCACACATATCCGCAATCCTATTTGTGTTTGTGATTACAATTTCTTCTGCCTTCTCACTGCCCAGATAATAAGAAAATTCATCTAGCATCTCTTCCGTTGTACGCAGATACAAGGGCGCTTGATCATCTGCATCTTTAAATCCTTTTCCTGTCATAATAATACGCCTGTACACCTCATCTTCTGGGTCAAGAAAATGCACATCACAGGTGGCAACCACCGGCTTCCGAAACTGTTCTCCAAGCTTGACAACACGTTTATTTAATGCGATTAAATCCTCCTCTGAATTGATATTCCTGTGTCGCTCTGACGCAACCATAAATCGATTGTTACCAATCGGCTGTATTTCAAGATAATCATAAAAATCTACTATGCGCGCAATCTGCTCCTCACTCTGTCCATCCAACAACGCACCAAACAATTCTCCTGCCTCGCAGGCGCTTCCCAAAATAAGTCCCTCTCGATATTGCATAATTAAACTTTTTGGAATCAACGGTCTTTTATAAAAATATGTTAAATGGGATTCTGACACAAGCTTATACAGATTAATACGCCCTGTCTGATTTTTCGCCAATATAATAATGTGAAAAGAATGAAGTTTTCTAACAGCATCCACGCTCGACTTTCCCATCTCATTCATCGCCTCAAGCGTGTAAACTTCTTCCTTCGCCAGCATTTCAATAAATTTTGCAAAAATCTCTGCGGTACACTCTGCGTCGTCAACTGCTCTGTGATGATTTTCGAGCGAAATCTTTAACGTTTTAGCAACCGCATCCAACGTGTATTTTGCCTGCCCTGTGAGCAACATCCGCGCAATGCCAACTGTGTCCACATAAGTGAAATTCACTGGAATCTGCTGCCTTTGTGCATTTTCTCTAATAAAGCTCACATCAAAGTTCGCATTGTGCGCTACAAGCACTGCATCTCCCACAAATTCCAAAAACTTAGGCAGCGCCATCTCAATTGTCTCCGCGTTCATCACCATACTGTCGTTAATGCTGGTCAGCTTTTCAATTTCAAATGGTATCGGCACTTCGGGGTTGACAAAGGTAGAAAAACGGTCCACAATCTGTCCGTTTTGCACTTTCACTGCGCCAATCTCTATAATGCGGTTTGTAACTGGTGAAAACCCTGTTGTCTCAATATCAAATACCACAAACGTATCGTTGAGCGACTGCCCTTTGTCATTGGTTACAATCTCTTTCAGGTCATCGACTAGATACCCTTCCACACCATATATAACTTTAAATTTATCCCCGTGGTCAAGGGCATGGTTCGCATCTGGAAAAGCTTGTACACAACCATGATCTGTGATAGCAAGCGCTGTGTGTCCCCACTTTTTTGCACGTTTGATGAGGTCTTTGACATCGGAAACTCCGTCCATGTCACTCATCTTGGTATGACAGTGCAGCTCCACGCGCTTTCTGGCACTATTGTCCATGCGAATCGTCGTAAAATCAGGAATTTTCATAACACCGACAACAGAACCAATTGTCAATTCCCTATCAAATGTATCATTTACTGTAACACCCTTTATTTTCAAAAATGCGCCAACTTTTAAATCTGTCATAAGCTCTGCAAGATGATCATTATGAATAAACATTTTTACTTTAATTGTATCTGTGAAATCTGTGATTTCAAAACTTACAATTGTGCGCTCATTACGGATTTCGCGGGTTTCCAGTGCACGTACTTTGCCCTTTATCACCACTTCTCCCATCTCGCCCCAAATTTCCTCAATATTGATACTCTCATCCTCAAAATCGCGCCCAAAAATAACATTGGGATTATCAGAGCGCTTTAATGCCCTCCGCTGCATTACCTTGTCTGCGCCCCTGTCGAATTTTCCATAAGATTTTCGTTCTACTGTGGAGGCGACTGCTGTATCTTTTTGTTTCGCTGTCACAGTTGTCTTAGGCTTCTCGGAACTAACAACACTCGTATCCTCCTTGGGTTTTGGCAAGGGAAAGGATTGGGGTGGTTCTTCCTGTGTGACTTCAGCATTTCCTTCAAAGCGACTTCTAATAACCTCTACAATCTTTCGGATGCGAAGTTCATCTTCCTTCTTATACCTGCCTACTGCTGCTTTCTTGTACACAGTCTGAAATTTTACCTGAAAGCCACAGCGCTCATTCAGCACCTTGTCCAAAATACCAATTAATTCATCTTCCTTGGACTTTGCAATCACACTGTCCTCAAGCACAATCTCCATAACCATTTCTTCTGGAAACTGTATATCTGCCTGGCGAAACATTGTGTAGAGCATATGGTCACATTCTTTTATCTCCTTTAAAATACTTTCTCGATATAGCTCCATCAGCCTTTGTGGGTTGTACTGCCCAGAAAGAATAAACCGCTCATATAATTTTATATGAATATTATCCCGCGGAAAAAATTGTTTTTTTATCTCCTTTTCCACTGCATACACAAGTTCTTTTTGAATCAATCGTTCACTTTTAAAATAAATGCGCAACAAATCTTTCCGTTTTGTCGCAGTAATTCGCTCCACTATGGTTTGTTCAAATAAATCCTTCTGCACACCAATTAATTCAAGATTTGGAAATGCCTCGAAAAATTTCTTTTCCATTCTTAACCTCAGCCTACTTCCAATGGTCTAATTCATACTTTAGTGTATCCAAAAGCTCATTTTCTGGTACTTTTTTGACAATTTCTCCCTTCTTAATAAGAAGCCCTTCTCCAATACCACCCGCAATTCCAATATCTGCCTCTTTCGCCTCACCCGGACCATTGACTGCACAGCCCATCACAGCCACTTTAATATTGAGATTGTATCCCTGCACCATTGTTTCTACCTGATTTGCCAATCCAATTAAGTCTATATTCGTTCTACCGCATGTTGGGCAAGAAACCACCTCAATGCCACTCGTTCGCAGCCCCAATGTGCGCAAAATCAATTTTGCAGATTTAATCTCCTCAATGGGGTCTCCTGTAAGCGATACGCGAATTGTATCACCAATTCCTTGATTCAGTATAATACCAAGCCCTACTGCCGACTTAATGTTTCCGCTTGTCACTGTACCAGCCTCCGTAATACCCACATGCAGCGGATACTGCGTTTTGTCAGCAAGCAATTCATGTGCCTTTACACACATCATAACATCAGATGATTTAATGCTAATTACAACATTATCATACCCTAACGCTTCAATCATATGCACTTTATCCAATGCACTCTCTACAATACCTTCCGCGGTGACTCCATTATTTTTCTCGATCAGCTCCCTTTCCAGTGAACCGCTGTTTACACCGACACGAATCGGAATGTTCCGCTCTTTAGCAACGCGCACAACCTCAGCCATCTTTTCTTTGCTTCCAATATTTCCGGGATTGATGCGAATCTTATCAGCACCATACTCCATAGCAGCAATTGCCATCTTATAGTCAAAATGAATATCCGCCACCAAGGGAATGGATACCTTCTTCTTGATCTGAGCAATCGCCTTTGCAGCATCCATATTTGGAACAGTACATCTCACAATATCACAGCCCGCCTCTGCAAGACGCTGAATCTGTTCCACTGTCGCCGCCACATCATTTGTTTTTGTGTTTGTCATAGACTGAATCAAAATTGGGTTTCCACCGCCAATAACACGATTCCCAATGTGTACCACTTTGGTTTTATCTCGATACATTGTTTTCCTCCTATTTTTATACGCCTTTGAGAGTCCGCACACTAAAAAATTCTCAAGAAACTGTAGGAAAATAACTGGCACATCTCAACGTGCAAAGATTCTAGTAATATCATTATATAATACAAATACCATCAACACCATCAGCGCGACAAATCCAATAAAGTGCACCAATCCTTCCTTGTCAGGTGATACTGGCTTACCACGAACAACTTCAATAAACAGAAACAAAAGCCTTCCGCCGTCAAGCGCAGGTAATGGCAGTAGATTCATAATGCCAAGATTCACGCTGAGCAGCACCGCAAAATTAATCATGGTGAGCACTACTGTCGGCAAACCATATGGTTTTGTCACTTCAATCGTCTCATCAATTGTCGCTGCGATACCAACTGGACCAGATAAGTCATTTGCAGAAAGTTTTCCTTGTACTAACATGAAAAGGCTTTTAATTGTTGTCTTAAACCAATAACGCACCTCATAGACACTGTACTTAATCAAGTCCAATCCCTTGCATTTAATTGTCTCTCCAATCGTAAATCCAATGTAATACCGATTATCCTGGTCGCTAAATTTTGGTGTGACTATTGTTGTATACTTCTCACCATCCCGCTTATACTCAATCTCCATCGGCTCCCCACCGCTCAATGCAGACGCAAAAGTTACTTCTCCTTGCAGGTAGATACGCTCTCCGTCAATTCTTGTGATGATATCTCCCTCCTGCAATCCTGCCTCCAACGCTGGATATCCCTCTGTCAGAGAATTAATTATTGGAATCACCTCACCGGAAAAACCAACCACAATTAGCGACAACAAAAATGCAAGAATAATATTAAAGAATGGTCCTGCAAAAACAGTTGCAATTCTCGCCCAAACATTTGCATCATTAAATGCCCCCTCCGGTTTCTGTCCTTTTTTTTCTTCACCGTCAGACGCAGTTGAATAAATGCCATCTTCGCCCTCAAACATACAAGCACCGCCAATTGGCAGCAACTTGAGTACATATTTTGTCCCGCCTTTTGTAAATTTAATAATGTCTGGTCCCATACCAATTGAAAACTGCAATACCGTAATACCATTCAGCTTTGCAATCAGAAAATGACCAAGCTCATGCGCAATCACCACCACCCCAAAAATTAGCACAAATACAATAATTGTGACAATCATTCCTTATTTTTTCCTCCCTATTTTTATCTTTAGAAACTGTAGAAAAATAAATTTGTATCACCTATCTTTCTACAATTCCTTACAAAATTAACGTCCTGCGACCGAAATCATTGCAAGTCGCATAACTCCCTTTCTATAAAAACACTTTGTACTTTCAAAGAATCTAATATAACTTCTTTTATATAAACTTAGAATAAATCAACTCATAAGTTTCCTGTTCTATCTTTAAAATCTCTTCCACATTCGGATTTTCAATTCTGTGATGTGCATCCATACACATTTCAATTATTTCAGGAATCTGTAAAAATTGAATCTTTTTATTTAAAAATAAACTCACCGCTTTCTCATTTGCCGCATTAAATACTGTTGGCATACTACCACCTTTTTCTGCTGCCCGCATTGCCAGCCTTAAGCCCACAAAAGTATCCATGTCTGGCTTCTCAAAAGTAATACTTCCAAGCGCATAGAAATCGACTCGTTTTCCTGCCATTGGACGCCTGTCTGGATAAAACAGTGCATACTGTATTGGCAGTTTCATATCAGGCGTTCCAAGCTGTGCCATAATCCCGCCATCCACATATTCTACCATTGAATGAATAATACTTTGTGGATGCACTACCACCTGAATCTGGTCTAAACTGACATCAAAAAGCCATTTCGCCTCCATAACCTCAAGCCCTTTATTGACAAGCGTCGCCGAATCAATTGTAATCTTGTGCCCCATAGACCAATTCGGATGTTTTAGTGCATCCTCAAGTTGCACCAACGCTAACTCCTGTCTAGTTCGTCCTCGAAATGGTCCTCCAGATGCCGTGATCAAAAGTTTACTGATTGTATTTTTATTTTCTCCCTGCAATGACTGAAAAATAGCGCTGTGTTCGCTGTCAACTGGCAGAATTAGCACACCCATTTTGGCGGCAAGCGGCATAATAATATGCCCTGCTGTCACCAATGTCTCTTTGTTTGCCAAGGCAATATCTTTTCCTTTTTTTATTGCAGCAATTGTCGGCTGAATGCCAATCATACCAACAACAGCAGTCACAACAATCTCCGAGTCCTCCATCTCTGCAACGGCAAGTAATCCCTCCATACCAGGTATGATCTGAACCTCTATATCCGCCAATCTCACTTTTAATTCCTTACAAGCCGTCTCACTTTGCAGCGAAACCAGTCGTGGATGAAACTCCCTTACCTGTTTTTCCAACAAATCAATATTTGTTCCCGCAGTCAATCCTACCACCTGTAAATCTGGATTATCACGCACAATCTCAAGCGTCTGTGTGCCAATTGACCCCGTAGAACCAAGTATTGCTATTTTCTTCACAAAGTTCTCCTCCTTATTATATTCCTAAAATAATTCATCCATGCCCATTCATAAGAATCGTAATTAAAAAATAGGTAATTGGCGCTGTAAAAATCACACTGTCAAATCGGTCCATAATACCACCATGCCCAGGTATTAATTTCCCGTAGTCCTTAATCTCATAATTTCGCTTAATAGCCGACGCTGCCAAGTCCCCCACCTGCGATATAATAGAACCAACACCGCCAACCACTGTCAGTATCACTATATACTGCTCCTGTCCAAGCGTGCTGTCCATATATGCACCAAACAATGCACCAAACAGCGCAGCGCCCACAATACCACCCACTGACCCCTCAATGGATTTTTTCGGGCTTAGCACTGGTGCAAGTTTATGCTTTCCAATCATCACACCTGTTAAATAAGCGAACGTATCTGATATCCAGGAACTAATAAAAATCATCCACACCAGATAGATACCGTCTTCAAGCTGCCGCGTCAAAAATACAAAAGATAACATTACAGGTGCATAAATTAATGCAAAATAAGCATTCATTACCTGATTAGCATGATACTTTGGAAAACCAAACACATACACAGACATCATTGCAATCATTGCCAAAAGAATAACCATCACGCCATATGAAGAATTCTGCACAAAATAAAGGATTGGATAATAGCAAGTAATCGCTGCAATTCCCACAATTTCAAGGGCACTTTGCCTCTCTCCCTCCCTGACACCGCATGCCTTTGTCAACTCCAAAAAGCCAATAATCGAAATCACATACAACACTACTGCCAGTATTATTCCTCCCGGGAGGATAGACGCCAACGCTGCTATGACAATAATAACTGCACTAATTGTTCGCTCCTTGCTTATTTTTCCAAGAATATTAGATGCCATTTATGACTCCTCCTTCACAAGCCCATACCTTCTATCCCTCTTTTGATAAGCTTCCACTGCCTTGGCAAGCTCATTTTTGTCAAAGTCCGGCCACAACACCGATGTAAAATAAAGTTCTGCATAAGAAGTCTGCCACAACAAAAAGTTTGAGATTCGCTGCTCTCCCGATGTCCGAATCAGCAGATCGGGATCTGGAAGCCCTACTGTGTCAAGCAGAGAAGTAATTTTATCCTCATCTATCTCATCTGGTTTTAAAATGCCTATCGCTACCTGTTGTGCCAACTTTGTGACAGCCCTTCTTAGCTCATCACGCCCCCCATAATTAATTGCAATTTGGAAATGAAGCCCTGTATTATTTCGTGTTGCTTGTTCTAGTTCCGCGATGCTTACCTGCAAATCTTCCGCAAGCTGTGTTTTATCACCAATCACCCGCACACACATATTATTTTTCTGCGCCCGCTTGATGCTGTTTTTCATATAATTTCTGAGCAAATTCATTAGAGTTGCCACTTCATTATCTGGTCGCGTCCAGTTCTCTGTTGAAAATGCATATATTGTAAGATAATTAATTCCCATATTGTATGCATCTTCACAAATTTGTTCGACAGTTTTTGCTCCCTGCACATGCCCAGCAGTACGCGGAAGCCCTTTTGCCTTCGCCCATCTCCCATTTCCATCAAGAATAATTGCTACATGATTTGGTACACTCATAGTACACTTCCTTTCTATCTTCCACTGCATAGGTCTGTACTGTATCAACCAGGGAATATTTTTCCCTACTCGCCGCGCTGAGCATCCGTCAGCTTCGCTGACAATATTCCATTGGGTGCCCATGTGCAATCGAACAGGGAAGTCTTATCTTCCCTACTCACTGCACAACCCGTGCCGCATAATGGCTTATTTCCTCTGCACGAATCTGTGCATAAAACAGGAGGGCACTACATCCCTTATGCACGCCCCCCTACCGTTCATTTATACTGTAAGCACCTCTTTTGATTTTTCTTCGATTGCCTTGTCAACATCTTTAATATATTTGTCTGTAAGTTTTTGAACTGCATCCTCCAAATCTTTAATTTCATCTTCGGATACCTCAGATTTTGCAAGCCTTTTAAATGAATCATTCGCATCCCGTCTAATATTGCGGACTGCCACCTTGCACTCTTCACCCTTTTTCTTAATATCTTTCACAAGATCCTTTCTGCGTTCCTCTGTCAATTCTGGAAATACCAGACGAATCACTGCGCCGTCATTATTTGGTGTAATACCAATATCAGATGCCATGATTGCTTTTTCTATTTCTTTGATTAAACTTTTCTCCCACGGTGCAATCTGAATCATCCTAGCTTCCGGAACAGTGATATTGCCAACTTGCTGGATAGGGGTCGGCGTGCCATAATAATTAACCTTTAACTTGTCAAGTACATGTGGATTTGCGCGTCCTGCACGAATTGTCTGATAATCTGATAAAAGAAAATCAAGTGCTTTTTGCATTTTGTCATCATATGTTTTTACTCTTGCGTCCATTTCTGTCTCCTCCTAATTTCTGATTCTTATTTTACTTTAAATCGATAGCTCCAGTAATCTGTCTCTGCGGAATTTTAGACTGTAATTACAGTGCCGTTTGATTTTCCTTTTACTGTATTGATAATACTGTTTTCCTCATTTAATCCAAAGATGGTCATTGGCATTTTATTTTCCATACAGAGCACTGCCGCCGCAAGATCCATCACACCAAGCTGTTTGTCTACCACTTCCCTAATTGGAATTGTACTATATTTCTTTGCCTCTTTATTGAGCTTCGGATCAGAGTCATAAACGCCATCCACAGCCCGCGCAGAGAGAATCATATCCGCCTCAATTTCAACAGCTCTCAAGACAGTGCCCATATCAGTTGAAAAGTATGGATGACCAATACCTCCTGCAAAAAATACAACCTTATTCGCACTGAGTGCTGACAGTGCCTTATCTTTTGAAAAAACTTCTGTGAAAGAAGCACATGAAAACGGCGTAAATATCTCAGTTCCCATACCTAAATACCGAAAAATCTCAGATACATAAATACAATTCATAACCGTAGCAAGCATGCCAATCTGATCTGCTTTTGTGCGATCAATTGTCTCACTTGTCCTTCCTCGCCAAAAATTTCCACCGCCAATCACAATTGCCGTCTGTACCCCAGTATCCACAATCTCCTTTACCTGTTTTGCAACTGCCAATACTGTAGCTTCATCAAATCCCGTTTTTTTGTCCCCCGCAAGCGCTTCTCCGCTCAGCTTTAACAATATTCTTTTCATATTCTCTCAGCTCCTGCTCTACTCCAATTTCCTACTTTTTTTCACATCATCAAAAAACGCTGTAGGGCTAATATCAGCATAACACTGAGAACACATTCCCTCAATGATTGCACCATTATTAATCTGTACAGACTTCGATTTAATATTGCCCACCACAATCGCCGATGTATCAAGAATAACTGGTCCCTGCACATCAATATCTCCCTTTACTGCACCTGCAATCACTGCACTCGCCGCAAAAATATTTCCAATCACCACAGAGTTCTGCCCAACCTTTACACTGCCGCTGCTTCGTATCTCCCCGTTGATTTGTGCTGAGTCCGCATAAATCTCTGCCGCTGTAGAATTGCCAGTAATACTGCCTGTCACCTTCAATTTTCCAAGAATTTCAATATTACCGGTAACAGTTCCTATCAGATTCATACTGCCACTGCTTGTCACATCGCCGATAATACTCATTCTGGAAGTAATAACTGCCGTGTCTGCCGACGCCGCACTTGTCTCAAAGTTATCTATAGATGCTGCCGCTAAAGATGGCTCCACAGATTCCTCTGGATTTTGCTCCTCCACATTCAATACCTGTTCGTTCTCTATTTCTTGCTCAATTACTGCCGCCCCTGCTGTTTCTGTTGTTTCCTGTTCCAACTCGGCGGAGGAATTCACATCTATTTCTGATTCACTATTTATTGTATCCATTATTGCCGCTGCATTGATATCCGCCTGCATTGTACTCTCTTGAAGATCTGCCGGTTTTACCGATTCATCATCAAGTGCAGCCACATTCTTTTTTAGCATAGCCTCAAGATCCGCAAAGTCAGTATCTTCCGCAGCACCAAATAAATCCTCCGAAGACTGTTCTTCTGCATTGCCGAGATTCAGTCCGCTCATCGCATCATCTGCTTCCAGATCATTTACTGTCTGTGATAAATCCTGCTTTAAATCCTGAAAAAAACCCATAATAACTTCTCCTCCAATTTTTATATAGTATTGTACTAAAATGGCAACCTAACCTCAAATTTCATTGATGTCTAAACAATCGCCAAATTACGGTTCCCTGCAAAATTCTAAACTATTCGTGCAAATGTTGTACTTTTATAGTGTCTTCTGATATTGGCAAAATAACAGTGTTATCAGACTCTAATATCTTTTCTATAATCTCAGATAAGGCATCTACTGTTGTCCCTTTTCCTGCTGCATCGTGAAATAAAATCACCACATTATTATATTTGTCAATCTGATTCAGAACATTGTTCACAATCTGATCTGCATTTTTGCTTTCTCCAGACGCGTCACCACTCGAAACATTCCAGTCAAAATACACCATATTCTCCTGATTTAGATAATGGATTAGCTCTTGCATATCCACTTTGCTAATGGTATTGCTGCTGCCTCCGGGAAACCGCACAATATTACAATCTTCTCCTGTAAGTTCATACAGAAAATCATGAAGCTTTGTCAAATCTTCTTTATATGCGTCCAACGAAGCATATATTTCACTATATCTATGGCTGTACGAATGCATACCAAGCGTATGCCCTTCCTCAACAATCCGCTGATATTGCTCTGTATAGCCATTCTTGCCAACAACAAAAAATGTTGCCTTCACGCCATACTGTGCAAGAATATCCAATATTCTGTCTGTATTGATACTTGGTCCGTCATCAAATGTTAGATATACTCTCCTTATATCAGACGCACTGTCTTCACTGCCATTCCATTTATAAGTATCTTCCAGTTCAGCCACTGCTACAATATCTGCCACTTCTGACACCTCAGAAGAATTTCCACTATCGTCAACCACCATCTGATTTTTATCCTTTACAGCTTCATACTCTTCATAGAGTGCCTTTTTCTCTAAAAGCAACAAACGCTGTTCCAATCCATTTACCTTTTTTCCAATATTCATCACCAATATCAATATCACAATACAGTTGACTATCGTTATCAGTGTAAGTACTGGAACCAAAATATCAATAAAACCTAGTTTCCTTGCCTCTGTTATCCTATCATTTGTCTCTACGCTCTCATCCAAGTCTATTTTATCCCGCAGCATTTGTTACCCTTTCGTATTGCACAGACATATCCTGTAAATTCAGCACAAACTGCTGTATCATCCTGTCTCAACCAATGATACCATTATACCAGTGAGCAAAATAACCATCTGCTTTTATTATACAGACATACCGATTATAACACATATCCACCACTTTAGAAAAGACATTTTCACAAAAGTTTAAAAATTTAAAGAACTATTATTCCAAATCCTCATTATAATATGCTCTGCCACCTCCTACATATTTAGGACGGGTTCTTGCACATACAATATGCGCGGCGCCAATCATAGGATGCTCAATTCTAACTGGCACTGCAACTGACTTTAAATGCATGCCAATCAACGTGTCTCCAATATCAATACCAGCATGAGCCTGTACTTGTTCCACAGCAACTGGATTTTCCATATGCTTCCATGCCGCAGTAGAAAAAGAACCTCCCGCTTTTGGTTGCGGTATCACATTCACAATCTCATATCCAAAACGTTCTGCATCTTTCTCTGTCATAATTAAGGCTCTATTCAAATGTTCACAACACTGTGCAGCGACCGACAGCCCGGCTTTTATCAATTCTTCGTACAGAGCCACAAAAACGGCTTCCCCAAGCTCTGCATTAGAATAGGAACCTATACCATGTGCAGCAATCTCGCTCGTAGAGCATCCTATCACAACTAAACTTCCACGCTTAAGTTGTATCTGACCCAAAAATTCTGCGACTACTCTTTTTGCGTCGCCTATTTCTTTATCATACATTATTTTACTCCTCTCAAATCTGTCTTCTATTCCTCTCGAATAAACTTATCATATTCAATCAATTTTTTCAATAATTCATCTCATAATTGACAAATATATGCAATACAGTTATGATTACAATAGTGTTCCTATTAAGGACAACTATAAAGGAGGAATCTATTATGCCAAAATTCAATGAAAACTATTTTCATCTAAAAGAAAGCTATCTTTTCTCTGAAATAGCGCACCGTGTCAATGCTTATACTGAAAAAAATCCTGACAAGAAAGTTATTCGTCTAGGTATCGGTGATGTGACACTTCCGCTTGGTTCTGAGATTATTTCACAACTCCACAAAGGTGTTGACGCACTTGCAAGTGCCGAAACCTTCAAAGGCTATGGTCCTGAGCAAGGCTATGACTTTCTGCGAAACGCAATTGTCGATTATTATCACAGAAACAATGTCACTCTTCATCCTTGTGAAGTATTTGTATCCGATGGTGCCAAAAGCGATACCGGAAATATTACAGACCTTTTTGACACGGACAATATCGTTCTGATACCTGATCCGGTCTATCCAGTATATGTTGACACTAATTTAATGAATGGCAGAAATATCGTTTATATCGACGCCAACGAAGAAAACGACTTTCTGCCGATGCCGGACTTTAACGTTCATGCTGATATTATATACATTTGTTCCCCAAACAATCCAACAGGTGCAGCATATAATATAGAGCAGTTAAAAAAATGGGTTGATTACGCTCTAAAGAACAATGCTATTATCCTATATGATTCTGCCTATGAATGCTTTATAACAGATGAAACCCTTCCAAGAAGTATCTATGCAATAGAAGGTGCAAAAAAATGTGCAATTGAATTTTGCTCTCTTTCAAAGACGGCGGGTTTTACCGGAACGCGATGCGGATACACAATCGTTCCAGAAGATTTAACATTTCTTTCTTCGGCTGGTGCCAAAATCTCTGTAAACGCGATGTGGAATCGTCGTCAAACCACAAAATTTAACGGCGTATCCTATATTGTTCAGAGAGGCGCAGCGGCGGTATTCTCCCCTGAAGGGATGTCCCAATGTAAAATGAACATTAAATATTATCAAGAAAATGCACATATAATTATGAATAGTCTTACCAAAAAGAACATTTCTTGTTATGGTGGGGTCAACTCTCCTTATATTTGGTTTAAATGCCCTAATGATATGGATTCTTGGGATTTCTTTGATTACCTACTAAACAATGCTCAAGTAGTCGGAACCCCAGGTGCAGGCTTTGGCAAAAACGGCCAAAAATTTTTCCGTCTCACTTCGTTCGGAACACACAATAGCACAATTAAAGCAATGGAACGAATTGACAAGCTCTTCTAATTTTAAATGGAGTAAGGGAAAATTTTTCCTCTACCTCGCCACACGACCTATGCGCCACGTTAGTGGCATATTTCCTCTGCACGAGTCTGTGCATAAAAGCAAACCCCTTCTGACAGACGCAACTGCCAGAAGGGGTTTGTTTTCTTCCACGATATAACACCTGCACATTATGCAAGTACTACATTTGTAGCTCTAAGCTTAGAACTATTCTTTGGGTCCTGCTCGATATCGAAAGTAACTTTTTGCCCTTCCTCAAGAGTCTTGTACCCATCAGATACAATCGCTGAAAAGTGGACAAATACATCCTCTCCTGTACCCTCATTTGTAATAAATCCATAACCTTTCTGAGCATTAAACCACTTTACTGTACCATTGTTCATGTCTTAAACCTCCAATAAAAATATTTATGTACTCTACATACGCCTAAAAAAACTGACTTGTCTGCATCAAATGGAATGATTTGCAGAACAAGTCAGCTCATAGTTCTAATTGAATACTATCAAATTTTATCACTTTTACAGCGTAAAGTCAATATTTTTTAGAAATAAAAAGAACGTGCTGTTATGTACAAGCATTCCTATCTTTAACATATACACTATTACAATTTTTTATAAAATAAAAAATAGCGAAGGGGGGATTTGAACCCTCGACACCGCGGGTATGAACCGCGTGCTCTAGCCAACTGAGCTACTTCGCCATCTTCTCATATTAAGGTCATAAAATTTATTCCCTCAAAACCGAACACAAAAATTAATTCTCTTCAACATTTCCTTCTCCATACCTTTCAGGATAAGCCTTCGACCTATTAGTAATATTCTACTTCATACATTACTGTACTTCCATCTATATCCTATCTACCTCGTCG
>JAAZZQ010000079.1 GCA_014239155.1 Lachnospiraceae bacterium | reverse complement strand
TTTCATCATCACTGAGCTTAATAATGTAAGTTTTAGGTCTTGCCATAATCGCCACCACCGTTTCTTTTTAGTATAACATGGGAGGGCAATATATGGAAGAACTATTTTACTAAGTATAAACCGGTCACTACACTAGTACAGTATTGTATTAATAATCGAATAATATATACCTGCCTTTTGCGTCAGTACCGCGTTGTCGTCAGTCACCGTAGCCACCGCACTGTACTAGTACAACGCAATATCTCTTCTTGAATAACGATAAAAACCGGTCTACAGACCGGTTTTTATCGTTATCCTAAGATTGAGAGTACACCTTGGTTCGACTGGTTTGCCTGCGCAAGCATTGACTGTCCCGCTTGTGCAAGAATATTGCTATTGGAGTATTTGACCATCTCTGTCGCCATATCTGTATCACGGATTGCCGACTCTGCACTTGTCGTATTCTCCACTACATTGTCTAAATTTTTAATTGTATGCTCTAAACGATTCTGGATTGCACCAAGTTCAGAACGCTACGTTGATACTTTTTGAATTGCTTCTGCAATAACATCAATCGCATCTGTTGCGTTCTCTCCATCCATATCTACGATACCGATGGCATTACGTCTCAACCGGTTCACACCAAGAGACGCTGAAGAAGTAGAACGAATATTTGCGGAAATCTTATTTGTTCTGTCAGAATCTGCTCCAACGTGTAACTTAAAGTTCAAATCCGCAGCAACTTCCGTATAATTTTTAGTGATATAACGGGAAATTTTATCATATCCATAATAGTGCTTTCCATCCTCATCTCTGTAAACAGCATTGGAAGCTTGTGCATCATAAAATAGTCCTCCTATATACTCCCCATTTTTGTCAAAATACTTACGGAGTGCTATTCCCGAAACCACATGACCGTTTGCATCATAGAGTTTTGCATCTTCCTTCATAAGCTGCAGCTCTGTCTTAGCATGAATATCCGTTGCTTCCTGATTGGCCTTAAGCCGTGATGCTAGAGAAGTTCCTGGAACTTTTCCTACAGATGTGCCATGAGAATCTACTCTACAGGAGCTACCATCTGCATGGACATCCACCTTCACTTCCTCCAGCAACCGATACTGATCTTTCATGCGTACTGTCATACCTCCACCTGTGTTTTCAACACTCATATAGTCTGACAGATCTTCTCCTCCCGGAATTCTAATGATGCAATTGTTCTGCATATCCATAATATAAGCATCTGCGCTGCCTGCCACACCATTTTTGGGCAGAGCACTCAGCACACCATTTTCATATTTTAAATCTGCATTTGTTCCTGTACTGTTTACTTTCAAATCTGACGCATTTGCCGCCTTAAAAATACCATAATCCATATTTTTATAAGCGCCTGATACTTTTCCTGTCGTACTTGCACCAGCTGCTTTATCCTCGTTTACTGACGCCAGATATTTTGTGAATTCATCACCCTTCTTAACAATCTCTGCTGTTACAGGAGTCCCCTTCGTCCCAGCAGTCAGTGCCTTGGCATCATTCACAGTATATAGCGGATCATTGCCTGTATATTTAATCCTATGCTCCACACCATCATTTCTTGGCACACCTGCTCCACCGGGATGATTTGGATCATAGACACCAAAATTCGATCCATGATTCATAGCATAAGTGAATGTATAATTAATCATATACATTTTAGAGCTCTCTTCTGTTTCATCGCCCTTGAGCAGATATATTTCATTAAATTTTGTTGTTTCTGAAACCCTGTCGATCTCTGTAACCAGTTGGTCAATCTCATCTTGGATATAACTGCGGTCCGTTACGGAATTCGTACCGTTCGCAGCCTGTACAGCCAATTCATTCAATCTCTGAAGCATATCTGTGACTTCCTGCAATGCTCCCTCTGCAGTCTGTACTGACGAAATTCCATCCTCGGCATTTATTGATGCCTGTGTCAATCCGCGAATCTGTTTGCGCATTTTCTCTGATATAGAAAGTCCCGCAGCATTGTCCGCCGCGCGGTTAATCTTATAACCAGATGATAACTTCTCCGTAGAACC
This sequence comes from Lachnospiraceae bacterium, assembly GCA_014239155.1. Classification (GTDB taxonomy): domain Bacteria; phylum Bacillota; class Clostridia; order Lachnospirales; family Lachnospiraceae; genus COE1. The sequence goes on along the minus strand of JAAZZQ010000079.1, from coordinate 10,559 downwards.
TGACAGTGTTTTCTGTGTCACACCCAACATTCTATTTGAATTCATTGCCTGCATATTATGCTGTACTACCATATCTATTCCTCCTTGAAAATGATAAATCCGGCTTCCTTGCCGCGTCTATATTGTTACAGCCTGTGGAATTTACCATTTCCACATTTGTACTATAGCATATTTAGACTTAAAATTCAACTAAAAATCAGATATTTTTATAAATTTTCTGTAAATGTTGGAGTTATTGTTTAAAAATTCAGAATTCTTTCCTTTTCTTTCCTACAAGTTTCATATTTATCCTCAAACATTGCTGCCATCTTTTCCTCTCCCATATCACGATAAATACGAATAATATACTCATAACAGTGAAGTAAATTTTCGCCAAGAGTGTCGACATCTGGCATTAATGTAGTCTTGATATACAATAGTAATGCCTTAAGTGGCTGTCCATTATCCATATAGACCGCCGCATGTGTAAAAGTAAATTTAGCCGTCTTGCACTGCGTCTCATATTGGTTCATACATGCTAGTGCATCCGCTTCCCGCCCAACTTGTACATACGCCCTTGCAAGCGATATAATCATAATCTGCACATAAGTATAGTTGAGAGGTGGTTTCATAGATAATCCCCTCTCGTAATATGTGATTGCTTTCTCGTAATTTTTTAGAATAAATTCCGACTGACCTATCTGAAACAGAAGATAAGGGTTATCTGGCGTCTTTTCTAAGGACTCATACAAAATCGCAAGATTTCTATGCTGTTTCTTCTCCATCTCTTCTGGACTGACTGCATAACCGTGGTGAATCACTTCCGCCGGTATTAAGAAACAAGGCATTTCCTTGTCCCTTTCAGAAATGTTTTTAGAGCATATTTGCTCATGAATTGGATTCTCATATCCATAAAATTTTCTATTGTACATTCTTGTCACATCATCTGTTCCATAACCGCCTGATCCATCCTGCTTATAGACAAGATTCTTCAATCGCATTGTTCCTGTATATCTCGGATATTTGTGCATAAAACTTTGTAATATATTGACATCCATCTGTGTCATATATTCATCGCAGTCAAGCACCAATATCCAATTGTTCGACGCATGAGATGCACAGAAATTACGGGCGGCACTAAAATCATTAATCCATCGAAAATCTAACACTTTGTCCGCATACTTTTGTGCAATTTCCTTTGTGCGATCAGTTGATCCTGTATCGGTCACAATAATCTCAAAACCATAAGGTTGTAAATGTTTCAGACACTCTTCAATATACTTCTCTTCATTTTTTGCTATGATGCACACTGATACAGGCACCTTTGACATATTTTATTCCCCACTTCCTATTGAAACCAATTGTTTAACATAAAGTTTACTCTGTGTGCATAGGTATGCCCTGAGCGCACTGCCTCAAACGCAGCATCGCATACTTTGTTCCGCAATTCTGGGTCCATGCCATATTTATTAAAAAGCTGTGCGCGCTCAAGCCGATCTCCATAGCAGACAATTGTCTCACCCTGCTCAAAAAAATATCCATAATCTTTCTGATAATTTACCAACGCAAAATTACCAGTTGCCATAATTTCCAGCGTTTGACGCGGAATACCATCATGTAGGTTTCTATCATTCTGAACAATATTTACAATTGTAGAACCGTATACTTCCCTGCGTTCTTGTTCTGTTTCCTTATAAGGGTAAATTTTGCCTGTACAATCTGGAAACACTCCATCTGTAAAAACATCAATATTTACTCCAGTACTCATATTTTGCAGCAAGATAATTTGCTCTAATCGTGTTACTTCCGGCGCAGCATATGCCTCCGTCAAATACAATTTATGAAACTGTGCTAATACTTGATCCGGTCGTGGATACCTTTCCATAAGTTCTGACGCCGCTGTCCCAATTAAAATCTCTTCCAACATAGTAGCGCCATACAGAACTCTCTGACAGTGTGCCATACCTGCAAGATACCCTAATGTGTTATCAGAAATGCCTCTTCGATTTGGTCCATAAGGTGTATCATCATAACAAAACGGAACCTGTCCAATATAACAACATGGACGGACAATATCTCTCTTTACTCTATGACATTCTGCAACTGCGTCAGGAAGCAGAAACAAATTTGCTATTCCTTGTCTGCTAAGTCTTTCCACCAAAAAGCTGTCGCAGATCGCAATTCGGTTACAACTGTTCTGTACAGAGACTGTCAATAAATCCAAGTTCGGCAATTGCAATACCCAGCTACCATACAATATATTATTTAGTTGGCAAAAATCCGAAATTTGCGCAATAAAATTAATGCTAAACACCATATCCGGCTTCTGCTCTTCCAAAATTCGCAGAAGTTGTTCTAACTCCTCCCTGCTAAGTCTTGGATACAAATTACAATTCACTTCTGTTGAAAGTTTCCACTGATACAATTCTGTTCCCTTCTCCGCAAATGCTTTCTGTATATCAGAATCATATGGATATCCCCATTCCAGATATAATAGCTTCATCGTCAAACCATACCTTTCCTTTAATCTCTAGCCCAAGTCACATTCATATGATCCCCAAAGCCTTTTCTATTCAATTCCTTTGCCGACTGCTCCATTTTTAGCAAATCTGCCTTCGTAAAATATTCATAGACCAATTCGGCTGTAATTTCATGAAAAGGCACACCACGCTCATAGAAAAAGCTTCGTATAAATTGTGAATCATTAGAGTCATACACTATATCCGTAATTCTTAACCCACTTTTCTGTGCTAAAAATTTCAAACTTTTAATAGAGTGCAGAAAGATATGTCTTGGCGCATCAAGTTGATACCAATGTGTACCAAACATCTGCATCGCCGCATTAGGATACGTAGGAATTGACATCCATAATTTTCCTGATGGTGCCAATAACCGCCGAACACTCAACAATACCTCCAGTGGGTCAGTCATATGCTCAAAGGAATCTCCCATGCGTATTCCATCAAAAGTTCCATCTCCATCCATCTCATGAATTGAACACTTCCTAATATGCACTCTGTCACCATACTGAATGTCATGTTCCAGAAATGGATCACACCCATACAGATTTCCACAGCCTCCCTGCGCCTGCGCGAAAAGAAATGCGCCACTCCCACAACCTACATCAAGTATTTTGTAATTGCAGTTCACTGGTTTTTCATACTGATAGTCCGCTTGCTCCTTTAACGCAAAACTATAATAATTCTCTCCATAATATTTTCCTAGGTCATCTGGTATCTCGGCAATTTGCAGACAGTCACAATCTCCACAGACAAAATATTCAAATTCATCTCTTGTATTTTTCATCATTTCTCGTGCAAGATACGAAGCAAAATTCCCCTGAGCCCCACATATTTTACAAGTATGTGGTCTCATGCCAAGATTTCTGTCTGTTGTATCTTTTTGCAATACTCTCATTCTTTTTAGCCTTACCTTTCCTAATTATATGCATATGCGCCTCTTACAGCTTAACACCTGCGAGTTTCCAAATCTTCTCAAGTTGTCCTTTATAGTTAAAGCACTGCTTCATCTTCTGATAGCCACTCTCTCTAATCTTGTCCGCAGCCTCCTCATGCTTTAAGTAAAACCCTGCCTTTTCGACTGCATCCCCAATATCTGAATACACAATCAAGTCCTTGCCATCTTCAAGATATTCAAACATATCCTCCTGATAATTTGTCATTAGTAATCCTCTGCATCCCATAACATCAAGACAGCGCTGTGGCATTCCCTTCAAAATAGAACGCATAGTAATATTGAGATTAATCTTACTATGCTTAAACACAACTGGCATTTGCCTGAAATACTCCACCCCGCCGCAAAATTGTACATTTTTAAGCGCTTCCTCCTGTTTGTCATTAGAAAACAGTTTTACAGGATAATACCGCGATAACATAGACAACATCAAAACCCGTTCCTTATTTGTAACGGCTCTTTGCAGAAATACCTTTAAAACTTGGGAACAGATTGTCTCTTCGTAAAGTCCAAGCTCCTCTGCAAATGGTAATAGCCCTTTTTCAAACTCCGGGGTTTTTAGCAGATCAAGCATACTGGTATTGATCAGTTCTCCAAGAATATCCATTCCATATACCTTAAGTTGTGCATTCACAAAAGCGCTTAGATACCCTGCATAATATGGCTGCAAAAGTGGCATTAGTTCCTTAATCTGCGTGGAATATAGTTGACCGACAAAAGATATATCAGAAGTATACCTCTCTATCTCCTCAGGAGTACCCTTTATCGTTCCCAGTTCTTCTGTATCCACAGCAAGCGACATATAGTACACATTCTTCTTTCCAAGCAGTTTATGAAGTTCTACCTCTGCCGAATCAAAAAGGAAAATCCTGTTTGTATCATACAAATGTGTCTCTAACTTTCCTCCAAGGGAAGGGGAATCATAGCTCCATGATACATAGAGACGCCCCTTCTCATTGCATACCTCCGCAATCACATCAAAAAAATTAATTGAGAACACCACATCATAACTTCGTGTTTCCAGCATCTGTGCAAGCGTCTCCTTAAACTTGTCCTGATCATCAGGTATTCTTGGTTTATATGGCATCCTTGCAATATCAAGATGAATTCCCTGCTCTTTCAAAGCCTTATACATATATGGATGTGTCAATGAATTCCATTCATAAAATAATAATCTCACAGCCCTCTTTCCTTTCCGGTAAAAATACAAATACATTTTTATTTTAAAACAGGGATTGCAATAATGCAATCCCTGATTCAATATCTTATCCCAAAATCGAAAGTACTCCCTGATTAGACTGATTTGCCTGCGAAAGCATTGACTGACCTGCCTGTGAAAGAATATTTGCGTTGGAATATTTTACCATCTCTGTCGCCATATCTGTATCACGAATCGATGATTCTGCACTTGTCGTATTCTCTACTACGTTATCTAAATTTTTGATTGTATGCTCCAAGCGATTCTGAATCGCACCGAGTGCTGAACGTTGTGTCGATACCTTTTGCAATGCATTTGCAATCGCATCAATCGCATCTGTTGCATTGTCACCAGAATCATCGACAATCCCTATCAATTTACTAGAAAGCTTATTAACTCCAAGTGCTGCGGAAGACATTGACTGAAGATTGGTCTGTATCTTATTTGTTCTTGCTGAGTCTGCACCTACATGAAGGCTGAAACTTAAATCCGCAGTTACCTGCGCATAATTTTTAGTAATGTAAGTGCCAATCTTTGTCTCCTCATCCGCACCAAGCACATCACTTAACACTGCCTTTGTAGCTTGTGTATCTGCGTACAGCCCGCCTGTGTACTGACCGTTTTCATCAAAATATTGATTCAGCGCCACTCCAGACACTTCTTTTCCATCCGCATCATATAACTTTTTAGCCGACTCTGCAAGCCGAAATTCTGTAGCCATATGCGCATCCACTGCTGGCACAAAGCTGCCCAAAGTAGTTCCGATTGTAATGGTGCCGCCTGCTGTAGGTATATCAGTTTTGTTCAGACTGATCTCATCTAAAAGACGATATTGTTCCTTTACTGTAACTCTCTGTTTGTCGTCTGAGACATCCATATATGTTGTCAAGCTTTCCCCTGCACCAACTTTTATAATTGCATTGGTTTCTGTGTCGAGAATATACGCAGCATTTCCAGCTGTAAGCTGTCCATCAATATATTTTAATGTTTGCTGCTGAGGCGCCCCCGCAGTCGTCTCCACCACTAATTTTTGTACATCGGCATTCTTAAATACTGCATAACTATCACTGTTAAACGATGCAGCTGTTATCTTTCCATTTTTTTCTTTTTCTGCATGTTGCAAATACTTCGTGACATCATCACCCTTTTTAATAATATCAGCTGTAATTGGGGTACTTGGATTCCCTCTGCTCACAGATGTCGAATTTACAAAATAAAGATTCGCTTCCCCTATATAGTCCACATTATACTTTACATCTGCCTTATTTGTGCCTTGATTCACGGTATAGGTCACTGCATAGTTAGTAGTGAACACCTTTGTAGACGCCTTTGTATTGTCCCCTTTCAACAAATACGTCTCATTAAATTTAGTGGTTTCTGCGACACGGTCAATCTCTGTAACTAGCTGGTCAACCTCATCCTGAATATATTGGCGATCCGTAATGGAATTTGTACCATTTGCTGCCTGTACCGCCAGCTCATTCATTCTCTGAAGCATATCTGTAACTTCCTGCAAAGCTCCTTCTGCAGTTTGCACTGATGATATGCCATCCTCTGCGTTAGCCGATGCCTGTGTCAATCCACGAATCTGTTTTCTCATTTTCTCAGAGATCGAAAGACCTGCCGCATTGTCTGCAGCACGATTAATCTTGTAGCCAGAGGATAACTTCTCTGTCGAACCTGCTACTGTTTTTTGTGTTACACCCAGCATCCTGTTTGAATTCATTGCTTTAAGATTGTGTTGTACTACCATATTATTTCCTCCTTGAAACGATTGTCTTTATCACTTCCCTGTTCATTAAAAAATAAAATAAAGACAGGGATCGCAATCCTGCAATCCCTGTATTAATACCTTAACTCACAAAAATTTTATCCTAGAATTGAAAGAACACCCTGATTAGACTGATTTGCCTGTGCGAGCATTGACTGTCCTGCCTGTGAAAGAATATTTGCGTTGGAATATTTTACCATCTCTGTCGCCATATCTGTATCACGGATAGCAGACTCTGCACTTGTTGTATTCTCCACTACATTATCCAGATTCTTAATTGTGTGCTCCAAACGGTTCTGAACTGCACCAAGTGCGGAGCGCTGTGTCGATACTTTCTGCAATGCATTTGCGATCACATCAATCGCATCTGTTGCATTATCACCAGAGCCATCAACAATACCTACCAGCTTGCTAGAAAGTTTGTTAACGCCAAGCGCTGCGGAAGACATCGACTGAATATTTGTATGAATCTTATTTGTCCTTGCTGAATCTGCACCTACATGAAGGCTAAAGCTTAAATCTGCTGTTACATCTGCATAGTTCTTCGTAATATAAGTGCCAATCTTTGTCTCGTCTGTAGCACCCTGCGCATCACTCAATACAGCCTTTGTCGCCTGTGAATCTGCATAAAGACCACCTGTATATTGACCATTCTCATCAAAAAACTTGTTGAGTGCCACTCCAGATACCTCTTTGCCATCTGCATCATAAAGCTTTTTAGCAGATTCTGCAAGTTGGAATTCTTCTCCAATTACAATATCATTAGTCTTATTTACGTTATGTCCAAATGTAGTCGTACCTAATTGTGCTCCAGTCGCACTTGATGTACCTGCAGCAGTTTCAGGTGTTACTTCGTCTAACATTCTATATTGTTCTTTCATTGACACAGCAGCTTTATCATCACTTACAGTCATGTATTCTGACAGATCCTGCCCTTTCTGTACACGAATAACAGAATTGGTCTCTGTATCAAGAATATAAGCATCATTTGTCGCGGAAAGCACTCCGTCTACATAAGCTAACGCATCATCCGCCAAACCTGTAGTTGTTGAGCTTACCTTTACTGCTGACAAATCAACATTCTTAAATGCTGTATAATTAGAATTAAAACTTGCCGCAGTCAGTTTTCCATTTTGACCTTCTGTAGTTTTTGACATATATTTTGTTACATCATCATTTTTGCCAATCACATCTGCTGTAATCGGCATACTGGGATTACCAGCTTTAACAGAGGCTGTGTTTACAAAATAAACATTGGAATCACCTGTATAATTTACATTGTGCTTCACTGCGTCTGCACCTGCAGTATCCTTTGCATTCGTACCCTGATTTACGGTGTAGGTCACTGCAAAGTTTGCTGTATAAACTTTTGTTGTAGCCTTCGTGTCATCGCCCTTTAAAAGATATGTCTCATTGAACTTGGTTGTCTCTGCAACACGATCGATCTCTGTGACAAGCTGATCAACCTCGTCCTGAATATACTGGCGGTCTGTCACGGAATTTGTTCCGTTTGCTGCCTGAACTGCCAACTCATTCATTCTCTGAAGCATATCGGTAACTTCCTGAAGTGCACCTTCTGCTGTCTGCACAGAGGAAATACCATCCTCAGCGTTTAAAGATGCCTGTGTCAGTCCACGAATCTGTTTTCTCATTTTTTCGGAAATTGAAAGACCTGCTGCATTGTCTGCTGCACGATTGATTTTGTAACCAGAAGATAATTTCTCTGTTGAGCCCGCTACCGTTTTCTGTGTAATGCCCAACATCCTGTTAGAATTCATTGCTTTAAGATTATGCTGTACTACCATACTTATTTCCTCCTTGAAATATGATGTGAGCTTTCCTCATCATCATTTGCTCCACGGCTTCCATGCCGCTTTGGTTTTTCCTGATTCGTTCTATTATCTAATGAACTATTCAAGATTATGATACGGAATCCAATTCGTCTGCAGCCCGAACATTTCTTCACGCATCCTATACAACACCAATATTTAATTTTTATGAAGTGTTTTTTACCTAACTTCTGATATATATATCGGTGCAAATTCACATTACTTTAGGTTGAATTTTAAATTTATTGTATATTTTTTTAAATATTGGAAATAAACAAACAAAAGCAACTATTTATGTTCCCTACTTATGTGTACGAGTCTGTACAATCGAGTAGGAAAGGGTACTTCCTCTACTCGCCGCGCGACCCGTGCGCCACTTTAGTGGCATATTTCCTCTGCACGGGTCTGCGCATAAAAACAGGGAGTCAATCATACGATTAACTCCCCATTATCAGATACTGTGTGAAAATTTTCCTAAATTAACTTTTATCCTAAGAAAACCTTATCCTAAGATTGCAAGCACACCCTGATTAGACTGGTTCGCCTGTGCGAGCATTGATTGTCCCGCCTGTGAAAGAATATTAGCGTTGGAATATTTGACCATCTCCTCTGCCATATTGGTATCACGGATAGAGGACTCTGCACTTGTTGTATTCTCTACAACGTTATCCAAATTCTTGATTGTATGCTCTAAACGGTTCTGTACTGCACCGAGAGCAGAACGTTGTGTCGATACCTTCTGCAATGCGTCTGCAATCACATCAATTGCATCTGTTGCATTGTCACCAGATTCATCCACAATTCCCACCAATTTGCTAGAAAGTTTGTTAATCCCAAGCGCTGCGGAAGACATTGACTGGATATTAGTCTGAATCTTGTTTGTTCTTGCGGAGTCTGCACCTACATGAAGGCTAAAGCTTAAGTCTGCTGTCACATCTGCATAGTTCTTAGTAATATATTTACTAATGTTTGTCTCATCGTCTGTAGATGTACTTGTAACTTCCTTCGTAGCCTGTACGTCTGCATACAATCCGCCCATATACTGACCATTCTCATCAAAGTATTTGTTGAGCGCCACACCAGATACCTCCTTGCCATCTGCATCATAGAGCTTCTTAGCAGACTCCGCAAGTTTGTAATCTTTTGTGGCATCAAGATCTGTGGTAGTCGTTGCAATATCATGTCCCAGTGAACCACCTGCCGCTGCTGACAAAACTTCAGTACCACCTGTATGAACCTGCGCTTCATCAAGAAGTCTGTACTGATCCTTCATAGATACAGATGCCTCATCATCAGACACATTCATATAATCCACCAGATTTTCTCCGCCTTTTACTCTGATAATAGAATTTGTCTCTGTATCGAGGATATATGCATCATGTTGTGCAGCAAGAACCCCATCCTTATAATTGAGTTTTGTTCCTGCTGCCGCAGCAGTGTTATCAATTGTCAATGTTGATGTATCAACATTCTTAAATGCAATATAATCCGTATTCCCTGTTGCTGCTGTGAGCTGACCATTCTTGCCCTCTGTCGCTGTAGCAAGATACTTTGTCACATCATCGCCCTTCTTAATCACATCTGCAGACACCGGCGAGCTTGAATTACCTGCCTTGATGGATGCAGAATTTGCAAAGTATACATTGGAAGTACCTGTATAGTTCACATTATGCTCTACTTTGCCAGTGCCTTTATTCGTTCCTTGATTTGCTGTGTAGGTCACTGCATAATTCGTAGTGTATACCTTGGAAGTTGCCTTTGTGCCATCGCCTTTTAGCAGATATGTCTCGTTGAACTTGGTTGTCTCTGCAACACGGTCGATCTCTGTCACTAGCTGGTCTACCTCATCTTGAATATACTGACGATCTGTCACGGAGTTTGTGCCGTTTGCTGCCTGTACTGCCAGCTCGTTCATTCTCTGAAGCATATCTGTAACTTCCTGCAAAGCACCTTCTGCTGTCTGTACAGAGGAGATACCATCCTCTGCATTTGCAGATGCCTGTGTCAAACCTCTAATCTGCTTTCTCATTTTTTCTGAAATAGAAAGCCCTGCTGCATTGTCTGCTGCACGGTTGATCTTGTAGCCAGAAGATAACTTCTCTGTGGAACCTGCTACTGTCTTCTGTGTTACGCCCAACATTCTGTTGGAATTCATTGCCTTTAAGTTATGCTGTACTACCATATAATTTTCCTCCTTGAAATTATATTCTACGGCTTCCCTGCCGCAATCCTATTTATATATATCGGGATTTGAAAATAATCTTTCCCCGTTATATAATCAACACCTTATATTTAACTCTTTTTCTTT
>JAAZZQ010000078.1 GCA_014239155.1 Lachnospiraceae bacterium | reverse complement strand
TCTCACGGCGAAAACAGGGGTTCGATTCCCCTACGAGCTGTTTTTATTTATATTTGATATTATTATGGCTCGTTGGTCAAGCGGTTAAGACGTCGCCCTCTCACGGCGAAAACAGGGGTTCGATTCCCCTACGAGCTGTTGACTGTTTTAGACAGCCAACCCATTAAGAACGCTACAAATACCAGATGTATGGTGTTGTGGTGTTTTTATTTTGCAGAGAATGAATTGTATTTTGCTAATTATATAGCTAAATAGACTTTTAAAAACTTTGATATAGAGCAGGTAAATCCTGTGAAATTGTAGATAAGTTAAATAAGTTTGATTGGAGACAATGAATGATAAGATATATAAATATAAGAGTCCGTATATGTATCCTATAGGTGTTTTTCTTTGATAGGTGCCTACAGGGTGAAAATAATATCAAGGGCGACTCTATTATGACAATAAATTGGAGAGGAATAGGATATCGGAGGTATGTGAGAAATAAGACAATACAAAGGAAGAAGCGTATTAACAATGCAGCGTATGGGCTTGATTGGTGTCCTCAGACAGCACGCAAAAAGGAAAATTTATTGTGAATGTGGTTTGTGTAAATTTGATAAGAAGTATGGATTGCCAACGATTAAGGGTATGAGAGAGAAGTCAAGGGAGAAAATACTGATGAAAGATTAGGAAAGCGACTTTATGTGATAGAGTTAAGAAAAAGAAATTTATTCCCAAATACCAAAGAGGTATTAGCAGCGTACTTTCATTGTGAGTTAGACAGCAATAAATTTTACTGTCGTTTAGGTTTTACATAACACAGAATAAAAAACACTTTAGGCGCCTAAAGTGTTTTTTTATTACAACTCTATATAACACTATAACATAACTAAAAATATAAGTCTAGTAGTTTTTTAATAAAATTATATAATAGAGGTAACGGTTCGTTACTTTTCACAGGTAATGTCAGTTAGTTAAGACCAAATTCCAAAAAACAGGCTGAAAATAAGTTTGAGTTTTTCTGTGTTTTGCTTTTGTTCTTAAATTTTTTATGGTGCCATAGTCTGGAAAATCTTCTTAATTAACTGATATTGCCTGTGAAAAGGAACCTTCAATTCTGTTATGTATGCAAACATGACAGAATTATAACAGAACAATCACAATACGCAACCCCACAATGGGAAGTACGTATACAAACCCTGTAAATGGGAAAGGACAAAAGTTCTTAGAAAGGTATGGGTATGATATGTCGGATTACAAAATGACAAAGAGTAAAGAGTGGCAGCAAGAAATGGTACACTTAAAGGAATGTAGAGAACTGATTGCCTCAAATATAGCAGAGTATGAGCAGCAATACGAGAAGCGCCACAAGGAGACAGAGGCGCTGTTTGACGAGGTACAGAGTGGTAATGTGGAGCTTTACGGTCAAATGATGACCTCCCGAAGCCTTGAGGAGCACAGTTTGAACCAGTTAAATAAAAATCAGGCAGCGTATGACAAACCATTTTTTGGAAGGATTGATTATCGCAATTTAGACGAGCGGTTATTTGAATCAATCTATATTGGAAAGCATGGTGTCCTGCGCAATAAGATTGATGTAGAGATTGTGGATTGGCGGGCACCGATTTCTACAGTGTATTACGAGAATGAATTAGGAAAGGGGACCTACAACATCCCCGACAGTCATAGTGACGGCAAGGGTCGTGAGTATCATATAGACCTAAATCTAAAACGCACATATGATATTGAAGAAGGACGTATACAGGGATTTTATGACAGTGATGTGGCGGCAAATGATGAGCTGCTTGTAAAGTATCTAAGCAAAAACCGAGATGCCGTACTAGGAGATATTATTGCCACGATTCAAAAGGAACAAAACGAGATTATACGAGAGAGTCCATTTCATAATGTCATTGTACAGGGAGTTGCGGGGAGCGGCAAAACGACAGTGGCAATGCATCGAATTTCCTATATTATGTACAATTACAAAGAGCGTTTTACCTCCAATGAATTTTGTATCGTAGGAGGGAGTGATATTCTGATTGACTACATCACAGGCGGGCTTCCGGAATTAGATGTATATGATGTGAAGCACATGCGCATGGATGAGCTGTTAATTCATTTATTAAAAAAAGAATGGAAGAAAAAGTATCAAGTAGTATCGCCGTCGCCAAAACTTGCATGGAAGAGCAAGATGTTGTTTGCGTCAGAGTTAGAACAACATATGCAGAGATTGCGGGAGCATATTCTTGGCAATTGTGTGGTGTATGATGAGGAACTTGGTATGCTGTTGTCACAGAAAAATAATGATGATTTTATTAATGGAAATCCGAGCTATTCCATCAATCGACTTTTGGTGACCTTAGATGAGCGTCTACGCACCCGTATTAAGTTACAGTGTCAAGGGCGTGAGGAGATTGGAATATACAAGAAAAAACTTGTCCAATACAAAAATTATTTTTCAAATTATTGTTATAAAGGAACTGTAGTCAACTTGTATTTGCAATTTCTCGAAATCTATGGAAAGGCATACTATATTAATATGGATTCCGTCATAGAACAGATTTCACGCGGTATTTTTGATGTGTATGATGTTGCCGCGATGCTTCTCATTTATTATAGAGCACTACAAAGAAAGCCAGATGAAGAATTTGGACAGGTTTTTATTGATGAGGCACAGGACTTTGGACCGATTGTTTACTATGCTTTGCATACAGTGTTGCCAGAATGCTATTTTACCATTATGGGGGATGTGTCGCAAAATGTCAATTATGAGTGTGGTATGAATGAGTGGAATGATATGTGCCAGAAAATCTTTGATAGCAGCACAGATCAGTTCCGAGTACTTGCAAAGAGTTACCGAAATACGATTGAAATTTCGGAATTTGCCGGCAAGATTCTTACTAGCGCATCAAGAGGGGCTTACAAAATTGAACCTGTTATCAGGCATGGCGAACCTGTTCACTTTATAGAAAGCATTTCTAGGGAGGAGGCAGCAGGCATTTCGGTCGAAATTCTAACTAAAATGCAACAGAAAGGATATGAGACAATGGCAGTTATTTGTTTTTCTGATGAGGAGAAAGAAAATGTTGTCAGGCATCTTAGAAATCAAATACTGTTGATAGATTCGGATAAGAGCGGTTTTAGTAAGGGTGTGATGGTACTTACAGTGCCAGAAACCAAGGGACTTGAATTTGATTGTGTGCTTCTGTGGAAGCCAGATTTGAAAGGCTACAAGGAGAATCCTAAGCTGGCAAAGCTCTTGTATGTAGCTGCTACGCGGGCGTTGCATGAGTTGTTTGTGGTGAAATAGTTTCTTGTGAAAAGCAAGGTAGTATGATAGACTTTATACGAAACAATTTGATATTACAACAATGCAAAATAAGGAAGGAATGATATCATGACAAATGAAATATATAAAGTACAAAAATTGGATGCTCCGGTTGATTGGGTTGTGGAAGTGCCAGGATCAAAAAGTATGACAAACAGAGCGCTGCTGATGGCAGCGCTTGCTGATGGAACAACAACACTAAGAGGAGTACTGTTCAGCGAGGATTCAAGAAATTTTCTTGATTCATTAAAAACGCTTGGTTTTCAAGTGGAGATTGATGAAGAGGCAAAAATAGTTACAATAAAAGGGTTAAATGGAGGGATTCCTGTCACAACAGGAGAAATCAATGTCGGTAGCGCTGGAACAGCGGCGAGGTTTTTAACAGCAATGCTTGCGATGGCAGAGGGGACTTTTGTAGTAAATGCTTCAGAACAGATGAAAAAACGCCCGATGAAGCCGCTTTTTGAAGTGTTGACAGAACTAGGAGCAGAGATTGTCTACATGGAAAGAGAAGGATTTCTGCCCGTTCGTATTAGAGGAATTGGTGGAAGATTTTCTGTAAATAAAATGTGTAGTGTAAAGCTTGATATTAGCGAGAGCACGCAGTTTTTAAGTGCATTGATGCTAATTTCACCTATGATAAAATCGGGACTTTGCATTGAGGTTACAAGTGCGCGCAAAGATGGTGCTTATATACGAATTACGCGTAAAATGATGGAGCAATTTGGTGCAATAGCAAATTTTGACGGCAAAAAATACTACATGAAGAGTGGCATTTCCTACACAGCCAGATGTTATCAGATTGAGCCAGATGTATCAGCAGCCTGCTATTTCTATGCAGCGGCAGCGCTTACAGGCGGCAGAGCTATCGTTAAAAATGTTACGTGGAAATGTATGCAGGGCGATTTAAAATTTTTAGAGTTATTATTTCAGATGGGATGCGTTGTCAATGATACGTCAGATGGGATTGAAGTAAAAAGAATCGCGAAGGACAAACTAAAAGGTATCACTGTAGATATGAAGGATTTTTCCGATCAGACGATGACGCTTGCAGCGCTTGCTCCCTTTGCGGACAGTGCTGTTCGTATTCAAAATATAGGGCATATTCGATTGCAGGAGTCAGACCGTATTCATGCCATTGTGACAGAGCTTACACGTCTTGGCATTTTCTGTGAGGAGGAACAAGATGCTATTACAATATATCCCGGTACGCCACAACCAGCAGTAATTCACACATATGAAGATCACCGTATGGCAATGGCGTTTGCGCTGATTGGGTTATGCATAGAAGGAATAGAAATTTCTAACCCCATGTGTTGTAGAAAAACATTTGAGACATATTTTGACATGCTTGACAGATTGTGTAATCAAACTAACAACTTATAATAATATATAAATGAAACACACTCCTACATTGTCATACAATTTATTTTATCTTAATATATTTTATAAAAAATAATGAGGGTAGTTTATGCTTGGCAGAAGTAACGACGTTCATGATTCACAGACAAGCGGCGTACTAATTCAATATCTGCGGGAAATCAGTGCATATTTACAGGAAATCCATATTTCAAAAAAAGTTACAACAATGGCAGTGGCGATTTTAGTGCTTGCAGGGCTTTTAGGAGTGCGATATAGGGAAGAAGGCACGATTCTGCCCACTAGTTCCAGCATAGGGGGCAGAGAGTTGCCGATTTACTGTGTGCAGACAGAGGAACCAAAAATTGCGTTGACATTTGACGCAGCATGGGGGAACGATGACACAAGGAAAATTATGGAGATACTAAAAAAGCATAATGTCAAAGTGACATTTTTTATGACAGGGGGATGGGTAGAATCCTATCCAGATGATGTTAAGATGATTCTTGCGGAAGGTCATGATCTTGGGAATCATAGCCAAAACCATAAAAATATGAGTCAGATATCTGATTCTGAAAAGGAAAAAGAGCTCATGTCTGTACATGACAAGGTGAAAGAACTTACAGGATATGACATGTTTCTGTTTCGACCGCCATATGGTGATTATGACTCTAAACTAATTAAAGTCGCAAGGAAGTGTAATTATTATGCTATTCAATGGGACGTGGACAGTCTTGACTGGAAGGATTATGGTGTGGATTCTATAATAAAAACTGTCACACAAAATAACCACCTTGGAAATGGGTCAATTATTCTGTGCCATAATGGAGCGAAATATACTGCTGAAGCCCTAGATACACTCATTACTACTTTAAAGGAGGCTGGTTATCAGCTTGTGCCAGTTTCTGAACTGATTTATAGAGACCAATATTATATGGACCATGAGGGAAGACAGATTCCAGAAAATAATAAGAGTTAATTTCATATCAAAATTGAAAGAAGAAATTGTAGAAAAGAATTTTTATAAATTCAATAAAATATTTTGCTACAATTTTAAATGTCTCTTTTCGGAATTATGTTGTTAGGAGAAAAAATGATAAATGATAGTGCGTTAGAGTAAATTGAAATACTTGAAAAAGAGTATGAAAAAATATGGGATAAAAAAGTTAATCATATTGTAATACCAAAAGCAATGACCCAGGAAAAATTGGCTAAGATATTGGAAATGATGATTGGAACAGGTGATAGTATATTGGTTGCATATTCAAAATATAAAAATACCATTTAGGAACACTTTTCTCAAAAGAGAATTCTAAATATATAAAAATCAAGCAGGATTGCCTGCTCGATTTTTATGCACATGGGCGTCCAAATGGAGTCTGTCAGCAAGGCAGACAGACTCCCAGCACACAAGTAGGGGAAAAGTTTTTTCCCCTACTCAATATAATATTAGTTTGCAGCCTCGGTTGTTGTATCTGTAGCAGCTTCCTCAGTTGTAGAAACCTCAAGATTAGCTTCTTCTGTAGCAGTTGCATCAGTATTAGCTTCTTCTGTAGTATTTGTCTCAGTATTAGCTTCTTCTGTAGCAGTTGCATCAGTAGCAGCTTCTTCTGTAGTAGCAGGTTCAGCATCATTTGCTTCAGTAGTAGTCTCAGGAGCGACATTCTCAGTAGCAGGTACTGTAGATTCCTCTACAGGAGCAGAAGTTGTGTCAACTACATTTGTCTCAATAGGAGCAGTCACATCATCTGCTGATGAACCGCATGCTGTAAGCATTGCTGCGCCTAATGTAAGTGTCATAATTGTAGCTAAAATTCTTTTCTTCATAATGATTCTCCTCCATATCGCGCAATTGCGCATGCACTATGTAGTGCTAAAATAATTTTCAGAAATAAATTTTTGTTTTTATTCCTGTTGTGCCTTACAAGTGATTATTATACATAAATTTTTGCAAAGGTCAATAGAAAAATAAAAAGTTTATTCATTTTATATTTACTTTACATTTACGATATGTTCATAAAACATTCACAAACAACGTTAAAAGTTACAATAAATTTTGTTGAAATATAGCAAAATGTAATAAAACTGGGCACTTGTAACCAATAGAAGAAGAGTGCTATAATAGTAAATGTCTATTGGACAGCAATGATAGCCGAAATGATGTACTAGGGCGTGTCTAAATATGTTATGGCATGACATCTATACATCCCGCTTTGCGTGATATTTGTGCAGAATTCAGGTTACATAGTCTGCTATGCACTTTTCATTTGGCACAAATTTCTCACAAATTGTAACGCACATCTGGTAAAAAGTATTTTTCACACACGTTCTAGGATTTTGCATTTATTGCAAATTATGACATTACAAGTCACATGGAGTTGTGTAGTGATACAGATACATTAACCAACAAAATGTGGATTTGACGCTATGAAGTGGTTCTGCATCATTTGATACTTATAGTCTATAATAGAAAGAACAGCTATATTCTCATGGTGGAAGTTTTACAGGTGATTGTAAAATAGATTTTAATTAATTGAGAGAAAAGATTGAGATAGAAGCAAATTGATTAAGAAGTAGTTTTTAAATTTATAAAATCCCGTTATCAAATCCAATTGCGAAATGGATTTTTGTTATAATAACTTATGTCTGAATTGTTGCAAGAAAACAGAGGTTTTTTATGAATAGAAAGAGATATATAATAAACATATTTCCTATTATGATAATGTTACTTTTTTCGGCTTGTGCAGAGAAAAAGGAAGGAAAGACAATTATCTGGGAGCAGAATCAGAATAATAATGATTTGCCAGATAGTGTTTATGAGGGAATGCTTTCTGAACCTGTAATCAATGGTCAGAAAAATATATATGACACATTAAATGTGGCGACATATATTACAAAAGTTGATGAGAACTATTTTATAGTAGACTGTTATCACAATCAGATAATCTACAATAAGAATCTTACGGATTCGTTAAATCAGTGGAATGTGTTGACAAACGAGGTTCATTATGCGCACACAATTGCTTCCGATGGAGAGATGCTTCTTGTTGACGATACAGAAAATAATCGTCTGCTGGCATTTCAGAAAATACAGGATGATTATGTGCATACGCAAACGCTTGAAAATATTGGAATGCGCCCGCACTTTATACAATATGATGCAAAAAATGAAGTATTTTTGGCGTGGAGTTCTATCACAGGGGAAATGTATTTTATAAAGAGAGCAAATGCACCCAACCAAGGAGGATATTATCCATTATATGTAGAAAAAATCTTGAAAATTGATGTGTTGTATGGCGTTTATGTGCGGTCGTTTACTATTATAGAGGATGCATTTTATTTTGTGTCAGGGCATAATAATCAAAAGATTCTCAAAGCGGTAATCAATGCCAGTGGTGATGACTTTGAAATACTTGCTGAATATCCAGTAGCAGACCAGATTGCAGGAATGGTGCAGTTAACAAAGATTGGGAATTATTATTATATTACGGTTTCAACAGATAATCAGGAAAATCAGGATTACGCGACTATTCTTAGGACGGACAACCTTGAGAAGCTTGCAGACGAGAATTATGAGGAACTTTATAATCAATTTGGTATATCTGGGGGAACACCTTATTATATCACAGAAATTGATGGAAGGTATTATATGGCACACCATAGGACAAATGAGAATATTATCGTTTTTGATATGAATGAGGATCGAATTGAACATGTTGCGGTGCTCTATTAATAGAACCATAAACAAATAACTTTGCCATCTTGCTTGTCTATATCTCCAATTGACAAAAACCCTCAATATAGTCCGCTATATCTACGTTTTTGACCTGTACACTTGAAGACCTATCCAGCATAATCTTATAATGTTATTTATTTACGGTTCTTAAATAACTGTAAGAAAATAACTGATACATAGAGTACTCTATACTGAAAAAACTTATACAAATATTTTGGTGTATTTTTTCGATAGCGCAGATGTAAAATATCCTTAAGAATCTGCACAGAAACTTTCAGTACAGAGTACGGACTCTCCCTCTAATTGCGTAATCTGTATCAGTTATTTTCCCCAATTCTTTATCGATTTGATTCATAGACAAAAGGTGATACAATAAGCAATGGGAGTGCATAGAAGGCAGCATATATATACCGAAACTCTGTTGCAACTGGGGCTGCGATGCACAGTGTAATTATAAGCAGGAGAAAGGGCAGGCAGACCAGCGCACTCGCAGGTTTACCCATACGCAGGCTGAGTGCAGTGAGCAGCAGTATCAACCATAATAGGAATCCCATACTCCACAATAATCCGTACAAAGGTATTATTTTAGGGAGTTTGAATAAGAGTTCTTTTATTTTTATAATGATATTTCCGCGGATAATAGGCTGCCAACTAAGACCGAACTCATTTGCATAGATGCCATCTGCCAAACCAACCTCATAGTCTACATCAGGATACCAATATCCATTTGTCTGTGCCACATATGCATCAAAGTATGTCTTTGGGTGTTCAATGCCAATAGAAAACCACATTTTAAAAAATGTTGCTTTGTCTGACTCGAGGGAAGCGTTTCCTTTCTGACGAATCAGATTTTTAATGTTGTCTGAACAAGCAGGCTGATAGGCAGTGGGGATTTGGTCTAAATCCATTAATTGTTGAATATAGACAGCCTCGCTCTCTGTGATAGATTTTCCTTCTGCAATGACACGAGCAATCTGTTGCACAGGAATGGACAGTGATTCAACAAAGTCTGTCTGCGGAATCTCATAAACATGCATAACAGGGTACTTGACAAACAAAACAAGCGCCAGTATCGTTAGATGAACTGGAAGTATCACTTTAAGCCACTTGCGATATGCAATTAAAATAAATGGAATAGATATCACAAAGACATACCATCCATTAGTTCGTAGTAGGCAGAGCAAAGTACCCGACAGAACATAGGGAATTAACAGAGTAAAATATTCACTTATTTGTAGTTTTGGAACAGTGTCAGAGGAGGTGGCAAAGCTGCCTCGCACCAGAAATCGCATTAAAGCTGCGGCAAAAATTGTCATGCAGCCAGCAAAAGGGATATCCTTCCAGATTGTGACAGCATATGCGCCATTGTAGGGCATCAATGCATAAAAGCCTATCGTGAGAAGCACAACAGGCATAATAATATCTGCTTTTTGCAGCGTCCGAATGACATATCCAGCGGCAAGTGCCATAAAAATCATCTGTGCAATTGTGTACAATGCAAGTCCGGTATGCGCGTTTCCTGTAACAGAAACGCCAATATTGTAAAACATGCCAATAAGTGCTGTGTGCACAATAGAGTGATGATTGTTCAGTTGATAGGCGCCAATAATCTGTGCATATTGATTGATGCTGTCCGGTGTCATCACACCGGGATATTCATATAGAAAATAGGGCAGCCAGCACAAAATGCAGATAAAAGCAGCCAGATAAGGAATCCATGCATAGGAGTAACCAGAACCTATAAGCGTTATGCTAGATGCCGCCTGTAAAAACCAGATGGTTAAATAATAATAAACTATAAAAAGTCCAATCCCCGTTAGTAGCAGAATACTGGTGCAAAACAGTACACTTGTCATATCCCCTAATATAATCTGGTAGGTTGCTGAAATTGTAAAAATACTAAAAAGTACACTGGTGAGAACAGAAAGGGTCATATCCCCAGAAATAATGTGACTTTCAACTTGGTCACTGTGAAGTTTTGTAAATACATACAACAGAATTAAAAATAGAATGAGTGACCACGGATTTTTTGTTGACATTCCCGTGATACGCATTATGGCAAAAAGCGACAAAAAAGTTTTGACAAAAATCTTGAGATAATACATATTGAACCTCCGCTTTAGTATAAGGATTTCATATTTATGGAAAAATATACTATATTTTAATACTAGAATGAAATTCTTTTGGAGTCAACAGACATTGCATAAACTTCCAAAATTTGTTATGATGAAATTATTGTTTTGCTATTTGTTTGTTTTACAAATCTTACATGGATTTTTATTGTTACTTGTGTCTGCGGCGATTGACCACAATGCAGCAGATGGGCAAGCAGACGAGTCAAGGTATCAGTTAATTATTATTTGTTGTACTAGAACAAAGCAAATAGTAACGTTGTTCTGACAAGCAATTTTCAAGAATGCCGGCATTCTTGCTGCGGCGTGCGGGTCAGCTCTGCTGACAGATTATGAATTCGCATGAATCATGCCGGAGGCTTATCTTGGCCGGAGATTGTACCCACACTGAGATAAAATTGTATTTTACTTGTTATTTATAGAAGTGGGAGTTTTCTTCGGTTGAGATAAAACGAACAAAAAGGAGTGGCAGACTGTGATGAGCTGGGAAAATTATGTGCGGAAAGTAGTACCTTATGTGGCGGGCGAACAGCCAAAAAATCAAAATGTGATTAAGCTAAATACTAATGAAAATCCATATCCTCCTGCGCCAAGTGTCGTGGAAGTAATACGAAACTTTGACTGTGAGATACTGCGTAAGTATCCGGACCCAAACGTGTCTGCGCTTGCCGACATCCTTGCGCAATATCATGGACTTGACAGCAGTCAAGTATTTGTCGGCGTCGGTTCTGACGATGTGTTAGCAATGTCTTTTTTGACCTTTTTTAACTCTGGAAAACCGATTTTGTTTCCGGATATCACTTATTCTTTTTATGATGTATGGGCAGACTTGTATCGGATACCTTATGAATGTCAAGCATTGGATGAGAATTTCTGTATTAAAAAAGAAGATTACAAGAAGCAAAATGGTGGTATTGTTCTTGCAAATCCCAATGCGCCGACAGGTGTGATGGCAGAGATGTCAATCCTAGAGGAGATTATTGCGGCGAATCCAGATTCGGTTGTCATTATTGATGAGGCATATGTCGATTTTGGAGGTGATAGTTGTGTGCCGCTCATTGAGAAATATAACAACTTGCTTGTAGTGCAGACTTTTTCAAAGTCGCGTTCTCTAGCAGGCATGCGCATTGGATATGCAATGGGCAATCCAAAATTGATTCAATATCTAAATGATGTAAAATTTTCCTTCAATTCTTATACAATGAATACATTGACAATCGCAGCAGGAGTGGCATCAGTGGCAGATGAGGGATATTTTAGGGAGAACATTGCAAAGGTAATTATGACAAGAGAACGCACAAAATTGGAACTTGCAAAACTTGGTTTTATATTTGGTGATTCAAAAACGAATTTTATTTTTGCTGCACACAAAACTGTTCCAGCGCAGGAAATTTTTGAAGCACTTCGGGAGAATGAAATATATGTTCGACATTGGAACAAACCGCGCATTGTCAACTACCTGCGCATTTCTATAGGAACAGAGGAAGAGATGGACAAGATGCTTGCGTTTCTTGCAACGCTTTTAAAAATAAAGAGAGGATGATAGAGGAAAACATGAAAGAGATGATAGTAAATATTTTAAGAGGCATGGTCATTGGCATTGCGAATGTGATTCCGGGTGTCAGTGGCGGGACCATGATGGTGTCAATGGGCATTTACGACAAACTAATTTTAGTTTTGACGCATTTTATCAAACGTATGAAAGAGGCAATTGCGCTGCTCGTTCCGATTGGAATTGGTATGTTGCTGTCAATTGCAATTTTTGCAAAGATATTTTCAGAGGTTTTGTTTCCGCGGTTTCCATTGCAGACAAACTTATTTTTTATTGGTTTAATTCTGGGTGGGCTGCCTGTTATCTATGGCAAGGTGAAAGGAAACAGTATTAAAATTCCGCAGATTATTGCGTTTGTGTTGTTTTTTGTCATGGTCGTTGGATTTGCTCTTGTCGGTGAGGGCGGTGATGCCAGCGCGGATATTTCATTTAGTGTTTTTAATATGCTCAAGCTCTTTGGGGTCGGCATTATTGCGGCGGCAACAATGGTTATTCCTGGCGTGAGCGGTTCGATGATTATGATGATTCTTGGCTATTACAATACGATTATTGACACAATCAATAACTTTATCAATGCATTGAAGGAATTTAATATTGCGGCAATGTTGGATACATTTGTGGTATTGGTACCGTTTGGGATTGGCGTGGTTGTTGGTATTGTCGCAGTGGCAAAATTAATTGAGTTTATGTTAAAGAAATATCCACTGATTACTTACTGGGCGATTATTGGTCTGATTGTGGCGTCACCATTTGCGATTCTGATTATGATGGAAGTGGGAGCTATTGGCATTGTGCAGATTCTTACAGGTATTGTATTACTTGTGGTTGGATTCTTTATCTCTTTAAAATTAGGAGCATAGCGTTGATGAAGCTATCTTTTGGGACATAAGGGGAGGTTTGAATGGAAGCATATACAGGATTTGCCGAGGTGTATGATGAGTTGATGGATGAAACACCCTATGTACAATGGTGTGCGAATGCCATACAGGCATTGGAATCATTTGGTATTCAAGATGGGTTGTTACTTGAGCTTGGCTGTGGTACTGGGACGTTGACAGAGCTTCTCGCCACAAAGGGTTTTGACATGATTGGTGTGGACTGTTCTGAAGAGATGCTTAATATTGCTTGTAGTAAGAGAGCACAATCGCATCAGGATATTCTTTATCTCAATCAGGATATGCGAACTTTTGAGTTGTATGGGACAGTGCGGGCGGTCGTGAGCGTGTGTGATAGTTTAAACTATTTGTTGGAAGAGGAAGATTTGAAGGCATGTTTTCGGCTGGTTAATAATTATCTTGACCCCAAAGGGATTTTTTTCTTTGATTTCAATACGAGATACAAGTATGAAACAGTGATTGGCGACAGTGTGATTGCGGAGAACCGAGAGAATTGTAGCTTTATTTGGGAGAATTATTTTGACTCAGAAGCTGGTATTAATGAATATGATTTGACTATATTTGTAAAGGAAAAAGAAGTATCGTTGGCTGAACAAGAACGCTTTTTGCGGTTTCAGGAAGTTCATTTTCAGCGGGGATATACACTGGAGAAAATCAAATCGTTGATAGAAGATTCCGGGTTGGCATTTATTAGGGCGTATGATGCAGATACATTGGGGGAAGTGACAGATAAAAGCGAGCGCATTTATTGTATAGCGCAGGAAAAAATGAAGTGATTAATGAAATAGAAGGAGAATGTATATGAAAGACTATATTGTGCGGGCAACGGCAGCGAATGCACAGATTAGAGCTTTTGCAATGACTTCGCGTGCACTTGTGGAGGAGGCGCGGAGGATTCATAATTTAAGTCCTGTAGTTACGGCTGCACTAGGGCGGCTGCTCACGGCGGGGGCTATGATGGGCAGTATGCTTAAGGGAGAGAAAGATGTGCTGACATTGCAGATTCATTGTGATGGACCTGTGCGTGGTCTTGCGGTCACAGCGGATGCGAAGGCGAATGTTAAGGGGACTGCCTTAGAGCCGCAGGTGATGCTTCCGCCAAATGCACTTGGAAAGCTAGATGTGGGCGGCGCTGTGGGAAATGGCATTTTGAGTGTTATTAAGGATATGGGTTTAAAGGAACCTTATGTTGGACAGACACAGTTGCAGACTGGCGAGATTGCTGAAGATTTTACCTATTATTTTGCGACTTCCGAACAGATTCCGTCTGCAGTTGGACTTGGCGTGCTAATGGAGAAGGATAACACAGTAAAACAGGCGGGGGGTTTTATTATTCAATTGATGCCTTTTGCGGAGGATGAGACAATTAATACCTTGGAAGAAAAGCTCAAGACAATGGATAGTGTCACCAATATTCTTAATGCCGGTAATACTCCCGAACAGCTTCTTGAGTTTCTACTAGGTGATTTGGGACTGGAAATCAACGATACGATATCGGCACAGTATCATTGTGATTGTAGTCGTGAGCGTGTGCAGCGGGCAATTATCAGCATTGGAAAAAAGGATATCCAGGAGATGGTTGATGATGGTAAGTCTGTTGAGGTTCGATGTCAGTTCTGTGATAAAATCTATAATTTTGAGATTGCGGACCTTGAAAAAATGCTAGAGCGTGTCTGAAAAATCATTCCTGCCTCCTGTACGTTTCACTTTGCATGATATTTGCGTTAAATTCAGGCATCGTAGCCCACTACGTCTCCTTTATTTAGCGTGAATTTCCCACAAATTGTGACGCACATTTGGCAGAAAGCATTTTTCAGATACACTCTAGTGGAAACAAAAGTATAGTGTTATATTTTAATAAAGTGTTCCAGTTTCGGGGCGATCCGCATTCTCTGACACAGCGGCTTTGTCTAGCGCGGCAGTGATTGCCTGCATTAGCAGCATGGAAGTATAGCGGTTCTCCTCGCCATAGCTGACATTTTCGATACTCTGTTCGGACAATATGACGGCTGATAGTTCCGAGAGTGTCGGATTCATCAACGGATATAAGGTCGTCACGGACTCGTCAAGGTTTGTCAGAGTGATGGAATTAATGTGGTTTTTATCTACAGCAACTTGTAGCTCTACATTGGCTGTGCCAAGAAGCAATGTGCTAGAATAAATGCCGGGAACATAGGTATTTTGGGCAGTTGTATTCGTGTCAATCACAGTGCTGGAAGTTTGGTTTGCTCCTGCTGGAGTTGTGGTGGAAGGAGCAGTGTTTGGCATGGTTTGTGAAGGATTTTGCAGTGGCGCCTGTTCCGGTGTTTCCTCTGCATTCTGGGTAGGAACAGGGGATGCAGTGTTTTTAGAAGGCATAAAAAGAGAGACTGCAACCATTATAATAAGTACACTCACAATCAGAAGCACAAGTGCATAGACGATTTCCTTTGAGCGAAGTACAACAATTTTAGTGTTTGAGCTCATGTAACGACTCCATTTTTGTTCTTTTTATAATGGTATGAAGGTCATGCCGGGAATATGCTTTGGGGTTTACAAAAAGTTTGAAAGGAAAGGATACGGATTATGGCAAAGTATACAAAACAGGATATTATTGCAATGGTAGAGGAAGAGGATGTAGAGTTTATCCGAATGCAGTTTACGGATATTGAGGGAAACTTTAAAAATGTAGCAATCACGTCAAGCCAGCTTGAGAAGGCGCTCAACAATGATTGTATGTTCGATTGTTCGCTTGTAAAGGGAATGTTGCCCACAGATAATGCGGACATGTTTCTGTATCCAGATTTAGATACGTTCACAATCTTTCCGTGGCGTCCTCAGCAGGGAAAGGTAGCGCGTTTTATCTGCGATGTATATCGCGCAGACCGCACGCCTTTTGAGAGCGATTGCCGCTATATTCTGAAAAAAGCATTGAGAGAAGCAGCAGAGATGGGATATACCTTTGAGGTGGGACCAGAGTGCGAGTTCTTTTTGTTTAATGCAGATGAAAATGGCAGACCTACCACAAACACAAATGAACAGGCGGGTTTTTTTGATATGGGACCACTTGACAATGGCGAAAATGCCCGACGTGATATTGTACTTACTCTCGAGGATATGGGGTTTGAGGTGGAGGCATCACATCATGAGAAAGCGCCATCTCAGCATGAAGTAGATTTTCGGTATGATGAGGCACTTACAACAGCGGACAATATTATGACATTTAAACTTGCTGTCAAGACCATTGCCAAACATCATGGTCTCCACGGAACTTTTATGCCAAAGCCACGGATGGAGTTTTGTGGTTCTGGTATGCATATTAATATGTCGCTGAACAAAGACGGGAAAAATATTTTTGATAATCCCTCTGATGAAAATGGCTTGAGCAGGGAAGCCTATTATTTTATGGGGGGATTGATGAAGCATGTCAAGGGTATCTGCGCTGTGACAAATCCTTTGGTTAACTCATACAAGCGGTTGCGGCCGGGATTTGAGGCGCCCGTGTATATTGCGTGGAGCACACTTGGCGCAAACACTTTGATACGAGTGCCAAATATACGTGGAGAACACACAAGAATTGAGTTGAGAAGCCCGGACCCTTCGGCGAATCCTTATCTGGCAATTGCAGCGTGCTTGATGGCAGGGCTTGACGGTATTAGAAATCAAATTGAGCCAGAAGAGAAAGTGTTGGATAATATTAATGTGATTTCGGAGGAGGAGGCATTACAGCGTGGTATCAGGAAATTGCCTACAGATTTGCTCGAAGCATGTGAGGAGATGAAGAAGGATCCACTTTTGAGGGAATTGCTTGGAGAACGTGTGTTTGAACAATATTATGCCTCCAAAATTGCAGCGTGGAAGGAGTACGACGCGCAGGTGACAAGCTGGGAGATTGAATCCTATTTATATAAGATATAGGTACACCATTATATACAATTTTGTAGGATTTGGAGGTGTACAGTTGACAAATATAATAGTAGCTTTTGCCAAAATTGATGATGCGAAAAGTATAAAAAATGTTCTGGTGAAAAACGGATTTGGTGTGACAGCAGTCTGTACTTCCGGCGCGCAGGCGCTGAGTTATGCTGATGAGTTTCATGATGGAATTGTCATTGTGAGTTATCGGTTGGCAGATATGATTTGTGCGGAGTTAAAACACAATTTACCGGAGGGCTATGAGATGGTGGTGATGGCGCCACAGCGAGTTTTGGCAGAAGTTCAGGGCGGTGGGATCATTGGACTTGCTATGCCACTTAAAGTACACGAGTTAGTAAGTACTATCGATATGTTGTCACAGGGAATTATCCGGCGTAAAAAGAGGCAACGTGAAAAGCCAAAGGTGCGTGACGAGAAAGAGGTAGCCATTATAGCAAATGCAAAGCAGTTATTAATGGCAAGAAATAATATGACAGAGGAGGAGGCACACCGCTATCTGCAAAAACGCAGTATGGATAATGGCACCAACATTGTTGAGACAGCGCAGATGCTTTTGGCATTAAAGTGAGTAACGTGAAATTAAAGTTTCACAATCCTGATTGGAAGGTCCGCTGAAGCGCGCAAATAGGAGTTAGAGTGGAAGGAGAGAAGTATGAATATCGTTTTATTATCAGGAGGATCAGGAAAGCGTCTCTGGCCTCTGTCAAATGAAATCCGGTCAAAGCAGTTTTTAAAATTGCTCAGTGATGCAAATGGCAATTATGAATCTATGGTACAGCGTGTGTATCGGCAGATTATGCAGGCGGGAATTCATGCGAATATTGTTGTGGCGACATCAGCGACACAAGTGGAATCTATTCGAGGGCAGTTGCCAGATGATGTGGATGTTGTTGTGGAACCGGAGCGCAGGAATACCTTTCCTGCAATTGTGCTCGCAGCATCATATCTGGAGTCGAGAAAACAGATGGATCCGGAGGAGACGGTGATTGTGCTTCCAGTGGATCCTTATGTCGATGTGGAGTATTTTGAGACGTTCAAAAAGATGGATGCACGCGTACAGCAGGGCGGTGTGGATATTGTTCTGATGGGCATTACACCGTCTTATCCTTCTGAAAAATACGGTTATATCATACAGGGAGAGGGAGGAAGCGTGACAGGTTTTAAAGAAAAACCAGAAGAGACGATGGCAAAAGCATTAATTGCTCAGGGGGCGCTCTGGAATGCGGGGGTGTTTGCCTTCAAATTAAAATATTTAATGAAAATAGCAGATAATTATTTAGATAGCAGAGCGTTCGATGATGTTGTGGCATGTTATGACCATCTGAAAAAGGACAGCTTTGACTATGAGGTGATTGAAAAAACGAAGGCGCTTGCTGTTATTCCATACAGCGGTGCGTGGAAGGATATCGGCACATGGAATACGCTTACTGAGGAGATGCAGGAGGAAAGTATTGGAGATGTGATTATGGGGGAGGAGTGTATCAATACCCATGTAATTAATGAGTTGTCGATTCCTGTCGTAGCGCTTGGCACACAAAATCTTGTGATAGCGGCGGGGCAAGATGGTATTTTAGTATCAGATAAACACAAAAGTTCTTATATTAAACCTTATGTGGAGAATATTGACAACCGACCAATGTACGAGGAGCGGCGTTGGGGGGAATATAAGGTGTATGATTATAGTCAGTATGCAGACGGGACAAAATCCCTCACAAAACATGTTACTATCAATTCAGGGTGTGCGCAGGACTATCATGTGCACCGTTATAAAGATGAAGTGATTACAGTGGCAAATGGAGAAGGAGAGCTTGTTGTAGATGGATGTTTAATAAAATTATCCCGTGGCGATTCCATTTCTATTAGGAGGGGGCAGAAGCATGCAATTAGGGCTTTTCAGGATTTGCAGCTTATATCAGTACAAATTAGCGAGGATAACACAGAGGGGGACACAGAAGTATTCAACTGGAGTTGGTCAGAAACATGAGAGGAAAAACGATGAAATTTACAAAAATGCATGGGTGCGGAAATGATTATATCTATGTCAATGGATTTGTGGAGCAGATTGCCACAGATAGAAAGCCAGAGCTAGTGCGGCGGCTTAGTGACAGGCATTTTGGCATAGGCGGGGACGGCGTAATTTTTATCAATCCGGGAAAGAGCGCCCGTTTTGAGATGGAGATGTACAATGCAGATGGGACGAGAGCACAGATGTGCGGCAATGGTATCCGCTGTGTGGCAAAATATGTGTATGATTACGGTTTGACAAATGAGACAAGCATTACAATAGAAAGCTTTGGACAGGTGAAATACTTGGATCTTACATTAGGCAAGGATGGAAAAGTTTCTACTGTGAGAGTTAATATGGGAGCACCAATCTTAACTGCAAGTGAGATACCAGTGGTGTCTGAAAATAAGCAAGTGGTTAATGAGGAAATTACGGTGGATGGACAGCGATATAGGATGACTTGTGTGTCAATGGGCAATCCTCATGCAGTCGTATTTCTAAATACTGTGCCAGATGAGTTTGATATCAAGGATTTTGAAATAGAAAAAAAAGGACCACATTTTGAGAACCACCCGCGATTTCCAGAGCGTATCAATACAGAATTTGTGCGGGTTATGGACAGAAAAAATGTACAGATGCGCGTGTGGGAGCGGGGAACAGGAGAGACACTTGCCTGTGGGACTGGGTGCTGTGCAACAGTGGTTGCCTGTGTGTTAAATGGCTTGACAGAGACAAAAGTTACCGTGAAGGTTCTCGGTGGCGAAATTCTGTGTGAGTGGGATCGAACGGAGAATGTTGTCTATATGACAGGTCCTGCGGAGACAGTGTTTGACGGTGAGATAGCGTTGCAGGAGGAAATGTGAAATGCTTTTCCCAAGTGAGGTTTTTTTGTTTGTATTTTTTCCGATTGTGCTGGTGGTGTACTACGCGCTGCTGAGAAAGACAAAAACGCTAAAAAATATATTTCTGTTGGTTGCAAGTCTCTTTTTCTATGCATGGGGTGAGCCGACATATGTTTTTTTGATGATTGCAACGATTTTAATAAACTGGATTTTTGGCATTTATGTGGATGTGTTTCGGGATAAAAAAGTAGTGGTTACAATATTGTTTATACTGTTAGTGGCAGTTAATATTGGAACATTGGGGTGGTTTAAGTACAGTGAATTTACAGTGTTGCAGATTAACCGCTTTCTGCGCACAAATATTCCAGTGCCAATTGTGCCATTGCCAATTGGAATTTCGTTTTACACATTTCAGGCAATGTCCTATGTGATTGATGTGTATCGGCGCCGCGGCAAAGTGCAGAGAAATCCTTTGCAGGTAGGATTATATATCGCACTGTTTCCGCAGTTAATTGCGGGACCAATTGTGCGCTATGAGACAATTGCGGACCAGATTGGGCATCGGGTTGAGACGTTTGCAGACTTTTCAGCGGGTGTGACTAGATTTTGTATTGGTCTTGGCAAGAAGGTGCTTGTTGCAAACAATATGGCAGTGATTGCGGACAATGCGTTTGGGCTGATTATCAATCATGAATTTCAGGCTTCTATGGGCATGGCTTGGCTCGGCGCAATCGCATATACACTGCAAATCTTTTTTGATTTTTCAGGATATTCGGATATGGCAATTGGTCTTGGGCAGATGTTTGGTTTTCATTTTGAGGAAAATTTTAACTATCCTTATATTTCCAAAACTGTATCAGAGTTCTGGCGCAGATGGCATATTTCTATGCAGACATGGTTTCGGGATTATGTGTATTTTCCAATGGGGGGCAGCAGGGTTTCTAAGCCAAGGCTGGTGTTAAATCTCTTTGTTGTGTGGCTTTTAACAGGAATGTGGCACGGTGCAAACTGGACTTTTATTGCGTGGGGATTGATGTATTTTGTAATTTTGACTGCTGAGAAGCTAACAGGGCTCAGCAAGAAAAATTATTGGTGGGGGCATCTCTACACAATGGTACTAGTCATGATTGGCTGGGTGATCTTTCGCTCAACAGGTATGGGAAATGCTTTTTTGTACATTAAGGCAATGTTTGGCATAGGCGCAAAGGGAATTATTGACAAGGCGGTCTGGGCATATATCGCGCAGAACTGGATATACTTTGTATTTGCAATTATTGGCTGTGCGCCCATTATGCCGTGGATTGACGCGAAGTTAAAAAATAGTCAAATATGGCAAATTGTTTACGCTGTAGGCATTGTGGTGTGTCTGTTAGTCAGTGTATCGTTTATCTGCAACAATGCGTACAACCCGTTTATATACTTTAATTTCTAATGGATAGTTTTGAGGTAACAGGTCAGCTTGTCTGAACTGTTACGTTTTGAGACGTTGGAAAGGACAGAAAATGAAATGAAGAACAGGGACAAATGGATTACAATTGCTTTTCTTATTTTTATATTGGTGATACCACTTGTGACTGTGGTGCGCAATCTGCTGCCAAGTCAGCAAGAAAATGAACTGACAGATGAAGAACAAGCAATTTTGGAGCAGAACGGAACTCTGGCGAATGGAACACAGGCAGACACGAAAGATAATACAGAAAACAGCATGCCAAAAGAGACAGGATTTGCCAAACTGCAAAAAAGTATTAATCAGTTTACGGATAGTTTGTTTGGGCGGACAAAGCTAATTGGTTTTAATACAGAGTTGACTTCACTCCTCACGGGAGGGACCTATATTGAGTCTACACAGACGCTTATGGGAAAAAATAATATGTTTTTCTATAAGACAGAACTTGACGGGCACCCTATCTGGGACTATATGGGAATCAATCATTTTACAGAGGAGGAGATGGCGGCAATCGCTGCAAATCTCGTGGCGACAAGAGAACATCTGGCAATGAGAAATATTGAGTTTTATACAATGTGCATTCCCAATAAAGAGATTATTTACGCAGAGAATATGCCAGATACCATTGCAAGAGTCAATAAAATTTCCCGTGGAGAACAACTAGCAAACTATCTAAATGAGAATACAGATTTGGTGTTTGTGTATCCCAAGGATGCGCTGATGGCAAACAAGGACAAGGTGCAACTCTATTACAGTACGGATTCTCATAGCAATCAAATCGGGGCTTTTGTAAATATGCAGGAATTTTTTAGAACAGTGTACGGCACACATGCAGAGATAGATTCCGTTCGTTTTCGGACAGATGCGACAGACTATTCTGGTGATTTGGTTATGCTTGCAGGTTTGACAGGCAAGTACAATATTGATACCGTATATGCGTTCGAACCAGAATCAGCTGACAAAGCACAATATCATGATCAAGTATTATTGTATGTTGGAGATTCCTTCGGCGGATTTCTGTCACAGATTTGTAAGGGATATTATAAGGAAGTTTACTGGGAGGATGCGCGGGATTTTCAATATAATATGCTGGACCGATATCAGCCAGATGTTGTGATCTGGGAGCGCGCAGAGCGTTACTGCGAGGTGTTTCAAGATCCGATTTTCATCAAGTAATCATCCGATAAAAAATAAATTAAAATAGATAAAAAGTACCATAAAAATACACGAGAATAAACGTATATAGAGTACCGGGAGGGGGTCTGTGTGGAGGAGAAACAGTTCGATGCGTGCATGGAGCGCATGAAATCCGGCGATAAGGGTGCATTGCATGAAATTTATGAGGCGTATCTGGGATATATTTATTCCATTGTACTTCAGACTGTATCAAACCGTGAGGATGCAGAGGATGTCACCAGTGAGTTTTTTATGAAATTATGGCGACTTGCAGATACATACCGTGGTGGGAATGGGCATCGAGCATGGATGGCGGCAATTGCCCGCAATATGGGGATTGACCTTATGAGAAAGACGAAGCGGGAGATTTTAACAGAAGATTTTGCAGATACGATGACAGAAACAGCATCAGATACGTGTGTTGAGATGGAGGTTCTCTCAGATATGGGGTTGCGGCAGGCGCTTGACGCGTTAAAGCCTAATGAGCGGGAAGTTGTGAATTTAAAAATTATGGGAGAGTTAACTTTTCAGGAGATAGCAGATATTCTTAAAATTCCACTTGGAACAGTAACTTGGCGATATCAAAATGCAATCAAAAAGTTAAGGAGATATGGTTATGAGTAAGGATTTGGAAAAAGAATATAAGGCACTCATGAACAGTGAAGCGCCAGATTTGTGGGCACGCATTGAAGCAGGGATAGAGGAAAAAACAGTGT
The DNA here is from genome assembly GCA_014239155.1 of Lachnospiraceae bacterium. Taxonomy (GTDB): domain Bacteria; phylum Bacillota; class Clostridia; order Lachnospirales; family Lachnospiraceae; genus COE1. The sequence goes on along the minus strand of JAAZZQ010000078.1, from coordinate 92,317 downwards.
GTTCGCACCAAGAGATTTTTGTCAAAATAAAGCGCGGCAGTAAGATATGGGTAGGGTTTGCGGCTGCGTGTGTGGCATTAAGTATTCCTGTCATTATGAAATATTTTCCTGTTAGTGGCAACAAGCTTGATATTGTGTTTGACAATGCAGCATCTGCGGGGGGTGCACCAGAAGCAGCAGCTGGGGTTGAGGATGAGACAGTGTTGGAGGAAGGCATTAGCCCAGCTGCTATGAATGAAGAATTTGATGGTGCAGGCAATCGCTTGAATACAGTTACAACAGATAGTGTAGGTGATCGTTCAAGTGCAGTTGTGTCAGAAAAAGCAGGCAAAAGTTCTAACATGGATATTCCGGAGGCAACAGTAGAACAAGAAAGAGGCAGCTTTACTGTCACAGCAGAAATTCTTGGAAGTGATATTGGCAGAGATAATGGTATTCTGTATACAGTTAGGGTGATTGAATCACAAAGTGCAGCTGTGCAGGTGGGTAGTGAAATCAAAATTTTTAGTGCTGCGTTGCCCGAAGAGAATATGATAACACTCATAGAGTCCCAACCCTATAAACTCACGATTACTAATAATACATCATACAGTGAGGAAGAAGAGATTATCTATATTTTACAGACAGTTGAGAAGCAGTAATTTTAACAATATATTTTAATGAATACTTATGAAAAATCACGGTAACAATAGGAATGTCAGATGCACTCCCAGAGTTTTTGGAGGGGAGATTTCGAGAGGCAATTTTAAAAGGAGGAGTAAATTTGTATGAAGAAAAGGAAAATAATGAATAAGATAGGATTAGCTGCAATTTTAATGACACTTTCTCTGTCAATGCTGACAGGTTGCGGTAATAGGAGTGACAGAACTTCAGATGAGGTGCCGACGCAGGAGAATGTAGACACAGCAGGAATGGTGCATTTAAACAGCGTAGATGAAGTTTCTGCATTTATGGATGAAGTATATGGGGGCGTGGCAGAAGACCTGCTCCCAATGGAAGTGATGACAACAGAGCTTGACTTAGGGGATACCGATATGATTTCATATCATACGGGTCTGACGGACTTGGACGGCATTGCAGGAATTTATCTGTCTGAGTCTATGATGACTTCGACAGCTTATAGTGCTGTGTACATCAGAACTACAGATGACGCGGATGCGGAAGCGATCCGTCAGCAGCTTATGGACAATATCAATCCGTCAAAGTGGGTTTGTGTGACAGCAGAACAACAGTACGCAGTGTTGGTCGGCAATGATATTTTTTTTGTGATGGGATATCAGGATACAGCCTCCACAGTGCTTGAGAAAGCGATTGCGGCGGCTGAGGCGCGAAATATGAAAGTTTCAGATAAGCTTGAAAAGGCGAATCCAATATAAATAGGAGAGGCACCGATGCTTTTTTCCAGTATTACATTTTTATATTTGTTTCTGCCATTGACCATAATATTTTATTTTTTTGTGCCGCAGAAAGGGAAGAATTTAGTATTGCTTGTAATGTCGCTTCTGTTCTATGCATGGGGAGAACCAGTGTACGTTCTTCTCATGCTTGCGCAGATTGTGATTTCCTATGTGCTTTTGTGGTTTGTGGACAGATTTCGGGAAAGAAGGGCAGCCGGAATATTCTATATTCTGTCTGTTCTTTTGCCATTTGCAGCGTTATTTTATTTTAAATATTTTCATTTTTTTATGGACACAATATTTGGTATTCGGACAAAGACCATTGCGCTTCCAATTGGTATTTCGTTCTATACGTTTCAGATTGTAAGTTACTGTGTGGATGTGTACTGTGGCAGGGTAAAGCGACAAAAAAACCTTGTTACTTATGCGGCATATGTGACGCTTTTTCCGCAGTTGGTTGCAGGACCCATTGTCCGTTACAGCGAGATTGAACAAACACTTACAAAAGGCATTGATTTTTCTAAATTTCATAAAAGCTTTGGGCAGGGCCTAGTGCGCTTTGTGGTTGGGTTGGGCAAAAAAGTATTGATTGCCAATGTTATTGGTGAGTTTGTGGCGGAGGTTGCGGCGCTTAGTCAGCGCAATCTAACACTGTCATGGGCATATGCAATCGCAGTGTCGTTGCAGATATATTTTGATTTTTCAGGGTATTCAGACATGGCGATTGGGTTAGGCGGCATTTTTGGTTTTTCGTTCCCAGAAAATTTTAGATATCCGTTTATTTCTCAAAGCGTTACTGAGTTCTGGCGACGGTGGCACATCACACTTGGCGCATGGTTTCGGGACTATGTTTATATTCCAATGGGAGGAAACCGAGTTTGTATGCCAAGATGGATACTGAATATTTTTGTAGTTTGGCTTTTTACTGGGTTGTGGCATGGAGCTGGATGGAACTTTATAGTGTGGGGACTTTTGTTTGCGGTGCTGCTTGTTATGGAAAAAGGAGTGGGGAGGCTGTTTGGCAATAGGAAAAATTCTGGCAGTGCAATGGACAGTAAAAGTGTTTTAAAAAAAGATTTGGCAAAGGCATTGATAGGTATTGTAAAACATGGATATGTAATTTTTATAATACTGATAAGTTTTTTGATATTTCATAATGATAGCTTATCCAATGCCGTGGCAGATATACAAGCATTGTTTGCGCAGGGAAGCCATATTGCTCACAATTTGGGGAGCGTGGAGCATGCAGTGTATGCATATGTGATGCGCAATCGGATGATAATATTGTGTGTTGGTCTACTTGGTTCAACGCCGCTGCCATTGTGGATTTGGACAAAGCTGCAAGAAAGGTTGCAAACAGTTAGGATTGGAAACAAAATAATATATGTATTGACAAGTGCAATGGTGCTCTGTGTGATGGTGCTCTGCACGGCCTATTTAATTGATGGTTCTTTTAATCCGTTTTTGTATTTCCGATTTTAGAGCGTGTTTGAAGTATCGTTTAGAATGCATTTTTGATTTTCGGGAGGTAGCTTTGTGAAAGAAAGTAAGTGGAAACAATATATCACAATCTATGGTTTTGTTTTCTGTCTGGTAAGTGTGATGGTGATTATGATAATTTCTCCCAAGAAGGCTATTTCTAGCGCTGAGCGCCGTCGTTTGGCGGAGAAACCTAAACTGACGGTAAAAAATTTGATGGATAAGTCTTTTATGGACGATACAGAAAAATATCTGCTCGACCACTTCCCATTTCGAGATGGACTTCGACGCATTAAAGCGTCTTTTGCCTATGATATATTGCAACAGAAAGAAAATAATGATATTTATGTTGTGGATGGTCATGCGTCAAAATTGGAATATCCGCTAAATGAGGCATCAGTTAAGAGGCTTTCGGACAAGATGAAAGGACTTCGACAGCAATATTTTCCAGAACAGACAGTTTGGTATGCCATTGTGCCGGATAAAAACTATTTTTTGGCACAACAAAATGGTTTTCCATCAATGGATTATAAGCGTATAATCGACCTTCTATCGCAAGCGCTCAGTGCAGATGACGTTCCGGATGCAGCGTTTCAATATATGGATATTATGTCAGAATTGTCAATCGACGACTATTATTACACAGATACACACTGGCGTCAAGAGCGGATTCTCGGTGTCGCATGCCATGTTGCAGACGCGCTCGGTGTGGTAGGACTTTTATCTTTTTCTACGGATAGTCAAGAAACATTTACAGAAAATAAAATCAAAAATTTTTATGGTGTTTACTATGGTCAGGCAGCACTTCCTATGGAACCAGATACGATGGTGTATCTCACAAGTGAAGTGACGGATGCCGCGCGGGTGTGGAGCCTAGAGGAAAATATGCAAAGCGGGAAAAAGACCACAACAGTGATGCTGCCAGATGAGCAAGGAGCAGTTTGGAAGATGGTTTATCAGACAGAAAAACTTGAGGATGGAAAGAGCCTTGACAAGTATGATATCTTTGTGGGCGGTGCGTCTTCCTTGCAAGTTATTAGAAGTCCAAAAGCGTCTTCACAAAAACGGCTGATTTTGTTTCGTGATTCTTATACAAGCAGTCTTGCGCCTCTTTTACTGGAGGCGTATAGGGAGATTGTTCTAATTGATTTGCGCTATATTGATTCCACACGAATTGGAACATATGTAGATTTTGCAGAAGCAGATATCTTGTTTTTGTATAATACGTCGATTGTCAATCATTCGGAAATGCTCAAATGATAGTTTTTTTAATTATGTTTTTACAAAACGTGCAGTTTATGTGCATTCCCCGTGAATCGTAATTTTTTCTTGCCATATCACGAAACTAAGTGTAAGATAGAAATTACAGTTGGTTTTGTATAACTTGGTGCTTGCAATAGGGGGCCAACGACCTTAAAAAGATATGGTGAAAACGGGAGACAAAGCGATGCAAAAAAGTATTTTGGAATATAATTTAATGCGCAAGAAGGTATCCAATAAAAACTCTTTTGAGATAGAAGCGGAAGAAAAGCTGGGACGAAATGACGATTGTTGGTGTGGAAGTGGCAAAAAGTATAAAAAGTGTCATTGTTCTTTTGATGAAAAACTTGATGAATACAGGCATAAATGTATTTTAGTACCACCGAGGCGTATTATTAAAAACCCTGTGCAAGTACAAGGGATTCGTGAAAGTGCGAAGATTAACATAGAAATTTTGAATTATATTGACGAGCATATTCAGGCAGGAATATCAACGCAGGAAATTGATAATTGGGTGTGTACTATTACTAAAAAGTACAATGCAATTGCAGCAACCTTGAATTATGAGGGGTATCCAAAGAGTGTTTGTACTTCTATTAATAATGTTGTATGTCATGGGATTCCGTCCAAAAACGAAATTTTAAAGGATGGGGATATTGTGAATGTAGATGTGTCTACAAAATACAAAGGCTATTTTTCGGATTCCTCAAGAATGTATTGTATAGGAAATGTCTCTGCGGAGAAGAGGCGTCTGGTGGAGATTACCAAACAAAGTCTGGAAATTGGTCTGCAATATATTCAGCCGTGGAGAAAAATCGGGGATATGGGTGCTGCGATTCACGAGTTTGCAGTGCAGAATGGTTATTCTGTGGTGCGGGAGATTGGCGGACATGGTGTCGGTCTTGAATTTCATGAGGACCCGTGGGTTAGTTATGTCTGTCAAAAGGATACTGGAATGTTGATGGTGCCGGGAATGGTTTTTACAATTGAGCCTATGATTAATATGGGAAAAGAAGATATATATATTTCGGATGATGATGGATGGACGGTCTATACTGAGGACGGCTTGCCTTCAGCGCAATGGGAGATACAGATTTTAGTCACAGAGGACGGATATGAGATTATTTCGTACTAGGATATGTTTGAAAAATCCGCCAGTACATTCAATGTCGCATAATGTGATTTCTTTAGAAATGGCATGAAAAGGAAACATGTCATTTTTTGATGTACAACTTATATAGATAAGATAGGGGCATGGAACGCGGCAAGCAGGGAAAAGGTAATATGTTTCAAAAAAGAGATTTTCTATTAATTGCTACAATCATTTTGATTATAGTGATATCTGCGCAGATGATTTTGCCAGTTTGGAGACACGCAGGAGAAGTTATTCACATTACAATAGATGGCAAATTATATGGGGAGTATAATCTATCTCAAAATCAAACCATTACAATCAATGATACATTAGGATACAATAGAGTTATCATACAAAGTGGATCTGCATATATGGATGAAGCAGATTGCCCGGACAAATATTGTATAGCGTATAAACCAATTCAAAATAATGGTCAAACAATTATTTGTCTGCCGCACAAGTTGGTGATTGAAGTAATAGGAGAGCAGCATTCGGGGCAAGTAGATGTAATTGTCCCATAAAAAGTATTTTTTGGTTTTGTTAGAGTGTTTTAGGATAGAGGTGGATATGAAGACAAAAAGCGTAGCGTACTGCGCCATATTGACTACGCTGGCAATGATATTTGGATATGTGGAGGCATTAATTCCATTTCATTTTGGATTGCCGGGGGTAAAGCTTGGCATTGCAAATATTGTTATTGTTCTAGCGCTGTATCAGTTTCCCGCAGGTCAAGTGTTTGCGATACAGGTGATGCGCATTGTACTTGTTTCTTTTTTGTTCGGTAGTATGTCTATGATGATTTACAGTCTTGTAGGAGGAATGCTAAGCTTAGGGACAATGCTTCTTTTAAAAAAAACAAACTGGTTTTCTGTTACAGGAGTTAGCATTGCTGGCGGAGTGAGTCATAATCTGGGACAATTGGCAGTTGCAGTCCTGGTGGTACAGAATTTAAGGATAACATTGTATATTCCAGTTTTGTTGACCGCAGGACTTGTGACTGGCTGCCTGATAGGAATGTTGGCATATAAACTGAAACCGCTGATGGAGCGATACTTTTGAATTGTATCGCTTTGCGGTTGGCGTAGTACTCACGGCAAATTTTATTTACCGTGAGTATAATATTGATAAAAAATCAGTCAATTTTGTGTAATGTAAAATCGTCAATTGTTCCCCAGCCCTTTGCGCCACATTGAATGTGGATTCCAATTTTTAGTGTACCATCTGTAACTTTTATAGAAGATATTGTAGGTTCTTGCCAGTTTGCATATCCCTGTGCAGTAAATGGATCGGAAACAGTTGTTTCGTTAATATTGGCGTAGAGTTCCATTTGGGCACTCTCGTCAATATCACCGCCTTGGAAACAGGCTTTTAGCTCATAGGTTCCGGATTCTAAATCTTTAAATTCTTGTTCAATGTTAAATGACATATCAGATTCTGACCAGAAATGGAAGGAATATTCCCCAGAGTGTGCGTCTGTCTCTTTTTTCTGAAAATCAGTAGGATTTTTGTCTCCTTCATAAGAGACTTTCCACATGGAGGTATCAGAATCTTCAAAGCTTGGATTGGACACATAGTTAAGTCTCTCCACATTGACAACACAAAAGGTCTCAGTTTGATTATCTGAACCAGACTTTTCGTCAAGGACTCTACCTGTAATCTCATAAGTGCCAACCTTGGAAGTATCGATATTGAGTACCATCTCCTCATACCATTCGACAGGCATAGATGCATTTAGGGCACGGTTGTTGTAGACAACATCTACAGTTTCAGGCATCTCCACGTCAGAACCAATATTACATGTGACTGTTGGAACGTTAATCATATCAATTGCAGGTTCAGCGTTGGTGCCATACTTTAACCACTTAAAAGTATTTAAGGATTCTAACGGCTTTCCAGTTGCGTCAAATAAAGCCTGATTATCCCAAGAACAGCCACCATAGTATTTTCCAGCATCATTGGGATCATATGCTGCCGCATAACTGCTTGCCCAGCCAGATCCAAATTCTTCCCAGATAGGGCTATTGTCAGCGTTTACATCACCGACTGTAATCCAAGCGCCTTCCCAGTAAAAAACACCTAGCGCGCCCGCATCATTGGCGGTGGCGCAGACATCACGCAGAGCGGTGGATTGACTTTGAACAGTGGCGCCATAGGCGTCAATCAAGTCTGCTTCGCTAACACTGTTTCCTGAACCGTCAGTGTCTTCTGTAGTATAACAGTAAGCAGTCTCAGCAATCAGCGTTTTTTTACCATATTTGTCTTGGATATTCGCCATAACCTTCTGAAGATTTTCAAAAGTGCCATGCCAGTATGGATAGTAGGACAGCGCAAAAATATCATAGTCTACCTGAAAAGAGGAGAGTTTATACAAAATAGAATCAAGACCATCATAGTCGTTTGCATTTGTATAATGTAATGCTACTTGAATGTCTTTGTTATAACTTTCTGCGACTTCACGGATTGCCTTGCTGCCAGAACTCATAAGCTTTGCAATATTGGGAATTTGTGTTTCGCCTGCCATGCCATTGTTGGTTTCATTTCCAACTTGAACCATACAGACATCAACGCCATTTTCCAAAAGTTGTGTCAGGCTGTCCTTTGTAAATTCATACAGGGCGTTTGACTTTTCTTCAAGCGAGAAATCAACCCATGCTTTCGGGCACATTTGTTTGGAAGGATCTGCCCAAAAATCTGAATAATGAAAATCAATACAGACTTTCATACCGTTTTCTGTGGCGCGTTTTCCAAGTGCAATAGCGGTTGCCAGATCGTTATTTCCACCCCCATATCCATTGCCATTCTCATCAAAGGGGTCATTCCAGATGCGAATGCGCGCATAGTTGACGCCGGCTTCTGCCATTGTAGTAAACACGTCTTGTTCTTTGCCATCTGCACTGTAATATTTTACACCGCTTTTTTCTTCTGCAAGGATAGAGGACACATCCATTCCACGAATGAAATTATCCGAAAGATTTGGAATTGGCTCCACATAAATGCCAGCGTCTTCTGCGGCAGTAGGCAGTGGAAAGGCGTTTGTTGTCTGCAGTGGTGTTTGGATTGGGGGTTCCGCGGCAACAGTCTCGGAAACGGATGATTCGGGACTTACTACAGTTGATTCTTCAGTTTTAGTAGGGGGTGTGTCCACAGAAGTTTGGTCTGCACCAGCGCCGCATCCAGTGAAGGACAGGGCAGCTGCCAAAAGGACTGTGATCATTGTTTTCTTTTTCATGTGTTCCTCCTTTTTGCAGCGATTCTGTCAAGAATGGCTGCCAGTTATGCACACGGGTGTCCAAATGAAATATGTCAGCAAGCTGGCAGACATCCGGCACGCAAGTAGGGAAAGACTTCCTTACTCGATTTGTGGGTTCTTTATGGATAATATTATAGCATAACATTTTATATGAAAATTTGCAAAATCGGAAACAAAAGATGCAAATTCTTTCACAAATTTGTACAAAATGTGGTAAAATAAGTTTGCTGAAAGATTTTTTGTGTATGTTTTTAGAAAGAGAGGTAACAAATATGAATAAAGCAGCAGTATTTTTTGGAACAGGTTATGAGGAAATTGAAGCGCTCACAGTGGTGGATTTGCTGCGGCGCGCAGGGATTGAGACAGTCTGTGTCGCAGTCGACAACGAAACATATGTTACAGGAAGTCACAATATTTCTGTGGCGATGGATGCAAAGGTTGATGCACTTGACTTTGACTGTTTTGATATTCTGGTCTGTCCGGGTGGTATGCCAGGAACCAAGAACCTTGAAGCATGTACAAAGTTGACAGAACAGCTTCGGAAGTTTTATGAGCGTGGTAAATTGATTGCGGCAATTTGTGCAGCGCCTAGTATATTTGGACATATGGGTCTGCTAGAAGGAAAGAGGGCTTGTATTTATCCTGGTATGGAGGCGGAACTGTCTGGAGCAGAGGTTTGCTTTGACAAAGTGGTAAAATCAGGAAATATTATTACAAGTCGCGGTATGGGAACGGCGATTGCGTTCTCGCTTGAAATTATTGCTTCGCTTTTAGACCAAGAAACAGCGGATGAATTAAGCGAAAAAATTGTATATATAGGGTAAACCTAAGTTTAAGAAGCGGTAGCAAATATTTTGACAATTTAGGCACTCAATGGTATAATCATCTATACGGTGTGTCTAATTGTTGAAATAAAGTAATAATTAGATATAAATTAGGTGGATAGAAGGTTTCTCAAATGATAACAGAACAAGAGTTTCAGAGAGTGGCGGCTTATGTAAAAAATAAAGCTGGTATCAACTTAAACGAAAAGAAGGTTTTGGTTCAGGGAAGACTTGATAGTTATATGCAACGAAAGGGTTACAGCTCCTACGATGCGTTTATGGACCGTGTGGAGCGGTTTCCATCAGGACCGGAGGCAGAAGATCTGATGAACGCCCTCACAACAAACCATACATATTTTTGGAGGGAGTATGAACAGTTTTTGTATTTAAAACAGACCGTTTTTCCAGAGTTGAAAATGCGTACAGAAAACACAAGGGATTGGCATATCTGGTGCGCTGCCTCCTCGACAGGGGAGGAGCCGTACACGCTTGCAATGCTCTGCAAAGATTTTTTAGGATTAGAGCAGGCAGAGTGGGACACGAAAGTACTTGCTACGGATATTGACACAAAAGTGCTCGAGAAAGCAGTGAAGGGTATATATGCCAAAAATTCTGTAGAGCAGCTACCCAATCAGTATGTGCGCCGTTTTTTTAAACAGATTAATCCTGATGAATATCGTGTAAAAGACGAACTCAGAAAGGAAGTGTTGTTCCGGCAGCTTAATCTAATGAATCCGCTGCCCTTTAGAAAACCGCTTCACGTTGTGTTTATCAGGAATGTTATGATTTATTTTGATGAGCCGACCAAGGAGCGATTATTAAACAATATTTATGAGAAAATGGCACCCGGCGGGTACCTCTTTATTGGTTCCACGGAATCTATGAGCCAGAACCATTCCCGGTTCCAGTATATAAGACCATCCATATATAAAAAGTGATTTAGGAGAAAGAATATGGGAAAATTAAAGGTTTTATTGGTTGTGGGAGATTTGGAGATGAGAAGGCGGCTTGGTGCAATTCTTGGCGCAGACAAAGATCTAGATATTGTTGCGGAGGCAAATAACGCCTATGCTGCGCGCGACAAAATTATTGAATGCGAGCCCGATGTGATGGTTTTATGTCATGATTTGCCTCGAATGCCAGGAATTACATTTTTGGAAAAGCTTATGCCACAGCGAAGCACTGCAACACTTGTCATCGCAGAATCCCAGTATGAGGATGCAGCATTTCGTGCAGGGGCGAGGGATTTCATTGCTTGTGGGAAAAATTTTGGATTGCTTGAACAGGAAAATATTTGCAATCGACTAAAAAAGCTTGCGGGCGGAGAATGGTTAAAAGCGGCAAAAAAGCTGTCTGTGCCAGTGCTGACACAGGTGCTAAACAATAGCAGCAATAGAATATTTGAAACGCACTCTACAACAACATCAATTATAGCAATTGGGGCATCAACGGGGGGCACGGAAGCGATTGCTACTGTGGTGCGCGGCTTAAAAAAGGATATTCCAGGAATTGTAATGGTGCAGCATATGCCAGAAGGCTATACACAGATGTATGCTCACCGTTTGGACAATGAAGGTGAGGTTTCGGTGAAAGAAGCGGTATCTGGAGATGTGGTAAAGCCTGGTCAGATCCTTCTAGCACCCGGGGATAAGCAGATGCGAGTTGTGAAAATTAGTGGAAGATATCAGGTGGAATGCAGATATGGTCCGCGTGTGACAGGGCATTGTCCGTCAGTGGATGCGCTGTTTGAGTCGGTGGCCCGCGCAGCGGGAAAAGAAGCGATTGGCGTGCTTATGACTGGTATGGGAAGTGATGGTGCCAAGGGGCTTTTGGCAATGAAAAATGCAGGTGCGCGCACGATAGGACAGGATGAAAAGACGTGTATCGTCTATGGTATGCCCAAGGTGGCATATGAAATTGGTGCGGTAAACTGGCAGGTGCCGTTGGAACAAATTGCACAGAAAATATATTATTTGTTGGACAAACGACAATAGAAAATAAGAAAATAGGAGGCAAAGCTATGAGGATATTGATAGCAGAGGATGATTTTGCCAGCAGAAAGGCAATTTTAAAATTTTTGTCAGCGTATGGAGAATGTGATGTGACAGTGGATGGTATGGAGGCAATTGATGCCTTTATGATGGCGATTGAGGAGGATGATCCTTATGATCTTGTCTGTCTGGATGTAATGATGCCAGTGATGGACGGTTATCAAGCGCTCAAAAATATACGTGATATTGAACGGGAACATAATGTGTCACAGAGTGAACAGGCAAAGGTAATTATGACAACGGCGTTGAACGAGGAGAAAAATGTTAAAATGGCATTTGATCTTGGTTGTACTGTCTACTGTGCAAAGCCGATTGATGTGGAAAAGCTGAGGGATATTCTAAATAAACTTGGATTGACAGAATAATAGGTTTCTGAGAAAGAGAAAGGGGACAATGCTGCATGGAAGAAAATAAAGAAGTTGAGCTTGTGGAACAGGAGGATATTCGACAGGGAAAATATATGACTTTCTGTATTGGGAGTGATGTGTTTGGAATAGAGCTCAAGTATGTAAATGAGATTATACCAATGCAATCTATAGCACCGATTCCGGAGGCAGAGTGTTATATTAAGGGGCTGATTAATCTGCGAGGCAAGATTATACCAGTGATTGATGTGGCGATCCGATTTGGAAAAGAACTTTTTGAGTATAATGACCGCACTTGTATTATTGTTGTGGATGTTCAGAATGTTGTTGTGGGGCTGATTGTCGAGACAATTTTAGAGGTGGTATCCATTGAGGAGGAAGATATTTTGCCGCCTCCAAATGTCTCAAAAGCAAACGCACAGGCAAAATTTATCCGTGGTATTGGAAAGATTGGTGACAGTATTAAACTGCTGCTTGATCCAGTAAAGCTTTTGAGCGACAATTCCCTTGATTTTGTGGATAAGCAGGAAGAAGAAGAGGAAGAATAAATGCCAAAAAGTCGTGAAGAATTTTTTTACTTTGTTTTGAACAATAGTCAAGAGTGCATTGTCAAGTATGATTCGCATGGATGCATCAATTATTGTAATGACAGACTTTTGGAACTTACTGGATACAGCGCAGGAGAGTTGATTGGAACTTATGTTGGAGAGTTATTTCTCAATGTGTTTGTCAATATAAAGGATCATATTGAACTGACAGAGGAATACAAGGATAAAGAAGTGATAGAGACTGCTTTGTACCGCAAGAATAAGACCTGTTTTCCAGTGGAAATCAAAGTAGTGTCAAAAACTTTTGATGGAGTCGAGGTTATTATCTGTACTGCTGTCGATATGACACGATATAAGGAGAGCATCCAAAGGGTAGAGGAGACTACAATACAGATGCAAGAGTCCATGAAGGCAAGAGACGCTTTTGTGGCGAATGTTACGCATGAGCTACGCACACCAGTCAATGGAATCAAAGGACATGCGGAGATTTTGATGGAACAGGAGCAGGATTTTCAGAAAATTAATTATATGAAGATGATTCTTGACTGCTGTGCAACTATGGAGGGAATTATCAATAACATTTTGGATTTTTCAAAGCTTGAAGCAGGAAAATTCCAGCTAGATGAAAAACCGTTTTCTTTCTATGAATTTATGGCAAAGATAGAGAAGATGTTTAATATGCTCACAATGAGAAAAGGGCTTCGGTTCACGCTGAATGTAGCGCAGGAGATTCCAGATAAAGTGATTGGTGATGAATTGCGGTTAACACAGATTTTGAACAATCTTGTGTCCAACGCAGTGAAGTTTACAGAACAGGGGTATGTTGGAATTGAGGTATCTCTAAACACAAGAATAAATGATGAAATAGAGTTGTTTTTTCTGGTAGTGGATACTGGAATTGGGCTTTCTCCAGAAGACAAGGATAAGCTGTTTAAGAGCTTTTCTCAGGTGGATGCCTCTATCACTAGGAAATTTGGCGGCACAGGGCTTGGGCTTTCTATCACAAAAGAACTTGTAACGATGATGCATGGCAAAGTTTGGGCGGAGGGCGAGAAGGGAAAAGGCTCAACTTTTTCCTTTACAGTGCGTTTAAGGCAAGAACAGGCGCAAGATACAGCTGAGCAGGAACCTTCTATTAGAAAATGGAAATATTCTCATAATTTAAATACAATTGCCGGAGAACAGGATTTGATGTATGAGCTTGGCAGTGAGATTAATGCCAGGGAGCTAAGAAAATATTTTGAAAAGCTCAATATTAGTATGGATATGGAAAATTGGCAGAAGGCAGAGAGTTTTGCCACAATGCTCAAGCAACTGCTCAGTGGAGGATCTAAGGATTTGCAGCGTTTGACATTCCGAATGGAAATGTCCATCAGAAAGGCTGACTGTGACAAAGCGCGCGATTATGCGCAGAAGGTAAAAGAACAACTATTGCTTGAGGTAGAAGGGCTGGAGATATAATAATATGAATGAAACATCACAAAATAATAGTGAGATTAGTATTCTTGTTGTGGATGATGTCGAGGTAAACCTGATTATTCTAGAGGAGATTATTAAAAATATGGGATATCAGGCATTGCTTGCCCAGAGTGTAAAGGAGGCATTGCAAGTTATTGAGGACAGTGACACGCTGCCAAAAGTCATTTTGTCAGATATTTCTATGCCAGAAATCGATGGATTTACATTTTGCTCTATGTTAAAAAATGATCCATACACCAAAGAGATTCCAGTAATTTTTATATCGGCGATGGACACCGCTTCCGATCTCAGCAAAGGATTTGAATTAGGTGCCGTGGACTATATCCCAAAGCCATTTGAGAAGACCGAGGTTGAGATGCGCATCTCAACGCACCTTAAGATTTACACAATGCAGCGGGAACTTGAAGAAAACAACAGGCGACTCAATCTTGTGGTGGCGCGCCAGATGGAAAAATTGCGGATAGAGCAGAAAAATATTATGACAGCGCTGGCAAGACTTGTGGAGAGCAGGGAAAATGTGTCTGGCACACACTATAAGAACATCTTGTACAACAGCCGCATTCTCGCAGAAGGTATGCAGCTTTCGCCAAAATTTGAAGACGAAGTGACAGATGATTTTATTGATACAATTGAGTCTAGTGCAGGGTTGCATGATATTGGGAAACTAATGATACCGGACCACATTCTTCTTAAAAATGCCCCGCTTAATGATGAGGAGCGCAAAATTATGTGTTCTCATGCAGAACTTGGCGCTAGAACACTCAATGATATTTATGAAGGCGTTGAAAAAAATGATTTTATTGAGATGGCGATTGACATTGCATGGTATCATCATGAGTGCTGGGATGGATCCGGTTATCCCAAAGGTTTAAAAGGAAATGAAATTCCATTGTCTGCACGTATCGTAAAGATTGTGGATGTGTTTGATGCGATGATTGGAGAACGGCGTTATAAAAAGCCAATCCCACTCGAACAGACACTTGCTTATATGCAAGAGAACGCAGGAACAATATTTGATCCAGATATTATTCGTGTATTTATGCGCATTTATCGCAATTTTAAAGGGATTCATCTCGAATGATAGAATATGACAGTTTAGTAAAAATATACCACTCATAAAACTTTTTACTCCGTTAATACTAGGATTAAGACAAGCGGAAAAAACGTAGAGACAGTCAAGGATTCTTTTCAAAGAGCCATATGACAATCGCTTGTCTTTGAAGATAGATTGAAATAGAGAGCAAAAATGAATTGACGGAGGTAAAAATTATGTCATCACAAAACAGATCAAACAGAGTAGAAGTTCCAGAGGCAAAGGCAGCAATGGATCGCTTTAAGACTGAGGTTGCATCAGAGCTTGGTGTAAACTTAAAGGAAGGTTACAACGGGGACCTCACATCACGCGAAGCAGGAAGCATCGGTGGCGAGATGGTCAGAAGAATGGTAAAGAGCTATGAGGAGTCTTTAAACAAATAGGACAAATACAGAGCCAAAAAAGAGATGTAGTTTCAATACTACATCTCTTTTTTGCGGTTTTTTACGGAATTTGAAAATTGTTCTTTTATTTTTTCAAAGCCTATGCTATAATTGTAAAATGACTGTAACTGTTACAAATGACAGGATACGGATTGTACGTGAAAATATATTCATGGCAGATATTAGCGTGTGATGTTTGAGGAGGAAATAGGACAAATGAGTTTACAGGTAGAAAAGTTGGAAGGAAATATGGCTAAGCTTACAATAGAAGCGTCAGCAGAGGATTTTGAGAAAGCGGTGGAGAAGGCTTATCAGAAGAGTAAAAGCAAGGTTAGCATTCCGGGATTTCGCAAGGGCAAAGTGCCACGCAAAATAATAGAACAAATGTACGGAAAAGAAGTTTTTTATGAAGATGCAGCAAATATTGCTATTCCTACAGCATATGCGGCTGCCGTAGATGAATGTACAGAGGAGATTGTGTCACAGCCAACAATTGAGGTTGTGCAGCTCGAGGTAGGGAAACCTTTTATCTTTACGGCGGAGGTTGCGCTGAAACCGGATGTTACGCTTGGAAAATATAAAGGGATTGAGATTGATAAGATTGACGTCACTGTCACAGAGGAAGAAATTGATGCCGCAATTGACAAGGAGCGGGAGAGAAATGCTAGAACAACTTTTGTGGAGGACAGAGCAGTTCAAGATGGAGACATGACTGTGCTGGATTATGAGGGATTTGTGGATGGAAAAACGTTTGAGGGCGGCAAAGATGAAAACTATCCGCTGACGATTGGATCAAACACATTTATTCCCGGCTTTGAGGAACAGCTGATTGGCGCTGAGATTGGCAAGGAAGTAGAGGTGAATGTGACCTTCCCAGAAGATTATCATGCGGCGGAACTTGCTGGAAAGCCGGCTCTGTTTAAATGTATTGTTCGAGAAATCAAGAAGAAAGAACTGCCGGAACTGGATGATGA
The DNA here is from genome assembly GCA_014239155.1 of Lachnospiraceae bacterium. Taxonomy (GTDB): domain Bacteria; phylum Bacillota; class Clostridia; order Lachnospirales; family Lachnospiraceae; genus COE1. The sequence goes on along the minus strand of JAAZZQ010000078.1, from coordinate 76,079 downwards.
GTTTGCAAGTGAGGTGTCAGAGTTTGATACACTGGCTGAGTATAGGGAAGATGTCAAGAAGAATCTCACTCTAAAGAAGGAAGAGGAAGCGAAAAACGAGAGGGAAGAAGCAGTGGTTGACGCGATTATTGCGGATGCACAGATGGATATTCCCGAGGCTATGCTCACAACTCAACAGCGCCAGATGGCGGATGATTTTTCACAGAGAATTCGGATGCAGGGAATTACAATTGAACAGTATTTCCAGTTTACAGGTCTTACAATGGATGCATTGCTAGAGCAAATGAAGCCGCAGGCAGAACAGCGAATTAAGTCCAGACTTGTTCTGGAGGCAGTGGCTAAAGCTGAAAATCTAGAAGCGAGCGAGGAAGATTACACAAACGAAATCAAAAAAATGGCGGAAGCTTATCGTATGACAGAGGAGAAGATGACAGAGATGATTGGTGCATTTGAGGAGAAAGCAATTAAAGAAGACCTCCGTGCAAAGAAAGCTTTAGATTTTGTGGTTGAAAACGCAGTCGAGAAGTAATCAAGACCATATCAATCATTTTATATTTCAGAGTATGCTTGAAAAATGTAACAGTTCAGCCATGTCATTCATAAGTTGCCAGAATGTACATTTTCACCAATGATATTCGGTCTTTGCTGGCGACTTATTTCATGTCGGGTGTCTGCTCTATAGAATTAATAATACAAATTGTCCTTAGCGAGTAAGCTCCTACATACAATTTGTGCAATCAATTCTGGATGGCTGAACTGTTACTGAAAAATTCTAAAAAAAATATAATAATTGTGCAGATGATTTGCACAATTATTATATTTGTATTATACTGAGGTTAAAGTGTTCAGTATCATTATGAAAATCGGAGGTAAATCCCATGAGTTTAGTACCATATGTCATTGAACAGACAAGCCGCGGGGAACGTTCTTATGATATTTATTCAAGACTCTTAAAGGAGCGGATTATTTTCTTGGGAGAAGAGGTAAATGAAGTGACAGCGAGCCTAACCGTGGCGCAGTTGTTATTTTTGGAAGCCGAGGACCCAGAGAAAGATATCCAATTATATATAAACAGTCCGGGAGGGTCTGTTACTGCTGGTATGGCAATCTATGATACCATGCGCTATATTAAGTGTGATGTGTCTACTATCTGTATTGGAATGGCTGCCAGTATGGGGGCATTTCTGTTAGCGGGCGGCACCAAAGGGAAGCGTCTTGCACTTCCCAATGCAGAGATTATGATTCATCAGCCGCTTGGCGGAGCACAAGGACAAGCGACAGAGATAGAAATCGCTGCAAAACATATTCTGCGCACAAAGCAGAAATTAAACAGTATCCTTGCAGAAAATTGTGGTCAGCCATATGATGTGATTGCAGCGGATACAGAACGTGATAATTGGAAGTCGGCTGAGGAAGCCATGCAATACGGATTGATTGACAAAGTAATCACGGACAGGGCTGAAGCAACGGAAGATTTATAGTTTGAATTTGAGTAGATAGATATAATTATGAGTAAAGGGAGAAAAAGGATGGCTGGAAAAAGCACTGAAGGAAGGGTAAGATGTTCTTTCTGCAATAAAACACAGGATCAGGTTCGGAAGCTGATAGCAGGTCCATCCGGTGTTTATATCTGTGATGAGTGTGTAGATATCTGTGCAGACATTATAGAGGAAGAGTATGAGGAGGAGCAAATTGATGGCGGTATTGACATCAACCTCCTAAAACCTGCCGAGATTAAAGAATTTCTTGACGAGTATGTAATCGGTCAGGAAGAGGCTAAAAAAGTATTGTCCGTAGCTGTCTACAATCATTATAAGCGTGTTATGGCGGAGAAGGATTTGGACGTTGAATTACAAAAGAGCAATATTATTATGATTGGACCGACTGGCTCAGGAAAAACATATCTGGCACAGACACTTGCTAAAATTATCAATGTTCCATTTGCAATAGCGGATGCAACAACACTTACAGAGGCAGGCTATGTGGGCGAGGATGTTGAGAATATTCTTTTGAAGCTTATCCAGGCAGCTGACTATGATATTGAGCGTGCTCAGTATGGCATTATCTATATTGATGAGATTGATAAGATTACGAAAAAAACCGAAAATGTCTCGATTACCAGGGATGTGTCGGGAGAAGGTGTACAGCAGGCACTTTTAAAGATTGTCGAGGGAACGGTGGCAAGTGTTCCGCCGCAGGGAGGAAGAAAACATCCACATCAGGAGCTAATACAGATTGATACAACCAATATTTTGTTTATCTGTGGTGGTGCTTTTGATGGACTTGACAAGATTGTGGAGAACAGACTTGACCGCAAATCAATAGGATTTAACAAAGATATTGCGGAGAAGACAACGCGGGATCTTGGGGCAGTGTTTAAGGAAGTGACACCTCAAGATTTAACAAAATATGGTCTTATACCAGAGTTTGTCGGCAGGGTTCCAATTAATGTATCGTTGGAAGGGCTGGATAAGAAGGCTCTCGTGAGGATTTTAAGAGAACCTAAGAGCGCTCTGATTAAGCAATATCAGAAGTTGTTTGAGTTTGATAATGTGAAGCTTTCCTTCGAGCCAGATGCGATAGAAGCGATTGCGGAGAAAGCGCTGGAGAGAAAGACAGGAGCCAGAGGTCTGCGTTCCATCATGGAGAGCATTATGATGGATGTGATGTATGAGATTCCTTCAGACGACACAATTGAAAGTTGTGTTATTACCAAGGAGTCTGTGGAAGGAACAAGTCAGCCTTTTGTAGTACACCGTGAATCAATGCGTACAGAGCGAGAGAAAAAGGCGAGATAAATAAGTGGATGGATTATAGACGCCGCCTTATATAAAGGCGGCGTCTTATATGTACACGGGCACCCAAGGGAAGTATATCAGTAAAGCTGATGTGTCCGTCACACGAGTAGGGGAAGTAGCCTTCTCTACTCGATTCTGATTAGGAGAGGATATTATAGATGGAGCAGATAACGACAGCATTACCTTTGGTGGCACTGCGCGGGTTAACAGTAGTGCCGGGTATGATTATGCATTTCGATTTGAACAGAGATATGTCCAAAAATGCGATTGAGCAGGCACTAAATCATTTGCAGAAAGTGTTGCTTGTGCCACAGGTGGATCCAGAGGAAGAGAATCCGGAGGAAGATGGTTTATATAAAGTGTGTACAGTGGCCAATATCAGGCAGGTCACAAAACTTCCGAATGACATTGATAGGGTGATGGTGGAGGCTGTGACAAGGGCACGCATTTTAGAGCTGAGTGACAATGAGGGAAAGTATTTTAGTGCCTTCTATGAAGAGATTATCGATAAAGAAGAAGAGATTTCACAATCTGAGAAAGAGGCATTGGCACGTACTTTGAAAGAAGTATTTGACACCTATGTCAGATTTTATCCCAAGATAGGAAAGAGTCTTGGAAAATATTTTAAGGATGATTGTAGTCTGGTCGTTTTAATAAATCAGATTTTGATTAACACTCCATTTACGTATGAACAGAAGCAACAGGTGTTGGAAATAGAAGATATTGCACAACAGTGTGGTGAATTGGTGTTATTGATTATGAATGAGGCACAGATTGCAGCAATACGCACACAGCTGGCAGTAAAAATTCGGGAGAAAATAGACAAAAATCAGAGAGATTATGTTCTGCGGGAGCAGATGGAATATATTCAGGAAGAGTTGGGGGATAAAAATCAGTATTCTGATGTGAAACATTATGAAGAAGCGCTTGCCAAATTGAAGGCAGATGCGGAAGTTAAGGAAAAGATTAAAAAAGAGATTGCCAGATTTAAGACAATTATGGGTTCAAGTTCTGAGAGTGCAGTGGAGCGGGGATATATTGAAACATTGTTAGAACTTCCGTGGAATAAGGCGTCAAAAGACAACAATGATATCAACAGAGCAGAGGAAATCTTAGAGAGGGACCATTATGGATTGGAGAAAGTCAAGGAACGCATTGTTGAATATCTGGCAGTGCGGTGTTTGACCAGTAAAGGCGAAGCGCCAATTTTGTGTCTGGTGGGTCCTCCCGGAACAGGAAAAACTTCCATTGCAAAATCGATTGCTGAGGCACTCAACAAGAAGTATATTCGAATTTGTCTAGGCGGCGTGCGTGACGAAGCGGAAATTAGAGGACACAGAAAGACTTATGTCGGGGCGATGCCGGGGCGTATTGCAAATGGTTTGAAACAGGCGGGAGTATGCAATCCACTTATGCTGCTTGATGAAATTGATAAGGTTAGCAGTGATTACAAAGGAGATACATCCTCTGCGCTCTTAGAAGTGTTAGATCCAGAGCAAAACTGTCATTTTAGAGATCATTATGTGGAATTGCCGCTTGATCTGTCTAAAGTTTTGTTTATTGCAACAGCAAATGACGCAGGCAATATTCCTAGACCACTATTAGACCGCATGGACATTATTGAAGTTACAAGCTACACTGCGAATGAAAAATTTCATATTGCAAAAGAGCATCTATGGGAAAAACAACTAAAGAAAAACGGGTTGAAGGATTCCCAGTTGACAATCAGTGACAATGCAATTAAGGCGGTAATTGACCAGTATACAAAAGAGGCAGGCGTGCGAAATTTGGAGCGAAAGCTTGGTACAGTTTGCAGGAAGGCCGCGCTGGAAATTTTGAAAAATAGAACTGGCAAAAAACAAAAGCAGGTACAAGATAAGAGTATTCGTGTCAATAGTCAAAAGCTTGAAAAATATCTTGGAAAGCCCAAATACAGTGTGGATATGGCGAATGAGAAGGATGATGTCGGGATTGTCAGAGGGCTTGCATGGACAAGTGTCGGCGGTGATACCCTTCAGATTGAGGTAAACATTATGCCAGGCAAGGGTGAGATTGAGCTCACCGGAAAACTTGGTGATGTGATGAAGGAGTCAGCAATGACTGGAATTAGCTTTATTCGGTCAATTGCACCAAAGTATAAAATTGCGCCAGAATTTTTTAAGGAAAATGATTTTCATATACACATTCCAGAAGGGGCAGTGCCAAAAGATGGACCATCTGCGGGGATTACAATGGCGACAGCGGTATTGTCTGCCATCACTGATACGCCTGTCAAGGCAAAAGTCGCTATGACAGGGGAGATAACGCTGCGTGGAAGAGTGCTTCCGATTGGCGGACTGAAAGAAAAGCTGTTGGCAGCAAAGACAGCAGGTATTACAACAGTGCTTGTGCCAGAAAAAAATGAGAAAGATGTGGCGGAGATTTCAAATGAAATTAAGTCAGGTATGGAAATCTGTCTAGTAGAGTCTATGGATGATGTGATACCGCTTGCTTTTTCGCGGGAAATTAAAGTTAAGAGCACAAGATCCAAGACAAAGACTGGAAACAACAAGCAGGAGAAGTAATGAATGGTAATTAAAAATGTTAGTTTGGAAACTGTGATTGGCGTGACAAGCAAAATACCCCAAAACACAATGCCAGAAATTGCCTTTGCCGGAAAAAGTAATGTGGGGAAATCCTCGCTGATCAATACGCTTATGAATCGCAAATCATTGGCGCGCACCAGCGCACAGCCAGGAAAAACACAGACAATTAATTTTTATAATATTAATGATGTATTGTATTTTGTGGATCTCCCGGGATATGGCTATGCAAAGGTAAGTCAGCACGAAAAAGAAAAATGGGGTAAAATGATAGAGAACTATTTGCGGCAGTCCAAGGTACTGAAGGCAATTTTTTTGCTTGTCGATATTCGGCATGACCCATCAGCAAATGATAAGCTTATGTATGAGTGGATTCTCTCCAATGGATTTCGCCCAATCATTATTGCGACCAAGGCAGACAAGATAAATCGTAGCCAACTACAAAAGCAGGTTAAGGCAGTACGACAAGGGCTTGGCTTAGAGAAAGACACAATTATAATACCGTTTTCGGCACAGACAAAACAAGGGCGTGATGAGATTTATGAACTGATTGACCATATAATAGAACAGCCAGAAGAAGGAGTCTGAACATGGAAAGAAAGACAACAGGGACAGAGAACTTGAAATTAATTGTAAATATATTGATTTCACTGGTGATTTTGCTGCTCTGCATTTTTTTGGTGCCGCGGTTGATTTTGTTTTTTATGCCTTTTGTAATTGGCTGGATAATCTCTTGCATTGCAAACCCGCTCGTTGTGTTTCTTGAGCGAAAATTAAAGATTAAGAGAAAAGCCGGAACAGTTGTTGTCATTGTGTGTGTGATTGCAGTGGTGATTGGAATCGGCTATGGACTTGGCATTATTCTCTGGAGACAGATTTCAGGTTTTATACAGGAGATTCCCACAATGTGGGAGGCTGTAAAGCACGATTTTGATGCGTTTGGGGCGTGGATAGACCAATATATTGGCAGTCGGTCGCCAAAACTTGCAGATACCTTAAATGATTTGGGAAATATTATTGGTCAGATGATTGCTGACTTACCAAAAAGCTTTGATTTTCGTACCTTTGAGGGAATGGGCAGCATGGTTGGCAATATTGCCAGTGTTATTATCTCGATTATTATGTGTATGTTGTCTGCGTATTTTTTCATTGCGGATCGCGATTGGCTAGGGAGTTTTCTGGACAAGATACTTCCTGAAAGTATTATGCACAAGTATGATGTGTTTGCTTCAAGCTTGAAACAGGCAGTTGGAGGCTATTTTAAGGCACAATTTCGCATTGAAATTTGGATGTATGTGTTGCTGTTAATTGGGTTGACTGTGCTAAAGGTTCGGTATGGATTGTTAATTGCGCTATTAATGGCGTTTCTGGATTTTTTACCCTTTTTTGGAACGGGGATTGTGCTGATTCCGTGGGCACTTGTCAATGTGATTGGCGGCAATTATCTGAGAGCACTTGGATTTTTAATTATTTGGGGTTCTGGACAATTGTTCCGTCAACTAATTCAGCCCAAAATTATGGGAGATTCCATTGGCATGGAGCCAATTCCTACATTGTTTTTGCTTTTTATTGGCTATCGCCTAGCGGGAGTTGGCGGGATGTTGGTGTCTGTGCCAATTGGCATTATTGTAGTCAATATGAATGAGGCTGGTTTTTTTGACACGCCAAAGTACAGTATACGATTGTTAGTTCGAAATATCAATCAGTTTCGGCAGTTAAATGAGGAAGAAATCGAGAAATTGGGTGAAGGAAACAGATAGGGAAGCTATCCTGAAAATAAAGGCAATGAGAAACTTTAAAATAACAATACAATATGATGGCACCCGTTATCAGGGGTGGCAGCGGCAGGATTCCACAAACAATACAATACAAGGAAAATTTGAAGCAATCCTTGCAAAGATGACAGGGCTTAAGTTTGTACAGATAGATGGTTCTGGTCGAACGGATGCGGGTGTACATGCGCTTGGTCAAGTGGCGAATTTTAAGATTGACACAGATATGACTGCAAAAGAGGTGATGGCTTATATCAACCAATATTTGCCGGAGGATATTGGCGTGATTGCAATACAGGAGATGCCAGAGCGATTTCATAGCAGGCTGAACGCAAAGAGAAAAACATACTGTTATCGCATCTGGAACACGGACATTCCTTGTATTTTTTCACACAGATATGTGTATGAAATGCCAGAGGAGCTTGATTTGGAGGCAATGCGTCTTGCTGCTGCCTGCCTAGTAGGAAAACATGATTTTAAGGCGTTCACTTCCACCAAAAAGAGTAAAAAGTCTACTGTGCGCACAATTGATTCCGTGGAAATTGATAGGAATGACAATGAGGTCGTCATTACTTACAGTGGTGACGGCTTTCTGTATCATATGGTACGCATACTCACAGGGACTTTAATTGAGGTCGGATTAGGGCAGAGAAGCCCTATGTCTATGCAAGTGCTTCTGGAAAAAGATGCAACTAGAGATATGGCAGGTGCACTTGTTCCAGCGAAGGGGCTGTGCTTAGTGGAAGTACGATATTGATCTCAGTCGGAGAAGACTCGCATGCCGCAGCAAGAATGCCGGTGGCATTCTTGCTTTGGAGATCACGAAATGGTATTTTATAAGAAAGTAAAGGGTAGATAAGTGACGGAGGAAACGTATGGATTTTAAATATTTTAAATGGTTAAGAGAACCGAAAGAATATTGTATAGAACACAATCAGATTGTTGTGACTACACAGCCAAATACTGATTTATGGCAGCGCACATACTATCATTTTCGCAATGATAACGCTCCGGTATTTCAGATGGAGACAGATAAACAATATTTTAGTTTTGTTGTAAAGACGGATTTTGCAGAAAGTCATCACCGTTTTGACCAGTGTGGAATTGTTATGTATTTGGATTCTGAAAACTGGCTGAAAGCTTCTGTTGAATATGAGAATGACAAATTTCAACATCTTGGCAGTGTTGTGACAAACAATGGTTATTCAGATTGGGCAACAACGGAGATTTGTGTAGATATAAAATCTATGTGGTATCGTTTGAGCAGGCGTGCAAGTGATTATTGTATAGAGTGTTCGGAGGATGGTGTGCGTTTTAAACAGATGCGTATTTGTCATATGGAAAAGGGTAGTGGCACGATTCAATTTGGAATCTATGCCTGTTCGCCGGAGGATTCTTCTTTTCGTGCAGTTTTTTCTGAGATGTCAACGGGCGAATGCCAATGGCAGGCGCATGATGGACAGAAACCAGACGCGGAGCAATAGGGAGCTAAAACTTTACAAATTTTCAACAATTTATTACAATAATAGATATTTGAGTAAGCAGTGAGGAAGCCATACAAAGATATTACATTGATTGCAAAATGTTGGTGATAGATGTATTTGCAGGAAATGACAGAATGGAGGAAAAATTATGAGTGACACAGAAAGGAATGTACCAGAGACTTCTGTGGAGGAAAAGGAAGTTGTATCAAGAAATTTTATTGAGCAGTTAATTGACAAGGATTTGGCCGAGGGCGTGTATCATACTGTGCACACGCGTTTTCCACCAGAGCCGAATGGATACTTGCACATTGGACATGCAAAGGCAATTCTTGTCAATTATGGGCTTGCAAAGGAGTACGGCGGTAAATTCAATATGCGCTTTGATGATACCAATCCGACAAAGGAGGATATTGAGTTTGTGGAATCTATTAAAGCGGATGTCGCGTGGCTTGGTGCCGATTGGGAAGATAGACTTTTCTTTGCATCGGATTATTTTGAACAAATGTACGAGTGTGCAGTAAAATTAATTCGGAAAGGGAAAGCATATGTATCTGATTTGACCGCGGAGCAGATTAAGGAGTACAGGGGAAGTTTTACAGAGCCAGGAAAAGAAGACCCTTCAAGCAGTCGTTCTGTTGAGGAGAATTTGCAGCTTTTTGAGGAGATGAAGAATGGGAAGTATGCAGATGGCGAGAAGGTGCTTCGCGCGCGCATTGATATTACCTCTCCTAATTTAAATATGAGAGATCCTGTTTTGTATCGTGTGGCGCATATGACACATCACAACACAGGAGATAAATGGTGCATCTATCCAATGTATGATTTTGCACACCCTATTGAGGATGCTATTGAAGGCATTACGCATTCTATTTGTACATTGGAGTTTGAGGATCACAGGCCACTTTATGACTGGGTGGTGAGGGAATTGGAATATCCGAACCCGCCAAGACAGATAGAGCAGGCAAAGTTATATTTAACCAATGTTGTGACTGGAAAACGTTATATTAAAAAGCTTGTGCAGGAGGGGATTGTTGACGGCTGGGACGACCCGCGGCTGGTTTCTATTGCGGCATTAAAAAGGCGTGGTTTTACGCCGGAGTCTATCCAGAAGTTTGTGGAGCTCTGCGGTGTGAGCAAGGCAAATTCTTCGACGGATTATGCGATGCTTGAGTATTGTATCCGCGAGGATTTAAAACTGAAAAAACCAAGAATGATGGCGGCACTTGACCCTGTAAAGCTTGTGATTGACAATTATCCTGAGGGGGAAGTGGAATACCTTGAAGTGCCCAACAACCTTGAAAATGAATCTCTAGGAAGCAGACAGGTTCCGTTTTGCAGAGAACTGTACATTGATAGAGATGATTTTATGGAGGAGCCACCAAGGAAGTATTTTCGGCTGTTTCCAGGGAATGAAGTGCGTTTGATGAGCGCATATTTTGTTAAGTGTGTCAGTTATGAAAAAGATGAGAATGGCAAAGTGACCGTTGTGCACTGCACATATGACCCTGAGACAAAACAGGGCAGCGGATTTACAGGCAGAAAGGTAAAAGGAACAATCCATTGGGTTCCAGCGCCTTATGCAGTGAAGGCAGAAGTTAGATTGTATGAAAACCTAATTGACGAGGAAAAAGGAGTATACAATGAAGACGGTTCACTCAATCTTAATCCCAATTCTCTAACCGTGTTAAAGGAATGTTATGTGGAACCAGCGCTAAAAGAGGCAAAACTGTATGAGAGTTTTCAGTTTGTAAGACAAGGGTTCTTTAATGTAGACGCCAGAGATTCCAAACCAGATGCTTTGGTATTTAATAGAATTGTGTCGTTAAAGAGTTCCTTTGTATTACCCAAATAAGGATATGATTAAAACTGTGCAAAAATAACACAGATTGCTGTACCAGATATTTTTGCACAGTTTTTGAAAGGAAAAAATAAAATGAGATATAAATGTCTTATATTAGACCATGATGATACCGTGGTGAACAGTACTGCAACAATTCATTATCCTGCATTTTTGGAGGCACTAAAAATACTAAGACCAGAAGTGACAATCTCTCTTGATGATTATTTTCGAGAGAACTTTGATCCGGGGTTTATTCCATACTGTGTGGATAAGCTTGGCATGACGGATCAGGAGCTTGAAGTGGAAGTTGAATGCTGGCGAAGTTATGTATCGGGGCATACGCCGCAGGCATATACTGGAATAAAGGAGATTATTGAGCGCCAGAAAAAAGAAGGAGGAATTGTGTGTGTAATATCGCACTCCTATGATTTTAATATTAGACGAGATTATGAAAAAAATCATCTTCCCCTGCCGGATATGGTTTTTGGTTGGGAATGTTTGCCAGAACAGAGAAAACCAAGTACATATGCGCTGGAAAGGATTGCTCAGAAATATCACTTGAAACCGGAAGAGATGGTTATGGTAGATGACTTAAAACCTGGATATGATATGGCGAAGGCTTATGGTGTGCCGTTTGTCGGTGCTGGCTGGGCAAATGATATTCCAGAGATTCGAGAATTTATGAGAAAAAATAGTGATATTTATTTTACAAGTGTAAAAGAGTTAGAAACATTTTTATTTGATTAGAACAATTTTATACGCGCACCCGTGCAAAAGAAATATACCATAAAAGTGAGCACGGGCTGCGCGATAATTTTTTTATGATTCTGTGGATTCTGTGTTTGAATCGTCAAAAAATTCTTCGGAAGTATTCTCTGGGTCAGAAGACTCCGCATACGTTACAGAGACAGAGCCAGATTGGATATCCTCGGAAGCTGTTGTGTCAGAAATTGGCGCAGCAGACATATTTACCTGTGTATAGACAGGTTCAACAGAGGGGGAAGTCATCTCACCGATGATTTCTTTTGCTTTGTCAATTTTCTCGGACACATTAAAATGTTCGAGTTTTTCTTTTGTCTTATCAAGTGTCTCAATTACTTTCTCACCGATAATTTCTTTCGCATTGTCTATATCAATTGATACATATGGACGGTTTTTGCTACCTGTGGAGTTTGCGGAGTCAGAGGAGAAATCTTCGTCGTCAAGATCCTCGTCAAAATCGTCAAAATAATCAACGTCTTCAAGTTCATCTTCGGAAGCGTTTGTCTTCTTGTGAAGATAATAATAAGTTCCCGCAGCTGCAGCACCGGCGAGGGCACTGAATAAAACAAGTTTGCTAAATTTTTTAGCCATTTGGTTCTCCTTTCCTGTTGCAGTTGTATTTATATAGTATTTAAAGATAGTTCTATTTTAATACTATTTTATGGAAATGAAAAGAGAATATGTAAAAATTTTTTGTGTGTAATAAGAGTTGAAATAGATGCCATAATTTCTTAACACAAATTGGAAATAAAAAGTAATAAAAATTTACAAAAAATAGAAAAAGTTTTTAACATGGACAGTATATGTCTATCCCCAAGGATTATAATAAAAGATAAAAGAAAGGAGAACCGTATATAGTTGACAAAAGAACAAAAACAGACAGAATCGCACTCAAAGAAAGAGGTCAGTCCTGCCTGTTTTGGAGTTCAATATAGATTTGCAGATAGCGATTCAGGCGTTCGATTTCTTCAATGGTTCCGGTATTTAGTAACTTTATGATTTCAGTAGGCAGTTTTGAGAGTGCTTCATTATCCTGTTCCCCAAAGATAATGTAATCCAGACTACAATGAAAGAGCATACAAAACTGAATCAGATTCTTTAGGGAAAAACTGGAAGTGGCGTTTTCAACATGACTGATATGTTTGGGGCTGACCCCCAGCGAATCCGCTAAAGATTCTTGTGTGATTTTATGGTGGCGGCGTATTTCTGCTATCCGCGACCCAATAACTGTTAAAGTGTTATCATCCATATATTTTCAACCTCCAACATATAGTTTATGATGAAAAACAGTATCTCATAATGCCGTTAAAGGTAATATTTTTTAATATAAGTATACTTAAAAGGTTTGATTTTTTTATTAAAAAGTGATAAAATGCCTATTATATCAAAATCAGACAAAATTTGAGAAGTTTTTTGATGGGAATAGGATGTACTTATGGAAGGGGGGTGAGAATTAGAGGAGGAAGAAATAATATATGAAAGAAGTGCATTTAAACAAGACAAGTTGTGCCAGATATATATCTGGAAAATACCAAAACAGAAGCCGTGAATAACCACCAGTTGGTTTATAATTATGATGAGAAAGTCTATTGGTTGCATTATGTAGAGTTGCATCAGTATAAGGCATTTCTGAGTAAGCTGACATCGTTGAACAAGACGGTTTAGAAGTATCGCGTAATATGAATAAGATATGACAAAATAAATAGATAGGAGGGATTACATTTGTCAAACAATATATTGGTACTGAAAAAGAAAGCAAAAGTGGCAAATGTAAAAATTAATGATAGACAAAACAGTAAGATTTACAACATCAGTTGCTCTTGCGCAACACCCAATGAGTAATGCTAGAACGAAATCAAAAAAGCAATACTATTTGGCTTTAGAATACTTCGTGAAAGATAAAGTTGCAGATGAGTATGCTATTTCCCGTTTGGAACAATACAGGAAAAAGTTTCTAAAGAATAAGGTGATTGGAGAAAAGGATTCAATAATAGAAGATATAGTACATAGTATAATTAAAAATAATCGGTCACAAAGAAGATACAGATACTGGCTTATGTGTGATATCGCGCTAATTCTTATGGATGATTCTTTGATAGAACAAGTGTCAGAGGAAATGCAAAAGTTTATGACAAAGCCTCAAAGGAAAAAGTTTGGTATCCTGCTTCAAGCCTTAAAGGGTGGTGATGAAGTGGACTGTATATCTATAGCTTTTGCGAAAGAACTGATTTTGCAATTTAGAAAAAATTATAGTTTTTTAAAAAAGCCGATGCAAAGGTATATTGTGACGGCAAATATGAGTGCAGGAAAATCAACACTTATAAATGCGCTGATAGGGAAGCCGTTGACTAGGACATCACAAGAGGTTTGCACTGGCAATAAATGTTACTTGTACAACAAGCCATTTGAAGATGGTTGTATTCACTTGAAAAACGATACTTATACAATGAATGCATCCTCTGATGATTTGGAAGACATTTCATGGGAATATGAAACAAATATCGCTTCGTTTTTTAGAGGGATGGATGAAATAAAGTATCGCTTATGCATCATTGATACGCCGGGGGTAAACTCGGCAATCAATCGAAATCATGGAAGAATTTCCCGAAAGGCACTTAAGAAGGAACAATATGAAAAAGTGTTGTACATTTTAAATGCAAATAAACTTGGGACAGAGGAAGAAATTGCACATTTAAAATGGATTTCTGAAAATGTCCAGAAAGATAAGATTATTTTTATATTGAACAAATTGGATGATTTTCATATAGCAGATGATAATATATCAATAAGTTTGAACAAAGTAAAAAATGATTTAGCCATGCTTGGATTTCAAAATCCAATTATTTGCCCGATATCAGCATATTTTGCACTGTTAATAAAAAGAAAATCTTATGGTGATAAATTAACGGATGATGAATTGGACGCGTATTCTTTATATATGAAAAAGTTTAGGAAACCTGTGTATGATCTTTCAAAATACTACAATGGAATACAGATAGAGTCTGGTGATGGCGAAGCAACAGAGATGAGTAAAAGATGTGGGCTGTACGGTCTTGAAAAAATATTATTTGGAGGAACAATATGAAAAAGGTATTTATCAAATACAACCCTTATAATTTGCAGACAGAGGTGACTGTTGAGGGCAAAAAATTAGCACAGAATAGTAAACTTGGAGAAAAAATCACTCCTGGCTCAAGATTTCAGGAATGGGTCGAAGAGTTGCCGGATCTTCTTATTGACGAGTATAATGACAGAGAGTTTGAGATTACATTTCATGGCACTCTTTTAGATTATGAGGATTTAACAGAAGTATTTACTATTGCTTATGAAAAAGGAAAATTAACAGCAGCGCTCGAACGAATCGCTGCAAAAGAAACATCTGACAAAGAGGGGCTTATTGATCAGGTATTTGAGAAAATTCAACAGGGACCATTTGATGAGCTGAGAGATGAGGAAATATTAAATGCTTTTCGGCTTGCAAAAAGCAGTGACTTTGAGGTATGTGTTGTAGCAACCATGAGCGCAGGGAAATCAACACTGATTAATTCTATGCTTGGCTGTAAGCTTATGCCGTCAAAACAAGAGGCATGTACTGCCATTATCACAAGAATTAAGGATACAACAAAGGAAACAAAATCATGGCAGGCAGAAGTTTATGATAAAGAGAACCATATGATTGAATCTCATAAAGAATTAACTTACCCAATTATGGAGCGTTTAAATGACAACGAGAATGTATCCGTTATAAAAGTAAATGGAAATATTCCATTTGTATCATCGGAAGATGTTTCTTTGGTATTAATTGATACGCCGGGACCGAATAACGCTAGAAATACAGATCATAAAAAAGTGCAGACAGAATTTTTAAGTAAATCTTCAAAATCGTTGGTTTTATATATTATGGAAGGCACTTTTGGCTCCGATGATGATAATCGGTTATTGGAGCGTGTTGCAGAGAGTATGAAAGTTGGTGGAAAACAGTCTAAGGACAGGTTTATCTTCGTTGTAAATAAAATGGATGACAGAAAAAAAGAAGATGGTGATGTTGGACAGACCCTAGAACGTGTTCGTACATATTTGGAAAGTCATAAGATTTATAATCCAAACTTATTTCCGGCGGCGGCACTTCCGGCACTTAATGTTCGTTTGATTTCTGGTGGTGCAGAAATTGATGAGGATACCATAGATGAAACA
Source organism: Lachnospiraceae bacterium (assembly GCA_014239155.1). Lineage (GTDB taxonomy): Bacteria > Bacillota > Clostridia > Lachnospirales > Lachnospiraceae > COE1. Next base: position 60,647 of record JAAZZQ010000078.1, on the reverse strand, counting down.
GAAATGAAAGTACGAAAACTAAATAGAAATGAGACATTGCACTTTGAAAATTATGCGCCGCTTCCTTCTAGTATCCGCGGGGAAATTAATAACCAGCTTTCAGAAGCCAAAGAAAAGCAGGATGCAAATGCGGAGGCTTTAATACATACAGGTATTATATCAATAGAAGCAGCGATTCGCCAATATGTACAGAAATATGCGAAGACTGCAAAAATTAAGAATATTGTTGATACTTTTATGCACAAGTTGGATGAAGTCGGATGCTTTGAAGAGACTAAACGTGAACTTGCTCAAAACAGAGATGAGAGTGAGAAGATAGCAGCGCAAATTGCGAATATTAGAAAAAAAGTAGATGATGTCAGCGCTGCCAAAAAATTTAAAGGTGCTATTGAAGATGCAGTGGTCAAGGTAAATGACGAGGCAAAAGATGTGATAGATAAAATTGTTCAAAAGTATCAGAAAAAAATCGGAAAACGTATTGATAAACTGCGTGGGGAAGAATTAGATGTGGATGATGCAGAGGACGAAGTTGCCAGATTAGAGAAATTTGCCAAAAAACTTGAGCCTGATTTTCAGGCAGATATGGATGAGCTTATTAAAAATAGCCTTGAGAAGACTGGAAATGATCTTTTAAACGAATATAGAAACAAGTTGGCTTCGTTAACGGAGGAGATTGATCTAAAAGGTTTGTCGGGAATCAGTATTGAGCCATTAAAACTTATGGGCAGCAGTGTAGTGATGGCAGATGATTTTTCAATTAAAAATCTTATTCAGTCAAAGCAGGTTGAAGATGGCAAAGAGTGGGTTGAGAATACAGACAAGAAGTGGTATAAACCTTGGACGTGGTTTCAGGAAAAAGGGCATTATCGTACAAAGTATAAAACTGTTAAGTATGTAGATGCTTCGGAATTAGCACAGGAATTTTTGGCGCCTATACAAGAGTCCGTATATGACAATGGAGACAATGCTTGTGCTTATGCCTTAAAGCAGTCAAATCGTATTGCAAAGCGTTTTGAAAAGGAGTTTAAACGACTAGATGGTATTTTAAAAGAAAAACTGTCCGAATTAGAAAGTTATGCAAAAGACAAGGATAAGGCAGAAGAACGTATTAGAGAGTCAGAACGCAAATTGGTATGGTTAGAAACCATTAAAGCTGAGGTTGAATCAATACTTGAGATATAGGAGGAGAATAAAATGGCGTTAACAAATGCATTCTACGAAGCAGTAACTGCCGGAAATACACGACGAGTCCGTATTATGATGAAAGACAGCCTTCTTGTGGATCCGTCTTTTAGGGAGTTTTATGAGATGGAAAAGGCGGCGGCAGCATTGCATGGTTTATATGATGTTCATGATGGCAGGGCATTTGAAGAAAATAAGAATTATTGGGATAGTAATTATATGGACAAACAAATGGTTCAATTAATTAGAAATTTTTCAAAACAACGAATTGCGCATGTCAAAGAAATTGTACGTTATTTGTATCCTGTAACAAAAGCCTCTTATAGCAATGCTGGTAATGAAGGAACAAAATATACACCGAAAGAGCGCGAGCATATGAGTTATCAAGAGAAAAAACAGCAGGATCAATTAGACGGCAGCTATTTAGGACCAAAAGTCGCTACTGGTGCCATAGCAGGTGGGGTATTTGGAGGTGTTGCTGCATCAATAGCAGGAGTTACAATTGTCGGTGGTGTAATTGTTGGAGCAGTAGTCGGAGGAGGAACAGTTGCTGCATTGAATGGAGGCAATAAATGAGTGAAACAGTTATTCTAGGTAGAGAGAATAATATGCCTGCTATAAAAAGCAATCAGGAAGTTATTTCTGCAAATCAGTTCAAAAGCAAAGTACCAAATTATTATACGTTTCAAAATGGTTTAGAGGAAGCAAGTAAACTTGTCGATGACATTGTACTTAAAAATTATTTGCAAAAACTAACGGATTTAGAGATTGTTCCATTAGATAAAAATTTGAAGAATATCGGAGATATCCGTTTATTTAAAATTACAGAAATGGTATATCAAAAGAATGAGTATTCAACCTATAAGTTTGCTTCTGTTTTTAATGCGGTTCAAAACCTAAATTGCAGTGTATTTATTATTGTAGACAGTGATGGGCAAAAAACTGATTTTTATATGGGTGTACGTTCTTTGGATGACAAGCGGACAACAAAATCTTTGAAAGATACTTTGAAAAATGCATTGACAGGGCAATTTCCGGGTGTAAAAACCGAAGATTTGCTTGACCCAAAAGCTGAGGATTTTTTAAACAATATAGCTACAAAAAATATTGCAAGTGTGTCTTGTGTTGCAAAAAACAAAGATAAAGATTTTAAGGATAATGAAACATTTATTCAAGGTCTTGAAAAATTGGCACTTGCAATGCAGGGGCAAAAATATACGGCAGTTGTTTTGGCTAAGAGTACACCAATGGAGCAATTGGAGCAAACCCGGCAGGCTTATGAAACCATTTACACACAATTGTCTCCTTTTGCAAATATGCAGATATCTTATGGGACAAGCACAGCATTAAGTGTGTCAGATGCTTTTTCACATGGAAAGACAATAGGATCTTCGCACGCAACAAATACATCAACACAGACTGGAAAGAATTATTCAAAGAGTACAAGTGAAAATCATGGAATGACAAAGACAGATTCTTTAGGAGCTTTGGCCAAAAGCCTTGGAACGGCTGCGTTGGGGGTTGCAAGTCTTGTGACAGCTCCGTTAACAGGGGGAGCTAGTATTGCTGTTGCTGGGGCAATAACTGTCGGGCATATAGGGCTTAATGCATTTAATCCCAAAAGTATAACAAAAGGAACTTCAACAACGGAAGAATATTCAGAGAATAATTCCACATCATATGGTGAAACGCATACAGAAAATGAAAGTACAACAGAAAACGAAACTCGAACAAAAGGTATCACAACTGGTTCTTCGGATAATCTGCAATTGACTTTGCAGAATAAGTCGTTAGTGAATGTTTTAGAAAGAATTGATCTTCAATTGAAACGTATGGAGGAATGTGAAAGTATAGGAATGTGGGAATGTGCAGCATACTTTCTTTCGGATAGTCAGGAAACAGCGGAAATGGCAGCAGGAACGTATAAAGCGCTTATGAAAGGGGAAAAATCAGGAGTCGAAACTTCGGCAATAAACTTTTGGGGAAGAAATAATCAGAACCAATTGCCTGTTTTACGTGAGTATATTACTAATTTTATTCATCCAGTTTTTAAATATGCATCTGACACAATATCAGTTCCCATAACAGCGGCTTCTTTGGTTAGCAGCAATGAATTGGCAATTCATATGGGGCTGCCTAGGAAATCAGTATGTGGTTTTCCTGTTATAGAACATGCAGATTTTGGCAAGGAAGTTGTCAGGTACAATCAGAAACTGCACAGCAAAGATTTTTGTCTTGGAAAAGTGTTTAGCATGGGAAAAGAAACGGAAACAGAAGTCCATCTGGACTGTAATTCCTTAACAATGCATACATTTGTGACAGGTTCTACAGGTTCTGGCAAAAGCAACACTGTTTATCAAATATTAAATCAACTAAGAAGTGTATATAACATTCCATTTCTTGTTGTTGAGCCAGCCAAAGGTGAATATAAAAATATTTTCGGACAGTTTGCTGATGTTAGTGTGTATGGCACAAACCCAAAGAAAATGAATTTATTAAGGATTAATCCTTTTAAGTTTTCTGAAGATATTCATGTGCTAGAGCATTTAGATAGATTGGTGGAAATTTTCAATGTCTGCTGGCCGATGTATGCAGCGATGCCTGCAATATTAAAAGAGTCAATGGAGAAAGCGTATGTTGCTGCAGGATGGAATTTAGGAACTTCCGAAAATGCAAAAGGTAATAAATATCCGAATTTTGCCGATTTACTCGAACAGATAGAAGTTGTAATAAATGAGTCAAAGTATTCTTCCGACAGTAAAGGTGATTACTCTGGAGCTCTGTTAACACGTGTAAGATCGTTGACGAATGGATTAAATGGATTAATTTTTTGCAAGGATGATTTAAGTGAGCGAGATTTATTTGATAAGAATGTTATTGTTGATTTAAGTCGTGTTGGTTCGACGGAAACGAAATCACTGATAATGGGATTATTGGTATTAAAATTAAATGAATATCGCATGTCATCTGGCAAAATTAACAGTCCTTTATCACACCTTACTGTGTTAGAGGAGGCACATAATCTCTTAAAAAGAACTTCTATGGAGCAATCTACAGAAAACGCCAATTTGTTGGGGAAATCGGTGGAGTTACTTGCAAACTCAATTGCTGAAATGAGAACTTATGGAGAGGGTTTCATTATAGCTGATCAGTCACCAGGTTTGCTGGATATATCTGTTATCAGGAATACAAATACAAAGATTATTTTAAGATTGCCAGATAGGAGTGATCGGGAATTAGTTGGATATGCGGCTGGTCTGGATGAAGAACAGATAGAAGAATTATCAAAGCTGAAAAGAGGTGTAGCGGCTGTATATCAAAATGACTGGGTTGAGCCAGTGCTTGTTCAGGTAAGCAAATGTAATATTATGGAAAAAGCATATGATTTTACAGGCGATGGCGCTAGGGAAAATTATATAGATATACAAGAACAGCTAATTAATTTTTTGATTCAAGGGAGAGTGAACGAACATTTAGCGTTTTCTATTGAATGTATTGAAAATGGACTTGACGTGTTGGGACTATCATCATCAAACTATGAATTTGTGGAAGAACAAATAGCGGAATATAAAGAAATGAACTCTCTTGTTATTTGGAAAGATGAAAATTTCCGAAAACTTTCAAGACGTATAACGGATATATTAGGCGTTCGGGCGCGTGTTGAGAATAGTGCTTTGACAGCGATGGATAATGATGAACTTACAGATATGTTAAACAGAATTATTGCGCAGATTATTAAGGTTCCTACCAAACAGTTAACAATTGCCTTAAGCCAATGCTTTATGAAGGATATGAGTATACAACAAGATGAAAATGAAACAAGAGAAAAAATATACCTCAATTGGATTCAATCTGTTGTAGAGAGGAGAGAAAAGTATGATAGGAAATTTTAATGATGTTAAGGAATCGCAAATGAATAGATTTGTCGAATCACCATTGGGCAAAAAAGCTGAATCATCTGTTGCTGATAAATATATAGTTTTGGCAGATAAATCATTAGCGTTTATATATGATAAGTTCAAGTGCTGTCCTGTTGAAAATGGAAAATGGACCGGTGAACGAGGCGATTCTAAATGGTGCCCAGACAAAGACTATATACCCGGGAAAGCGAATCCCGATGGAAAAAATTGGGGTGAAATTTTAAAGAAGTTTGGCATAGATGGTATTGAATATAGAAATGGGGAACCTGATTTTAGCCGTATTAGTAAGGAAACAGTTAAAATAAAAGATTTTTGTGAAAATAGAGCAGACAATTTTGATAAGGCAGATATTGCGTTGGCAAAACAACAGCACTGTTCACCGGACACAGTTAAAAAGTGGAGAAAAGAGAATGCGTATACTTGGCATGAGTGCAAAGACATGAAAACAATGCAACTAGTGCCTAGCGTTATACATAATAATATGTCTCATAGCGGCGGAATATCAGAAGCAAAGAAAGGCGCATAAGTGTGAAGGAAAATTCGCATCGTGAAGTGCGAAAGTATGTTTTGTAGTTTGTTTATGTTCTGAATAAAGCGAAAGGAATGATGAAAAAATATGATACATAATGTATTTGGAGATATTGACTTTAATGTAGGATGGAAGACTACTAAGAGTATTGTATTATTTGGGCAATCTTATGTAGTTACAGTAAAAATACATGCATACTTTGAAGAGGATGGTATTACAGAAGAACAGGAAAATGCCTACATTGATTTTATAAGTTCAGAGGAAACAAAAATGAATTGTGTTGAAAAAATGTTAAAAGAGTATTCAGATTTTGCACAAGAACAGTTTATTCCTAGAACATTGTTGATGAATAGAGACGGATCTTATGCTTTGCTATTTGATGATAGAGATAATGAAGATGAAGGAATTGCAGTATGTCTTGATCCAGAAGAAAAAATTGTGTCTCAAGATGATTATTTATAAAAGTGATTACAAAAGCATTTTTGGGTTTTAAAGCTGTAACAATTATTTAATTCTCATGGTTAAGGAAAAGAGAAGAACAATTGTAAAAAAGGAATCTGTGAAAAAGGGGATAATAGACTAAAAATTTATAGGTAGGAAAGAACGCTGGGAACAAGTAAAGATTCTGTTGCCAGCGCTTTATTTTTTGTTTTATAGCAAACAGAAGTTCCGAAAATATCTTCTTTTGTCTGTACAAATGAAAAGCCGTGTGCTATAATCAAAAGTACTTTTTGAGCGATTTCTATGGATTGCTTACAACCCATTTAAATTATTGGAGGTGAGTTAATTTTATGTTGTTTAAACTGCACAGTGAATACCAGCCCACCGGTGATCAGCCGGAGGCGATTGCAAAGCTTGTGGAAGGCTTTAAAGAGGGCAATCAGTTCCAGACATTACTAGGTGTTACTGGTTCTGGAAAAACTTTTACAATGGCAAATATTATACAGGCATTACAAAAGCCTACTTTGGTGATAGCGCACAATAAAACGCTCGCCGGACAATTGTATGGTGAATTTAAAGAATTTTTCCCAGAAAATGCGGTAGAATATTTTGTGTCCTACTATGATTATTATCAGCCGGAGGCGTATATTCCTTCTTCAGATACCTATATTGCAAAGGACTCTGCTGTAAATGACGAGATTGATAAGTTGAGATTATCGGCGACAGCCTCTTTGACAGAGCGCCGCGATGTTATTGTTGTAGCCAGTGTTTCCTGCATTTATGGTCTGGGGAGCCCAGACGAGTATCAGGGAATGATGCTTTCTTTGCGCCCGGGCATGGCAAAAGACAGAGATGAAGTAATTCACGCTTTAATTGAAATGCAGTACGACCGAAATGATTTGGAACTTGACCGAGGGCGGTTTCGCGTGCATGGTGATGTGGTGGACATTCACCCAGCACAGGGCGGTGAGTTTCTTATCCGCGTGGAGTTTTTTGGAGATGAGATTGACCGTATTGCCGAGATAGACCCTGTGACAAACAAGGTTCATGCCACTTTAGAGCATACCACAATCTTTCCAGCATCGCATTATGTTGTGGCGCCAGAGCGGATTGCAAAGGCATGTGTGGATATTGAGGAGGAAATGAAAGAGCGCGTGCGTTATTTTAAAAGTGAGGATAAACTTTTGGAGGCACAGCGCATCTCTGAACGGACAAACTTTGATATTGAGATGCTTCGTGAGACGGGGTTTTGTTCTGGCATTGAGAATTATTCAAGACATTTAAACGGATCAAAAGAAGGCGATCCGCCGTATTGTCTCATGGACTTTTTTACAGAAGATTTTCTGATTATTATAGATGAGTCGCATATGACAATCCCTCAGATTCGTGGAATGTATGCGGGTGATCGCTCGCGAAAAAACACACTGGTGGAATATGGGTTTCGGCTTCCGTCAGCACTGGACAACAGACCCCTTCAATTTGAGGAGTTTGAGCAAAAAATAGACCAAATGCTCTTTGTGTCGGCGACACCAAATGAATATGAAAGACAGCATGAGCTTTTGCGTGCGGAACAGATTATTCGACCGACGGGGCTATTAGACCCAGAAATTGAGATACACTCTGTAGAAGGGCAGATTGATGATTTGATTGCCCGAATTCATGCGGAGACTGAAAAGCACAATAAAGTGCTTGTGACAACGCTGACAAAGCGTATGGCGGAGGATTTAACCAAATATATGTCTGATGTTGGCGTGCGTGTGAAATATTTGCACTCTGATATTGATACCCTTGAGCGCGCACAGATTATTCGTGACATGCGTCTTGATGTGTTTGATGTGCTTGTCGGCATTAATCTTTTGCGAGAGGGGCTTGACATTCCTGAAATTTCGCTTGTGGCAGTTTTAGACGCAGATAAGGAAGGCTTTTTGCGCTCTGCAACATCTTTGATTCAGACGGTTGGTCGTGCTGCAAGGAATGCAGAGGGACATGTTGTTATGTACGCAGATACAATCACAGATTCTATGCAAATGACGCTTGATGAGACTGCTAGAAGGCGTGCGATTCAGCAAAAATATAATGAGGAGCATGGTATTACACCACAGACAATCAAGAAGGCAGTGCGGGACTTAATCAGCATTTCAAAGGCAGTGGCAAAAGAAGAACAACAGTTTGAAAAAGATCCGGAGTCAATGAATGAGAAGGAACTGAAAAAATTGATTGACACTGTGGAGAAGAATATGCGCAAGGCAGCGGCAGACCTTAATTTTGAGGCGGCGATGGAGTTGCGTGACAAGATGATGGAACTGAAAAAACAATTGTTGGATTTGACAAGCGGACTTTAAGGAATTGTATTTTTAAATATATTTGAGCGCTGCATGAATATAAAGGAATCGTTTACAATAGAAAGGTATGGTATAAGAATGGACAGAGAACAATTAAAGATGTTGCCCAAAGGAGAAGTTATCAAGATTCGCGGCGCAAATGAACACAATTTGAAAAATATTGATTTGGATATTCCCAGAAATAAATTTGTTGTGCTGACAGGATTATCTGGTTCTGGCAAGTCTTCCCTTGCATTTGACACTATCTATGCGGAGGGACAGAGACGGTATATGGAATCTCTATCCTCCTATGCCAGACAATTTCTAGGACAGATGGAAAAACCAAATGTGGAACGCATTGATGGATTGTCACCTGCGATTTCAATTGATCAGAAATCTACAAACAGAAATCCACGCTCGACAGTTGGTACTGTGACAGAAATTTATGACTATTTTAGACTTTTGTATGCACGTATTGGAATACCACACTGCCCAAACTGCGGCCGTGAGATTAAGCGCCAGACAGTTGACCAGATGGTTGACCAGATTATGGAGCTGCCACAGGGTACAAAGCTTCAACTTTTGGCGCCTGTGGTGCGCGGCAGAAAAGGAGAACATGCAAAAGTGCTTGACCGCGCGAAAAAAAGCGGTTATGTGCGTGTCCGCATTGACGGAAACTTATATGATTTGTCAGAGGAGATTCACCTTGAAAAAAATATCAAGCACAATATTGAGATTATAGTGGATAGAATTGCGGTAAAAGAAGGCATTGAGCGAAGATTGACAGATTCTATTGAGAATGTTATGGTGCTTTCAGAAGGACTTTTGATGGTGGATGTGATAGGCGGCGAGATAATGAATTTTTCTGATAGTTTTGCCTGTCCTGATTGCAATATTAGCATTGACGAGGTAGAGCCAAGGAGTTTTTCTTTTAACAATCCGTTTGGCGCCTGTCCAGAGTGTTTTGGACTTGGCTATAAGATGGAATTTGATATAGATTTAATTATACCAGACAAAAGCCTTAGCATTAATCAAGGGGCGATTACTGTTATGGGGTGGCAGTCCTGCGCAGATAAGGGAAGTTTTACGAATGCGATTTTGCAGGCTCTATGCAAGGAGTACAAGTTTTCTCTTGACGTACCATATGAAGAATTATCTGACAAAGCGAAAGAGGTACTTATATATGGAACAAATGGTAAGGAAGTGACTGTACACTATAAAGGGCAACGCGGTGAAGGAATATATCCTGTGGCATTTGAAGGATTACTTAAAAATGTGGAGCGCAGGTACAGAGAAACTGCATCGGAGGGCATCAAACAGGAGTACGAGACATTTATGCGTATTACACCCTGTAAGGAGTGCGGCGGAAGGCGCTTGAAAAAAACCTCGCTTGCAGTGACGGTCTGCGACAAGAATATTTATGAGATTACATCCATGTCCATTACAAATCTATATAGTTTTTTGGATACAATGCAGTTGACCCAACAACAGCAATTGATTGGAAAGCGCATTTTAAAGGAAATTCGGGCAAGGGTAGGTTTTCTTGCAAGTGTTGGGCTGGAATATCTGTGTCTTTCAAGAGGCACAGCATCTTTATCTGGCGGTGAGGCACAGCGCATTCGTCTGGCAACACAGATTGGATCTGGTTTGGTCGGTGTGTGTTATATTTTAGATGAGCCAAGCATTGGATTGCATCAGCGAGACAATGATAAGTTGCTGTCAGCGCTGCGCAATTTACAAGGACTTGGAAACACGCTGCTTGTTGTGGAACATGACGAAGATACCATGCTGGCGGCAGACCATGTGATTGACATTGGTCCTGGCGCTGGGGAACATGGCGGGGAGGTGATTGCGCAAGGAACGGCGGAAGAGATTATGCAGGTTCCAGAGTCCATTACTGGACAATATTTAAGCGGAAAAATACAAATTCCTGTGCCAGAACACCGCAGAAATCCGACAGGTTGGCTGACTGTAAAAGGAGCCGCAGAAAACAATCTGAAAAATATTGATGTAAAGTTTCCACTTGGTATATTTACTTGTGTGACAGGCGTGTCTGGTTCCGGAAAATCGTCTTTGGTAAATGAGATTTTATATAAGTATTTGGCGAAAAAACTCAACAGAGCACGCACGATACCAGGCAAATTTAAAAAGATTGATGGCGTGGAGCAGTTGGATAAAGTAATTGCAATTGATCAGTCACCAATCGGCAGAACACCACGCTCTAATCCAGCAACTTATACAGGTGTGTTTGACCAAATTAGAGATTTATTTGCATCGACTGTTGACGCGAAGGCAAAGGGATACAGCAAAGGGCGGTTTAGCTTTAACGTGAAAGGCGGGCGATGTGAGGCGTGTGGTGGTGATGGCATTATTAAAATCGAGATGCACTTTTTGCCAGATGTATATGTGCCTTGCGAGGTTTGTCAGGGGAAACGTTACAATAGAGAGACGCTTGATGTAAAGTATAAGGGAAAGAGTATTTATGATGTGCTGGATATGACTGTCGAGGAAGCAATGACATTTTTTGAGTCCGTTCCTTCTATTAAGAGGAAAATTGAGACATTGTATGATGTTGGGCTTTCTTATATTAAGTTAGGGCAACCTTCAACAACACTTTCTGGCGGTGAGGCACAGCGTATTAAGCTTGCGACGGAACTGAGCCGTAGAAGTACAGGAAAGACAATTTATATTTTGGACGAGCCAACAACAGGACTTCATTTTGCAGACGTGCATAAGTTAGTTGAAATTTTGCAGCGTCTTGCAGAGGGTGGAAATACAGTGATTGTCATTGAGCACAACTTAGATGTGATTAAGACCGCAGATTATATTATTGACATTGGACCAGAGGGCGGAGATGGTGGCGGCACTGTAATTGCTGAAGGCACACCAGAATATATTGCCTCCTGCCCACAGTCTTATACAGGAATCTATATTAAGAAAATGCTAGAGCGAGCAAAAGGTAAGAAGTGAATTAAAATTAAGAGGATAAAGGATATGGAGAACAAAAAGAATTACGAGAAAGCAATTGAGGAGCTTTCGCTAATGCTGATGTATCTGACAAGAGAACAGGACAACAATGAATTTTGCAAATATCGGGAGCTAAGCTGGAAAGGGTATGATTTTCAAATGTTGGATAGGCTTGAACAAGGGGATTTGATTTTCCAGCCAAAAAACCGCAGAGGATATGACAAATATCTTTATTTAACAGAGCAGGGACGCGAGCGGGCACAGGAACTTTTGGCAGAGTATGGACTCTGTGATAAAGAGATTAATGAGCAGTTTGAACTGCGCAATATTTTGCCGGAGGAGGCAGAACAGGCAGCAGAAATTGAAAAAATTTGTTTTCCGCCCAATGAAGCATGTTCTAGGGAAAAGATTTTGGAGAGAGTAGAAGCGGCGCCCGAGTTGTTTCTTGTGGCGGTTGACAGAAAGACAGGAAAGCTTGCTGGATTTTTAAATGGAATCGCAACGGATGAGTATTCTTTTCGAGATGAATTTTTTACAGATATTAAACTGTACAACCCAAAAGGAAACAATGTGATGCTACTTGGGCTTGATGTGTTGCCAGAGTACCGTGGACAGGGATTGGCAAAAGAAATTATGTTCCAATATCTTCGTAGGGAGCAAGAAAAAGGGCGGAAAATGATTTTTCTGACTTGCTTAGCAGCCAAAGTGAAGATGTATACAAAGATGGGATATTATAATAACGGTATTGCGGCATCTACATGGGGCGGAGAACAGTGGTATGAGATGCGCTATCGTCTAAATCTTTAGGAATGGTAAACCATAAATAAATTTGTTCTTAACAGCACATTTGAGTATTGTCTTTTGAAGATTAGTAGGGAACTGTAAAATTATTTATTTTTACGGTTCCTTTTTTGATGTCTATAACGCCCATAAGAAGGTTGTCAACAAATCTGATGAGAGTTGGACGCATGATTTTATATTTTCAAGAGTGAGCAAAAAGTAACTAAAATGTATAAAAGAGAGATTATTTTTATAAAAAATCTGTAAAAATGAGAAATGGTGTGGTACAATATGAAGAGACAGGGATGCACAAAGACGATAAAATGTCATAGATAGCTAAATTTTTGGCGAAATTGTACAAATAGGTATAGGTGGCAGCTTATGGAGGTCGAGCAAAACTGTTAGGCAGAGAAAATTGAATAGGAAGGAATGATTCAAAATGAGAAAACATATTAGTATCAAGGTCTACTCCATGCTTACAGCACTGCTTGTTATTTTTCTGGTGTATGCATATTTTTCTTCCAGAGGAATATTAAATGCCAAAGATTCAGTCACACAAATATCAAATACTTATATGCAGTTGTTGGTACAAAATGAAATTGTGACAAAGAATATGACAGAAGCTCGTCTGTATGGGAACTTGATTGTGCTTTTTCCGAGTGAGGAGTCAGCAACAAGACTAGCAGGTAGTGTTTCAGATGTATTAGATCCTATTGATGCTGCCTTTTCTGTTATGGAAGAATTGTGCGCCAATGCGCACAACACACAACTGACACAAGCACTGCAAGAATACAAAAAACAATACGCTCCTCTCAAGGAAAATATTACACATGTTGCAAGTTTGTACCTGGCAGGAGAGAAGGAAAGCGCTGTGACAATGAATGCACAGATGCGTGAGATTGTGTTGGCTATGCAAGAGAAACAGACGATATTTGCCGAAACTTTAAATAGTACATCACAGGAATTGTCAGATAAACGAATCGCAGAAGCCTCCTCATTATACACAGCGGCTATGATAATCAGTGTGGTATTTACTGCGGTGACAATTCTGATGATTTTAGTAGTCAGTCTTTCGGTTGTAAGACCGGCAAAAAATGCGACGGAACAACTTAACAAAATTATACGTGATATTCAAAGCAATAATGGGGATCTGACACAGCGCATTGATGTAAAGACACAAGACGAAGTTGGACAGTTGGTCGGCGGTGTCAATAATTTTGTTGATCAGCTTCAGATGATTATGAAAAAAATTCAGACTAGTTCTGACAATATGGATGCACATGTTGGAGATATCAATGAAAATATTAGGCAGTCAGAGTCGAGTGCGAGTGATGTATCCGCTACTATGGAACAGATGTCAGCAAGCATGGAAGAGATTTCTGCAACGCTTGATCAGATTTCACAGGGTTCTCAAAATGTTCTTGAGCTTGCAAAGGATATGCGCGGCAGGGCGGAGGAGGGCTCAGGATTGGTTAGCGATATTCGGAATAAAGCGCAAAATTTCAGGTCTGAGGCAGTCAACAGCAAGAAGAATACAATTGGAATGATGACTTCCAACAGGGAACTTTTGGAGGTCGCAATAGAGAACAGCCGCAGTGTAGAGAAAATTAACAGCCTCACTAGCGAGATATTAAGCATTTCTAGTCAGACCAATTTGCTGGCATTGAACGCTTCCATTGAGGCAGCGCGTGCAGGAGAGGCGGGCAAAGGGTTTTCTGTTGTTGCGGATGAGATTCGTGTGCTTGCTGACAACAGCCGTGATACAGCAAATAATATTCAGCATATTAGTGTAGCTGTGACACAGGCGGTGGAGGAGTTGGCGCGCGATGCAAATGAAATGCTGAATTTTATTGATACAGCAGTTCTTGTTGATTACGATAAATTTGTTGATATTGCAAGTCAATATCATGATGATGCGGATAATATTGATAATATGCTTGGTGATTTCAATCATAAGTCGCAAAATCTTGAAGAGACCATATCACAAATTACAAGTGGCATTGATGGTATCAACACTGCAGTGGAGGAGAATGCGCAAGGAGTCACTATTGTCGCAAACAATACCTCTCAGTTGGTGGAATCCTTGGCTGGCATTCGGGAACGCGCAGAGAACAACAAGGAGATTTCAGACAAGTTGAAGGAAGAGGTACATTTATTTAAAAACATATAGTTGATACATATAAAAAGTTCTTGCATTGGCTGTGCAGGAACTTTTTTCAACTTCTTTCTTTAAGTAATGTTTAATAAATAATTTGTATTCTGAATAAAATTTTTATAAAATTTACACATTACGAAAAAAAACGAAAAAAATTATGTGCGCAATTCACAAATCCAAATATAATTTATCGTCAATATTTCCCATTGAAAATAAAGTGCACAATTGATAATATTAAATCATGATAAAGTTACAGCAGATTTAATCATTCATAAATTAATTTTTGGTTAAAAATGATTTATGAGATGAACCGCGGAAAGAAAAGGAGATGCGGTTTTCTATTATAGAATTGATTGGTATCGTTTCCAATGTTTGAAAATGCGCAGAAAACGATGATTTCCGCTATGGTAATTCTGTACAATATGTTGGAAAATAAAATAAAAAAATGAAAAGAACTTAGCAACTTTTTATAACACAGATTATTATAATCCTGCACAGGGATTTAATAATATAAAATTACAAATTATATTTAGCAAGGAGAGGTAGAGAATATGAAAAAGCGAGTATTAGCATTAGCAATGTCAACCGCAATGATCGCATCTGTGCTGACAGCATGTGGCGGTGGAAAGGACACACCAGCACAGGACACAAACAATGCAGCAGATAACACTGCAGCTGCCAACAACACAGCAACGGATAACAACGCCCCTGCTGAAAATAATGCGGCGGATAACAACGCAGCAGATAACACTGCAGCGGACAATCAGACGATGGATTTTGGCAGTGGCGAGATTAAAATCTGGGTTCCTGATGCGGTAACTGGTGTGACACAGACATTGGCGGATTCCTTCTTTAGTGAGCATCCAGAAATGGCTGGTTATACAGTGAAAATTGAGCCAATGGGTGAGGGTGATGCAGCCGGCAAAGTAATTATGGATGTAGAGGCAGCACCAGATCTCTATGCATTTGCACAGGATCAGATGGCACGTCTTGTTGCGGCGGGTGCACTAACTACGATTAGTGGTGATTATGCTACATTTGTGCAGGACTCTAACGATTCAGGTGCAGCGGCGGCAGCGAAGGTAGGTAATGAAGTCTATGCATTTCCGCTGACTTCTGATAACGGATATTTTCTGTATTATGATAAGAGCGTTGTCACGGATCCTTCTTCATTAGAGCAGATTGTGGCAGACTGTGAAGCAGCCGGCAAGAATTTCTATTTTGATACGGGAAGCTGGTATCAGACAGCATTCTTCTTTGGCGCAGGCTGTGAGCTGACATTTGATACAGATGAAGATGGAAACTTTACAGGAATCAACAATACATATGCATCTGAGAATGGACTGAAAGCGATGAAAGCGATCAGACAGATGTCAGAATCAAAGATTTATATGGACGGTTCTTCGGTTGGTGACGCTGTAAATTGGGCGGCAATTGTGGATGGTACATGGGATTCTTCTTCTGCAAAAGAAGTTTTGGGCGAGAATTATGCATGTGCAAAGCTTCCTAGCTTTACAGTAGATGGCGAGACATTCCAGTTAGGCGGTTTCGGTGGATTTAAGCTTATGGGTGTTAAACCGCAGGCAGAAGCTGGAAAATTGGTAGTTTGTCTGGAACTTGCAAAGTACTTATCTGACACAGACGCACAGTTGACACGTTTCAACGAAGTTGGTTGGGGTCCCTCTAATGTGAAGGCACAGGAAGATCCAGCAGTACAGGGTGACGAGGCTCTTTCAGCGCTTCGTGAACAGCTTCAATATACGGTTCCACAGGGACAGTATCCAGGCGAGTACTGGTCAGAGGCAGATGCACTTGGTGAGACAATCTGCGGCGGCAACTTCAAGGGCTATACAGATGAGCAGCTTATGACAGAGCTTGAAGCATTTGCAGCAAAGATGGATGCACTTGTACAATAGTTGGCAGGAATAAGAAAGCGTAAAATATACAAAAAATCAATAAAATAGTAACAGAAAACCATGCACAGCGGGAGAATTTGTTCTTCTGCTGTGTATAACCACATGATAATCTGGAGGAAACTATGAAGGAAAATCAAATTGCCGGATTTTTTAAAGGAATAGGGAACGCTTTTGGATTAATCGGAACAGCATTTTCAAAGGGTGACTGGAAGACAAAGCTTTCTTTTATCATTATGGGATTTGGTTCAATCATGAGAAAGCAGTTTGCCCGTGGAATTGCATTTCTTGCCGTTGAAATTCTCTATATTTGGTATATTGTGTCTTTTGGCGCAAGCTATCTTGTGAAGTTCGGGTCTCTTGGAACTGTTGCAACCCATGAGGAACCTGCTTATTTCAACGGAATAGAAATTGGAAAGACAACTGTGTTTGGTGATAACAGCTTCCTGATTCTGTTATTCAGCGTAATGACGTTATTTATTACTGTATTATTTATTATTATTTGGTATATTAATGTTAAAAACAATTATGAGTCACAGTTAAAGTTAGAAGCTGGAAAAGAGCTTCCAAGCAACAAACAGGATTTGAGCAGTCTGTTAGACCACAACTTCGACAAAACACTTCTTTCAATTCCCGTGCTTGGCGTGTTTATGTTTGTTGTAGTGCCAATTGTTTTTATGATTTTGGTTGCATTTACTAATTATGATGCAACACATCAGCCACCTACCAATCTGTTTACATGGGTGGGATTTGAAAATTTTAAGAACTTACTTTCCATAGGAGGTTCGGGCTTTGGCTCCACTTTCTTTACCATTTTAATATGGACATTAGTATGGGCATTTTTTGCAACTTTCCTTAATTATTTTGGAGGTATGGCAGTTGCAATTCTAATAAACAAGAAGGGTATTAAATTTAAAAAATTATGGAGAACAATTCTTGTAATGACAATTGCGGTTCCGCAGTTTGTATCACTCCTCTATATTGGTAAAATGTTTGCAAAGGACGGATTGATTAATGGTTATCTGATGAAATGGGGATGGATTGACAGTGCAATTCCATTCTGGACCGATCCGCTATTGGCAAAGATTACAATTATTATTATCAATGTGTGGGTTGGTATACCATATGTAATGCTAATCACCACAGGACTTCTGATGAATATTCCAGAAGATTTATATGAGAGTGCACGTATTGATGGTGCCAATCCATTTCAGATGTTTATGAAAATTACGCTGCCGTACATGCTTTTTGTGACAGGTCCTTATCTGCTGACATCATTTACAGGCAACTTAAACAACTTCAATGTAATATATTTGCTTACGACTGGTTCGCCGTTGAGCACAGAATTGACTGGTGGTGCAGGACGAACAGATTTGTTGATTACATGGCTGTATAAGCTGACTGTTAATGACACGAATTATCGAATGGCAGCCGTGATTGGTATTATGGTATTTGTAGTGACAGCAGTAATCTCACTGGTAGTTTACAATATCTTACCATCAGTTAAAGATGAGGAGGGATTCCAATAATGACAAGTAAGAAAAAAATTTCAAATGCAATTACTTATGTTGTGTTGGTATTGATTAGCATTATCTGGCTGTTCCCGTTTGTATGTCTAGTGCTGCAAAGTTTTCGTTCTTATAATGAAATGGGCGGCGGCATGGTTGATTATATCATTCCGAAAAAATTTTCATTGGATTCATACAAGTTCCTCTTTGATCCGAGCAGCAATTTTATAAGCTGGTATAAAAATACACTGATTATCTCTGTTTTTGTGACAATTGGTCAGACGATCTTTGTGCTTTGTACGAGTTATGTACTTTCGAGAATGCGCTTTAAAGGGCGCGAGCTTTTGATGAGATTCTGGCTAATCCTTGGAATGTTCCCAGGATTCTTAAGCATGATTTGTCTCTACTTCCTGTTAAAGCAGTTTGGACTGACACAGGAGGGGGCGGTTCCCGGATTAATTTTGATTAGCGTTGCAAGTTCTGGTATGGGATATTATATTTGTAAGGGTTTCTTCGACACACTCCCAAAAGCGTTGGATGAGGCGGCGAGAATTGATGGTGCAACAAGAGCACAGATTTTCTTTGGCATGATTATTCCGCTTGCAAAGCCAATCATTATTTATCAGGCGTTAGTAGCATTTATGGGACCGTGGTGTGATTATGTGTTTGCTTCTTATGTGGCATCTGGTACGAGTGCTAGTTACAATGTTGCTGTAGGTCTGCAAAGATGGTTGTTTACAGGCGACTATCAGGGTTATTTTACAAGGTTCTGCGCCGGCGGCGTGTTGGTTGCAGTGCCAGTTACAATCTTGTTTATGTGCTTACAGAAGTACTATGTAGAAGGTGTGACTGGCGGTGCTGTAAAGGGTTAAGGCATATTTATGATGTTTCAATTGAAAGCTATCTGAAAATATGGTCTTGATAAAGAGAAAAAAGAAAATAAGTAGCGCGTTTGAACGACTCCTGTTATTATTATAACAGGAGTCGTTCTGGAATATGCCTGCAATACAAGATAATGAAATGGGAGGGATAGGTATGCACAAAAAATTTGGAAAGCGTTTACTAAGTATCACAATGTCAGCTCTGGTGGTATTGAATTTTTGTAGTTGTGGCAGCACAGAAGATGTGGTGGCACAGGAGATGGAGTCTGTTGTAGAAAATACTTCTGATTTGGAAACAGATGCCACAGAACCTGAGGAGGAAGAGGATACAGAGAGTACAGAAGAAGATATGGAAATTGTTGGTGCGATTCCATATGATTATGAACAGGAATTAAATATTATTGATGATAACTATAGAAATTATTATGAGATTTTTGTTTATTCTTTCTATGACTCTGATGGAGATGGGATTGGAGACCTAAATGGAGTTACAGAGAAGCTAGATTATATTGAGGAGATGGGCTTTAATGGAATATGGTTGATGCCAATTATGCAATCCACAACATATCATAAATATGATGTGGTAGATTATTGCTCTATTGATGAAGAATATGGCACAATAGAAGACTTTGAGAATTTGGTGGATGAGTGCCATGAAAGAGGGATTCGTGTTGTGATTGATTTTGTTATTAATCATTCGTCGTCACAACATCAATGGTTTGTAGATGCGTGTGACTATTTGAGAGAACTTCCAGAAGGGCAGGAACCAGATTTGGATGAGTGCCCTTATGTGGATTATTATCACTTTGTAGAGGAACAGGTTAGCGGAACCTATTATCCTGTTAGCGGAACAAACTGGTATTATGAAGGTGAATTTTGGTCGGAGATGCCCGATTTTAACCTTGCAAGTGAGTCGCTTCGGGCAGAACTTGAAGAGATATCTAACTTTTGGCTTGATATGGGAGTAGATGGTTTCCGAATGGATGCTGCCTTGCATTTTGAGGAAAACGATACAGAGTTTAATACAGAAGCACTTGATTGGCTGTACAGTTATTGCACTGACCTGAATCCTGATTTTTATATGGTGTCAGAGGTGTGGGCAAACAAGGCAACCATTGCAGATTACTATGCGAGCGGAACACCGAGTATGTTTAATTTTGATGTAGCGGGCGCGGAAGGAAAGCTGATTAAAGCGGCGAGGGGGGCATATAAAGCAGCGAATTTTGTGGAAAGTATGGTTGAGTATCAGACAGATTATGCAGAACAGAATCCGGATTATATTGATGCACCGTTTATAGCCAATCATGATATGGCGCGTGTTGCCAATAATCTTATGAAAGATGCTAATGATATGAAAATGGCGTGTGGTCTATTAATGACAATGAATGGAAGTCCGTTTGTGTATTATGGTGAGGAGATTGGAATGTCAAGCTCTGGGACAAAAGATGAGAACAAACGTTTACCAATGATTTGGTCAGATGCAGATACTGCGGGTATGACAGATGGTCCTATGGATGCAGACAGAGATATTGTCAGTGCATTTGCAGGTGTAGAACAGCAGCAAAAGGACCCCTATTCTATTCTAAACTATTATAAAAGGGCTGTACGTCTTAGAAATGAGAATCCTGAGATTGCGCGGGGAGAAATTGAAATTATTGAGGAGTTGACTGAGGGAAATCAAGCAGTGATTACAAAGACTTATGAGGATAGCACAATTGCCATTGCATATAATACATCGGATGAAGTGGTGGAAATAAATTTTGCGGACACTGTGCTTAGTGATATGGAAATCTGTGGATATTTGACTTTAAATGGGGAAGTGGTAGAGCTTGATACAGAAGTGTTGTCAATGCCTGCACAGTCTATTTGTATTCTAAAATAAAGAGCAAAAGGCGAAAAGTTTTTAACCTTTCGCCTTTTTTAGCTGACTTGTGATTTTGCAATCTTGTATTTTTTATAAAAGTATATTATAGTATTTATGGAGTTGTTCTATTATAGATTCCAAAAGGCTATATATTGTGTATGGAGGAAGAAATGAAGCTGTATTTGATACGCCACGGAGAGACAGAATGGAATGTAAAGAGACGTTTTCAGGGAAGATCGGATATTCCGTTGAATGAGGAAGGGCGTAGACTTGCCCGCATAACGGCACAAGCGCTTGTCGGGGTACCGTTTTCAAGAATATATACAAGTCCTTTAAAGAGGGCGTATGAGACAGCAATGATTATAAAGGGGGAACGGGATATTCCTGTAATTGAAGAGCCAAGAATTATTGAGATTAGTTTTGGAGAGTACGAAGGGCTTTGCTGTGGGAAGGACAATTATAATATTCCCGATCCTGCGTTTATGAATTTTTTTGACAAGCCAGAAGCATATCAGCCTCCAAAGGGCGCCGAGTCAATAATGGAATTAAAAGTAAGAACTGGTGATTTTTTGCAGGAAATTGTGCATAATAAGAGTATGCACAATGAAACAATATTGGTGTCAACACATGGAGCTGCTCTGCGTGGACTTTTGTCAAATATGCGTGGAATTGGCATTGAGGATTTCTGGAAGGGCGGTGTGCATAAAAACTGTGCAGTTACCATTGTGGAAGTAAATTATGGTCAGACACTAATAATAGAAGAGGGAAAAACATATTATTAGAAATAAAACGAAAGAAGGCGTCACAACTTTGGAAAATGAGTATAGTAAAGTAAAAGTAAACAATGAGATAGATTTCTGCTCTGTCACAGATCCAGAGACAAAGACAATGCTGGAAAAGGCGTTTATGAAAGCGAGAGTTTCCTATTTTCTCAGATGGGAGAAGCCAAGTATTTTTTCTAAAATTTTTGGTGGAGGAAAGGTAAGAATTGTATTTTGCATTAATTCTGCACAGCTTGAGACGGCGGATAGAGTGCTGGAGACACTTGGAGAGATTAATGGAGAGATAAAGATGCTGCGGACAAAATCCAATAATAAAATTGGGTTTTAAAAAAGAAGTGGGAAGCTCACTTCTTTTTTATGCGCAGATCCGTGCAGAGGAGGTAAGTCACTAACATGGTGCACAGGTCGCGCGGCGAGTAGGGGAAAAATTTTTCCCTACTCGATTACATACAGGCAACTAAAGAGAAAAAGGGTTTATTTGTTTGGATGAGAATTTTTCGGGAGAGTAGATTTTTCTTTGTCAGAGTAAAGCTGTTCAGAATGTGTTTCGTCAGGATAATCTTCCTCAAAATATTCTTCGTCAGGATAATCTTCTCTATTGGAATAATTTTCATTGGAATATTCTTCTTCAAAATAATCTTCCTCAGAATATTCCTCATCAGAATAATTTTCATCGGGATAGTCTTCTTCATCAGAATAGTTTTCATCGGAATAATTTTCTTCAAAGTATTCTTCCTCAGAATATTCCTTATCAGGATTGTTTTCATCAGAGTACATTTTATTTGAATACTCCTTAGGGGGATAGATTTCTTCCGAATATTCTTCATTTGGATAGTCCTTGTTGAGATAGTTCTGTTCGGAATATGATTCGTCGGAATACTCCTCATCAGAATATTGTTCGTCGCGATATTCGTCCTCATAATATTCCTCTTCATAGTATTCTTCGTCGGTATCATTTTCCTCATAATATTCCTCATTGAAATATGGTTCTTCCTCGTAATACTCTTCATCTTCATCAATAGAATTGTTATCTTTCCGAAAGAAACTGTATACAGAGTAACAGATTAACGCTAATACTGCAAAGATGGCGACTGCCAGTACAATGACCACAGGAGTGCCCAGTAAACTGCCGGAAATTTCTGAATTGTTTTCTTCTGTATCTTCCTCGGTCTGTGTGTCTGATGTCAAATCACTGCCCATATTGTCTGGCAAATCAACTTCATCATCAAGAATTGTGTTATCAGGTGAGGAAGGGGTTACTGTGACAGAAGCATTTGTGCCATTAAGTGGTGTGTCTGACAAAAATTCCGCAGAAACATATGCAGTATTGCCAGAATACTGAATTTGATACCAATTGTCTGCAGTTTTTCCAGTTACAGTAATTTCTTGACCATATTTTAGTGTACCTAGTTTTTTGTAGTCCTTGGAAGGTCCGCTGCGGACATTGAGTCCTGTCTGGGTTGCCGCATAGTACGTTCCGCTCATAGGAGTCACAGAAAAACTGTTCTGGTTGGAAGAATTTTCAGAGGAAGCAGGAGGTTTTGCGGAGGGCGGCTCTGGCTGTGGTGTTATTGTTGTATCTGATGAGGGTGGCTGTGGAGTCGGGTTTGGAACAGATTCTGTATTGGAAGCATCTGTGGAGGGTGTTCCAGCCGGTGTTTGGGATTCTTCGGGTTTCGGGAGAGTAGGGGACCCAACGGAAGGCGTGTCCGCGGGTGTATTTTCCGCGGGCTTACTCTCTGCAGGGATATTTTCTGCGGGTGTGCTTTCCGCGGGGGTACTTTCCGAAGGGATATTTTCTGCGGGTGTGCTTTCTGTAGGCGTGCTCTCCACGGGGGGGTTCTGTGTAGGTGTGCTTTCAACAGGTGGAATATTGTTCTCAGTAGCTAAAACTGGTAGTGGCTTTACACAAAAAATCAGTGTTGCTGTGGTGTATAAAATTATTTTTTTGATTTTGAATAATCTTTTCTTCACAAAAGGAATCCTCCTTGTACTTTTGCAGGGAACTGTATTTAGAAACAAACAGTTCCCAATAATTTTTATTTATAACATAGTTTATAGTATATCATGCCCGAAGAAAAGATTATATATAAAAATTAAAAAAAATTTATTGACAATTTGCGATAGATTTACTACTATAATAAAATATGAATATTCTCGAAAAGGAAGACCAAAGAGGTGTCTCCATCGGTATTGATTCGCCTTTTGTTGCAGAAGAAATGGTCTGCAGGAAAGGTTTTTTTGTGTATAGAAAGGAGTAGAATATGGGTAGAGAGTTGGCAAAGACTTATGACCCACATGGTCTAGAGGACAAGATTTATCAGAGGTGGATGGAGCGAAAATATTTTCATGCAGAGGTTGACAGGAGCAAAAAGCCATTTACCATTGTGATTCCACCTCCCAATATTACAGGACAGCTTCATATGGGACATGCACTTGACAATACAATGCAAGATATTTTGATTCGATTTCGGCGCATGCAGGGATACAATACACTTTGGCAGCCGGGAACGGACCATGCCAGTATTGCTACGGAAGTCAAGATTATAGAGAAGCTGAAAGAGGAAGGCATAGACAAGCATGATTTGGGGAGAGAAAAATTTCTTGAGCGTGCTTGGGACTGGAAAAAAGAGTATGGTGGCCGGATTATTAGCCAGTTAAAGAAATTAGGTTCTTCGTGTGATTGGGATCGGGAACGTTTTACTATGGATGAAGGCTGTAATAAAGCCGTGACAGAAGTGTTCTGCAAGATGCATGAAAAAGGGTATATCTATAAGGGTGCAAGAATGATTAACTGGTGTCCAGTTTGCAATACTTCTATCTCAGATGCTGAGGTTGAGTACGAAGAGCAAGCAGGGCATTTGTGGCATATAAAATATCCAGTTTTAAAAGAAGATGGCACAGAATCCGGAGAGTATTTAACGTTTGCGACAACACGGCCTGAGACAATGTTGGGAGATACTGCGGTGGCGATTCACCCAGAAGATAAGCGATATGCACATCTGCGCGGAAAGAAGCTGATGCTTCCTTTGATGAATCGTGAGATTCCAGTGGTGGAAGATACGTATGTTGATATGGAGTTTGGGACAGGTGTGGTAAAAATTACGCCAGCACATGATCCAAATGATTTTGAGGTTGGAAAGCGGCATAACCTGCCAATTGTCAATATTATGAATGATAATGCGACCATTAATGAAAATGGTGGCAAATATGCGGGTATGGATCGCTATGAGGCGAGAAAGGCTATTGTCGCGGAACTTGACGCGATGGGGCTTCTTGTAAAAGTAGAGGATTACAGCCATAATGTAGGGACACATGACCGCTGTAAGACAACGATTGAGCCTCTTGTAAAACAACAGTGGTTTGTCAGAATGAGTGAATTGATTCAGCCGGCAGTGGAAGCAGTAAAGAACGGTGCAATTAAATTGATTCCAGAACGTATGGAAAAGACCTACTATAATTGGACGGATAATATTAAGGACTGGTGCATTTCCAGACAGCTTTGGTGGGGGCATCGGATTCCGGCCTACTATTGTGATGCATGTGGAGAGATTGTTGTTGCAAAAGAGATGCCTGAAGTTTGTCCAAAGTGTGGTGGCAAACATTTTACACAGGACCCAGACACGCTCGACACATGGTTTTCCTCTGCACTCTGGCCATTTTCAACGCTTGGATGGCCTGACAAAACAGAAGCGTTAGATTATTTTTATCCAACAGATGTACTTGTGACAGGGTATGATATTATCTTTTTCTGGGTAATTCGCATGATTTTCTCGGGGTATGAACATATGGGAACAAAGCCATTCCATACTGTGTTGTTTCATGGGTTGGTGCGTGACGCGCAAGGGCGAAAGATGTCAAAATCTTTAGGAAATGGTATTGACCCACTTGAAGTTATTGAGCAGTATGGTGCGGATGCACTGCGGATGACTTTAATTACAGGAAATGCGCCTGGAAATGATATGCGCTTTTATTATGAGCGCGTGGAGGCAAATCGAAACTTTGCAAATAAAATTTGGAATGCATCGCGCTTTATTATGATGAATATGGAAGGCAAGACCGTGACAGATGCTTCTGACTCTTTAGAGCCAGCGGACCGTTGGATTTTATCTAAACTGAACAGCCTTGTGAAAGAGGTTACTGACAATATGGAGAGTTTTGAACTAGGGATTGCTGTTCAGAAGATTTATGATTTTATTTGGGATGAGTTCTGTGACTGGTATATTGAGATGGTTAAGCCAAGACTCTATAATTCCGATAATATGTGTTCGCAAAATGCAGCGTTGTGGACATTAAAGACAGTGTTGATTGATGCATTGAAACTTTTGCATCCATATATGCCATTTATCACAGAGGAAATTTTCTGTACACTTCAGTCCGAGGAAGAGTCCATTATGGTATCAAAGTGGCCAGAGTATACAGAAACACGCAGCTTTAAAAAGGATGAAAAAGAGATTGAGATTATCAAAGAGGCAGTGCGCGGCATTAGAAATGTGCGCACAAAGATGAATGTGGCGCCTTCAAAGAAGGCACATGTTTTTGTTGTCTCTGACAAGGCGGAAATTAGGGAGACTTTTACAGAAGGAAAACTGTTCTTTGCGTCACTTGCTTACGCGTCTGATGTACAGATTCAAGATAACAAAAATGGAATTGCAGAGGATGCAGTTTCTGTTGTGATTGCCAATGCTAACATTTATATTCCTTTTGCGGAACTGGTTGATATCACACAGGAGATCGCGCGCTTAGAAAAGGAAGAGAAACGATTGGAAGGTGAGCTTGCACGCGTGAATGGGATGTTGAACAATGAAAGATTTATGTCAAAGGCGCCGGAGGCAAAGATTGCCGAGGAAAGGGAAAAATTGGCAAAATATGTACAAATGAAGGAACAAGTCACAGAACGGCTTGCGCAATTGAGGTAAATCGTGTTACAATAAAGACATAAGAGGGCGATTTATGCCTTCTCGGAGGTGAGCAGATGGTTAATGTCAAATCTTATGTCAGAATAGCAGACGATAAAACGGAAGCGTGGCTTTACTTGTGCGCGCCCGAAGAAGGCACAAGGTACGAAAAGCCAGAGATTATACGATACCTTCAGCTAAACGGGGTGGTTGCGGGTATCAATGAGTCACATGTAGCGGCAATGTGTAAGAAACAGATTTATGAGCGTGAAGTAAAGATAGCATCCAGTGAAAAAGGAGATCCAGGAAGCGCAGGGCGGTTTGAATTTTTCTTTAACACAGAAAAACCAAAGCCAGAAATCCGAAAAGATGGCACAGTAGATTACAGGAGTATGTCTCTTGTGCAGAATGCGGAGGAGGGACAGTTACTTGCTGTGTACCATCCTGCGATTCAGGGAACTGCTGGAAGAGATGTCACTGGTGCTATGGAAAAGGCAAATACATACAAGGAACTTCGACCACTTACCGGAAAGGGAATCAGCAATGAGGAAGATCCAAATAAATACTACGCAGCCAAAGCTGGTAAAATTGAGTATGACGGTGATAATAAGCTGTCTGTGGTAGAAGTATATGAAGTTCAGGGTGGATGCGACTATGCGAATAATGCGCTGGTCGATTTTAATGGAGATGTAATTATCCATGGAAATGTGGAGGCCGGAGTTACAATTCATGCTGGAAAAAGTCTTACTGTTGACGGCGTAGTTGAGTCGGCAAACATAACGGCGGGGGGCACAGTCTGCCTGAAACGCGGTATGCAGGGGGCAGGAAAAGGTGCGATTATTGCAGGCGGAGATATCTTTACAGAATTTATCGAATATGCGAATGTCAGTGCGGGCGGAAGCGTTCAGTCGAATGTTATTCTAAATTCAAAGGTTACTGCTGGAGATCAGATTACACTTACAGGTAAGAAAGGACTGATTGCCGGTGGATATGTGCATGCAATGATGGGCGTGAGCTGTCAGAATGCAGGCAATATGTCAGAGATTAAGACGGGAATCCATGTAGGTGTAATGCCAGAGATTATGGAGAAGCGTATTGAGGTGAATGAACAGTACAATAAGCTCAATCAGGAATTGGATGAAGTGGCAGCAGGAATGGCAAAAATTTTACGTGTCAGACAACAGACAGGAGAGCTTAATGAACAGCTTCAAGCACATCTCAATGACCTTAAAGTTAGAAAAAATCAGATTTATGTGAAGTGCATGACAGCGAAGCGGCAGGCTGACGAACTAGAGAATACGATACTGAAATCAAGAGAGGCCAAGATTAAAATTAGTGGAAATATTTATAAGGGTACTGTTATCAGTATTGATGATAATCGAATGGTCATTAATCGTGACACAAGCTTTATGGAGTATTCTGCGCAGAATGGTGTGATTGTCGGGACGGTGGTCGTTATCTAAAAACAATATGGTACAATCCAATCCACTACAGGATTCCGCTATAAAAAGGTTCGCGTTTCGAGGCGAGCCTTTTTTGTGCACATGGGTACTCAAAGAAAGATTGTTAGCGAATTGGCAAACGTGTGATCAGAGGAAAAACGATGGAGGAAAAACAAATACAAAATTATGCTGCGGCGGAACAGTTTTTGGCAGAGGTTCCAAAGTTTACCAAGAAAAATCTGTTAGAAGATACAAAAAAATTTTATCAATATATACAGAGTTGTGCAGATGGCAGGTATTGCGAGGAGCGTTTGGGGAAAATTGTGCATGTGGCAGGGACCAACGGAAAGGGGTCTGTGTGCGCTTATTTGCAGAGCATATGTAAGGAGAGCGGTTATCGGACTGGTATGTTTACTTCTCCTCATCTAATGACAACAAGGGAGCGTTTTTGTATAGATGGCAGTGTTTTGTCCGAGGAGGAATTTTTAAATGCATTCCGTTGGCTTTCAAATCAGATTACAGCATATCATGCAATTCGGCCAGAGTATAGTCCAACATATTTTGAACGGCTGTTTTTTATGGGGGTGTATATATTTGCGAGGGCGCAGATTGATGTTTTGCTATTGGAGACAGGACTTGGAGGACGTCTTGACACGACAAATGTAGTAAAGAATCCTGTCCTCACAATAATTACAGAAATTGGTCTAGATCACATGGAGTATCTTGGAGACACAATTGATAAGATTGCAATCGAGAAGGCTGGGATTTTGAAATCTGGAGTGCCTGTCGTATTCTCGGACAGAAAAAAGGAAGCTTCCGCAGTTATCTGTGAGAAAGCGCAAAAACTTGGCTGCAAATGTCATGCAGTGTCAAAAAAGGACTATAAAATAAATGAAATTCAGAAAAAATTCATTGATTTTTCTGCTGTCAGTCGTTATTATGATTATGGTAGATTGATTGTGGATACAACGGGAGTTTATCAGGTGGAGAACGCGGCAGTTGCAATTCGTGCCGCTGAAGTTTTAAAGAGGGATTGTGGTTTTGAGAACATTACTGTAGCGTTGATAAAAAATGGAATTAGAAAGATGCACTGGGCTTGCCGGATGGAAGAGGTTGTGCCGGGAGTATATATTGACGGTGCGCACAATGAAGATGGGATTGCGGCGTTTGTACGATCGTTGAAACAGGCGCCGATATTTACAGATACAAAATGTAAGTTTGATAAAAGGTGTGTGCTTATTTTTTCTGTTGTCAAAGATAAGCAATATGATAACATGATAGAAATGCTCTGTAGGCTTCCTATGGTTACGGATTTTGTGATTACGCATATTCCGGGTGAGCGGGGAGCGAAACTGGCAGAGCTGAGGAGTTTGTTTGACAGATATGCCGGCGGGAACACGCAGGGGATATATACTTATGAAAAAGTAGAGGATGCGGTTGCATTTGGTTTGTCAGTCGGAAGAGATGGAGGCAGAGTATATATTGTCGGGTCGCTGTATCTGGCAGGGATTGTGGAGGAGCTCTTTGCTCTAAGATGACGTGATTCATGGCGGCGTTTGGAGGAGTATTATGATAGATTTTGAAGAAGAATTAAAGAAGTTTCATCCGAGCCTCGAGATTGAGGATGTGGAGGATGCAATATATAATCAAGATGTGACAGACCTCGCGGATGTTTTGGTAAAATTAGTTAAGGAATCAAAAGAATCTGAGGAAGAGTAGGGGAGCTTGGTATGTATTGCTTTAATTGTGGATGTCTATTGTCGGAGAAGGATTTTTGTACGGGTTGTGGTGCAGACGTAGTGTTATACAAAAAAATTATGTATGCCGCCAACCGATTTTATAATGATGCGTTAGATAAAGCGAAAGTGAGGGATTTGTCTGGCGCAGTGTCAAGTTTGCGCCAGTGTCTAAAATTGAATAAGTATCATATTGATGCTCGAAATCTGCTAGGTCTTGTGTACTTTGAGCGTGGAGAAGTGGTTGCAGCGCTGAGCGAGTGGGTGATGAGTAAAAATGTACGAGGTGAAAAAAATATTGCAAACGACTACATAGATATGATACAAAACAATCCGGGAAGATTGGATTCTTTTAATCATACAATCAAAAAATATAATATGGCTTTGAATTACTGTCAGCAGGGAAGCCTTGACTTGGCGGTGATTCAGCTTAAGAAAGTCGTCTCAATGAACGCGCGATTTGTGCAGGCGAGGCAGTTGCTAGCACTTTTGTATTTGAATACACAGGAGTGGGACAAGGCTAAAAAGGAGCTTGAAAAAGCTCTCAGTATAGATACAAACAATACAATTACGTTGCGCTATCTAAAAGAAGTGGAGGAAATGACACCTGCAGATGAGGAGCGCGTGCGCAAAAAGAAAGAGGCTGTGGTATACCAAAGTGGCAATGAGACCGTGATTCAGCCAGTTGGGAAGAAGGATAGGACAGTTTTTCAGACAGTGATTAATATACTGATTGGTGTGGCGATTGGTGTGGCAATTGCAAGGTTCTTGGTGCTTCCGTCAAAGATACAGAAGGCTCAGACAGAAGTCAATGAGAAGTACAAGGCAGTCAGTGAGCAGTTGGATGCGAGAACCGTACAGATTGATGAGCTGACAGCACAGATTAAAGAATTAACACAGGAGAAAGATTCTTTGACAAACAGTTTGACAGAGGCTCAGGCAAACAAAGTACAGTTGATGGCCAATACGCAACTGATAGAGGCAGTCCTGATGAATATGAAAGGGACCGGAGATGAGATGGCTGTTGCGGAGGCATTAGAACAGATTAATGCAGAGTATTTGCAAAATGATGCCACAGAGAGTTACAAGGCGCTGTATGAAGCACTGCGGGAGGATGTGAGCAAAGTTGTAGCGAGAAATAGTTATAACACAGGCTACGATGCATACCGAGCGGAAGATTATGATACCGCTATCAAGAATCTTGAGCGAGCGTATTCGTATGATCCGACAAATGGTGAAGCGTTGTATAATCTTGGAAATTCCTATAATAAAAAGGGAGATCTGGACAAGGCAGTGGAGATATATGAACAGGTAGTGGAACTTTTCCCAAATACAGCGAAGGCAAGAAAGTCACAGAATTACATAAAGGAAATCAAAGGTGAATGATGGCATACCAAGAGATACAAAAGAGGACATACCAGTTGGGTACGTCCTCTTTTTATGCACACGGGCGCCTAAATGAAATATGTCAGCAAGCTGACGGACGTCCGGCGCGCGAGCAGGGGAAGTAACCTTCCCCTGCTCGATTAAGAAAAGATGATTGAAAAATTGTAGGGAAATGGAGGAGCGTAAATGGAACAGAATATGGAGGAGTATGCGATCATTGATAATTATCTGTGTATAAAAATGCCACAGGAAGTAGATCATCATGGTGCCGCGGGTATTCGAGCATGTGCGGATAGGCTGATTTTAGATGACAAAGTGAAAAATATAGTGTTTGATTTTGAAAACACAACGTTTATGGATAGTTCTGGTCTTGGGATTATTATAGGACGGTACCGTAAAATTTCCTGTTTTGGTGGAAAGGTGTACGCAATTAATACAAATGAGCGCATTAGCAGAATTTTAAAGGCATCTGGCATGTCGGCTATTATAGAAATTCTGGTGTAAGAATCTGTTAATTTAGAAAGGGAAAAGGATTTTATATGGAAACTTTAAAGAATCAAATCTCTATAGAATTTGATGCCATATCAGAGAATGAGAGGCTGGCAAGGGTTGTAATAGCTGCATTTCTTGCAGGAATTGACCCGACACTTGATGAGCTTGAGGATGTGAAAACCGCAGTGTCGGAGGCTGTCACCAATGCAGTTATACATGGGTACAAAGAAAATGGTGGCAAAGTGGTCTTGCGTGCAAGCCTTTCTACAGACGAGAAACTTACAGTTGATATTATAGACTATGGAGTGGGTATCGCAAATGTGGAACAAGCAATGCAACCGCTTTTTACAACGGGTGTGCCCAGTGAGCGGTCTGGCATGGGTTTTTCTTTTATGGAGGCATTTATGGATGGTCTTGAAGTGGAGAGTACTCCAAGAGAAGGAACTAGTGTACATATGTGGAAACATTTTGCCAAGCGACAGACAACTGGAACAAAGCCAATCCTTCAGGCAGCAGTGTGGAACAGAACCGGCAGGGAATAGCTTATGGAGGAGAGAGAACTTTTTCTTAGGGCACAGAAAGGAGATAAAGAGGCAAAAGAACAGCTTTTTAATAACAATATAGGGCTTGTGCATCATGTGATAAAACGCTATATTAACAGATCTGGAGTCGAGACGGAAGATTTGTTTCAAATTGGGGCGATGGGGCTTGTCAAAGCGATTGAAAGATTTGATATAGACTATGGAGTATGTTTCTCGACATATGCAGTGCCAGTGATTATGGGGGAAATCCGAAGGTTTTTGCGGGATGATGGCATTATAAAAATTAGCAGAAGTGTAAAGGAGAACAGAAAGCGGATCAATTGGATTCGGGAGGTGTTTTGGCAGAAAATGGGCAGGGAGCCGACACTATCAGAACTTGCAGAGGATTCCGGACTTGCTGTGGAGGATATTATAACAGCACTTGAGGCCTGTCACGAAGTGGAGTCAATCTATAAGACAGTCTATGCGTCTGACGGAAATGAGATGCTTCTGATGGACATGCTTGGAAAGGAAGGTGAGAGCGACGAAATTGTAAATCGGATGCTGCTAGAGAAGCTGCTTAGTGCGTTAGATGAGCGCGAAAAAAATCTGATTCGACTACGGTATTTTGAGAATAAAACACAGATGCAAGTGGCGAGGGATCTTGGTATGAGTCAGGTTCAAGTTAGCCGATTGGAGAAAAAGGTATTGCTTCGACTGCGACAGGAAGTAATAGTGTAAATAAATGGAATGAATGCTATAAAGTTTGATAGAAAAATCGCCGATATTAAAAATAACTAGAAATATAGGGAAGGGACTTCCTATGTGTAAAATAGATTATTTAAAGAAAGGCTGGTATGAGTATGAATGGAATCAATTACAGTTCACTTTTGAACAATACAGGAATTTTTTCAAATCAAACAAATAAGGATGAGGCTGCTTTTACAGGGACAATCACAGGAACAAACAGAAAGGCGCCAACAAAAAAGGCAGATGTGGATAACAAACAGTCAAATGTGGACAGGGATACCTATGAGTATAGTGGGCAGGCACGGGAAGTTAAGGCAGGATACAGCAGACCAAAGCGCACAGAGTCGTCTGAGTACAAGGCACTTGACTCCAATGGTATCCAAGAAGGGATTCAGTTGAGCGATGCCGCGAAGGATTTGCTTTCTGAACTTAGGGAGAAATATGGAAATATGGATATCGCTGTAGCGGAGTGGTCTACAGATGAAGAGCAGGATTACTATGCAAGTCTTTCCGATAAGGATTACAGTGTGTTGATTAATCCTGAACTTCTTGAGAAGATGGCGACAGATCCAGAGGCAAGAGAAAAGTATGAGAGTATTCTTGGCGGAGCAGGTGAGAAGTTCGATACCGTTAAGGAAGAGCTTGGCGAGGACGCGGAAAAGATTAAAGGTTTCAGCATTACATTAGATAAGGACGGAAATGTCTCTTATGCAGTTAAGCTTTTAAAAGACATGCAGGAGAGCAGCAAGACGGACAAGAAGCAGCAAGAGCGCTTGGAGGAGAAGCGTGCTGAGCGGAGGAAGGCTGAGGAGGACCGCGTTGAGAAGATTACGAAGAAGAAACAAGAGACTGAGAAGATAGAGGCGTCTTCTATAGAAGAATTAATCAAGAAGATAAAGGAAAAACTTCATCCAGAGCAGGCAGAAATAGAGGAAATGTAGAGATTAAAGAATACAAGTTACTTTTCATGGGTTAGGAATGTGTATGAACTGCGCATTCCGTGAGAACATGATTGAAAGTGAGAGGCAGATGATTCATCTGCCTTTTCTTATTGCCTTTTTATATGGAGGTGCTATAATATACGTGGAAGTATTATGCATGTTGGTTTTTATGAGGTGCACACAGATTGTACATTGATGAAATATGTGTGTATCTGCTATAAAAGCAGGTGCAAGGAGAAAGTTTAAAAGGCTATCAATTACAAAAAGACGCCGAGAGTTAATACAGAACTGAAAATAGGAGGAACGAATGACGTGAAAATAGTAATTGCAGGGGATGGCAAAGTTGGTGCGATGCTGACAAAACAGCTTTCTGCGGAGGGGTATGATCTCACCTTAATTGACGCCGACCTCAAAGTGCTGGAATCGACAGAAGAACGATATGATATTATAACAGTTCAGGGAAACTGCGCATCAATGGAAACATTGGAGAGGGCTGGCGTTAAGGACGCTGATTTGCTGATTGCAGTGACAGACGCAGATGAAATCAATTTGCTCTGTTGCATGACAGCACATGGGATTAACTCTGACATTCACACGATTGCCCGCATTAGAAATCCGGAGTATACAGATCAGATTTACAAGATGCGGAGTCTTTTTGCGCTCTCCATGATGATTAATCCAGAGCGGCAGGCTGCTATTGAGATTGAACGATTGTTAAAATATCCGGGATTTTTAAAGCGGGATACTTTTGCAAAGGGCAGAGTGGAGATTGTGGAACTTCGTGTGGAATCAGGACATAAGCTGTGCAATACTGCGCTGAATGACCTGTATAATATTGTAAAGTGTAAAATTCTAGTGTGTGCTGTGATTAGAAACGGCAAGGCAGTTACCCCAGGCGGAGATTTTGTGTTGCTGGCAGGAGACCGTATTTTTGTGACGGCACCCACCAATGTTTTGACAACGTTACTTAAAAATTTGGGAATTATCACACATAAGGCGAAGCATGTTATCTTGTGTGGAGGAGGGCGTGTGAGTTATTATCTGGCACATATGCTCATTAAAAACGGTGTGGGTGTTAAAATTGTAGAGCAGAATTATGAAAAGTGTGTCCAGCTTTCGGATGCGCTTCCCAAAGCGTCCGTGATTCATGGAGACGCCACAAAGGAATTTTTGTTGGACAATGAAGGAATATCTGACTGTGATGCTCTAATAACACTTACGGGAGTCGATGAGATGAACATTATTATTTCTTTGTATGGAAGTAGTTGTAAGGTTCCACAGATTATTACAAAGCTCGGAAGACTTGAAAACAATACTATATTGGATGCACTTCCACTAGGGAGTATTATTAGCCCCAAAGAGCTAAGTTGTAATACGATTGTGCAGTATGTGCGTGCTATGAAAAACCAGACAGGGGCAGCGCTTACTGTATATACGATTGCAGATGGGCAGGCAGAGGCAGTTGAATTTATGGTGGATCAAAATACATTGCATTGTGGGGAGCCGCTTAAAAAGCTTCGGATTAAGAAAAATGTATTAGTTGTGTGTATTATGCATGGTGCACAACTTGAGATTCCCAATGGAGATTCTAGTTTTGTGCGGGGAGATACTGTCATTGTTGTGACAATTGCTGACAGAGTTATTTACCAGCTTAATGATATCTTTGAGAGTTGAGCGATTGTCGGTAAAAGGGAGGATATGCAGTCATGAATTATAAGATGATGGGCAGATTTATAGGGCATATTCTGCTAGTGGAAGCAGCCTTTATGGCAGTACCGCTGGCAATCAGTCTGGCTCAGAAGGAGAGGATGGCAGCAATAGGATTTGCTGCCAGTTTTGGTATTATTTTCGTTTTGGCACTGCTTTTAAGTGTGTTGTGCAAGGGAAATAAAAAGGGATTTCGGGCAAGAGAAGGTTTGGTCTGTGTTGGTGTTAGTTGGATTGTAATGAGTCTTTTGGGGTCTTTGCCATTTTATATTTCTAGGGAAATCCCTTTGTATTTGGATGCACTGTTTGAGACAGTATCCGGATTTACAACAACAGGCGCGTCGATTCTGTCGGAGGTGGAAGTACTTTCCAAAGGAACGCTTTATTGGAGAAGTTTTACACATTGGCTAGGCGGAATGGGAGTGCTTGTCTTTGTGTTGGCAGTAGGGGCTTTTGGGGAGAGCAGTAAAGGTTTTACAATGCATCTTCTAAGGGCGGAGAGTCCGGGGCCGCAAGTGGGAAAACTAGTGCCAAAGATGAAAAAGACAGCGGAAATTCTATATTTGATTTATATGATGCTTACGATTGTAAATATTATCTTTTTACTTTTGGGGGGGATGCCATTATTTGATTCTGTATGTACAGCATTTGGTACAGCGGGAACAGGCGGATTTGGAATTAAAAATGACAGTATTGCCAGTTATAGCCCATATATTCAGAATGTATGTACTGTCTTTATGTTGCTGTTTGGTATAAATTTTAGCTGTTATTATATGCTTTTGCTGCGTCAGTTTTACAGTGTGTTTAAAGATGAGGAATTGCGGCTTTACTTAGGGATTGTGTTTGGCAGTATCGTATTAATTACGCTCAATCTCAGAGGTTTTTATGACACTCTGGAAGAGACTGTGCGGCATGCGGCTTTTCAGGTGGCAAGCATTGTGACAACAACTGGATTTGCAACGACAGATTTTGATTTGTGGCCTAGTTTTTCCAAGGCGATTATATTGGGATTGATGGTAATCGGTGCAAGTGCGGGAAGTACAGGAGGGGGATTTAAGTGTGCGCGGGTGCTGATTGTGGTCAGAAGTCTCCGCAGAAGTCTCCGCCGCGCAATATCACCGCAGAAAGTGCAGGTTGTAAGAATCAACAACCATATGATTGATGAAAAAGTGCTCGAGAATACAAATGCGTATCTCTCTGCTTATGTAGTTATTTTATTTGTCAGTTTTATTTTGGTGTCAATTGACAAATTTTCGATTACAACAAATATTACAGCGGTGCTCTCTTGCTTTAATAACATTGGACCAGGTCTTGAGGCAGTAGGGCCTACCTGCAATTTTGGTGATTTTAGCTGGCTGTCAAAATTGGTGTTGATTTTTGATATGCTTGCAGGCAGACTTGAGATTTTCCCGATTTTAATTCTGTTTTCTAGAAGCACATGGGGACGCCTAAAAAGTTGAAAGAATACATGCTACGCTGTCTGTGGAAATGGGATTATTATTTTTGTCAAAGATATATACAGGCAAATGGTTTGTAGTGCCTTCTTTCCACGCAAGATGTTGTGGCGGGACATGGAGAGAAAATCCACTTTGATGTTTGATTCGTGTTACATAGTCCGTGATGGAATCTAAGGGGGTGTCAAATTCCATACCATAGATATAGCCATTGTCTGTTCTGCCAACATGGTGGATGTCTGAGCCGGCAGTCATTGTAATATGGTGTTCCTTGGCGTAGCGGTATGCAAGGCGGTCTTGCTCATGGGGATTGCCGCAGTTTGCCACTTCAAAGGCATCACATTGGTGTGGATGTACATAGATTTCGGACAGATATCCTCTTTCTCTAAAAGGGTGTGCTTGCACGACAAGGCCCCCGTTTGCCTTAATTTGTTGGTAATGTGTAATATGATCCCATGTCATTATCTCGGGATGGGCTTTTAGCCATTTTTTATCGAGTCCGTAGACAAGAAATTCATCTCCGTTAAATCGACATTCCCATGCGAAAAATACTTTGAGTCCTTGCTTGTCACCTTCAGATTTGGCATCTTCATAGCCACTGCAAAAAATATCCACGCGCTCCTCCCACGGTAAATTTTGAGGGACACAGCAATTTCCATTAAAAAAGTGATCTGTGACAATAATACCGTCATATCCGAGATTTTTGTAGAAAGAAATGTATTCGTAGCCTGCACTTTTGGCGCACGCACTGGCAGCAGTTGTATGTAAGTGGGTTTCATAGATGTAAGACATATGCAAAGTGCCTCCTAGAGTTTTTTTCAAAAAAGTATTATAACACAAAATTCGTAGAAAGGGAATAAAGGAAATGATACAAAACAAGATACCGCTTTTGGATGCTGTCACAGAGTTTATTGCTACGAGGCCAGCATATTTTCGGGTACCTGGACATCGGTTGGATAAGGGAATCAGCCCGCGTTGGACAAATATTGTTGGAGAGAAAATTTTTGCTTATGATGTGACGGAAACTCCTCTCACGGATGATTTGCACTGTCCTGAGGGAGCGATTGATGAGGCACAAAAGTTGCTCGCTGTGCTCTATGGAGCGGACCAAAGTTTTTTTCTTGTAAATGGAAGTACTTGTGGAAATGAGGCAATGATTCTCAGTGCAGCATTTGCGGGTGAAAAAATTTTGGTTGCCAGAAATGCGCATAAATCCGCGATGATGGGACTGATTTTGTCCGGGGCAAAACCTATATATTTGATGCCAGAAGTAATTTGTGAGTGGGGGATACAAGGTGAGATTACAGAGGCGTCTGTCAGAAAAGGATTTGCAGAAAATCCTGATTGTAGGGCGCTTTTTATGGTGAATCCAAGCTATTATGGGGTGTGTTCTGACTTGGTGGCAATTGCAAAAGTCTGTCATGAATATAATGCTCTTTTGTTGGTGGATGAGGCGCATGGAGGGCATTTGTACTTTCATAAGGCACTTCCTGTGGGAGCGCTTGCGGCGGGAGCAGATATCTGTGTACAGAGTATGCATAAGGTGACAGGCGCTTTGACACAAAGTTCTGTGCTACACAGCAAATATCACGGTGTAGGCGCTGAGGCATTGGGGCGTATTGCGCAGAATTTGCAGTTGGTGCAGAGCACAAGTCCAAGTTATCTTTTGATGACTTCACTTGACTGTGCGCGGTATGAGCTTGCGCTTCATGGAGCAGAAATGATGGAAAAGGCGCTGTTTTTAGCAGAGTATGCAAGAAAAAAGATTGCGGGGATTGCAGGGTTTCGCTGTATGGAGAGTGGGCGGATCGACAGTACGCGACTTGTGTTGTCCGCGCGCGAAATTGGATTGACGGGATATGCATTAGAACAAATTCTTTATGAAAAGTATGCAGTTAATATGGAACTTGCAGATCAAGAAAATGTGCTTGCGATTGTCACTTATGCAAATGAAATACAGGATTTGGACAGACTGATTGCCGCATGTACAGAGATTAGTGAAACACGTATAGGACATGCAGCGTTGCAGAGAGAAAAGACATATCCGCCTTTTCCTCCACTTCCAGAGCAGGTTTTAACACCGCGCAGCGCTTATTTCTCCAAGAAAATATTTGTCAGCTGGCAGGAGGCTGCTGGTCAGATATCTGGTCAGATGATTGCACCATATCCGCCGGGGATTCCAGTGCTCTATCCCGGCGAACGAATCAGTCAGGAAGTGTGGGCGTACATCGAATGTTTTCGCAGAGAGGGGCGTCATATGCATGGTGTGGACGGAGACCAAAGATTGGAAAACATTCAGATAATACCCGAATAAGAAACTGGTTATTACGACTCATGGGCAATGTCAGTTTGTTAAGAAAACATCTTAAAAAAGCCTTTTTATGGGCTTTTTAAGTCTTTTTATAGGCTGTTTTGGCTGAAATTTTGGTTGTACCCCTTTGGCTTTGAGTGAGGTGTAACCAAAAAGTACATAAAAATGATATAAAAGGTGCTAATAACCTGTTTATCAGGGGTACTTAATTAACTGATATTGATCGTGAATCGTAACAACTGTTCTTAAAAGTGGACTTGACAGGTGTTATGTTATAGTTGATAATAGACAGGTAATATTGTTTATTTGAGGAGGATAAAAAATGAACGAAAAAGTAGCAATGTTATTAAATGAGCAGATTAACAAGGAGTTTTACTCGGCATATCTGTATCTTGATATAGCAAATTTTTATACTAAAAAAGGACTAGATGGATTTGCCAACTGGTATGAAGTTCAGGCAAAAGAAGAGCAAGATCATGCAATGCTAATGTACCGATATTTGCAGAATAACGATCAGCAGGTTACACTGGAGACGATTGCAAAGCCAGATGCGGTTTTTGAGACATTAGTAGACCCGCTTAAAGTTGGGCTCGCGCATGAGCGCTATGTGACATCATTGATTAATACAATCTATGATGCGGCACAGGAAGCAAAGGATTTCCGCACGACGCAGTTTCTGGACTGGTTTGTCAAAGAGCAGGGTGAGGAGGAAAAAAATTCCATGGACCAGATTACCAAGATGGAGCTTTTTGGAGAGGATGCGCGCAGCTTGTACATGTTAAATAGTGAGTTGGGAACACGTGTATATACAGCTCCATCACTGGTATTATAATACTTATATTGCTATATTTTTCTTTTAATGTTGGAGGTTAAAAGAAAATAAATTTATAGAATTTATGCAAAAATTAAACATAATATATTTTGCATAGAGGAAAGTAAGGCGCATATTTATGAAAGTAGTGGTTTGCGATGATTGTGTTGAGTATTTACAAACAATAGAAACCCTGCTAGAACAATACAAAGAATCAATTTCGGATGTTGATTTTGCAGTTGAAAAGTATTTGGATGCTACTGTATTGTATAACAAAATTTTGGTTGGGGAACAGGCTGATATTTATATATTGGATATGATTATGTCTGACAGGTCAGGACTCGATATTGGCAGCCTGATCCGCCAAGCCGATGGTGATGGGGTAATTATATACATTACTTCATCGGATGATTATGCATTGGAGGCTTATGGGGTTCACGCAGCGCGGTACTTATTAAAGCCAGTCAGCGAGGAGACCTTTTTTGAGGCCATGAATTTTGCGCGCTCTTATACTGGAACACGCAAAGAACATTTATTTCCTATAAAGACAAAGGAAGGCACATTATCAGTGTCTTATTCCCGAATTGAATATATTGAAAATTATTCTCGGACATTGAATGTCTGTTTAGATGATGGTGAAAATATCAGGAGTATTTTTATTAGAAAGTCGTTTGATGAGGAGATTCGGGAAATTGCAGGAGATCGAAGTTTTCTACAGGTACATAAATCTTTCCTTATTAATATGGAACATGTAAAGAAATTGGAACAGAGTGAGATTGTGATGGAGAGTGGGAAAAGGATTCCTGTCAGTAAAACTAGAGCTGCCGATGTAAGGCGAGCGTATTTGCAATTTCTTTCTGTGTGTTATCAATAGGGGAGGGGAAAAGATGTGAACTACAAAAATATATCATATATGATTAGCCATGTTTTTTTGATGCTGTTTATGTACTTATTTATTGTACATCGGTACTCCAAAAAGAGGACGGCGGGGGTATGTATCACTTCTTTTCTGATGCTGACCACAACAGACTTTTTGAAATTAAATTTTTTTCCAGAAAGTCAATTATGTTATTTGTTTGTGACAATTTTTCAGATTTGTGTGACACAGTTTACAGGGGTGTATATTGCAAGGCATCGTGATAGCAAACTTTTGTTTATTGGACTTAGCGCTTCCAACTATGTAATAGCAGGGAGTGTCATGGCGACAATTTTGTATATTTGGACAAATAATATGGTGATTTCTATAGTGGGAAGTGTTGTAATTCATATTACTATTTTATTTGTATTATATGTCCGAATTAGAGTAATCTGTTTTCGATTTCAGGAGCGGGAGTCAGGGAAAAGCTGGTGGGAGTTGTGTCTGATACCCGTATTTTTTTATTGCAGTTTTTGCACGCTGGCATTTTTTCCAATTAAACTTGAAGATAATCCACAAAATATTCCAGCCGTTCTATTATTTCTTATCACCATGTTTGTCTCTTATGTGGTTGTGTTGCGATATCTGGAAAGTGAGTCAGAGCGGGCAGGAATTTATTGGAAAAACGTATTTTTTGAATCCTATATAAATGGATTGGAGTCGCAATACAGTCTAGTGGAGCAGTCGGAGCACAATTTGAAGATTTTACGCCATGACATGCGTCACTATTCTGGTATGATTGATGCCCTGTTAAATCAACAGGCGTATGATGAGATTCGGAATGTGACCGCGCATATTAAGGCAGTTTCTGATGAAAATAAAATAGTGAAGTACTGTGAGAACTTGATGTCAAACTCTATTATCTCTCATATGATGGAGAAAGCGCAACAGTGTGATGTGTCTGTGCAACTTGAGGCGGCTGTACCACGGGAACTTCCATTTAATGATTATGAGTTTGCTGCGGTGATTGCTAATCTGATGGAGAATGCAGTGCGCTGTGTGAGTGAATTTCAAACAAAAGAAAAACGCGTGGAGATAAAGATTGAATGTGACAAAAAACATGTGCTGATTCATGTTTGGAATGCATATGAAAAGGAGATTATGCTTGATGCGATGACAGGTCTTCCAAAGAGTCAAGCAGGGGATGGACACGGTTTGGGGATGCAGAGTGTGCAGGCGTTTTCAGATAAGGTTGGCGGAAATATTGGTTGTTATTGTGAAAAAGGAATTTTTCATGTTTTATTGTTTGCAAAAATTTAGAACGTCCGTAAAGGCTGTCAGAACGGTTGATATTTGGCGAAATGTGTGGTATACTTGGCAATAATTATAAGGAACTGTTAACGCTTTCTAGCTGAATGGGGGAGAAGAATGATAGAGAATGAATCTGCGGAGAATTATCTGGAAACAATATTGATATTGAGCAAAAAACTTCCTGTTGTGCGTTCGGTTGATATTGCAAATGAGCTTGGTTTTAAGAAATCCAGTGTGAGCATTGCAATGAAAAATCTGCGAGAGAAAAATTATATAACAGTTACAAATGCTGGTTTTATTTATCTTACGGATTCTGGCAGCAGGATTGCGCAGATGGTGTATGAGCGGCATGAATTTATCTCTGGATGGCTGATAGGTCTAGGGGTTCCCGCAGATGTTGCTGTTGAGGATGCATGCAAAATAGAGCATATCCTTAGTCAGGAAAGTTATGATGCAATCAAGAAATTTGTAAAACAGCATCTTGAGTAATCAAACACGCTTTTGATTAAAAAAGTAAGAAATTGCAGTTATCAATGCCTGTGTATAGGTAGATTATAGCACAAAAGTTTGAAAATAAGAATAAAAGGAGGAATTTGTATGAAACTTACCTTTGTAGGAGCAGACCATCAAGTAACAGGAAGCTGTCATTTCATGCAGACGTGCGGGAAGAATATTCTTGTGGACTGCGGTATGCAGCAAGGGTCGAATCCCTTTGAGTGCTGTGAGTTGCCTGTTGATGAGGCACAGATTGACTATGTGTTTCTGACACATGCACATGTAGATCACTCAGGGAATTTACCGTTATTGTATGCGAGAGGTTTTCGTGGGAAGGTATTTGCAACAGAGGCATCTGCGGGTTTGTGTTCGATTATGCTGCGGGACTGTGCGCATATTCAGATGCAGGAAGCGGAGTGGAAGAACAGAAAGGCAAAGAGGCATTCTGGGATTGAACCAGTTG
Source organism: Lachnospiraceae bacterium (assembly GCA_014239155.1). Classification (GTDB taxonomy): domain Bacteria; phylum Bacillota; class Clostridia; order Lachnospirales; family Lachnospiraceae; genus COE1. The sequence goes on along the minus strand of JAAZZQ010000078.1, from coordinate 17,830 downwards.
AGCCAGCCTATACTATGGAGGATGCAGATGGCGTGATTAGAAGCATTGTTCCATGTGCATATAACAAAGAGGTCGAGATTAGCGAGGGCATCCACATTCGATTTACAGATGTGGGACATTTGCTTGGGTCTGCCAGTATTGAGGTCTGGCTGACTGAGAATGGTGTGACGAAGAAAATTGTTTTTTCGGGTGATATTGGGAATAAAAATCAACCGCTTATCAAAGATCCAATTTACACAAAAGAGGCAGATTATGTTGTTATGGAAGCGACATATGGAGATCGGTATCATCCCAGACAGAAAGAGGGGTATGTCTCAGATCTTGCTGAAGTTATTAACCGGACTTTTGCAAAAGGAGGGAATGTTGTCATTCCTTCGTTTGCGGTGGGTAGAACACAGGAAATCTTGTATTTTCTAAGGAAGATAAAAGCAGATAACATGATACCAAATTTTCCGCGCTTTGAGGTATATGTGGACAGCCCGCTTGCTGTGGAGGCGACAGGAGTATTTCAGAAAAATATATATACTTGTTTTGACGAGGAAGCAATGGAGTTGGTGAACAAGGGTATTAATCCGTTAAATTTTCCAGGGTTAAAACTTGCCATCACAAGTGAGGAATCCAAAGAGATTAACTTTGATATGACGCCGAAAGTAATTATTTCTGCAAGCGGTATGTGTGAGGCAGGGCGAATCCGGCATCATTTAAAACACAATCTCTGGAGACCGGAGTGTACGATCCTTTTTGTAGGATATCAGGCGGCGGGTACACTGGGACGTATTTTGATAGAGGGTGCAGATGAGGTAAAACTCTTTGGTGAGGCGGTGGAAGTCAGAGCAAAAATCACACAGTTGCCGGGACTTAGCGGCCATGCAGATAAAGGCGGCTTGATAGAGTGGATAAATGCTTTTGAGCAGAAGCCAGACAAGGTATTTATTGTGCATGGAGAGGACACTGCCTGCAGTTTGTTTGCAGACTGTCTGAGAACAGAGCATGGATATGATGCATATGCGCCATTTTCTGGTACGCGCATTGACCTTATCACAGGCGCGGTTGAGTTTGAGGCGTCTCCTGTTGCAGTCAAGAAACGTCTGCGCAGTGTATCAGATGTATTTGCAAGACTGTTGGCGGCTGGACAGCGGTTGATTGCGGTTATTTATAAGAATGAGGGCAGACCTAACAAGGAGTTGGCAAGGTTTGCGGACCAGATTAATTCCCTTGCGGATAAATATGAGTAGAGAGATTAAAGGAGACATAATATGAATATGATAGCGGCTGTGGACAACAATTGGGCAATCGGCTGCCAGAACAGTTTACTGGTACACATTCCAAGGGACCAGAAGCAGTTTCGGGAGATGACGGAAGGGAAGATAATTGTCGTAGGCAGAAAAACTTTGAATACTTTTCCGCAGAAACAACCGCTTAAAAATCGTATGAATATTATTCTATCGCGGGATAGACAGTATCGCGTAAGAGATGCCATTGTTATTCACTCTATTGATGAACTTTTGGAAGAGCTAAAAAAATATGATGACAAACAAGTTTATGTGGCAGGAGGAGCAAGTATATACGAACAACTTCTTCCCTACTGCGATACAGTTTATATCACAAAAATAGATTATGCATATCAGGCAGATGCGTATTTTCCAAGACTTGACAGGCTGTCAGATTGGGAATTGGCACAGGAGAGTGAAGAGCAGACTTATTTCGACTTGACATATTATTTTCAGAAATATGTGCGAAAATGTTGACTTTTGTACTTTATCGTATAATAATAAAAAACTAAGGAATACAAAAGATTCTGAGTATAATTTCTATGAACAGGAGAAAGTGAAAATGGAGAAAAAAGATTTGGATTGGTCTAACCTTGGTTTTGGTTACAGACAGACCGAGAAAAGGTATGTAACAAATTTTAAGAGTGGCGCTTGGGATGAGGGTGGTCTTACAGAGGACGCCAATATTGTTCTAAATGAGTGCGCTGGAGTTCTGCAGTATGCACAAACCTGTTTTGAGGGCTTAAAGGCATATACGACACAAGATGGAAAAACAGTCGTGTTTCGACCGGATTTAAATGAGCAGCGTATGCATGATAGTTGTGTGCGTCTTGAGATGCCTCCACTTCCAGAGGGACGTTTTGTGGATGCTGTTAGACAGGTGGTCAGAGCGAACGAGGCTTATGTACCTCCTTATGGTTCTGGGGCAACACTCTATGTAAGACCATATATGTTTGGAACGAATTCCGTAATTGGTGTAAAACCGGCTGATGAGTATCAATTTAGAATCTTTACAACTCCAGTGGGACCTTATTTCAAGGGTGGTGCAAAACCATTGATAATCAGAGTCAGTGATTTTGACAGGGCAGCGCCAAATGGAACAGGGCATATTAAAGCGGGGTTAAATTATGCGATGAGTTTGCATGCGATTGTAACTGCGCATAAGGATGGATTTGATGAAAATATGTATCTTGATCCAGCAACACACACTAAGGTTGAAGAGACAGGCGGTGCAAATTTTCTTTTTGTGACAAAGGACAATAAGGTTGTCACACCCAAGTCAAGTAGCATTCTTCCATCAATTACGCGTCGTTCCTTGATGGTGGTTGCGAAGGAGTATCTTGGTCTGGAAGTAGAAGAGCGAGAAGTGTTCTTTAGCGAGGTGAAAGATTTTGCAGAGTGTGGACTCTGTGGAACTGCAGCAGTAATTTCCCCAGTGGGAAAGATTGTAAATAAAGGGGAGGAAATCTGTCTGCCATCTGGTATGGACCAGATGGGGCCTATTATTAAAAAGCTTTATGATACATTGACAGGAATTCAAATGGGACGTATTGATGCTCCGGCAGGGTGGATTGTAGAAGTGTCATAATTAAAGAGCTATATAAAATAAAAAGGCATATCGTTAGATATGTCTTTTTTTGATACACACACGTCCAAATGAAATATGTCAGCAAGCTGACAAACGCCTAGCGCGAGTAGGGAAGATGAGACTTCCCTGCTCGATTGTCAAGATCCGTGAACTGGCATGTCATTATTCAATTATATAAGGCATAAGTGATAAATAGCTGAGGGTTCCGGGAGAAACCTCTGTTCCTTTCTCAAGTAAAGAGATAAGCCCCTGTAAGGTTTCTGCTGTCTCTTTAGGTGTGGATGGAATTAGTGTGTTGTCCAGTTTGACAGCAATTACAATCAGTGCAATCTCTGCAAGTGCGGCAGGATTGTCAAAGTGAATCTCGCCATTCTTAATGCCTTGTTTAATAATTTCTGTCAGATCAGGTTTTAATTCTGACACGACATGTGACAAATATTTCTGATGTAGAAAAGCAAGGTCTTGTACGCTTGCATTGTCTGTGGAGTTGTCATTTTGTTTGATAAAGGCTGTGGAGGAATTTTGACATGCCTGAAACAGCATTGCCATGCGTGCAAAGGGAGAAACTTCTGTCTGTGCAGCAAGGTTTTTGGCAGTGAATAGTGGTTTCTCATAGCTGCGCTCAATTAGAGCATCTAATATTGCTTCCTTGGAAGGAAAATAATAATAGATGCTTCCTTTTCCGATGCCTGCCTTTTGTGCAATTTCACTGACAGAGATATTTTGTATTTTCTTTTCCTCCAGAAGTTGCTGGAGCGCATCTAATATTAGATTATATTTTTTCTCACTTTTTTTGGTGTCGGGCATAAAGAATGCCACCTTTCTATTTAGAATAAATTTCTTACTATGCAGTTGAATTATCAAAAGATGTTTTAATCTACTCTTTCATCTCAGCCAAAGAATGTTCTTACTTTTATAAGTGACGAGTTCAATACAATTTTGTGTCGGTGCGAGTACAATCTTCGACTGAGATAAGCATCCAGCAGGATTGCAGGCGTGCAAAGCCATTATATGTCAGCAGAGCTGACCCGCAAATTTTCATATTGTAAATGGTGCTAAGCGACACTGAAATAATGGGTAATTAATATAAGTATATCACAATTGTATTTTGGAAACAATGAAAAAAGTGTCACAAAAAGATACGAAAATTAGAGATAAATTTTGTGGAAAACACACTTGACCGACGGTCGAAATATATGGTAGGATAGAAGAAATCAAAGTCGACTGACGGTCGAAATGTGTCGGACAAAAAGTTGTTTACTCCGCCGCAGTCCGCTTCAATTTCAAGTTTCAAATATCTATTTAATGGAGGAAAGATATGACATACGCAGATTTTTTTTATGAGGTTAAAGGGAAGTTTATGGGAGCAGATGTGAGTGATATTCATGAGCATCTAGCGTATCAGTTTAATATTGAGGATGAGGAAGCAGGCGGCGCGTTCTATGTAGAGGTTAAAGATGGTGTGCTCTATGTGGAACCATATGAGTATTATGATCGAGATGCAATGTTTATTAGCACACCGGAAGTATTTCGCAAAATTGCGGAGGGTGAGATGGACCCTGTGTGGGCGTTCACAACACAAAAACTTCGAGTGGAAGGCAATATTGATAAGGCATTGAAGTTAAATGATATTATCCAGCGCAAGAAGAAAGAACTGAAAAAGGAAGCGAAAGAAGCTAAAAAAGTTGAAAAGGAAGTAAAAAAATCAGAGAAAGCAGCTGCGAAAGAAGCTCTCAAAGGAGAGAAGAAGGCTGAGAAAAAATAGTTTGGATAGAAAATAATAAAGCAATTCAGTGCAATGTGGAGGTGCAGACAATGGGAATAATGAAAAAAGCGATGGCTTGTGCGGGGATTCTTGCAGCGGCAGGCATCGGAGAGACCGCTTATTTTTATAGGCGGACAATGAAGCGAAACAACGCGAAAGTAGAGCGGACAATGAAAATGTCTGGGACAGACTGGAGCCAGTATGCACCGATGATGCAGGAGAGAAAAGCGTTTATGCTTGAGCAAAACCATAGAGATGTTACACAGACATCATTTGACGGACTTAAGCTTCATGCGACTTATTTTCCAGCAATTAATGACAAGCAAGGCGGGAAGAAGGTTGCAATCTGTTTTCATGGATATACGAGTCAGGGAATGTCCGATTATATTGGTTTGTCGGGCTACTACCTCAACAATGGGTATGCAATGCTTCTGCCAGATGCAAGAGCACATGGCACGAGTGAGGGCGAGTACATTGGTTTTGGCTGTCTGGATAGAAAAGATGCACTTGTGTGGATTGACTGGGTGGTGCAAGAACTTGGGGAAGATGCTGAGATTATTTTGCATGGAACGTCAATGGGCGGTGCAACTGTGCTGATGGCAAGCGGACTGGAGTTACCTCCACAAGTAAAGGGAATTGTCTCTGACTGTGGTTTTACTTCTCCTAAAGAAGTCTTCACGCACGTATTGCATACAATGTACCATCTGCCTACGTTTCCGGTGATTCCGGGTGCGGATGTTATCAATAAAAAGCTTGCTGGTTATGGCATGGATGAGTGTAATGCAAAACGTGAGGTAGCACGTGCAAAGGTTCCCATTTTGTTTATTCATGGCTCAAATGACACCTTTGTTCCAGCGCATATGTGTGATGAGATTTATGATTGCTGTGCATCACCAAAAAGAAAATTAATTGTGGATGGCGCTGCACATGCGGAGAGTTATTATAAGGACACAGAGAACTATGAGAAGGCACTCGATGAATTTTTTGAGTCATTGTCAGTGCAAGATTAATTGGATATAAAGGGAGATTATCATGAAAACAAGAAAAGGATATAAGACATACCCACTGACGGCTGCGCAAAAGTATCATTTTTACTATGCAGATTATTGCCCGGGCAAGGAGATTCTCAATGTCGGCAGTAGTCTTACCATCGAGTTTGAATTAAATATTGATGAGTTGAGAAAGGCAATTTACAAGGCGTATGAGCGCAATGAGTCCATGCGCGCAAGACTTGTGTATGACGAGAAAGAGAAGACATGGTATCAGTACATTGTGGATAAAGAGGAGCGTGAAATCGAGTTTGTAGATTTTACCGGTAAGACTATGGAGGAGGCAGATGCGGAAATGACAGCATGGACGCGCATTCCTTTTGGTCAAGATGAGCCTATGAACAAGATTGTTATTATTAGGACACCAGACAATTTTGAGGGTATGTATATTGTAGGAGACCACAGATTTCTAGATGCGCAATCCTTGATTGGTTTTATGAAGGATGTTATTGAACTGTACTGTAACGCTAATTTTGAGAATGTGCCATATCCAGCCGACACACGTTCTTATATTGAGCAGATTGAGAAAGATTTTGCCTATGAAGCTGGTAGCAAAGCGCAGGCGAGAGACCGAGAGTATTTCCATAAGATGTTCGAGGCGCCAGAACCGATTTACAATGGAATTGAGGGAAGGAAAAGACTGGACGATGCGAGACGCAAAATGAAAAATCCCAATCTTAGAGCAGCGCCAACTGGTTCTGATAGTTTTGTGGCAGATATTGATATTTTCCATCTGGAAGGAGAGCCGACAGCACGGCTGATGAAATTCTGCGAGGATCAGCATATTTCACTGCAATGCCTGCTTATTATGGGAATTCGTACCTATCTGCAAAAAATGAACAATTGTGATGATGTTTCCATGATGGTTGCGTATGCCCGCAGAGCGACTTTGCTTGAAAAAAAGTCTGGTGGAACACGTATTCATAGTTTTCCATTCCGCACGATAATTTCTGAGGACAAGACCTTTATGGATGGTATTTTGGAAATTAGGGATAAGCAAAACGAAACTTTCCGCTATGTGAATTTTGATCCTGTGGAGTGTATGAATTATAAGAGAGAGGTATATAAGACCCCGCTTGGTATGGGTTATGAGACAGTGGCGCTCACCTATCAACCTGCGACATTGCGCGAGAAAGGTTTGGTTGATTTGGGTGATATTCGATATAAAACTAAAAGATATGGAAATGGGTATTATGCAGATGGTCTCTATCTCACTGTAATGCACAGACCAGAGGATAATGGACTGGATTTTAGCTTTGAACATCAGGTAAAAGCATATAGTAGAGAGACTCTTGAGCTGTTCTATTATTACATGTGCAAAATTATGTTCAAAGGTATTGAGAATCCGAATTTGAAGATTGGTGCTGTGATTAAGTTAATATAGTCAGTAATGGAAAAGTTTGGTATACTGAAATTGTAATTTATAGTTACTTTTCATGGGTCAGGAATGCGCATAAACTGCGCATTCCGTAAGAATATGATTCAAAATTTATAATCTAAGGAAGGACAGGGGTAACAATGTTTGAAAAATTAGCAGATATCATTACAAATTATGTCGAGGTAAAGAAAGAGGACATTAAGCCAGAATCTCGTTTTATGGAAGATTTGGGTTTTAGTTCGTTCGACTTTATGAGTATGCTCGGCGAGGTGGAGGAACAGTTGGATATCGAGATTAATCCTGAGGAAGCTGCAGATATTCGTACTGTTCAAGAGGCAGTGGATTATCTGGAAAAGCTGTAAGGAAATAAACAGGTTAAGATGTGTCAATTATTTTCTTACAGAGCCTATATAGGAAAAGAAAACTGTGCAGTATGGATGCGTGAGTAGGAATCTGTGTAGAAATTATTTGTACAAAGTATTTCTGTATAGATTTTTAGAAAGCGGATATTGCACATTTTCTTTATATAGAATTGATATGAATGCAGAAATTTTAACATAAAGAGTATTATAATTGCTTAGGAACTAAAAAATAGTACAGGGAATCGTTATAGAATCATTCCTTGACAACATAGGGAAAGGTATGGTCAAAAAGATGAGTCAAACATATCATACAATACGAGAGTTGTTGGTAGCGGCAGAGCAGAATTTTGGTGCGCAGGATGCATTCCGTTACAAAGTAAAGGATAGCGGGGATGGCAGTAAAAAAGAAGTGAAAGTCGAGGCAAAGACATACACACAATTTAAAAATGATACAGAGTGCTTTTCTGCGGTGCTTGCATCCCTTGGGGAACAAGGAAAACATATTGCAGTTATCGGACCGACTTCCTATTCATGGGTGGTTGCATATTTTGGCATTGTGGGCAGCGGAAGTGTGGCAGTGCCGCTTGACGCAAATTTGCCGGAGGAAGATTTGTGCGAATTGATTGACCGCGCAGATGTGACAACGCTTGTCTATGACGAGGCAAAAGCAGGTGTTGCACAGATGGCAGAGAACCATTGTAAGGGATTAAAAAATATCATTTGTACAGGAGAGCCGCAGGGGCTTGTAAATGGTTTGTCCATGTGGAATCTGATTGGCAGGCAGAGTGTCGGTTTTGACTATACGCCCAAGCCAGAAGAGCTTGCAACCATTATGTTTACATCTGGCACAACAGGAAAGAGCAAGGGGGTTATGCTTACGCACAGAAATTTGGCAGAGAATGCAACCTGTCTGGACATGGGATTGGAATCTGGCATTGTAATTTTGTCTGTGCTTCCAATTCATCACGCATACTGCCTTAGCATGGATATCCTGAAAGGTCTTTCGATTGGTTCTGTTATCTGTATCAATGATTCACTATTGCGTGTTGCAAAGAATATTAAACTCTTTGAGCCAAATATGATTTTGATGGTTCCACTGATGATTGAGACGCTCGCCAAGAAGCTTGAGGAGGCAGCATGGATTCCGGCGCCACTTGTGAAGGCAAAGGTATTTGGCAAACAGTTCCATACAGTGTGCAGTGGCGGTGCATATCTTAATCCAGCATATTTGGAGATGTTCAAAAAGTACGGTATCACTATCTGGCAGGGGTATGGCATGACAGAGTGCTCACCAGTTATCAGCACAAACTATGGTGCATTTATGAAAGATGGTTCTGTCGGCAAGCTAATGCCCAACTGTGAGGCAAAGGTAGTTGATGAGGAGTTGTGGGTAAAGGGTTCAAGTGTGATGCAGGGCTATTACAAAATGCCGAAAGAGACAGAGGAAACGCTTTCAGATGGTTGGTTAAAGACAGGTGACTTAGGATATGTGGACCAGGATGGTTATATTTTCCTTACCGGACGCAAAAAGAATTTGATTATCACACCAAATGGCGAGAACGTATCACCAGAGGAAATTGAGAATAAGCTCGGTGACAACCGACTTGTGCAGGAGGTTCTGGTGCGCGAGAGTGAAGGAGCAATTGAGGCGGAAATTTTCCCGGATTACGAGTACGCTGGCAAGAAGAAAATCAAGGATATGCAAGGCGAATTGCAAAAAATTATTGACGCATACAACAAGACCGCGCCACTTTATAAGAGAATATATAAGCTAAAAATGCGCGAGACAGAATTTGAGAAAAATACAACAAAAAAGATTAAGCGGTTTTAGCGACAAGCAAAAGTTTTGCAAAAAATACTTGCAATGATTTTTTGCCTGTGCTATTCTAAGTACAGCAAAAAATCTTGGAATAGAAATGAGAATCATATAGACTTCAAGAAAATGCCATGAAAGAGACTCTTGCCAATGAAAACGACAGGAATACAGCGTCACCGACTGAGAGCGCTGTCCGCGGAAGCTGGCGAAGGGAACACTCTGGAGCAGATTGCTTGAAAAGGTGCAAATGATATTGTATCTTAATAGGGCAATACGTAAACGTGCGTTAAGCGTAAGAGAGGATAAGACGTCAATATAGTTTGATGTTTTATCAATGCGGGTGGTACCGCGGGTATAATTCAATTATCCGTCCCGGAATACATTTTGTATTCCGGGATTTTTTGACATAATAAACATTTTCTTGAGTTTTTTGTGTTAATATTACAGGAAAACTTTGAGAAAAGATGTATTTGTTGAGGAGGATATGAAATGTACAGAGATATTACAATGAAAGAAATTAGTGAACAGCATATTGGTCAGACGTTACATGTGGCGGGCTGGGTGGAGAACATTCGGGATCACGGTGGTGTATCGTTTATCGACCTGCGCGATATGTATGGTGTATTGCAGGTGGTTATGAGAGATACCTCTCTTTTAGATGGTATTACAAAAGAGATGTGTCTCTCCATTGAGGGATTTGTGGAAAAGCGTGATGAGGAGACTTACAATCCCAAGATTCCAACAGGGACAATTGAGCTGGATGCGAAAAAGGTAACAGTGCTTGGAAAAGTATACCAGAAACTTCCATTTGAAATTATGACATCAAAGGAAACACGTGAGGAAGTGCGGCTGAAATACCGTTATTTAGACCTCAGAAACAAAAAGGTAAAGGATAATATGATTTTCCGTTCTCAGGTCATTTGCTTTCTGCGGCAGAAGATGACGGAGATGGGATTTTTGGAGATTCAGACACCGATTTTGTGTGCGTCATCACCAGAAGGTGCAAGGGATTATATCGTTCCTTCAAGAAAGTACAAGGGCAAATTTTATGCGCTTCCACAGGCGCCGCAGCAGTATAAACAGCTTTTGATGGCGTCTGGCTTTGACAAGTATTTTCAGATTGCACCGTGCTTCCGTGACGAGGACGCGCGCGCAGACCGTTCGCCGGGCGAGTTTTATCAACTTGATTTTGAGATGAGCTTCGCAACACAGGAGGATGTATTCCAAGTTGGTGAGGAGGTGCTTTCAGCAACATTTGAGAAGTTTGCGCCGGAAGGGTTTACGGTGACAAAGGCACCTTATCCGATTATTAGTTACAGACAGGCAATGTTGGAATTTGGCACAGATAAACCAGATTTAAGAAACCCTCTGCGCATTCTTGACGTGACAGACTTTTTTCAAAAGTGTTCATTTAAGCCTTTTATTGGAAAAACGGTGCGGGCAATCAAGGTACATGCTGAGATGTCAAAGGGTTTCCATGAAAAGCTATTGGGATTTGCGACGGGCATGGGGATGGGCGGTCTTGGATATCTTGAGATTGCGGAGGATAGGGCATACAAAGGACCCATTGACAAGTTTATTCCAGACGAGCTGAAGCCAGAGCTTGCTGTAATTGCAGGATTGGAGGCAGGCGATACGATTTTCTTTATTGCAGATAAGGAGGAGCGGGCGAACTACTATGCAGGGCAGCTGCGTATTGCGCTTGGTGAGAAGCTTGATCTGTGTGAAAAGAATGCATATCGGTTTTGCTATATCAATGATTTTCCAATGTTTGAGCGCGATTTAGAAACAAAGCAAATTGGCTTTACACACAATCCGTTTTCCATGCCGCAGGGCGGGCTTGAAGCGTTGAACAGTGAGGACCCATTAGACATTTTGGCATATCAGTACGACATTGTATGCAATGGTGTGGAGCTGTCGAGTGGCGCTGTTAGAAACCATGACTTGGAGATTATGGTAAAAGCGTTTGAGATTGCTGGATATGATAAGGAGACATTGCAGTCAAAGTTTGGTGCGCTCTATCAGGCATTTCAGTTTGGTGCACCGCCACATGCAGGCATGGCGCCGGGGATTGACAGAATGCTTATGTTGTTGAAAAATGAGGAAAATATTAGGGAAGTGATTGCTTTCCCAATGAGTGGATCGGCGCAGGATTTAATGTGCGGCGCGCCAAATGATGTCACAGAACAACAGTTGCGCGAGGTGCATATTAAAGTTAGGGACTAAATAAATGTGGTTACAGTTCAGTCTAGGACTTTGCATTTATCTCAGTTGGAGAAGACTCCCACTTCTGTAAGTGGTGAATAAAATACAATTTTGTCTCAGTGGGAGTACAATCTCCGGTTGAGATAAGCCTCCGGCAAAATTGCAGGCGTGCGAATCCGTAATTTGTCAGCAGAGCTGACTCGCACGCCGCAGCAAGAATGCCGATGGTATTCTTGAATGAAAAGTCCGTAAAATAATGTAGTGGCAGAGATGCATCAAGCTATCGCGAAGCGATTATGCATAGCTTGATGCTTGTAATAGGAAGCCAAAGGCTGAACTGTTACGAAATGTGACAAGAGCAGGAGGGTGGATATGGCAAATATAATTACAGATGAAACAATCGAATATGTAGGAATTCTTGCCAAGCTTGCACTCTCGGAGGACGAGAAAAAGCAGGCGAAGAAAGATATGGGCAGAATGCTTGACTATATTGACAAACTAGCAGCGTTAGACACGACAGAGATTGAACCGATGTCTCATGTATTTTCGGTGCAGAATGTATTTCGTGAGGATGTGGTGACAAACGGTGATGAAAGTGAGAAGACTTTGAAAAATGCGCCCGGTGAAAAAGACAATATGTTTATGGTGCCAAAAACATTTGATTAAATGTGCAATATCTTGACAAGAATGGGGGAATAAGATGGATATTTTAGCATACAGCGCCGTGGAGCTCTCCGCGGCAATCAAGGCGGGTAAAGTCACTGCAGTTGAGGCGATGGAAGCAGTGTTTGCACGGATTGATGAGAAAGAGAGTACCGTAAATGCCTATGTGACAATTGACAGAGAACAGGCATTCAAGACAGCAACTATCACACAGGAAAAGATTGAAAAAGGAGAATTGACAGGAATGCTTGCAGGAGTTCCAGTTGCCATTAAGGACAATCTGTGCACAGAGGGAATACGTACTACCTGTTCTTCAAAAATATTGGAAAATTTTGTTCCTACGTTTTCGGCAGAGGCCGTTCTCAATCTTGAGAAGGCAGGAGCAGTGATGATTGGTAAGACCAATATGGATGAGTTTGCAATGGGCTCCACGACCGAGACCTCCGCGTATGGTGTGACCAGAAATCCGTGGAATACAGATCACGTTCCGGGGGGATCTTCAGGCGGCTCTGCCGCAGCAGTAGCGGCAGGAGAGTGCTTTTTTGCACTTGGCTCTGACACAGGCGGTTCTATTAGACAGCCGGCATCTTTTTGTGGCGTAGTGGGATTAAAACCCACTTATGGAACTGTTTCGCGCTATGGTCTGGTTGCATATGGTTCCTCGCTTGACCAAATTGGACCACTGACAAAAAATGTGGCGGATTGTGCGGCTGTTCTGGAGGCTATTGCTTCCCATGACACAAAGGATTCTACTTCTGTTGAAAGAAAAGACACAGATTTTACAACAGCTTTGATAGATGATGTAAAGGGAATGAAAATTGGTATTCCAAGGGACTATTTTGGAGAGGGACTTGACAGTGAGGTTAAAGATGCAGTGTTCGCCGCTGCAAAGACACTGGCTGCAAAGGGGGCAGTTGTTGAAGAGTTTGATCTGAGCCTTGTCGAGTATGCAATACCAACGTATTATACAATTGCGGCAGCAGAGGCAAGCTCAAATTTGGAACGTTTTGACGGTATTAAGTACGGTTATCGCGCTGCGTCATATAAAGGACTTCATGATATGTACAAAAAGACGCGCTCCGAGGGCTTTGGCGCGGAGGTAAAACGCAGAATTATGCTTGGTTCATTTGTATTGAGTTCCGGTTATTATGACGCCTATTATCTGAAAGCACTCAAAGTAAAGGCGATGATAAAAAAAGCTTTTGATGAAGCTTTTGCAAAGTATGACTTGATTCTAGGACCTGTCGCGCCAACCACAGCACCAAAGATTGGCGAAAGTTTATCAGATCCGTTGAAAATGTATCTTGGTGACATTTATACAATATCCGTGAATCTGGCGGGACTGCCCGGTATTTCATTGCCCTGTGGAATAGACACAAAGGGACTGCCAATTGGATTGCAGCTAATTGCAGATAGCTTTCAGGAAAAGAGGCTGATACAGGCAGCATACACATATGAACAGACATACAGTAAAGAAATGAGGTGAGAAGATGGCAAAACAATATGAAACCGTGATTGGTCTGGAAGTGCATGTAGAGCTTGCGACAAAAACAAAAATTTTCTGTGGTTGTTCCACAGCGTTTGGCGGGGCGCCAAATACGCATACTTGCCCTGTCTGTACAGGCATGCCGGGTTCGCTTCCAGTGCTGAATAAACAGGTGGTAAACTATGCGATGGCGGTTGGACTTGCCACAAACTGCACCATTACACAGTATTGTAAATTTGACCGAAAAAATTATTTTTATCCAGATAACCCTCAGAATTATCAAATTAGCCAGTTGTATTTGCCAATTTGCAGAAATGGGTATGTGGATATTGAAACTTCCGAGGGGAAAAAATCGGTGGGCATTCATGAGATTCATATGGAGGAAGATGCCGGAAAGTTGATTCATGATGAGTGGGAGGACTGTTCGCTGGTGGATTACAACCGCTCTGGCGTGCCGCTGATTGAGATTGTATCGGAACCTGATATGCGCAGTGCCGAGGAGGTTATCGCATACCTTGAAAAACTGCGTATGATTGTGCAGTATCTGGGTGTTTCTGACTGTAAATTAAATGAAGGTTCCATGCGCGCGGACGTCAACCTTTCTGTCAGAGAAGTCGGTGCGGAGACATTCGGAACGCGCACAGAGATGAAAAATCTTAATTCATTTCGGGCAATTACACACGCGATTGCAGGAGAGCGTGAACGGCAGATTGAGCTACTTGAGACAGGGCAGCAAGTGACACAGGAGACAAGGCGCTGGGACGACACAAAAGAGTATTCCTATGCGATGCGCTCGAAAGAGGATGCGCAGGACTACCGATATTTTCCAGATCCAGATTTGGTCCCTGTCTATATCAGTGATGCGTGGCTGCAACAGGTTAGAGACAACCAGCCGGAATTTCGCGAGGAGAAAATGGCGCGCTATAAAAAGGAGTTTGATATTCCAGAGTATGATATTGGTATTATTACAGATTCTAAGCATTTGGCAGACTTATTTGAGGAGACTGTGGCGATATGCGGTCAGCCAAAAAAGGTGTCAAATTGGCTGATGGGGGAGACGCTTCGTCTATTAAAAGAAAAAAATATGGATCCTGAGGATATTTGTTTTTCACCGCAAAATCTGGCAAGGCTGATAGGGCTGGTGGACAGTAAAGCTGTGAACTCTACTGTGGCGAAAGAAATATTTGAGGTGATGTTTGCCGAAGATATCGATCCTGAAAAGTATGTGGAGGAGAAGGGTTTAAAGACAGTAAACGATGAGGGTGCACTCCGAAAAATCATCGAGGAGGTTATCGCGGCAAATCCGCAGTCGGTGGAGGACTATCGCGGTGGTAAGCAAAAGGCAATAGGATTTCTGGTTGGACAGACAATGAAGGCGATGAAAGGTAAGGCAGATCCTGGTATGGTCAATAAAGTGCTCAAAGAATTGTTATAGTCCACATAAAATCTACAAATATTTTACACAAACCGTCATATTCCAACATAAGCTATAATAAACTTATAGATTGGAATAGGTCTTATGTATTTTATCCTAATTATTTTGTTACTTGTTGCACTTATATGCAGTGTCTTTTTCCATTTTCGGAAAAAGAAAATTATTTGCAGGATTCAGTCTATGGACAAATACCAAAAATGCTGCAAGGTTGAGGAGCTCGTCAAGCCATTTGGATATTGTTTCCATGATGAATGCGGCTTCTTTTCGAGCACGCTAGATGCATGGCAGAGGGAGGCGGGCTACGCATGGGTTTACGACTACATGGCGCCGCGCTTTCAAATGGTTTTTGATACGCTGCCAGTCTACTTTGACTATGAAGGCAAAACGTGGCTGATTGAGTTCTGGAAAGGACAGTATGGCATCAATGCAGGAGCCGAAATTGGCATTTATCATGCGGACAGGATTCTCTCTGAGAAGGAGTATAAAACCACACGATTTGAAGCAGCATCAAACATGGAGCTGCTAAACTGCTCATTTGTGCTCTGTGGCAGGAATGGCAATTGCGTTAAAGTCACTCAAAATCATTGGTGGCTGACTGCGTTCTTTACAGGCAGCTTTGTGTGGCCGTCGGATTTGTGCATGAAAGCGACAATACGGTTTCCAAACAAGAGAATGCAGTTTGCCTTTATCAGTGGACTACGCAAGGCTGGCTGTGCGGAACGTAATTTTTCTGTCAACGGATTTTGCGTAACAATTCATTTTGACCGTGCACGCAAGGTACATTACAAGTTGTGTACACGGTTTTGGCGACGGTTTTCACAGTGGAAAAATAAGATTTTCTGCAAGCTCTACTTGTGGGTGACAAAACCGTTTCAACGTACTGAGGATAGGGTTTTGTGTCTGTACTACTTTATTCCAGGAGCATTCCGACGGCTGTTTCGGATGCGCCGTTTCAACAAGCGCTGCCATCGGAAGGAATATTACTGTCGCAAACGGTGTTGTAGAAAGGGGCGCCTGTGAGTGTTTCATCGCGGCTGGGGCATGCTTTTTGCGATGCCCCAGTCTTGCCATTAACCTATCGCTCACGGTATGTTCTAATGAGTGATTGCCATAGGGGGATTGGCACTTCCTCTGATAATTTTCTAAAAAACCAACATCTCTTTTTCGCGGCGCTGAAATATTATTACAAAAGAGGATTTACATATATTGAGCTTGGTGATGGAGATGAACTCTGGGAGAACCGCAATATGAAAAATATTGTTGAAGTGCATGACGAAGTATTTGAAATTTTTACATTGCTACATAAACAAAATAGATTATATCTTATTTATGGCAATCATGATATGATTAAAAAGAAAAATAAATTGCAGCTCCCGTACACTTTTTATGAGGGAATTATTTTAAATCCGCCCAATATGCCACAGCGCGCACTGTATTTAACACATGGGCATCAGGCAAGTCTGTTTAATTCTACATTTTGGCGAGTGGCATGTTTTTGTGTTCGATATTTGTGGAGCCCACTAGAAAACTTGGGCGTGCTTGATCCTACCAGTGCGGCAAAAAATTACCATGTCAAAAATAAGTGCGAGACACGGCTAAGAGATTGGGCATCTCAAAACAGGCATATTCTGATAACAGGGCATACACATCGTCCCGTGATGCCAAGTGAGCCTTCTTTTTATTATAATACAGGCAGTTGTGTGCATCCGCGTTGCATTACCTGTATAGAAATCGAACAGGGCGTTATGACATTGGTAAAATGGAGTATGAGTGCTCGCGCGGACAGTACGCTATACGTGGCACGTGAACGAATTTCCGACTTTGTGTCATTGTTATCAAATGTATAATTGTGTAATTTTTCTATCTGCGCAACTAGTACAACGTTTTCTTAATCCTTGTATACTAAGTGCTTGATATTTGTGTCAGTGCAAGGCGGAGGAAGGAGGCAATGCGGTGGCATTGTCGACTGACGATAACGCGGCAATGGCACAAATAGTGAGTGTTTAGTATATGAGAGATTAAAAAACGTTGTACTAGAATCCCACAAACCACTCGTATGCAATGAATTGGAATATAAGTGGTCTATTAGGTTTTGATTTGTATGGATAAGGGAGTGTTTAAAATGGATTTATCTATAATGAAATCTGTTTTTTCAGATTTTGATATGGATGGTTTTAATATGTTTCATGAGATTATTTCTTTGAGATGGGAAACTATTTTTGATAGCGCATCTTGGGATGAGTATAGAAATCTTGCATTGGAAATAAGGAGTCATAATAATTATAAAATTTTGATAGAATGTAAAGATGTAGATTCTTTTCGCTTTGAGGGAAATGGACAAATTTCAGGATTCTACATCAAAGATATGTCTGTAAGAGGATACGAAAATAATTCAAGATATGAGGTTGGAGACTATGAGGAAAATAAACTCGAGTTTTATTGTTCTGATGTATTAATCAAGAGCTTAGAAAAACTTGAGCGATAAATTTTTATCACGCAATATAGTTTGAAAACCGTTTAATGGATGACAGTTACTTGTTTTATATAATTTTTAGATTAAAAAGAATGCATAAGGATTTGTTTTACTATTCCATTTTTGCTATATAGCTATTATTTCCTCATATGAAGGAAAACATGGATGAATACAGAAAAGACCAAATATATAGATTGAAAGAAGGCTAAGGGGGACACAATGTCGTCAACTTAAGCCGAACTTGTCCCTTCTTACACAGAAAAAATAATTTCTAAAATTAAAAAAACACTTGACAAATACGCCGAAAAATGTTGTATCGCAATTAATTATCTTATTGAC
>JAAZZQ010000019.1 GCA_014239155.1 Lachnospiraceae bacterium | reverse complement strand
TTTCGAGACAGTATTTTTCTTTAAACGAAGCAGAAGAAATAAGGTCTTTCACATTTTTAATAAGCTGACAGATACTGTTTTTCTTGAACATAAGGATACCTCACAATCAATAAGATAATTAATTGCGATACAACATTTTTCAGCGTATTTGTCAAGTGTTTTTTTAATTTTAGGAATTATTTTTTCTGTGTAAGAAGGGACAAGTTCGGCTTAAGTTGACGACATTGTTAGGGGATAGTCCCGGCAAATAAAAAACTGCCATAACCAAAGCAGGGCAGAGTTACCCTGATTGGCTCATAGCAGTTTGAGTGTCGGTTTATGAAGTTGTAATGATTTTATCTACTAAAGATTTTAACAAGCGGCAGGAGGAAAGTCAATAAAAAGGTAGGAAAAATATAGAAACTGGCAGATGGAGCTGTCAAAAAATTAAGGCAGATGGAGTTAGAAAATTTTTTAAAAATATTTTTTTGAATAAGACCGGATTTGTCGGGTTCATTTTTTACAATGTTATTGGAGAATTAGCAGAAGGGAGGTGAAGCATGAATACGATTGACCGTAGAGCGGAAATCATGAACATTTTGGTTATCCGACGGCATACAACGGCGAGGGAGCTGGCAGAGGAACTTGGAGTCGCTACCCGCACGATAGAAAGAGATATTCAGGCTTTATCTCCCAAATTCCCGGTCTATACAAAACAGGGAGGGGATGGTGGGATTTTTATAGAGGAAAGTTATAAGCCTTACATAAACACTCTTTCATTTTCTGAACTGGAAACATTGTATGAGATGTATGGTTTGGCAGAGGGAAAATATAAAAAAGTGTTGTTTCAGATACTTAATAAATACGGTCCCGATAAACTGGAATTATAAAACTTGTCATTCCGCTAAAGCACATAATCTTTACAGAACCGTTCATAGCAGACGGAGAGTGCTTATGTGCTTTTTGGGCTGATAAGTCCAGAGATGATTTTATCCAAACAGGCAGAAAAAAATCTGTCTGCCAGCACAGCGGTGTTGGTAATCGTACCTTGAAAATCGAATATGTAAATACATACGGGACGTGTGGGATATGCGGAGCCGCTATGCGGACACGCCATGAGCTGCCTGCTTCCTTTTTATATATGGAAGTGTGTGCGAAGGAATACTGAAAGCTGGTATTGAAGTTAAGGCAGTGAGCGATGAATGTCTGGCAAAAAGTGTAGCAGTTGCATGAGGCTGTGAGGCATATCTTTGATAATGATACTTCCGGTTTTTCCGGTCAATTTAGAATGACGGTGCGATACCGATGTGGACAGTGTAATGAGCTGTCACTCGTATGTGTTTTTTGGAAAAAGCAGATTATTTTGTCTAATAATGAGAATAGGAACGGGCAGTTTCTATTGTCATTAGCAGATAAATCTATCATGCTAAAATACACCGTTAGGAGGGAAATATGTCTGAAAGATTTCAAGAGAAAAAGAGATTCATAAGATATAAGGAAGGAGCTAGGCTCTATGGTTTATGCCAAAGCACTTTTGAAAAACGAGCAAAGGAAGCAGGGGCAACCTATAAGGTTGGAAAAGCCGTGCTTGTAGACTGTGAGATTTTTGAAAAGTATCTGGAGAGTTTTCGTATACCAGCGGAATAAGTGTGGGAACAGAACATTAGGAGAGAAATGTATGTGCCGAATAGTTTTTTTATTCGTATTACGAAAAATACTTGACATTTCGTAATACAGAAAATATAATAGGATGTAGATGTAGAGAGGAGTGTGCCTATGGGAAAAAGAGGACGCCCGAAATTGGATGTCATAAAAGAGCGTATTGTAACCATAAGGATGTCTGACGCAGAATATCACACTCTAAAGGAATACTCTGAAAAACATCAACAGACTATAACAGAAACTATTAAAACAGGAGTTGACTTATTGTATAAAACTCGTAAGTAAGGCACAAGGTTTCTTCTTTCCGAACAAGAAAGGAGCAGCTATGGCTAAATCACGAAAAGACAATAAGGGACGAGTATTGCGGAAGGGGGAAAGTTACCGTAGTTCAGATGGAAAGTATCAATATGCTTATGCTGATGAATCAGGAAAGCGGCGATACATTTATTCAAAAAATCTGACTACACTTCGCCAGAGGGAAGAACAGTTATTAAGGGATCGCCTTGATGGAATCGACAGTGAGCAGGCTAAGAATCAAACTCTGAATGATATTTTTGATAAGTACATGGCAACACGGAAGGATTTGGCTGAAAGAACTTTTGCAGGGTATATGTATCAATATAATGCATATGTCAGGAAAGGGATAGGGAATCGTAAGGTCAAAGACATAAAATATTCAGATGTATTGTTATTTTACAAAAAGCTGATGGAGGAATCAAATCTTAGCTATGGGACGATTGAACATCTTCAAAGGGAATTGCACCCTGCATTTGAAATGGCACTTAGGGATTGCATCATCAGAACAAATCCGACCCATAATGTGTTGGGGCAGTTAAAGAAACAGACAGGTGCTAAAAGAGGGGTGCGGAACGCATTAACCCCGGAGCAGCAGACAGCTTTTCTAAATTTCATGGAAGGACACCCAGTATATGACCATTGGAAGCCAATCTATACATTTTTTATCGGGACAGGTTTAAGGGTTGGAGAATTGAGTGGTCTAACATGGAAGGATATTGATGCTGAAAACGGAGTTATTACGGTTGACCATGCCGCAGTCTATTTTGCGGGTAAGATGAATAAATCTCAAAAAAGAATATATATTTCAACACCAAAAACAGATGCGGGAATCCGCAAGATTCCGATGGTGAAGGAAGTGCGTCAGGCACTGAAAGAAATTAAGCAGTATCAACATGATAATGGCATTTTTTGTACAACAGAAATTGACGGATATACAGATTTTGTGTTTCTAAATCGTTTTGGACGGGTGTTTTTACAGCAGGATTTGGATAGGGCATTAGAAAGAATTATTGATGCGTATAATGATGCTGAAATTCATGATGCAAAACAGAATCACAGAGAACCACTCATTTTACCTCATTTTACTTGTCATAGTTTGCGGCATACATTTTGTGCAAGATTTTGTGAGAATGAGAGTAACTTGAAAGTAATCCAGTCAGTTATGGGGCATGTTGATATTGCAACAACAATGAACATTTATGCAGAGGTTTCTGAAGCAAAGAAAAAGGCTTCAATGGAGGCATTGGCAGAAAAGATGGTTTTATTTTAGTAAATAGATTATGAAAGAAGTCCTTTGAGGCATTCACATCGTATTGATCCGGGTACAACAAATTTGGTGAAAGTACATCAAAAGTACAACAAATTTTGTCGGAACAGTACCTAATAATACCTTAATCGAGGAATTGTGAAAATGCAAAATACTCGGTAATACTTGATAATAAGGTATAGTTAGGACATTGTGTTTGATTATGGAGGAAAAACAGACCATAGTCGCCTGCGGAGCCGGAAGCATATCGAAACGGGTATACCCTGACGGACGGATCGAACGGAGTGAGAACGTCAAGGATGTTGCCCAATATATCGAGAGAATTGGGGAAATGATAGAAAGAAAACGTGTGTTGTTAAGTGATTAAAATACAAAATTCGGACTGAAATTATTGAGTGTTATGTTGATTTTTGGTACAACAAAAATACCAGAAGTCCAACAAATTTCCAACAAATTTTTTTGTGTTGGTACATCATAATACGCTATAATGCAATTTTCATCTCGAAGTCCAACAAAATCAGTGTAAATCCACAGATTCCTAAGGAGCGTTTCGGAAATAATCGGAACGCTCCTTTTTGCGCCTTTCAAACGGGATTTTAGCCTTTTATGGAGAAAATTTAAAAACAGGCTAGTCCAACAGATAAAAATGCACATTTGGTAACAGTCATTTTATTTAATAAAAAAGGAGGTTCAGGGCATGAACAACACAGCGTTAAGAGCAGGGGCGCAGAGCGCCAACAACACACACATGGTTTTTGCAAACGGGGAACATGAAAAATTTTATTTTGAGAAACTGAAACAGGCAGAGGATAACCTGACCGTTGGTCAGGTAGACAGCTACCACAAGGCGTTGATTTATATTCTCGGCATTTCAGAGGACACAAGAAATCATTTCAGCCAGATTTATGACATCAAGTCCGGGTATATCAAGCCATGAGTGTAAAGGCAATCGTAGATTGCCTTTTATCAGGGCTGGCAGACCAGCGGAAGTGTGCGGGTAGTGAGGCTTGCCTTTAACCTTTACACAGACGGAACGCCAAGCGTTGATGACTATGAGAGCGAGGACGGACGGATCAGGGAGTGCAAGGCATTTCAAGGAAATGTCTTTGAGTATTTGGTAAGCGATATTTTCTGCTGCGGCTATGCAAACCCAACTGCGTTGGGTTTATACTTATTGGCAGGGAATCAGGCTCCGTTACTCGGAATACTGCCAAACACAGAAGTCCATCACCGAAATCCTTGCGATGTCAGATAACAGGCGGGCAGCTATCTGACTCTTGCGGCAGTCGCCAAATGTCCAGACACAAAATCGCTTATGTACGCAGGCGTTCAAAGCGGTTTTGATGTCTTGCCTATTCCAAGCAGAAAAACATCGAGGCGGCAGAAAAGGGTGGTTATGAACTGATTTCCAGACTAAACGGGATCATTACGCAGGGGAATCGTACAAAACCGGATGAATTTGAGTTTAATAAAGACGCAGGAATATATCCGTGTAAGGCAGGGCATCTGGCAGTCCATAAATATCTGGACAGACGGGAAAAAGAAAAGAAGAATAAAAACCCACGCATGACCTACTTTTTTGACATTGAGAAATGTAAATGCTGCCCATATAAGAACGGATGTTATAAAGAAGGGGCATACAGTGAGACTTTAAAAAGCGACGCTCACAGTAAACAGGCAGAATTTGAGGAAACAGAACACTTCAAAGAAAAAATGAAGGAGCGTTATAAAATAGAAGCAAAAAACAGCGAGTTAAAGCACAGGCATGGTTATGACACAGCAGCATCATCAGGTCTTATTGGCATGGAGATGCAGGGAGCAATAGCTATATTTGCAGTAAATCTTAAACGGATCATCAAGCTGATAAGTGAAAAATATATTCTTTGAAATAAAAGAACTCTATTCAAATCACAAAAATCCATCAGTCTATTTAAAACTGGTGGATTTTTTATGAATATCTAAAATTCAAAACGGAATAATAGGATGTTTTTCAATGCCCTCCTCCCACATGGGGCGGTGTTTAATTAACGGTTGCATTTATGCTGAAAATGGGCTACTACATTTTAAAATGTCATTGCCATTTAAGCAACATCTGGAATATGTGTTACTTCTAGGTCATGGTTCAATATTTTTATTAAATTGAAAACATGTAACAAAAAAATACAAAATATATATCCCAAGGAAAGTAATCAATGAAATACAAAAATATAAAATCCATTCTGTGTGTATTCCTGTGTAAATCACAAATTGCCGCCCTACATATAACGTAAATACTGCACTGATAATAGCCGAAAGGATAACAGGGAATAGGTAATACAAAAACAATTGTTTTGTTACTACCAGTCTGATTTTTTTCTTTCCCATTCCAAGTTTACTTAAAATCTGATAGCGGAATTTGTATTTGCTGGAATCGCTTAACTGCTGGACAGAAAGAACCGTAAGCGATACACACAAAAACACTAACCCAATATAAAATAATGGAAAGGAAAGGGTGCTCATTAAAAACTTTAGTTCCAAAATCTCACGGCTTTTGACTTGTATTGTTGCGGGCATTAAAAAAAGTTCTTCACTTCCAATTTTTATATAATCAGCTAATTCATCATATCCCCTTATTTTTCCGGATATATCATATAAACATTCCGATAAATTTTCCGGCACATCTCCATTTGCCATAACTGCCATAAGTGAAAAATATTTTTTCATTCCGGCAAGTTTTTTATCAGGCACAACCAGTAAATAATCTGTTCCGTTATGCCCATTTTGTGCAAATCCCTCTGTTTTAAATCCAGCAAAATCTAGTCCTATATTTAGGCTGGTGGGAATCTCAATACTTTTATCTTTAATTTCTTGATATACACGGTTTGATATATGAATTAAATACTGATTATCCTGCAAAGTAATAGGCAATAAATCCAACATTTTCCTTAAACGGTTATAATCGCTGATTCCCATATACACATCATAATCATAATAAGCAACAGCCCGTTTTCCTTCTGCCATATCTGGATCGCTGTCTCTGTCTGAAAAGATTCTTAAATTCTGATACAAATAATCACCCATATCACTTGTGCCATTTTGATAAACGCAGTATTTCAATATATCCCGTGGAGTTATATTACTGTTTATCAATGCTTCTTCTTTTGAAAAATCATTGTCCGTATTGTCGCTGATTATAATAATATCGAACGGATATTCAACATCTAATTGCTTGTTTTGATAATCGCTTAACATAAACGCAAACGAACTTCCTGCTAACGCAAACATAAATAAAAGGCTTAATGTTCCAAGAACAAAACATGTATTCCGTATTTTTGAGGAAAACTGCCGTATTAAAAATAAATATTCTTTTTTATAGATTAACCCGCCTTTTCTTTTTAGGTAACTCATTAAAAAAGCAGAAAGTCCTAAATAGAAAAAGTAAAATGTAAAAATCAGACCAATCATTTCCAATATTGCTGTCAATTTTGTTATTCTGCCTGTGAAAACCAAAAAATATAAAAGCAGTATATTTCCTATGGAAAGAAAAAGCAGTCTTTTCCATATAGTGTTTCTTTTTTCACTTACTGTTTCATTCTGCTTATCCATATTAATTAAATTGATGATTTCCATATGGGAAAATTTTTTCCTGTTCCGAAACAGGGCAGCGATAAAGCAAACTCCATACAAAACAACCGTCAATATAATGCTGCCTGCTGATATTTCTACATTCACCTTATAATTTTTCCCAATACTTTTATAAAAAATGAAAAATAGTAACTGCTGCAGCCCACTGCCGAAAATCAATCCCACGAACAGAGCGCATACGCCAAGATAAAGATTTTCTTTCATGTAAAGATTTGTAATTTGTTTTTTCTTCATTCCCGATAACAAATAGATAGCAAATTCTCGGCTTCTTTTTTCTAAAATAAAACGGGTCATATAGTTGATAAGCCAAGCCACTATGATAAAAATTGCCACTGTGGAAACTGACATAAAAGTAATCAGCATAGTTCCTGCCGTGGA
Source organism: Lachnospiraceae bacterium (assembly GCA_014239155.1). Taxonomy (GTDB): domain Bacteria; phylum Bacillota; class Clostridia; order Lachnospirales; family Lachnospiraceae; genus COE1. Next base: position 67,189 of record JAAZZQ010000019.1, on the reverse strand, counting down.
TAGTTCTCCATTGTTTCCATAATGAATCATTTCATAAATATCTTTTGAAAAAAGCAGTGAATGGAAAGAAAATGTAAGGGCTGTTATCATACATAAGGTCAGAAAATAGTTTAAATAATCTTTCCATAATTTCCACGTATTTCGTAATGCAAGCTTATTCAGCATAAATATCCTCACCCCCAATTTTAGACTGTATATCAAGAATACAATTCAGGTAATCTCTCTTGTTTCTGTTTTTACGGTCTAATTCAGCGCATATTTTTCCATCACTCAAAAATAAGATTCTCTCACAATAACAGGCAGAAAACACATCATGCGTTACCATTAAAATAGTTGCACCTAATTCCTTGTTCATAAGCTGCAAGGTGCGAAGCAGCATAGTGGATGATTTAGAGTCTAATGCTCCTGTTGGTTCATCAGCAAGAATCAGCTTTGGATGATTGACAAGCGCCCTTGCACAAGCTGCCCGCTGTTTCTGCCCGCCGGACACTTCATAGGGGAATTTGTTTAAAATATCTTCAATATGCAACGTTTCCGATATGTTCTTTATTCTGTTTTCTATTTCCTCTTTCTTCTCTCCTTTAAGAGCCATGGGAAGCAAAATATTTTCTTCAATGGTTAATGTATCTAAAAGATTGTAGTCCTGAAAGACAAATCCAAGATTTTCCTGCCGGAAGTCCGATAATTCATTTTCATTCATTTTCGATATATCAACTTTGTCATAAAAAACCTGTCCGTCTGACATAGTATCTATGGTAGAGAGAATATTTAAGATTGTGGTTTTACCTGAACCGGAGGCCCCCATAATTCCAATAAATCCCCCTTTGTCAACGTAGAAACTTACATCGTCAATGGCGTTTACTTTTATATTTCCTGTGCCATAATTTTTAACAAGATTCTTGACTTCGATATAATGATGTTCTTTCATAGAATATTACCTGTCCTTTCTTTCTGGATTTCGGATCAATATGGAGTAAGACCAATATATACCAATGCAAAAAAACGTAATAAAGCTGCTGATACCTGTTAAAATCATAGAGAATACAATATAAAACAGAATATTTGTATAATCCATGTTCTCAAATATAGGAAGCCCCCAGCCACTATTACTTGTGCAAAATATCACAAGTCCAACCGCAATACCGCTTACCAGCATTTTCTTCATTTTCGTAAATTCCTCTTGTATTTCTGCCCGTACTTCTTCATCAAAAACAAGTTCCTTTTTACGGAGCATTCGGTAAGGATTTTGCTTCAAGGCAATATAAATTACAATAGCAAGCAACATCATAATTGATATGGTTGTAAGTATTGGGGCGATATTGGAAGCAAACAAATAATGTTCTGTTGATGTGTAAGATACAGAATTACAACCCAATGCAATTCCACACGCTGTTGCCAATAGTAAGAATTTCTTTTTATAATAAAATAGAAAACCAGTTGCCGTTTCCCTGCTTACATAAAATCCCTTTGTTTCGTCCGAAAAAGTTTTTTCTTCTTTAGAACCAAGTTCCTTTTCATCAATCAGTAAATCGTCCAATGTTATCTGAAATATTTTGCTGATTAAAATGATTTTTTCTGTTTCGGGATAACCGTTATTATTTTCCCATTTACTTACAGCCTGTCTGCTCGTATTGAGTTTTTCTGCTAAGGCTTCCTGTGAAAGCCCCTGTGCCTTTCTTAACTTATACAGTTTTTCTCCAAATGTCATATTTTTTCCTCCTAACTCTCGTCCATAGTAGCATAATGAAGCAAAATTTCTATCATTCAGCTCTGACAATTTAGCAACTTTAAGTTGCTTTTGGTTATTTTTCCATGCACATAGCATTAAAAGTTCATCTAAAGTGATAATTTAACACTATATCCGACAAATTAAAACAAAAATCCAAAAAGCAGCTATATAGTTTATATATCTGATAAAAATATGATGAATGAGTAGGGATTCCGTAGTCGTTGGCATTGGTGGTAATGTGTATAACTGGCTGTCTTATGCGTTTCCCCGGATTCCGTACCATTCTCGGTTTGAAAACGGTCTTGATTTTGCGGCTGGTGTCGGCAACGTACCACTCGTTTATCACATCACGGAAAATCGACATAATATCAAAGTCGTTGGCGGTGTCAAGGTTGTCATTGGCGGCGATAAAGCGCACGTTGTACTTGTCAAAGGTACGCTTCAGAAGCCCTACTTCAACCACATCACGCCCGATTCGGCTTTGGTCTTTGATGATAACCGTTGCCACGTTCCCCGCCCGGATTTCGTCTAACATAGCGTCAAGCCCCGGACGCTTGAAAGTCGTTCCCCGGATTCCGTCATCTGTAAAATGCTGGATATTGGTAAACCTGTTCTTTCTTGCGTAGTCCCTCTAAAATCCGCTTTTGGTTCTCAATGCTTACGGATTCCCCCGTCCGCTCGTCATCGTGAGATAGCCTTTCGTAAAGGGCTATGAGTTTGTCTTTCTCTGTCTGTTTCCTCATATTGTGTAACCTCCTTTTTTGAGAATACCTACTTCTCTCAACCCTTATTGTAGTTATCCGTTCAGATCAGTGACAATATACGAAATCGGAAAATCTTTTGACGAACATTGCATAAGCGATGGTTTAACGAAAAAGCTGGTCTTGCCGCTGCCGGAACCACCGATTACAAGAATGTTTTTGTTCTTCGCGTATTTCGGCTGCTTCGGGCGGCTGTTCATGGTGAGCCGTTCCGTCTGTGCTAAGGGGATATTGTTCTCAAATACAGGGGCTATGTACGGCTTTATGTCCTCGGCGTTGCCCCATGAAGCGTTTTGTCAAGTGCTTTTTTGAGTTATTGACACAAAATTTTTCAGAGCGGCGGGGAACAGGCAGGAAAGAGGGCGCACACCGCGCCTGTGGACGGTTAAAAGTCGTTTTCGGGGGTGGGTAGTATAAAACCCTTACCCTGTCTGTTTTCGCTCCTGCAACGCCTTGAAAATCAAGCCTTTTCGCGCCCTATTGCGTAACACTCCATTCTGTTCTTTGGAAGAGGTCGGGCGCGCGGGGGCAGAGCCACCGCAAAACCTAATGATAGCCGCCGAAGTAGTGCAGACGGATAGGCGGAACGGACGGGAAATGCAGATTGCTTTTCCTTATTGGCTGTGCTATAATTTCTCCAGTACACACCGACAAATCGCACTTTGTCGGGAAGAACCGTATATCATTATAGAGCCAGATGCACAGACGCAGAGCTGATTGATGAAAAAAATAGTATCTAATGAGGTAAAGATAATGGTTAAAGAAATACGATGGACAAAATATTTTTGGTTGAGCCTGCTCTCATTTGGGGCATTTATGCTTGAATATCTGTCTATATTTATAATTGAAGTTCCATTGTTACATGTAGATATACAAAATTATACATCACATCAGAGAAGCATTCATTGTATCATAATGACTTTTATATGGGCGGTTTTCATTGGTATGCTACTGCTTTTTTCCAAAAAGCATTACCGTTTTCCAACGGGCAGAATCCAAGAGGACAAGATTTCCTTGAAAAACTGGATAGTAACTCTTGCCTGTTTCATTGGCTGTAAGCTTCTCACTTTTATTGATTGGCATACATTAAAGGTAATCGGAGAAGCACAAGGTAAAACCATATTCCAATTCAGCGCACAATATTTATACTACATATTTGAAGTGATGCTTGTTACCCTAATCATCATATATGGGCAAAAAGCGGTTGAAACTTTTTTGAAAAAAGAGAGTCCAATTCCTTTCGGCGGCATCATATTGGCTATGACATGGGGAATATTTCATTTTGTATCAAGAGGAGTAGGGATTGAAATATGGAATGGAATTTCTACGATGATATTTTCTGTTCTTAGTGGTGAAATTTACTTAAAATTAAACAGAAGATGGCTGCATAGTTATCTTTTTATTGCTATGGGCTATTTGCTATAAATCGGAATATACGGAGGCTTTATGGATAATACAGGTAGAAAAATACATGGAAAAAGCAAAAAAATAATAAGTCGGTTTTTAACCTGCATAGTTGTGGTTTTGCTTGTAATTGTTGTAGGAGCGATTGCCCTGTTTTGGAATGAATTGCGGACAATTTCTTCCATGACTAAAATTGACGATTATGGCGCATATCAAATGACCTATTATGGTGACTATGGTTTTGATGAGTTTCTGGAAGTTGGCGCACAGAGCGATGCAGACATTGAAAAATTTGTGGTAAGGAAATTACTAAAAGGTATTCCTATTGACCTTGGCGTAACAGGTGGCGGCTGTACTTGTTTTGTTGTAAAAAATGAACAAGACGAAATTTTGTATGGACGAAATTTTGATTATAACTATTCACCAACTTTACAGGTATTTACTGAACCGAAGAACGGGTATGCGTCTGTTTCCACAGTGAATTTGTCTTTTATTGGATATTCGGAGGGGAATTTGCCGGAAGGCTCTGTTTTTAACAAGTTTCTTACATTGGCAGCACCATACCTGCCTTGTGACGGTATGAATGAAAAAGGCGTTGCCATAGCATCCCTTTCGGTTCCCAACGCAGAAGCACCTTATGACAGTCATAAGATAACGCTGAATATTTCAACGGCAACGCGTCTGGTGTTAGATAAGGCGGCAACGGTGGACGAAGCGGTTGAACTACTCCAAAAATATAATATCTATTTTTCGTACGATATAGCAGCGCATTATCTGATTGCAGATGCAAGTGGAAAATCGGTGCTTGTTGAGTATTATGATAATGAACTTCAAATTGTGGAAACAGATTCAAACTATCAGATTGCATCAAACTTTATTGCTTATGACAGAGTAAATATCGGCGGTGGTGGAACGGAGTTTCAAAGATATGACACAGTGGAAAAAGAGATACTGGACAACAATAATGCATTAAATGGCGAGGAAGCCGTTTCACTTCTTGCAGAGGTCGGTGTGTGGGATGGGGATATTGATAAACTGCAATGGTCTGTTGTTTATAATTTGACAAAAGGAGAGGTTCATTTTTTCAGTCACAGGAATACAGATAATGTAATAATATCAAAACTGAAAATGAATCATAATTGACTGTTTTGCTGTAACATAAATTCCCAATTTGTCAGTCAGACAAAAACGAAAACAGAAGGGCGGCGGAGCAGTCAGCTTCTTTGTGGAAAATTCTTTGAAAGCGGCGGTCAGCGAGTCCGCATCCCTGCCCTTGAAAAATACAAGGTAACGGGGCGGGGGTTCCGTTGCGCCCTTTTTCAGCGCAAAGTCAATCCCGTACTTTTTCCCGGTACTCTGAAACGCCTTGATGTTGTCCCTTGTGATCTCAATGTTGGAAACGCCCGTGTTCTGCTTCATAAGCTGCTTTAAGGTCTGTTTCCCGTGGGGTTGCTTGCCAATCTGCTTCTTTGTCTGAGTGAGTACGGCATTCATAGCCTTTTGCAGCACTTCGGCAGTCAGCATCCCGGTCCTGATATACAGGGCAACGGTTTTTTCGTTGATTTCGTCCTGCATGGGGTCGCGTCCTCCTTTCGCGGTGGTTTAGGGGGCGGCGGTCAGATACGCACCCTCAGCCCGTTAAGGTCGTCAGCTCCGATACCTACCAAGTACCATTCCTGCGCCATATTCATTTCAATGCGGGTCGGCTTCCATTTGCCACGTGTGAATACATCGAAACAGTCCCCGCAATGCAGCCCGTCGTAGTAGTTGGCAAGGTCAAAGCGAATATCATAGCGGTCTGTGCGCTCGTCAAATACCAATGCTTCCGTCATTTTCTGTGCCATAATAAAATCCTCCTTTTGTGATTGTAGTAGTTAAAGGCTTTCGCCCGGTTTGCATGAATAAGGGTCGTGCGGCTCCTTTGGCACAAGTGTGCCGCTTGCCATGTCGTGAGATACAAGGGACGTGTAATAGTTCCCAATCGTAGACGGGGCATTGAAAAGGGCTGCTTTCAGATATTGCTTGATGTTGCGGATTTTGGTGGTGTTCTCCCGCATACAGTCCAGCACAAAGCGGATATGCTCACCGTCCAGCTTCATAAACTTTGCCTTTACAGTTCGGCGGAGCAGTCATCCCCAGCAATGCGGATTGTCTTTTTCCGGGTGCATACAGTTTCAAGCATGAGGTCTACAATTTCGTCCAGCCTGTCCCCGTCAAATTTCATATCCTGCGTGAGAATGTCATAGTCGATATTGTCCTTGATGATCTCTCGGTAAATCTCAAAGGCTGTCTGTGCGTCCGTTTCCTTTCGCTTCCATTCCGGCGGCGCAGCCGCTTTCTTGTAAGGTGAGGGGTTAGGGGAAAGAATAGGAATGGAATCAGTATTTTGTGAATCAGTAATTATTTTTTCTTTTTTTGGTAAGTCAGTTTTTTGTATATCTTTATTTAATTGCGTTGGATTTTCCGCCGTCGGATAACCCGATGTCGGATTTTCCAATATCGGATTGTCCAGTGTTGGATTTTCCAATATCGGGTTATCCAACCTGGCGGGATGTCGTCCGGCGGCTGGGGCTGCTTGTAAATGGTGTATTCAATGGCGGTCATTTTGCCTTTCTCGTCGCGCCCCTGCCGCCGTTTGATATACCCGGCTTTTTCAAGCTCCCATACAGCAGTGCGGATTGCGTTGATACTTTCCCGGTTGATCTGTGACAGCCCCGCAAGGGTATAGTCCCAATCTTCGGGAAGTGACAGCAGTTGCGATAAAAGCCCCTTTGCCTTTAAGGTCAGTTGCTTATTGCGTAAGTGGTGATTGCTCATAACGGTATAGCTCTTGTTGCGTTCTACTCGGAAAACTGCCATAGTTTCATCACTCCTTTTCGTGGTCTTTGTTACGCATTAAAACCTCGTTTTGGTGGGTTTGGGTATAAATCCCTTACCCCGTTAGAAATGCGTCTGAAAATCCTTGTAAATGAAGGCTTTTTTACTTCTAATGCGTAACATGAGGGCATAAAAAAGCAGCGTTCCTGTCCCGCCCGGTTGGGAAGTAAGAAACGCCGCGTCTGTGTCGTATTTAGTTTTCATTTATTCTTTCAATGCTGGTGTGCTATGGTCTTTGGGCTTTCTGTACTCGCAGGGGGTAGGCGCATATCAAGGCTCTTTTCCTCAAAAGTAGTAAATTGGTAGTAAATATAGCTTGAAATTCTGTGTGTATGCCCGTAAATCAAGGCTTTTTTGAGATAATCAACCATTTTACCAGGAAAAATTATTCAAAGTGTTTGAAATCAGTTGTTCAATGAATTTTGCTACATCTGCCGGAGTTTCTTTCAATCCATCCGAAATCCAACAATTCAAAATTCCGCTACTGCCTTGCGCGGTATAAACATAAATCCATGCCCTTTGTGCTTCAGACAAGTTTGGATATTTTTTGTGAATATAACCTTCAAATTTGCCATAACACATACGAAATATTTTCATGGGAAAGTTGGTATCACCGTTATTAGAGAATAATGCTGCATAAACAGAGTAGTCCTCTTTCATCTTTTCCAATATTCTTGTAAGCGTTTTACTAACTCCATCGTGGATTGAAGTCTGCATTGTTTCCTGTAATTCCAGTAGCATTTCATCTTCAATTTTTTCCATCAAATCATAAGCATCTGCATAATACTTGTAAAAAGTGGCACGATTGATTTCTGCCAGAGTGCATATTTCTTTTACCGTAATCTTGTTTAAGGGTTTTTGTTTCAAAAGAGAGATAAAATTGACTTGAATAATCATCTTTGTATAACGTACACGCGCGTCCTGTCCCATAAAAAATCCCCCATTTCATACAGATTTTCAATATATGTTTACAAAGTAGCACATAGAAAAATATTGCTGATTGTTTTTTTCTTCTTATTGAGTATACTAAAATTAACAAAGAAAATCAACATATGTATATCAAAAAACTTTATGTAAGAAGTGAGATTATATGTTTGCTTTTCAATTACTTTTCATAGGTGAAAGGGTGGTGAATCCATGAATGAGTTATTTTCATTAGTGCCGAGTTGGGCAGATGTATTAAAAGTTCCTGTTATTATGTTAGTTACATCATTTAGCGTGGCTGTTATTGTGATACCTATAAGGCTTATCTTCCAGCTTTTAAAAAAAGCCTTTCACGCCATCTTTGATAAACATAAGCAATCATGATACGGGTAGTTGAAATTTTTATTGTTATCGCATTAACCATGTTATTACTGTTCGGTTGGTATCTATATTGCCGCAAAAAGGGACGTTCCTTTGCACCAAAACTTTACAATAGCAACGTGACATTGGGCGTTTTTGTTTTTTTTCGGGTATTAACCTTATTGACGCTTATCCGGGCAGCTTATATTGGTAATTACGATCACATTTTGTTGTGCATATTGACTCTGACTTTAATTTCAATGCCGTCGATTCTGGAAAGGGTATTGAAAATACAGCTCCCAACAACAATGGAAGTGATTATTCTTTGCTTTGTATTTGCTGCTGAAATAATGGGTGAGATAGGAAATTGTTATACGCGAATACAAGGATGGGACACCATTCTTCATATAATTAATGGCTTTTTATGTGCTGCTGTAGGTTTTGCGCTGATAGATATGCTTAACCGGAGCAAACACACATCACTTAAACTATCACCAATATATCTTGCTGTTTCTGCATTTTGTTTTTCTATGACAGTGGGTGTGCTATGGGAGTTTTTCGAGTTTGTCGCAGATCAAATTTTTCTATTCGATATGCAAAAGGATTTTGTGGTTACATCATTTTCGTCTGCAAGGCTTGGTACGCTCTATGGTACAGAATTAGTAACCGTACAAGATATTTCAAAAACCACAATTACTTTAGCAGACGGACAGATTATTTGTTTTGACGGGTATCTGGATATTGGCATTATCGACACAATGAAAGATTTGTTTGTGAATTTTATCGGTGCAATATTTTTTAGCGTAATTGGATTTTTCTATGTGAAGCACCAGGGACGGGGACGGCTGGCATCGCAGTTTATCCCACAAGTTAGACAGAAAGGAGGAAATTGATATGGAACTGCTCTCTATTGTATGGAAAATCATAAAAGCGTCTACCATAGGGACAATTAAAATGATTTTCAGTATTTTCGGTTTATAAAATGGAAAGACAGGAGGTAAACGTATGCGTCACTTACATTTCTGGGTTCCGCCAATAATATGCTGTTTGCTTTTGTGCAGTTGCGGAGCTAACAGAACGAATAATTTTGCGTCAAGTAGCGAGGAGGAGAAAGTTATGGAAGATAAAAGCAAAATGGAAATCGTCGAGGAAATTATGCGTGCATCGGAAGATGAAACAAGAAAAATTTTTGCTGAAATGTTTAACTGTGATTTTGCGTTAAGTGACAAGGAAGAAAAAGGTACAGAAGATAAAGGCAAAATGGAAATCGTCGAGGAAATTATGCGTGCATCGGAAGATGAAACAAGAAAAATTTTTGCTGAAATGTTTAATCATGAATAGGAGGAAATTATTATGCCATCATTATTACAGATTTTATTAGTTCCGGTCATTATCGTATGTGCTCTCTGTGGTACTGTCGGGGTTTTGAAGCTTATTCAGAAGTTTTTTCCCGGTGCCGGCAGGATAGTAGAAAAAACACAGGAATGGATTGACAAACACAACGGATCCTCCAATAAATAAGAATCCCGGAGGATCATTCGGTGATAGATAAAGATTTATTAAGGATTATCGCACGGGTTACAGCAAAATCTATTACAGAAGTTAGTGAAGTTTATTATGGGCAACAAAGGGATAGCTCAAAGTCGAAAAAAGCGGAGGAAGGAGCCAACGATACAGAGAGCGGCTCCTTTCCGTTTGGCACTTCCATCTCTGATATTGTCAAATTTGCAAATGGTGCTAAAACATTTACGAAGCATATTGATTCATTTACCCGTGAGCATTTTCAGAAAAAAGACAGTTAAGTTACTTTATCAAGGAAGAAAGAAAAAAGAATATGGGAATAACAACTGCTTCTGTTATCGGGATTAAAACATTATATCAACGGCTTAACCCTATATCAGCAAACAAAATCACTGTACAGGCAGATTTCCAAATTGGTGATATAGTAGATGATGTAATTGGCTTTACCAGACAAGTAGAAGAATACACAAAGCACATCGGACGTTAAATAATTTCTTACAAATTCTTTGAACAATAAATATTGAAAATATTCTGCCGCACGATGGCAAAAGAAAAAAGCCGTCGTACAGCAGGGGGATTTTCACACGCCCATTCTTCCACGGCGGTTTTTGAGAGATCAAAGCCGTGGAACATAAACCGTATCGACAAAATTCGCCAATTCTTGATTTATCAAAAAAGCCCGTCCGTCGGGGAGTATTCTGTCTTTGAATATGAATTAACTAATCAATTAAATACTGTTTACAATTCCAATACGTCCGTTTGTGCTTTTGCAGACAAACATATTGTGTTGTCCTGGTAATAGTATCGTTTAATTTCTGAATTGAGAATTAAGAATTTTAGATAAGGAAGGAATGCTAAATGTATTCATATCGTTTTTTTGAAAATAAAGATTGCATCTATTTTCCATGTCATCAAGGCATGGAAGTATTGAATTGTCTGTTTTGCTTCTGTCCATTATATCTTAGAGAAAACTGTCCGGGAAATCCGACATATATAGAAAATGGTGGGAGCAAAATCAAAGACTGTACAAACTGTATGTTTCCTCATCGTCCAGAAAATTATGATAATATCATTCGACTCTTATCAGATGCTGGTAAAGTGGATGGAAGGTAGGAGCCATATGAGCTGTCTTAGCGATAGCCATAAATAAAAAATGTATCATTGGACTTTTCACAAGGAACATATGGAATATGGTATTTTTTCATCAACTCAAGAAATTGTGTTGTCGCATCATGATAGACTCTTTGCTGCACCAACATTCCGCCAATTGTCTCATAATATCGCGTCTTTACCACTAGATATTCAATCACCTTATAATTTAGATTGACAAAATCCTCATCAATATAGCAACCCCGATAGTTGGCGTCATTTGTAATAAAATAATTAATAAATGCAATTTCATTATCAAAAAGAGTCTTAATTTCATAAGGAGGAGGAAAGGGCATTTCTTCTAACATAGCAGTGCGAAACATATCCCATTTGGTATTGTTCATGCAAGAAGTTAACTGTCTTTGTTGAACAATTTCAGAAACAAGCTGTGCAGTGGATTTTCTTCTGGAAAATGCTCCACGCTCAATGTCTCGAATACTTTTCTGTAATTTTTCCATCACATATTTTTCCTTGTCGAGACGAATACTTTGAAAAATAGAATCGTCTTTTTCAACCATAATCCAGTAATAAGACCAACGATTAGAGAACCGCAGTGTCAATCCGCCTTTCCAGCGCACACAAAACAAGACACCAGTGTTCTGTTCCTTATCCGAAAGAGGCTGAATAGTACCATACTCAATATAAAGTTGGTCAAATGAGAAAGGATTCATAATATTTGTTTACTCCTTGTTATTATAGTCTTATCATAGTATCATGTTACTGCTATATCAAGTGTTTAGATATATAGAAGTGTTATTGGTTGCTTTTTATGCCTTTGCAACAGTAGTGAAAAGTATATGTCAAAATACTTTTCTTTTAGTATTTTGTGTGCGAAATTATTGTTTGTGTTATTTAATAAATGATAGATAATTTGTAGTACAATTTTTGGAAAAAGAATGGCGAAGTAATAAGTAATAATGGGACATTGTATTAGGTTGTTGGCGCGATATAATCTTTTATTTGTGAGATAGGAGTTATTTCCTGAGATTGAAAAGTACTGTACAGAAAAGGGCATTTTGTCACAGACTGCCTATGATATATACCAAAAGAATAAATTTGCACAAAATAGCTTATATTTTCATCATGCATATGCAGAGACAGATATACCAATTGGTCAGCAATATGAGGCGATTGCATTTAGTAAAGGCTGGAAAATACAGTCAAATTCAATTCAAAAGTGTCATTCTATCTAGGATTTTATGTTTTTTTACGGCGTTTAGGACACGCCCATCAGACTGTGCGATGTGAGGAAATCATGAACTTAGTTTAATACAGTTTGAACACAAAATTCCATCTATAATTTATGAGCTTTTTGAAATTACAGAAAAGAAACCATTGCCTATATTAGAGAAATATATTTATCTAGGGTCGGAAGAGGAATTAAAAAAGCGTGCTTATGAACAAGAGAAAAATGGATAGAAAAGGAGTGAACTTTAAGAAAAATAGAAACAAAACGGTTGACAAATGGAATGAAATGGGTATAATAAGATTATTGGGTGTTTTATGAATAGAGTCTGTGAGAATTTTATTTGTGACCAAGTACAAAAAGACTCGGAAAGTTAATTAGAAATATTTGAGAGGATATTATGACTATAGAAGAAATGAGGCAGAAAAAATTGCAGAAGGGGTATAGCTATGCTCAGATTTCCAACTTATCGGGAGTCCCGCTTGGTACTGTACAGAAGATTTTTTCTGGGGAGACAGCTCACCCGCGCTACGCGACACTTCAGGCATTAGAACAGGTATTAACGGAACAAAAGTACAATATGAAATTGCAGGATAATACAATATTTTCCTATAAAGATTCGGTGGAAAAGAAGCAGGGTGAATATACAATAGAAGATTATTTTGTCACATCAGATAAAATTAGGGTAGAGTTGATTGATGGTGTGCTGTATGATATGGATACTCCTACATTTGGTCATCAGAAAATTACAGGTGAGATTTATAGGCAAATTGCAAATTATATAATAGAAAATAACAGAGAATGTGAAGCAGGTATCGCTCCTGTTGATGTGCAGCTCGACTGTGATAATAAAACCATGATGCAGCCAGATATTATTATTTTATTTGACAAGGAAAAGATATTACGGGGAAAAGTGTTTGGTGCACCAGATTTTGTGTTGGAGGTTGTTTCTTTTGCTACAAAACGGAAAGATTACTTCAAAAAGTTAGAGAAATATGAAAATGCCCGCGTGCGTGAGTATTGGATTTTTGATCCTTATAAGAAACAGGTGGTAGTTTTTTTCTTTGAGGGCGACATTTATGCGCAAGTGTATGATTTGAAACAACCTGTGCCAATTTATATTTTTGAGGGAAAACTGCAGATCTACTTTGAACGGATTTTAACTTTTTGTGACAAGAAGTCTCTTTACTAACATTTATGATTGCCCAGAATGTGGAACAGTTTGTTACTTTGCGAGAGGAAAATTTCATCTTTTTAGGTGAGAGAAGATGTTGTAATGGTGAAATGTATTAAGAAAAGACAAGTATAATATTAAAAAAATAATAGTTGGGAGATGAGAAGAATCTTTCAGAAAAATATAATTAAATGGACTGAAATAGGAAAAGAAGAGTATCCCCAACAGTTAGCTTCCATCACAAGAGCACCCAATTATTTATATTATAGAGGTAATATTAAAGTTATCAATCAAAGACACAATATTGCGGTGATTGGAAGCAGGCAGGTATCTGAACGAGGAGCAAAAATAGCATATCAGATAGGGTATGAATTAGGTAAGAAAAATATAAATGTGGTGAATGGGCTTGCTCTGGGTTGCGATACACATGCATTTTATGGGGCACTTGCTGCTGGTGGAACTTGTGTTGCAGTGATGCCGTGCGGATTAGATCACATTGTACCATATTCCAACTGTGACCTTGCAAAAAGGTTGTTGTTAAACGGTGGCTGCCTTGTCAGCGAATATTTTCCTTCGGTCCCAATACAGAAGTATCAATATGTGGAGAGAGACCGCTTACAAAGTGGCATTAGTGGTGGAGTACTTGTGATAGAGGCATCATATGACAGTGGCACTATGCATACTGTTCGAGGCGCTATTAAGCAGGGGAGAAGACTGGCTTGTGTTGCTAGCCATCTGGTACAATGTTCCTCCGGAAATGAATGGATTGAGGGATTGAATGAGGCGTGTGTGATTTGTGACAGGGCTGGGTTAGATAGATTTATAGAGACTATACACAAGAATATAACTTACAGGCAGATAATATTTGAAACAGAATAGTTTGAGGACAGCAGATAATAAACTACGGAAAAAATTATGAATGCCAGTATGGAGTGTGTAGCACATTTTTTCAAATTTTGAGTATTGGAGAGATTTTTTGAATTATTATGTTTTATATTTTTTATGCACAAACTTGTGTAGAGAGTATGGCATATAGTGACGTACAGATTATGCAGCGAATAGGGGAGGCAAATCTTCCTTATTCGCTGTTTACTCAAATTTATAATCGTATTTCAGAAAGTAAAATGAAAAAATAAATTCATATTATATAGTTGCTAATGGAACAATCTTTTATTTCATATTACTAAGAAATTTTCCGTTGAAATATTTAAACAGACAACTACCTACAAATAAAAATTATTATTTCATGTTCAGCCTGTTTCTAATGCTTTTCTCCTTAACCGGATAAATTCTCTCTACTGGCAAATCTTTAGAGTTCAGTTTTCCATTTTTTCTTTGTTCATTCCATTTCCTTACCAATGGAGTTAAGTCTTCTATGTGATAAATACCTACACTTAAAAAATTTCTTAATGTATCTCCTTTTAGTCCTATTTGGATTGCTGCGCGGTTGATAGCATTTCCATTTATACTTCTATCTGGATCCCATTGACAATACACAGTAGTTTTGTCAAAGGCTCTCTTCCATTGTGCACTTGTATAGCTTGTAGAGTCTGGTGATGTCAAAACCGCTTTTTGCAGTATTTCATTAAAGTTTGATTGATATATGTCTATAGCTAAAATACATTCCTGATTTTTCTTAGTTCCCCAGTTAGAACGATACATAAGCCACAAAAAAGATGGTTTTATCCATGTCATACGATTTATGTTGAAATTTTCGCCAAATGTTTGTAGTGAAATTGCTTCCTTTGCTATTGTAGGATTATATGCTTGATAAACTCGGATACATTGTTTATTATATTGTGCAAATATTTCTTTTACATATTCCATATAGTTGGTCCCTTCTGTTTTATTACTTTTAGTTTATATTATAGTAGTTTATCAATTTTAAAACAATGTGGTCGCGGCTTCATTCGTTTTAGGTGATGGATTAAGACCATAAAACTAGAGGTGGTTACAGCATATATTTTTTTGTTATGATTGATTCACACGGACATTGATAATTGTATATACATGGTTCTGATAGAAAATATAATGTGAAAACCAAGAAATCTCTCAGTACATAAAATATACAAGTATATGGTATATACTATTATAGGGGGACTGTCTAGATGAAAATTTGTGGAGATTATAGTTAAGTCAAACTTGTTTGGTTATGAGGTCGCAAAAGTAGAAAACCCATTGGCTTTGGACAATGGGGAGTTCACAATAAAACAAAAAAGCAGGATACGGGAATCGAACCCGCCTCCTCGGCTTGGGAAGCCGATGTACTACCGATGTACTAATCCTGCAAAGTAAATATAGTATATCATGAAAACTAATAAAATTGCAACCCTTAAAAAGTAAAAAAAACATAAAGTTACAATGATGTGTAACAGTTCGGACAAGCTGACCTGTTACAGCAAAAATTTATTAGAAATCGCTTTTGGCGATGGGATTTTTGCTTTTAGGTTTTACATTTTTGTATGGTCTATATAATAATTTGTGTGTAAAAGTTGTTGCCATTTATATAAATAGTATTTAAAATAGAGTTAGAATCTGACAATCGTGCAAATCGTTATAACCGTTTTTGGCGTGTTAGAGCATGTTTTTAATGAACGATATTAAATAATTTTCCTATTTTTTTAATTGTATCTTGACAAGGCAAATCACCTTATTAATTGACAAAAATTTGTCATGCTCCATTGCATCTATATTTTTTATCAGGTATCCTTGAAGAAATATTTTGTGTTATTGATATAGTTATTTGCAAAATGGTTTATCAGAAATATAGAGTAATGTTTGATTTTAATTGTCACTAAAAAATTATTAATCTAAAATCATTTATTAGTGAATATTTCAACTGTACTTTTTGGGGATTTCGGTCTATACTATAATAGTATATCAGAGATAAAGGATGTGGCAGGAATGACAGAGAAGAAACTAGGGCGAGAGGTCGCTTTTGTAGAAACTTATAACGAGAGTACAAAAAAGATAATTGAAAAAGCTTTTTTGAAACAAGGGGTTTCTTATCTGATTAAAGTTGATAAAGTAAGGGAGATGAAGAAAGGACATTTTGAGTGCAGAATGAAATATTCTTTTTATATTAATAGACTTCAGACAGAGGAAGCGCAGAATGCTATGGCATTGCAGGACCTGGATGAGAACAGTATAAATTATCTGATGTAGTACATATGAAGGAGTATCACTTGGAGTGGTGCTTTTTTACTATGAAAATCATAGATTTTCATAGTAAAAAAGTTAGTAGTAGTCGGACTTGTAAATAAACACAATAAATATTTAATACGTATACTTGTAACTTAGGAGAGTGAAGAGTGTGCAAGCAGTTGTTACAGCACAGCTTAGAGTTTTGCATTTACTACAGATTATGGGTTTACAAGTCATATGAAACTGCGTGGTGACAAAGATGCATCAAGTCATAGAACGTGGTTTTAATACTACAAAGTGATCTTGCATGGCTTGATGATTGTAACAGGAAGCTGAAAACTGAACTATTACAAAAACTGATATACAAGATAAAACAGAACCAAATCAAAGTAATTAAAGAAAATCCTGCTTACACAAGCTCAAATTGTCGTATATTTGCATATACAGAAAAATTTTTAACAAAATTTTATATCAGGTGTAGTTATAACGAAGTAAATTTTGTTGTAAAGAATGATACTGTCAACCATGTTGTGATGTAACACATATGCCTCTTTGTCACTTACGCTGGTCTTATTTGGCAGATTATTTATAAGAGAATTGAATCTCCCACAAACTGTGGTTGGGAAATTAAAAGCCTGTTATTTTTGGGTGATGAGTAATTGACAATATGAATGGTTAAACAATTTGTTATAGTGCAGGATATAATGAGGGATGTAGAAAGAAACATACGGATTTATTGTAAGTTTATGAAAGGAGATGGATATTATGATGGATTTTTCAGCAATTATGAAATTTAAAGGTGCGTGGGATACTTTTACTAAAAATCACCCTAAATTTTTGCCATTTATACAGGCTGTAGGGCGTGAGGCAGTCACAGATGGTACGATTATTGAAGTAAAGGTAACGAGTCCAGAAGGAAAAGAATACAATACAAATATGAAAATTACCCAGAGTGATTTGGATTTGTTTGCACAGCTAAAAACAATGATGTAATAGAATTAAAATGATTACTTTCTGTATAAAAATATTGAAATCTCGTATTTGTATCAAATGCAGTTGGCAAATTGTGTTTTGACAACTGCATTTGGTTTATCACAATCTGCTAGATAAGTGAATTTCGCAGAAATTGTGATGAACATTTGAGGGAAAGAATTTTTCAAATGTACTTGTTAATGTCTCTGTGTTTTAAAGCCCGATACGAAAGTGATATTATAATAATAAGAGACTTTAAACTAAAAATTTGTTATTGCCAGAAGGAAAACAATTATACTATAAAATACGATTTGGAGGAAAAACAAGATGGAAAATGATAAAAGAATTAAAATGACACATAGGGAGCGTAGGGATGCAGGTTTAGCTTACATTTCGGATGACAGTATTTTTGAAGAACAACTTGTATGCAGAAAAATTTTGCAGCGATTAAATTTTATGGATCGTTCTGACTTTGCGGGAATCAGAGAAGTGGTGAAAGAGCTTTTTGGCAAATCAGAGAATGCCTTTGTGAATCCGCCGTTTTATTGTGATTATGGAAAACATATTGAGGTGGGTAGAAATTTCTTTGCAAATTATAATTGTACACTGTTGGATGTGGCAAAAATTAAGATTGGAGATAACTGCCAGATGGCACCCAATGTAGCCATTTATACAGCGGGGCACCCAGTTCACCCAATTACCCGTAACTCTGCTTATGAGTATGGAAAAGAGGTTACTATTGGTGATAATGTATGGCTTGGAGGTAATACAGTAGTTTGTCCGGGTGTGCACATTGGAAACAATGTTGTGATTGGTGCGGGCAGTGTGGTGACAAAGGATATTCCAGACTGGTGTATCGCAGCAGGAAATCCCTGTAAGGTTATTCGTAAGATTACAGATGAAGATAAAAGAAAGCTGTTTCGTGAGGAAGAGATTGACGAGGAAGCTTGGAACGATATTGTGGAGAGAATGGAGTTTTAAAAAGAGCAGTGTAATTGCAGTTTGGGTATGTATGGAATACAATGCGAAGGAAGTTCAACCATAGAGTTATAAAAGATATAATTTAAAATACCTATATATGAAATCGTTCACATAAAAATATGCAAAAAAATATTGTAAAATTATGTAAAATGACTATTTACAAATAAAATTAAATAGCATAAGATTGAAATATATATGAAACCGATAACACACAAGGGATTGTTTTAGCATCAAAGATTCTGTTGTGTCATGTTAAGACAGACATGCACAAAGATAGCTTGTAAGAAACAGTTTGTTGTGACTGCGAGAAGGAACCATACAAATTTGGAGAAAGGAATGATATTATGCAGCAGGTACATATTAAGTTTAGCAACGTAGAACAGGTGAGACAGTTTGTGAATTCAATCGACAAAATTGATGCGAGTTTTGATTTGGGTTCCGGTCGTAGAGTTGTTGATGCAAAGTCCATACTCGGAGTGATGGCACTGGATTTATCAGGTCCGCTTCAATTGAGATATCACTCAGATAACAAGGAAATTGAGAACATTATAGCACCGTTTGTGTATTCGGAGGCATAGCGAATAAAAATCGAAAGATTTTGTTAAAATTTTAAAATATGAGGTGTGATTATGGTAAAAGGGGATAATGTTTATTTAAAGAGATTGGAACGACATCACGATGAGTTACGTTGGCTCTACATGGAGTTGTATGACAATGATTCCATGTTTGCCGAGCTTACTGACAATATGCGACAGTTTTATCTAGACAGGGACAAGGAATTAAAAAAACAAGATGAGAAGCGGGCGTCAGATTTAGGCTGGTACAAACAGAATGATTTGCTTGGAATGATGTTTTACATTGATAATTTTGCCGGAAATATGAAGGGTGTAGAGTCAAAGCTTGACTACATAGAGCAGTGTAATGTGAATTACATTCACTTAATGCCGTTTCTTGACACACCAGAGGGGCGTTCGGATGGTGGGTATGCCGTATCGGATTTTCGTAAAGTACAGGAAAAATTGGGTTCTATGAAGGATTTGGACAGCCTGACGGCTGCCTGTCATAAAAAAGGCATTAATGTATGTATGGATTTTGTCATGAATCATACTTCAGAGGAGCACGAGTGGGCGAGGAGGGCACGCCAAGGGGAAGGCGAGTACATGAGTCGCTATTTTTTCTATAACAATTCTGAGATTCCTCAGGAGTATGAAAAAACTGTTCCGCAGGTTTTTCCAACGACTGCACCAGGGAACTTTACTTGGCTCCCTGACGCTAATCATTATGTAATGACAAGTTTTTATCCTTATCAGTGGGATTTGAACTATAAAAATCCACGTGTTTTTAACGAAATGATGTATAATTTCCTCTATCTGGCAAACCGAGGAATTGATATTGTTCGCATTGATGCAGTTCCATATATATGGAAGGAACTGAACACGCCATGTCGCAACCTGAAACAAGTACATACCATTGTACGTATGATGCGCATGATTAGTGAGATTGTTTGTCCGGGCGTGCTTTTGCTTGGGGAAGTTGTAATGGAGCCAGAGAAGGTGACACCATATTTTGGCACAGTCGAGAAGCCGGAATGTCACATGCTCTACAATGTTACAACTATGGCAACTACGTGGCATACTGTTGCGACGCGTGATGTCAAACTGTTGAAAAAACAGCTTGACATTGTGAATGCGCTGCCCAAGGATTATGTTTTTCTAAATTATTTGCGCTGCCATGATGACATTGGGTGGGGATTGGACTATGGCACGTTAAAGATGGATGGCATGGAGGAGCGCGCGCATAAGAAGTACCTGAATGATTATTTTCAGGGGTACGATGGCAGCAGTTGCAGCCGAGGTGAGCTTTACAACGCAGACCCAGTTACTGGTGATGCGCGGTTCTGTGGCACAACAGCGTCTATGTGTGGTGTGGAAAAGGCAGGATTTGAGGGGGATAATGCCGCGATGGAGCGCGCAATACAAATGGATTTGATGCTTCATGCATATATGTTTATGCAGTCGGGGATTCCAGTGCTTTATAGTGGAGATGAGATTGGTCAAGTGAACGATTATCATTATAAAGAGGACCCAAACAAAGTGGCAGATTCGCGCTATATTCACCGTGGCCCTATGAACTGGAAGCTGGCAGAGAATATTAAAAATAAAAACACTGTAGAGGGAAAGCTGTTTCAAGGACTAAAGAAGCTTGAACAGATTCGCAAGACAGAGAAGGTGTTTGTTTCCTATGCAGATACATGGACTGTTGATACAGGAGATGCGTCTATATTGTGTATTGGAAGATATTTTGATGGTGAAAAGCTCTATGGTGTATTTAATTTCAGTGAGTTTGATAAGACTGCATGGCTTAACGGAGTGGAGGGGGATGCTATTGAGTTGGTTTCTGGGAAGAAGATGAAACTGAATGAGGTGAAATTGCAACCATATGGATTTTATTATCTAAAAGGGAAATAATGTTATTATAAAAAAGTGTTAAATAAAATGTGTTGAAGTAACATAATATAAGTTTTAACAATGTAAAAGTTTGTTTTGTATTAATTAAGGAACTGTATATAAAGTGACACCACTTTACAACTTTTTGATGATTTGATTGTTCAAAGCTCTCTGAATTAAAAAAACTTAATTGGTCTTACTAATTTCTCTGGGTTTCGAGGTTTAATCCCAAAACGATAAATAATATTTTGGACTCAAATTTTAACTTTTTTGGGTATCAAATATTGTATCCTATAGCAAAATTTGCACCCTTTGAAGCAGAAAAAGTAGTATTTTCAAGGATTTGGGTAACATTATCTATTTATAAAAAAGTTGTAAAGTGGTGTAAAGTGACATTATTAGGCAAAAATTTTTGCATTATTTATATACAGTTCTTAAATGTATGAAAAGCTAATTGTTATTTAAGTTAGGTGCTGTAGAAAAATAACTGATGCCGATTGTGTAGCATATTTCTTCAGAATTGTATTTCCAAAAATGTAGGGAGTAAGGTTCTTACCAGCAATGGTTGTTATGAAATTTTGTGTGTTGTACGAGGGCTAAAATGCGACTTTGAGGTATTTTGTGTGCATCAGATGTGACAGTGAAGTTGAAGGTTGAATGTTACCGATAGATAAAGGGCTACTGTCAGCATAGAAACTTCCCTATCAATATACAATCGATCCATGATAAGTCAGATTGTGCCAGTTATTTTTTGATAAATTTTTATTTGAAACAGTTCTGTAAAAGAGGCGATATAGATGAACATAGCGGATATAGCGAAGATGGCAGGTGTGTCACGGGCAGCTGTTTCGCGATATTTCAATAACGGATACATTTCAGAGGAAAAGCAAAAGGCAGTTCGTAAGGTTGTGGAGGAAACGGGTTATCGTCCTTCCATTCAGGCGCAAACGCTGCGAACCAAAAAGACAAAAATGATTGGTGTAATTGTGCCAAAGATTTCGTCTTCTTCCATTGGAAGAATTGTGGAGGGGATGCTTTATGAGTTTAATAAAAGCGAGTACCGAATGATGCTCGCAGTCACGCAGAATAATCCCCAAAAGGAAGTAGAGTATCTCTCTGCTTTTAATGAAAAGCAAGTGGATGGTGTGATTTTAGTTGCGACAGTGTTCTTGGCGGAACATAGGCGCGCACTAAAGAGTCTGTCGGTGCCAGTAGTAATTGTGGGGCAGTATCTGTCAGGCTACTGTTGTGTATACCATGACGATTATCATGCTTGTTATGACATCACAAAATTACTATTAGAAAAGGGTAGAACAAAGTTGGGCTACATGAGTGCAATATGGAAAGATAAAGCAGCAGGGGAGGCACGATACAAAGGATTTTGTGATGCGGTGCGTGACATGGGGTATAAGATGCTTGCGGATAATGTTGTGACTGCCGACTTTACAGTGGCTTCCGGTTATGAGAATGCGAGAGAGCTTCTAGGCAAGTGTGATACTCTAAATGGACTTATCTGTGCTACAGATGCAATGGCACTTGGTGCAATGCAATATTTTCAAGAGCATAACATTGCAGTACCAGAGGAGATTTTGGTAGCAGGGCATGGTGGTTCAGAAATTACAAGAATTGCTGTTCCAGCGTTGATTACAGCTCGCTATTTTTATGAAAAGAGTGGTGAGTTGGCAGTCCGCAGACTGATGGAATTAATGCGGCAAGAGGAGAGTGTCGTCAAGGAAGTGAAGTTGGGATATGAAGTTATAGATTTAAATTAATAGTTATACAACGCTATAGCGTCGTAGTGATTTCTAACATACATGTAGGAATGGATGAAAATCTGTTACAAGATGGATTTTCAGTAACTTGGAAATAAGTTATATGCAAAAAACGAAATGTTTATAAGATGTTGATTTCATTCTTTTTTCATGATACCATAAAGCATATATTTGTGGCAATACAGATAGAAATGATGGCGAGGAGGATAAAAAATGGAAATGGAAAAAAAACATTCCATGAAGAGAGGGCTTTCCGACGAAAAGGTAATTGTTATTGATTTTGGCGGACAGTATAATCAGCTTGTGGCGAGGCGTGTCAGGGAATGTAATGTTTACTGTGAAATTTATTCTTATAAAACGAACATTGAACAGATTAAGGCAATAGCACCAAAAGGTATTATACTTACAGGTGGTCCCAATAGTTGTTATGAAGAAAATGCGCCTACATATACAAAGGAGCTTTTTGAATTAGGGATTCCGGTATTGGGACTTTGCTATGGTGCCCAGCTAATGATGTTTGTGCTTGGCGGAAAAGTTGAAAAAGCTCCCGTTCGCGAGTATGGAAAGACACAAGTTTATGTGGATACGACCACACCATTGCTTGCGAATGTAGAGCAGACCACAATCTGTTGGATGAGTCATTTTGACTATATTTCTGAAATTGCACCTGGTTTTTGTGTGACTGCGCATACAGCAGATTGCCCAGTGGCAGCGGCAGAGTGTTCTGACAAAAAGTTATATGCAATTCAATTTCACCCAGAAGTATTACACACTGTTGATGGAATGAAAATGATTTATAATTTTGTGCGCAATATTTGTGACTGCGCAGGTACATGGAGAATGGATTCATTTGTGGAGGAATCAGTAAAGCAGATTCGAGAAAAAGTAAGAGATGGAAAAGTACTTCTTGCGCTGTCTGGCGGGGTGGATTCCTCAGTCGCGGCGGGATTGTTATCGCGTGCAATT
The DNA here is from genome assembly GCA_014239155.1 of Lachnospiraceae bacterium. Taxonomy (GTDB): domain Bacteria; phylum Bacillota; class Clostridia; order Lachnospirales; family Lachnospiraceae; genus COE1. The sequence goes on along the minus strand of JAAZZQ010000019.1, from coordinate 43,822 downwards.
GGGAAACAGCTTACTTGCGTATTTGTGGATCATGGTTTGCTGCGCAAAAATGAGGGTGATGAGGTTGAGGCAGCCTTTGGCTTAGATGGGGATTTTGACTTAAATTTTATCCGTGTCAATGCACAGGAGCGATATTATGCGAGACTTGCGGGGGTTACGGAACCAGAGCAAAAGCGCAAGATTATCGGGGAAGAGTTTATCCGTGTGTTTGAGGAAGAGGCGAAAAAAATCGGTACAGTAGATTTCCTCGCGCAAGGAACGATTTATCCTGATGTGGTTGAGAGTGGTCTTGGCGGGGAGTCCGCGGTGATTAAGTCGCACCATAATGTTGGCGGACTACCAGATTATGTGGATTTTAAAGAGATTATTGAGCCGCTTCGAGATTTATTTAAAGATGAAGTTCGTAAAGTGGGATTGGAGCTTGGGATTCCTGAAAAGCTTGTGTTCCGTCAGCCTTTTCCGGGGCCGGGGCTTGGGATTCGGATTATTGGAGAAGTCACAGCGGAGAAGGTGCGCATTGTGCAAGATGCGGACTCAATTTATCGCGAGGAGGTGGACAAGGCAACTGCGCTATATGCCAAAGAGCATAATGTGATAGTGCCGTGGAAACCAGACCAATATTTTGCAGCGTTGACAAATATGCGCTCTGTCGGTGTAATGGGAGACGAACGAACGTACGACTATGCAGTGGTGTTGCGCGCTGTGAAGACGGTGGATTTTATGACCGCCGAGAGCGCAGAGATACCGTGGGAGGTATTGCAGAGGGTGATGAGCAGGATAATTAATGAAGTGCGAGGGGTTAATCGGGTAGTATATGATCTGACAAGTAAACCACCCGGGACGATTGAGTTCGAGTGAGAGGGTAAATCCTCGCAAGTCTTGAAAAATCAGGACTTGCGGGGATTTTTTAATTGGCGGTGGGTACGATTTGGGTACAGATTTTTTAATCCAGATTATTGTTTATCAAACGGTGTTCTGTATCTTCCATAACTTGGTCATGGAGCTGCTGGATGCTGAGGTCGAAAAAGGCATCTCCATGCTGTTCGGGGTAAGTGTCCATCCAGCGGTCATAATCTGTTTCGGCTTTAATGAGAGCCTCCCCACGTTTTTTTGCATCTTTGATTTCATTGCATTTTTCTACATCTTCTAAAAATTTCTCGTAACGCTGGCACCATGCGTTCATCAGCGTCAGGGTTTCAAAACGTATTCCAACTGTATCATTGCCTTCCTCGTCTTTGCACGCAAAAAGATGTCCGTTGTATTGTCGGGCAATCTGGAATAAGCGGTGCATGGCTTTAATCATGTCAAAATCGGAATTTTCCAGTACCTCTGGATTAACGGCAAGGGCATTTGCTATTTTTTCAAGGGATGATGGTTTGGGATTGCGTCTGCCGCTTTCGTAGGCACGAATATAGGCTTCGCTTGCACCAACCAATTCACCTAACTGTTTCTGGGTAAGACCACGCTCTTTGCGGATGCGGCGTATATTTTCTCCAACGGTCATAAGTTTGCCTCCTAAAGTTTTAACTGTGTATTTGCACTAAATCAATCATACCACATAAAAAGAAAAAAATAAAGCAAAAAAGATATTGACAAGAAACAAAAGTTACGATATGATAAAAACGAAACATAAAGATACTACACAGAAACAAAGAGAAGGAGAGGACATAACATGAATGAAAAGATTTACTACAATGCAGAGGATATTTCTAAGATGCTTGGTGTGAGCATGGGAAAATCCTACAAGATTCTCAGAGAGATGAACAGGGATTTGGCAGGCAGGGGATTTCTTACGATTGCAGGGAAAATTCCTGTGGAATATTTCAGGGAGAAATGGTATGGGGCAGCAAAGGAGGCGGTTGTATGAGCTGTAATGCAAAGAAAGACCCAAACGGCACTTGGCGGATACAATACCGCTGGACGGATTGGACAGGAGCGAAAAAGAAGTCGCAGAAAAGAGGGTTTAAAACAAAGAAAGAAGCGGAAGAATGGTATGCGCATTTCTTATTGCAGCAATCTTCTGACCCAACAATGACGCTGGCTGATTTTTGGGAAATTTACAAAGCGGATATGGAAAAGCGCCTGCGGAAAACGACCATGAAACAGAAAGAGTATGTGATGAATGATAAAGTCCTGCCTTACTTTGGCAAGACACCAATCAATGAAATCACTGCACCTATGATAAGGAAATGGCAAGGGGAAATGATGGAGAAGGGCTTTAAGCCGACTTATCTGAAAACCATACATAACCAGCTCAGCGCCATTCTGAATTATGCAGTTAATTTTTATGATTTGCGCTCCAATCCCTGCCGGAAAGCAGGAAGTATGGGAAAGAGCAGGGCAGATGAAAGACCATACTGGACTTTGGAGGAATTTCAGAAGTTTTCGGATGCAATTATGGATAAGCAGGATTCATGGGTTGCATTTCAGATTCTATTTTGGACAGGGATGCGTCTGGGAGAACTGCTTGCGCTTCAGGTAAAGGATGTAAATTTTGAGGAAGGCACGATTACTGTTGATGAATCCCTTGCGAGGATTGACGGAGAGGATTTAATTACTGCTCCGAAAACAGAAAGTTCCATCAGAGTAATTACGATACATAAGGAATTGCAGGAGGCGATAAAAGAGTATATTTCAACGGTTTATCGGGCAAGGGCAGGCACACGTCTTTTTGCAGGAAGGACAAAGAGCTTCTTTGAGCATGAAATGGAGCGGGGAATCAAGCTGTCAGGCGTAAAAAAGATAACTGTCCATTGTACCAGACACAGTCATGCGAGTATGCTTGTGCAGATGGGGTTCAGTCCTGTCGAGATTGCAAAACGGCTAGGGCATGGGAAAGTAACGACTACGATTGAAACATATTGTCATCAGTCTATGGATGCGCAGATAAAGATTGCAGACAGGCTTGGAAAAGTGGAGAGGGGTGAAGAAAGTGGCGTGTAAGCGTGAGGACAGGTTCCGGTGTAATACAATCGCATTCTGGCTGAGTGATGAAGAAAAAGCGCAAGTGGAAGCGAGGATTATCTTGTCGGGACTTCCTAAAGGAGATTATTACCGCAAAGCCATATTGGGACAGGAAGTGATGGTAACTGCCGGAAATTATATGTCTAACAGAGTTGCAAAAGTTTTAGAGCAGATATTGGAGCATCTGAAAAATGGGAATACAGAAGATGAAAAATTATTGCTGGAACTGGTAAAGCAGTTGTTAGAAATCGGACAGAATGAAAATGCCCCTGCTGGCAACAGGGACATTTCAGAAATAGATTAAGTTGTTGGCGCAACTTAATCTAAATATAAAAAAGGACAAGCCTCTTTTATATTGTTATGCAGATTTATTATAGCAGAGGCTTTTCCGAATGAAAAGGAGGAGAAGCAGTAAAATTGAATATTTTTTCAGAAATAAAGGAACATTTGACTGCAAGGCAGGCAGCGGAATATTATGGTCTGAAAGTTAAGAGAAATGGGACTACCTGCTGTCCGTTCCATGATGATAAGCATCCAAGCATGAAAATTGATAAAAATTATCACTGTTTTGCCTGTGGTGTGGGTGGAGATGCGATTGATTATGTTTCCCGTATGTTTGGATTGTCACAATATGATGCAGCACTAAAGCTGATAGAGGATTTTGCTCTGCCTATTGATACAAAAGGAAATAAAGATTTAAGCGTACAGGAAAAAGAACGTATCCGCAAGAAAAAGACAGAGCGTGAAAGAATAGCGCATATTAAAGAGCGTTTTGAAAAATGGAGCAGTCAAACGATTGATATGTTGAGAAATTGTATCTTGGAGATTGACAAAGTAAATCATTTCCTCGTTGGAAAACCGCTTGACATTATTTTTTCGGAAGATTATGCACGAATGCTCCATGCAGAGCCGCTTATCAATTACTGGCTGGATATTCTGTGTATGGGAGATATTTCAGAAAGACAAGAGTTGTTTTTAATGGATAGGAAGAAGGTGGAGGAAATTGCAGCAAAAGTCTGTGCAGGCAGAAAACGAATTATGGGATGCAGTCGGGGAAGCGCTTGATATGGAAATGAGTACAGTGGAGGACGTGCTGGAATCACTTGCAAGAACACAGAAAGGGAATGTGAAATCTTCCATCGAAAACTGCATGACTATTTTATACAGAGATCCGGTATTGAAAGATGCCATATGCAAAAATGAGCTGACAAATAAAATTGATATTATAAAGCAACTATTGTGGAAACGGAATGGAAGTTGCATTACCGATGTAGATATGTACCAAATCCAGCGATACATAGAAACAAATTATGGAATTTCCAGTGATAAGGTAATTAACAAGGCAGTCAGCATTGTGGCAAGTGAAAAAAGTTATCACCCAATCAGAAATTTTCTTGAAGCCTTACATTGGGATGGGAAAAACAGAATTTCAAGTCTGTTACCTCGTTTTCTTGGAACAGATGATAATGAATATACAAGGGAAATTATGCGGCTTTTGATGATGGCGGCAATACACCGGATTTATGAGCCAGGCTGTAAGTTTGAGATTATGGTCTGCCTTGTGGGTGGTCAGGGTGCAGGAAAGTCTACATTTTTTCGCTTTCTCGCTGTCAATGATGAATGGTTTACGGATGATTTAAAGCGTATGGATGATGAAAATGTTTACAGCAAGATGCAGGGGCATTGGATTATTGAGATGTCGGAAATGCTTGCCACTGTCAATGCAAAGAGCATTGAGGATATTAAATCATTTCTGAGTAGGCAGAAAGAAACTTATCGTATTCCGTATCAGACATATGCGGAGGACAGACCAAGACAGTGTATTTTTGTCGGCACATCAAATAATCTTGATTTTCTGCCGTTGGACAGGACAGGAAACAGAAGATTTGCGCCTGTTTTGGTTCATCAGGAGCGTGTGGAGAAACATATTCTTGAGAATGAAAAGGAGTCGAGAGAATATATTGTGCAGGCATGGGCGGAGGCTATGGTTATCTATAAAAATTGTCCACATGAATTGAAGCTGTCAAAGGCAATGGAAGAATATCTGAAGGAGATACAGAAACAGTTTATGCCAGAAGATACAAAGGTTGGAATTATTCAGGCGTGGTTGGACGATTGTACAGACGAATATGTATGCAGCGAGATGATTTACAGAGAAGCATTGCGACATGAGTACGAAGAACCGAAACAATGGGAGATTAAGGAAATTAACAGCATTATGAATACCTGTATTGACGGGTGGGAGAAAATCAGTTCTCACAGGTTCGGCAGGTATGGATTGCAGCGTGGTTGGAAACGAAGAACCAATATGCAGGGATTTTCACCGTTGCCGGAGAATGCGAAGACACCTTTTAAGGAATAAATGACAGAATGGGTTTTTTTGTACTTTGGGTATCTTCATATTTTCGATTTGCTGTATGCCAACAAATTGGTTGGCAGAACAAAACGAGAATAACGAAGTTACCCAGACATCAGAAAGAGCGGCAGTATATTTTAAACTCTTTTTTATCCGGTTTACAGGGCGCGTTTACATTTTTGTAAACGGTAAGTTTACAGCGGAATATAAGAAAATCAAGGCTTTCAGCCATTTGTAAACGGTGTAAACAGAAAAAACTGAAAACGCAATAACAAGATTAACAATAATATGGAGGACATTTATGATGCAGAAATATAACAATACAAGAATCATTATCGGGCTGGATCATGGCTATGGTAACATAAAAACAATGCACAGAGTATTTAGAACAGGAGTGGAATGTTTTGAAGAAGAACCGATAGTCAGCACGAATTATATCAAATATAAGGATAAGTATTATGTGATTGGGGAGAATCATTTGATTTATCAGGGCAACAAAACAGATTCACAGGACTTCTTTATCCTTACGCTGGCAGGACTGGCAGAAGAACTGAAAGTTCGGGGACTGCATGAGGCGAAAGTGCTGCTGGCGGTTGGACTTCCTATTGCATGGGCAAAAAGTCAAGCAGCGGATTTCAAGAAATATCTGATGCAGGAGCAGGAACTGTTTTTCTCATTTCGTAATGAGAAATATAAGGTGTATTTGTGCGGAGTTGAAGTGTTCCCACAGGGATTTGCGGCAGTATGTAATGCTGGTTCGATGAAAGGTTTTAACATGATAGCGGATATCGGAAATGGCACGATGAACGTGATGCAGATTATTGACGGCAGACCGTTAGAGAAAAGCCTTGTGACGGACAAATTCGGTGTGTCTATCTGTATGAAGGAAATTCAAAAGGAATTGTCTAAGTCAGCAGGGGAAAGCATACCAGAGATTATGATTGAACCAATATTGATAAACGGTTTGCAGGGCAGGAATGATGTAACAGCTAAAACTGTGGAACGGATTGCTACAAGATATACAGAGGATATTTTAAAACGCTTGGTTGATTATGGATATAAGGAAAATTTAGTTCATCTCTATGTGATTGGGGGAGGCGGTTGTCTGCTCAGGTATTACAGCAATATTGCTTCAAAAGGGAATGTAACTTTTATTGAAGATATTTGTGCTAATGCAAAAGGATATGAGTACCTTGCAATGCAGAAACAGCGCAGGCAGGTAGTGTAGAAATGAGGTTATGGAATGAGAAAGACCTATAAATGCAGCAATATAAAATTCTGTATGGAAGATGAAAAGCAGCGCAGGACATGGGAATTTTTACAGAGCATTACGCGAAAAGACGGTTCTTATGGGAAGATACTTTCTGATGCGTTTGTGGAGGCTGTTAATGGGAAAACAAGGCTTGGAGAGAATAAAGTTGGAAATGGCTCTGTTGTTCTGGATGAAAATGCCACTGACATTTTTGAAGAAATGCTGGACAGGGTGTTAGAAGAAAAATTTCATGAGATGCTCCATAAATTACAAGAAGTTCTTGCAGAGCAAATCAGCAGAGGCTTTAGAGAATATGTTACTGATTTTCACTCTGGTGTGGATGCTTCTGCTGATAAAACTGATATAGACGGAATGGAGCAGATGCAGGAGCCGGAATTATCAGAGGATATGATGGCGTTTGCATTTGCAATGGGCGAATAGGCGGTTCCGAATTTTTATATTTGGTACTCAATCCTGAAAAGGAAGTCTATAGAGCGGTGCCGAAATGTTTTGTTCGGTACTGTTGCCCAAAGCGAATGACGGCTGTATTTTGCCGGAATGAGCAGTCTGTCGGAAGATTTTTCCGGCAGACTGGTATTTGCCAACGGCAAATACTACCCTCGGAGAGCGCCTTACTTCTGATGCGTATGCGTCAGAAGTAATAAGGCGTTACTTTTGACAAAAGTAACAAAACCGTAGTTAGTCTTGATACATAAAAATATAAGAAAGAGAGTGATGCATTGGCGGCAAAAACAATTTCTTTTCCAAAAGGGAAAGGACATCTTACGCATAATAACAGGGATTTTATATGCAATAATGTGGTGACGGAAAGGACAGCTTGGAACCGGATATACATACAGGAACCATTAAGAGAGGCTTATGAGAAATGCTTTGGGCAGGCACTTCGGGATTATAATGCAGCACAGAAGCGTAAAGACAGGCAGAAAGACGATTATCTGAAAGAGATAGAAAATTCTGGCAACAAGGAAAAGACATTTTATGAAAATATCGTACAGATAGGAAAAAAGGCAGATACTCCGGTTACGGACGAAAACGGCGTGTTGACAGAGGAGGCAAAAGCGGCGATAGAGGTCTTAGACCGCTATGCAAAGACTTTTCAAGAACGCAATCCGAATTTGTATTTATTTAACTGTGTGATGCACTTGGATGAGGCAACGCCGCATCTGCATATAGATTATATTCCTGTGGCGCATGGATATAAAAACGGCATGAAAACACGCAACAGCCTGACAAAAGCATTCCAGCAGATGGGATTTGCAAAGGCGGTCAGCAGAAAACAGAATGAAACGGTTGCGTGGCAGGAACGGGAGAGGGAGTATCTGACAGAACTGTGCAGGGAGCAGGGGATTGAGATAGAAGTCCTCGGTGTACAGAGGGATAATCTGTCACTGCCGGAATATAAAGCAGCGATGCGTGAAGTGGAGGAACTGGAACAGCAGGCGGTGGCACTGGATAGGCAGATTGAAATTCTTGAACAGCAGAATGATGATCTTGAGCAGAAAACATCGGAACTTTGCGGACGGATGCAGGAAATGGAGGAGAAAAATAATGAGCTGGTGTTACAGGCACAGAAACTCACAGAACAGATTGATGAAACGGAGGCGAAAGAGAAAGCGGCAAAGGAGGTACTTGCGAAACATGATTTAAGGGCGGAAACATTTAAAATGATTTCAAAGGAAGTGGCGGCAGAAACAAAAAGTATGAAAAGTGTTGCTGTTCCGATGACAAATCTTTTCGGCAGCGAGGAATATGTCAAAGTAAAGAAAAGTGACTGGAATAAAATACTGGATGCTTTCAGCAAGGCAATATCAAGAAATCATCTCTTGGAAAAGTATGAGAAGAAAATTTCAGGCTTGGAGCGGAAGATAGATACGCTTACTGATCAAGTCGAAAAATTAAAACGGTTTGTAGCATCGAGGGGACTTGGAGAGGCATTTGTAGAATTTGTAAAATCGCTTGCACCAAAGACAATGAAACAGCGATTGGAGGATGCAAAATCAGAGGCAGATGTGCATAACAGACAAAGGGAAATGCCGGAAAGGGGGCAGGCAGAAAAATGTAAACGATGGCAACAGGAAATGTAAATTTTAAAGGAAAGAGATGAACAGACAATGAATTTAATTTATGAGAAATGTGGAGATTATTTGATTCCAAACTTAATACCTGATCCAGAGCCAGAGGGAGAACTGCGAAAATTTGGTTTGATGCGGAAATCTTATTTGGAGAACCATAGACGGGCATTTATGCAGGGCTGCTGTTATCGGGCAAATTAAAGAAGCATCTGCTTATGATACAGGGGCAGGCAGAGGAAAGATTTGATTTGCTTGTGGAGCAGATGGCAGAGAGGGAAGGTGTGGCGGAGAAGTTAAAAGCACAGAATCAGATACTTTGGGTTCGGAGAATAAATAATATTCGGACGAGGGCAGAGGAAATAGTGAGGGAAGAGATAATTTATATATTATAGTTGAAGACAGGGTATGGCGTGTAGCTGTACCTTGTTGTATTTGAGGTAAGAATATTATGTGAAATTGTTTTAAAATACACTTGCTATTATTCCAAAGCTGGAATATAATATATGACAGGTCAAGTCGTGAACACGGAGGATGGATATGGAATACTTAACAGTAAAAGAAACAGCTCAAAAGTGGGGTATTTCCGGAAGAAGAATAAACACATTGTGTAATGAAGGCAGAATAGCAGGTGCAGAGAAAAAGGGGCTTATGTGGCTGATACCAAAGGATGCCGAAAAACCTGCTGATTTGAGATATGGCAAAAAGCAAATGACTGAGGAGAAAAAATAAATGGCGAATTTAGCAATAGATGTGATGTGGGATGATAGCCCTGTGGATGTTACAGCAGAGGCAAACTTTATTTGGAGTATTGCGAACAAATTAAGAGGGTCTTATATGCCTGATAAATACGGTGATGTTATTATTCCTATGACGATTATAAGGCGTTTTGAATGTGCTTTGCTCGATGATGAAGCGAAAAGAAAAGATGTTATCGATACTTTTAAACAGAATCCGAACTACCCAGAAAAAGCATTATTTAGAAAATCAGGTTTTCAATTTTATAATACCAGCGATTATACGTTACAGGAACTTTGCAACGATGCTGACCATGTGGCAGCAAATTTTAGAGCATATATAGCAGGCTTTTCCGCAAATGTGCAGGACATTTTGAAAGAGCTGGAAATGGAGCAGCATATCAACAAGATGGACAAGGACGGATGCCTGTATTCGGTAGTCAAAGCGTTTTCAGAATTGGATTTAAGCCCCAGGACTTTTGACAGTATCAAAATGGGGTACATATTTGAAAACCTGATAGGCAGGTTCTATCAAAATGTGGATGCTGGACAGTTTTATACGGGTAGGGATATTATTAAGTTGTTGGTATCGCTTCTGATTTCGGAGGGATGTGATGATATTTTTGATGCGGGGAAAATAATAACAGTCTGCGATCAGGCATGTGGTACAGGTGGTATGCTTTCAACAGCATACAGCTATCTCAAGCATTATAATCCCTCTGCGGATGTGCGATTGTTTGGGCAGGAGATGATGGGACAATCTTATGCGGTAGGTCTGGCGGAGATGCTGATTAAAGGACAGAATGCCGAGAACTTTCGCCATGCTGATACCTTAAAAGAGGACTGTTTTGAAGGTACAAAGATGCGGTTCTTAATTGAGAATCCGCCTTTTGGTACACCGTGGTCTGGAAAGGACGCAAAGGCGGGACAGGAAGATGCTGTAAATGCTGAATATGCAAAAAGATTTCATGGACGGTGGGGCGCAGGTCTTCCGAGCGGCGGCGATTCACAGCTTTTATTTTTACAGTCAGCGGTTGCAAAGCTGGATGACCAACAGGGAAGGGCAGCCATCATTGAAAATGGTTCTCCGCTTTTTACAGGCGGCACGGCATCAGGGGAATCACAGGTAAGAAGATGGTTATTGGAGAATGATTTGATTGAGGCGATAATCCAGATGCCGACAGAATTGTTTTACAATACAGGTATCAGCACTTATGTGTGGATATTGTCAAAAAACAAAAGAAAAGAGAGAATAGGAAAGATTCAGCTCATAGACGCTTCCGGTATCTGCCATAAACTGCGTAAGCCTTTGGGCAACAAGAAAAATGAATTTAGTCCAGAGGACAGAAAGAAGATAACAGAATTATATGCCAACTTTATAGAAAATGAGTACAGTAAAATTTATGATAATACGGAATTTGTTTACAAAGAGTATGCAGTAATGCAGCCTTTACAGAGAAGCTATTCTATTACAGAGGATAGTATACAGGCAATGCTACGGCAGGGTACGTTAAAAAATCTGTGGGATGAAATAAAAGTAGCGCAGTTGGAGGAATTGGGAACTGCGATTACAGGGAAAGAACAGAAAGCACTTGATAATTTTTATAAGAACAGGCCGGTGTATGATGCAATCCTTGATGCATTGCAATCGTCGGTATCCGATCAGAAATGGCTTTCTCCCGATGAATTTATGCCAGTAATAACAAAAATTCTTTCAAATGTAGCGGATAATAAGACAATACAGAAGATTGTGGAAGGTTTTTCGGTTATGGACAAGGAAGCGGTAATTCAGAAGGATAAGAAAGGGAACATTCTGTTTGATAAGTCTACGAAAGATTCGGAAATCGTAAAGGTAGAAGAAGATATTGATTCTTATATGAAAAGGGAAGTGCTGCCTCATATACCAGATGCAGTAGCATTCTGGGAAGAGAATTTAGAGGCGAAGAACCCTGTTATCAGAACAGGGGCGGAGATTCCCTTTACGAGGTATTTTTATAAGTATCAGCAGCCGATGCCGAGTGAGGAACTCGAAGCCAAATTCAGTGAATTGGAGCGGTTGGTTAGTGAACGTGTGGCTAAGTTGTTTGGGGGTAAGTGATATGTCTGAAATGAGGGATAGTGGGGTTGATTGGATTGGCAAATGTCCTGCTTCATGGAAGTTTCTTAAGGGAAAGTACATTTTTTCATTGCGTAATGATAGAGGGAACACGATAGAATTGCAATTACTTTCTCCAACTCAGAAATTTGGTGTTATTCCACAGTCTTTGTTTGAAGAATTAACAACAAATACAGCAGTCAAAGTAAAAGAAAATACAGATTTATCACAATTTAAAACAATTCACAAGGGGGATTTTTGCATTAGTTTGCGAAGTTTTCAGGGGGGATTTGAGTATTGTGTTTATGAGGGAGTTGTGTCACCAGCATATCAGGTGTTTTATCCGATAACAAAAATCTGTGATAACTACTATAAGTATTTATTTAAAGATCAAAGTTTTATTAGTAAGATGAATTCATATACACTTAGTTTGCGAGATGGAAAAAATATAGCATTTGCCGATTTTGGAAGCACATATTTGCCAATACCGCCAGTAAGTGAACAAGAAAAAACATCTTTATTCTTGGATGAAAAATGTTCAGAAATAGACATGCTGTTTGCGGATATTCAAACAGAAATAGATATATTGGAAGAATACAAACGCTCTGTAATTACAGAAAAAGTATCAAAAGGATTAAATTTAGATGTGGTTATGAAGGATAGTAGCATAGGTTGGATACCCAAAGTTCCTTCGCATTGGAATGTTTCAAAATTTAAATATCATTTAAAAAGACAAACAATAAAAAATCATGGTGACGCAACGGTGTTATCTTTATATAGAGAATTTGGAATTATACCTAAAGATAGCCGAGAGGATAATCATAATGTTACATCAGAAGATACATCAAAGTATTTATATGTCAAAAAGGGTGATTTTGTTATAAATAAAATGAAAGCATGGCAAGGTTCGGTTGCGGTATCAAATTATAATGGTATTGTAAGCCCTGCGTATTATGTGTATGAATTTTCTGATGAAAGCATATACAAAGATTATTTTCATTATTTGATGAGAAATAGGATGTATGCGATTGAATTTAGGCGGCTTTCAGGTGGAATAAGAGAGGGGCAATGGGATTTGTCGGCAGTTTCACTTGAAAATATATGGATTTTGATTCCGCCATATAATGAACAAGTTGCAATAGCTGAATATTTAAATAAGACAACAAAAGAAATCGAAGAAATAATAAATCGAAAAAAAGAACAATTAGCAGTGTTGGAAGAATATAAGAAAACAATTATATATGAATATGTTACAGGGAAAAAAGTTCATGCATAAAAGCAGCGTTTATTGCAGAAACAGAAATCAGTAATGAACAGTGAATTGTTTAGAAAGGAACTAAAACATGAATGCTATATTATCCGAAAAAGAATACCAGAATTACATATTAGAGAGACTTTCTGAAAACGGGTATGAGATAACCACGTCCGCCAGTTATGACCGCTTTTTTGCAATAGACAGGGAAGCGCTTTTTCGGTTTTTGAATACAACACAGCCTGATGAGATGGATGCACTCAGAAAAGTATACAAATCCGATTTGGAAAATACGATTATTGGCGTTATCAGTACGGAGGAAACGAAAACAAGAGGAAGCAGGCTGGATGTATTAAAACATGGAATAGAAATTGCAAATCACAAGCTGGAGCTTATGTATACAAAACCAGCAACCACATTCAACCCTGTGCTTAATAAGCTATATGAGCAGAATATTTTTTCTGTATCCGAAGAAGTCTGGGCAAGCGACAAGGAAAGGATAGACCTTGTAATCTTCTTAAACGGTTTGGCAATTATGACATTTGAACTGAAATGCAATGCAGCAGGGCAGTCCTATCAGGATGCGATATATCAGTACCGTACACAGCGTGACCCAAAGACAAGACTTTTCAGGTGGAAAGCAGGGGCGTTGGTGGATTTTGCAATGGATTTGGAACAGGTCTATATGACTACGAAGCTGGACGGAGCATCAACGTTTTTCCTGCCCTTTAACATGGGAAAGGGAGAGGGGATTGATACAGGATCGGGGAATCCGATTTATGAAGATAAATACAGCGTGTATTATATGTGGGAAGATATTCTGCAAAAAGACACACTGATTGAAATACTTGGCAAATTTATGTTCATTGAAGTCAAGGAAAAGAAAGATCCTGTGACAGATAAAGTGAAGCGTTCTGAAACAGTTATTTTTCCAAGATATCATCAGTTAGATGTTATCAGGAAGACGTTGGCAGAGGTGGCGGCAACGGGTTCCAGCCAAAATTATCTGATACAGCATTCCGCTGGTTCGGGCAAGACCAATTCCATTGCATGGCTGGCGCACAGACTGGCATCTCTGCATGATATAGAAAATAAAATCATATTTGATAATATTATTATATGTACAGACAGGGTAGTTGTGGACAGGCAGCTCCAGCAGGCGGTAATGGGAATTGAACATAAGGCAGGGATGATTCGGGTTATGGATGAAAAGTGCAATTCCAATGACCTTGCGTTTGCGATTCAGGGAAATACGAAAATTATCGCCACTACAATACAAAAATTTCCATATATTGTTGACAGTGTAAAGGGGCTGAAAAATAAGAAATTTGCAGTTATTATTGACGAGGCTCATTCGTCCACTGCAGGTAAGAATATGGCAGCGGTAACAATGACACTCGGCAATGGAGATAAATTAGTATATGATACGGAAGATATGATTGTTGACCAGATTTCCAAACAGGGAAAACAGGCGAATGTTTCCATGTTTGCTTTTACGGCAACGCCAAAGCCTACAACAATACAGCTTTTTGGACGTGAGAATACAAAGGGACAGAAAGAGGCATTTCATTTTTATACAATGAAACAGGCGATAGAAGAAGGCTTTATTCTGGATGTGTTGGATAATTATTTAAATTATGAAACTTATTACAAACTGAATAAGGAAATTGAGGAAGATCCTACATTGCAGACAAATGAGGCTAAAAGGCAGATTGCCCGGTTTATTCAGCTCCATGAAGTAAATATAGGACAGAGGGTAGAGATTATTATTGAGCATTTCAGAACCTCGGTCATGCAGGAGCTGGGCGGACACGCAAAGGCTATGGTGGTAACAGAATCAAGGGCGGGGGCAGTCAAATACAGGCAGGCTTTTGAAGATTACACAAAGAAGAAAGGTTATACAAATATTCGCGCTTTGGTGGCGTTTTCCGGTAAGGTGCCATTGGACGATAAAGAATATACAGAAGTAGGAATGAATGGCATATCAGAGAAAAATCTGCCTGACGAGTTTGACAAGGACGAGTATCAGGTACTCCTGGTTGCGGATAAATACCAGACAGGATTTGACCAGCCGAAACTGTGTGCCATGTATATCCTGAAAAAGTTGCATGGGGTGACTGCGGTACAGACACTTTCCAGACTGAACCGTATCTGCCCACCTTATGAGAAGAAGACATTTGTGCTGGATTTTGTCAACAAATATGAAGATATCGTGGCAGCATTCTCCAAGTATTACACAAAGACAGTTCTTTCCAATTCGGTTACGCCTCGTGCAATTTATGATATTGAAGCGAAGATAGACGGATATTTTTTCTTAGACCCTGCCGATGTGGAATTTTTTAACAAAGTATTGTATGAATCGGCAAATACGGCAAAAGATAAAAAGCAGATGACCTTTTATTTACAAAAAGCAAAACGTGTTATAGATGGGTTTGCAGACGATAAAAGAGGGCAGATAGCATTAGACATCAGGCATTTTATCAGGTTTTATGAATTTCTGTTACAGGCTTCCTGCTTTGAGGACGTGGAGCTGCATAAGAAATATAATTTCCTGTTCTATTTGATAGCATATATCAGGATTAATCATGGAGGGGGAGGTTATAATCTTGATGGCATCATTAAAGCATCTGAGTTTCTCCAGAAAAAAGGAGAGGAACACAAGAAAAGCAATATAACCGCAAGCCCTGTGATGAAGTTGCCTACAGCGTATGATATTGTATTGACTCCTGCAAAGGAAGAACGTCTTTCACAGATTATCAGAGAGATAAACAGCAGGACGGGCAGACAATATGACAATGATGTTGCAATCAAGGCAGCATTACAGATTCGGGATATTATGAAAAAGTCCGAGGAACTAAAGACCAGCGCAAAGAATAATTCGGAACAGGATTTTGAATTTGCATATTTTGACCATGTTGACGATGCGCTGATAGATGGATTGGAGCAGAATCAGGATTTCTTTACCCTGCTTTTGCAAAACGATGAAATTAAACATGAAGTGCTGGGGCTGTTTTTGAGTGATACTTATCATAGTTTGCGGAATGGAGAAGATGTGGGAAGTGGGATTGTATATCAATATGAAAATCTTAAACCGATGATGGTTGCGGAAAAGCCTGTGGATTATGGGAGTAAGGAAGAATAACAAGATATAATGTATTATTAGAGCATAAATAACTGCGGAATACATAGGGAAAGTTTTATAATACTATAAATTTTGAATTCGCTACACAGTGTGTAGCGAATTGGAAGGAGTGCAGAAGTGTCAAAATTAGATTTGATAGACAGTGAAGAAGAACGTCAGTTTTACAGAGACATTCACGAGATATTGGAACATGCAAAAAATACAGCCTATGCGGCAGTTAATGATATTATGACTTATGCTTATTGGGATATTGGAGAGAGAATTGTTGAACAAGAACAAAAAGGGGCATCTAAGGCAAAATATGGCTCATATCTGATAAAGAGACTGGCACAAGAACTTTCGGGTGAATATGGTTCGGGTTTTTCTGTTGCGACTATTAGGAATTGCAGACAGTTATATTTGACATTTTCAAAAGAATCATATGGTTATTCAATGCTTGGAAAAGTTCATTGGTCTCATCTTAGGACTATAATGAGGCTGGATGATGAGGATGAACGCAATTTCTATTTAAATGAAACCGCAAATGAATATTGGTCTGTAAGAGAGCTGGAACGTAATATAAAGTCGGGTTATTATAAGCGTATTCTTTCAACACAGTTTCCAGATAAAGCAGGACAAACGCCCAAATTTGTAAAAGATCCATATGTCTTGGAGTTTATGGGTATCAGCAATCCTGATAAAATCATTGAAAAAGATGTCGAAAGTGCAATTATCAGCCATTTGCAGAAATTTTTACTGGAAATGGGAAAAGGCTTTTGCTTTGTGGACAGGCAGATGCACATATGCACCGAAACATCGGATTTCTATATTGATTTGGTGTTTTATAATTATATTTTAAAGTGCTTTGTACTGATAGACCTGAAAAGCCATAAACTGACACATCAGGATATCGGGCAGATGGATATGTATATTCGTATGTTTGATGACCTGAAGAAACAGGAAGATGATAATCCGACGATAGGTATTATATTCTGTACGGACAAAGATGAAACAATGGTAAAATATTCTGTTTTAAATGAAAACGAACAGATATTTGCATCTAAGTATATGACGGTTCTGCCGACTGTGGAGGAATTGCAAAATGAGTTAGAGAGAAATCAGATAATATATAATGAGAAGAAAAATCTGGAATAATTCGCTATTCGTATCATTAAAAGGTGAAGAATAATAGCAGATACATTGGAAATCAGCCTATATTTTACGATTCAGGACATACACAGAATTTAGGAATACAAGTCTGACTTAAAAAATGGAAATTTATATTTGAATATAAAATTAACGTGTGATACACTAATTTAAATATCAGCACTCAATACAAACGAGTGCCAACAAAATAGGAAAGGTGGAATACAATGAGTTTACAGAAATATTTTAAAGAGTTTAATGAGAAAATTAAAATGGACTATGATGTGAAGAGTGAACTGAAGGATAAAAGGGATATCCTACTGGAAATATTGCGTAATGCGGAGGGAATTCCAGCATTTAAAAAATTTGATCAGGGAAGCTATAGTATGTATCTTGGTGTAGAGCCTTTGGATAAGGAGTATGATATTGATGTAGGGCTTAGATTCCAAGTGAATTGTGATGACTATGCACCAATGGATTTAAAGGATAAAATTTACGATTTATTGAAAGATCATACGGATTATGGGGCAACTATCAAAAAACCATGTGTTACTGTGACATATAAAAAGGATGGGGAAGCAGCTTATCATGTTGATTTGGTTGTATATACATATGCCGATAAAGATGATACAGACAGTCAATTGTATCTCGCACGTGGTAAAAACAGTGAATCTGATGAAACTTGTTGGGAGAAATCCGATCCGGTGGGGTTGGTAAACTATGTTAATGACAAATATAAAGGTGATGATGCAAAAGAAGACAGAGAGCAGTTTAGACGAATTATACGTTATTTCAAGAGATGGAAAAATAAAAAGTTTAGTAGTTCTGGGAATGCAGAGCCACCTAGTATTGGTATTACTTTGATTGCAGTAGATAAATTTGAAGTGTCTAAGAAGTATGATTATTTGGAAGAAAAATATATTTATGATGATTTAGATGCAGTTTTGAACTTTGCAAAAGAAATTAAAGACCTTTTCAAATTTAATGGAATATCTGAAAGCGGAAGATGTTTATACAGCATTGAGTATGATTTGCCTTCTGAATTGAAGTTTGATGAGAACACAAATGTATTTAAAAAAATGAGCGACAATTATATGACAGATTTTAAAGAGAAAGTTGATGCTTTAGTAACAGATTTAGAAGCTGTAAAAAATGAAGCAGATGAAGTAGAACAATGCAAGAAACTGAATAAAATTTTTGGTGATGATTTCCCTATTCCAGAGGTAGATAATGCAGCTAAGCAGCAGATGTGTTATATTCCGCCAACCAGTTCATCAGGGGCACGTTAATTTATGGATTCAGTAGATATTAGGTCAGTGTTATTAAACTGTAGCTTTTTGGAAACTATGGCTGTTTGTGAGGGTAGAAATTATAAGGAACAGAATTACGAAATAACCTATAGAGCCAAATTGATTATTAATAAAGATAAGGTTGTGCCGATTGTAATCTGTATACCTGAAAAATGGTATAGAGATTTAATTGATATATATGTAGAAAACTATAATGAAATAGACTTTATGCCTCATATTGATAGAAAGGGGAAAATATGTCTGTTTGATTTGGAAGGAGTTTTAATTGATCAGAACTTACAAGGAATTTTAATAGAATCATTGGTTCGTGCGAAGGATATTTTAGAAAATGGTTTTTTAGGAACTAATGCAGAGGATTTTCTTGATGAGTTTGAGCTTTACTGGGGGCAGTTGCCGGGACATAGATTTCTAAAATTTGATGTCCCGGTATCAGAAGTCAGCCAGACGATAAAATGCACGTTTGAAAGAACTTCACAACGTAAAAAAGAAAAGCAGTCAGAATATTTTAAACGAATGTATTCTGCTATCATTTATGCTGGTAAGGATTCAGAAATTTTGAAAAAGTGGAATCTAAAGAAAACAAGTATAATTAATGCAGCATATTTTATTGTATCGCCGGATATGGATATTTTTCCGCCAGATATAAGAAAAGAACTTTCAATTGAATATCTGAATAATTTATTAAAATGGGTGTCGCCAAAGGAAAGTTCGGATATTCTATTAAAATTACATTCAAGCAGGGTAATTATTTTTGCAATTAGACAACCAAGAGGTAATACAAATTTTGTTGGTTTTTATATTGAAGGTGGAAGGATTGAAATAGAAAATGATAGATATTGCTTCAAAGACGTTAGCGTTTTACAGCCGCTGGAAGTGCATAGGGCGGATAAAAATTTTTTGATGATGAGAACCGCACAATCAGATGAAGATACAAATAAAAAAATACTTGTTATTGGATGTGGTTCGATAGGTGGGTATTTAATATGGGAGTTGGTTAAGAGCGGATTTGAAGATTTAATGATTGTAGATGATGATCTCTTATCAGAAGAAAATATATTTCGACATCTATTGGGGATGGAGTATGTATCTAAATATAAATGTGTTGCCATTGAAGAGTATATAAGAAAGAACATTCCAGAAGTTTCTATTAAGTCATTAGCAGAAAAATGTGAAGAAGCAGTTTTGGAGGGAAATATAGATTTGGAAGAATATGATATGGTTATTTCAGCTACGGGAAATCATAATCTTAATAGATGGATAAATTCATATATATTTAACAACAAAATTAGTGTGCCAGTGATATATGCATGGAATGAAGTGTATGGAATTGGAAATCATATAGCATACTTCAAATATGGAAATGAGGGTTGCTATGACTGCCTTTTTGGCAGAGCAGATCAGACGGGAGAATTATATGATAAGTCGTCATACTGTAAATCGGGGCAGAAAATAGTGCAGAGTGCCGGAGGGTGCGGAAAGACATATGTTCCTTATGGGGATACTATTTCATTAAAAACAGTTTTATTATGCTTAGATGTAATTAGAAAAGTCTTTTCTGGTAAATTGGAAACTAATCTACTGGTTTCTATGAAAGGTGATGACAGCTTCTTTAGGACTCAGGGATTAGAAACATCAGGCAGATTTTTCCGTCAAAAAGAAAATATCAAAATA
Source organism: Lachnospiraceae bacterium (assembly GCA_014239155.1). GTDB lineage: Bacteria > Bacillota > Clostridia > Lachnospirales > Lachnospiraceae > COE1. The sequence goes on along the minus strand of JAAZZQ010000019.1, from coordinate 23,828 downwards.
TTAACAGGAAATCAGATATTAAATACTGAATGTGGTGTGTGCGGTGATAATTAATGCTGAAAATAAAAGAATAAAGCTATGTAATGAAATAATTGGATTGATGTATGGGTATATCCAATGGAACAGCTATGATACAGAGGCCGGTGGGATTATTCTTGGGAGAGAGAATCTTGGAAATGATAATTTGATATTTGAATTTATTACAAAGCCGATGAAAAAGGATATTCGGACTAAAAATAGGTTTCTTAGAAAAGATTCAGAACATATAGAATTTTATAAACAGTTATATTCAAAGCATAATGGGGTATATGCATATTATGGAGAATGGCATACCCATCCAGAGGATATACCACATTATTCAATTATTGATCTGACTAATTGGAGGAAGATATCCAAAGAAGATCCTAAGGAAATGCAGTATCATATTATTGTTGGAAGAAAACAGCTAAGAATCTGGGAGATGAGGAAAAAGTGCTTTATGCCTAAACTGGTTTGTGAGGTTAAATGGGATGAAATCAATATATAATAAAATTTTAGCTAATTTTAGACCGATTTGTCAAATTATAGGATTGGTAATTATTTTATTATTGCCAAGCTTGTTAGATATTACCAATAAGGTACAAGAAACACCAAAGTTATCAGCATCACAAGACTTAAAAGACTATATTTTTTATATTTTGTGGAATAAAGGAAATGTGGCGATTGGAATATTTCTTTTTGTGGTTGCGCTGTTTGTGGTAAGAAAGTGGAATAAAAATTATATTTTTAATAAGGGGAATGAATACAAAAATTATCCATATTTTTGGTATTGGATGTGTTCAAAAATTCTTGGCTATACAGAATGTAATCTTATTTTAGTGCCAATTTATATGCAATTCAAATTGATTATCAGAGATACATTTTATAAATATTATTGTGGAGAATTAGATAGGAAAAGCGATGATGACATATCAGTGCAAAAAATAAATTTTGAAGATGTTCCAAATGAGGTAAATATAATTATTGCAGATACATATCCTCTCGAAATGAATCAGATTCCGAGAGAAAAGAGATCAAAATCGACGATTATTATATCAAGGGATAATGCTGTAGACCATAATCGCTATGATAGTCCGAAATTGGTTCAGAATGTTACTAATGAAGTAAGAAATCTCCCAACGCAAGTTAAGAATATAAATATATATGCTACAACAAATGCACACAATACCATGAAGATAGCACAGAATGTATTTAAATTGGGAGGGAGAAGTAACTTGAATTTAGTGACAGTTTTTCAGCAAAAAAGAACAGGCAATCGTAAGTTTGAGCAAAGGGGCAGGACTGTGTATAGGCGATAATTATATATCAGCAATTTAATTGATATAACTTGAAAACAGGTTATTGGATTAATCCAGTGTTTATCTTGCAACTTGCTCAAAGTAACTAAGTTGTAATAATGAAAATTTTGAAAAATGGCAATTTACTACACAGTGTGTAGCGAATTGGAAATAACGAGGGAAATAAGTATGACAGAACAACAATGGAAAGAATTATCAAAATATTTTTTAGATAATGGAAACCGAAAGTTATCTACAGAAGAAAAAGAGAGAATAAAATTGGCAATAGATCAAGCAAATAATCTAAATGAACTGCTGCAAGTAGCACTTACCAGTTTAACTATTGATGCACACAGGTGATTATTGTAAATTTGTGGTGTGGGTACAATTTGGGTACACCAGCTTTGAAACCATATAAACGAGAAATAAAAACGTATCAAAATGATACGAATTTGTAAGAAAAACAATATAAAACAGGACTTGCAACGAACTGGAAAAAGAGTTCGAGTGATGAAATGAGTTTAAAGAACCTAGTGTTTATGCGGGGTTCAAACAAATTTGTTTAAGTAATGGCAACGATTTGGCAACATTTTAGGTATCACTCGTTAGATAATAGAATACTTCAATAACAGAAAAACCTTACTGATTTTCAGATATGACAACTGAAAATGGGTAAGGTTTTTTCCGTTCATTTTTTCTTCTTGCGTTTTTCTTCTTTCTTTTCTGTGCTTTCTGCTTCTTTGGCGGCTTCGTTGATGAAGTCGAACAATTCCTGTGGAGGAACTTTTGCCCAGATTTGATGTGTGTCAAGTTCTGGATATTTGTAACGCCACTCGTCATATTCTTCTTTGGTGATTTCGCCCTTTTCCAGTCTGGCAGCTTCCAGTTGCCATGCGTGGAGCATTTTATACATAGAAGAATAGGTGGAGTAATCGGACTTATCCAGACGCAGGCAGATTTCCCCGTCAATCTCCCCGATTTTCAGCCCATATATATCTTCCAGCGCAAAAAGGGTGTGCATAAGCCCGATATTTGTATCAATATCCGGCACGGTGAGGGCGTGGGTACTAATGCCGAAGAGATTAGCCATTTCTTTTACAAGGTCGTGTTTCGGTATTCTGGCTTCGGATTCATACTGTGCCATACGGACATCAGAAGTCTTTCCAAGGAAGCCGAGGATTTCGCCCAGTTGCTTTTGGGTCATGCCCTTTCTATTACGAAAAAATTTGATACGTTTGCCGATTGCCATAATCAAACCTCCGATACTAAACAAATTTGTTGAATTTAGTATAGCATGAGGAAATACAAATAGCAAGAATAACTTAAATAAAAAAAGTTAAGATTCTTTTGAAAACCACTTGACTTAACGGAATTTATTTAGTATTCTATATGCAGAACTTAAACAAAAGCAGTTAGAAAGAAAGGAGGAAACCACAGAATGGCAGATAAATCATTTATGACGGTGGAAGAAGTGGCAGCGGAATTGCGTGTGTCAAAGTCGAAAGCCTACCAGATTGTAAGGGAACTGAACACAGAATTACAGAAACAGGGCTATCTGACCGTGACCGGACGTGTGAACGCTACATTTTTTCATAAAAAGGTCTGTTACAGCGAATAAGGAAGGAGAGTGATTAGGAAATGGCTGTATACAAAGACAATGCAACAGGAACATGGAGAGTTATCTACCGCTTTACCAACTGGAAAGGGGAGAGAAAACAGACACAAAAGAGGGGCTTTGCAACGAAAAGGGAGGCGCAGGCTTGGGAGCATGAAGCCATGCTCAAACAGGGTGCAAAGCTGGATATGACTTTCGGCAGTTTTTTTGAAGTGTACGAAGCCGACAAGAAACAGCGTGTCAAGGAAAGCACTTGGGAATCCAAAAGTCATGTGATACGGACAAAGATTTTGCCGTACTTTGAAAACCGCAAAATTGCAGAGATTGAAGCAAAGGACGTGATAGCATGGCAGAATGAGTTGATGGCGTACCGTGATGAAAAAGGGAAGCCCTATTCTGCTGATTATTTAAGGACGATACACGCACAGCTTACGGCGATATTCAACCATGCAGTAAACTTTTACAATCTTCCCTACAATCCGGCGAGGCGGGCAGGAACGATTGGAAGTGAAGCCACAAAGGAAATGGACTTCTGGACAAAGGAAGAATATCTGAAATTTTCCGAAGCCATGATGGATAAGCCCCGCTCCTATTATGCTTTTGAAATGCTCTACTGGTGTGGGATGCGTTCCGGCGAATTACTTGCGCTCACTCCCGCTGATTTTGATTTTGAGAAACAGACGGTCACAATCAGCAAGACTTTTCACCGTTCCAAAGGGCGGGATATTATTACAAGCCCAAAGACGAAGAAAAGTAACCGTACAATTAAAATGCCGTTGTTTCTCTGTGAGGAAATGCAAGAGTACATCAAAATGCTTTATGACATTAAACCAGATGAAAGGCTATTTACTGTCACAAAGTCTTATCTCAACCATGAAATGGAGCGAGGGGCAAAACAGGCGGGAGTAAAAAAGATAAGGGTGCATGATATTCGTCACAGCGCAGTTTCGCTCTTAATCAACATGGGATTTTCCGTGCTGGCGATTGGGGAGCGCATGGGGCATGAAGCAGAGAAGATTACATACCGATACGCCCACTTGTTTCCTACGGTTCAAACCGAAATGGCGGAACGGTTGGAAATGGAGCGAATGACAAAGGAGGAAAATCCTCTGCTCCTGCAAGGGCAGTCGCATTTTCCTACGGAAAACAGGGAGGATTAGAAGAATGGATAAGGCACTTGATTACAAGGGAAGATGGCGCAATCATACGGTGGCGTTCCGGGTATCAGACGAGGAATCAAAATTATTGAATGATTTGGTGGCATTGTCGGGACTGACAAAGCAGGATTACATCACAAGGCGGCTCTTGTGCCGGGATGTTGTGGTGCAGGGCAATCCGAGGGTGTATAAGGCTCTGAAAAACCAGATGGCGGCAATCCATGAAGAATTAAAACGTCTGGAAAGCGTAAGCCCAGACAATGACGAACTGCTCTATACTTTGCAGGTAATCTCAATTACTTTAGACGGTCTGAAAGGAGAAGATGAATGACAGGAAAAAGAAAAACGACTGTTTCCGTATCATCTGTTAGCGCAGATGGGAAACAGCCGGATATTAAAAAAGACACTCAAATTATAGCAAATGAAACAGCGCAAATCAATCTGCAAGCCACAAATAACTGCAAAAGCCCGGAGAAATCCGGGTGCAGTTTGCAGACGATTTCCATGACGGAATTGTATGATACTCTTTACCCACCGAGAACGCCTGTTGTGGACGGTTTTCTGTATGGCGGTACTTATCTCTTTGTAGGTGCGCCGAAAGTGGGGAAATCGTTCTTTATGGGGCAGCTTGCCTATCATATAGCAATGGGGATTCCCCTGTGGGATTATCCGGTTCGCAAAGGAACGGTTTTGTATTTGGCGTTAGAAGATGATTATGCAAGGCTTCAGCGGCGGCTTTCTCAAATGTTTGGAGTAGAAAGTGCAGACAACTTATATTTTGCGACACAGGCAAAGACATTAAAGGAAGGCTTGGACGGTGAACTGGAGGAGTTTGTGAAATTGCACACGGACGCAAGACTGATTATCATTGACACGCTCCAGAAGGTGCGGGAAGTTGGCGGGGACACTTACAGCTATTCTAATGATTATGAGATTGTGACAAAATTAAAAGCGTTCAGTGATAAATATGGTATCTGCCTGTTAGTGGTACATCATACCCGCAAGATGGAATCCGGGGATAGTTTCGATATGATTTCTGGCACAAATGGTCTGCTTGGTGCGGCGGATGGAGCGTTTATCATGCAGAAGAAAAAACGGACAGACAACACGGCTGTTTTGGATATTGTAGGGCGTGACCAGCCTGACCAGGAACTGACCATTGAGTTTGACCGGGAGCGTTGCATCTGGAAGTTTAAAAAGGCAGAAACAGAACTTTGGAAACAGCCACCGAACCCGCTTCTGGAAGCAATCAACGAACTTCTGACAGAAGATAGACAAGAGTGGGTGGGAACGGCAACGGAACTTCTGAAACAGTTGCCGGATTTGCAGTTGTCGGCAAATGTACTTTCCAGAAAATTAAACGTGATGAACAGCCAGCTATTGAATGACTATGGTATTTTTTATGATAACAAGCGGGGGCATGAAAGAAAAATCATTTTAAAACGGTTGGAGCAGAAAGAATAAAAGCGACGATATGCGTCGGTTGCGACGGTATTTCAGACAGCGGGGCGGTATAGAAAATATCGACGCTATCGACGCAAACCGACGCAGAAAGGACAGGCAGAAAATGAAAAATGTGCAGATACCGTATGAATTGTTTGTGGCTCTGCTCCGCTATCATCTGGTGGAAGATGATTCCTGTGCTGATGAAATCCGGCATGGATTGGAAAAGAAACTGGATGCTATGGTGCGGCATGAACTGTACGCAAAATATAAGACAGCCCCAACAGAAGAAGAAAGGGAAAAAGCCAGAAAAGAATATCTGGATAAGCGGGGAGTGCCGGACAGCTTCCGCTGGTAGTTTTTCCTTTGGTGACAAATAACAGGGGCGTGACACGCCCCCTGTGAATTACAGACAAGGAGAAAGGTGGGATTTGATGATTATTCAGCCAGAGTGGGGAACTCGGAACGTGAACGAATATTTTTATAAAAGCGAAGCCCGGAGAATTGCCGCACTGAATGAGGTTTTTGGAGATGTGGAACTGACTGCGGCAGAAATAAGGACGCTGGTATGGCTTGCCGGATGTGAGGAATGTACGGTAGTAAATTTACTTTCTGCTGTCCGAAAAGCTATGGCAGTGGAAACAAAGCGGCTGGAACAGCAGCACCGTCCGTAAGGACGGTATGCTATCCGAAGGATAGCTTGCCCCCGGCAGGGCGCAAGGCACTTTTGATAGAGCGTAGCCTGTCGAAAGTGCATTTGCGTTACTTTCGCAGAAAGTAACAAAGGCTATGCGCCGTATCCGGCGCTGATTACCCGGACAGGGAGAAAGGATAGATTATTGAAGCGAACAATCAGCTTTACCAAAGGGAAAGGCTCTGTCAACCATAACAGCAGGAAATTCCATACAAACAATACAGACCCGGAGCGCAGTCACTTGAATATAGAGTATCTCAATGAGAATATCAAGGACGTGTATCATGAATTATTCGATGAAGCCCTTGCCCGGTACAATGAAAAGCAGACGCGAAATGACCGACGGATTGATGATTATTACGAGAAAATATTATCCAGCAAGCAGGAAAAGCCATTCTATGAAATTATTGTGCAGATTGGCAATAAAGATGATATGGGAGCAATGACAGAGGATGGACAGCTTGCCGCCAAAATTCTGGACGAGTATATGAAAGGATTCCAGCAGCGTAATCCGACACTTAGGGTATTCAGTGCCTATCTGCACATGGACGAAGCAACCCCTCATCTGCATATAGATTTCATTCCTTATATCACCGGAAGTAAGAGAGGGCTTGAAACAAGAGTATCGTTGAAAAAAGCATTGGAGGCACTTGGATTTAAGGGTGGTACAAGAAGTGAAACGGAACGGAATCAGTGGTATGCGTATGAGAAGGAACAGCTTTTTGCGCTTATGCTGTGTCATGGGATTGAATGGGAGAAAAAGGGAACTCATGAAAAACATTTATCTGTACTGGATTTTAAAAAGCAGGAGCGGTCAAAGGAAGTTGAGGAACTGGAAACGAAGAAATCCGAATTGCAATCGGTAAATCAATCTTATCTGGAAATCAATCAAAATCTGAAAGAGCAGATGAGCGAATTGGATGATGAAGTCCGTTCTTTACAAGATGACATGGAAAAGTCAAAAAAAGAAGGAGAAAGCGCAAAGAAACAGGCAGATAAGTACCAGAAGCGTATGCAGGAGCTTGCTCCAATGGTGAAGGATATGGAGCATTTGGCAGTAAAATTTTCGGATAATCCAGAACAGGTACTTCCAGAAGCCGGGAGCATAGAAAGCGGTAGGGCATACCGGGAGAAAAAAGCAAAACCGCTGATAGAAAAGATGGTGAAAGTGCTGCGTTCTGTCTATGCGTCCTATCTGGATGTTTCCAGAAAGTTTGACAAGCTGCAACTGTCCTATAACCGGGCTGTGGAGAAGGAAGCCAATCTTTCTAACCGCTTCCATGAAATCTATATGGAAAATCAGGAATTAAAAGAACTTGTACGGGATTACGAATGGGTAAAGGCGGTTCTTGGAAAAGAGAAAGTGTCCGGCATTGTGCAGATGGAAAAACAGAAGGAGCAGGTATTGAGGGAACAGAAACGGGCAGAAAGAAGGAAACAAAATAGAGATGCCCGGTGATAGCCGGAGGGCTGTTTAAAGCCCTCTTGGGTGTCATACAGCGAAGCCCTGCCAGTCTGTCAAGGGCGGCGATAGCCGTTTATTTACCCTTGACAGGCTGGTGGGGCTTTGCTATTTAGCGGAAGGTTCATCTTCCCTGATACCTAAATCACCCTGAAAAATGTCAATCATGATTCTAGCCCCTAAGCGGAAGCCGTCAATAAACATTTCTGAAAATTCATAGGGGATTACGTCAAGCTGTTCGTCCATGATTTTTATAAATTGTTTATCAAGCGGCGGCTCTAACTTACTTAATGTTTCAATGAAGCTGTCGTAATGATGATAGTTCCGTTGATGGATTTTGCGGTATTCTTCACTTCTGGGAGAATACTGCTCTGCCGGGAAAATATTTCCTTCATATAGCTCTGACAGTATGCTTTTCATAAATGGACTCCTTTTACTAAAATATTATATTTGACATCTAGTAAATGTCATTTCTTTTACAGTTTAGCATATAATAGAGAAAATGACAATCACTAAATGTCAAACAGGAGAGGATTTATGTATAAGAATAAGGCGGCTGATGGTGAAAATAATATATGCGGGCAGAAAGTAAAGGAAATCCGGGAACGGCTTCCAGAGAAAACATCACAAAGGAAGCTGGCGGATATGCTGCAAATGGCGGGGCTGGATATAGATAAAAATGCTGTGCAAAGGATTGAGAGTGGCAAAAGGTTTGTGACGGATATTGAGTTGAAGGTTATTGCGAAAGTGTTGGGGGTGAGTTATCAGGAATTGTTGGATAGTTGACGAAGAGTTGAAAGTGCAATATTATTTTGTTATAAAATATTCAAGCATATAATTAGGAGGATTAAAATGGAATGGTTTTTTGATGGATTAGGAACAGAATTAGTTTCTATGATTATTGGTTTGTTTCTGGGGGCTGGTGCAGGTGGCATAGCGGGGTATAAGATTGGTATAAATAAAAGTGTACTTAAACAGAATCAGAAAGCAGGAACTGGTTCGAAACAAAAACAAGTGGGAAAATCTGTTGTTGGTGTATCGGAAGATGGATTGAATATTGAATCAAATAACTCTAAAATCAAACAAAATCAAAAAGCAGGCAATGAAGCGGTTCAAACACAAATTGGAGGAATTAGTCGTGGGAAGCGATAAACAAATACAAAAGGCTGGAGAAAATTCACAGCAAATACAAGCTGGCGAAATTAATATTACAAATATCATGGGAATAGATGAAAAAAGGGCGAGGGAAATATTTAATGAAATGTATGCAATTGCACGAAGAGATTTTTCGAAAGATGCATATGAATGTGCAAACGAGCGAGTAGCGCAATTCGAAGAATCGCTTATGCCTAAAATAATGCAGATTGATGGTGCATTAGAAAAGTTTGCAGATCCCTCATTTCAGTTTCTTATAACGGAAGCACACAAGACAGCAGCAGCAACAGAAAGGGTTGCAGATTATGACTTGTTGTCTGAATTATTGGTACATAGGATTCAAAAAGGAGAAAGAAATAGAAAAGTTCGTGCTGGGATAGCTAGGGCAGTTGAGATTGTTGATCAAATAGATGATGATGCGTTATGTGCGCTTACGGTATCACATGCAGTTGGCAGTTTGTTTCCCATAGCTAATTCCATTAACGAAGGATTAGATGTACTGGAGGATACATTTAGTAAACTTATTTATACTGAATTACCGAGAGGAAGGGAATGGTTAGACCATTTAGAGATATTAGATGCAGTTCGTTTGTCATCATTTGGCGGGTTAAAGAAAATAGAGCAGTTTTATCCGGAACAATTGAACGGATATGCTTGTGCAGGTATTCCTAAAGGAACGGATAAATATGATAATACTATTTCATTGTTGGAAGAAAAACGATTACCCAATACATTATTAGTTGATCATGAATTGTTAGATGGGTATGTAAGATTGCCCATTTGTACAAAAACTTCTATTGATTCTTTAAGTTTAGTAAATATGAAAGTAGTAAATGGACGACTTGAAAAGCAACATTTTGAACTTTCGAGGGAGCAAAAGGATGTTTTGGAAGAAGTGTTTGACCTATATGATACCAATGAGGAATTGAAAAAGAAAGTAGTTGATAGATTTATGTGTGAATGGAAAAAGAGAAAAGCACTTGCATCTTTATGTGAGTGGTGGGATAATATACCAATTGCATTCCAAATCACAGCTGTTGGCAAGGTTTTGGCTCATTCAAATGCACAGCGTTGTGACAAAAGTATTCCTCCATTGGAATAAAAAGTATTGCGTAATATAGGTTAGAACTATATAATATAAACGTGGCAACATTTTGGCAACAGAAAATCAGTAAGCCAGAATAAATGGTGTAATTGAAGTAAAAAAGTGCGTGTATTTGTATAAAAGCTAAACAAATACAGTTAATAACAACAAAGAACACGCCGAGTTCGAATAGTGAACAGAGAGCCGGGAAGCCGCATAAACAGCGGACTTTCCGGCTTTTGATGTGGAGTGTGATACCTTTTTGATACCTATATTCTTAAATAAATTTATTTGGTATATTTCCTAAATAAAGTTGCAGTAAATAGCGTCATGATTATAGAACCACATAATAGTTCAACAGACATAGCTATTTGTGTAATGCCAGATGTTGGAGTAGCACTGCCTTGTCCCACTGTTATAAGTGTAAAAAAACTGTAATATAGACTTTGGAGCCAATCAAATATTGTCTGACGATTAATAGCAAAAGTGCAATTCTTAAAATAGTTGATTGAATAAGTAGAGGAATTGGGAGTAAATCCGGTAAACATATAAATAAAGCTAAATAGAAGTATTAAGAAGATTATACTTATAAATGCTTTGAATGGTTTTTCTCCGTACCCTATTATTGCTTCTAATAAATAGTAAGGTATAGCCGATATACCTTTTTTGCTTCTGGTTTCTGCTTTCTTGCGTTGATAATAAAAATTAGCTATATGATGCTCGTCTTCTCGTATATGATTGGAAGTCCATATTTGCTCTATCGCATAATATGTATCAGCGATTTCGTTATATGTGGAAAATTTGAATAATCTATGTGTCCTATATTGTCGAATTGTAAAATTAACAATGTCATAATAGCAAAAAGCAGTAATTTTGCACCTTGAGTCAACATGAAAATCCTCCGTTGAACCACGAAACATAATGTTAAAATTATGTGAGGGGGATAGAATGGAAGTCTGATTCATGATGGTTTTTCCTAAGAATACAACATGATTAAAATTCATTCTATGAAATACACATTTGCATAGGGTCATACTATCAAAGATGGTGTGAGATAAAGAACCTATGCTGAAGAAAATATTTTCTAAATTACATTTTCTAAAATTGCAATTATAGAAGTCACATGCGCTAAAGCCTTGTTTAAAATCTGGAACGGTAAAAAGACTTGATGTTTTGCAAGCAACTACATTTAAAAAATCACAATTTCTAAAAATGCAGTTATGGAAACAAATTTTCTCTAAACAAACAGATTCAAAAATTACGTTATTGAATGTTATTCCCTCAAAAAAAGTTGAAGGCTTTATAGACGTAACCTTTAATTTTGGTAATTTACTTAAAAATGCGTCTTGACCACTGAAATTATAATTCGTTTCTTTATCAGGGAAACGCTGGAAATATAATAGTGGTTTTTGAACAATTTTCTTTGCCCATTCAAAGAAAATTAAATCAAAGGAATTGTCAGTTAATTTTAATTCGGTATTATAACAAATTTGTGTATATTGATTATTGTTTTTGAAACTCTTAAAAAAAGGCTCTTTGGGTTCATATTTCTTTTGGATTATGATGTGTTTTATATATACGAACCATAACCAGATACATTTTTTAAAATCGTGTAGAGTAATATGAATCGTAGTGTAAAAATGCTTAACTAATGTACGAGTTATGATATGCTTATGTTTGTACATTATGATTTTCTCCATTGAAAACTATTATTTTTCTTATCGTTCCCTTTTTCATCAACGGCACTACTCGTAGCAGGCCAGTTGATTTTCCATTCAAAATACTCGTCCTCTGAAATTTCTCCATTTTTCAACTGCTCTTTCCGCAAACACCATTCACGCATAAAGTCATTGACTAAGCCATACTCTAACCACATGCCTACTGGTGGATGAGCAGGCCAATCATCATTGTCATAGTAGCGCACCGACTTATCATCGGAATGATTGGTTTTGCCGGGATTGCGGACAAGCTGAAACAAATGAATCGTGCTTCGGTCATCTTCATCAAGCCAAAGCAATGTAAGCATAATATCCTCGGCACAACCGGGAGTAACACCAATAAAATGGATATAATTGATATTTAGTATCTTTGCCATTTCCATTAAGGTGTTGTTTTTGGGAACACGATAGCCGGATTCATACTGTGCGATACGAACATCAGCATTGCGTTCCTCATATCCCAATTTCAAGCCTAATTCACGTTGTGTCAAGCCCCGGAATGTGCGTATTCTTTTTATCCGTTCTCCTAATACCATAATCATGTGTCCTTTCTGTAAATTTAGAATGATTGCTTAGAAACTATCATGTTACATCTGCTCCATAACTCGTTTTGGTATGAAAATACATCTTTATCAATATTTCTTTCAATAAAGCCGACTTTTTCATAGCATTGTTTCGCTAAAGTGTTTACACTAAAAACATTTAGCTGAACCGCTTTTGCGCCGGTTATCTGAAAAGCATATTGCAGAGCCAGATTCAACATTTCTTTTCCGTAGCCTTTTCTCCGTTTCGTTTTATCAACGACAATAAATTTAAGAAAACCGATATTATCTGCTGTATTGACAGAATAACAGAAGAAGCCGATTGGCTGTCCATTATCTTCTGTTGCTACATAAGCACAATCCGTCCAGTCCATTGCATTTTTCTCCAAAAAATCATGGAAAGATTTTTGTGTCATGGGATAGGGCAAAAGATTTGCACACCAAAAGGCGTGAGTTCTTTCGTTATCAATCCATTTTGATACATATTCGTAATCTTTGCCGGGTATATATGCTCGGATTCTCATAAATGGAATGTCCTTTCACAAATTTATTTATAAATTTTGTTATAAGCAGTTCACCATAATGTATTCTTCTTCGCTCTCCCTTACAATTTCAAAGCCAACCTTTAAATATAGCTTTGCCGCATAATTGGCTTTTTGAACAGAAAGGGAAACCCGGCTGTACCCATGTGATTTAAGCAGGGCAAGCATTTCTTTCATCATGGCTGTCCCAATGCTAAAGCCTCGATATTCTTTACACAAAGAGATTGCCAAAGAGGGTGTTTCATCATCTATATGTCCGTAATCATTCATGATACGAACCCAAACAACACCGACAACTTTTCCGTCAACCTCTGCTACTAATCCCCAATCATCTTTTAACGCTCCGAAATGCTCAACATAAACCTGCAATTCGGGAGATGCGATAATGGTTTTGGGTGGTGGTTCAATGCCCTCTGGAATAAATATCGCTTCGTATAGAAAATTATCCAGTAACGGATATTCCTGTTTTTGTATTTCTCGTATCGTATAGTCCATGTGTAACCTCTCAAATCTATGTTTCTACGGTTCTCCTATATTCTAGCATAATTGAGATAATACAGCAACAAAAACTTATCAGAAATGCTAAATTTAATAAAAAAGATAAGTTTAACAAATAAGCTATTGACAATAACAGAAATGTTAAGTATACTACATATACAAGATTTAACAAATACGCTAAATAAAAGGAGGATGTTGAATGAAGAATGAGCTATTTGTAACTGCCGGGGAGGTAGCGCAGGAGTTGGGTGTTTCCAAACCATTTGCTTACAAATTAGTACGACAGATGAATGAGGAACTGGAAGAAAAAGGGTTTATCACAATAGCCGGACGTGTCAGCAGAAAATACTATGAAGAAAAATTTTATGGAATGGAACAGGCGGCGCATTAAGGAGGGCGGATTATGGCGGCATATAAAGATGAACAGCGTGGAACATGGTATGTATCGTTTCATTATTACGACTGGACGGGGAAGAACTGCCGGAAAGTCAAGAGAGGTTTCAAAACCAAAAGAGAAGCTACGGAGTGGGAACATCATTTCCGTATGAAAGAAGCGGCTGACTTGGATATGACTTTTGGGGAATTTGTACAGGCATACACAAGGGATATGAAGCCAAAGCTGAAGCACAATACTTGGCTGACAAAGGAGCATATCTTACGCACAAAATTGTTACCGTACTTTGAAAATAAGAAAATGTGCGATATTCGTGCAAAAGATATTATCCAGTGGCAGAATGAGCAGATTTCCTATCGTGATGAAAAGGGAAAGCCTTATGCACCGACTTATCTGAAAACTTTGCAATCGGAGTTGAGCGCATTGTTTAATCATGCGGTACGGTTCTACGAATTAAAGAGCAATCCCGTTGTCAAAGCCGGGCCGCTTGGAAAAGGAAAAGCGGAGGAAATGCTTTTCTGGACGAAAGAAGAATATCTGAAATTTATTGATGCAGTAAAAGACAAGCCATATTCTTATCAAGCGTTTCAGATTTTATACTGGTGTGGGTTGCGTGTTGGCGAATTATTAGCACTCACGCCGCAGGATATTGATTTTGATAATAAGGTCATTCGGATAACAAAATCATATCAGCGGTTGGAGGGAAAAGATGTGATTACAGACCCGAAAACACCGAAAAGCAAGCGAAATGTCAGTATGCCGGATTTCTTGTGTGAGGAACTAAAAGATTATATCAGCAGATTGTACGGTTTTCTTCCGACAGACAGGATTTTTCATCTGACGAAGAGTTTCCTGCACCATGAAATGACAAGAGGAGCGGGAAAGGCAGGGGTAAAACGCATTAGAATCCACGATTTGCGGCACTCACACGTTTCCTTGCTTATCAGTATGGGATTTTCAGCGGTATCAATCGGGAACAGGGTAGGGCATGAAAGTGTGGATATTACGTTTCGATACGCCCATATGTTTCCGACAGAACAGATACAAATGGCAGAGTTGTTGAACACAGAGTTTAAGGAGGGTACAGAGGAATGAGTGGAATACACAAATATCCAACAATCAGCTTTCGCATTTCTCCCAGGGAACGGGAAGAAATCGAAGCAAAGATTTTTGTAAGCGGCATGAAGAAGAAAGATTATTTTGTCCGTTCCTGTATTTACAATCATGTATGCGTGGTAGGGAAGAAAGAAACGGTATATCAGATTGTGGAAAAGTTGCAGGAAATGCAGAACCGCATGAAAGAACTGGCAGGGCAGATAAAAAATGAAAAGCCGGATGTAACTAACGAAGAAATCAGAGAATTGCAGACATCTTATGAGGATATGTTGAAAGCTATCCTTTGGATGTTGGACGGAGCAAAATATTTGTGGCAGGGTAACACCACTGGTGTAGAAGAAAATAGCCCCGACAGCGGCAACTGTTAGGGCTGTGATAACTGGAAAACCTCTGTTATCAACAATCACAATATCAGTATAGCAGAGGTTTCTTCCAGTGGCAACGATTTTTCAGAAAGGAAGGGCATTATGGAAGAAACAAAAATCGAATTGCAGTTGATTAAATTATCGGAGATACAGTCGCAGGAAGTGTCTTGGCTGTGGTTTCCTTTTATCCCTTATGGCAAGCTGACAATCATTCAGGGCGATCCGGGGGACGGAAAGACAACCTTTATACTGAATATAGCGGCGAAACTGTCTAAAGGAGAAGGCATAGACAGTGAAATGAATCTTACAGAGCCTTTGAATGTAATATATCAGAGTGCGGAGGACGGTCTTGCTGATACGGTAAAGCCCCGGTTAGAACAGGCAGGGGCAGACTGTGAAAATATTTTAGTCATTGACGAAAGCATAAAATCTCTTTCTATGATAGATGAACGATTGGAAGAAGCTGTTACACGGACAAAAGCAAGGTTATTGATTTTAGACCCGATACAAGCCTATTTGGGCGGCGGCATGGATATGAACCGGGCAAATGAAGCAAGGGACATGACAAAGCGGTTAGCGGCACTAGCAGAGAAATATCAGTGTGCGATTGTGCTTGTCGGGCACATGAACAAGGCGGCAGGAAACAAAGCGGCATACAGGGGAATGGGTTCGATTGATTTCTTTGCAGTTGCGAGAAGCGTTCTCTTAGTCGGCAGAGTTGAGGGAGAAGAAAATACAAGGGCTGTGGTGCAGATTAAAAATAACCTTGCGGCATTCGGACACCCAAAAGCATTTGTACTGTCAGAGGACGGTTTTCACTGGCTTGGAGATTATGAGATAACAGCAGATGAAGTCTTAGGCGGTATCGCTCCCAAAGCAAATAAAATGGAACAGGCAAAGCGGCTGCTCCGGGAACTGGCAGAAACAAACAACGCCATGCAGAGCAATGAGATTTTCAATCTTGCGGACGAACAGGGCATATCGAAGCGAACGTTGGAAAATGCAAAGAAAGAATTAGGAATCAGGGCAAAGCGGATAAACAATGCGTGGCATTGGGAACTGGATAAAATCAGACAGTGACGGACGGAGAAAGGCAACAGCGCAACAATGCAGGGTATTAGAATTTTGCAGTCTTGGAATTGCATTCTTGAAAATTGCAAGGTTGCAGAGATTATAGAGATTGCATTGTTGCGGTGTTGGGAAGAAAGCCGGAAAGCGGCGGCAACAGGGCGGTGAAAAGCCGCCCCGTCCGCAAGGACGGAAAAGCCCCCGGCAGGGCGCAAAGGCACTTTTGATAGAGCGTAGCCTGTCGAAAGTGCTTTTGCGTTACTTTCGCAGAAAGTAACAAAGGCTATGCGCCTGTCGGCGCAGTTTACCCGATAAGGGAGAAAGGGAAATTTATTGAAGCGGACAATCAGCGTTATGACAGGGAAAGGCTCTGTCAACCATAACAGCAGAAAATTCCACGCAAAGAACACTGACCCGGAGCGGAGCAGTCTGAACGTGGAATATTGCAACGAAAATATCAAGGACGTGTATCACGAATTATTTGATGAAGCACTTATTCAGTACAATGAGAAGCAGACCAGAAGTGACCGCCGGATTGATGATTATTATGAGAAAATCTGTTCCGGCAAACAGGAAAAGCCGTTCCATGAGATTATCGTACAGATTGGCAATAAGGACGATATGGGAGCAAAGACAGAGGACGGGCAGATTGCGGCGAAAATTCTTGATGAATATATGCAGGGCTTTAGGCAGCGCAATCCCACGTTGAGAGTTTTCTCGGCACATCTCCACATGGACGAAGCTACACCGCACCTGCATATAGATTTCATACCCTATACGACTGGAAGCAAGAGAGGGCTTGAAACAAGGGTGTCATTAAAAAAGGCATTGGCTGAACTTGGCTTTAAGGGCGGCACGAGGAGCGAAACAGAACGCAACCAGTGGGCGGCGGCAGAAAAAGAACAGCTTTCCGCTATCATGCTGCGGCATGGCATTGAGTGGGAGAAGAAAGGAACGCATGAGAAACATCTGTCTGTTTTGGATTTCGAGAAAAAAGAACGGGCAAAAGAGGTCGCAGAACTGGAACAGGAGATTTCCGGCAGTAAAGAGGAATTATCCGATATTCTTCATCAGCAGACAGTGGCAGAGCAAGAAACGGAGCAGATACGGAGAGAAGGTGAAGCAATCCGGCAGGAAGTATCAGAACTTTCTGTATCAAATCATCTTTTGAAAGAGCAGGCGGAAACGCTGACGGAGGATAAGGAAAAGCGGTTATCCGAAAATGAAAAATTGGAGAAACAGCAGAAAAAGTTACAGCAGGAACTTAACAAAATGGCGCAGTCTAAGGAAGTCATGGAGCGAAATATTCACGTTTATGATGAAGATGCAGAATGGCAGTTGCCGGAGCCGGGCACATTGATGAGCGCAAAGGCTTACCGAGATAAAAAGGCGTTACCACTTGTGGAGAAATTAAAAGAGATAGTAAAAAGTCTGACAATCAAATGCGTACAGCTTACGGAGCAGGGCAAGAAGCTGACCGCCAAAGTAGATGGGCAAAAGATACAGATTAGCCGCTTGACGGATAAGGTTATGGAGCAGAGCGACACCATAGACCGGTTGCAGGAAAAAGTGTCTGATTTGGGGCGTTTGGAACGTCATTTCGGCAGGGAACAAGTGCAGTCGATAGTGGAACGGTCAAAGGCATTAGAACAGGCAGAAAGGGCAAAGAAACGCCCGAAACGTACCTTTGAAATGAGCAGATAGGAAAGGGGATTGACAGGATATGACGGATATGGAAAAGAAAGTCATGGTGCGTCTGTGTGCTAAAATCGTAGCAGAAACAGACCTTTACGAAACGGATAAGGAAGTGCAAAATCTGATAGACTGGGTATGTCTTTCGGAGCAGATAAAGGAAAACAATAATACAATCCGCAATCTGACCGGGGAATATAAAAAGATAGAGCCAGATTGTCGAGAAGGAGTGAGGGCGCAGTTGGAACGTATGAAAGAACTTTGTAAAGAGCGTAATAGCCTATACGAGAAGCAGAATGACTTGAAAGGGCAGAAATACAAAATAGAAAAATTGTTGGAGCGATAAGGAGTGCAGGGCGTGGCGGTTGCTATGCCCTATATTTTATGGTGGAAAACAGAGGGCGGGAGTGGTATAATCAAGGCGTGAAAGATATAAACAAACCGGAATTTTGACGAGGTAATGATATGAACAAATTAGTTTTATATATTCATGGGAAAGGTGGTAGCCCCGATGAAGCGGAGCATTACAAACCCCTGTTTCCCAAAAGTGATGTACTTGGCTTAAATTATCACTCTCAAACACCGTGGGAAGCAAACGAGGAATTTCCAGCCCTGTTTCATAAGGCTTGCAGGGGTTATCATTTCGCTATCCTCATTGCAAATAGCATAGGTGCTTTCTTTGCCATGAATGCTTTGCAGAAAGAAAACATAGAACGAGCTTTCTTTATTTCACCTGTTGTAAATATGGAGAAGCTAATTTGTGATATGATGTTATGGGCAAATGTGACGGAAAACGAGTTGCGGGAAAGAAAAGAAATTGAAACTGCCTTTGGAGAAAACTTATCATGGGATTACCTTTGTTATGTCAGGGAAAACCCTTTTGTATGGACGGTTCCAACAGCAATATTGTATGGAGCAAAGGATAATTTAATCTCTTATGGTACGGTTTCGGATTTTGCTTTAGAACATGACATTTCACTTACCATTATGGAGAATGGAGAGCATTGGTTTCACACCGAGGAACAAATGCAATTCCTTGATAACTGGTTAATTGAGTTACTTTGACAACTTCATATTTGCAGAATTAAAAATGGCTGATTTGAAAGGAGTTACACTATGGAAGAGTTAAAATCAATTATGGAAAAGTTTGTTGCGTCTGGTTGGGATTTAATATCCATTCCGGCAAAGCAATGGTTGGACGGAAAAGCTGATAAAGATACATTAGTATCGGCAATCAGGCAGATGAAGAATGTGGAAGTTGTGGCTGTGATTTAGACCCACTGTATAAAAGAGCATTGGAATTGATTTAACAATAGCGTCAATTCCGGTCTGTGGAGGAAAAGGGGAAATTTTTCCTTAGTAGTGATTTGAACATGGTGCTAGCACCATGTAGTTAATACAGATACGGGACAATGATAATGTGGCAGTTTGCGATAATAAGTAGATTGCCATTTTTTATGGAAAAATGCACGTTTATATGGTAATATATAAGAGCAGAGATAAAAACACAACGCAAGGCAATTTTGCAGAACTGGTAGGTAGTCCAGTCGCACCATTATGGTGTAAGTAGCCCTCCCTCCTTAGGGTCGTCCGTTCTTTGTTCATCACAATTATTTTAAGGAGGAATTGTCATGGACAAAGTTTCGGGAAAGCTGACAGTATTTTTTGAAGAACCATTTTGGGTGGGAGTGTTTGAACGTGTATTGGACGGAAAGCTGTCTGTATGTAAGGTTACGTTTGGCGCAGAACCAAAAGACTATGAAATATATGATTTCGTTTTGAAAAATTACTATCGGCTACGATTTAGTCCGGCTGTGGCAACTGATATAAAAGAAGCAAGCCGTAATCCTAAACGGGTACAGCGAGAAGTGAGGAAACAAATACAGAATACCAGGATTGGTACAAAATCGCAACAGGCTTTGAAATTACAGCAGGAGCAGTTGAAAATTGAACGCAAGACTGTGAGCCGTGAGAAACGGGAAGCAGAGAAGCAGCGGCAGTTTGAGCTGAAACAGCAGAAAAGGAAAGAGAAGCATAGAGGCAGATAATATTGCTCTCCTTTTTCCTTAGGTGCAGTATTTATATGAGAATTGCATATATGGAAACAAAAGGATTAAATAATTGAGGCAATAGTAAAGACATTAGTATCTTTTGTAAAGTTCGAGTTGATATATTGCGTAATATTTAGAAAGTAGTTGTCATTTTATGAGAATTTATTATAATATAATTATTCCAGTAATTTAGCTGTAGAATATCGGATAATTGGATTCTTATTTAACTTTTGATAAGAAAATGGAGGTACAAATAGATGAAAATTTTTGTGAGTTGGTCAGGCGATTTGAGTCGAAAAATTGCAGAAATATTAAAAAAATGGATTCCATGTATCATACAGTCTGTTGAAGTGTTTTTTTCACCAGAAGATATTGAAAAGGGGGATAATTGGGATAGAACTATTACCACGCAACTTTCAGAGTGTAAGTATGGTATAATTTGCTTAACGGCAGAAAATACAAATGCTCCATGGGTTAATTTTGAGGCAGGAGCTATTGCAAAAACACTTGATTCGAAGGTTGCTGCGCTAATGATTGATATAAAACCTTCTGATATACGAGGACCGTTATCACGTTATCAAGCAACTAAGTTTGAAAAAGACGACTTCTACCAGCTTATTTGTTCTATCAATAAAACTCTTGAGCAGCCATTGGATGACAATATTTTGAAAAATGCCTTTGAAGCTATGTGGACAACAATGGAAACAGAAGTCAATGACGTTATAAATCGTTTTAGATTAAGTAGTAAGCAAAAAAAGGGGACTGGTTTGGTGCAACCAGAGAATTCTCCTATAGAAGAGATTTTACAGTTGCTAAGAAAGCAAAATAGTGTATTATCAAGTCCAGAGAATTTATTACCAATAGAGTATATGGAACACATTCAAACTCGGATTTTTGAGAGAAAGCGAGAATTGTATGTTGAAGATGATATGCTCGGAGAAGAAATAATAGAGTATTTCAGAATGATGGTATCACGTATAAAAATGTTTTCTTTGACTATGAGCCCTGAACTGATTGAGGTGTTAAATTTAGAGGAATTAATGAATATTTTTAAGCGATATGCTAGGGGGAAGAATAGAAAACGTATTTATATGCAACTTCGAGATTTGGAGAGAGAATTGCAACAATGTATAATTGAGCAAAAAAGAGAGATGAGAATAGTGCTTAAAGAATCGGATATAAATATTGAAAAAAATCTAGAAGAATAATGGCAACATTTTGGCAACAGAAAATCAGTAAGCTATAATAATTGATGTTAAAACGGGTGTGTATTCGCACAAAACTTAAACAAATACAGTTAACAACAAAGAACACGCCGAGTTCGAATAGCGGATAAAATCCCGGAAATGCTGATAAAATGGGCGTTTACGGGATTGCTTTATGCCTGTTGGCTCTAAAATGGCTCTAAATATTTGATGAATACTGGATTTGGGGCGGGTATCATGATACCTGCTTGAAATCTGAAAAACTAATTGTCATTCATATTTCTTCGTGTTACAATACATCTACGGAAAGTACCCATGACAGGGTGGTAGCCTCCCGAGTTTATGAAAACCGGCGTGCCGGTAATACAAAACGTACATAGTACGTTGGAAGGGAGGTGGCGCCGATGACAGCTTTTGAAATCATTTCGATTTTCATTGGAATATTAGCATTGCTGATGTCCTTTGGTAGCTTAATTGTTGCGTTGCTTGCCTTTCTCGATAAGAGAAACAAGCGAAAATAAAAATGCCTATCCTGTCTGCCAACAGGATAGGCGGTGTCCGTAAGGACATTTCTTAGCCTAAACTCGGAGCATCCACTTTGGAGTGGGTGCTTTCCCTTTGTATTGTTATAATACCATTGTATGTGGAATGTTTCAAGAGGTTTAAGCACAAAATTTGTGGATACTCGTTTAATAAAGTTTAATTTCGCCCTCGTAATTATTGGCTCTTTCCAACAGAGGACCAGTTGCGCCCATTGTAAAAGCAATATCGCTGCTTCGGATAGATAACAGTTCCATCCCAATTTTCAAATTGAGGAAGTCTAATACTTGCTGATTAAGCTGAATTACTCCATTTTCTGAAATATTTACCCAACAATATGACCGCCCTTTGTATTTGATAAATTCCCCTTCTGTGGTCTGATAATTCTGTAAAGCCGGATTATCGGTAAGAATGTGTCCCAGTTTCGACGGTTCTAATAATCCTTTTCTTGTCACGCAAAAGCCGCCAGTGACTTTGCTTCCGGTAAAAAGATAGACTTTTCCCTCTACTGTGGCGTTGTATTCTGCAAGTGCTTGTGTTGGGAGATGGATTGTCAAATCCTCTCGTATCAGTGATTTTCCGAAAATAAATTTACCGCCTTTGTTCATCTGTGGCATATGTTATCAACTCCTTTTCTTAAAAGTGGAAGTCCAATATATCACAAGAAAATGGAAATGTCACTAAGGCTTTCTAAAGTGCGATAAATTATTTATAATTACAGAAAATCTGCAAAATATTTTTGTTTACGTGGTGTTTTATGTATGAATTAAAAAATCATATTGCAAAGAGTTTTCTTATGCTGAAAGTTCATATTGTTATATGAGTTTACTTCAAAGTATATGGTTTCATCTAAATATCCTGCGTTCAATTCTGTCAAACGTCTATTTGCCAAATTATTAGTACTTCGTTTATCAAACCAATGTAGCCATTCGCACTCCGTTTCATAAATTACGCCAAAATAATATTGACAATCATAATTTAAGTTGCGAACATATTCTTTCAATTTTGGCATATCAGTTTTGATGTAATCGGATGTTGACAAGGCATTTCCACCATCATATTTTAATTCTATAATAGCAGCTATGTCAGTCATTCTTTCAGATAACCATGTTGTTTCTAATGTCATGTCCATTTCAACAATCGCTAAATCTGCGAAAAATTTTAGTTCTTTAAAGTAAAATTCGGGATAAATATATAGTTGATTTTCTTGTAGTAGAGGATTTAATTCATTTTGTAAATGGTGATATAAACTGCATTGAAGGCTTGCTTCTTTTATTAGAAAGCCATTACCATAATCCGTGCAGATATTATGAAGACAAATATTTTTTATTGCTTTATCAATTTCTTTTAAGACACTCTTTTTAATCATAGTGTACTCCTTTTAGCGAATGTACCTTTAATCTATTCATTTTCGGGATATATTTTTACATATATACCGCTAACGCCCTTTTTTACAATCTTGCTGTCATCAAGAATACTTTGTTTAACAGCGTCTAAATCTTTTGAGAGTGCTTCAATCGCCCGTTGGTGTTCTTCCTCTGACGAGAAGCGTTCCGTATCATTCAAAAGGTTCTCCTGTAATTCTCTTGCTTTCATGTATACGCCTAATTTATGATTGAGCAGAGAGTTCTTAAAGGATATTTTAATTGTAGAGGGATTGAAACTTCCGTCCTCGTACCTTTCTGCTTCAAAGTTCATATCTAATTGCTCGTCTATTTTCAAAATCAAAGACAATACATCTGATACTGTTTCTATATCAAAATCCATGAAAACATTGATACTGATACCCAAAGCATTTGCAATTTTCATCAGTTGGTCGGGCTTTGGATTGCGGATTCCATATTCATATTTTTTTATTGTGGCGGAATTGATGCCGGAAAGCTGTCCGAGCGTTTCCTGTGATATGCCGCGCAAATTCCGAAAGTGTTTAATCTTTTCCCCGGTAGTCATGCCAATACCTCCGATTTTTGTGATATTCGTTAGTGCCTAGTTAAATTCTATCACATCAGGACACATTTGTGTATAAAAATTTAAAATAAATACTTGGCGTTCACAAAAGTGTACTGTATAATAAAAACATAAAGGTCACATATGTGTACCTAAAATAAAAAAGGAAAGGACAGGACTATATGGAGAATGGAAAGAAAATGTATGTAACGGCAGAGGAAGCG
>JAAZZQ010000077.1 GCA_014239155.1 Lachnospiraceae bacterium | reverse complement strand
TGGTCCTGCGGCACAAGATGTTCCAGACTTATTATTTCCAAAGTATTTCTTTCTGATTTTGCTTTCGTCAGCATATGCATCACCTCTAGTTTTATTATATCAAAAAAAGCCGGCTTTTGCCGACTTTTTTGACAGTCTGAAAGCCGGCTTTTGCCGACTTTTTTGACAGTCTGACCACCTGCAATTGCAGGTGGCTAATATATTTTTATTGAAACGATTTATTCGTTATAAAACCGATATACAGTTGTTGTTTTATAAGGTCTCTCAGGTCCATAAATAACATCTTGAAATTGCGGTTGATTTATAGCGTCTGGGAAACACTGTGTCTCTAGACAAAGTCCGCTGCGCTTTCCATAGGAAGCTCCTTTCTTTCCTGTCTGTGGTACAATACAGTTTCCAGCATAAAACTGCAAACCGGGTTGGTCTGTATAAACATCCATCTTTCTTCCTGTGGTAGGTTCTTCTACAGAAGCTACTTTTTGAAGGGAACCATCAAAACCATCGAGCGCATAATTGTGATCATAACCCTGACCATATTTTAACTGAACATTATCCACATCAATTTCGTCGCCAATTGTTTTCATTGTTCTAAAATCAAAAGGAGTACCAGCGACTTCCACAAGCTCTCCTGTAGGAATCAAGCGTTCAAAAATCGGTGTGTAATGAGATGCATTAATACATAGTCTATGCGACTCAATGTTTCCTGATTGATGTCCAGCAAGGTTAAAATATGTATGGTTTGTCATATTTACTAAAGTCTTTTTATCACTTGTCACTTGATATTCTATCTTAAGCTCATTGTCCTCTGTCACAGTATAGGTAACTTGTACGCTTTTGTTGCCGGGAAATCCCATAGAACCATCTGGATCTGTCAGGGAAAATACAACACTGTTGTCTTTTAAACCTACATTCCAAACTCTTTTGTGATATCCCTTATCATCATCGCTGTGGAGATTGTTTGTACCATCATTTACCGCAAGTTGATAGGTTTCTCCATCAATTGTAAAACGCGCATTATCTATGCGATTTGCACTCGGCCCTATTGTCGCTCCAAAAAAACAACCGTTTGTCAGATACCCCTCAACAGTATCATAGCCAAGCACGACATCTGCGGTATTTCCTATCTTGTCAGGTACAAAAAGATTGACAAGAATTGCCCCAAAGTTTGTCACCTCTGCACTGAAACCTTTATCATTTTTGATGGTGTAAAGGTTAACTTCTGTTCCGTCTGGTGTTTTTCCAAAATTTTTTGTTGTGATTGCCATTCATTTTCCCTCTTTCTTTGTTATTTAAGTACTTTTATCTATCTCATTATAATCTATCTGAACAATTGATAACTACATTACTTTTTATAGTGTTTCCCCTATAAAATTACACTTTACAGCTCTGTTCTGCCCTCAAGTGCACGCAACAGGGTCATCTCGTCAATGCACTCCAAATCACCACCTACTGGCACACCGCTTGCAATACGTGTCACTTTTACCCCTGTTGGCTTAATAAGCTTTGAGATATACATTGCTGTCGTCTCTCCTTCAAGGCTCGAGTTGGTTGCTATAATAACCTCCTCCACTTCCCCTTCAAGACGCTTTACAAGCTCTTTCAACTTAATGTCATTTGGTCCGATTCCAAGCATAGGAGAAATTGCCCCATGCAGCACATGATAAACCCCTAAATATTTTCCAGTCTTTTCATATGCGGCTAAGTCTCTAATGTTTTCCACAACCATAATCGTTCCGTGATCGCGCTTTGGATTGGCACAAATGGGACAAATCTCTTTGTCTGCAAGCGTACAGCAAGTATTACAGTAGTGAATATTTTTTCGTGCATCCACCATAATCTGTGCAAAGCGTTCCACATGTTCTGGTGGCATATTGATGATATGGAGTGCAAGCCTCTGCGCAGACTTGTTTCCCACTCCCGGAAGTTTTGCAAACTGTTCAATTAACTGGTTGATATATCCACTGTAAAGTTCCATCAGAAAGGTAATCCTCCACCAAGTCCGCCAAAGCCGCCTATTTTTCCCATCAGCTCATTATTCGCTTCCTCCGCCTGACGTAGCGCCTCATTTGCCGCTGCCATAATCAAATCCTGCAAAGTCTCTATATCCTCTGGATCCACTGCCTCCTCTGAGAGCGTCACTTTCACAATCTCCTTTTTGCCAGTCACAACAACTTCAACTGCCCCACCGCCTGCCTTTGCAGAAAATTCCTTTGTCTCAAGTTCCTTTTGTCCTTCTTCCATCTGACGCTGCATACGCTGTGCTTGTTTCATCAGATTATTCATGTTTCCGGGCATACCCATCCCCCCCGGAAAGCCTCCTCTTTTTGCCATTATTCCATGCTCCTTTTCTTTTTCTTCTTTTACTCATCCTCAATCTCTATGTCCATATTGATCACTTTTGCAAGATCAACATAGCTCTCATCAAACCGTCTTCCGGGCGGCAGACTCTGCACCTGTACAGACACCTGCTTCTCTATAAAATTAGATATCATATCTTCAACATACTTGTGATTTCCCTCTTTATTCAGATAATCATATGCCACCCCATCTTCTACCACAATAATCAGTTGATTGTCATTGCCTAGGCTTAACCGCGCATTTTTTAGATGTGTCTTTAACGGCTGTCCTGCCTCTGCCACAATTCCACGCCATCCGTCCACAATCTGTCGGATATCTTCTGAAATCGCCTTTGGCATTACTGGCCTCATTGGCTCTGGTTCTTGTGTTAATTGTATCGCAGCAGGAGCTGCCTGCACAACACCTTTTTCAATTTTTTTCTCCAAATCCCTCACGCGCGCTACAACAGCGTCATTTGTCGTCTCCATCGCAGGTCTGCACAATTTAATCAGCGTTATTTCTATTAAAATGCGCTTCTGTGTTGCATACTTAATCTGAGTGGAAAGTTCAGAAAATATACGAATCTGACGCATAATTTCCTCTGCCTCCATCGCCTCTGCCTCTGTTTTGAGGCGCGCAAGATTCTCACTGGACACATCTATAACCTCCTCAATATCGTGGTCAGAAGTCTTTACAAGCAGCAAATTGCGCAAATACCAAGTGATATCTATGACAAACTGTGTCAGCTCCCGTCCCTGCATAACCACCTCTTCAAGAAGGGCAATGCAGCCTGAGA
The DNA here is from genome assembly GCA_014239155.1 of Lachnospiraceae bacterium. GTDB lineage: Bacteria > Bacillota > Clostridia > Lachnospirales > Lachnospiraceae > COE1. The sequence goes on along the minus strand of JAAZZQ010000077.1, from coordinate 37,674 downwards.
TGTTGCGTGCCTGTATCTGTTCCAACAACCGTACAAACACTTCCGTGTCGACTGCCCCCAGAACGTCGAGCACTTTGTCATAGGTCAACTCCTCTCCAAAGTGAAATGCAATACATTGGTCCAAAAGACTTAGTGCGTCGCGCATCGAGCCGTCGGCAGTCTTTGCAATGTATTTCAGTGCATGTTCCTCAACTTGAACTTGTTCTTGTGCCATTAAATCACGCAGGCGGTCTGAAATCGTCTCTATAGTAATTCGCTTAAAATCGTAACGCTGGCAACGCGAAAGTATTGTTATTGGAATTTTGTGTACTTCCGTGGTCGCCAGAATAAAAATCACATATGAAGGCGGTTCCTCCAAGGTCTTTAAAAGCGCATTAAAAGCTCCTATGGAAAGCATATGCACCTCATCAATAATATAAACCTTATATTTGCCTTCAACTGGAGAATAAGATACTTCATCAATAATTTCTCGAATATTATCCACACCATTGTTGGACGCAGCATCAATCTCAATCACATTCACACTGGCGCCGGAAGCGATTGTCTGACAGCTTCTACACTGTCCGCATGGACTGCCATTCACAGGATTCTCACAATTTACAGATTTGGCAAAAAGCTTTGCAATTGTTGTCTTTCCTGTTCCGCGTGTACCTGTGAAAAGATAGGCATGTCCAATGCGATTCGCCTTAATCTGATTTCGGAGTGTTGTGACAATATGATCTTGTCCCTTGACATCATCAAAAATGTCGGGACGAAACTTTCTGTATAATGCAGTGTATGACATGATTTTCTCCTCACACTTACGGTCTCTGTCCCATTCCGCCTTCCAACGTCAAAGTCTCGCCTGTCATATATTTAAAATCTGGAGAGGCAAGCTGTACACATACCCGCCCAATCTCAAGTTCTGCATCACCATAATGCCCAGCAGGCGGCATCTTAACATTTTGTTTAAAAGCATCAGGATATGCTTTTTCAAATTGCTCAAGTTGCGCTGTCCATGCAAGCGGACAAACAATATTGACATTGATTCCATCTTTTGCCCACTCTGTCGCAGCCACGCGCGTCAATCCGCGAATCCCTTCTTTTGCTGCTGCGTAAGCACACTGTCCAAAATTGCCGAAAAGCCCGGCACCTGACGCAAAGTTAATGACAGAACCTTTTGTCTTGGCAAGATACGGATAACACGCCTTCATATAGTAAAATGCGGCATAGAGTCCTGAATACAACGCAAGATTAAACTGATCCGTCGTATGTTCTGCCAGAGGTACGCCAGAAGCAGATGCCTGCGCATTGTTAATTAGCACATCAATACTGCCAAAGGTATCTATTGTCTGTTGCACCACATGATTTACCACCGCCTCATTGTCCGCCCCAGCATTGACATCTGCCTGAACAATCAACACCTTAATATTGTACAACCGCTCTAATTCTTCCTTGGCATCTTCAAGTTTTTTTACATTTCGCCCAGTGATAACCAGATTCGCACCTTCTTTGGCGTAGGCTGTCGCAATTCCATATCCGATGGAACCACATCTTCCATCACTTAGTACTGCTCTGCCTGCACCTGTAATAATTGCTGTCTTTCCTGTTAAAAATCCCATTATTTTCATTACCTCCTCGTAATTTGATGATTTTATTATACCCTAAACCTTAACAAATGCATAGTTTTATCTAAAAAATTGAATATAAAATTTGCCTCCTATCTAACTGCCATTCAACCATCCACAAAAATTATTGCAGCCTCTATAGCAATGTGTTATGATAAAGATGTGATAATAGGATAAATGTTTAGAAAGGAGGATTATTATGGGAATTTCTTCAATATCTTATTTGTCAAACAACAATCGGAATATGTACCGGACTTATCGCTCTCTCTCCAGTGGAAAGCGCATCAACACCGCAGCAGATAACGCGGCAGGACTCGCAATTGCCAACAAATTAAAAAGCCGTGTCGGTGGTACCAATGTCGGAGTTAGCAATTCACAAACTTCTCAAAATATGCTCAATGTAGCAGACGGCGCAATCGGGTCTGTCACAGACTCTTTGCAGAGAATTCGTGAATTGAGCATCCAAGCTTCCAATGGTTTATATTCCAGCTCGGACAGAAGCGCAATTCAAGCTGAGATTGACCAACTCAAACAATCAATTGGCGGCATCACTGCACAGACCAAATTTAACGAGATGAACGTTCTTGACGGCTCTATGGGCAGTTCACATGTAGCTTCCAACGCGGACGGCGGCGGCATGAATATTGACATGCCACAGTTTTCTCTCGAGGCACTTGGCATTGCAAACTATGATGTGACATCTGGAAATTTCGATGTGGCAGACATTGACAAAGCACTTGAAAAGGTTAGCACCAAGCGAAGCTATCTTGGCGCTGCCTACAACGGACTCGATCATAATATTGCTTATAATACCTACGCAGCCTACAATATGACTGCTGCGCAGAGCCGTATCGAGGACACCAATTACGCACAGGGTTCTATGGAACTAAAAAAACAACAAGTACTCAATACATACAGCATTATGATGCAGCGCAAACTGATAAATAATGCCGACGGACAGGTAAGAAGAATGCTTGGATAACAAACTTAACCAAACGGACAGGGAAGAAATCTTCCCTGTTCGTTTTAGACTTCCTTTGCCCATCCATATGCATATCTGACAGCCTTCTTCCAACCTTTTATGCGGCTTTCTCGGTCTATACTTTCAATCGAAGGGTGAAAAACACAATTACTTGCCCAGTTTTTTCTGACCTCTTGCAAATCTGCCCAATACCCCACTGCAAGCCCTGCCAAATACGCAGCGCCCATTGCAGTTGTCTCTATACATTTCGGACGTATCACAGCAAGATTGATAATATCTGCCTGCGTCTGCATTAAAAAACTATTTGCGCTTGCACCACCGTCAACTTTAAGAGAAGGAATAGAAAGCTTTGCATCTGCTTCCATCGCCGCTAGAACATCATTTACCTGATATGCAATGGAATCAAGTGTTGCGCGAATGATATGACATTTATTTACCCCGCGCGTAATGCCAACAATTGTACCTCTTGCATACTGATCCCAATACGGCGCACCAAGGCCTGTAAATGCTGGAACAACATAACAACCATTTGTATCTGCCACTTTTTGCGCCATATACTCGGAATCCTCCGAAGAATCAATAATTCTCAACTCATCGCGCAACCACTGTATCGCGGCACCCGCCACAAAAATAGAGCCTTCCAGCGCATAGTTTACTTTTCCATTTAATCCCCACGCGATAGTCGTTACCAACCCATTTTCAGAAAATACTGGTTTTTCTCCTGTATTCATAAGAAGGAAACAGCCAGTTCCATAGGTATTCTTCACCTCTCCGGCATGGAAACAGGTCTGTCCAAACAAAGCTGCTTGCTGATCTCCTGCTGCTCCTGCGATTGGTATCTTTCCCCCGAGATAAGAGGAGTCCGCTTCCCCATATATACAACTTGATGGTTTTACTTCTGGAAGCATACACTTTGGAATATATAGTTCTTCCAAAATTTCCTTATCCCACTCCAACGTATTAATATTAAAGAGCATTGTGCGGGACGCGTTGGAATAATCTGTGACATGAACCGCCCCTTTTGTTAGTTTCCAGATCAGCCAAGTTTCTACTGTGCCAAACAATAAATCCCCCTGCTCAGCTCTCTGTCGTGCACCCGGCACATTATCCAAAATCCATTTTACTTTTGTAGCTGAAAAATAAGCGTCGATAACAAGTCCTGTCTTTTGCTTAAAAGTTTCTGTCAATCCTTTTTCTTTCAGCGCGTCACACTCTTTTGCAGTTCGACGGCACTGCCATACAATTGCATGATGCACAGGAACTCCCGTATGCCTGTCCCACACAATGACTGTCTCACGCTGATTTGTAATGCCAATCGCCGCAATATCCTTCGCGGAAGCTCCAATCATATTCATCGCCTCAACTGCGACTCCCAACTGGCTTGCCCAGATTTCATCCGCATCCTGTTCCACCCAGCCGGGCTTAGGAAAATACTGTGTAAATTCCCGCTGTGCCATACTACGGATTTCACCTTTCTCATTAAATAATATACATCTGTTGCTGGTGGTCCCAGCATCCAGCGCCATAATATACTTTTCCAATGCAATATTGCCTCCTTTCACAAAAATACGCTATCAAAATCTTATTTAGTTGTAAAAAATAACTTATTATCATTTTATAGATTGCGCCATCTCTTTGAAATCTGTCTCATCAAATCCAATCCCAAAATAAATCTCATTTTTATACAATGTACAAAATCTCTCAAAACATTCTTTACTCCCTAACTGCCATAGCAATGTACACCCCATTCCAAAAAGCACAAAATCCAGTTTATCCTTTTTCAATTCCTGCTGCGCCAACAAAAATATCTCTTCTATAATACATGCACGAACAGACGACGATTTTATTTTTAGCAATGCCTGTGCCGCCCATCCAGCAACCTCCTCTTGTTCTGACAGTGCAATCTGTGTCAACTCTTTCCAGACAAGTGCAATTGTCTTTTCATCCCACATATCTGTACTCTGCAAAAAGTCAGTTACCAGCAAACGTCTACTCAAATCTCGTTTGTTGCCAAAAAGTGGAGTTAACTCCATCAATAGATCTTTTTGCTTGACCTCTGCATTTTCTTCCACCCAGCGAAACACTGCTGCCCTATATCTTTGATAATCCTTCATTAATGCTAACCAAGACGGGCTATGCTCCTTGTCAAATGCAATCATTGATTCCTCCTATCTGCTCAATATAAACACTCAAAATGTTTACGCAATGTTATATTAACTATACAAAAAAATATACACAAACACAATGCTTTTCACTCCTTTTGCAAAGACACAAAAGTAAGCGGTGAGAAACAATTGAATCCAAAGCATAACCATGATATAATATATCTGATAATAACATAGAAAACGAGGTGAAACTATGCTAGAAAACAAGAAGATTCTGCCACCACTTTGGCTTGCCTATCCAGAGATTGCGCGTTACTCCATCGGTTGGAGAATGGGGTATGGAGAAGACTACATTTACCAGTGGAATGAATGGTTCCGAACACTATCTTTGGAAGAACAAAGTACATATGAAAAACAATTCCCTGAGCCGCCAATGTGGAAAGGGTTCTGGCGTGATACAGATGACTGTATCTACTATCATAAAAATTTTGAAATTCCTTTTTGGCAAAAAGAGGGTGTTCCTAAATATTCCTTGGAACAAATACAGAAGGATTACCGTTCAGGCAAAAAATTAGAATATTGCATGTTCTGGAGAGTCCAGCCTACCTTATCTGGTACAGTCAATAAAGGCTGCCTTAGCCAGTGGTATCCAAGTTCCTTTTTTTCCATTGTAACAACTTATTGTTGCATGGAACAGTATATGATGGCTTACAAAGCAGAATTATTTGGTGATAATGAAATCAAAAATCAGATTCTATCCTGCCGTGATCCAAAGAAAATAAAAGCGCTTGGTCAAAAGGTGCGAAATTTTGATGAGGTAGTCTGGGGAAAAATAAAATACTCCATTGTACTTAATGGCAATTATATGAAATTTTCACAAAATCCTAAATTAAAAGATTTTCTGTTAAAAACAGGTGACAAAATCTTAGTGGAGGCAAGTCCCTATGACAATATCTGGGGAATTAAGATGGAAGAGTCAAATCAATTTGCCCAAAATCCCCTCAAGTGGCGTGGTCAAAATTTACTTGGTTTTGCGCTGATGGAGGTTCGAGACACCATTCGGGAAGTCTACAAAAATGAACATCTCACACAACCTATCACTTCTAATTAAAGACACTGATTATCACACGCTCAGCGACTGCCCAAAGCACATAAAGTACTCTATTATTGCAAGCAGTCGCTCTTTCATTGCGTGTATACAACCTATTTTGTATTCCATATCCTCTCAAATTCTTCTTTTGTAATAAGGCACGCATGAAACTCTTTTCCATACGCATCTGTGTTAAACGCTTCCACCGTTGGAATCGCTACAATTTCAATCACATCTGCATAAGGATCCCAAATATTTTGGGTGCTCCCATCTCGAAACATATCAATGGAACGCTCCGCAAGCCGTTCCTTTTCTATGTTCACCTCATAGAAAATAATTGTGGGTTCTTCCGGCAAATTATGTGTCCAAAAAAGCTTTATATATTCCATATTAGTCCCCATTCTTGATGCACCTACGAATTCCTGACAGCGAAAAGCGTAAGCTTTTTGATGTATGAAGCACAAGCACAAATTTGCCGTGTAAAAAATTTATTTTTCATACTATATCCTCATAAAGTACTGTATGCTTCGCGTCAATTTTGCGATTTACATGGTAATGCCCACAAAACCACTGTCTATATTGCAGCCTTTCCTCAAGCACGTCAAAATAATCATTCAAACTATCTTTCTGTCGCGCACCGATTTTATCTGCAAGCTTATTCATGCCATTTGCAGAGAGAACACTTTGCAATTTATCCTGCATCTTTCCAGAAAGACAGTGTGTCACAACAAAATCTACACAATAGTTTATCTTTTCTAAATTATCTGTGCCCTCTTGCATCTCCTCGACGGACGGCAGTTCCTGTTCCCACCAAGACACACCTCTAACACGATAGGGCAGACCACTTTTGTTTGCCCGTCTTCTATCCTTCTCATAAGACGGCGATGCCCTGTCCAAAATCCCCCCCTGTATATCATGTGTTGATGCCCCGCCAAACGTAAAAAAGCGCTTTCCTTCTATCTCAAAAATCTGTCCTCGTTCCAACAAAATTATCTTATCTTTTACAATATGACGCGTTTTGCCACCATGCCACATCTCAATCGGATATTGAGCGATCATATCATAATTTTCATGGTTGCCTTGCACCCATAAAATAGTAAATGGCAGCGCTGAAAGCCACTTTTTATTGTATACAAACTCTCTGTCATCTGCCCACACAAGCCCCATATCACCACAGATAATAACAAAATCATTTTGTGTTATCACAAACGACTGGCGCATTCTCTGCCTTTTTGAAAAACGCCCAAATTCTCCGTGGCAGTCACCTGTCATATATATCATCTTTCTCTCCAATTACAATGCACTCACACAAAATTATTACTGCTGCCCATTTAAAATATCTGAATTTTCAATGACTGTTTTTACCAGTTGCCATGCAATACTGCCCTCTCGAAGCAGACTTAACGCCTCCTCAAATTTCACCCACTTTGCAGCGTCCACCTCCCCAGACAACACAAAATCTTTCTTTTCAACAACCGCCCAAAACCCAAGCATCAACATCTCTTTTTTCTCGTAAGGATAACTTTTTATGTACTTCAAAGATTTTACACACAGACCTAGCTCCTCACCAATTTCACGCGCCACTGTCTCCTCAGCAGATTCCCCAAGTTTCATAACACCAGCGACGCACACATAATTTGTCGTCGAGACATAATTTTGACGCAGCAGGGCAACTTCATGACACTCATTTACAACCGCTACAATAATGCTGGTAGTAAACATATCCCACAGCGGAATTTTACATTCTGTGCAATACGGAATCCTACCCTCGTCACCAATTTCTCTCAGTTCCGCTTTCTTGCCACAATAAGGACAATATTGAAATTGCATAATACTTCTCCTTCTCAAATTATTCTTCTTGAGCCTCTCTAAACAGTTCCTGCATCCGCTCTATAGAAATTCCCTTTTGCCGTGTATATCGCACAACATTAGAAAGTGCTTCTATAATATATCGCTCTGGCTCATACTTGGTGATAATAATAAAAATTTGATACTTCTCAAATTCTTTTGGATAGTATTCCCTCATCTCTCTTTCAAAAGTTTGATAATCACCCTCAAAAAGTGTTACCTCCCTAGAACCTATCTGATAAATCATATCTTCAATTGCCTTTTTTTCTACGTCTGTAATTTCCGCCAAGGACACTCCAACCGCAATATTGGGCTTCCATAAATGTCGTTTCCCACAAGCACGCTCAAGCAACATTCTAAACATTTGTATTGCCGCGCGATAATCTGCTATCATTCCTTGCCGCAGTGGAGACTTCACAATCACATTATTTTGATGTAGGTTTGTAATCTGCTCTGCCTCTGTGCCAACTGCAAGAATTTTCCCATCCGATTCCTGATACGCAATCAGTGATTTTTCTTTGCATACCAATCCCTGATTTTTCAAATAAATCTCAATATCCGCTGGTTCATATTTTGTATCTCCCATCTGCTGCACCTTGTCAACCTCCTTTATATTCCCTATTGCTTTTGAATGCAAGAATGCCATTGGCATTCTTGCTACAGCATGTGGGTCAGCTCTGCTGACAGATTACAGATCCGCACACTTGCAATCATGCCGAAGGCTTATCTCAGTCGGAGATTGTACTCCCACTGAGACAAAATTGTATCTTACTCCCTACCTATAGAAATGAAAGACTTCTCCGGCTGAGATCAAAGGTTTTTCAATGCTCTAATCTTACCTCAAATATGCTTTTAACTCTCACTTTCCTGCTTTTACGGGCACTCAAATCAAGATGGAGAAATGCTTATCCCAATATTTGCCGCGCCACATACACTCCGCTAGCAGAGGCATGAGAAAGGGAATGTGTCACACCGCTTCCATCGCCAATTACATACAATCCCGGATATCGTGTCTCAAGGTTTTCGTCAATATCCACTTCCATATTATAAAACTTGACTTCGACCCCATACAATAAAGTATCGTCATTGGCTGTTCCAGGCGCAATCTTATCAAGTGCATAAATCATCTCTATAATACCATCTAAAATCCGCTTAGGCAGCACTAAACTTAGGTCCCCCGGTGTTGCTGCCAGCGTTGGGGTCACGAGTCCCTCCTCAATACGTTTTGTATTGCTGCGTCTTCCACGCACCAGATCACCAAATCGCTGTACAATTACACCACCGCCTAGCATATTAGATAGTCGGGCAATACTTTCTCCATACCCGTTACTGTCTTTAAATGGTTCTGAAAAATGCTTTGCTACCAGCAGCGCAAAATTTGTATTCTCTGTCTGTTTATCTGCCCCCTCATAACTGTGTCCGTTTACTGTCACAATGCCATTTGTATTTTCATTGACCACAATTCCTTTGGGATTCATGCAGAAAGTTCGCACCCTATCCTCAAATTTTTCTGTGCGATAGACAATCTTACTTTCATACAACTCATCTGTAAGATGCGAAAAAATGACCGCTGGAAGCTCTACTCGCACCCCAATATCGACCCGATTCGACTTTGTAGGAATTGCAAGCTTAGAACAGATGCTTTCCATCCACTTGCTACCACTTCTTCCAACAGAAATGACACACTTGTCGCATTCATAATACGCTGCATTACAGTTTACACGATATCCATTCTCAACCACTTCCACATCTATGACAGGCGTATCAAAATAAAAATCAACTTTATCTTTCATTTCAGCATACAGATTTTCCAGTACAATATAGTTAATATCTGTGCCGAGATGACGAACAGAGGCATCAAGCAAATTAAGCTGATTCTGTAGACAAAGTTTTTTCAAATGTGTGCCTGCTGTAGAGTACATTTTTGTGCCTTCACCGCCATATTCCATATTAATTTGATCTACATACTCCATCAATTCAATGGCCTTCGCCTTGCCGATATGCTCAAATAAAGTTCCACCAAAATCATTTGTAATATTATACTTTCCATCTGAAAAAGCACCAGCACCGCCAAAACCACTCATAATAGAACAACTTTTACATTTGATACAGCTTTTAACTTTGTCCCCATCAATAGGGCAATGCCGCTTTTCAAGTGGGTGACCAGCCTCAAACACTGCAATTTTAATATTATTGTTCTTATAAATCATTTCATACGCAGAAAAAATCCCTCCGGGACCTGCTCCTATAACAATCACATCATAATGCATTTTAACGCTCCTCCAATATTGTGTTTTTAACATTCTACTTACTATCTACAGTATACTGGATATTTCAGTTTTTGTACATTAAAATCTATAGGAAAGCACCTCACGCCTGCGCATAAAAAGAGGCAGCTCTAAGCCGCCCCTCAAACTAAACTCCTATTTTTTACGCTTCTTTACAAAAACTCCTGCTGCAACTGCAATTACTGCCACAACAATTCCGCCAATAATAAGCGGCGTATTTGCAGATGCTTTCTCCACATTTTCAGCAGTTTTCGCTGTGTCTGTGTTCTCTGTACTAGCACTTTTATCTGCTTCTTGCTCCGTCTTTGTCCCCGCTTTTACAATTGTGTCATCTCCTTGTACAAGCACAATTGCTGAAATTCCCGGCACGGATATTGTTCCCTGTACTGTTCCCAAAGATGCAGTTCCTGCTGTTTTGTCGTTGACACAAATTTCCCATATTCCTGTTGGAAGCGTCACATCCACTGCATTTCTACTTCCATTAAAGACAACTACAATTTTCTCTGCTGTATCATCATTTGCATTGTTTTCAATTGTATACCCAACCACATTTGGTTCCAATCCGCTCATAAATACTAAATTACTTTGAATGTCTGCGGCAGTTGTCATGCGAAGTGCGCTGTGTGCCTTACGAAATGCAATCAATCCCTTATAATATGCATACGTATCTTCTGCTTTTGTCTTCTCCGCCCACTTGATACTGTTGGTGGCGTCCGGTGATGTATAACTGTTCTCATCAAAGCCACCCTCCACAGTCGCTGAGGGTTTACTTCTAAGCATTTCCTCTCCTGCTTGGAAAAATGGTACTCCCTGTGAAGTGAGAATAATCGCACTTCCAAGTCTATTCATCTGAACCCTTGTCTCCTCATTGTCATCTGCATTTGAGATTGCAAGCTTATCCCAGAATGTCAGATTGTCGTGACAAGAAACATAGTTGATACTCTGCCCTGGCTGCGCTGCCCAGCTCTTGCTGCCCTTGTCATTTTTGAATGTCAAAACTTGAGGGTGTGGTGTCGCGCCAACAATGCCAAATTTTACACTCTCCTCCATGCCATCCTTGCCACTGATAAATCCCTTATCCTGTGCGTCAAATACACTGCCCTTAATTCCGTCTCGAATATCATCACTAAACGCGCCAACCCTGTCAATTTTTGCCATGTTCGCCTTCAATGCCTGCTGTGAAGATGGAATTGCACAATCTCCGGCGGTCCAGCCTTCGCCATAAACCATAATAGAAGGGTCTATTTCATCAAGTGCTGCCCGCACTGCATTCATCGTTTCAATGTCATGCACTGCCATCAGATCAAAGCGGAATCCATCAATATGATACTCCTTTGCCCAGTAAACAACAGAATCCACAATATATTTTCGCACCATTGCACGGTCAGACGCAGTTTCATTACCACAGCCCGATGCATTGGAATAGTTCTCACCCACTTTTCTATAATAGTAATCTGGCACTGTCTTCTGATACCAAGAACCTTCTATATTAAAGGTATGATTATACACAACATCCATATTGACACGGATTCCATTTTCGTGAAATGCCTGTACCATCTGTTTCATTTCATTAATACGTACTTCTCCATGATAAGGATCTGTACTGTAGGAACCTTCTGGCACGTTGTAATTCTTAGGGTCATATCCCCAATTAAACTGTGGTGTATCCAATTTTGTTTCATCTACGGTTGCATAGTCATAGCTGGGCAAAATCTGTACATGTGTCACGCCCAAGTCCTTAATGTGATCGATTCCTGTCGCAAGACCATCTGCATTTTTTGTCCCTGTCTCTGTAAAGCCAAGAAACTTTCCTGTATTGCGAATTCCCGATGATGGGTCTGACGAGAGATCCCGCACATGAATCTCATAAATTACCGCGTCTGTCGCGTTTGTAAACGCTGGTCTGACATCCTTTTCAAATCCTTCTGGATTGGTCGCACTCAAATCCACAACCATGCCTCTGTCACCATTTACGCCAGTTGTCCTCGCATAAAGGTCAACTGCCTCATTTGTCTTGTTTCCAATCTTTATGGAGTACGTATAATATACGCCGTTTAGATCGCCCTGTTTCTCACAGCTCCAAACGCCCTTATCACCCAATGTCATAGGAAGTGTCTCAATCAAGTTATCACCGTCTCCCTGCTCGTACAGATTTAAGGATACTTCAGACGCAGTAGGTGCCCATACTTTAAATCCTGTCTTCTCCTTTGTGTAGGAAGCTCCAAGATCATCACCATCGTATGCAAACGCCTCGTCAAAATAACTTGAACCTATAATTTTATTCATGGATATTGTAGTTCCCTCATATCCTTCCATTGATACATCATATGACTTTGACAATTCTAACTCCTCCTCCAATGTCAGTAAAACATTTCTGCCATCTTCACTTTCTGCTGAAGCCACAGCATATTCTACACCGTCCCCATCTGTAATCTTAATCTGTGCAGCCAGCGAGGCAATATCTTTTGGCGCACGTGACAATGACGCATAAATTTCCTTGCTTGTTGCCTCCGCAAAATATGCCTCCGAAATCACAGGATTATACACGACTTCCTCTATAGTATACCACAATGTTGGATTTCCTTCCACTATGTATACATCAATTGTGTTATCTGATACCTTGGACAAATCAATCTCATAATCTAGTGCAATATCCGCATTCCCGTCTTGTATCACTCTGACACCAGCTGTGCGAACACCTTCCTTGGGCAGTAGCCCCACCTTAAAAAGCGCGCCAAACGCATCCTTTTCAGCCATTGGATAGTTTCCGCCAGTTTCATTGCCTGCCCACGCATATGCTTCCACATTGTCTGCACTATACTTCTGATTAAAATTGTAATAATGAACATTAATTTTGGTTGCACCATCCTCATTATACACATTCAGACGAGCCTCCTCGAGCGCCGCAATATCATAAGGCACAGCTCCTGCGGGTGCTTCTGTCGCAAATTCCGCCTCACCACTTGTCACCCAAATCTCCACAGTCTCTGCATTCATGGTAACAAATCGGTCGTCGCCCATATCCTTATCTTCCCACTCATTTAATCGCAAAATAAATCCAATACTTCCCGGTTTTCTGTTCGTCTGATATACCGCCACTTTGCCGAAGTCATCTTCATCTGTAAAATCGACTTGCTGCCCTTCCCTCCCCTCTTCCCAAATCCATAGATTCCAGCCTTCATAGCTGTTATCTGCTCTTCCACCATAGTGAATAATCAGGGTTGTTCCTGCTGCCTGCGCCGTCATACCATGCCCCAAAACTGACAAGACTGTTATAAATACCATCAACAATGCCAGCATTCCAGCAGGAATTCGTCTCTTTTTCATAACGTTTAACCTCCATCCGTTTTTATTTGATGGATTTATTATATCTTTTCACAGTAAAAAAAGCTATTGGAATTTTCGTAAAATTTCGCTATTTGTTTTTAGTAAAATTACCGAATTTTTCCGAAATTTTAGAGAAAAAATTTTTGTGCGTGGCAATAGCGTCCTATTTCCGTTATACAAGTCTGCGGATAAAAGAAAAAAGCGTATGCATAAACATACGCCCTATTTCCTATATTCACTATTTTATTTGCACATCGCTCCAAGTATCTGATGGAACTAATGCAACATATGTTTTTCCTGTATTGATTTCCACTTCTTCTCCGGTCGCCTTGTCAATATATACTGTCCTATCGCTTTGATCCGCCTTATACCATGTCAATTCGATTCCTTTTCCATTTGTAATATAGTAACCGACACAAGTTTTTGGACTCTTGCTGGGATTGTCTATAACATTATATATCATATACCCATTGTTATCTAGTTCCGAAAAAGAACAATTTTGAATCAAAAGATTCTTAAATGTAAGCTGCGCATTGTCATGCTGCGGATCCTTATGTGCTTCACCATACTCATAATAATCATATGTTCCTGTCGACTCATTATAGCGAAGCGTCGACCCGTTATGAGGAAAAGGCAACTGAATCTCTGTACAATCGAAAGAATCGCCTCTCTGACCCAAATCTACTTCTGTATTGGCAAAGGTATAGTGCGCACCCTGATAATATTCATTGTATTCTGTGCTGTAGTTGGAGCTGGCAAATTTTTTGTCCAAATCACCTGTGCAGATATACTCTGTAAACTCTGTTGGCTTGCCATTTTTAACCCGTGAGAAACCACCACTGAGATTGTTGTTATATTTTTGTTTCAGGTAGGCGTCCACATGCACTCCTGGTCCACCGTCGTGACAGAGAACAGCATTCCACTCCCCTGCCAACATAATATTGGTAGGACGTGTGCTTCGGATACTGCCAAACTGTGTAATCTTTCCCCAATCCTTTACAATCGCCATAAGACGTGTCACTCTGCCATTTGCAGTACTGTTCATAATCTCATACACCACATCTGCCTCTGTAAGCCCAAAATGCGGCAGTGCTTTTTTCTCATTGTCCACCATCACTGCAATTGGACGCTGATTTTTTAAACTTTCATCAATCCACTCATTTGTAATCTCACTGCGGTACATCCCTTCACGAGACTCTTCCTCGGGAATCTGCTCCACATCAGACGGCTCCACATCAACTGTCTCTGGCGGATTATTTTCCTGTGTATTTCCGCCTGTAATACCTGCAAAGTCAATCTCTGTCGCTGGCGTCTGGGTATTTTCCTTGCTGCCGCACGCTGTCATGGCAACAGTAGCCATCGTCAATGCGAACAATAAAGTAACTCCTTTATTTTTCTTGCTCAATTTTTTCATATTTTCTCCCTTTTAGCACATTATGGTATCTATCCCATTCCTTCGTGCTGTAATTATCCTTCCTATTTGTCCCTATTGCGCATATTATCGTGCAAACGACCTCGAATCCTATGCCCATGTCCGTTACCTCTACAGTTAGCTCCGCCAGGCACCCTCACGGCACATATGAAATCCGCCTTAGTGCTGCTACATTCCTGTCCTGACACGATTCAACGGCACACATTGCGTGAGACCCAAACTTCATCGCCACTTATAAAGGGCAGCTACACAAACGCAGACCCTCCGTCGTTTATCACCCCCACTATAGCGGATTGTAGGTACAAGGCACCGCTAACGCCCCGGCTGCACGATGCTATTATTATAACCTTATCTTTATCGATAAGTCAATGAAATTCATATTTTTTTAATTGTTTTTGTGTTTGCGACAAAATATTTATATTGGATAATACCAGTTTCCTGTCGCGCCAGTCAGACTCTGCTTATTTTTTCTACGTCTCCGCATCAATATCTCATAGTACATTAAAACAGTAACCAGTTCTCGTATCCACGGTTCCTTTTCCCTCCAAGGCGCACTTTCTGTCAGTGCATGGTCTGTCGAAATATTGTCCTCCATAATACCTTGTTGTATTGTTTTTTCCGATATTGTTTCCATAATAGACTCTTTCTCATTCGCTTTAATCACTGTCATAACACCTTCTACCATGCGCTGTATCGTAAGCTTGTCGGGATATTGATCATACAAAAAACTTCCATCGTAATCCATCTTATCGACAACACTGCTGATAGCACTCTGGTATTTTCTGGCGTATGTAGGATACATCTGCTGCAAGTACTCGAGATCCTCAAGAATCCTGTCTTCTGGCACTATCCCGGGCTGTGCCCACTGTCCGTAACCCTGATATCCCATATAAAAAGGAAATGCACTATAATAATCCATTTTATCGCGTACCTCTTTTTTATGATTATCATATGCATATCCATATTAAATAGTGATTGTACTCAAATGTGTTTCGTGGCTTATTTCCTTTACACGAATCTGCGCATAAAGCAAACAGACAGCTCCTATTGGCTCTGCCTGTTCTCATATCCCTCAAAAAATTCATTTAAATGCAGTAAACACTTAATCATAATTTTCATCTCATCCTCGTCCAAATCTTTCACAAGCGCCTTAATCATATTTCTATGAAATCCCCGATGATGATAAAATGCTTTCTTTCCTTTCGGTGTGAGTACGACTAACACAACGCGCTTATCTGTTGTGCTGCGCTCTCGCACAATATAGTCTTTGTCCTCAAGGCTATTCATGTTGGTCGTAAGCGTGCCCATAGTCACGTTTAGGCGTTTCGCAATATCTGACATTCTGCGCGGCTCTTCAATGCCAATCGCTTCTATAATATGCATGTCATTGTTTGTGATGTCCTTGTACTCTTCGGTGATAATCGCCTTCTCCTCCGCGCCCATAATCTTGTTAAACAGCTTCACTAGCATCTCATTCAGGACTCTGCTCGTTGACTTTTCCATCGTTCTCAACCACCTCCAGTTCCCCCACTCCTTATTGTCAGGCAGCATCTTTAACGTTTCTTTTATCTTTTTTACCACACAAGCACACTCGCCCCATACGTTAGCCCAGCGCCAAAACCCGACAGAACAACTCTGTCTCCTTTTTTTATTTTACCATTTCGACAGCACTCATCGAGCAAAACAGGAATTGTGGCGGAGGACATATTTCCAACGCTATGTATATTCATTGGAAATTTTGCAATATCCACCTTTAAGTGCTTTGCTACGGACTCAATTATGCGCACATTTGCTTGGTGTAACAAAAACCAATCCACATCATCTACTGTCATTTCTACCTTTTCTAGAGCCTGCTGGATACACACTGGAACCTGCTTTGTAGCAAACTTATAGACCTCCTGCCCATCCATCTGAATATACGGACTTTCTGTCTTCTTTTCAGAGAAAAAGGCACTATTCACAGTGCGTTCCGCACAAGAGAGCACCATTCCCTTTGTGCCATCGGAACCCTGAACCATACACTCCATACCAGACCGGCGACCATTTTCACAAATAATTTCCTCATCTGTAGTCTCCACAAATGCTGCTCCTGCACCGTCTCCAAACAAAATGCATGTTCCTCTATCATTCCAGTCCACAAGCTTGGAAAGCACTTCGCTGCCCACGATCAATGCATTTTTATAAATTCCGCATTGAAGATACACATATGCTGTATTGAGTGCAAACAAAAATCCAGAACATGCAGCGTTCAAATCAAATGCCACCGCGTTCGACGCGCCAATAAAATCTTGCACTTGGCAGGCACAACAGGGAAGCAGTAGCTCTGGCGAGCAGGTTGCAACTAGAATCAGATCTACTTCCTTAGCTGTCTTTCCCGCCATCTCCAAAGCCTTTTCGCAGGCTTGTGCAGCAAGTGTAGCGACTGTCTCCCCAGTAGAAATCCTACGTTGTGCTATGCCTGTCCGTTTCTGAATCCACTCGTCAGATGTTTCCACAAGCTGCTGCAGGTCAAAATTGGTCACTGTTTTTTCTGGAAGCGCACTTCCCGTGCCAGTTATCCTTATTGTCATTATGAAAATTCCTCCATTATTTCAGCTACTGTCTCAATTTTATCTGCTCTGTATGCGTTACTTCCACAGAAGATTAATCCCTCGTCAAGCCTGCCCTCGACCGCATTGATTAGCGCCTCGGTAATACAATAGGGCGCTGTATCTGGCTTACAGGTGATAATACACTGTCTGCACCCTCGCATAAAGCGCTCTCCGGCATTAACCTTATCTAAAAAAGCATTGTGTATCGCGCGCCCCGGCATTCCTACAGGACTTTTTACAATAACAATATCTTCTTTCTTTGCGTCAAGATACGCCTGCTTGTATGCATTAGAAGCATCACACTCTTTCGTTGTCACAAAACGCGTAGCCATCTGCACTCCCTTTGCCCCCATAGAAAGATAGTGGTCCATATCTTTTCGCTCATAGATACCACCTGCCACCACAACCGGCACCGCAAGCTCATCTGCGAGCGCTATAATGGATTTAATTTCCTCATCATAGTCCTTCCCGCCTGTCATCGTATAAGCGTCAATATCCTCCTTGGAAAATCCAAGATGACCACCTGCAAACGGTCCCTCTATCACAATCAAATCTGGTTTTCTGTCATACTTTTTTCTCCAATGGTTTGCAATAACACGCAGCGCTTTCCTACTAGAAACAATTGGTGCAATCTTTGCGGCGCCGGAAATCTCTGGCAATGTCATAGGCAGACCCGCGCCAGATATAATCAGGTCAACATTTGCTGCTACTGCAGCTTTCACATAATCCTCATAGTGTTTTGTAGCAACCATAATGTTGACACCAATAATGCCGCCATTTGCTTTTTCGCGTGCCTTTTTTATCTCATCTGCAACTGCTTTTAGATTGCATTTAATCGGATTTCTGGTAAAGTCCGGGTCACGAAAACCAACCTGCGCTGTAGATATAACACCGATACCTCCTGCCGCTGCAACTGCTCCCGCAAGACCTGATAGACTTACGCCAACGCCCATTCCTCCTTGTATCACAGGAACACGCGGACAGAGATTCCCTATCTTTAATTCACTCATTGTCATTAACCTTCTTTGTATTTAGAAACTGTTTAAAAACTTCTAAATCGCTCATACCGCTCCGCCGCAATCACCTCGCCGGATTTACCATCATACTTCTGCAAAAACTCTTTGATATGCTCTTTCATATAACCACCGATTGCAGCCGCGGTCTTTTTGTCTGCGCCGCCAAATTCTGGAATAATACGCTCTATCACCCCAAGACGTTTCAAATCTTGTGCGGTAATATTCATAACCTCACTCGCCTCCTGCGCACGATTGGAATCCTTCCATAATATAGAAGCAAAGCCTTCTGGCGAGAGAATAGAATAAGTCGCATTTTCCATCATCCACACTTCATTTCCAACTGCTGTCGCAAGCGCTCCACCGCTTCCGCCCTCGCCAATAAGAATACAAAGTATAGGCACTCTCAAACCTGACATCTCGAGCAGATTGCGCGCAATTGCCTCGCCCTGTCCGCGCTCCTCAGCCTCAAGACCACAGAATGCGCCAGAAGTGTTGACAAAACTGACAATCGGTCGATTGAATTTCTCTGCTTGTTTCATTAGACGGAGTGCCTTGCGATATCCTTCTGGCAATGGCATACCAAAGTTTCTCTCCTGACATTCTTTCAAATCCTTACCTTTGATATCTGCAACAATTGTCACTGGCTGTCCTTCAATAAAACCAATTCCGCCAATTAATGCCTTGTCGTCAGCAAAGCCTCTATCACCGTGCGCCTCAATAAAAATATCAAAGATGCTGTCCATGTAATCCAGCGCAGAAGGACGCTCCACCTGACGGACTGCCTTGACCTTTTCCCAAGCACTGCGCGGTTTGGACTTCCAAGTCTGCTCTTTTAACTGCTCGCTAAGTTCAAAGTGAAATTCTGTGTTAGGGTAAAAATCCGCATAAGTCTTTTTGCCTACATTCTGATGCGACTTAATTAAGAACTGAATGGTCTTTTTCAAATTCTCGCGCAGCACAATACCATCCACAAATCCATGTTCCACCAAAAACTCTGAGGTCTGAAATCCTTCTGGAAGCTCCTGACCAATTGTCTGCTTAATAACTCTAGGGCCTGCAAAACCAATCAGCGCGCCCGGCTCCGCCATAATCACATCGCCAAGCATTGCAAAACTCGCTGTCACACCGCCAGTCGTTGGATCCGTCAAAATGGAACAGTACAACAGCCCTGCATCGCCGTGTTTTCTTATCGCTGCTGAGGTCTTTGCCATCTGCATCAGAGAGACAATTCCTTCTTGCATTCTAGCACCACCAGAGCAACAGAACATAAATACAGGAAGTTTTAATTCCGTAGCGCACTCAATCGCCCTCGTAATTTTCTCGCCCACAACATGCCCCATGCTCGCCATCATAAAACGAGAGTCACACACACCAAGGACAATATCGTTCCCAAATACTTTACAACGTCCAACTGTCACTGCCTCATTTAATCCTGTCTTTTCCCGCGCAGCTGCCAGTTTATCCTCATACCCCTCATAATCAAGCGGATTGCTAACCTCCATATCCTCAAACCACGGCTCAAAACTCCTTGTATCAGCCACCATACGAATACGATTATTGGTTTTTACTCGAAAGTAGCCCCCACACTCATAGCAAACATATTTTTTCTTTACCACACGTGCACGCTCTACCATTTTGCCGCACTTAGGACATTTGACTAAACTTGTGTCTTCTGTTTTTTCCGGTATGTCAATGTGCTCTGCTTTCTCCGGTTGTATATCTGTCGTCTCCATAGCGCTATCTGGTGTATCTTCCGCTTTATTTTTTAGCTTTTGTTCCAGTTTATTGTACAAATTCAGGGGAAATCTCCTCTTGCTTTTTACCTGCTGTGATTTTTCCACTTTAACCTACCTCCTGACCAAAGGTTATATTTCTCTAACTCCTATCTGCCCGCTTCTTGTGGGCACTCAAATCAGTAGGTGTGAAATGCTCTTTTTCACACGAACTCCCATTTGCCCACTTTTGCGGGCTCTCAAATCAGGATTGCGAAATTTTAATTTCACGCTACTCCCCAATCGCAAACATAAGTTCTGCTTTGCAAACTGTCTTGTTATTGACAGTTGCAGTTGCTTCCCCAACACCAATTGGTCCCTTGACTTTCACTATTTTTGTCTCAAGTATCAGCACATCACCGGGCAGAACCTTCTGCTTAAAGCGCGCCTTATTGATTCCTGCAAAGTAGGCTGTTTTTCCCTTCCACTCCGGTAGACCAAGCAACGCAACCGCCCCGACTTGCGCCAGTGCCTCCACAATCAGCACACCCGGCATAACGGGATTGTTGGGAAAATGCCCTGCAAAATATGGCTCGTTAAAACTCACGCATTTTTTTCCAAGTGCCCTGACTCCCTCCTCGAGTTCCTCAATTGTATCAATCAACAGAAATGGGTGTCTGTGGGGAATAATTTCCATAATTTCTTTCGCTGTATAAACTGACATCTATGTCACCTTTTTCCTTCCAATAGACTCTCAGAGTCTTTTTGTCCCTGCACGCATCTACTCCACATATTTCTTTACTAAAATACTGGCATTGTGTCCGCCAAATCCCAAGGAATTGCTGAGTGCATACATAAAATCCTCACTGCTGCTCATTTTGCAGTAATTTAAATCCATCTCCTCCTCACTTTCTATAAGCCCAACAGTCTGATGGATATAACCCTCCTCAAGCTCCTTTACACAAGTGACAAATTCTACTGCGCCCGCCGCACCAAGCAGATGTCCTATCATGGATTTGGTCGAATTAATTTTGATGTCCTTAGCATGATCCCCAAACGCAAGTTTAATTGCTCTTGTCTCAAACAAATCATTGTGATGTGTCGCTGTACCATGCGCATTAATATAGGTAATGTCTTGCGGTGATACACCAGCATCCTTCACTGTGTTTAACATTGCTGTCGCCGCTCCTGAACCATCCTCCATCGGTGATGTAATATGGTATGCGTCCGAAGAACAACCATATCCCACAACCTCCGCATAAATTTTAGCACCGCGTTTCTTTGCGTGCTCTAGTTCCTCAAGCACAACAATACCTGCGCCCTCTCCCATGACAAAACCACTTCTATCCTTGTCAAATGGAATGGAACAACGCGCAGGATCCTCACAAGTTGAAAGTGCTGTCAGCGAAGAAAAACCAGCAATGCCAATCGGTGTAATGGAACTCTCTGTTCCGCCTGCCACCATAATATCCGCATCACCATACTGAATTGTGCGAAATGCCTCTCCAATAGAATTTGTACCTGTGGCACAGGCTGTCACTACGTTAATGCTTTTGCCTTTCAGGTTGTATGCAATGCTCACATTTCCAGCTGCCATATTAGATATCATAAGTGGCACTAAGAGAGGCGCTACTCTAGAAGGTCCCTTTTCTTCAAGTTTGGTGTGCTCTCGCTCCATTGCCTGCAGACTGCCAACCCCACTTCCCACTGCACAACCTGCTCTGTAAGGATCCTCTTTTGTCATATCAAGACCTGAGTCCTCAATTGCCTCTTTTGCCGCTGCAACTGCAAACTGACAAAAAGATTCCATTCTGCGCGCTGATTTCTTGTCCATAAAATCAGCAGCGTTAAAATCCTTGACCTCCGCTGCCAGCTTGCACTTGTAATCTGTTGTGTCAAAATAAGAAATTGGTCCAAAGCCTGTCTTGCCTTCTTTTATACTATTCCAGAAGGAAGAAACACTATTTCCAATGGGGGTAACTGCACCCATTCCGGTTACTACTACTCTTCTTTTCATATTCCTTTCCCCTTTCTATATACACATACCACCATCCACACAAATAACTTGTCCGGTAATATAGTCTGAGTGCTCCCCTGCCAGAAACAGGACAAGATCTGCAATGTTTTTTGTACTGCCCATCTTCCCCATAGGAATCATGCTGTTCAATGTCTTTTTCGCATCCTCCGTCATGTCCTTTGTCATATCTGTGTCAATAAAACCCGGCGCAACCGCATTGACATTAATTCCGCGGCTTGCAAACTCCCGCGCAACACTCTTTGTTAGACCAATCAGCCCTGCCTTTGACGCAGAGTAATTTGTCTGTCCCGCATTCCCCAAAACACCGCTCACAGAAGAAATATTAATAATTTTTCCGCTTCGCTGTTTAATAAAACTACGAGAGAGATGTCGAATCATGTTAAAGGCGCCCTTTAAATTCGTATCAAGTACAGCATCGTAATCATTTTCTGTCATGCGCATAATTAGATTATCTCTAGTAATACCTGCATTATTTACAAGAATATCCACCTTCTTATACTTGTCAAGCACCTCCTTGACAAACACCTCACTCGCTGTAAAATCAGATACATTGCATTGTATGGCTTCCGCGTTCCCTTTGTTCTGTACAATCTCCGCAACCACAGCCTCTGCACTCTCTCTTGAACCATTGTAATTTACAATCACGGTCGCACCGCTTGCTGCCAGCGTAAGTGCAATTTCCCTGCCAATTCCTCTGCCAGCACCTGTCACAAGAGCCACTTTACCTGTTAACATTCCATTCCTCCTATCAGACAATTTATCATAGTCAACACAGCCTATTCACACCCAATTATTCTGCTACCAGTAATTTATCCAAATCTGTCAATTTCTCTATGTTGATGCATTTTACGTCTTTGTTAATTTTTTTCATAAAGCCGCTCAGCGTCTTTCCTGGTCCAATTTCTATAAAGGTGTCCACACCATCCGCGATCATCTTCTCAATCGTTTGCTGCCAACACACAGAATGAGACACTTGATTTCTTAAAAGTGTCTTGACTGGTGCCGCTTCCGTCACCTCGAGCGCATCTACATTACTAATATAAGGAATAGACGGTTTTTTTAACTTAATACCATACAGCTCTTTTTCAAGCTTCTCTCCTGCACCCTTCAACAGCTCAGAGTGGAATGGACCACTAACCTTAAGTGGTACACAGCGTTTTGCGCCAGCCTCAGAACACGCCTGTGCTGCCGCCACCACCGCCCGCTCTTCTCCAGTAATAACAATCTGCCCGGGGCAATTGTAGTTTGCAATTGTCACAATACCATCTGTCTGTTGACAAATTTGCAGAATTTTATCACTGTCCAGTCCAAGCACTGCTGTCATGGCACCTCCTTCTGGATATGCCTCCTGCATAAAAATACCGCGTTTTCTAATAATATAAAATAAATCCTTTAAATCCATAACATTTGCCGCAGCCAAAGCACCATACTCACCAAGACTCAAACCTGCTGTGATATCTGCCTTGATTCCTTTCGACTCAAGCACCTTCAAGATTGCCACCTCTGTGGCAAGCATTGCAATCTGCGTGTACTCTGTGATATCTAGTTGTTCATTCTCCGTAAAGCAAAGCGTCTCCATATCAAGCCCTGACACCTTTCCAGCAAGTTGATAGACTTTCTTTGCCTCCTCATATGTATCGTAAAAATCTTTTCCCATGCCAACATACTGCGAACCTTGTCCCGGGAAAATAAATGCTGTTTTGCTCATTTTGATTCCTCCGCACTATCACACCATACTTTTGGGGGGATATACTATCCCGCCAAATTTGTTTAATATGTTCGATTCAAAAGCGATAGACCTTGATTTACAATCTCTGCAATAATTTCTCTACAGGGCTGCTCTTTTTTAATCAATCCTGCAATCTGCCCTGCCATGACAGTTCCGTTCACCACATCCCCCTCCACAACTGCTTTTCGGAGTGAACCGAGCGTCAACTTTTCTAATTCCATAAAGTCTGCGCCTTCTTTTTCCAACTTTAAGTACTCTTTCGTCATCTTGTTGCGAATGCTTCTGACAGGGTGTCCCGTTGTCATGCCTGTCACCGCCGAATCAATATCCTTCGCCTTGATAAGCATTGTTTTATAATTTTCATGTACGATAGATTCTGTTGCCGCCACAAAGCGCGTTCCAATCTGCACCGCCTCCGCGCCAAGCATAAAAGCTGCTGCAAATCCTCTGCCGTCCGCAATCCCTCCTGCCGCAATCACTGGAATATCAATAGCATCTACTATCTGTGGTACTAATGCCATCGTTGTTATTGAGCCAATATGACCACCACTCTCCATTCCCTCTGCGACAACTGCATCGGCACCACCACGCTGCATCAGCTTTGCCATTGCGACACTCGAAACGACAGGAATAACCTTTACACCTGCCGCCTTCCAAAGCTCCATATACTTGGACGGATTTCCAGCCCCAGTTGTAACCACTTTGACGCCCTCATCAACCACTACTTGCGCGATCGCATCCGCCTCGGGATTCATCAACATAATGTTGACACCAACTGGTTTGTCTGTCCTTTTTTTAACTTGTTGAATCTGTTCCTGAACAAACTCCGCCGGAGCACCGCCGGCTCCAATAATACCTAAGCCGCCAGCCTCCGACACTGCCGACGCAAGATTATACTCAGCGACCCATGCCATACCGCCCTGAATAATGGGATACTCTATTCCTAAAATTTCTGTTACTCTTGTTTTCATACAAGCTCCTGTCTCTGTTTGCCTGTTGCCGCTAAACTTACAGTGCCACAGGCTTTTTTACCATGTTTTAGAATCTGCAAAAATACCCTACACAATCTGCATCATTCCTTTTCCACAGTTCCTTAAGCCTCCACACCCTTATCTTCCAGATATTTAATAATAGAGCCAACTGTTGTAATCTGCTCTAAATCCTCGGGTGGAATCTCCACACCATACTCCTCCTGAAATGCATCTACAAGCTCATACAAATCAAGGGAATCTGCATCCAAATCCTCTTTGAAGCGTGTCTCCTCTGTGATTTCCACACCTTCAATGTTTAACTGCTCCTCAATAATTTCCTTTACTCTCTCTAACATAATTTGTTCCATCCTTTCATTAAACTCCATTATTTCTTTGCACGTTTCCTTCAATACCATACTTGTCAAACTCATACAAAATTTCGACAAATTATTTTGATTTTCAAATATTTTGAATCTCAAAGTATTTACTTGCTACAGGATATACCGAAATAAATCTGTTGTCAACAGATTTTTCCAGTTTTTTACCGTTTTAATTTTTTGTTTAGAAACGGTTAGAGAAAACTTCCTATTGCACACTACAAAAACAAATAAGGACAAATTTTTCCTTTCCCCGTTGAAAAATCATAGGGCTGAAAGTATAATTGAACTATGGTAGAAGGAGCTGCACATAATGCAAATGATGATTGTGCGGCGGAAGTTGGAGGTATAAATGCTTGATGCGAATGCAATTAACACATTACTTGTAAATGGAAGAGAATATAAGACTATTAGACTTTTGGGAAAAGGGAAAGGTGGTTATTCTTATTTAGTGAACGATAAACGAAAACAATTTGTTTTAAAACAGATACATCACGAGCCATGCAGTTATTATCAATTTGGAAATAAAATACAATCAGAAATAAATGATTATAATAAGTTAAAGAAAATTGGTATTAGAATTCCTGAAATGGTAGATGTGGATATAGAGAATGAAAGGATTTTAAAAGAATATATTGAAGGCTATACTATATTTGAACTTGTAAAATCTGATTGTATGAAAGACCAATACATAGAACAAATAAAGACTATGTGCAATCTGCTCTACCCTGCAAACACAAATATTGACTATTTTCCTACCAATTTTGTAGTGCAAAACGAATTGGTATATTATATAGATTTTGAATGTAACGATTATATGGAAGAATGGAATTTTGAAAATTGGGGCGTCAAATATTGGTCAAAAACAAAGGAATTTGAAGACTATGCCGCAAAGTATTCACAATGATTTTTCAAACATACCCTAGCGCTCCATCTGCTCAGAAATTAGACTCGTGGATTGCATAGTTCGTGCCAGTGCTAGGCGAAACCTCGACGGTGATGCAGTGACATCGTCTAGAAATTTCAACAGCACAATGGTGCAAAACAGGTAGACCATGCGTCTAATTTCTGACTGGATGGAGCACTCATTTATCACTGTGATACTACACAACACTCAGGAAAATCTTAGGTGCTGTTTTTGCATGAATATCCACACCGCAAAATACGAAAACTGAAATTCGAGAGAATCTCTACTTTTCCTAAAAATAATTATATGACAATGTATGTGCTTGTGGTATGATTATACATGGAACTAAACATAATAAAATTTGTAGAATTAAGTTGCCTTAGAATCTATATGAACATTCAGAGGAATAAATCATTATGTATCTTGTATCGGTCTATTTTGATAAAGCTTCCACCAAGAAAATACAAACCTTGATTAACCAAATTGCCATAACATCAGGAAATTATTATATGATAGAAAAACAAGTCCCACCACATATGACGCTCTCCGCCATTGAGACCCGCAACGTGGACATTTTAATTCCAGCCATAAAACAACTTGAGGGTAAACTGCATTCAGAAACGATACAGTTTGTCACCGTGGGTCAGTTATTTCCATATGTTTTGTATACCATGCCTGTACTAAATGCTTATCTGCAAGACTTGTCACTCCAAATCAGCAATGTTATATCTGACATTTCAGAGGCAACTGTAAGCAAATACTATCGCCCCCAATCTTGGCTACCACATGTCACACTCGCAAAAACTTTGTCAAAAGAAGAGATGCAGCGGGCTTTTTCTGTCGTTCAAGAAAGGTTTTCTGTTTTTCAAGCACAAGTCACAGAACTTGGGTTGGCAAAAGTAAATCCGCATAATGACGTACTACGATTTAATCTAGTGTGCTGACCATCTGGCAATCATGATAGAGAATGCTGGATATTTTGTCAGTCTGCGAGGAGGAGGGAAGCGTAGCGGTCAATGTGGTCAACTTAATAATAGAAAATCAATCGGACTTTGACAACTGAATAATGTAATTATAAAAAAATTTATATCCTGTGAATAGAAGTTTCCGTAAATAAAAAATCTGGTATTTACAAAATATATAAACAGGCATCAGAAATAAACCTTCCCTGATTTTACAATCCGAGCAGAGTTAAAGTTACGATATCCTCACTGTATGTACATTCCTATATGCATTTATTATAAACAAGGTTTTCGATTATTATGATGTTTTCGGCGGGTTTGCTTCTTTTTACGGCTGTATTTCCGGTCAGGTTGTTTTTGGGAACGTACTTTTATAGCAGAGGCTATGATCTGCGGTATGATTTCTTCAGCTTTTACCGCTCCCGTAAGTATTTTTATCATATACTTATTCATTCGGTTTATCAAAAAACTTCTATTTGCCTGATATCTGTATTTGTTTTGGGTATTTTTATCCTGTTCGGCGATTTCTGAATCAACATCTGATTTCAGAATGGATACGAGATTCGATAAAAATACAGATATATAAAAATCCTGACGGATTGCAGTAGGATGGCTTCCGGAGAACTCTTCCAACTGGATATGTTCTTTGAATTCATAATATTTAGATTCCACACCCCATCTCAAAAAATAAAGTGTGCGGAACATATCTAAGGTGATCTCAGCTTCATAAAGATTAGTTGCGAGTGTTTCCACCGTGCCATCATCAAGTACAATTCGAACTATACGTAGTTTTACAGGTTCTTTGTAACCACGAGGCTTATAATCTACAATAAAATCCTCTCCTGCCTGTTGCGTAATGGAAGAAAAAGTACTATTGAGCCGGACGACAAAAGCAAGCCTGCGTCGGAGCAGCTCCTGGAACATTTCATAAGAAGGATAGCCTCGATCCATAAGGATGAGCTTATCATTTTTTAATCCGATACATTCCAATCCATCCAGATGTTCTCGTGCAAATTTTCGTTCTCCATAGTTGTAGGAATCAATCCGGGCATCAATGATCATATCATTGAGTACATCAAACAACGATGAAGATGATGCCATAGCACATGGAGAAAAATTCTGATTGACAGAGACACCAAACGTCTCCATATTGCGCTGTGTTTGTGGCAGTTGAAAGGATGTACCATCTATTGCCAGGGCAAGGTAGCCATTCCAGGTACGCAGATCATCACATTTCTCATAAAACTTTTGGACAGAGATACTGTGAAGTTTTGCAAATGCCTCCGGTGATATTCCCTGCCGTGCTTTCGAGAGAGCTTGTTTTGAAACATCTGGAAAACCTACAGAAGAAAAATCAGCCATAAAATCAGCCATTTTAATTGGCATAGATTTTTTAGACAGATGCAAAAGATAGAAAAAAACATTTAAGAAAGTAAGTTTTCGTAACCTGGTAAAAGCATTTCCGATAGAGTATACATTTAGAAACATACAGTTGTGGACGAGTTTACGTACAGTTTCAAAAATAGATTGACAAATAATAGTACCATTCATAAGATGACCTCCAAAAATAATTTTTCAAATAAGGTCAAACGATTTTAGGCATTTTGTCAATAGTAATTTTGCCAAAATTAAAGCTCAATTTTTGTATATAATTACATTATTCAGTTGTCAAGGTACTTAATCTCTTAAGTTGACCACATTGAGCGTAGCGGTGGCTATGGCAACTGACGACAACACGGTAAAGAAACAATCCATCAAGTCAATGTGCTGGATAATATTTGCCTAATTTCCTTATTGACAGAAGACTTCTTTAAAGTTTATTCCCTTTTCATATACTGCAATATCGCTTCTGAAAACGCTCTGCTGCGCAGACGAGACACAGGTATCTGTGTACCACCTTCCATCCTTGCAATACCGTTTTTATATCCGCGCAGATATTTCATATTGATAAGATAACTTCTGTGGCATCTATAAAATCTACGATCCAGTTTGGCTTCTAGCTTATCAATTCGGTCATAAAAGTCAACCACCTCTAATGTGCTTAGGTGCAGGTAGACTTTGCGATCAATTACTTCACAGTAAACAATGTTATCAAAAGAGATAATGCTACTATCATAGCCCCTTTGGATTAGCAAACTTTTCTCACTGTTGTTACACATAGAATGAAGTAGGCGCTCCATTATTTTTTCAAAATAAAATTCCTCGAACGGTTTAACTAGATAATCATATGGCTGTACTGCAAAAGACTCAAACACCATTTCTCTCATCACTGTAATAAATATTAAAAATCCTTTAAATCCATTACCGCGTAGCCGTCTTGCTGTTTCCATTCCGTCCATGTTTTTCATCTGAATATCAAGAAACACAATATCAAACTGCTTGTCTGATTCTAGCAAAGCTTCTCCGCACAAAAACTGTGCAACTTCTATATTGTATTGTTTGGCAAACCTATTTTCGTTATTTTTCTTGTGAAAAAAGTTCAATATCACCATACAAATTTTATCTGCCATCAATGCATCATCATCACACACTGCAATATAAATCACTACTTCTGCCTCCTAACATTTCTGGGTACTATATTGTATCACACCCACTATCTTAATACAATTCTACTGTACTGAAATGACCAGTAGGTGATGCGAACAGTAACAAGATTATTACTGTTCAGACAGGACTTAACATTTACTGCTAAGTCCATAAGAAAACGTACAGCCCACAAGTAAAAGTCCATATGTACAACAAACTTGTTCGTTTTGCAATTTTTGCATAAATTTTTACTCATTGCTGGAACGGAGTGAACAGTAACACAATCTATACACAGATGCCAATAATTAGATTATTTGAATTTGAAGTTCGTGTCTGTATATGTTATGATATTCCTATCCATAATTGCAATCGCGTCCTTGAAGCGTTTGAATAGTGTTCCTATATATTATGATATTCTCATGCAAATAGCTCTTACATCATCAGATGCCAAAAGACTTTGAGAGGATATTTATCCAAAAATGGAGGAAAACAATGAAACTTGTTATTTTAGAGAGAAACAGCGTAGGTATTGATATTGATGTGTCCTGCTTTGAACAGTTTGGTGAAGTTACATACTATGCAAACACAACTGCCGAACAAGTCGCAGAGCGTGTGCAAGAATCCGATATTATTATCTCCAACAAAGCCCCTATGAACGAACACACATTGGCGGGTGCACCAAATGTAAAACTTATTTGTCTTTTGGCAACAGGATATGACTGCGTAGATTTGACCTATTGTAAGAGTAGAGGTATCAAAGTTACAAATGTTGTGAACTACTGCACCTCTGCCGTCGCACAACACACAATTTTGCTGGCACTAATGTTGTGTGAAAAAATTGCATTTTATGACAATTATGTAAAATCTGGCTCGTACAGCGCACAAGATAGATTTTCAAATTTTGACCGTGCATTTCACGACTTAGAGGGTCGTACATGGGGCATTGTTGGCATGGGTACAATTGGCCATAAAGTCGCAGAACTCGCAACTGCATTTGGCTGCAAAGTACTCTTTTATTCTGCGTCTGGAAAAAATACTTGTACAGAATACTCAAGAGTTGACTTAGACACTCTTTTGCAAACATGTGATATTGTCTCACTACACTGCCCGCTTACTGACAGGACAAGAAACCTTATTGACAAAAATGCTTTTGAGAAAATGAAACCTACAGCAATTCTAATCAATGTGGCAAGAGGGCCTGTGGTAAATACGCAAGACTTATTTAAAGCGCTTACCACAGGAAAAATTATGGCAGCTGGATTGGATGTTCTTGAGAAAGAACCAATGGACCCATCCAATCCACTCAATCAGATTCAGGATAGTACCAGACTTATTATCACGCCGCATATGTCATGGGCAAGCGTTGAATCACGAACGCGTCTCATTTCTGAAATTATAAAAAATATTCAGGCCTTTTTAGACGGAACTGACAGAAATGTCATAACCTCTTAACTACTTTGCATATTATTTTTGAATCGCCGCTTTACGCCTATTCATTTGCCAAAAAATTTCTATAGTGATTTTAAGTTTGCGATCATAAGTATATAATCCATTACCCTCCTGCTTCACATCGTAAAGCTGTGTGTAACAAAAGCCAAACATACAGGGATTGTCCAAAAGCGCATCGGTCAATCCCTTATATCTTGCAATGTATTCCTACTCAGTCTGTGGACTATCTCCATAATCCCAACTATCACTATTTTCGTTGCTTTTATCCCACTTAATTCCGCCATACTCACTGATAAACACAGGCACATCCTTCACTGGAGTTTGTCGGTCCACCTGCGGTCTATCAACAATCCTACCTTTGCAAATGCTTCATAGAAAGCTGCAAAAACTGCCGGATTCTGCTCATAATTATGGAAATCATAAATGTCTGTTATCACATGGAAATTTCCGCTTGTATCAATACAGGATCTTGTGGAATCAAACAGTTTTGTCATTTGGTAGATTACCATCAACAATTCATCATCCTGTTTGCGTCCTTCATAGTCGCAAGTCTCATTAAATGGGCACCACCCTATAATCGCCAGGAGATTAAAATCCCGATCTAACGCCTCCATCCACTCTGGCAGAAAACATTTTAATCCATCTGGTCTACTATAATCTAATCCTCCAATTTCCTTGTTCTCCCCACACTAAATATCCTGTGCGATCGCAATGATAAAGAAAACGTTCCTCAAATATTTTTTGGTGAAGTCTTGCCTCATTAAAGCCTGCATCCATAGAAAGTTTAATATCTTGTTGCAATGCCTCGTCCGACGGAGCAGTATAAATCCCATCTGGATAAAAACCTTGAGCCAACACCAAACGCTGGAACACTTTCTTTCCATTAATAAAAAAATACTCCCCCATCGAAACGAATCTCACACATTCCAAAATACCTTTCCACACAGCCTTCCTCAAAAGTAAATCTTACATCATAAAGTCTTCCATGACCTGCTTCCCATAAATATAGGTTGGACAAAGCAATTGTCAACACGGCATTTCCCGCACACATTTTTGTCTGTGCACGGCCACAGCACTCCCCTGCATAAAATACTCCTGCTGACAACTTCCCTTCACCGACCATCAATGCTCGAATTGTCACTATACTCTCCACAATATTGAGATAAAAATATACTTTCTCAATGTAGGAATCAGGCACAAATTTCAGCTGTATTCGTTATTTTTCTACAGTTTTATTATAGTTTAAACTTTGTCATTTCCTGTTTCATTTCTTCTGAAACTGTTGATAAATCCTCTATTCCAGCTGCGACCTGATGAACACCTTTTAGCTGTTCTTTCATTGAATCTGCCACTTTTTCAGTCAATTCCGCTGTATTTTTGGAAATCTTTCGGATTCGCTCTACTGCTTCCATTACGGAACAATCACACATACGCATATCCACAATCAATCCTTCCATATTTCTGACAGAATCCTTTGTCTTTTCTGCTAATATACGAAAATCCGAAAAAGTCATCTGTACTTTATCAACCGCCTGAGCCTGCCCCTCAATACCTGAACGAATTATTTCTATATTTGTGACCACCTCTGAAATATCTCCACACAGCTCCGCGATTATCTTTTCAATATTAATGGTTGCAGCCGAAGAGTTTGCCGCAAGTTTTCCAATGGACTCTGCCACCACTGCAAACCCCTTTCCATGCTCTCCCGCACGCGCTGCCTCAATGGATGCATTCAGAGAAAGAAGCCCTGTCTGATAAGAAATTTCGTTAATCGTATTTAAGATTCCAGAAATCTTCTTAGATTGTTCTTCCAATGTCATAATCTTTTGATAAGCATTTGTTATTCCCTTTGAAGCATCTTCATTTTGTCTTCTAAGTTCCATTACACTCTGCATTCCATTTTCACCAGAAGTAATTGTATTTTGTGCATCTGTCAAGAGAAATCCACTTTTCTCCTGCAGTTGTTCAAACTTTGCGCTCAGTGTTTCCTGCTGCATAACAACACGTTTTACATCTGCATCTTGTGCCTCTGAACCTTCTAAAATTTCGTACACTGCCTTATTGGTTGAATCCATATGCACCTCAATTTGATTGAGATGTTCCGCGCTCTCCACAACCTCATCTGTAATTGTAGCAATCTTGGTCAAGATTAATGAGATTTTTCCAATCATTTTATTAAAACTCTTTGACAAAACACCAATCTCATTTCTGCTGCCCTCCTCAGCCTGCACTGTAAAGTCGCCATCAGAAGCATTTCTAATCAATTCTGTAATCAATACAATCGGGCGTGTCAACCTGCGCGCCAGCATTGCAGCCACCAAAATCGCAACCCCAATCATCACTATAGCTACCACAGCCGCAACTACAATCATCTGATATACTGGAGCCATTACCGCTTCTTCTCTGTAAAGTGTGAGCACCGACCAAGAATCAGATTTCCCTTTTAGTGATATTGGTGTGTAACTAATAATATATGTTTCTCCCTCATTTTTTATTTTTCCACTCCCAGCATTTCCTTTCATCACTTCTGAGACAATTTTTTGATAGTCTTCTGAGATTACAATGTTCTGTTCCTCTGTCACAATACTTCCCGAAGCATCCAAAAGTACTTGTCCTGCAGCATTTTTGCTAGACACTGTTTTGGTCATCTGTTTGTAGTTATAAAGTTCTTCAATCTGCATACTATCTGGGTGGGCAACCACAACTCCTTCCCCATCAATAACAAAAGAATACTCACCATTCTCCACATCTGAAAATTTTTCAATTAGATTTTGCAAATAATCTAGTCTCAAATCCGCTGCAAAAATTCCAGCAAATTCCTTTCCCTGATACATTGGAAAAAAGATGGAAGCACACGGCATTCCAGTATTTACAGAATAATAAGATTTTGATATAAATGCTTTCTGCTGTTGGGTTGTCTGTACAAACCACCATCTGGTGGAACGATCTGCAAGTTCACCGGAAGACCGCCCTGTCTGCTTTCCATCTTTTCCCTGAATATAAAGCAATTCTAAATAAGAATTTCTCTTGACACAATCCGCTAAAATAGAAGTCTGAATATCTGTATCCATCGTTAGAATACTAGGATTTACAGACAGTTCCTCCACAATATTGTAAGCACCATCTAAAAATGCAGCAATCTCACCAGATACAAGCTGCGACTTATCTTGACCCCTACGATAAATCTCCTGTTCATACGATTTCACAAAAATAAATACTACAATCCATGTCAAACACACCGCTAGAGTACATACAATCACAATTATCGGCAGCAGCAACTGCTTAAAAATACTTGTCCTTTTCATCTGTGTCCTTTCTCAATCAACTCCTACAAATTTGGTATTCTACCTTTTCTGTCTTATTGCATGCCGCATAAGTACATTTATTATACAGGAATCTAGTGTTGATAGCAATAAATTTTATACTGACAGCCACGATAAACGCATGCTTTTTATTATGTCTTAGTATGACATCCATGTACGAAGACCGCCTGCCGGAATTCCCCCTTAAGAAAACTCATCTGGCAGGCAGTTTAGCCGCCTGCTGTTCACATGTTCATCATTTGCTGTTATAAATAAATCACGAGCTGGTGCTCCTGCAAAGAGCCTTCAGCCCGATCATTATCACGGAAGATCTGTATTTAAAGACTTTTGTTCACACACTCACATCTTATGTTTCTATTAATCCAAATGGAGAGCATGGAGTTCTAATATTTCTCGAATTTCAATACATCTCATGTTTCTATTAATCCTATAATACCATGCACTTCCTTGTTATCGATTGTACATTTCAATACATCTCATGTTTCTATTAATCAGGTTTTTGCCGCCTCTTTGGAGGCTTTGTGTGCCGATTTCAATACATCTCATGTTTCTATTAATCAAGGTTCGGAACAAGGTAAGCCACCACGAACGGTTTTATTTCAATACATCTCATGTTTCTATTAATCCTTTAACACTTTACTTAGACAAATTAGAGAGGGATAATTTCAATACATCTCATGTTTCTATTAATCCAATATGACCATCAATAAGCCGTCCCGTCTTCAGCGATTTCAATACATCTCATGTTTCTATTAATCGACTCATAGCTTAATTTACAAATAGGTGCATAGTCATCTCAATACATCTCATGTTTCTATTAATCCCATGCCAACAAACTTAAAGCTTTGTTACTTTCAATTTCAATACATCTCATGTTTCTATTAATCTGATACGTGTCATAATACTCAAAAAAATCTGTCCGATTTCAAATACATCTCATGTTTCTATTAATCTCTTCCAGTCCGCTGGCGTAGGGGCAGACGGAGTAGAATTTCAATACATCTCATATTTCTATTAATCCCCATCATGGATTTATCTTCTAAATCTAGCCACAATTTCAATACATCTCATGTTTCTATTAATCCTAACAATGATGTTGTATCTGTATATGTATCATGATTTCAATACATCTCATGTTTCTATTAATCCCTGTTCAGGGCTGTTCCATGCCTTTTCCAAATCAAATTTCAATACATCTCATGTTTCTATTAATCGCTGTATTTAGAATAGGAGGGCGCATGAAAGGTATATTTCAATACATCTCATGTTTCTATTAATCGTTGCCTTTGCCTATATTGGTTTTGGGGCCTTTTAAGATTTCAATACATCTCATGTTTCTATTAATCTTATACATTTTGTCTAATGGGAGACTTTGCAAATATTTCAATACATCTCATGTTTCTATTAATCAATAGACAATTTCTACTTTTACATTCGCTCTAAACATTTCAATACATCTCATGTTTCTATTAATCATAAATAGTGGTGTTACAAATATTATTAATAACAAATTTCAATACATCTCATGTTTCTATTAATCCCCTGTGACCGCCTACCTTGCCAGGGGTTTATCTGGCATTTCAATACATCTCATGTTTCTATTAATCCACCCTTTCGGTGGTGTTAGCGTAATTCGTTCAATAATTTCAATACATCTCATGTTTCTATTAATCACCTTATGCTCCATAATTCAATCCGATTTGCTTGTAAATTTCAATACATCTCATGTTTCTATTAATCTCTGGCTTAGCCGCAAGAGGTTGTATATTAAACTCTATTTCAATACATCTCATGTTTCTATTAATCCTCATTTAGAAACAGCCTCCTTTAAAATAAAAATGAATTTCAATACATCTCATGTTTCTATTAATCGGCACAATCTCCATAGGCTGCAATCCACCGTTCTTCATTTCAATACATCTCATGTTTCTATTAATCATGTCTTATTCAGTCAAAGGTAAGCAATATTGTCATATTTCAATACATCTCATGTTTCTATTAATCTTTGCGTATTTTGGTCTGCATTCTGTGTTATGTCCATTTCAATACATCTCATGTTTCTATTAATCGAATCACCTCACTTGTCTTTTAAATAATGTTTCACGATTTCAATACATCTCATGTTTCTATTAATCAGAAGTTCTACAAAAATCTGGACCAGCATTAGAAATATTTCAATACATCTCATGTTTCTATTAATCACCGCAGAAAGTGCCACCCAAGCTTTATATCCCCACATTTCAATACATCTCATGTTTCTATTAATCGATAAAAATGGTACAACTGGCAGAAAAAAGTATGCTAATTTCAATACATCTCATGTTTCTATTAATCACCTTTATCTGCCTATTTTGTGGGCTAACCGAGCCTTATTTCAATACATCTCATGTTTCTATTAATCGATAACGACAGTCCAAAAACTTTTAGAACAGACGGAAATTTCAATACATCTCATGTTTCTATTAATCTGTATTCCGTAGTTCACAATATCGGAATTGTAGTCAAATTTCAATACATCTCATGTTTCTATTAATCTACTTCTAAAACTAAATACTGCCTTTTACCATGAATATTTCAATACATCTCATGTTTCTATTAATCTAACTCAATACTTTTTGCTGTTTGTGTAATTCGAGAATTTCAATACATCTCATGTTTCTATTAATCAAACGTGGGGAAGTATCGGAAAGAGCCGAATATAATATTTCAATACATCTCATGTTTCTATTAATCAGGCTACTGCACAAATTCTTTGGGAGCACCGCGAAAAATTTCAATACATCTCATGTTTCTATTAATCGTCCTCTGCATCATAGACAAGTTCAATCTTTGCCGAATTTCAATACATCTCATGTTTCTATTAATCACACTTCCACAAAGGGATTATTGCAGTCATAGAATAATTTCAATACATCTCATGTTTCTATTAATCAACAATGTCATACTTCACTTCCTTTCGTCCTCACCGATTTCAATACATCTCATGTTTCTATTAATCTAACGAATGGAGAAAATGGCGTTTTAATTCTGCTAGAATTTCAATACATCTCATGTTTCTATTAATCTTCTTTCAGACAAATTTGAGGAGGTGTATAAAGAGATTTCAATACATCTCATGTTTCTATTAATCCAAGAAAGAATGACGAAGCAATGTTTCGCGCGCTCTGATTTCAATACATCTCATGTTTCTATTAATCACGCTTAGAAATGCAGGAATGAACGAACAGGCAGAATTTCAATACATCTCATGTTTCTACACCAGTTTACAACTTTTGGACATTTTTAAAGCCCGATAAGACATAGTTCTCAATTATTTTGACCAGAGCACATGATTTTTTCACAGTTTCGAGTTTTCCCACGAAACTGCTGAATATTATACTGCCCTGAATTTCCT
>JAAZZQ010000063.1 GCA_014239155.1 Lachnospiraceae bacterium | reverse complement strand
TGGTCCTGCGGCACAAGATGTTCCAGACTTATTATTTCCAAAGTATTTCTTTCTGATTTTGCTTTCGTCAGCATATGCATCACCTCTAGTTTTATTATATCAAAAAAAGCCGGCTTTTGCCGACTTTTTTGACAGTCTGAATGTGCGCCTTTTGGCGCACATTTTATTTTGTTAAAAGCATCATAATTTTATTGCTTCTCTCTATAAATTTTGTCATAGCTTCCGGCTGGAGTGGAGATTGCTGAATCAATGCCAAATCATAAAGTTGTTCGCAAATAATATCTATATTTTCCCCCTCTTTGTGATCCAACACATAAGAAACCAATTGATTATTTGCATTGAGGATTAACGTTTCGCCTTCCTTGCCCATGCCACCCATATTCATACCCGGCATTGCATACATTTTCATCATGTCTTGCATTCTGCGGGACTCTTCTGATACTGTAATCATCGAAGCAATCTCTTCATTTTTGAGTTTCTCCAGCTTTACAGTAATATTTTCATTCTTGACAGCCTTCTTAAAAATCTCGGCAATCTCTTCGCTCTTCTTTGTGAGTTCTTCCTCATCCTCCTTGGAATTTTCTTCCTTAAAGGTATCTGTCAGGTCCGCGTCAATCCGTGCAAATTTAATTCCCTCATTCTTTGACTCCAACTGAGATACAAACGGCTGATCGATTTTATCTGGCAGCACGACAGCATCCATACCTGCCTTTTTGAACATATTGACATACTGGCTCTGCTGCACAAGATCTGTCACATAGTAGACAATCTTTTCTTTTTTCTCCTCTGTATTGTCCTCTGCTGTGTCGGTTTCGGCATCTACTACTTCTGCCTCCACTTTCTCGCCAGTCTCTGCATCTGTCACAGATGCTTTATTCTCTGCGTCATCTGGATCAACCTTCTTCACCTCAAGACACTCTGGAAGGGTCAGATATTTTCCATCAAGGTTCTTAAACAGAATATAATCTGTCATCTTCTCACAGAACTTGTCATCCTTTAAGCAGCCAAACTTAATAAACGGGCTAATGTCATCCCAATACTTCTCGTAGTTCTCTTTGTCTGTCTTGCACATTCCAGACAACTTGTCTGCAACTTTCTTGGTAATATATTCGCTTATCTTAGTTACAAATCCATCATTTTGCAGCGCACTTCTCGACACATTTAATGGTAAATCTGGACAGTCAATCACACCTTTTAACAGCAACAAAAATTCTGGAATAACCTCTTTGATATTGTCTGCGATAAACACCTGATTGTTATACAGCTTAATTGTTCCCTCAATGGACTCATACTCCATATTAATCTTAGGGAAATAGAGAATGCCCTTCATATTAAATGGGTAATCCATATTTAAGTGAATCCAGAACAAAGGTTCTTTGTAGTCAGAAAATACCTTGCGGTAAAATTCAATATACTCTTCCTTTGTGCAGTCATTTGGATGCTTTGCCCAAAGTGGATGTGTATCATTTAGAGGCACAGGACGCTTTTTAATCTTAAGCTTTGTCACCTTCTCTTTTGTTGGTTCTGCACCATCTTCACCTGGAATTTCTTTTTCCTCCTCCACTGTCTCTACAACCACGTCATCCTCTCTCTTATCATCAGGATTAATGGTCTCAAACTCCTCTGGTGCATTGGCTTTTTCAAGATAAATCTCATAAGGCATAAAAGAACAGTATTTTCTAATTACTTCCCGCGCCTTATATTCATTGCAGAACTCCAGACAATCCTCGTTGAGATACAATGTAATCTCTGTGCCGACCTCTGTTCTATTTCCATCGGTCATAGAAAACTCTGTGCCGCCATCGCACTCCCAATGCACTGGCACTGCATCTTTCTGATACGAAAGGGTATCGATGTGCACTTCGTCCGCCACCATAAACGCAGAGTAAAATCCAAGTCCAAAGTGCCCGATAATCTGATCATCATTTGCCTTGTCTTTATATTTTTCAATAAAATCCGTCGCCCCTGAAAAAGCAATCTGATTAATATACTCCTCCACTTCCGCAGCAGTCATACCAAGACCAGTATCAATAAATTTGAGTGTCTTCTCCTCAGGATTAACAATAATATGAATATCCTTCTTTACACCCGCAGGGTATTCATACTCTCCCATCATCTCCAGTTTCTTTAATTTGGTAATAGCATCACATCCATTTGAGATTAACTCTCTGTAAAAGATATCGTGATCAGAATACAACCACTTTTTAATAATCGGAAAAATATTTTCGCTGTTAATCGACAAGCTTCCGCGCTTTTCTGCCATAAAACTCACATTCCTTTCTTCTCTAATTCAAATGATTTAAAGTTACTTTATCTTGTCTGATAGATAGTTTAATACCCAAAATGATAAAAGTCAAGAACAAATTAGCACTCAATTTAATTGAGTGCTAATAATTCATATTTTGTTTATCTTTTCTTTATTTTTCCTTATGAAAATACTTGCTGATGCACTGCAAAGAAACTGCTTGTAGTCACCTCATTATCCTCAATAAACCCCACTGTTTCCCACAAATCCTCATTGAGACTTCTAGCTAATCCATCCACAAATCCAGAATACTCCTCGTTAAACACTTCTTTTCTGCGCTGCTCTACAATCTTAATTTTATTTCGATCTGTCTCCTCCCTGTCGAATGTGCTAATGCACTTGATAATATGATAACCATGTTCGGTCTCCACAATTCCACTAATCTCGTCTGTTCCAAGATTGAATGCAGCCTCCTCAAACTCTGCGTCCATCGTCCCCTTTCCAAAAGAATAAGACGAATTGCTGTCCTCGCTGTACTCTGTAATCAGCTGAGAAAATTCTGCACCTTCCTTCGCTTTTCTCAGCACTTCCTCAGCGCGCTGACGCGCCTTTTTCTTTGCTGCCTCAGGATAGGGCACATGCTCCCGGTTTTCATTGAGAGAATATGTTCTAATCAAAACATGTTGCACTGTGATTGTACGCGCCTCATCATCACTGATTTCTGGGTTAATATCCGCAATCAAATACTCATATACTTTTCCTGCCAGCGTATATTCTTCATACATAGTGTACAAAAGCTTTTTATCAATCTTTAACAGTTCCTGTTCCTTTTCATTTAGAGACGTGTAGTACAGTTCCGCTGCCTTTTGTGCCTTGTTGAGCTCCTCTTGTGTCAGACGAATCTCATACTTCGCGGCCAGAAGATTCATTGCCTTAATGCGGGCAATCCTTGCAAGTACCGTCTCCTTCAAATTTTCCTCAAGAGTCTCTCCCTCATAGGAAGTCTGCCAAATCTGACTCCCAAGCGCCTGCTCATACTGGTTTTTGGTATTGGTTAAATACACCATC
Organism: Lachnospiraceae bacterium; assembly: GCA_014239155.1. Taxonomy (GTDB): domain Bacteria; phylum Bacillota; class Clostridia; order Lachnospirales; family Lachnospiraceae; genus COE1. The sequence continues at coordinate 89,663 of JAAZZQ010000063.1, read as the reverse complement.
ACCTCCGCTAATCTGCAGGAAGTCTTGTCAATGCGAAATACCTCATCTCTGTTAAATCCTGTCGTCAACACAATTTTTGTTTTGCCGTGCTCATTAAGCAACATTCGGCACCCAACTACCAGAAAAACGACTGCCAACACTGCCGCTGACAATTTCACTCCATTTTTATGATGAAAAAAAATCATATAACCGCCTCTTGTATAATAAGTATGTATCACAATAGATTTCACTTCTTAAACTGTAGCAAATTTTCTGATACTCTGCAATATCATTTATTGTCAAAACATATCTTTTATATGATAATGTTGAATTTGCTATATTTTTTGGTAACAGTTCAGCCATGCAGAATGATTGTACAAATTGTATGCGAGCGTTTGCTCACTAAGGACAATTTATACAATGAATTCTATAGAGCAAACACACAGCATAAAATAAATCGCCAACAAAAGCCTAACATTATTCGTAAAAATATACATTCTGGCGACTTATGAATGGCATGGCTAAATTATAATATATTTGTAGAAAAAATTCGATTTATTCTATAGAATTATCAAATTATTTTTGCTATAATATTGAGGCAGGTAATTTCAAAACTTAGGAGTTGTGAAAAATAACTAATACATTATAGCTCCTTAATTGATACCTATAACAAATATCATGATTTATGGGGGAGCATCATGGTTTTTAGTAGTATTCCATTTATTTTTGTTTTTTTACCAGTATTTCTGGTTTTATATTATATAGTTCCCGCCAAATTCCGAAACTTTCTTTTATTTCTAGGAAGTTTGGTCTTTTACAGTTTCGGTGATCCTTCTTATCTATTCCTTATCATATGTTCCATTACAGTAAACTTTTTGCTTGGGCGGGGAATGGAGCGCTTTGAAGGAAGAAGCATGGAACGAACTTTGCTGTTGATTTTATCACTGTTGTATAATTTGGGCTTACTGCTATTTTTTAAATACACAAACTTTTTTATTGAAAATATTAATGCCGCCCTGCGGCTGTTGGATATCCGCTGGCGATTTTTTACACTCGATCTCACGCTGCCGCTGGGTATCAGTTTCTATACATTTCAGATTACATCCTATGTTATTGATGTATACCTTGGAAAAACAAAAGCTGATACTTCTTTTATCAGTCTTGGCGCATACTTGTGTATGTTTCCACAACTGATTGCAGGACCAATTGTCGTTTATTCTGATATCCGTGATGCATTAAAAGAAAGAAGAATTTCAGTATATGGATTTGACAGCGGACTAAAAACTTTTATTGTAGGGCTTGGCTACAAAGTAATTATTGCAAACCGCATTGGAACTTTGTGGAATGAAGTTTGTACGATTGGTTATGAGAGTATTTCCACCCCGCTTGCGTGGCTTGGCGCTTTTGCCTATTCTATGCAGCTTTATTTTGACTTTTGTGGCTACTCCTTGATGGCGGTTGGACTAGGAGAAATGCTTGGATTTCGCATGCCTGCAAATTTTCGTCATCCTTATATGGCACGCAGCGTCACAGAGTTCTGGCGCAGATGGCACATTACGCTTGGCGCATGGTTCCGAGAATATGTGTACATTCCGTTGGGCGGGAATCGCAAGGGAAACATTCGCACCATCTTTAATCTGTTGGCAGTATGGTTTTTGACTGGATTCTGGCATGGCGCAGCATGGAACTTTATTTTGTGGGGACTGTTTATCTTTGTACTGCAAATTATTGAAAAAAATATAACTTTAAGATGGCTTACTGCTGATAATATTTTTGCCAAGCTTATCTCGCACTGTTATATGTTTTTCTACATACTTGTTAGCTGGACAATTTTTGCAATTAGCGATTTTCAGCAACTTGGCGTTTATTTAAGAAAAATGTTTCCATTTTTTGACGCGGAAATCATTCTAAATTTTACTGATTTTACAAGACTTGCAACAGATTATGCTCCGCTGATTCTCGCAAGCATTCTTTTTGCAACAAATTATCCAGAGAAGCTCTTTAACAAAATCCGCAATAAGGGCATTGGTATTTTAATTGCATTGATTGTATTTTGGTGGTCTGTGTATTATCTATCTATTGGAATTAACAATCCGTTTTTGTACTTCCGCTACTAGAAAGATAACAGTTCAGCTTTTGGCTTCCTGTTACAAGCATCAAGCCATGAAAAATCACTTCGTGGTGGCTTGATGCTTCTCAATCTCAACACTGTTCCACGGACTTTGCAGCGAGTGCAAAGTCCTGAGCTCAACTGTTACTTAGAAAGGCGTCTTTTATATATGAAAAATCAAAAAAGCTATACTCTTTTATTTCTGATTGTGCTGTCCACTTGCCTGTTCAGCATTCTCGGGCATTACTGGAATATTCAATATTATCGTCAAACAGATCCTTATACGGCATCAGCCCCGCCTCTTACTACTGCAATGCGAGGGCTGCATGACAAACTGTACCTCTCAGACTTATCGAGTCTTAACACGGACTATGCGGTCAATAATCTAATTGCTTTGCCTGCCACTGCACAAGCCGAATCGACAGATGTTGCGCCGGACCCATTGGCAGATGTCACAGCCAATCTCGCTGAAGCACCCACACAGGGTAAACTGTTTGCCGCTGCTTCAGACAGCTTGCAGGAGGAGATACAAACTTATGAATTTACAACTGCAACAGAAGACTACTTTGCCGACGCCTGTTTTATTGGTGATTCCCGCACTGTGGGCATCAGTCAATACGCAGGGATAGAAAATGCAACCTTTTTGTGCAAGACTTCGCTGACGATTTACGACTACGAAAAGCCAAAACTAACATTTAATGATGAAAAAACATCCATCAAAGAGATTCTTACAGAAAATCAATTTGCTAAAATTTATCTTATGGTTGGCATTAACGAGTGTGGAACTGGAACCCCTGAAACTTTTTTTGAACGTTACCGTGATGTTGTAAATGATATTAGAAAGCTCCAACCCAACGCGTTAATCTTTATTCAGGGAAATCTTTTTGTCACCCAAACAAAGTCTGAGGAAAGTGACAGCATCAACAACGAAAACATTGCTGCCAGAAATGCACTGATTGCAACACTTGCAAATCAAAAGGATATATTTTATATTGATATTAACGAAAGTACCTTATGTGATGAAGGCGCACTGGTTTCCGATTATACATGGGATCAGGTACATATCAAAGCACAATACTATCCTGTCTGGAAAGATTATCTGCTGCAACATGCAATTATTAGAGATGACAAAGAGACAACAATCTCCTCGCCACCAGACAAAAAAACGCCACACGGTCTACGGATAGAAAACGAGTAGAGGAACTCTCCTCTACCCGTTTTTTCTTACTCGTATTTTATAACTGCTTCCAATTTCTGCTCTGTACTATCTAAATCAATTAAGATTATATCACCAACTTTTACTTTATCTGCAAGAATCAATCTCGCTGCTAGTGTTTCCACATTCTTTTGTATATACCGTTTGAGCGGTCTCGCCCCATACACAGGATCATAACTGTTATCGATAATAAAACGCTGCGCCCGCTCTGAAATCTCGATTACCAGTTCTTTGTCCGCAAGCCGTCTATTAATATCAGTAAGAATCAATCCAATAATACCGCCAATATTATCCTTTGTGAGCGGTTTAAACAGAATTGTCTCGTCTAATCTGTTAAGAAACTCCGGTCTAAAATGCGTTCTAAGCTCACCCATAACCATATTCTGTGCGGATTCTTTTATCTCTCCTTCGCTGTCAATTCCATCGAGTAAATACTGTGCGCCAATATTGGAAGTCATAATTAAAATCGTATTCTTAAAGTCTACTGTTCGCCCTTGTGAATCAGTTATTCGCCCATCATCTAGCACTTGTAAAAGAATGTTAAACACATCTGGATGCGCTTTTTCAACTTCATCAAACAAAACTACGCTGTATGGTTTTCTGCGCACTGCCTCTGTGAGCTGCCCACCTTCATCGTATCCCACATATCCGGGAGGCGCTCCAATGAGCCTTGACACAGAATGTTTCTCCATATATTCACTCATATCAATGCGAACCATATTGGATTCGTCATCAAACAAAGACGCAGCAAGTGCCTTTGCCAGTTCTGTCTTACCCACTCCTGTTGGTCCTAGAAATAGGAAAGAACCAATTGGCTTCTCCGGATCTTTAATGCCTGCTTTTGAGCGGATAATTGCCTCTGTCACTTTAGTGACACCCTCATCCTGCCCAATCACACGCTTGTGAAGTTCTGCGTCCAGATGCAAGGTTTTGTTTCGCTCACTTTCATTCAGCTTTGACACAGGAATCCCTGTCCACCGCGAGATAATCTTTGCAATTTCATCATCTGACACACTTTCATGTACTAGAGACATCTCTCTTGCATTCACTGCCTCTTCCTCGCGTTCTAACTGTTTTTTTAGTTCGGGCAATTTCCCATAGCTTAACTCTGCCGCCTTCTCAAGATTACCTTCCCGCTGTGCAATCTGAATCTGATTATTTAATTCTTCTATATCTTCCCGCAGTTTTGACAGCTTCTCCACACACGCTTTCTCGTTGTCCCACTGCGCCTTGCGATTGTCAAACTCTGCCTTCTGCTCAGCAAGTTCCGCTTGCAGTGCTGTCAAACGCTCTGCACTGAGTCGGTCTTCCTCTTTTTTGAGCGCTGCAACCTCAATTTCCATCTGCATAATCCTTCTTTGCAGCTCGTCAAGCTCCGCTGGCAAAGAATCAAGTTCTGTCTTAATCATAGCACAAGCCTCATCCACCAAATCAATCGCTTTATCTGGCAAAAAACGATCTGTAATATACCGATTTGAGAGTACTGCAGCACTCACAAGAGCATTGTCCATAATTTTGACTCCATGAAACACCTCGTAGCGCTCTTTTAACCCTCTTAATATACTGATAGTATCCTCAACTGTAGGCTCTGATACCATAACAGGCTGAAAACGTCGCTCCAGCGCAGGATCCTTCTCAATATACTGTCTGTATTCATCCAGTGTCGTCGCTCCAATACAATGCAGTTCCCCGCGCGCAAGCATTGGTTTGAGCATGTTGCCCGCATCCATAGCGCCGTCTGTTTTACCGGCGCCCACAATCGTATGCAGCTCGTCAATAAACAAAATAATCTGTCCATCACTATTTTTTACATCTTCCAACACAGCTTTTAAGCGCTCTTCAAACTCACCTCTATATTTTGCACCTGCAACTAACGCTCCCATATCGAGGGAAAAAATCTTTTTGTCTTTTAATCCCTGTGGCACATCACCGCGTACAATACGCTGTGCGAGTCCTTCCACAACCGCCGTCTTTCCAACGCCAGGCTCCCCAATTAGCACAGGATTATTTTTGGTCTTTCTGGAGAGAATCCGAATAATATTCCGAATCTCATTGTCCCTTCCAATTACTGGGTCAAGCTTCTGGTTTCTTGCCTTCTCCACCAAATCCTGTCCATATTTCTCAAGCGTGTCATATGTTGCTTCAGGATTGTCGCTTGTGACCTTTTGATTTCCCCGCACTTCCGCAAGTACCCTCAAAAATCGTTCTCGCGTAATGCCATATTCTCTGAAAATCTCCTTCATTTCTTTGTTCGGATTTTGAATCATGGAGAGAAATAAATGCTCAACGGATACATATTCATCTCCCATGCGTTTCGCCTCATCCTCCGCACTAATCAACACCTTATTGAGATATTGCCCTATATAAGACTGTCCTCCCTGAACCTTTACACGTTTCTCAAGCGCTTTTTTCACTCTGTCAAGAAAATATTCCTTGTTAATCTCCATCTTCTCTATAAGCTTTAAGATAAGACTGTCCTCAATTGTAAGAAGCGCATAGAGCAAATGCTCCTGCTCAAGCTCCTGATTTCCATATTCCACAGCAAGTTTTTCGCACTGATTTACTGCTTCTAATGATTTCTGTGTAAACTTCTGAATATTCATAATTTTCCTCCTCTCATATCGCACATTTACTTTGCTATCTGTTCTATATATACTATAACACCATTTTTCATTTTGTCAATTTAGTTTATACATTTATTACCTTTTTTATTTCGTATTAAGAATTACTCTCATACTTTTTTAACAATTCAATAAATTTTCTCTTTTATTCTACCGATATTAATAAATATGTGGTAAAATAATTATAGTAGTCCACTGCACATAGCCAATGTATTTGACAGGACTATCTATCTCAGCCGGAGAAGGTTCCCACTTCTATAAGTAGTGGGTAAAATACAATTTTATCTCAGTGAAAGTATAATCTGCGACTGAGATAAGCCTCCGGCATGATTGCAGGCGTGCGAATCCGTAATCTGTCAGCAGAGCTGACTTGCACGCCGCAGCAAGAATGCCGATGGCATTCTTGAATCTATAAAACAATTCTTCCGAAAGATGGTGTTAAGATGATGGATGCAGCCACAGCATATTTTTTAAAAAAATATTACCCGCATGTCATCAAATGGTGGTTGGTGGTATATAATCCTGAAGCAGTCCGCATATGGCCCTCTAAGCAAGAGGAGGAGGAAGCACTTCGCATTGAGGCGGAGGAAGCTGAGCGCCTTGCGCTAGAAGGACCTGAGGAAATGGAGGTTCAAAACATGACTGATCCTTCCGCATTCAATGCGACAACTGGTTCTTACTCTGGATTGTATGGGCAGCAGCCTGTTGACGAAGATACACAGGCTGCTTTGCAGGCAATCTTGTATGCTTCCAGCAACCAAAGTTCAATCGATCTGCTCATAGCAGGCGGGCAACGCGGCGATGATGTAATCACTCCGCCCGAACAGGATGCGATTATTATGGAGGCAAATGAAATCTACGAACGTCTTCTGCGCGAAGCTGCAGAAGACGAAGCGCGAAAACAGGCTGAAATTGAAGAAATGCGCAGACAGGCTGAATTAACCTTCGCACAGTAAGAAACAATTTCTAAATCAAAAAGAAAGAATACCGTTTTGAGTATTCTTTCTTTTTGATTTCTTTATACTAATTGCATTTGTTCCTAAGCTCTTCCCATCTCCGGTCAATTTCTTCCTGAAATTGACCAATAAGTATCTCATTTTCTTTTTTGAACAAATGTTTAAATCGTCTTTGTGGTCTTAAAAACTCCTCAATAGGCAACTTGTTTTTTGGCTCATAATTTAAAATCCATCTTCCCTCTATCACTTCAAACATGGGCCAATAACAAGTATCTATTGCCAACTGGCAAATACGCATCATCTCACTAGATTCATACCCCCAGCCTCTTGGGCAAGGCGACATAACATTTAAGAACGCCGCTCCTGGTGTGTAGATTGCCTTCTGGGCTTTTGTATACAAATCCTTAAAATTTGATGTGAATGTACTTTGCCCCACATAAGGAATATGGTGTTCTGCCATAATTGCCGCAAGATCTTTTCTAACTTGTACCTTTCCTGCTGATACTTTTCCTGCAGGCGTTGTGGTCGTATCCGCATACTGTGGTGTCGCAGAGGACCGCTGTGTTCCTGTATTCATATAGGCACCATTGTCATAGCATACATAAACCATATCATGTCCGCGCTCCATAGCACCAGACAAAGACTGAAACCCAATATCATATGTACCGCCGTCGCCACCAAATGTAATAAATTTAAAGTTTTCCTGAATCTTTCCCTTTTTCTTCAACACATGATACGCAGTCTCCACTCCCGAAAGTGTCGCCCCCGCATTCTCAAACGCATTGTGTATATAACTGTCCTCATAAGCAGTGTACGGATACATAAAGGAAGACACCTCAAGACATCCTGTCGCATTTCCAATTACTGCCCTATCCCCCTCCTCAAGTGCCCGCAGCACTGTGCGCACTGCAATTGTACCACCGCAACCAGCACACATTCGATGCCCGGGGGCAAGACGTTCTGGTTTGCTCATAACTTCTTTAAAATTGTATGTTGTCTTCTCCATGCTCTCCTAGACCTCCTTTTGCTCTCTGCGCAGGCCTATGTATTCATACATATCTGTCACTATATGTGTCTTGGCAATGGTTTCCAGATTTCTATAGACTGTTTTAAAATCAGAAACTGTGATATCTCTGCCACCAAGGCCGTAGAAATAATTTACTACTTCCGGAGCCATTCGCGCTTGATACAACGCCGCGCGCACTTCTGCGCCGAGCGGTCCACTTGTCGCCGCAAACATTTCACTCCGGTCCATAATTGCCACTGCCTTTACCTTAGAGAGTGCCTTTGCAATCTCCTCTTCTGGAAATGGTCGAAACACCCGAATCTTTATCAAACCAACCTTTTTGCCTGTTGTGCTCCTAATCTCATCAATTGCCGCCTTACAGGTTCCCGCAGCAGAGCCAATAATCACAACTGCATACTCGGCATCCTCCATCTGATACTCCTCAAAAAAACTATATTTGCGCCCCGTCATCTTCTCAAATCTAGCTGCAACCTCCAAAATAACCTCCCGTGCATTTACCATTGCTTGTCGCTGTGCACGCTTTGTCTCCATATAATAATTGGAAACTGCATAAGGACCAATCGCCATTTTTTCCGATGCGTTCAAAAGATAATGTTCTGGTTCGTACCCTCCAACAAATTTCTGTACTTCTATATCCTCTGCCAACAAGATGTTTTCTACACCATGACTTGTAATGAACCCATCCTGACATACCATAACTGGCAGATGAACCCGCTTATCCTCTGCAATTGGAAACGCCTGTATAAAATTATCGTAAACCTCCTGATTTGACTCTGCATAAATCTGTATCCAACCAGTATCTCTTGCTCCCATACTGTCCGAGTGATCTGCATTAATATTAATTGGTCCCGACAATGCTCTGTTAACTAGCGCGAGCACAATCGGAAGCCTATTTGATGCCGCTACATAAAGTTCTTCCCACATTAACGCCATACCGCAAGAAGAGGTTGCAGTGATTGCTCTTGCTCCTGCCGCCGACGCGCCAATTGTAGCACTCATAGCGCTATGCTCACTTTCAACATGGATAAACTCTGTATCAATCTCACCATTTGCGATATAATTTGCCACATACTGCGGAATTTCTGTTGACGGTGTGATTGGGAAGGCAGGCATTACATCTGGATTGATTTGTTTGATGGCATATGCCACCGCCTCATTACCTGATAATCGTTCTCTGATTGCCATTTATTTTCCCTCCTTCATACTGATTGCACCAAATGGACATACCTTTGCACAGATGCCGCATCCCTTGCAATGGTCATAGTCAAATTGCGCACGCTTACCAGCTTTGACTGGAATTGATGAATCTGGACATACTGGTGTGCACAATAGACACTGTTTACACTTCTCGGACTCCCAGACAGGCGTCGCTGTCCTCCACTCTCCTGTGTAGAAGTCCCTTGAAGTAGCAGCCTCAAAAATCTTATTTCCCTCTGTAATCTGCTGCCACGGACTTTGTTCATTAATTCTATCCTGTATTTTTTCCCTTGCCATATCTTTTTCTCCTATTCCTTTACAGAAACCCCTTTCACTGCGCTCTGTTTTGATTTGCCTGCTCAAACGCAAGTTCAAGTGCCATCATATTACCATCAATCACCTCTGGCTTTTTGGCAAATTTATGTTGAAACGACGCCTTCATCTCGGTAAGAAACTCCTCGCGTTCCATCACTTTGGAAACTGCCACTGTTGCTGCCAGCATCGGCGAATTTGGATAATTTTTTCCAAGTGCTTTTATGGAAATTTCCTTCGCATTTACAGTGTACACTGCACCTGTATATCCATGTAGATGTTTCTCAATCTCTTCTTTGCTGCGCATAGAGTTGATAATAACTGCCCCTTCAGGATTTAACCCCTTTGTCACATCAATACTATCCAACAAACTCTCATCTACCACCACAACATAGTCCGGCTCATAGATATTGGAATGTACTGTAATTGCCTTGTTGCTAATGCGATTGTACGCTGTTATTGGTGCTCCCATTCGCTCCGGACCATATTCTGGAAATCCCTGCACATACTTTCCTGTCTTAAATGCCACATCCGCCAACAAAAGTGCAGCTGTCTTGGCACCCTGCCCTCCGCGTCCATGCCATCTAATCTCTATTGTGTCTTTCATTTTATTCCCCTTTCCTTTCTTCAAATCATATCTTCTTCGTGTTTTTTTAATATCCGAATCGAATCCATAATATACTCAAAAATATGCATATATTCTTTTCTTTTGCTCTCCATACACTGAATCGTAACAATCAATTCCTGCCTTTTATAACTACCGAGCAAAAAAATATTATAGAAACAATATCCTGTTACATGCGACAAATACTGCAATTCTCCAAATATCTTTCTGTTGATCGTCCGCTTAGAAATCTGTTTGCACACAAACTGATTGACCTCCTTGCAAAACCGCTTATAATATTCATTGAGTCTGCCATCCAAATTTTCATTTGTCAAATCCTCCCCTCCCTGTGCGATGTTAATGACTGTTCTCTTATCCTTTGACAGCCAACTATTTCTCGATGGAAGAAAAGATTCTGCCTGTTGTATGTATGATGGAATCATAATTTCAACCCCATCATTAAAAAGTCGATATTTTTCGTAAACCATTTTGAGATAAAACCCTTTCTGGTGTAACTTATACTCCCTCTATACATAAGAAAACGCTGTCATCCCTGTGACAGCGTTCCTTGCGAAATTAGTTACAGTTCAGCTATGCTATTCATAAGTTGCTAAAATGCACATTTTCACCAGTGATATTAAGTCTTTACCGGCAACTTATTTCATGATGGGCGTCCGCCCTATAGAATCAATTGTGCATGGCTGAACTATTACCGAAATTATTCTTCGACACTGTAGTTTGGTGCCTCTTTTGTGATATGAATATCATGCGGATGACTCTCTCGGAGTGCTGCAGCGGAAATCTTTACAAATTTACCATTTGTCTTCAGCTCTTCGATTGTTCTTGTACCACAGTAGCCCATGCCAGACCGCAGGCCTCCCATCAGCTGAAATACCGTATCCTCCACATTTCCCTTGTAAGCAACTCGACCTTCTACTCCTTCTGGAACAAGTTTCTTGGCATCTGACTGGAAATAACGGTCTTTGCTTCCATTCTCCATCGCAGCGATGGATCCCATACCCCTGTACACTTTATATTTTCTTCCTTGAAACAGTTCAAAAGTGCCCGGGCTTTCCTCGCATCCGGCAAAAATACTCCCCATCATGCAAACATTGCCACCCGCCGCAATTGCTTTTGTCATATCGCCAGAATATTTGATACCGCCATCCGCAATAATTGGAATGCCATATTCCCTCGCAACTGTATAAGAGTCCATAATCGCGGTAATTTGAGGTACACCAATTCCCGCAACAATACGTGTTGTACAGATAGAGCCTGGTCCAATTCCAACTTTTACAGCATCTGCTCCCGCCTCAATCAGCGCTCTTGCACCATCTCCAGTTGCAACATTTCCAGCAATCACTTGTAATTCTGGATAGCTCTCCTTAATCATTCTCAGACACCGCAGCACATTTTCTGAATGACCATGTGCACTGTCAAGCACAATCACATCTACTTTTGATGCGACAAGCGCTTCCACACGCTCAAGCACATTTGCTGTGATGCCAACACCAGCTCCGCACAACAATCTTCCCTGCTCATCCTTCGCTGCAAGTGGATATTTGATTGTCTTCTCAATATCTTTAATTGTAATAAGTCCTTTGAGATTAAAATGATCGTCCACAATCGGAAGTTTCTCTTTTCTCGCGTCGGCAAGAACTTGCTTTGCCTCCTCAAGCGTAATCCCTTCCTTCGCTGTAATCAGACCTTCTGAAGTCATAGATTCTTTGATTTTCTTAGAATAATCTGTCTCAAATTTCAAATCGCGATTTGTGATAATACCAACAAGCTTTCTGCCCTCTGTGATTGGTACACCAGAAATGCGAAACTTTGCCATCAAGGCATCTGCATCTCCAATTGTATGTTCCGGAGTTAAGGAAAACGGATCTGTAATCACGCCATTTTCAGAACGTTTTACCTTGTCCACTTCCTCCGCCTGCGCTTCTATCGTCATGTTTTTGTGGATAATACCAATGCCGCCCTGTCTGGCCATAGCAATCGCCATTCTGTGTTCCGTAACGGTATCCATCCCTGCACTCATCATAGGAATGTTTAGTTTAATCTTCTTGGTCAGCCATGTTGTCAAATCAACTTCATTGGGAATCACCTGTGAATAGCTTGGTACTAAGAGAACATCATCAAAAGTAATGCCTTCGCCGATTATCTGCCCCATCTTTCTTCCTCCTGTAAAAATTGCATGTGGCGACGCACACGCGGTATAGTTTATGCTGCTGCAGTTCTAAAAATATTTTTACAATTATACTAAAGCAGACGCACATTGTCAAGCATTAATCCATAAAAACCTTTCTTGGTGCAATCCCTTTAATTGTCTTAGCAAAATCCTCTGTCAGATTCATCAAGAATTTCTGATTTCCCTCATAAAATACCCAATATAACTTCTGATCTGGCAGATCATGCCCCGCGCTTAAATCTGTGACCTTTGTCTGACGATTTCTATAAGAATCCAGTTGATGGGACTTCTCTGGTGCCATAATCTCAATCTTGTTCACATCAATTGTCAGCAATTTCTTACGCCTTGTCTTTGCCATAATTTTATCCACTGAGATTTCCTTGTCCAAATACAAATACTCAAACTCAATATCAGTCCACTGGAATATGAAATAGTCAAATACCCCAAGCGCAATTACAGCAATAAAAAAAATAATATTTACGGTAAGGAGCATGAAAAGCCCGGCCAAAATGGTCGGAATCACACATACTATTCTAATTAGTACCTCCTTCGCTCCTTTTTCCTTCTTCACTAATAGTTCCTTGTAGCTTTCGTTCATAATGTAATACCTTCCTTAATTTTGATAGTTAATACCTAGTGTATATTTTTTAATGATACCTTATATCATAGAACAATTCAATGTAATATGCAAGGTTTAGAAAAAATTTATAGTATCTTGATTGACATCTGCCAGTATTTACATATATCATATTTTTTATAACTTTTGCCCCCTACAATTTTAAATGCTCATGTGGTCTGAACTGATCTAGATATCGTATAATACTAATTTTCTTAGGAACAAATGGTGGAAATTTCGGAAATGTTTGGTGTGGCACATATCGTATAATACTAATTTTCTTAGAAACTATGGAGGTACCATTATGGAAGTTTACAATCAAAATCGTGATCAGAACAAATCAATGCACGATGAAATTCGAGAGCAAAATGCAAAACTAAAAGATGCACCCTTTAAGGACAAACTCGCATACTTTAAAGAATATTATTTAAAAACCACCATTATTGCTGTGATTATTATCTTCTTTGTAGGACATCTTGCGTATTCTATGTTCACAGCCCCCAGCGGTACAGCATTTGCCGCATATTTTTTCAATGATACGGGAGACTCCGCCAGCACAGAACTAATTGACGGTTTTGTCGCATACCAAAATATTGATACGAAAAAATACAGTGCCTACATTGATGCGACTATGAACTACGCCCCAGATGTCGCTGCCCAAGAAACCTATATGGCACTTCAAAAATCAATGGCTGTTCTAGCGGCTGGTGGATTGGATGTGATTGTAGGCGACACTGACACAATCGATTATTTTGCGAAAGGAGAATGTGTTCATAATATCACAGAAATCCTTCCAGCTGACCTGCTTACCCTGTTTGAAGACAAACTATACTATACTAAATCTGGTGAGATGGAGGAATGGATTCCTGCGGGAATTTATGTGACAGATGCACCAAAGTTAAATCAGTATTACTATTATGTCAATAAAGAACCAATCCTAAGCTTTGTTATCAATTCCAACAACCTCGACAATGCCATTGCCTTTTTAAGATATCTCTATATAGAGTCAAATGAGTAGGAAAGATAAAATCTTTCCTACTCACTTTCTACATCCAAATCAATTTTTTCCACTGCTCAATCTGCTCTTCCGTCATAAATCCGTTAGATGTCCCCACAAAACCAATCTTATAAGATGCAAACAACAGTGCGTTTTTAATCGCATCTTTGGCGTCTTTTGTCTTTGTATAATAGTGCAAAAATGAGGAAAACAACGCGTTTCCAGCACCGACAGTATTTACAATCTCATTGGTTTTTACAGGTTTGTACTCCAGAAAACTATTATCTTCCTTTGTGTAAAGAATCACGCCACGATCCCCAATTCCCATAATGATAATCTCTGGATCATACTTTTCTTTACATTCCTGAACACAGTCATAGTGATCGCATTCTAGATCATCGTCACTGATATAGAGAATATCCGCCGCAGACAGAAAATCCTCCTTGTTTGCAATCTTTTCGGCCCTCATACTGCGCACATTCAAAGCCAACGGTTTGTGATACTTTTCTGCAAGCCCAATAATCGGCCGACAGAAATTACAGTTTGAGATGAGTACCATATCCTTATCCTGTATCTGGCGTTCAAGCAAATCAAAATCATAATCCACATGCCGACTGTCCTTCACATCCTCAAAAGTCTGCTTTTTCCCCTTACAGTAAAGCACCACTGATGTAGGCATACCGTCTAACATCGGCAACACATAATCCGTACTCATATTCACATCATTTGTCTTGAGAAAAGCATCAATCTGGCTTTTTGACATTGACCTTGCCACCATGCTCATAAAATCAACTTCATTTCCAAGCCATCGAAGTGCCATCGCCTCGTTAAATCCTGCTCCTCCCATACCAGTATTTACCAAGTCTGGTATACTCTCAAACTGCTTATAAGGTACTGGCAACGCCTCAACTTTTACAATTGTTTCCATCTGCACAAACCCTGCTACCATGAACTTACTCATAATCCCTGCCTCCTATTTAAAATTTTGCATCATCCTTCCCTAAGTTATACTTAATTTTACCATAATTTTTGACAATTACATATCTTTTTTTTGATTTTTACTTTATTTTTCTAAAAAAAATTGCTAAATGGTAGCACTGCTTTCTAAGATATGTTAAACTGTATACAGAAACAATAAAAAGGAAGAGAAAAAATCAATCCAACTCCTCAACAGCAACAAATCATTCACAGAACAATTAATATATACAGGTTTATCTATAACTTTTATCTGGCACATAATAAAGAAGTATATGAAAAAGAAATTTGTATCAAGAATGGATTTTTCAAAGTGGCTTAATAATAAATTTATTCCAAACAATCCAGAATATTGTTGGATAAAAGAAATTTCCAGTAAATCCATCAAACAAAACATCATAAACGCTAAAAAAGCATTTAAAAGATTTTTCAAACATCAGTCTGAATTTCCTAAGTTTAAAAAGAAAAACAACTCTGATGTAAAAATGTATTTTGTTAAAACAGATGCAAAATCTATCATTCAATGTGAAAGATACAGGATAAAAATACCTACTCTTGGCTGGGCAAGAATAAAGGAAACGCTTATATTCCAACTACAAAATCCAGAATCATTATTAAAAGTGGCTGTGTTTCTTATAAAGCAGTGAGAGATTATATATCGATTTTCGTAGATGAACTGGAAAAAACAAAAAAGAATTAAATGTTTTGAAATAGAGATTGATTTAGGTATTAAAGATTTTGCTGTATTGAGTAATGGAGAAATTTATAAAAACATCAACAAAGCTTCAATAGTAAAGAAATTAGAAGAAAAATTAAAACGAGAACAGCGTTGTCTTTCGAGGAAATACGAAGACTTAAAGAAACATAAAACAAAGAAAGGAGAAGCTACTCGACAAAATATCCAAAAACAGGGTTTAAAGGTACAGAAACTTCATCAAAGATTAGAGAGTATCAAAAATGATTATATCAATAACGATGTAAGCAAGACAGTAAAAACCAAGTTGTCTTATATTACGATTGAGGATTTAAACGTTTCAGTCAAGTAAAACATGTCATGATTGTGGAAGAATAAAAAAGATTTAAAATTAAGTGACAGGGAATATATTTGTGAATGTGGATATCATGGTGACAGGGATTTCAATGTAAGTCTTAATCTAAAAGATGTTTCAACTTATAAAACAGCATAGAAAAAAGCATTTATAAGTTATGTACTAATGGCTAATTGAGAATTTACAACTGTAGAGTGTACAATGTATCCGATATCCCATCGAACTTGTGAGTAGTTGATAAATAACGAAAGCATACACAAAGATATAGTAAAACGAACTTCGTGAGATCCGTTAAATATATGGATGTATTTGTCCATGTTTTGAGTAGCAGCACATAAAATGAAAGAACAGCTTTATACCATCCCATTAAACGATGCCTTTGCCGCAAATGACGAATGCCCTTTCTGTTATATTGAGCAAAAACTTGAACAAGATTTACTCGACTTCACACTTGGCTCAGGTTCCTCCTACATGGAAAGTGATATTCGGGATCGGACAGATAAAGAAGGCTTCTGCCGTTACCATTTTCTAAAAATGTATCAGTATGGAAACACTCTTGGAAACGCATGGATACTAAAGACTCACTTTAAAAAAATCAATGAAGAATTTTCTGGCGAAGTCAAAAAATTCAAACCTGCAAAGCTCTCTTTTATGGACCGCCTAAAACGCTCCAAGGAACTTAACAACACCATGACTGCATGGGTATATGAAAAGCAGCGTTCCTGTTATATCTGTCGTCAATATGAAGATACCTATGCACGGTATCTTGATACATTTTTCTACATGTACAAAAAAGATGTTGACTTTGTGAAGAAATTAGAAAACAGCAAAGGATTCTGCCTTGTTCATTTCGGCGATTTGTGTCAGAGCGCTGTAGAAAAACTAAACCAGAAACAGTGTGATGACTTCTTTGCCACTGTTTTTCCTCTGATGGAACAAAATCTAAGCCGGCTTGAAGAAGATGTCAGCTGGATGGTCGAAAAATTTGATTACCGAAATGCAGATGCCGACTGGAAAAACTCTAAAGATGCGATACAGCGTGGTATGCAGAAATTAAAGGGCGGATATCCTGCCGCCCCTATCTATCAACAAAAAAAGTAAATCCCTCCCCTCAGGCGAGATCAAGTGTCATATCTCTCATTAGTTCAATATATGCCTTGATCTCCCTGAATATTGCATCAGCTCCTGCTGCCTCCGCAGTCTTCTCTCGTATAATACTACTGATTGTATAATCCAACATCTTTTTAATGCGATCTCGCTTCGTCTTATCCGAAATGATGTCAATCTCTGCAGAACTTAGATAAGCATTCATTCGCTCCTCATAGTTCTGTCTGGATTGGGCAGTCTTTGCAATTATTTCCTGCTGGGATTCATGTGCTGCCTCCTCCAAAAAAATGGTGAGATATGGATAGCTCCGCCCTACTTTTGCCTTGGTCTTGGCAATCTGTTTTATTCGCTCAAAATAATCCTTTTCCCCGTCATTTACAATCGTCGAAAGTTCTAGTAACATATACTTGACACAATAGTCATACACAAAAATATAGATGCCCTCCTTAGAGCCAAAATAATGGAACCATAGCCCCTTGCTCACTCCAACTGCCTTAACCATGTCATCTGTACTGGCATGCTTGTATCCATTTTTGGCAAACACTTCTATCGCACCATTAATCATGCGATCTTGTTTTTCTCTTGCAAGGTCAAAAAATTTTTCGTTCATTTATCCCTCCATTTTATATGGCGTCTTTGACTATTTCCTTGTATTTTTTATTTTTATACTATCATACTTCTGAAAAGGAATCAATAAAACAAATACAATCCTGTTATTCTGCAGCAATATTACTACAACCTTTTGTAATTTTTTCCTTCTATCATAATATAAGGAGTTATAGAATAATAACTAACACATTTTAATTTGTCTATTTATCGGATTACTGCAGCTACTACACCTACATTTTATCACAAATAAATTTATTTAACTGAAAAAAACAAATTTTAATGAAGTAGTGATGTGAAACAAACAGTTTATTATTTTAATTTACAGACATATGTATTATTAACATATTGTATATTTTAGAAAGGAACAGATCTGTATGAAAAAAATTTATATTGTACTCCTACTTACATCCAACTTACTACTTAATGGCTGTGCAAATACCATCTCAACTAATCCAATTGTAAAAAGCACAGAACAAGATGAAAACACCATTTCAATATCCACCTATTCCATTGAAGAAGAAAGCTTATCTTCTGCCGAAACTGCTTTGACTTCCGCAGAAACAACGGAAGTCGAGCAAGGAGGTCCATATGGTAGAATCTCCCTCTCTATCCCTACTGGATGGCACTATGAAATTTATCCTATGGACAGTGAAAAGCTACCTTATGGATTGTATGGCATTCAATTTTTTCCAGAAGATGTGGCTGATGGTTATGTCAATCTTGTCTATATTGATGACTTTGGTGTCTGTGGGACAGGACTTGCCGAGGAAACATTGACCATCGCCGGAAAACCAGCTAATATTGGCACATATGACAATCATAAATATTGGGACTTTATTACTTTCGGTGACGATTACTCCGGGATTGTCGCTCTTACTTATAAAGTAGAAAATTGGTGGGAAATCTATTCTGAACAAGTGCTAGAAATTCTAAATACGTTGATATTTGATACTTCTGTGAAAGAAGGAGAAGCGTATATTTACAGTGCCGATTCTGAAGCAGACAAAATTGGACTCTATTTCACACTGAAAAAAATATCTCCGTCTGGCGCAACTTTAGTATTTCACCAATACGATGAAAATGCGCCAACGGGTACACTAGAATATGGAGATTCCTTTGTAATTGAAGTTTGGAAAAACAATATTTGGGAAGAAGTTCCTATTGTTACAGATGATAACTATGCATTTCATGACATTGCCTACACCATTCCCAACAAAGATACCACTGAGCGGGAGCTTGACTGGGCTTGGCTATATGGGATGCTACAGCCCGGCAATTATAGAATCAAAAAAGAAATTTTAGATTTTAGAAAAACTGGAGATTATGACAAATATATGGTCTATGCACAGTTTATTGTGACGACTCCCACCACTTAAAAAGTGGTGGGTTTCTATTCATGACGCATTCATTTCATTTTTTAAAAGTTGGTATATAGCAGCAGCTAATGGAACACCAAGCAACATACCGCCAACACCTATAACCCCACCGCCAACAGTCACAGCGGCAAGCACCCACACACCCGGTAAGCCAATCGACGAGCCGACCACACGTGGATAAATCAGATTGCCTTCTAACTGCTGCAAAGCCACCAAAAACACAATAAATATAATTGCCTTTACAGGAGAAATTGTAAAAATCATAAATGCACCGACAATTGCACCGATATAAGCACCTGCAATCGGTATCAGTGCTGTAAAGCCTACCAGACAACCAATCATCGCAGCATATGGCAATCTCAATAACAACATACCACCCATGCAAAGGAGTCCAAGAATCACTGCCTCTGTACACTGCCCCACAATAAAACTATGGAATGACTGATTCAGAACATCCACAATATAGTAAAACTTTTTGGTCATTTTCTCTGGCAAATACCGAACAAACAATCTCCGAAACTGTCCTCCTAGCTTTTCTTTGCCAATCAAAAGATAAATAGCAAAAACCATCCCAACAGTCAAAGTAACAACTGTTGAAAATACAGAAGAAATAATGCTTGTTGCCGCTCCCATCACACCGCCAAGACCATTGAGTAAAATATTGATGACTTTTGTGAAAGTTTCCTGCCAGTCTGTCTCACTGCCCTGAAACAGATTGCTGTTGCCTGACAACAGTGCACTAATCTGTAGGTTATCCTCCATCCAGATAACCATATTGTCCAGTACGCCCGGCAATTCTTCCAACAGGATTTGAAGACAGCCAATCAGCTCTGGTACAATCATTTGCACAATCAACACTGCAATCAAAAAAATGCACAAAAAAGCAAGCACCATACAAATCGGACGACACAACTTTTTCGCAACTTCTTTTTTGCACTTTGGCTCTATATGACGCTCCAAAAAGTTCATTGGGATATTGACAACATACGCGATGGCACACCCCCAAAATAATGGCTTCGCCGCACCGAGCGCCACACCTACAAGACCAGTAAAAGCAGTCCAATAATGCATTACCAAAAATAATAGCACCACTGTGACCCCTACTCGCAAGCAAGCTTTCCATTTCAATTCCATATTATTCACCCCATATCTGTAATATTGAACTAAATACTCCCATGATTTCCATCATATATTTTTCCATTATACCAGAATCTATTGAAACTGCAAGAATATTCCTTCTGATTTCAACATATTAATACATTTTGGATTACTTTCATCTCCCTGCAAAAGCAGTAAATATTATTTTCTTACTATCGCTTTTACTAACAGCATCATTGGACGGCGCAACTCATCTTTCATTCCTGGAATATCCAGCATTTCTTCAGCGGGTTGAGCTTCTTCTACTGTTTCAAGTCCAAAACCATTATTTAACAAACCCATCAATATTTGTGTGAGCGTATGATGTTGTTTCGCAACGGTACATCCCAAAAAATGTGTACTCCGTTCTCCTGGTTTGAAATAATCGTCGACTGGCCAATATAGGGGTTTTTTCGATTCTGAATAAATCCAATCCTGTCCAACGCCTGCGGTGAAAACTGGATGTTCAATATTGAAGACAAATATCCCTTGCGGTTTTAGGGTCCTATAAACTTTTTGAAATACCATCTCAATATTTTCGATATAGTGTAAAGCCAAATTAGAAATAACGCAATCCCACGTATTTTCCGGGTATTCATATTCTTCTATTCCACAGACACGATACTGAATTTTATTTGACCTATTGCGCCGTTCTGCTTCGTGAATCATTTTCTGACTTAAGTCAAGTCCTAATACTTGTATTGCTCCCTGTTCTGCTGCAAATTTACAGTGCCAGCCATAACCGCATCCTAAGTCGAGAACAGTTTTTCCTTGAAGTAGAGGAAACAAAGGTTTTAGCTGATGCCATTCTCCAGCACCACTTAGCCCTTCTATACTACGAGACATTTTTGCATATTCTTCAAAAAATTTTTCATTATCGTATTCGTTATTCACGATCAATGAACCTCCCTTACCGAATTTCGCCTCTTAAATTTCGTTTTATTGGTGCACAAAAATTTATTTGGTGATACTAAAACTTTTTGTCTATTCAATGATGCCCATGTGATTTGAAATGTCCGTTTTGGTGCTCTTTTGCTGGATTCCCTTCTGCTGCATTTTTCCTGTTGTGTCCTTGACAAGTCTTAATCCGGTTCTGAATTTCACCCATTGACATTCCGTGGCAGTCCTCCACAGTAATTTCAGTATCATACTGTGACAACTCAAGAAACGCCCGATATTTTCCAAAAGACATCTCATGTCGGTGCGCCTCATTCATGCAGGCTGTATCACTGCTGTAGGTCAATGCATCTAAAGCTTGAAAACTGTCGTTTGCGTGAATTTGCGCCAGCATTGTATCAGAATGTTTAGAAACCACTGTCACTACAAGTTGTGAATCACGTTTTAAAAAGCGACTGTAATAGGCGTCCTGCAACAGTCGGTCAATCGCCTGCACATAGGAAATATTTTTTAGTGGGATATGCTGTAAAATATCCTGACCATCCGCATTATAACCTTTTGCGGACACCACTGTGTCAAAGCGGTTAATTGCAAGTTCAATAGAAGGATTTACATCAATGCTAATGTATGACACAGGTCTGCTATACACGGCATATCCGCCTGCCCCAGCCAGCAAAAAGACGCAGACAACAGCCACAGCATACCGTAGTGTGGTGTATGGTTTCCGCCGAAAAATACTATGTTTTTGCCTCGTCCGCTGCATTTCTAGATATCGCAGCGTATTTTGTTTCATCTCCTCTGTTGCCCGTATGTTATCCATACTTTTCCGAATCCCATTCTGCGTGCTGCTCATGACCATTCACCTCCCAACTTTTCCCGCAAGATATCTTTCGCCCTAGAAAGCCATGTATAGATTGTGTTCTCCTTTTTTCCCAATATCTTTGCAATCTCTACTGCTGAATACTCCTCATAATAAAAAAGATAGATAACGTCTCGATATTTTTCAGGAAGCTTTAAGACCGTATCTAAAATCTCCTTTGACGGGTTGTCCAATATCGCGCTCTCCTCTGATAAGGCGTCAAGCGGAACCCATTTTCTGCGTGACAGAGCGCGCAGCCAGTCGGTGCAAGCGTTGATGGTCACGCGCACAAACCAAGCCTTCTCATGCTCGGCACTCTTGAAGGAACCTTCATATAACAAATATTTCATGTATACATTCTGGAATACATCTTCTGTGTCGTGCCTATTTTTAAGATGTACAAAACATATCCTCCGCACCATATCTGCGTAGGTCTCTATGACACGATTCACATCCTCTGTGTTTTTCAAAAGTTTTCCTCCTCATCTGCATGTCCACCGCCAATCTATCCTGTATTCAAAAACCCCACCATTTAGAAACTGTATCACTTATTTTCCTACAGTTCCTTATGGCAGGGTCTTTGAGTTTGCACAACTTCTCAAAACATTCACGCTATTTTGTAAATATTTTGAAGCGTGAAAGGGATTTAATGATGACCGCTGTGGTGTCCTGTTCCACCATAGTAATAAGTCTCTGTATGATGCACTGTCCCGTCGCAGTCTACACCAAAAATGCACACACCATCCACATCACAACTGCCATCTGCATAGCATACAGGCGTAGGATTCTGTACAACTGCCCTGTGTCCCCTTCCGTGATGTGCAAATGCCACATTTGACGAACTTCCTGCCACAATTGCCACCAAAGCCACCACTGCCACTATTTTTGTTACACTTCTCCACATGATACTTACCTCCATTTTGGAAATGTATGTACGAAAATTCTCTCTATGCTTCCACACATACATTTGATTTTCTGTTTCATAAATAATACGCATGGGCAACGGCAATCCTTTCGCTCTTTTTAAAATATTTTTACAAATTTGAATACAGGCGCAAAATCAGTTCCTGCCATATAACGATATTATATGGCAGGAACGAATCATAAACAAGAGAAAAATAATTTCGTGTAAAAAGTTCTAATTAATACTCAATCCAGCGCTTGCGTATCCTACGACCGTATTCACTAAAGTCAGTCCGCTTGCTGTTGCTGAAAATACCAACATCAACCGCGTCTGCGCTGTTATTGGAATATTAAGTCCTGTAAGTGTACCATTTAACAATGTTCCTACGGATATGACTCCAGTGAGTGCTGGTGTAAGGTTTATCAATGTTCCAGCAATTGGCGTAAATACATTGTTTGGTGTTGCTGACTGATAAATTTGTGCATTCACTGTAACAGTAGAACCTACCAAAGAAAGTGCCGCCGTTGTGCTAAAAAATGCACTGAACGCAGTGATAATTCCTGCGCGCGGAACCTGAAAAGCAAAGTTCGAGAGTGTTCCACTGGCGTTTGTAATATTAATCGAGGACCCCAAAAGTGTAAGCCCTTGTACGCTGCTGCCAAATCCGACAAAGGCTGGAAGTCCCGCAAGTCCTCCTGCAATTGTTGTTACGGAAATTGGAAGCCCTGATGCAAATGGAATAATCGCTCCTGTACCAGCGATTCCTGTCGCTCCCGTCGCTCCATCTGCTCCTGTTGCTCCTGTCGCTCCTGTCGCTCCATCTGCTCCTGTTGCTCCTGTCGCTCCCGTCGCTCCTGTTGGACCGATGGGACCTTCATCCCCGGGACATCCTTTCGGTCCTTGGACACCTATCGGTCCTGTCACCCCCTGAATCCCCTGTGGTCCAGTTACACCTTGCGGACCCATTGAACCTGTTGGTCCTGTTGGTCCTGTTGGTCCGGGAATCCCTCTAGGTCCCTGTGGTCCGATATCACCCTGTGGTCCCATCGGTCCGACCGATCCCTGTGGACCTGCGGGTCCCTGTGGTCCCACATCGCCCTTAGGTCCTTCACAACCTGGGTCTCCTTTCGGACCAATATCACCACGGACACCCTGAATTCCTTGAATCCCCTGCGGTCCCGCGTATCCTCTAGGTCCTGCATACCCTCTAGGTCCTGTGTTTCCAGTAGGTCCTACTGGACCTGTATTTCCTCTGGGTCCTCTCGCGCCCGACGCACCGGGAATCCCCTGTGGTCCCATTGGACCCGGATCACCTTTGTCGCCCTTTGGACCGGGACAGCCAGTATCGCCCTTAATTCCTTGTGGTCCCATCGGTCCCTGATCTCCTTTCGGACCTGCGGGACCGCGCTCACAACAAGAATTACACGGACTCTGATAACAGTTACATGAATTACATTGATTCACTAAAAACACATCCTTCCTGTGTATCTTAAAAACACTTAAAAAGTGCTTTTTTCTACTATTATTTTATGTAATATACATTTTTTTGTTACTTTTTGTCGAAAAGAGGGCGACTGCAATCCCACTAGCTTTAGACGGTGGATTAAGATAGCCAAAAGTAGTGGTTGCCATAGTGTAAATTTTTTGTTATTATTTATTCATACACGAACATTGATAATTGTATATAGATGGTTGTGCTGAGAAATCAGAATGCGAAAACCAAGCAATCCTTCAGCATGTAAAATATACAAGGTACGAATGTACGATATATACCGTTATAGGGCAGGGACTGCCCGAATTAACGCCTGTGGAGATAATAGTTAAACCAAACTGCGTTTGGTTCGAGGTCTTAGAAGCAGGAAGCCCATTGACTTTAGACAATGGGTAGTTCACAAAGAATACCGATTTATGTTTGCGTTCTAATAATAAAAATTTATAGACTGTCAAAATACTGTTTGTTGTAAAGATAGGCTTTAGAATACGGCTTACAAGCTCCCGCCCTCTCATTGTATTCTTCTGCTTTTTGTCGTTGTCCCAATCGGTCATAACATACACACAACTGCAAAAGAGGAATATAATCATAACAATCCGGTAGTATAAATCCACCTGTGTATTCGTTTTTGGGCAAATTCAATGCCGTTTCATACCAGTAAATTGCATTTTGAATGTTTCCATGTTCCAAAAAATATTTTCCAATTTCACAACACAATTCCGCCCTTGGCACATCAAAACTCATACTGCGTAAAAGCGTATCCAGTGCACGCTGTTCCTGCCCCAACTGCAAATAACAGGCTGCGCAGACAGAACAAGCTTCTATTTTATTTTCAATCCATCCTTCCTTTGTGCAAAGAAACTGTTCCAACACGGAAACAGCCTCTTCGTATTGTTTGTGATAATACAGTTCCCGTCCATAATAGTATTGGTGTCGTGGTTCCAAAGTTTTTCCATCTGCAATCATCTTCTGATAAATTCTTAAATTTCGGTTTGGGTTCCCAGAGCCTATTTTTTTATGGCTAATTGCAATATCCGAATATATAACTTTGCCATTTGGAGGAATTACTTCATGAACTGCACCTACCCAGCGATATTGTGCACTGTTTCTAATCCATCTTTCCCTAAAATAAGTGAAGGATGGTCTGCCTTCCTCGTCAAATAAAGTATGATATTTCATCATTACAATGTCTACTTCCGCCGAGAGCGATTGCTTTAACTGCAAAAATTTATCTCGCTCCACTGTCTCTAGAATATCATCTGCATCCATCCACATACAGTAATCCATAGACGCTTTAGAAAACGAATTATTTCTGGCATCAGAAAAATCATCCTTCCATTGATACGAAAAAATCTTGGAAGTGTAGTTTGATGCAATCTCCACTGTCCGATCAGTGGAGCCTGTATCTACAATTATAATTTCATCTACAAGTCCCGCCACACTGTCCAGACAGCGCGCAATATGCCTCTCCTCATTTTTTACAATCATGCAAAGACTTATTGTCGACATCACTTTTCTTCCCCCTTAACTTATTGTCGATACAGTTTTTGTATACTTAGATTTATGTTGATTTTTGCAGCACCCGCTGATGAATACCACGCAAAAAACAACGTGGTACTAGCCGGTATCTCAATAATAAAATATCTTGACAACACTAGCAGTTCCTTTCGCTTCTCTGCCTCTGTGTATGCGCTGTACAAGGTCTGCTTACAGTCATTAAATATTGGTGTGAGTTTTACAAAGCTATGCCGCTTCATAATGGTAGATAGATAATAACTAATAACATAGTAACCCGAAGTCAACGCAATCGAACAGTGATTGCTAAGAACTATATTCTGAGTAACATCTGGAATCTCCGTTTTGAGTGGAATAGTGGCACTCTCTGGCACAATCAAGTCCTGCCCCGAAAAAGTTGCAAAAATACTGTTTTGCGGATATCCGGGTGGTCCTTGTGGTCCACGTGGTCCCGGTTCGCCTCTTGGTCCCATCGGACCTGTAGCCCCCTGTGGTCCTTGTGGTCCTGTGACCCCTTGCGGTCCAGTTTCTCCACGCTCGCCAGAACACCCCGGTGGTCCTGGCTCGCCTCTTGGTCCCATTGGACCAATATCACCGCGTTCACCTCTTGCTCCCACAAAGCCCATCATACCATATTCCCTTGTTGTTTCCGTTGTCATACATTCACCTCTAAAACCTGTTCCTCTCTCCCTATATGCATCCTGTGACTCAATAGCTTGCATTTCTCCATACGCACTGCCTGAGTCCATTTCTCCACACACTCCTCTTCGCTCTGCTTCTGACTCTACAAATGGTTCTCTTGGATTGATTGCGCCCATGTCTGTATGCGTGACACAGGCATTGTACCTGTTGTCGGATTCATGACAGCAGGAAGCACTCTTGGATTCTACGGCTTCCTTATGCTGCACAGCATTAGGTATGGGAGTGTTTGCCTCCTGTATCAAATTACGGGAATCCTGCAGGGGTCTTTGATTCCGGTTTCTATTGGAAGCGTTGACACCAAATAGATTCGGCGTCTGAAACATCCAGTTCATATTAAAGTTATTCAATTAAAATCACCTCATTTATGTTTGATATGAAAAACCGTTGCCTAGCATATACTAATAAATTATATGCATAAAAAAAGAATCTGGTATCATATAAAAAAGGCACCTTCCCAAAATATTCTTCAGGAAAAATACCTTTTTTCTTCTATCAATCCGTCGCACGCAACCGTTCCACAACGCTTTGCTGCTCGAGATTCTTAAAGCACAAATATGGAATTACAAGTGCAAATACAATCAGAACCGGCGTACAGCACACAAGCGGAAACAAGGTAAAATGAAAAGTCGAAAAACCATCTGCCTCTGTCATCATTGCGCGTAGCAATACACCAATCGTCAGTGTGCTTAGAGTGTACGCTATAAACAGTGTCAGTCCTGCGTAGTAAAGCCCCTCAAATATCAACATCTGCCGCAGCTGGCGTTTGGTCATGCCAACACTCTGGATCATGGCAAACTCCCGCCGTCTCGCAATGATTGCTGTCACCATACTGTTAACAAAATTTAATACACCAACAAGCGCAATAATCATGCTGACTGCATATCCCATTACAGCTGAAGCGCGCGTCTGCTCCTCATACTGGTCTATCATGGACTGTCGCGAGACCACATTCATTCCAATTGCTGTTGTCTGTTGGTACTGTGAAAGCAACGCCTGCGCATCCTCTATCGCTTCATCTGCAACGTCAAAATAAAATTTTCTCATATTGCTCCCTTGCCACAGCGCTGTAAAAACATCTGCAGGCAACACAATCGGAAGATCAAAGCTAAGCGAATCCTTTCCCGCTACCATTGGTGGCAATGGTCTTAAAACTGCCATCACTTCAAACTCGCGCCCCGAAATCAAAATCTTCTCCCCTACAGAATGGGTTGGAATCATGCCACCGGGCATAATAGAAGGACCAATTGCCAGACAATACTGCCCTGTAGCGAACAACGCAGTGTCAAAAACACCATCCAGTATATAATTTTTGCTAACTGCCGCATCTAGTATCAATCCGTCTGCACCATAGATTGTATACAGATGTTCCTCACCGCCCACTACCGCATCAAATTCTCTCTTCCATTCTGGAAACGTTGGGTCATAGGAAGCAAATTCTTCCAACCGTTCCGCATTGTAATATGCTGTCAAATTCTGCCTTGCCTGCTCACTGAGCAATATCTTTTCCTGTCTGGAATAAAGTCGTCCTGTCGCCTCGACCGCACTTGACGCTCTCAGTCCCATAATATCTGCAAGCATTGTGTCACTGATGGTTTCACTCGCTGGGTCATAAAAGCTGGCAGCATTGTTTGTCGCATCGTCAATCTCATAGTCCGCCACCACCATATCCATCAGATATTTTTCCACATCAAAACTAACATTCTTTGCATAGAAGTAACTCATTAGCACAAGCCCCAGCGTCAGGGAACAAATAACCATAACTGTCCGCTTACGGCTGCGCCAAAGATTTGCCCACGCCATACTGTGTAAGGACGCACCATTCCTAGATTTCTTTTTGTTTTTATGATAGGATGCGCTGCCATCTGTGTATCGCAATGCATCAATTGGGGAAACTTTTCCAGCCATGCGTGCAGGCAGCATACAAGATATAACTACTGTGATATAGGCAAATAGTGCAGAACCAATAAAAATGACAGGACTTATAGAGACAACTACTTTCATCTCCTTCATAGGAATCAATGCTGGAACCAATAGCGCGCCAAGCAAATACCCCACTGCAAGTCCAATGGGAATACCAATAATGCTAAGTCGGTTTCCTTGGCTGTAAATCAACTTTTTTAACTGCTTTTTTGTGGTTCCGAGAGTCTTTAACTTCCCATAAAATTGAATATCCGCGGCAACAGAAATCTGAAAAACATTGTAGATAATCAAATACCCTGCCACAAACACCAGCACCATACCACCATACATCGGCAGGTTTTCCGCAAAGATACTATTTTGTATCTCCGCCGTATATGCGATATTTGTCTGAAATGACAACGTTGTCAAACCACTGTCCTGAAGGACTTTCTCAGTCTTTCGCTCAATATTTTTTGTGTCTGAAAATGTAATGTTCATCATGCGCAATCCCAATACTTGCCCTTCTGTAGACACTGAGACATTCTCAGAAGCTTCCAGCGCGAATGCCTCGCTGACCCACGCCATACTTGCGTAGGAGGAGAGATTACCTTCCCACCAGCCGCACAGTACAAAGGTGTCAGAACGGTTTCCCCACTCGAGTGTGACAGTCCGTCCCAGTTCCTGCGAAACACCCAATCGCTCAAGCACTAGCGTATCCAGTGCAATCTCGTTCTTCTGCTCTGGCATTTTACCTGTCACAGGGTATGCAAAACAATCCTTCGCATACTGATCGCTGCCATATCGGATTTCCACCTGTCGCCCCGCAAGACGTTGATCGTTAGCAATGCCAAGCACAATTGACCTACCAAAACGCACAATGTCCGGGTGTGCAGAAAGCTGCGCAATTTGCTCGTCCGTAATCTGTTTTGTGCTGGCGTGCGCCTTTGTGCCGGACTGACGCAGATACATTTCTGTCATGTTCCGCCCCATACTCTGTGCCAACGTAAACAGTGTGGTAAACATCATTGTAGTCAGCACAATCGCAAGTACTGCCACCAGATTGCGCCCTTTGTTCTGCTGAAAGCTGCGCTGGGACAACGTGTAAAGAATATTAATCTGGGCTTTCCTGGCTTGTCTCATACTTCCGCCCTGCCTTTCTGTACCCTTACGACATGCCCATCCTCAATTTGTATACAGCGATCCGCCTGATTTGCGATTTCAGGATTGTGCGTTATCATCACAATGGTCTGATGGAATTTCTGGCTCGTAACCCGCAGCAGTTCAATAACTTCATCGCTCGTCTTGCTGTCGAGATTTCCCGTCGGCTCGTCCGCCAGAATCATCGCTGGCTTACTTGCCAGTGCGCGGGCAATCGAGACACGCTGTTGCTGTCCTCCTGAAAGCGTATTTGGCATATTGTCAAGCTTTTTTTCCAATCCTAAAAGTTCCACAACTTCCTGTATAAAGTACTCATCGGGCTTTTTGCCGTCCAACTGAATTGGCATAATGATATTTTCATAAACATTTAAAATTGGCACCAAATTATAACTCTGGAAAATAAAACCAATGCGCTGTCTGCGAAATACCGTTAAATCCTCGTCGGAAAGCTTGCCTAGCTCGAACTTGTCTACCCGCACACTGCCGGAAGTCGGGCGGTCCAATCCTCCTAGCATATTCAGCAATGTAGATTTCCCGCTGCCGGAAGTTCCGACAATTGCGACAAACTCCCCCTGTTCCACAGAAATATTTACATCGTCAAGCGCCCTCACAATATTCGGCTCGCTGCCATACTGCTTTGTCAAATGTGTTGTGCTCAAAATACTCATATTGCATCCTCCTGTTGCATAGCTCTCAGAGTCTTATCACCTTATTTCAAGAATGCCATCGGCATTCTTGCCGCGGTGTGCGGGTCAGCTCCGCTGACAAATTATGGATTCGCACGCCTACAGTCATGCCGGAGGCTTATCTCAGCCGGAGATTGTACTCCCACTGAGACAAAATTGTATTTTACCCGCCACTTATAGAAGCGGGCGTCTTCTCCGGCTGAGATAAAAACTCTAATCCTCTATAACTTTATAATCATTGTACTTGTTAATCTCATTATAAAGTTATGCATAAAAGGCACAATGCAAAATGCGTAAACTAAGATCTACGAGGTAAAATCTATAACACTACCAAACTCATTCAAGCCACTGAATAAACGCCGTTTTGTCTGTGCTGTTATAGCCTGCATTTTTATAGAAATGCTGAATGCTTTCTTCTTTTGAACCTGTAAGCAACATCATTTTGTAACAATGGGCTTGTTCTGCAATCTTCTTTGCAGCCTTCAAACACTCTGTTGCATATCCATTCCCCCGGTAATCCTTATGGGTAACAACATTTTCTATAAAAGCATAAGGTCTGATATTTCTTGTCAAATTAGGAATAATGACACATACACAGGAAGATACAATTTTACCATCAACTTCATTCACAATAATATGGTGATTTTTATCCTTGACAATTGTTTCCCATGTACAGTTCAAATGTTGTGTAATCTCCGGAATTGATTTCTCATGTAAATATAAATATAATTCTAGCAATGCATTTAATTCCGTTTCAGCAATCTCCCGTACCATGTAACACCTCCTGAAATCCTTATAACTTTATATATGCTCCATTCAAACGAGATGACAGCCGCCACCTCATGGCATTGGAATCACAATCTTAAGCATAAATTTCCCCTCTGCCGCCCTGACACTACACTGCCCAGCATACTTTTCAACAGCAGTTCTTATATTGTTGAGTCCAAATCCATGTGCAAACGCATCCTCCTTTGTCGTTCTATTTTTTCCTACAGGATCTGCCAAAATCCATTTTTGCACATCATCTACCTGCGGTGCATTATTCTCTGTGGAAATGACCAACATATCCCGCACGCGTTTTACCTTTAATGTAATTAGCCGTTCCCGCTCTGGCAATTTTTCACTCGCTTCAATTGCATTGTCAAGTGCATTTCCAAAAATAGCACTAATGTCAAGTGGCTCTATAAACGCACCATCGGCAAAGGCGACTGCAGCAGCAAAATCAATTTGTCGCTCCTTCGCTG
Source organism: Lachnospiraceae bacterium (assembly GCA_014239155.1). GTDB lineage: Bacteria > Bacillota > Clostridia > Lachnospirales > Lachnospiraceae > COE1. Next base: position 58,228 of record JAAZZQ010000063.1, on the reverse strand, counting down.
CACGCGCCTTATCACGAATAATAATATCTAGGTACTCATTTCCTGTCTGATAGTATGTCTCATACTCTTGAATCTGGCTTTGCAGTCCCTGTATAGAAGTTTGCACCTCCTGTCCATTCCCAGCCTGCGCCTGCAACACCAATAAATGATTCTTTAAGTCATGATAAATGCTGCGCACTCGTTCCTCATCACGGATTCGGTCCTTATAATACGCCTGCTTCATTTCCAATTCCTGTGCATGGTATGCCGTCTGCATAGAATTACAGATATAGGACGCCAAATAGACACATCCAAAACTAGACAGAATAGACGCTGCACAAATCGGATAGACAATCCATATAGTTTCTGGCATAAAAAGGAGAATTGTCGCAATTGCCACAAAAGGTGCAAGCATTAGGACATCTACAATCATCCACATCTTTATTGTTAAGCTTGACGTAATCTGGCGCAGGTACTTGCGCAGAAACCACCACGCCGCAACCCAGAACAAAAACCTCATCAGCAAGGAAATCATATGAATGCTTGTGCTTGCCAGATGTTGCTCATAAGTCCATGTGCCATCTGTTGGACTAGGTGACGCCTCTGTCAATCCAAAAAAAATAATTTTTCCAGTCTCTTCCATTAGATAATTCACTGCAATCATTGCTGGGCAAAAGACCAACACAGCCGTTATTTTCTCAATGAATTTCCCTACATGGAACACAAAAACATAAAGAAAAAAACCTGCCATTGCCCCAAAGAGACCATATGGGTCATTAGAATAGATAAAAACCGTTGCAAGAAAATCAATTGCAAGAACACCTACAATCCGCAAAAGCCAATTTTTCCGCATTGGAAGAAAGGTACAAATCATACACAGAAAAACAAATACATACCCATAGGCAAATACATCGCTCAAAATTTCTAAAAACCGCATCATAGCAAATTTCCCCAATATTCTGCTAACTGTTCCATAAACTGCTTGCGCTTGGGCTGGCTGATTGGGATTATCTCCCCAGTAACCAGCGTAATTTCTAATTTATTAACCCCTTTGACAAAAAACAGGTTCACAATATAACTGGTATGGCAACGCACAAATCCATGTTCTGCCAACTCCTGTTCTAATTCTTTCATGCTCCTGTAACAGATAATGTTCTCCTGCTCTGTATGCACAAGCAGATTGCGGTTAAATGTCTCCACATATCGCAGCGTATTCAAAAATATCTTGTATTTCCCAGAATCATTGGCAACTACAATCGCAGGGCTGTCATTTTTCCTGTTGTGCTTACGCCAGTCATCCATTTCCGCTTTTAGCCGGACATACTTCATTGGCTTGATAATGTAGTTTGTTGCCTGATATTTGTAGCCCTCCAGCGCGCACTGTGTCAGAGTCGTTAAAAAAATAATTCCCACCTTTTCATCCATTTGCCGAATCCGCTCTGCAGTGCGTAGACCATTTACAAGTTTCATCTGAATATCAAGAAAAATAAGGTCAATTGTTGTGTCATAACCTTCAATCAGCTCCATGCCGTCATAAAAAGTAGACACTTTCATTTCCTCCCCGGTCTCAGCGGCATATTGATATATTAGTTCCGTTAAATATATAACGAAATCTTTCTCATCATCGCAGATTGCTATATGTAACATTCTATCATTCCCTATCCATAAAAAATTTTTAAATCGATCCTTAGAATCTATTCCTTCAATTGCCAAGTATTTAAAACATATGTACGCATTATACTATATGAACATATATTTGTCAATTGTGAACCTTGTGACTATTTTTAATAATAAATTTCCAATAAATTATTTATATATTGTCTCTTGGTCTCCATCGACGGATGCACATAACGATTTAATGTGATTTGAACATCGGAATGACCTAACATTTCACTCAAACTTTTTACATCAGTCCCCCCCTCAATACAGTTTGTAGAAAAAGTATGTCGTAGGATATGAAAATTTTTATCAGAAATCTCTGCCTCCTTTAATATCTTTTTAAAATGGTATTGTAAATTTTTAGGTTCAAGTGGCTTTTCTCCACCAAATACATACTCTTTGTTATTCTTGAACTTCAGAAACAATTCTAATGCCTTGTCTGACAATGGAATTTCCCGTCTCGAATATGCACTTTTCGGAGATGTTTCTGTCAGAACTGTCTTCGTGCGATACCCTTCGGCATAAAGACGTTGTACCGTTCGATTGACAATCAAAAGTTTATTTTCAAAATCAATATCCACCCACTTAAGTGCACATAATTCTCCCAGTCGGAGCCCCGTAAAAAGGCACATTAACACTGCCATTTTAAAGCGATCCATCTCTATTGAAAGCACATCTATCAGCTTTCTCTGTTCACTCTTAGCAAGAACTTTAACAGGCGCATTTCTTACATCTGACACAGATTTTTTTAGTAAAGGCACCATGACATTATACCGCTCTGAAGCAAATTTTAATATTTGATTTAATATACAATATATACTTTTATAGACACTGTCTGAATATTGTCCTGAAATCTTTTGGCGCACTTCCTCGTTTGTCAGTTCTGACAGTGTAGCACTCTGAAAAAATTCTTGAATGTATCTGTGATAAGTCAAATGATATTTTATATAGGTTGACCGTTTCCTTTTCTTCATAACTTCAGTAAGCCATTCTTGCGCAACAATATCTAGATTTACATCCTCCGGGCATATCCGATGCTGTTTCCCTTCTGACTTGTTTGTATAATTGAGTAATTGACCTTTTTTATCCTCCAGCTTTTCCCGCACTGCCTCATAAGATCGGGCATAGACTGAGCGATAAACTTTTTTGCCCTTTTCCTTATCGTACACCAAATATCGTCCTTCCCAGCGTCCATCTTTTCTTTTCCTAATGTTTTCTCCATGTCTTCCCATAACATCCCATCCTTTTCTTCTATACATTTTTATACTGTACTGATTATAAAATAACCCAATACATCTATTTATTCGATAAAAATAAAAAGAAAAGTAACCATTCCTTTTTATGGGTCAGGAATGCACACAAAATGCGCATTTCGCAAGAATATAATCCAGTAACAAGAACCTCTCGTTTAACAATTCAATTTCACCGTGACAATTTTTACAGAACGCGCTATAATAATAAAGACCTATGAAAACATGAATATAAATGTAAAAGGAGAATTATCATGCATGTTTTTCAACCAATTCCAGTGGATCAGCTGGAACTAAATCCATTTGAGTCAATCGGAAAAGACTGGGCGCTAGTATCAGCTGGCACAAAACAAAAGGCAAACACCATGACTGTCAGTTGGGGCGGCATCGGTGTATTATGGGGAAAAAATGTCGCCTTCCTATTTATTCGAGACTCAAGGTACACCAAAGAGTTTCTCGACGCTGGAGAATTTTTCTCAATATCTTTTATGGGAAAAGAGTATAAGGAAGCGCTCAATTACTGTGGTTCCCATTCCGGCCGCAATTCTGACAAAGTTGCAGAAGCAGGACTGACGTGGAATTATAAACTTTCCATTCCATTTATTGACGAGGGAAGCTTTGTGCTCTTGTGCCATAAACTGGCTGCAATTCGGATAACAGAAGAAACTTTCCTCTCACCAGACATTGCTAAATGGTACAAAAATGGAGACCTACATACAATGTATGTTGGAGAGATTATTGAACTAATGGCACGCTAAGTAACTGTTCGGAAAAAAATTGAGTAGGGGATACAATCCCCTACTCATAGCTGTTAATTAAAACTCTAAAATCGCGTAAAAACATTACTGTTGTTCGGACGCCTGTGTGCATAGAAAAAGCAATCCGATTGATATCACCGTAAAAATCACGCCCCAAACAGGCGTCATTAAAAATGCGGTCCATTCTGTAAATCCAGATATTAAAAAAATAAAAAGGTTGGCAGACAGATGCAGCAAAACCGGTGCAGCAAAACAGCCAATATACGCATAGCATATTGCCATTAATATTCCCATCGCTGTTGCATATAAAAACTGTGGTAAATTTGCATGAAAAAATCCAAACAAAAGCGCAGAGAAAACCACTGCTATTTTCATACTGTAAAACTTTCTAATACGGTTGTAAAGAACTCCGCGAAACACAATCTCCTCCACAAATGGAGATATAATTCCATACAATATAATTCCTAGTCCCATTGACACAGAATACTGTATCGATTCCACTGCTTCATACCGCTCCGATCCAAATGCATTCTTGCCAGAACCAAACAATTCTGCTGCCTGCTCAATCCCTATATTAAGTGCCAGCGAGGCAGTGATTCCAAGAAATATGCACAATATCAGACAAATCTTTTTGCGTGTCGTCTTCTTGCCGAACAAATCCATTCTCAGAAAACAAAAAAATTGTATTAATATGCCTCTGTCAATATCCACCTCGCCAGTTGTACTTGCCTCAATCAGAAAATCATTGAGCAAAAAACTGACTCCCACCAGACTTGCCACACTGTTTACCACAGCGCTGAGCGGCAGCGCGTTGCGCTCTACCCACACTGTAATTCCTGTGATGGGAAGTACCGGAATCGCAATTGCAAGAAAGAACATTGCGACAGTTTTCACTAACATATAAACAACAAACGGTCTTACAATATACGCCAATTTCTGTAGCAATGTTGTCCGTTTTAGAGTTCTTTTTATCTGCCTTTTTGCATTTTTTGTGCTCATGAAACGCTCCATTCATATTGTGGTCAACACATTATACAACGTCTTCACCGAATCAACAATAAAATCCGCATCTGCCTGCTCAAGTTCTCCCTCTGATGCGTAGCCAAAAGACACTCCTACTGAAATGATACCTTGTGCCTTTGCGCCCTCAATGTCAAACCGGCGATCCCCTACCATTGCAACAGTGTATTTTTTCTCCGAAGGCATTATCTCAGCAGGAATCATCTGCCGCAATGCCTCCTCAACAACCTCTTCTTTTCTGCTGCGCGTACCATCCATATTGCTGCCGACAATATAATCAAAATGCTTTCTAATATTAAAATAATCCAATATCTGTTCTACAAACAAAGTCGGTTTGCTTGACGCAATCGCCAATATTTTACCGCTCAATTTTAGGCTCCCTAACATTTCGGAAATTCCGGGATAGATTTCATTCTCATAAATTCCCTGTTTTGCAAATCGCTCACGGTACTTTGTTATGGCGATAACAATCTGTTCCTCATCCAATCCATAAAATTCTCGAAAGCTATCTGCCAATGGCGGTCCAATAAAAGGCTCTAATCTGTCAAGAGAGGGTTCGTCAATGCCAAGTGCATGAAGTGCATATTGTACAGAACTCGTAATTCCAAGTTTCGGATCTGTCAAAGTGCCATCCAAATCAAATAAAATATATTTAAGCATAAATCTCCTCCTGCAAAGAAAAAGAATACAAATACCGCTCCTTCACGCGCTTTCCAGTAATCTGCTCAAGCGCCCGCTGATAATAGTCAAGTTGGTCCTTATAGCGCTGAATTAATTCCTCCTTACAACTTACCTTATCTGTCTTGTAATCTGCAAGCACGATTTCATCATTCTCATAAAAAAATACATCAATCACACCTTGAATCAGTACAATCTCCGTTGAGGGGAAGTCTGGTTTTAACTGGTCAGCACCAACACCAAGCACAAAAGGTTGTTCCTTAAAAAGCTCGTTGCGCGCATTCGCCGCTATCATACGTTTTGCCAATCCAGACTGGAAAAAACTTTTAATTTTATTGATGCCAACACAAGCAAGCTCATCCGTAGTAACGGTACCCTCAGCAATCCATTGTTCCTGCTCACTCTTTAGCATTGCATAAAGGTGCTTATTGTCTGTGCCTAACTTTTCAGAAAAAGATACCAACTCCATAATCTTGTGCACTGCTGTTCCATATTGGATACCTGACAGTGCCCTTTTTGTTCGTGGCGTATCCTCAGTAATTACCTCTGTTTCTGACACTTCTGTTACATTTTCCATATCCTCAAGTGCAAAATTTGGTATATAGTGCTCTCTTGGCAACACCACAAGCTCCGCAGACTCCGCAAAAGCCTCCTTGTAAGACGCTTTTTTTAGCTCAGAAACTGTTGTCTTTACTGTCAATCCCTCCAAATCGGAATGTGGATACACATAATGCAGTCTTTCTTGCAATACCGTTTTTAACGCTGCGTCGGAATATGCGGATGCCTTAGAAAGCTCTTCCTCCAAAGCAATTGACTTCCCCTGTTTCTTTAATTGCGCCCTTATTTTTTCCGCTTGGCTTTCTGTCTCTTGATACAGCGTAATCCCAATTGGAATCTCTCTATAGGGCAACGGATATCTAATATACTCAAATCCACGCTCCTCCAACAGCTTTTTCATACAGTTATGGCGTATCAGAGCTGCAAGTATCATATCCATATAAGAACCTGCCCCCATTATCACAGAGTATGGGAGTTTTTCAGCAGACTCCATTGTCAAATGTATATTGTTTGCAAGCTTTCTATCAAAATCACTGATATATCCAGTAAGAACCAGCTTCTCCTTAGCTCTTGTAAGTGCCACATACAATACACGTAAATCTTCCCCGCGGGTATCCTCCTTCATGCGCTGTACCACCACATTTTTGCGCATTGTTTTTCGTTTTAGACGCAGTGTTGGGTCAATATAATCCACACCAACACCAAGCTCCACATCCATCAAAATACTTTTGCGCATATCTATCTGATTGAACTGTTTGGACAATCCACAGACAAAACAGATTGGAAATTCCAATCCCTTACTTTTATGAATTGTCATAATGCGCACAACATCTGCATTCTCGTCAAGAATATTCGCCTCGCCAAAATCTACATCTTGCTCCTGTATCGTTTCTAGATATCGAATAAAATGGAACAATCCATAAAAACTTGTATTCTGAAATGTCCCCGCTTTTTCCAACAACAGTTCAATGTTTGCCATCCTCTGATCACCACTTGGCATGGAACCTATATAGGCATCATATGATGTATCTGCAATTAACTGTTGTAAAAGCTCCTTGATTGGCGTGTACGCAACTCTTCTGCGGTACTCTGTAACCATCTTAAAAAACCGTTCTAACTTTGCCGGTTGAACTTTGTTCTCTGGGCTGATTTCCTCTCCAAATTCCTCATTTGCTAATGCTGCCTTCAAACCACATATGTGATTATAATACAATTGAATCTGTTCATATAAAAATAGTTTTCTGCACTTCTTTTCTTCCTGTTCCTCTTGTTGTTTCATAAAATCTCTGGCAAAACAACGAATATAGGTAATATCTGTCTCTGTAAAATCAAAAAATGGCAGTTTTAAAACTCCAAAGAGTGGAATATCCTGCAAGGGATTATCTAACACACGCAGAAAATTGACAATTCCTTGTACCTCTAATGTCTCAAAATACCCTGCCCTGCTGGTCACATGCACTGGTATTCCCTGCTCAGACAAAATCCTCCGAAAATCTTCATCCCAGCCTGCTGTCGCTCGAAACAAAAGCACAATATCCGAATATTTCGCAGGACGAACCTCTCCTGACGCCGCATCGGTAATTGGAAATTTTCCCACCATTTGCCGGATGCGCTCCGCTACCATCACCGCCTCAATCTCTTTCTCGGAATATTTTCGTATCTCTGTATCACCCTCTTGTATCAGAAGAGAATCCGGCGTGGCAATTAGTAGTTCCGTCTGATAAATATCCTTCTCATCCATCTGCTCTGACTCTGGATAGGAAGCACCTACATACAGTGCTGCCCTGTTATCATACTCCACATTCCCAACACTCGCTGTCATTAACTGGCTGCATATAAAATTTGTCGCATCTGTCACTTCCCTGCGGCTTCTAAAATTCATGCTTAAGTCAATTCTAACCCGATGGCTGCTCTTGTCATTTATGACATATGTGTCATATTTTTCCATAAATATCTCAGGTCTTGCCAGACGGAACTTATAGATACTCTGTTTGACGTCGCCTACCATAAACCGGTTGTAACGCCCTTTGTCCTCTCCAGAAATACACTTTAATAACAACTCTTGCACTTCGTTAGAGTCCTGATACTCATCAATCATTATCTCCACAAAATAATCCTGCAACTCAAGCGCTGTATTTCCCGGGACAATCTTGCCATCTTCATCGCGCTTTAGCAGAATCTGTAGTGCAAAGTGTTCCATATCGGAGAAATCAATCACATTTCGATCACGCTTTAACTGGTCCAGCATTTTCTTAAAAGTCAGTGTGAGTGATACTAACTCCTCCACAGATTCCTGACACGATGCCATATCCCTTAAAGTATTCTCTACAGAAATCTGAAACAAAAACTTTTTTAAATCTGCAATATTTTTCTTTACCTCGTCTCGTATTGCCTTGACCATCTCTTTTAGAACAGAGTCCACACCCTCCATCTTCTTTCCAGACAGTCGCGTAAAAGCAGAATAAGTAAACAAATCATGTAATTCATTGTAATTGGATGCACTCTGAAGCTTTTCTATCAGAATGATATCTGATATCAGATTGTCCACATATTGAATTGGCCCGCCTACACCACTTGCGATCTCCAACGCCTGCTGAAGCCGGTTTCTACACTCCTGCAAAATTGTGCGAATATAGGCAAGCGCGCACTGAAACCATTTTTTATCAGAAAGCGCACTGATATCCTCTATCCGATAATCATCCAACCGCTCTGTCAGCCACTGTTCCGGAAATGGATAACTTATCGAAAAATGATAGAGTCTTAAAATTGCTTCCTCTATTTTTTTCTCGTTGGTTCCAGTGCTGTAACATTCGATAAAATGAAGAAAACGCTCTGTTGGCTCTGTGTGCGCCTCCTCCAAAAGCTTGCCCATCACATCTGACTCAAGCAGTCTGACCTCGCTCTCATCCGCCACACGAAACGCTGGGTCTAAGCCAATCTCATTAAAGTTATTGCGAATTACATACAGACAAAAAGAATCAATTGTCGTAATCTGCGCATTGTGTATAAGTGATGCCTGCTTCTGCAAATGCTCGCTCTCCGGGTGTTCCTCCAACTTCTGAGATACTGCCTTGCTAATGCGTTCTCGCATCTGCGCTGCTGCAGCAGAAGTAAACGTCACAATCAAAAGGCGGTCAATATCAACAGGATTGCTGTCATCTGTAATCATCTGAATAATCCGCTCTACTAGAACTGCTGTTTTGCCGCTTCCTGCCGCTGCCGATACCAAAATATTACAGTTTCTAGTGTCAATGACACGCTGTTGATCTGGTGTAAAATTTATTGCCATCTATTGCGCTCCTCCTTCCTTATCCTCCACGCCAAGGCTCTGTTTGATGCGCTCCATCGCATCTTCTTGGTTCATATCCTCAAGATGCCGAACTAAGTTTGCACCCAACTTTTTATCAAAGCCGCAGACACTTTTATAATCACAGTAAGTACAGGCGTCTGTGTCCTTCTGCTCATATGGATTTAGCCCAATCTCACCGTCAAGAATCGACACGCCAAGCTCCTTAATCTTATGGTTCACATAGGTAGACACTGTCTCAAAATCTTTGTCCGAAAGCACAGAAGATGCCTTTGTAAAGCTGCCGTCTTTCTTTTTCGCCACTGGAATAATGTTTGATTTCGTCTCAAAATCCTCATCGAGAAGCTTTATAATCTCCTCGTTATCGCTGACCATACCTGTCATTTTCAACTCTTCGCGTATTGCTGCCTCAATCTCGGAAGGAGCAGGATTGCCCTTTTCTGTCTCGGTCATAGGATCACTGACATGATAATAAAGCATGGCAGCAGGAATGACACGCGTGTTATTTTTTTCCTTTTGATTCTTTTTATTTAGCACCTCCACCGCTGCGTTCATATAGACAACAAGTTGCAGTTGCAGTCCATAATACAATGCTGCCAAATCAAACTTTTGATTACCAGATTTATAATCTATAATCTTGACATACAATTTCTCGTCCTGTTTGCAAGTATCCACACGGTCTATACGTCCAATCAATTGCATCCGTTCCTCCTCAGACAGTGATATGTTCACCGCATTGAGGTCAGATGTCATCTGAAAAGAAAGCTCAAAATTCTCTGGCGTAAATGCTCCCTTTTGCAGTTGATACTGCAATGTCTGTACTGTTCGATTCAAAATTCTATGCATTCTCTTAATCATGTATTCGTTGCGCTTGCTGCTATAGAGAATTGTCTCTCCGTAGGATACCGCGTAATCCTCAAGACATGCACCGACAATCCGCTCCCCAGCTTCCCTTGGAAAGTCAAACCATGTATATCCCTCCTCCGCAAGCTTTTCCGAAAAGTTTTCCAAAACTGAGTGAAATATATTTCCCATATCCACACTTTCAAAACTGTACTTGTCACGCTCCTCAAGGTTTAGACCATATTGCAAAAAATGCGCATAAGAACAAGAGGCAAACTTTTCAAGGCGACTGATACTATTTTTTAAAATCTGTCCATACAGAAGTCTTGCAAGCTCTCTTGGAATCCTGTTTCTATCTGCATCGGACAGATAGGAAAAGGCTGCTCTGCGCATTTGCTCCAAAACAGATGCATACCGCTCACTTCTGACATAAGTATCATAAAGTGTAATAAAAAGTCGTCTCTCCTCTCCAATCTCCTCTGCCGCATAACGCCGCAACAACGCAACCAGATAAGTGAGTGCGTCCGCAGGCGATTCCATTTGCTCTTCTATTGGGCGTAACTGTGGCTGTTCTATCACAATATCCGGAAACAATCTAACGACGGTATTAACCAAATATGCCGGGCGAATACTCTTTCCCTCATTGTCTACTTTCGCATAGGATAAATACAAGTATTCTGTTGGTTTCGTCATCATCAGATAAAGATACAGCCGCTGTATGTACATCTGTTGGCGCGGTGTCGGTGCAAGTTCATATTCTGATTCCTGCAAAAATTCTCGATCAATATCTGAGATAATTCCCCCTGTCCCGCTGCTTTTGGGTATAATTCCATCATTTACTCCCATAAAAAATAATGTCTTCACCTCACACAGACGCGTTCGTTCAATATCTCCAATTACAACCTTATCCACGCTCTGTGGAATTGTACCCACCTTAATCTCGGCAAAACCTGCATCTAAAATGTCTGCGAACTCCTTAATCTCTAGTTCCTCCTCGCCTAGAAGACCGCAGATTTGTTCTAATAGCTCCATAACCAGCCGATAAACCTGCGCATATTCTTTTGCCTTTACCAAGTCCCCCTGCTCTGTAAAATATTGTTCATACTCCATCAATTTATCTTCTATTGAAGCGTTGACAATAAAATCATACAGTGCTTTTACCAGCTCTTTCCCTGTCGTCTTTTTTTCTGATTTTTTTTGCATGAGTGGATCTAACATGGCAACGACTTTTTCCCGGATTGCATTTAACTCGTCAAGTACTGTTGCCGCCTCCTCCTGTTTCTTTATCCGCCTTGCAAACTTTTTGTGCCATGCCTTTTTGCCTCGTATTCCCATTGTAAGACAATAATTTTCCAGCTTGTCTGTCTCATCTGGTGTCACCCCCGCCATACCACAGCGCAAAAAATGAAAAACTGTCTCATACGAATATTCTTGTATAACGACTAAAAGCGCACTGCGAATAAATTCAATAAATGGATTGAGAACCAATTTGTTTGTCTGGTCTAAAAAATAGGGAATGTCAAAGCGATGAAACATTTCCTGTGCCAAAAATCCATAGCGCTCCAAATCCCCTGTCACCACAGCAATATCGCGATAACAGTAGTTTTTCTCACGCACAAGTCTGCGAATTTCAAGGCAGACTTGTCGCAATTCCTCCTTGGGTGTAGAAGCTTCAAAAATATGAATGCTTTCCTGTTCTCCTTTGTACTCATGTGCTGGATACCGAAAAAGTGTGCGCTCAAGATGTGATAATCCCTGATTTTCCTGATAGCGATGAACAACTGCATCCGTTATGCGTTCATCTTCCTCTCTCCGAACGCCCGCCTCTCTACAGAGTCGGTCAAGGTCATGTATTGTCTTCTTACTTAGATAGAAAAGCTTTTGCTCTCCATCCTGTATATAAGCATCCTCCTCCACGCCCATTGTCACAGTTACAATGACTTCCTGTGCCTGCAACATTAATTCCTGTATTACATTGTATTGCACAGGTGTAAAACCAGTAAACCCATCAAAGACAATCACGCTTCCTCTCACAACTTTTGAGCGCGGCAGCACCTTCCTAAGAATATCCAAGGTTTCCTCTGTTGTGATATAACGCTCATTAATATAATTCAAGAAACCTTCATATAATAAATGCAAGTCCTTTAATTTATAGGCAAGCACATTTCTATTGGAAGCATATGCACACAATTTTTCCACATCTTTTATGCCAATACCATACTGCATAAACTCAGACAGTGCGGATTTCACCTCGCTGATATATCCGGGCTTTCGGATATTGCGCTTCATCACACCAAGCTTATCCTCAATTCCTGCCGCCACACGCCGCAGTACCAGACTTTTTCCAGTATCGTCAAGCACTGGTTTGTCATTGCCTCCCACTTCCTCAAAGATGCGGTGAGATAACCTGCCAAAACTAAGCACATCAATATTCATAATTCCCTTGTTTGGGTGGCGTCTTACCATCTCAAGCTGTGTCTGCATTGTGAATTGGTCTGGCACGACAATCAAATAATTGACATGTGGATTTGCCATTGATTCCTGAATCATATAATTGTAAAGCTGGAAGCTCTTGCCAGAACCTGACGCACCAATATAAAATCGTAATCCCATATTTTACCCCTCTTTTTTACCACTGCTGTTCACACCTATCAGTTTTAAGCAAAATTTTAAATATTGTTGGTATAAGCAGCATTTCTGCACACACTTTTCACTACTTTTTTATCCTCATAAATAGTAACTTTTAACTCTTCTTTTCAAACTTCTCCTCATAATAGTCTAGCATAATGCCAGATAAAATGGTAGACTATTTAGGAAAGATTTCGTTACTGTTCACAGGCAATGTCATTTTCAGCCCGTTTTTTGGAATTTGGTCTTAACTAACTGATATTGGGAGTGAACAGTAACAAGATTTACGAATATAATATAAAGGAGAACTATAAAATGGACAACCAACAAAACAAAACTGAAAGTTATGAGAAACGCAGTGATGTGCCAAGAGAGTACACTTGGGCTGTAGAAGACCTCTATGCAAGTGATGCGGACTGGAAAAAAGATTTGGAGCGACTAAAGGGAATGCTTCCGCAGATAGAATCCTTTCGCGGAAAGCTCGGCAAAAATGCAGACAGCCTACTTGACTTCATGAAATTGCAAGATGAGATTTTTGTGTTGATTGACAAATTTGCAAACTATTCTCTGCGAAAGGCAGATGAGGATACAAAAAATACCACTTATCAAGGCTATAAAGACCAGACAATGGGCACATGTGTGGAAATTTCCTCTGCATTATCATTTGCGGAACCAGAAATCCTTGAAATTCCTGACAGCACCTTAAAAGAATTCTATGAAAAGCGACCTGCACTTTCCACCTACAAAAGATGTCTAAATGATATTCTTCGGAAAAAGGCGCATATTTTAAGTGATTCCGAGGAGAAAATCCTCGCTGCTGCCGGGGACCTTGCACAGTCACCAGAAGACATTTTTGGTCTTTTAAATGACGCTGATATGACCTATGAATCTGTGACAGATATTGAGGGAAACCGATTCGCTGTAACACATGCAAGTTTTATCCCACTCATGCAGAATTATGATAGAAATGTCAGAAAAGATGCCTTTGAATCCCTGTATAAAACTTACGACGAGCACAAGAACACCTCCGCGGCAATTCTGTCAGCACAGATGAAACAGCTCAATTTCTTTGCCAAAATGCGCAAGTACAATAGCCCTTTAGAGGCAGCGCTCAATCACACCAATGTAGACCCACAAGTTTATTACAATCTAATTCAAGCAGTTCATGAGAATATGGAGTCTATGTACAAATATGTGCGCCTTAGAAAAAAACTGTTAAAAGTGGACGAACTCCACATGTATGATTTATATGTACCTATGGTGTCAAATGCGGAACGCAATATTCCATTTGCAGAGACTAAGGAAAATATCCGCGAGGCTCTCGCTGTTCTTGGTGAGGATTATGTGGCACTTCTCGACGAAGGATTTCAAAACCGCTGGATTGACATCTATGAAAATACAGGAAAGCGCAGTGGCGCCTATTCTAGTGGCTGTCGCATTCACCCCTATGTCCTGTTAAATTATAAAAACAATCTCGACAGCGAGTTTACAACAGTTCATGAGATGGGACATGCACTGCACTCCTACCTCTCCAACAAAAATCAACCTGTGGTAGACTCAGACTATGTAATCTTTGTGGCAGAAGTTGCCTCCACCTGCAATGAAGCGCTGCTTATGCAGCATTTGCTAAAAAAGACTACAGATAAAAAAGAACGGGCATATTTAATCAATTATTTTCTAGAACAGTTTCGGACAACGCTTTATCGCCAGACAATGTTTGCAGAGTTTGAGTTAAAAATGAGCCAAATGATACAAAATGGTGAGAGTATCAACTCAGAGTCTGCCTGCAAGGTTTACCACGATTTAATCACACTGTATTTCGGAAAAGATATTGTGCATGATACAAAGATTGATTTGGAGTGGGCACGCATTCCACACTTCTTCTATAATTTCTATGTATATCAATACGCTACTGGATTTTCCGCTGCAATTGCACTCTCACAAAAAATCTTAAATGAAGGTGCCCCTGCTGTAAAAGCGTACAAAGAATGCTTCCTGAGTGCTGGATGCTCCAAAGACCCTGTATCTATCTTAAAAGACGCTGGTGTTGATATGTCTACAAAAAAACCTGTCGAGGAAGCACTAAAACTATTTGACAGTTTAATTGATGAGATGGCTGAATTGATGCGATAATTATTTATATCCAATAAAAACCTGTTCCTCTGCACACCGCATAAACGAACGGGTTTTTATTTGGCTAACCCCATCTTCATTTCAATCGCTTTGCAAGCTCCGTAACAATCTCACGAATATTTTTATTTTCACAATCCACTGTCATATTAGCGTATTTTTCATATAAGGGCACCCGCTCCTCATACAATCCGCGCAGTGTCAAGCCTTCTCTAAGAACAACGCCGCGCTCTGTCAAATCTCCCAAACGCTCCTGAATACTCTTATAGGATAGCTTTAAATAAACCACCATCGCAATACTGCGCAAATGCTCCATTGCCTGCGCACTATAGACTGCACTGCCGCCTGTGGCAATCACTGCGGTCTTGGGATTCAGCGCAGTATTCACTCTGCTCTCAATACCCAAGAATCCTTCCAATCCATATTGCTCTATCAATTCATGAAGTTTTTTCCCCTCCTGCTCCTGAATTACAAGATCGGAATCCACAAAGGACATCCCCATGTTCTTTGCAAGCACCACGCCAATTGAACTTTTGCCTGCGCCAGGCATTCCAATCAATACAATATTTTTTGCTTTCAAATGTCTCACTCCTAGCTGTCATCAATCCCCAAGGTATGCGATCACCTCAACCTCGCAGAGCACATTTTTGGGTAAATCTTTTACCGCCACGCAGCTCCTTGCTGGATTCTGTGTAAAATACTTTGCATACACTTCATTAAACGCTGCAAAATCGGCAATATCTGTCAGAAAGCAAGTCGTTTTTACCACATGGTCATAGTCTGTACCTGCCGCTTTTAAAATCTCACCAACATTTTTTATAGACTGCTCTGCCTGCGTCGTAATGCCTTCTACCTCCACATTTCCAGTCTCAGGATTAATGGGAATCTGACCGGACGCATACAGAAAGTCTCCCGCAAGAATTGCCTGTGAATATGGACCAATTGCCGCCGGCGCCTTATCTGTGCTAATTTTTTTCATAAAAATTTCCTCCTTTATATCTCATCTTCCTCAAATTCTACAATAACATAATAACCTCTTGTGTTTTCCTCCACAGAAACCACTGTGCCGCTCTTCGACTGAAGCCTGTCCCGAAAAGGAATGTTTCCGGACATCGCCACAGCCGGATTAATGGTATAATAATAATTACTTGGCAAAACGCCCTCCGTAACTGTGATCACATCTCCTACCTTCACTTGTCCGGGACGTTCCATCTTAAAATCCATCCTGCGTATAAATATCACTTCTTTCTCTGAACGGTTATCCTTCTATATCATCTTGTGCCAGTATAAGAAAAAAGTCAAGAAAATCTTACAAACTCTTTCCTTAATAATAACAATCTATAAAGAAAAAACGACCAAAAAAGAACGCATATTGGCGTTCTTTTCTTATTTTATAGTGTAATGTCAAGCATTGAGTCTGTCGGTTTTACTGGTTGTCTTGAGTTGACCATAAACACTGTGCGCGCACTATTACGATAAACAGCTGCCGCACTAATATTGCGCGTCAAATCCGATATTCTCTGTGACAATTGCATACAATTATTTTTTGTGACAACCATATTGTCCCCATTTAACCGATTAATTTCATTGGTCAGCTTTTCAATTTCTGAATTAAAACTCAACCTGTCTGATATGGAAAAATGTCCATTGATAACCTGACTGGAAAGTCCTTCCATTTTCTTCATCATATCCTCAAGTTCTGTCTCTCCCGTAAAGGTTTCCTCTGCCGCTTCCTTCTCCGTCTGTTTCTCCAACTGTAGACTTCTCTTAAGACCTGCTGCAGATATTGAGAGCATAACCGACTCATCATCAAGTTCCTGATTCTCCTCGGGAACAGCACTGTTTACCTTCATCGCATGTTGCTGTTCCTTTCCGTTTGAACCAGAATTGTCAATTGCCGCTGCCGCCCTGTTTGTTAGGGCTATATTTGCACTCCGAACCTCCATAGATGCTCCTTTCCCTTATATATACTGTGCCGACCCCCTTTTCCGCACAGTCATGCTAAGATAGTCATTCTGTTTCTAATTAATATATCGAACCTTTTGAAGAAAAAATTTAGATTGTTTTCTGAATTTTTTGAACAAATCATACAACTTTATAATTCTTCCGTCTTTTTGTATAATTTTGGTAAATAATCAGACAATATAATTAATTCTACTCAGAAAGTGCTTCAATTACCACACCATGTGCAATTCCGGGGACATTTTGCCCTTCATTGAATGATGTTTTATTGAGTAGTGCCCCCGTAGGTACAAACAAAATGCGTTTCCACTCCCCTTTTGCAAGTTTAGGCAGAATATGTGCTGACAACACAACTGCGGAACACCCACAGCCACTTCCTCCTGCATGGACATCTTGCTTTTGTGTATCGTAGATTAATAACCCGCAATCATAATGCCTGTCACGAATATCAATATTTTCTTGGGACAATAGCTCAAACAGTGCTTGCTGACCAACACTTCCCAAATCTCCAGTAAAAATTGCATCATAATCCTGTGGTTTTCTGCCAAAGTCTTTTAGATTTCCAGCGATTGTCCATGCTGCTGCTGGTGCCATTGCGCACCCCATATTAAAGGAATCCTTAATACCAAAGTCTTCTATTCGCCCTACAGTAACGCCTGTAATGCCAATTTTATTTTGATATTTGCCCTCATATTCATTTTTAATTGGTCTGCCGGACACAGATCTTCCTGATGCATTGACATTTTGTAGCAGAAATCCCGCACTTCCTGTCACAGTCCACGATGCATAGAGGGGTCTTTGTCCACCGTATTCCAGCGGATATCGGAACTCCTTCTGTGCACTTGCAAAATGGCTTGAAGTCAGGCTGATAACTCGCTCCGCATAGCCGGCGGCAATACTCATACTCCCCAGACAAAGAGACTCCCCGCAAGTAGAACACGCACCGTACAATCCAAACAATGGAATATTATAATCCACCAACCCAAAAGAACTTGCTATATTTTGACCAAGCAAATCACCAGCATACAAAAAGCGGATATCACCTGTCTCCGCACCTGTCTTTGCCAGTGTGAGCGCCACTGCTTCCTTTTGAAGCGCACTCTCTGCCTTCTCCCAAGAATCTTCTCCAAACAGGTCATTTTTGTCTTCGCTAACCTTGTCAAAACTTCCTGCAAGCGGTCCTTCATTTTCCATCTGCCCTACAATTGACCCACTTCCCATAATTAAAACGGGGCTCCCATACACAATACTAGATGTTCCAATCGCCTCATTATTTACTGTATTCTTTTCCACCTGACTTCCTCCCGCCTGTTTCTTTTTTTAATAGTTTTTCTTGAAATCCAATGATTTATACCTTAAATCAAAAAGACATCTCTTTTAGAGCAATATCATTTTTAAGTTATGTTTTTGAAAAAGTTGTGAACTGAATTTTGATGGTATGTGATGCTGGCGGAAAGGAAGGAATATTGGAACTATTATTGCAAAAGATATGAGCCGATTGCGAAGAAATATCCGCTACCGCAAACCGAAAAGAATAAGCAATAAACAAAGAGAATAGGCAAGGAAGATGATGTTAAAAGTAAATTTAAGCAGTAGTAATCCGTAAACATTACTGCTGCAAATTTATAATTTCTAGTCTCGATTGGAGGGAATATACCGAACAATATCCTTTATGTCACAGTCTAAAATTCGGCATAAATCATTCAATGTTTTCGTTGACACATCTTTGTTGTGTTTTAAACGGTGGAGTATGCTATGTGATAAATGAGGTCTATTTGTCAAAGTATACCAGTTTTGAGTTGATTTATTTAAGGTTTCCCAAAACGGAAAATAGTCAATCAGATTCAACACCTCCTTTGATGTTATCTTTCACCATAGAATAAAATATATTCTGGTATTTAAATATCTTCGTAATAACGAATATATAAAAAATTACAACCTATTTTGTGAATTTTTCAGCAGTTTACAACTTTTTACAGGTATTCCCAAAAGTGGTGAATAGATGTATAATATTCCAAAGACAAATGAGAATTTTCAGGAGATATTTATGAGTCGAGATAAAGCAATTTCCCTTTATTTGTTAGGAACTTTAGGACAAATATGGATGATGTGTATTATAGTTTTTATATTGCGTAATTTTGGTATGGTTATAGATTATACAACGTCAATTGGAATGGTTGCTATTGGAATTGGAGGAATTTCATCTGCTCTATGGGGAACTCTTATTGCGGTAAAACACAAAAAATATAGTATAAAGAAATTACTGAAAGATTTTTTTGCTATTAAGCAAAAATGTAGTAGTTATTTATTTGTTTTCTTGTTTATGTGTTTAGATTTTTGTTATGTTGTATTCAATGGCAAATTGACCATAAACGCATGGTATATTCCAATTATCTTATTTTTTAAAGCAATTATATTTGGAGGGATTGAAGAAATAGGATGGAGATATGCTTTTCAACCTATTTTGCAGGAACGCCATAGTTATATCCTATCTACGATACTAACATTTGTTGTATGGGGAATATGGCATTTTTCGTATTTTTATATTGAAGGGACATTACCACAAGTACAGCAAATTGCGTTTCTACTTGGGTTGTTAACGAATTGCTTTATTTTATCAGCTTTATTTGTAAAGACAAATAGTTTGTGGATATGCGTGATGACGCATTCGTTAATCAATGTTTTCTCACAGTTAGTAATAGGTGGGAATCAATATGTGTCGTATGTTTGTAAAATAATCATTATTGTTATGGCAGTTGTTCTTTCAATTAGAGAAGAAAATGATTTTGAAATTCATAAAATATGATTGTCTAAAAGGGGTGAAAAAATGCAGGCATATAAGAAATGGGCTGGATTGCGTCTGGAGGTAATTCAGTATTGCAAGGAAAAAGGAATTTCAGAAAGTGATTTTCGGCTTTTGGGCATTTATGAATGGCAAAATGTTTATGACAGATTGTTGAAGATGTTCGTGGATGAGGAATACGCAAAAAACTGCGGATTATACTGGTCTAATATTGAGGCGGGATTTCGTAAGGAGATACAAAAAATTTATTCTTTTGAGGAAGGCAGTAAAAATCATGCTTCCTATGAATGGATTGAAAAGCTTCCACAGATTGTGGAATGTGAAAAAATATATCTTTTTTTGGAGGAAAAGAAACAGACAGCAAAATATTGGATAGCGGAATGCAGCCCCGCCATTGTCCATCTTATTGTCAATGATGCAATTGCTCCGACAGATTATTACATAACAAATAAAAAATTTGATTGGCTTATCACAGAGAACCACCATGATATTGTCCAGTTTATTGGAAAAGGATTAGATATAAATACTATAAAAGCTGTATGTACAAAGTAGAGGAAATGAAATAGGATAAGGGCAGGCAAGACAGCCGGTTATCGAAAAACTTTCAGTGAAAGCGTATCTGGAACCGGCTTCTCTTTTAATCCTGAGCCTATTACTCTAAATTTAATTTAACCGATACGGTCATTTTTATCCTTGATAGCGCGCACTCTGCGCCTGAATTAGTTCCATATCCTCGAAATAGTCAATCTTCATAGCATGTTTTACCTCTGCTAATGTCTGTGCCGCCACTTCGCGCGCCGCCTCAGAACCCTTCTTGAGTATATTGTAAATCTCTGGAATATCCTTTCCAAACGCCGCACGTCTATTCCGAATTGGCTCTAGCTCCTCCTGTATAACATGATTCAAAAACTTTTTGACCTTTACATCACCAAGCCCGCCTTTGGTATAATGTTCCTTCATTTCATCTAGATTTGCATAATCCGGGCAATAACGCGCAAAATGCTCCTCGCGTGCAAATGCATCGAGATACGTAAACACTGTATTGCCTTCAAGATGCCCTGGATCGCTAACCTGCAAATGTAATGGATCTGTGTACATACTCATAATCTTGGTGCGCACCTCATCTGCGCTGTCCGCAAGATAAATGCAATTGCCAAGAGATTTACTCATCTTCGCCTTTCCGTCTGTTCCCGGAAGTCGTTTGCACGCCTCCGCCTCTGGCACCAATGCCTTCGGCTCCACAAGAACTGGATTATCCGGCGCATACACGGAATTAAACTTGTGTACAATCTCTTTTGTCTGCTCAATCATAGGAAGTTGATCTTCCCCTACAGGAACCACATTTGCCTTACAAAATGTAATATCCGCCGCCTGACTAATTGGATACGTAAAAAATCCTACTGGAATACTTGCCTCAAAATTCCGAAGCTGTATCTCACTCTTTACCGTTGGATTGCGCTGCAGTCTTGAGACAGTCACCAAATCCATATAATAAAATGTCAATTCAGTTAACTCCGAAATCTGTGATTGGATAAAAAGGGTAGACTTTGCAGGGTCAAGCCCTACTGCCAAATAGTCTAACGCCACCTCAATCACATTCTGTCTCACTTTCTCTGGATTCTCAATATTGTCTGTAAGCGCCTGTGCGTCTGCAATCATAATATAGATTTTATCGTACTCTCCCGAATTCTGCAACTCTACCCTACGGCGAAGCGACCCCACATAATGACCAATATGAAGTCTTCCTGTCGGTCTGTCACCTGTTAAAATGATTTTGCTCATTTTTTTATTCCTCCAATTTATCTAATTTATGCTATCGAAATCTCCTCCTTCAGATTTCGCAGCATTCGCTGCATCCAAATCTTGATATCCGTAGAAATGGACTGTGTTTTCCATAATTTCACGCGCAACATTTTTTCCTTCCTGTGCGTGTGTCACAATATATCGTCCATACATCTCTAGCATTCGGTCTGAATATGTTCCAAGTTCTCCTCTTAGATAAGTCTCGTAAGAGGTGTCATTTGGCAAATCCTCTGATGTGTGGATATGGCGTGCATCTTCTGCCAGATTAGGATATGCAAGGGCAAATTCCTCCATCCATTTTACCTGCAATCCTATAATCTGCTCCATAATCGTCTTCTTTTCTTCTGAGAGTATTGGAAGCTGGTCTGCAAAAGCCGCATATTCAACCGGCGCTGTAGACTCCATCATACGAGCATACTTTTCTTCCACCATATTCCTGCCATTTTCATAATTTGTCTTGAACTCATACAAATACTGAAGCAGCATATCCTCTGTCCATGTCATATACTGACTCATACGCATTACCTTAAACGTGGGCCAGTTATTCTGGCAGGAAGCTCTGCCACCCTCATTCTGCACTTTGTCAAACGCCTCAAACTCCGCCTTTGCAACGGACAAGGAAAGCGCTGTAATCACTGGCGTACTGGCAACAGTCGCCGTCAAAAGTGCATCACTTTTTGTTATAAGTTCTTTGGTACAAGCATCCAGATAAAGGTCACATTGCCCTACCATATCCTGTTTTTCCAATTCATTTGCAAAAATTACAGCAAGCGATTCAATCGCTGTGGTCAGCTCCTGCTCATGTGCACGATCCGCTGGCAGCAAACTGATTTTTTCCACTAACTCCGCTACATCTGTATGGTCCACTGTCATCAATGGATTTTCTGGGAGACCCTTAAAAAGCCATTTGTCGTGCGGCGCATATGTTCTATTTAGCAGATAGTACAATTTCATTGCATGTTTGACACACTCCGCTTTTACAAGCTCTGCCGATACAACTTGCCCGCGCCTGCGCATACGAGGCAAATTATATTGACCACTCTGAGAAAACAGCGCGCAAGTCTGTGCTATCTTTCTATACCACACAGCTTTTGGATAATACGCCTGCAAAAGTTCCCTATATTTTGTAAAGATTCCCTCATCATCGCGGAACACTTCTCCGTTTACTGCCGCTGCAAGCGCATAATCCTGCACTGCAAGCCAACTTTTAATCGCATCCATCTTTTCCTTTCCAGATGTGTTGTCGTTCTCTGAATGTACAAGGATTCCTGTGAGATTGACACCAAGCACAGTTTTATAAAATTCTTCTATAATTATAACACCACAGCGGTCCTTGCCATGAAATGTCTCAATCCTATCAACTCCCATAAAACTTGTCGGCAAATTTTCATATGCCACCTGCAAGTCCTCTCCAATCTGATCATAAACCTCTTTTGTAACCCACATGACAAAGCGCGGTCCAAAATCATGATCTCTTGACAAAACATCATCAAAGCCAAAACAATCGGAGCCTTTTCCCACAAGCCCTACCGCAATGCGAGATTCATAGTCAGGAAACTTCTCTGCAATCATTGGCTGACCATACTCCTCATAATAGCGGCGGCACAATTCTAATCCAGTCATTTCTGGCGTAAGATTTTCAACACTTTCCTCAACAGTTTCTGGTTGTACTTCTTGCTCTGCTTCCTCCAAAGCTGTCTTCTCACTCTCCCGAATAATATCCTCTATAACACTCTCAAAGAGATCTTTTTCAACCCCTTCATTATATGCCTTTTCCGCATCTGAAATTTCCAATTTTATTGTTTCTGCCTTCTCTGCTTCTGCATTTGTTATTTCTGTGTCTATTGTCTCTATGGTTTCCATTTCCGACATATCCGGCTCCACACGATCCACAATCTCATTTTCTGGCATAGTTTCCTCTAAAACTTGCTCTCCTAATTCCTGATTTTCCAATACGCTTTCCAGTGCAGTATGTTTCGTCTCCTGAGCCTGTACAGGCAAATTTTCAGACACATTCTCCTCTGACGAATCCGTTTGGTTATCCATACAATTTGATGCTGCCGTTTCGCTCAATCTGCCCTTTATAATCTGAATATTATCACTCAGTCTCTGATATTGAATATTGTCTGTCCCCAAATACTTTGACACACAATCTCTACTTTTTTCCATAACGCTCAGTGCATTTGTATAATCCTTATCCATGTAATACAAACTTCCCAGCGCGGACAGTGCTGCACTATAATGTGCATCATCCACACCAATTTCCTCAAAGATGCGAATTGCCTCCTCCGCTCTCGCCTTCGCCTCATCATCCTGTCCAAGCTCAATACAAGTGTTGGCAAGATTTGCCTGTGTAACCGCTACCTCAAACTGTTTATCCGATACGTGGGTTACAATGTAGAGCGCGTTTACAAGCTGTTCCTTTGCAGAAGCAAAATCTTTCATTTCCTGATATAGAAGACTAAGATTATTGTAAAAATTTGCAAAATACATATCGTCTTCTTTTAACTGCGCCACATAGATTGGTCTTACTTTATTATATAAGTCCAATGACTCTTGAAGCAACCCCGCAGCGCGATGTGCATTGGCGGCATTCAGCAGTGTTGTCGCATATGGAATTGTATCTTGTATTCCCATCTCGTCCATAAGTGCAATTGCTTTGTGACAGTTTTCTATAGAAAGTGCATACTGCCCTGTCTCTCTGTAAAATCCAATAATTTCATTGTAGAGCGTCAACAAAACATCTTGCGCATTCTCGCTGACTGCCTGTGCAATATGGGACTCCAAATACTGTGATATCTCCTCTATTTTCTGCTGCGCAAAAAGATCATCAAGCTCTTTTGTTACTTGGTTAATGTCCATTGTTCCTCCTCACTTTTAGAAAAACGGTTTCTCAATATATCAACGGTATGTGCACCTGCACCAATCAAATCAGCGCGCTCACAGACAGCCATCTGATAGCGGACAAACGCTTCAAATTCCTGCTCACTAAGCTGATTTAAAAACGATCTTATATAATTTGCTGGACCGTCGGGCGATAGAATCTGTATCCGCTGCAAACCTACGGCTTGATTGAGCGCATCAATCTGCTCTATGCGCATATAGTCATACAATGCGCTTGGTCCAGAAATTGTCTGAAAATCCTCATTAAAGCGTCCTTCTTCCATACAATCCAGTATATGCCGTTCCTTAAAACCATATGTGATCACGCTGTATTCATTCATACAATATGCCACGAGTATCACACCGTCTGGTTTTGTGACACGTCTCGCCTCCTGCAATGCCCTTTGCTTGTCGGCAAAACCAAACAAATGATACATGGGTCCAAACAGCAATGTTACATCAAAACTTTTGTTCGGAATTTTTTTTAAGTTTATGGCATTTCCCTGAATTGCCTTGACAGGGCTTGCCTTCTTTTTTAGAATGCCAAGATTGTATTTGACAAGCTCAACCGCAGTGACATC
This sequence comes from Lachnospiraceae bacterium, assembly GCA_014239155.1. Lineage (GTDB taxonomy): Bacteria > Bacillota > Clostridia > Lachnospirales > Lachnospiraceae > COE1. Next base: position 33,386 of record JAAZZQ010000063.1, on the reverse strand, counting down.
ATAGCCTTCTTCTGCCAACGGCACGCTGTAGCGCCCTGTTCCCGCACCAATGTCAAGCACTTTTACCTGCTCTGTGCCCACCCTTTTTGCGGCCTCATTTAGATATTTGTGAATATATTTCATGGAGACACGATATTCCACCTGCCCATGACGGGAATTTAGCCGTTTCTCCTCATTAAATTTATTATAATATTCCTCAAGCTCTGTCATTTATGCAATCAGTACCTCCATCTTTTTCTGCATCCATGTGATGATTGGTCCGAGAAAGAAAGCCACAACAACAGTGACAATTCCCACATCTCCGCCCAGAACAAAGCCCGCTGTCATAAAGCTGATATCCCAAATCATACGTACCACTTTAAAAGAAACTTTCTTTACACGTCTTGAGATAATAAATGGCATCGCATCATACGGTGAGGAACCAAGACCCGCGCACATATAAGCCGAAGCTCCCAGCAAAAAGACGATAAGTGATGGTATCAACAATATGTATCGATTTCCTGTCACCTCAAAAAATCCTGCTGGAAGCAGTAAAGACCATATCCAGCGAAAAAAGTCAGAGATATATCCCAAAAAACACATATTGCCAATTGTTCCAAATCCAATCATGCTAAGGTCAAATCGAATGACAAAGAGAAATGTCACCATATGACACAATAGCTGACAAGTGCCAAAACTAAGCGGCACATAATTGATAACTCCCTGTGTCAGACAGGAACAAGGGTCTGTCCCCAAATTTATAGACCTTAACAGGGATAGTCCCAGCCCCTGTACTGTCACACCACAAAGCATCATTATCATTCGATTCCGAAATTTTGGTGGTCTTGCAAAACATTTGATATTTCCCAACTCAAAACTCATAGAAATTATGCTCCTCTGTCTTTTTTTGTTCTTCTGGCACAGAAGCTTGTGCAAGCTGCTTTGTGTGCACTGCATCCGTGCGGATATCAATCACGGGACCTCCAGTGCCATTAATATAATCCCCTGTGATAGTCACCTCACCGATATTGTCATCCTTTGGAATCTCATACATAATATCCAGCATAAAGTCCTCAATAATCGCGCGGAGTGCGCGTGCACCTGTATCGCGTTCCATCGCTTTCTCTGCAATCGCCTCCAGAGCGCTGTCATCAAAATTCAGCTTTACTTCATCTAACTCCAAAAGTTTTTGATACTGCTTAAGAATTGCATTTTTTGGCTCTTTCAAAATTTTAACATAGCTCTCTTTGGTAAGGCTGTCCATTGGGCAGATAATCGGTAAACGCCCAATAAATTCTGGAATCATACCAAATTTCTTAAGATCCTCTATTGTCACTTTTTTTAGAATATTTGCTTCCTTGTCAAAAGCGTCTTTTAGCTCTGCATTAAATCCAATCGAAGATTGTTTTGTAAGTCTTCGCTTAATAATATCCTCCAAATCTGGGAACGCACCTCCACAGATAAAAAGTATATTTCTGGTGTTGATTGTCGTAAGCGGGACCATTGCATTTTTGCTGTTTGCCCCCACAGGAACTTCCACATCAGAACCCTCTAAAAGCTTTAACATTCCCTGTTGTACGGACTCTCCACTCACATCGCGCGAAGTGGTATTCTTCTTTTTGGCAATCTTATCGATCTCATCAATAAACACAATTCCCTGCTCTGCTTTCTCCACGTCATTTTCTGCCGCAGCCAACAATTTAGAGATTACAGACTCTATATCATCACCGATATATCCCGCCTCTGTCAATGATGTTGCATCCGCAATGGCAAGTGGCACATCCAGAAGTTTTGCAAGTGTTTTTACTAAATAGGTCTTACCACAACCAGTAGGCCCCAACAAAAGAATATTTGACTTTTCAATCTCAATCTCATCCATCGTCCCTGTTGTCACGCGCTTATAGTGGTTGTATACTGCCACAGAAATCACTTTCTTTGCATAATCCTGCCCCACTACAAAGTCATCAAGTTGCGCCTTGATTCTATGTGGAGCCGGCAAATCATTGATATTGAATACCGCTGCTTCCTTCTTATCCTTCGGCTTTTTTTTCTTAAGTTTCTGGCGATTTGGAATTCCACCGTCCCCCTGCAAATCTGCAATGTTTACAAAACTAATATTCGGAAATCGTCTTTTGCCATCTTTATTGTTATCTTTGTCAAAATTGAACGTTGTATTGTTGAGCATTCCTTGGTAATCGAACTGACTAACTGTGTCCATTGTCTTGTGCATACAATCCGAACAGACAGAGATATTGTTTGGAAGTTTAAACATTTTCCCAGTCTTGCTCTCAGGACGCCGGCAGATAAAACACACATCTTCATACTCGCTTTCCTTCTCGTTGCTTTCCTTCTCGTCCTTTTCTGTCTCCTTTGTCTTCTCGTCTTCTGTCGTATCTACAATTTCTAACGTTTCGTTATTGTCATTGTCAAAATTGTTATCCAATATTATTCCCTCCGTTACTACTCTTTTGAACCCAGTTTTACAGTGACTGTCATTTCCTTATATTCTCCTTTGGTTGGACGCATCAGCACAACCTCAATCTCTGTTCCTATAGTATAATATTGTAGGAATCCCTGCAGTTCATCCATGCCTTTTATCCGTTCACCGTCTATATAGGTAATAATATCTCCCTTTTGAATACCTGCATCATCGGCGGCTGTATCAGCGAGCACATTTGATACAAACGCTCCCTCTGGCATCTCGTATCGCTGTGTTGCCTCCTCAATCACATCTGTACCTGCAACTCCCAAAAATGCCCTCTCTGCCTCAGGTACTTTTTTCTTTGTCTCCCTCAGCATCAAATCCTCAATAATTGGCTCTGCAGTTGTAATCGGAATCGCATATCCCATACCTTCAATCACATAGTCTGCAATTTTGCTGGAATTAATGCCAATCACTTCCCCCTTTACATTGAGCAGAGCGCCCCCTGAATTGCCCGGGTTAATCGCTGCGTCTGTCTGAATCAGATATCCCTGCTCAGTCATATTCTGGTCATCTGTGTACGCAGTTCTATTTAGTGCGCTGATAACCCCCGTTGTGACAGACTGCCCATATCCTAGAGAATTGCCAATCGCAATCGCCGGTTCTCCTACCTGCAAACTGTCGGAATCTCCAAAAGCGGCAATTGCAATATTATCCAGTGTCTTTTCAGACATATCATCCAAAAATACGGAGACAATTGCAAGGTCATTCTCCGGAGAGGTTCCCTTCACATACGCCGTTGCTTCCCTATCATCAATAAATTTTACATATAAATTATTATTGTCTTGAATGACATGATAATTCGTCACAATCAACATTTCCTCATCGCTCTGAGCAACAATAATTCCAGAACCGTTTGCCTTCTCATCATATTCCTCGTCATACCAGAAATCATAGGCTGTATATTCATTTGTAATGGATACTACACAAGGCATTGCTGCTTTGACTACCGCAGTCACGTCTGCTACAACAGTAGGCGTTTGGTCCTTCTGCTCCACAATCTCAACATGACGCACTTCATCGGAGGGCTTTTTCTTGCGCGTCTCTTCTGTGTCTAATTCCGTATCTTCTTTTTTCTGCCTTGTTTTTGTCTCCTGTTCGGTTTCCGTCTCCATTTCGGTTTCCGTCTGTATTTCCGTTTCTGTCTCTGATTCAGTCTCCTGTTCGATGTCTGTCTCCGTTTCGCTTTCCTGTTCAGTCTCAGTCTCCGTTTCAGTTTCAGTTTCCTCCTCAAACCGCGGTTTTTGAAGAAAATCCCCTGCTCCTGATCGGTCCTTACTACCTCCTCGGGTTCCTGTTTTTACAGGAAATGGCACGTCATTCCCCGCCCTGTCAGAAGTCTGCGTCATTGCGCCGTTTGCAACTTTCGCCTCCTCATCAATGTAAATCTCCACTTTGTCCAGCCATGTCGGTCGCGCAATCCCCTCCTCTATAAAATTGCGGATAAAGCAACTAGCACCCAGAGCATATGCACCAGCAAATGCAGTACACCCCAAAACTACTACTATATTTTTGAACGTTGAATTTTTCTTTCCCATACCTTTGTGCCTCCTTCATTACTCCACTGTAACGGATTTTGCAAGATTTCTTGGCTTGTCGACATCACAGCCTTTTCCAACTGCCACATAATATCCAAAAAGTTGCAGTGGTATGATTGCCAATGAATTTGTAAAATATTGATTGGTTCTCGGAATATAGATTACATAGTCCGCAGCTTTCTCTATCTCTGTATTTCCCTCATTGGTGACAGCCAGCACAAATGCCCCTCTCGCCTTGACTTCAACCATATTGCTAAGTGTTTTCTGAAAAAGCGCATCTTGCGTAACGACAGCCGCAACAAGCGTTCCTTTTTCAATCAGGGATATCGTTCCATGTTTTAATTCACCTGCTGCATACGCCTCAGAGTGAATATAAGAAATCTCTTTCAGTTTTAGCGAGCCTTCCATAGAAATTGCAAAATCAGTGCCTCTGCCAATAAAAAATACATCTTTTGCGCCAATATAACGGTTGGCAAAGCGCTGAATGCGCTGTTTGTTTGCTAAAAGCATCTCAATCTGTGCTGGAAGACGCTTTAAATCCTCCAACATTCTGTAAAACGCAACCTCATCTAACTTTCCGCGTACCTTTCCAAACTTTATCGCAAGCAAATAGAGTGCGATAAGCTGTGCACTATACGCCTTTGTGGTGGCAACCGCAATCTCAGGTCCCGCCCATGTATACATCACATTGTCCGCCTCGCGCGCAATAGAACTGCCAACAACATTGACAATACCAAGCACTTTATGTCCAAGTTGCTGTGATTCCCGCAGTGCTGCAAGCGTGTCTGCCGTCTCACCAGACTGGCTGATTACAATCACCATTGTTCCCTCTTCTAAAATTGGATTGCGATAGCGAAATTCACTCGCTACATCAACCTCCACCGGAATCCGCGCAATTCCCTCTATCACATATTTTCCAGTCACACCAGCATGATATGCAGAGCCACACGCCACAATAAAAATCTTGTGAATTGCCTTGATTTCCTCCTCGGTCATGCCTAGCTCCTCAATCACAATATCCTTGTCTTTTATACGCGGACTCAATGTATCCGTCACAGTCTTTGGCTGCTCATACATCTCTTTCAGCATAAAATGCGCATAACCGCCTTTTTCTGCGGCGTTGGCATCCCACTCAATCGTGACAGGTTCTTTTGTGATTTCCTCCTCGTCCACCGTATAGAAATGCATGTGATCAGCACGCAGACGAACCACTTCCTGATTCTGTATAAAATAAACTTTTCTGGTATACTTTAAGATAGCAGGCACATCTGACGCAATAAAACATCCATCTTCATTCTGCCCAACAATCAGTGGGCTGTCTTTTCGCACTGCAAAAATCTGATCAGGATGTTCCGCAAATAAGATCCCCAGTGCATAAGATCCCTGAACACGATGCATTACCTTGGTAATGGCTTCCAAGGGATTTCCCTTATAATAATAATCAATCAAATGTGCTAGTACCTCTGTATCCGTGTCTGACACAAATGTGTATCCTTTTGACACTAGTTTCTCCTTCAATGGAAGATAATTCTCAATAATTCCATTGTGAACCACTGCAATCGTCTCCTCAGCATTATAGTGTGGATGCGAGTTGATATCACTCGGTGCGCCATGTGTCGCCCACCGTGTATGCCCAACACCAATATTTCCGGGCATTGTGGCACCACCATGTGTCAGTTCTTCTAGTACTTTAAGTCTCCCGGCGGATTTCCGAATCTGAATGTGTTTCCCATCAAAAACAGCCATTCCCGCTGAGTCATAACCTCTGTATTCCAGCTTGGAAAGCCCATCAAGTATTACTGGCGCCGCCGCATGTTTTCCGATATATCCTACAATTCCGCACATTTTTCCATCCTCCATTTATCACTGCTGCCCTATAAAATATTCGTAACAGTTCAGCCTATGGCTTCCTGTTATAAGAATCAAGCCATGCAAAACCACTTCGTGGTGGCTTGATTCTTCCCAACTTCAACGCTGTTTTACGGACTTTATAGTAAATACAAAGTCCTAGACTGAACTGTAATAAAATATTCTCATTTTAGTCCCAATATGTCTTGCTAGCACTGCATCGTCGCACCATGCCAGCCGGAAGAGACTGAAAATGCTTTCCCAACTGATACCCAATAAGTTTAAAAGCACTTGACACAAACAGATATGGTATCAATCTTTTGTGTCCTGTCTTGCACAGATACCGAATCGTATCCCGAATCAACTTCACACCCTCCCGTTCCGAAGATACAATATGAAATACTTCAGGGTGTTCTGCCTGAGAAACTCCCAAATCAAAATTTCTATGAAACTGTTGCATACAAGTATAATTGTGTGAATGCTGCACACACGCATCGGCGGCATAAGCGATACTGTAACCCGCGTTGACTGCATGCCCCGCATAAATCATATCCTCATTAAAGATTGCCCTCTTCACAAATCCGCCCATATTCTCATAAATCTCACGATTATAGGCAGCGCATACATTGGAGCAGAAAAAAGTTTTAATGCCAAGCTGATCCACATCTTGCAACGATTTCACAAAAGAATTCTTCGGATAATTAAAACTTCTTGTGTATTTCTCAATTTCACGACAATCAGAACGCGGAAGTTGCCTTGCATATGCGGCAGCAATATTATCCTGTCTGGTCAATGCGCAAACCAAATTTTGAATCAGTCGATCATCCACTGGCATAGCATCCTGCGTCATGCATACAAAGACATCTGATTTGGAGTATTGCACCCCTTTTGCCCTTGTCCTTCCGTGGTCAAATTCCTTCTCTGAAAGGTGATGAACCTCAATATTTTTGTACTTTTCCAGAAAGCCTGTCCCATAAAAAAGACTGTAAAAGTACCGTTCTTCCGTATTCATAATAATAATTTTCCGCACGGGATACGTCTGCCCCTCTAATGCCCTAATCAACCCGAGAACTGGCTTTGTGGGCTTGTAGGTCAGCAAAATGACATCTACACTGTACTGCATGAATATCCCCCTTTGAATCTATATTTACTGATAGAATATATGCTGAAAAAGACAAAGACAATAAGGAACCGACGTTACGGTCCCTTATTTGGCTCCTCTATTCTCCATTATAATTGATACCCGTTTCTGCCGCAATACGCTGGCTACACTCCTTTACAGTCTCTGATGGAACATAATCTTGTTCGTCAAACAAAAACTCATGCAGCAAGGTTACATTCTTTTTCAGATCGATTGGTACAACAACACTCTGATTTCCCACGTGTCCATTCATTTTCACATGATCTGCAAATGGAAAACCGGACGTCTCACCAATATCATAACTTGCAATATCTGCAAGCAGTGATAAAATTTCCTGTATTGAGAGGGACGTCGCTATCTCACTAAACACAGCATTTGTAATCTCATCAATCTTGGCGGGCTTCATCTGCATTGCCTTTTTCGCCATCTGTGTCAGAACCGTTCTCTGTCTTTCTGTTCTCGCCCCATCTCCTCCAACATAGCGGATACGCGAATATGCTGTCGCCTGCAAACCATTTAATGTCTGCAAGCCTGGTTTTGTGACAGGAGTATAATCCACGCCCGCCTTTGCCTCAAAATTAGGCTCTCCTTTTGCATTCAATCCTGTCTGCTTTCCTACCATTGAAATCTGATAGTTGTTTAAGTCTTTAATTTCTGCCTCAGTCACATTAATCTCAACACCGCCAACTGCATCTATTACATGAATTACTGCATCAAACCCCACGGTGACAAAATCTGTAATATCCATGTCAAGGTTCATATTGAGCATACTGATTGCCTGCTTTGCTCCACCTTTTGCATAAGCGGCATTTGCCTTGCTGTACTTATCTGTTGATAGATTTAACCAAGTGTCACGGTACACAGACACCAGCTTAACTTTCTTTGTGTCCTGATTAATCGACGCAATCATAATTACATCTGTTCGTGTATTTTTATCAAGTTCTTTATCGCGCGAGTCCACGCCAAACAACGCAATATTTCTGTATCCTTTCATAGTAGTAGTGCCATCATCAATAACCTGTTGGACTTCCTTATTGATATGCACATCATCTGGTTTTATATCAACATATTGAATTAACTGTGACTTTTTGACTGCCCACAGCGCACCAACTAGTATCAGCAGCAAAAAAATTTCTGATATAAACAGTATAATCTTTTTTCTCTTTTTCTTTGACGCTTGTTGCGGGGTCAAACTTTTTTTGTTTTTTCCACTCTTTTTCTTTGGTGCACTTCCTGCCATGTTTTGTACTTTTTTATTGGTTGGCCGCACCTCCGACACGGGTCTCTTTGATTGATTGTTTGGTCCTCCCTGCCCTGTCGGCCTTGGTTGACCGCCCTGCATCGGTCTTACAGACTGTCCATTCGCTGGTTTGTGCCTTGTCTGTCCCTCCGCTGTACTTTGGCGCATGGACCTTGACTGGTCTTCTACAGTTCTCTGATGCATGGACCTTGACTGACTCTCCGACGCATTCTGACGCATTGGTCTTTGACTGGACGTAGTCCCCTGACGCACTGGTCTTGACTGACTCTCTGCCATCCCCTGACGCACTGGTCTTGATACAGGTCTTCTTGCTTGACCACTCTGCATCTGACTTCTCGGCTGTCTGTCACTGCCGCTTGGCATCCTCCTGATATTATTATTTTGATTATTATCATACTCCTGCATTTTATAAACCTCCATGCTGCCAAAAGCGGCCCACAAATTTGTACTTCTGCACAGAATTATTGATAGAAAAGTGCTTACAGAAAGCCTTGCTGCAGCCCGCTACACCTATGTTTTTTGCCTACAATCTCGAAGAAATATCCTACGCAATCTGTATCACTTATTTTCCTACAATTCCTTAATAAGCATTTTTATTAATAAATCCTTTAAATACTGTAAGAAATAAAATTTTCAAATCAAATGTCATCGACCAGTTTTCAATATAGTAAAGATCATACTCAATTCGCTTTTTAATCGAGGTATCTCCCCTATATCCATTTACCTGTGCCCATCCCGTTATCCCAGGCCGTACTTGATGTTTAATCATATATCTGGGAATCTCTTCCTTAAATTTTTCAACAAAAAGAGGTCTCTCAGGGCGCGGACCGATCAGACTCATATCCCCCTTTAACACATTAAAAAACTGTGGAAGCTCATCGATACTCGTACTCCGGAGAATCCTGCCCACTTTTGTAACTCTCGGATCATTTTTAGTCGTCCAGCCTTTCTTTTCATCAGCGCTACTTTGTACCTCCATGCTCCGAAATTTATACATCTGGAAAGGCTTGTTGTGCAACCCTACCCTCTCTTGCTTAAAAATCAGAGGTCCTCTGCTCGTCGCTTTTACACTAATTGCTGCCGCCAGCATAAACGGAGAAGACAATATAATAGCAACCAACGCGCCTACAATGTCCACCAACCGTTTTATTAACATGTTTGCCATATTGTTAAGTGGTACTCTCCTAATATTTACCACTGCAAGCCCATCAAGATCTTCCAGATAGGGTCTGCTTGGAATGACGCTATTGTAATCGGGAATAAACTTTGTATGAACTCCTGATTTCTCACAGATATTAACAATACTTTCTAGTCTGTCATAATCTGACAAAGAAAGCGTAATACCAATCTCATCCAGCCTATTCTCTGGTAGTATGGCGTTTAGCGCGTCAATTTCTCCTGTCACTTGAACCCCTTTATAGACAGCTCCAACAGGAACATGGTCATCCAATATACCACAGACCTCGTATCCCCACTCAGGATTCGCCTTAATCTTATTGATATATTCCTCCGCCGCACGCGAGTATCCCACCAGTAGAATATGCTTGACATTGTAGCCTTTCTTGCGCATTCGTCGCAGTCCATATCGAACAGATTTTCGCATAAGCGACTCTGCCACAATGTTTATTCCGTAGAAAACACCAATCATACCACGCGAAAAATCTGGGATATTAATCGCAAAAAGTACTACCATAACCGCCAGAAGCCCAATGGTATTTGCCCTTATAATATTAAAAATCTCGTATACTGTCTTTGCTGTACGCTTGGATGAATACAGATCAAACGTATTGTACAGAATCAGATATCCCGGAACGATTACGACAAATGCAGTGAAATAAATCTGCACTGCCAAAATACCTGTACCGGGGTCATTTTCTTTCACATATCCGCCGAGCCACAAAAACCAAGAAAGCCAGTAAGAGGCTCCTATAACCAGTGCATCGAGCAAAACCAGCAGTCTGTTAAAATACTTCTGATTATCTCTTATCAATTTCTTCACCTTAATTCCAATGGAAAGAATTTAACTCATTATATTCTACAATATTTGAGCAAAAAGTACAACTTTTTTTTTAACTCATGCAAAAAGCCGAAACAAATTCCTCCAAAGTTCAAACTGTATCAACACGTAATTTCTGATTCTCTTCTTTTCAAAGCGCTGCCTGTGCCTTCTTCCGGCGGGTCCCACTGAAAGCTCAATTCCTTTCCAAAGACCTGTTATATATTCTCTTCCCATTCCTCTTCTAATAAAAAATAACATTTTTATCAAAAAACCTGTAATTAGAAGCGGCAAATTCAGCAAAATCTGCAAAACTGGCATATTTTTATAAATCAGATAGACACTGTTTCTCGATGCTAATCTGGTCTTAAATGCATTGTACCGCGAACCACTCGTGGCGCTTCCTGCATGGTATACTATAGAGTTTGCCGCAAATCGATTTCTATATCCAAAAATTTTTGCACGATAGCCTAGGTCAATATCCTCAAAGTATGCAAAATGCTCCTCATCAAACAATCCGACCTGATTCTCTTCCAGCAATTCCCTGCGATAGATAGCCGCTCCTGCACACGCTGCAAAAATATCACAGTCTCGGTCATAGTGTGTTGCACTCTTTCCCTTGCCCCTTGCAAACGCCCAACCCAACGCGCAATAATAATCGCCTGCATCATCAATCTTCTCTTTATCATACAGCGAGATAAGCTTTGCAGAAGCAGAGAACAATCGTTTCCGATTGTCGTTATCCATCACTTTTTCCAACTCATGCACAAACGATAGATCCGCCTGCGTGTCATTGTTTAGCAAAATCACATATGGCGTATTGCTCAGGCGAATTCCTTGATTGACTGCATGACTAAACCCTGTGTTGGTCTGATTGACAACTAATTTCACCTGTGGAAACTGATCCCGCACCAGCTCCATACTCCCGTCTGTCGAGGCATTATCCACCACAATCACTGCAATCTCTTTTGTGGTTCCGCTATACAAACTCTCAAGACAAGTTTGTATATATTGCATACCATTAAAATTTGGTATCACAATTGTTGACTTTATCATACCCTACTTTCAACCTTGTCCAGCAACTAAAGCTGCTGCCCTTCACACTTTCATATTTTTCTCACACAAACGGGATCCAACAACAACCTTGCCCGGTTTTTTATCAAGCGCTTACACAGCTCTTGGCTAAGTTCCATCAGCTTCTTGTTCCCCTCTGTAGTTCGCCCTAGGTCCTGAATCCACTGTGGCAACTCTTTTTCCTCCGCAGGAAGCGTACTGATGTACGAATGCCCTGTAACATCCTCATAGACAGACTGATATGCCTTGTTGACCGCCATATTGCGCAAATCAAGCCATGTGGTATTCTGATACAAATCCATCCTGTTCATATAACCAGCATACAATAAAGGTTGTCCTTGGTAGATACCAGATATCACTTTGCCACGTTTTGTGACAAAACCGCCAACCGCAGCCAAATCTGGTCTGTGCGTAAGAATACTGTCTCCATATTCGATTCGATAAAATCCAAGATGTTTATTGTGACGGACATCAACTTTCCAGCCCATGCGCGATGCAAAGTCAATCAATGCCTTTTTCCCAGCCTCATATGCATACATTTTGCTCTGTGGATTATCCGCTGTAGAATTTTCATGACACCGCCAGTGATAGAGCACTTTTGGCACATGCACAATAAATTCCTCCACTGGCCTTGCCTCCTTATTCTCCTTTTCCTTTATCAAAAGATTACTCACAATCCTTAGAATAATATCATAGTCCTGTGAACCATCATACTCTTTTCTAATCTGCAACTTTTTGAGTATGTCTGCGCGGACAGCCATAAAATGACAGATATAATTGTTCGTCAAAAGCAAATCCAAATTAAAATCAAGCTTAAAATGCGGGTCATAAAAATGTTTTCCTGATATATCACACTTGTCCTCGTCAGAATACGCTAAAATTGGGCGACTCTTTTGTACAGCGCGCGCCATCTCATACAAAGCATCCGGAGTCAACAAATCGTCATGGTCTAGCAAACCATAGTAATCGCCTGTTGCAGAGGCAATCGCCTGATTGGTGTTCTCGGCAATCCCATTGTTGCCTTCCAGACAAACATATCGTATCCTTGTATCCTGATACTGATGGACCAAATCGCTAACTGTATTCTTTTCACTTCCGTCTGCAATAACAAGCTCCCAATTCTCATAAGTCTGCACAATGCAGCTCTCTATCAGCGCACTCATATAGACTGCCTGCGTCTCATACGCTGGCACTAATATTGAAAATTTAATATCAGATACACTTTTGTCTGCTCTTTGCCTCGCTAAGACTTCCTCATTGGGTGCATGATAATCATAATTGGCATAATACTTTGCCGTCACCCGCTCCCACGCTGCAACTGCCGCCTCTGTATATCCATTCTTTTTACTGTAATTGATTGTCTTTCTAATATTCTGTGCCAATGACATAGCAATCCCCCGCTCTATGCTTTCTTCTCCAAAAATATCTTTCTGCTAACAAAATTGTACACCATTACAACCGCTGTCGCCACTACCTTCGCACCTGTGTATGCAAAATTATAATTTAATAGTCTGCGCAGGAACGCTACATTTCCATAAAGCGGTCCCACACATACCCAGATAATAAACTGATTCAGCCCCAACCCAATCACGCTCAACACAATAAAGACAACAAACTCAGCCTTACGGTTGAGGTCTTCCTTGCGCTCAAACACAAACTTAAAACTCAAGATATAATTTATAATTACAGAAACTGTAAATCCCAGCGCGGAACCCGCCATAGAGGCAAGTTCAAAATACTGTTCACCGCTCAGTTTCAAGATAATATTCAACACCACAATCCCAATCACATAGTCAATCAAAAAACAAGCTACGCCCACCACACCAAATTTCATAATCTGCGCCAGCAATCTATTCATATCGGTTAACACTCCACTCTTCTCACGAAATGAAACCAGACAACTGCCGCCCGCAGCGTCCGGTTTCATCTAACTTGCCGCTTATTCTTTATTCTTCGATAACAGCCTTAACCTCATTCGTCAAGTCTTCTACCTTTTTCTGGGCATCCTCTAAGCTTGTTCCCTTAACACCCATGTAAAACTTAATCTTGGGTTCTGTACCAGAAGGTCTTGCACAGCACCAAGAATCATTTGTAAGGTCAAAATAAAGTACATTGGACTTTGGCAGCCCTGTTGGATAGGTTTTGCCGCTCTCAAGCTCTGTGATAACATCGTTCTCATAGTCTCTTACACGCACAACTTCCAACTCGCCAAATTTTCTAGGCGGATTGTTACGGAATTTGTCCATCAGTGCCGCAATCTGCTTTGAGCCATCAATACCTTTCATTGTGATTGCATATTGTGTCTCTTTGTAGTAACCATACTTTTCATAAACCTCAAGCATCATATCATAAAGCGTCTTGCCATTCTTCTTGCACCATGCAGCAACTTCACACAGACACATTACCGCGACAACCGCATCTTTATCTCTCGCATGTGTTCCTGCAAGACATCCATAGCTCTCCTCAAGACCAAACACATAATTGTTAGATCCAGTCTGCTCAAACAACTTAATCTGCTCACCAATAAACTTAAATCCTGTGAGCACCTCAATCAACTTTACATCATACGCTTTTGTGATAGGCGCTGTCATATTTGTTGTCACAATCGTTGTGACAAGTGCAGGATTTTCAGGCATTGTTCCTGTAGCTCTGCGTTCTCTTAGAATATATTCTGCAATCAACATACCCGACATATTGCCTGTAAACGCCTTGTACTCTCCGCTCTTTGTATCAAGCGCATAGATGCCTAGTCTGTCTGCATCTGGGTCTGTCGCAAGCACAATATCTGCATTCTTCTCTTTTGCAAGCTTTAAGGCATATGTAAATGCCTTTGGATCTTCTGGATTTGGATAGTCCAATGTTGTAAACTTGGGATCCGGATTTTCCTGCTCTGGCACAACATATACATTCTTAAAACCAAGTTCTGAAAGGATTCTTCTCACTGGCTTGTTTCCAGTTCCACACAGTGGTGTATATACAATCTTAATGTCATCTGCAACCGCCTGAATCACATCTGGATGAATAATCTGTTTCTTTAATTCCACCATGTATGCGTCATCAATTTCCTTGCCAATTACCTGATACAAACCAGCATTGATCGCCTCCTGTTTATCCATTGTCTTGACCGTATGATAATCGGTTACAGCCTTCACTTCATTAATAATGTCTTTGTCTTTGGGTGCCGTAATCTGTGCGCCATCTTCCCAGTATACCTTGTAGCCGTTGTACTCTGGCGGATTGTGGCTTGCTGTGATAACAATACCAGAGATGCAGCCAAGTGTCCTCAAAGCAAAAGAAAGCTCTGGTGTCGGTCTCAGCGACTCAAACACATATGCCTTAATCCCATTTGCTGCCATGCACAGCGCTGCCTCATCAGCAAACTCAGGAGACATAAAACGTGAATCGTATGCGATGGCAATCCCCTTCTCCTGCCCATTTGCTTTGATGATATAGTTTGCCAGACCCTGTGATGTCTTTCTTACTGTGTAAATGTTCATGCGGTTTGTACCTGCGCCAATTACACCTCTAAGTCCACCAGTACCAAACTCAAGCTCCCTGTAAAAACGGTCCTCAATTTCGCTCTCATTGTCCTTAATCTTTAAGAGCTCGTCCTTTGTTGCCTGGTCAAAGTAATCATCATTGAGCCAGAAGTTAAATTCATCCATAAAACTCATACTGCTACCTCCACATAAATTCATTAAAATCAGTGCGTTGTCAGTTTGCACTACATTCCATTTATATTAAACCAAAAATTTGGAAATTTTGCAAGATTCTATGAGAATTATCCAAAATTTAATTTATTCTTAAAGAATAATCGCTGCGGTCCAAAGAAAAGTTTGGATTGTAATAAGGATCCCCTTTTGCCAAAAGCTCCTTCCACCGCTCCCGAAACAGCACCGACTCCTTCTCGTAGCGCTCTGCCTTTTTTGCATCCACAACATCGCTGCCGCGCGAAGCGGACTCAAAATGATACAGCTCTGCAAATGGAGTGAAGACATTCAAATACCCTTTCTCTCTGACACGCAGACAGAAATCCACATCATTAAGAGCCACCGCAAACGCTTCATCGAGTCCGCCAAGTGCATCATAAAGGCTCTTTCTAACCATCAAACATGCACCAGTCACTGCGGATACATTCTGTGCATAACACAGTCGCCCCATATAACCAAGATTGTCATAGTTGATTTTATAGTGTGTGTGCCCTGCCGTTCTATGTGCGCCAAGTCCAATCACTACCCCTGCATGTTGAATTGTTCGATCGCCATAATAAAGCTTTGCGCCGACGGCTCCCACGTCAGGGCGCTGGGCGTACATCAACATAGACTCCATCCAATTCATAGAAATTACCTGCGTATCATTATTTAATAACAAGAGATATTTTCCTGTCGCATAGCCAGCGCCAAAATTATTGATCTTTGCGTAGTTAAACGCGCCTGTATACGTAACAATTGTTATGTTTTTCTGTTTTTTAATGGTGTCATAATAGTCAAAAACAGTTTTCTTTTCACTGTTATTCTCTATTATAATAATCTCATAATTGCTGTAAGTGCTTCGTTCTTTAATCGAGTCAATACAACGTTTTAAGTCCTCCACGTGATCCTTGTTTAGAATTAAAATCGAAATTTTGTCCTCACTGCGAATCTCATACTTAATCTCAAAGATTGTGTCAAACGCACGGGTGCTTTTAATTTCAAAATTTTTAAATCCGCAGCGTGTTAAATGGTCTGCCACTGCCCCTTTTGCCGCCGCTATCGCATAGGGTTTTGCATTGATATCACTCGCCACACTTGTTTTATGCGAACGCCAGTAATACAGCAATTTTGGCACATGTACCACTTTTTTTGCATTTGCGGTCAGCCGCAGAATCATATCGTGGTCCTGACTCCCATCAAAACCACTCCGGAAAAGCTCAGTTCCTTCCAGAAGCTCCCGCGAAAACACGCTAAAATGACAAATATAATTGTTTGCGCGCAGATTATCTGGTGCAAAATCTGGCTTAAAATGCAATGTAATCATATTGTCAATGCTGTTTCCCTTAAACGTAGTCTCGTCACAATAAATATAATCCGCTTCCAGTTCATTAATTGCCTTCACATACTCGTAAAGCGCACAAGGATGCAAAACATCATCTTGGTCAAGCAGACCAAGATAAGTGCCAGTGGCAAGTTTTAAGCACTCGTTTGTATTTCCAGCAATGCCATCATTTTTCTCTAATTTATGGTAAATAATTCTGCCGTTTGCGCGCGCGGCATATTCTTTGCAGATCTCTGCAATATAACTGTGTGTCTCGTCAGAACCATCTGCCAGACAAAGTTCCCAGTTCTGATACGTCTGGTTCATCACGGAGTCAAGCATCTCTATCTGGAACTCCCGCTGATTATTCCATAGTGGCACCAAAATACTAATTTTTACCATCTGGTCAAACACAGTGTTTTTTTGCCGCTCTGCCTCCTCCGGCGTTGGGAAACTTGCGGTTCCATGAAGCTTCTTTGCCTCCGCCTCAATGCGCTTTTGTTTTAATTTTCTGGCAATTCCTTTGGGTCCGCCTAGATTCCGCAGACGCCGATAATTGCGAAGTCCCCAGTGCATTGTCTGACGCAAAGGCTTTGATGCCTTCCACAGCGGATTCTTTTTGATGCGGTCCAATTGAAATTGCAGGCTGTCCGCCTCATTTCTGGCATCTGCAAGCCTGCCTGCAAGAGACGCTGCGCGCGCCTTCTCCTGCTCATATGCCTGCTTATAGAATTGCACATCTTGCACTTCCTTATTCTGATGTATGTCAATCATATCCTTTGCCATTTTGCCCCACACCTTTCTACTGTGAATCTTTTTCAACTTTTACAAACACCAAACTTCCTGCTTGGTCTTGTATATATAGCATATGTTTCTTATCAACAAGAACTCCTATTCGATATTTTCCAGAGCGCAAACCTTGTTTTGCAAACAATAGATTTATACCTGAGAGCGCCACATGTTCTGTATTTTTGTCCCTTGCAAACAATTCTGCCACATCTTCGCGCAATTTTGGCGGCAAATCAAACGCATAGATTGTTCCAGTGCCAAGTTTTTTTGTCTCCTCAACAAGCCAAATTGTTCGAGAAATGCCTGCGTTATCCTGATTGCGTTTTACACACCAACCAGTTATTTTCACTTCTATATCATTCTGCTCCACACCATCTATTTGAAGTATAAAACGATGCCTGCCTGTGATATGGTCATACACTTTTCCAACTGTGGTATTTTTTTGATAGAGCTGTTCCCGAAAATATTCTCGTTGTATTATTTTACTTATCCCTTTTCCACTCTTATGCTTTGCTATCTGCCCAGTTAAAAGCACAGGCTCTGCCATTTTATCACACGCATATAAATAATTGACATTGTAATCTATATCTTTTTTCCACTGTACCAAATGCGGGCTATAAAAAGGGTCTGCGGCGCAAAATAAAGGATATTTTTTATATAAACGTTCCTTTTCCTCTTGCAGTCGCCGCTGTTTTTCTGGAGAAAAATCATATCCCCGACTAAGAGATTCATGGTGAATCAGTACTGCCTCATTAACTTGCACCGAAAAATATCCCTGCTGGTATAACCGAAAACAAAGCTCTACATCATTGTACGCTACTGGAAAAGATGCATCAAATCCGCCGACCGTATCAAACACATACTTTTTTATCAGCATACAGGCAGCCGTAACCGCCAACATATTATAATTTTGTGTGTTGCGCCCATAATAGATACAGCCTGTATCTTTTCTACCATTTAATTTATGTGCAGGTCCAATCCCCATATTGGTAATTCCCACATGTTGGATTCTATCACAATCCTCCTCTAAAGAACTTGGATAATACAATTTTGCCCCCACAGCGCCCACATAAGGCTTTGCGGCATATACCATCATTTTGTCTAGCCATTTTCTACCTTCCGCAGTCCCCATTACTTGCACATCATCATTCATAAAAAGTAGATAACGACCATTTGCATACTGCGCGCCAATATTGCACAGTGCAGAAAAATTAAATTCCTGTCTCTGATAATAATAGAAAATCTTATGTTTTTTATCTGTGTTATTGTGTGCATCTATTCTGTTCAATATCCGCTGTTTTTGTTCTGGACTGCTGCCATTATCCACAACAATCACTTCATAATTTTCATATTCTGTGTACTGAATCAATGTCTCCAAACATTTTTTTAATAATTCTGCATGGTCTTTGCTTAAAATAATAATAGATACTTTTTCCTTTTTTGGCTCCTTTTGATACAGCTTTTGAATTTTTTTGGAACACTCTATTTGCTGTGCTTGCCTTTGATAGCCATTGGTGTACAATACCTCTGATATATGGATAATTCCAGTATTTTTTCCCGACTGATGTCGTTCTAACGCCTCCTGAAAAATCCAATAGACAAGTTCATAAATATCAATTTCATTCTGATATTGACCAATTATCTTTAAAATCACATCTCCGCGAATCGCAAACACGCTGCCAAGATAGAAAAAAGAAGCGAGCGTATCCGGTGAAAAATCCGGTTTAAACCAAGGGAGTCCTCTGTAGTACGTTTCTCCCTTTTCCATACAGTATTGATAAGGCATTGTGACCGCAACATCAAAACACTGTTCCTCTATACCGTAAAGCGCTTGCAAGCTTCCTGTATAATCTTCATCTGCATAGACAAACAGTGTTCTGTCATTCTCCTCAGATGTAAGAAAATGCGCTGCGATTTTCTGTTCTGCATATGCTGTCAGTGTCCCGCCCTCTCTTACAAACAGATAGATTTGCTCCGCCTTAATTTCACCAAAGCATTTTATACAATCCATACACGAAGAAAAGGGAAGCTTGTTTATCTGCTTCCCCGAAACAACCATTGTATCTGTATCTTGTGTCTTTTGCTGTCTTAACCATTGCAGATATGGTGTCTTCTGTGCAAAAAGTTCTTTCTGATATTGTAATGTTTTTTCTTTCATTCGATTGCCAGCTTTTTCTCCATCCTTCGATATAGTCTCTGTCTCGAACAGCCATCTTTTGCAGTCATCCACAGTTCATACGTATCTGGCGGCAGCGCGCCCTCAAAAATCCAGCTACAAAATCCAGTCAATTCTACATTGGTTTCGTCTGGCAAAATTGCCGCCACGTCTTTGCGATAACGCTTCTGTACAGGAAGTTCCCACACATTGCCTGCATTATTGACAAAAAGGATTTTATAGCGGTAGCGTGCATTGTCTACGCCTGGTATATACGCCCAACCTTTAATAAGATAGTATGCCTTTTTTGCATGACCTTCCCGCCCACAATCTTCCAAGGCAATCATAATTGCTTGATTCATCTTTTCCTGTGGCGGAAGCTTTTTCCCTGCTATGGGAACATCTCCTACAGCAATGGCATCCGAACGCTCATACCCTTCTAGCCAGCGGCAACTGTACTCCGAATCACCACTGTTTAACAGCGTTCCAATAAAAGGATCTTTTCGGTAAAGATTGGGGTGTCGCTCATAAAGTATATCTTTCTCTGCTGTCAAGCGTTTCAATTTTTTCTCATCTTTTAAGTCATCTCCGCGGCTGAGCGATTCATGATGATACAACACAACATCGTTGCGTTGGACATTGTATAACCCTCTGTCCCACAGGCGGAAACATAAATCGACATCATTGTACGCCACAGCAAGCCCCTCATACAATCCTCCCATAGCAAGAAAACAGTCCTTTCGTATTAAAAGGCAGGCTGCTGTAACACCAATCATATCATAGACAAAGCGATTTCTACCATAATAGTAAGACAGGCTGTCATCAAGGAGTTTTAGTTTATGTCCGGGACCCGATATGGTATTGGTAATCCCCACATGCTGTATTTTGGTTGAGTTTGGATATAAAAGTTTTGCGCCTACTGCACCGACATGTCGCAGCGATGCCTGCCCAACCATTCGCGTCAGCCATGTGTTCTCAATTACCTCCATATCATCATTGAGTAGCAGAATATATGTTCCCTTTGCCTCTTTCACTCCCAAGTTACACATTCGCGAAAAATTAAAGTCCATTGGCAAATACAAATAGTGAAAAAAACACTCCTCCTGAAAATATTCAAGTGCGGCGCGCACTTCCTCCCGACTGCCATTGTCAACCACAATCAACTCAAAATTGGGATAATCTGTATGTGCATAAATAGAGCGAATGCACTGTTGCAGCACTGTTGGGTTATCCTTCGAGGGAATAACAATACTGACAAGCGGCTTGTCTGGCACCTCATAAACTGGATAGGAGATTCCGGTTTTTGTATCTACTACCATTCTTCCTGCAAGGTTGCGCCGTGTCATTGCCTGTACGCGAATATCGTCATAGGCATCACCCACACCAATAAAATCCGTTCTGTGCATCAGTGTGTCCTCAATCGCTTCCCTGCTAGTTCCCCGCTCATATGCATGAAAAAGTATCTTCTCAATATGATTTGGACAATTGCCTTGTTCCGATGCCTTCAAGACAAAGTCATAAATATTTCTACGATAATCCGTATCTCCAAGCCACACAAGCGACAAGAAAGCCTCCCTGCGAACTGCAAAGATGTGTCCAAAATAGAAGAATGAAAACAAGGTATCCGGTGACCACACTGGCTTTGTCCACGGAAAAACCCGATGCGCACCCCCGTCATCTTTCAGAACATTCTGTGATCTGCTTTGATCTAACATCCACACATCTTCATCCGGATAAATTATATCTGTATCCTGATGAGATTCAAAATACTCCACAATTTCATGTATCGCATTTATTGCCATTCTGCCTTCCCGTGAGACAAACAAAAGATACTTTTTGTTTATGTTAGACAAAGAGAAGCGACTGCCACAATCCTCCATATAGACAAGACCAAGTTCGGGATATCGCTCTGCTCCCTCTCTTTTAGAAGCATTTTGCTCATTCTCTTGAACCCACACCAGATAAGGATCGGTCTGACAGCGCAAGTCTCTCTCATACTCCTCAATGCAATTCTGATACAATCTGTCCTGTATAGCACCTTTTATCTTTCCCAACATTCCTATCCTCTATCCCCCATCTCAGAGTATACTTTTGTTATTTCTTTGGCTTAAAAAACGCCTTTGTCCTAGAAAGAAATCCCTTCTTTGTTGCATCCTGCACAATCTGTTCTGCAAACTGTGGTGGCAGTTCCAGAACGTCTAACTCTGCGATAAGGTGCCTGCCTCCTTCCACATCAAACGCCAGATTCGGATCTTCATGATCAAACACAACCACACCGCATTCCTGCCAACAGCCATTCGCCACAATCTCCTCTATGGCATAAACTCTATCTCCCACCTGAACTTTAAGAACCTCTACAACACAGGGAAACGAGCAAGGATCAATCCGAAACTTTACTGCGCCTTCTGGAATATCAAACTCCAATTTCATATGTCTTCCTAGAAGATAACAATTTCGTAGTTTTTGGGAATTTTCCTCGCTAAATCCCTCACCATAGTCTATAAAAATCTGTACCACATACTTAAGATCCGCATGACGACAATACTGCACCATTCCTTCCAGAGCATATGCCTGATTTCCAATCAGTTCCCGCATTCGTTCTGCCGAGGCACGGCGCTGTGTAATCCGAAGCTGAAACTCCTGTTCCTCCATAGCCGCCTCTGTTATCTGTGCATCAGAAAATCCCAAAATATCATTCATAAGAAGGTCCTTGCACGCTCTGCGCATCTCTCCGCCAAGCATATAATTGTAAAATGCCCGGAAAGCAATGTCATTTGAATCAATATGTTTGTCAAATGTCCACTCATAGTCAATGACATGCCATGTCTCCCCGTCCACAAGAATATTGGGAAAAATAAAGTCAAAGTTGCTGACTGCGAACGTGTCTTCTTTGTAGCGTAACCAATACAGATACTCTTCAATCAACGCCTTAAATCCTGCGACATCCGCCCGCATTAAGCACTCGTCAAGCAAGGATTCTAGTGTCCTTCCATTGCAGTACACAAAAGAGAGTCCATTTCTAAGGTCCTCCCCAATCGCAGTGCAAGCATTGATTTTAATTTTTGTCCCCTCATAGCGCATTGACAATTGTTCATATGCTTGTTTGGTATTCTTTAAGTGCTTATATGCCGCCTCCGTGTCTGGCAACTTCTCCACATGAAGCAATCCTGACTGCTCCTTGACAATTGATGTGCGGACTGCCCATTTTGCAGCCCTGTCATTAGAAAACTTGGTGTAAATTACATTCGGTGCACTGCCAACTACCAATAAATACGAATTGGAAAACAGCGGAAATGCATTCTCGTCTAAAATCTCATCAAACACCTGTTTCTCATCAAATAAAAGCACTCGCTCTCTGTCGAAGTTTCTAAGGTTATTGCTTAACTCTCCCTTTTTAGGAAGATAAGCATCTGAATAAATCGCTGTTGTAAACTTATAGTCTGGATATGGATAATAAAACCTATATTCCGTTATTCCAACCTTGTCTAATATCTTTTCCAATCCATGTCTGGTAAACGTTCTCGCGGAACCTCCTTCGCGATACCCTTCTAGTCCTGAAAAATAAGTCCCTAAATGGTCCTCTCGACAGCCTGCCCAATATTTTAATCCAAATTTATTTTCAATCGCAATGACAAGACGTCCCTCCTGCTTCCTGTGGCGGTTACAAATCCGCATAAAATCTTCGTAAGGAGATGCCCCACCGATGTATGCCTGCCCGTACTCAAAAACACCAATCAGTAGTACATAGTCATAATCGGTATCCAAATGTGGCTCAATCTCTTTAAAATTACCAACCATAATCGTAAGATTCTGTGCATCACAGTTGCGATATGCATTGACCAAACTGCGTTTTTTGGATAAATCCACACAAGTGACGCTGTCAACACGCTGGACCAGCGCGCTGGTAATCGCCCCACATCCAGCTCCAATCTCAAGTACCTTGTCCGTTTTTTTGAATGGTATCCAGTCAATAATATTTGTGCGCAGCGGCGAGAAATGATAAAAAATCGGCCAGCTTTTCTTCTCTTCAATTATCTGCAAAAATTGTTCTGGCGAATTGTTCATTGCAATATCCAACATCTCATCTTCCACTGCGCCGTCTGAATACAAATCCTGCCCCGCATAATAGGTGTAATCCATAATTACACCGCCGATTTTTTCCTGCTTTATCCGCATTTTCTCTGCCATACTGCCTCCACCTGCTCCTGTTCACTGTATCTTTGTGTACTTTATAATGTTATCCCCCAAATCGCTTTTCTCATGCGCATCTCTGACCACCACTTTGGAATCCATGTCATAGTATCCCACTGTATTTTTGTCGGACACTACTGTCACATCCAACGCGTCATAGAGTCTGTGATACACCTTAAAATCATTTCCCTCGTATCCTGTAACACCAAATGAAATTAAATACTCACCACCTTGCAGTGACATTTTCTGTGTGAAACGAATATCCTTTACCGCCCCTGCCTTCACCGGCTCCAAAAATGCCTTTTCAAACATAGTATTCGTTCCTGTAATTTCAGTACCCTTGGCTGTCTTAATTGAAAAGGCAAAAATCGGCGCTGGCAAATCTTGCTGAAATCTTACGCGCATACAGATGCTAAAAGAAAGTCCTTTAATAATAGCATTGGTCTGTGTTCCGCGGTCATCTGTCAAATAAATTTCCTCAATGACTGCCTCCTGTGTGCCATACTCAAGCGTCTTTGTCTCCCTGCCATCTGACTGTTGTCTTGCACGTTTTTGCGCAGCAGCTTGCGACTGAACTGCCTCCTGTACTTCCGCATCATTTACTAGACTTTGCTCTGATTTTGATTCAGGCAGCTCATACTGTCCTACCAAAACACGCTTAAAATCGTCTATCATCTCTTTGGGTGAACCCTCGCCAAGCTTCACTCCCTGATTGAGCAAAATTACTCTGTCACAATACTTGGCAATGCTGCTTAAATCATGGCTGACAATCATAATCGTCTTTCCCATTCTTTTGAATTCTTCAAACTTGTGATAACACTTTGCCTGAAAAAACACATCGCCAACAGAAAGCGCTTCATCAACAATTAAAATTTCTGGGTCAATATTGATAGCCACTGAAAACGCAAGGCGCACAAACATTCCACTCGAATAAGTCTTTACCGGCTGATAAACATAGTCACCAATATCTGCAAAATCAAGGATATCCTGCATTCTCGCCTTAATTTCTTCCTCAGAAAAACCATTCATAGTACCATTTAAATAAATATTTTCAATGCCAGAATACTCCTGATTAAATCCTGCGCCCAACTCCAAAAGCGCAGAAATCCGCCCATTCACAGTGACCGAACCGCTTGACGGATTTAACACCCCAGTAATAATCTTTAAAATTGTCGATTTTCCAGAACCGTTTGTTCCAATAATACCAACACACTCTCCCTGCCGAACATCAAAGCTTACGTTCGACAACGCATAAGATTCATGATACTTCTGCTTTCTGGTTAATTTAAGTGCTTCTTTTAATCGGTCCGTTGGCTTATCATAGAGACGGTAAACCTTGCAGACATTCTCCACTGCAATTGCAACATGCATTGTTTCCTCTTTTTTTTCTTCCATATTTCCCCCTCGCTTACAGTACATCTGCAAAGTGCACTTTTAACCTTCGGAATATTAATGCTCCAATACCAAAAAAGACCACTGTCACAATCCAAAAGTAAGCAGTCGAATAAAAATCCTGCCAAAACCACTTCTCTGCAAACATTGCATCCCGATAGCCATTCACAATATAAAATACTGGATTTATCTTCATAATCTTTTGAAGAATGGGACTGTTATCCAGCAGGGCAATATTCCATAAAATTGGAGTCGCCCACATACCAACCTGCAATAAAATATTAATAATCTGTGTCAAATCCCGGAAAAAAATAACAATCGCGCAGGTTGAATAGCTAAGTGCCAACACAAACATAAACATGCAGAAACTATAATACAAAAGTTGTAACAGGCAGATAGATGGTCTATATCCATACACAAAATACACAAGCAACATAAACGCAACAAAAAACAAGTGGACAAATGACGCCGCTATCAGCTTTACAATTGGAATAATGCTGATTTTAAACACAACCTTCTTAACCAGATAACTGTACTCCAACAGCGAAGTTGTACCGTTGTTAATCGCCTCACTAAAGTAAAACCACGGCACAAGTCCTGCTGTAAGCCACAATACATAAGGCGCCTCCACACCGACATTAAGAATCTCCTTCTTGTCTTGTCCCATAACATGTCCGAACACAAACCAGTACAACAATACTGTAACTACAGGCTGCGTAAACGCCCACACACGCCCCAGATACGACCCCGCATAACGGTTTTTAAAATCATTTTTTGCAAGCTTCCAGATTAGCTTGCGCGACTGCCATAGTTCTACTGGAAGTGTGATCAATCTGTCATAAAACCGATAAAAAATCACCATCGCACTGACAATAATGAAGCAAGCCATCACCTTTTTAATCATCTCTTCCTGCGGGTCTGCCAGCGGATTGTGATGAATTAAAATCACAGCCGCAAGCACTGCTGCAGCAAGGGTCACATATAGTTTGACAGCGGTCTTGGACAATTCTTTTCTCATCTCTTAAATTCCTTTATGCCACCCCAGTTCTGATCTCTCTCTAGGATTGTCAGCTCCATTCCTTCTGGAATCGGCCATTGAATCCCAATATCTGGATCATTCCATAACAAACCACCCTCGTCATTTGGGTGATAAAAATCAGTACATTTATAACAAAACTCCGCATAGTCTGAAAGCACCAAAAAACCATGTGCAAAATTCTTTGGAACAAAAAACTGTTTCTTATTCTCCTCCGATAAATAGACTCCATACCATTTTCCAAAGGTTTTTGACCCTTCCCGCAAATCAACTACAACATCAAACACTTCTCCTCTGACAGCGCGTACAAGCTTATCCTGCGGGAACTTCTTCTGAAAATGCAGTCCCCGAAGCACTCCTTTTCTGGAAGCAGACTGGTTGTCCTGCACAAAAACCTGATCGATACCCGCCGCCTTAAAATCATTATAGTTGTAGGTCTCCATAAAATATCCTCTGTTGTCGCCAAATACTTGTGGTGTAATCACTTTCAATCCTTCTATGACCATCCCATCTGCAACACATTCCTCTACTGTAATCTTTCCCATGATTTTTCATTTTCCTTTCTAATTATTTCAAGAATGCCGATGGCATTCTTGCTGCGGCGTGCGCGTCAGCTCTGCTGACAAATTACGGATTCGCACGCATGTCGTCAGTCGACAATGCCACCGCATTGCCTCCTTCCTCCGCCTTGCACTGACGCAAATATCAAGCACTTAGTATACGAGGGTTAAGAAAACGCTGTACTAGTTTACACCCAGATAACTAATATTCAAGTCAACTCTTCCCTCTATACCAGCAACTGCACCGCTTGAAGTATACTGCCACATATCATAACGCCCCTCATACAAAGGCGTCTGTCTGTACTCTGCAAGCCAAATATTTGGCGCATTCATCTCCTCCACATAGAGATTATTTAGATACCAGTTGCGGCTTGCATACACACCTGCGTCAAGCCCTGCATTTTGAATGGTCTGACAGAATGCATTGACCACTGCAGTTCTTGCCGCCGCATCCAAATTGTCTGCTCTGCCATTTCCGCCTGCCCCTTCTGTATCAATAAAAACTGGATAATCCAAAGTTGTCTCGCCCAGAAGTGTTACAACCATACTAGCCTCCTCAACTGCCTCCACCTGATTTGTCGCCTGTGTAAAAAAGTATAGCCCAACCTTTATGCCCGCTTTTTTTGCCTCTGTCAAATTTCGGTAAAAAAATGGGTCCTCAATGAGCCATCCTGAAGAAGAACCTCTGTATCCACATCGTATAATTGCAAAATCAACTCCTTCGGCTTTCACAACCTCCCAGTCAATCTCACCATTCCACTTTGAGACATCAATTCCTAATTGAACTGCGTTTCCTTGCTCCTCCTCTACATCCAGAAGCGCTGTATACTGCGTATCATCCTCATCTTCACTGTCAATCTTCTTTTCTTTTGTGTCCTCCTTTAAGATATCAACCTCCGCTTCAGAGTGCACAAAATACTCTATATCATCAATCACTGTATAGGATACCATTGACCGAACCCGAACACTCACTGGTGCAGCAGGCACCTTAAATCCTGGCTGTTCTTCCAAAGAAACCTTATACTCTCCAGGTTTAATATCTGCTATGCGTATAATACCATCTTTGTCCTCATCAATATATACCCCTGTGTCCGCGACCTCCACAGAAAACGGTTGTCCTATCACAGTCTCTCCATTGTCATCGACAATCTTCACTCGAATATCGCGCTCTACAGAACTTGCCAAAAGCGTTAGATTTCGTACTGTTTCGCCGTTTTCGTTCATCTCATCATATGTAGTTTGATTCGATCCTTTTGGCACCTCGACATCAAAAAAATCATTGTCTCTCATAAATGCTGACAAATCCGCGCCGTGTACCTTTCCGTCCTCCTCTATAATCTGTTTGGGATTACTATTCGTACTGTCGTTCGCCACCGTTCCAGAACCATGTCCTACAAGTTTATTGTAATTGACAAGCGCCACTGCCGCCATAGCAAGCAACAGGGTGCACAATACGAGCAGTATCCCTATCCTTTTTCCCTTAGAGTCCATTTGCAACCTCTACAAGATACTTTCCATAATCTGTCTTCATCAGTGGTTGTGCAAGTTGCAGAAGCTGTTCCTTGGTGATAAAGCCTCTTTTATATGCAATCTCTTCAATGCAGGAAATATAAAGTCCCTGTCGCTTTTGAAATGCGCAGACAAAATCCGCCGCATCCAAAAGAGAGTCATGATTTCCTGTGTCAAGCCATGCAAAACCGCGCCCCATTGTCTCCACTGTAAGCATTCCTCGTTCTAAATATTCATTGTTAATGCTTGTAATCTCAATCTCTCCGCGCGCAGATGGCTTTACGTTTCTAGCGATCTCCACAACATCATTGTCATAAAAATAAAGTCCGGGCACCGCATAATTACTTCTAGGATGCTCTGGCTTTTCCTCAATTGATATCGCTTTTCCATCCTCATCAAACTCCACCACGCCATATTCCCGCGGGTCACGCACATAGTATCCAAAAATTGTAGCACCACTCTTTTTTGCCGCAACACGCTGCAATAGCTTAGAGAAACTTTGCCCATAGAAAATGTTGTCTCCCAACACTAGCGCCACAGAATCCGCGCCAATAAAATCAGCCCCAATAATAAACGCATCCGCAAGTCCCCGCGGCTGTTCCTGAATTGCATACTCCATATGAAGCCCCAGCTGGTCCCCTGTTCCAAACAATTCTTGGAACACCGGAAGATCCCGCGGTGTCGAGATAATTAAAATATCCCGAATTCCTGCAAGCATCAAAGTCGACAGTGGATAATAAATCATCGGTTTGTCGTAGACTGGCATAATCTGTTTTGAAATCGCCTTGGTCAAAGGATAAAGTCTTGTGCCAGAACCGCCCGCTAATATTATTCCTTTCATCTTAAAATAACCTCCTGTATCATTTAATATTCTCTCAAAACAACGTTGATACAAAAGACTTTGAGAGAATATTTTACGCCAAAGTGGGAACGCCATACCCGCTGTGGTATTGACGTTCCCTGCACTCTGCTCAGCCAAATTTACTTGTACATTTCTTGATAATATTTCTGATAATCGCCACTTGTCGCATTTTTCATCCAATCCTCATGCTCAAAGTACCATTTAATTGTCTGGCGAATACCATCTTTAAACATTGTCTCCGGCTCCCATCCAATCTCCGCCTTAATCTTATCCGGCGCAATTGCATAACGCCTATCATGTCCTTTTCGGTCTTCCACATAGGTGATTAGGTTATCAGATACCAATTGCTTTCGCGGATCATCCTCCGCAAGCTGCTCCTGCAATGTCTCAAGAATAATATGGATAATCTCTATATTTTGCTTCTCATTGTGTCCGCCAATATTATAGGTTTCAAACAACTTGCCTTGCTCTTGCACCATATCAATCGCCTTGGCGTGGTCCTCGACATAAAGCCAGTCACGCACATTTTTGCCATCTCCATACACAGGAAGCTTCTTTCCTTGAAGTGCATTGTTAATGACCAGCGGAATAAATTTCTCTGGGAACTGATAGGGTCCATAATTATTAGAACAATTGGTAATATTTGCCGGAAACTGATAGGTGTCCATATAGGAGCGCACAAGCATGTCCGAGGCTGCCTTGCTCGCAGAGTAAGGACTGTGCGGCGCATAGGGAGTTGTCTCATAAAAATACCCGCCATCTTCCTCCAAAGAACCATAAACTTCATCTGTCGAAACATGCAAAAACTTTTTCCCTTCTCGGAAACTGCCATCTGGAAACTCCCACGCTGCTTTTGCACAGTTAAGCATTACTGCGGTTCCCAGAACATTTGTTTGAACAAATATTTCTGGATTTTTAATGCTTCTGTCCACATGACTTTCTGCTGCAAAATGAACCACTCTGTCAATATCATTCTCCGCAAAAATCTTTGCAATCGCTTCCTTATCTGTGATATCCGCCTTGATAAATGTATAGTTCTCTCTGTTTTCAATCTCTTTTAAATTCTCAAGATTTCCAGCATAGGTCAGGGCATCTACATTGATAATCCGAATTGCATTGTCGTATTTGCGAAACATATAATGAATATAATTGGATCCAATAAACCCCGCACCGCCAGTCACCAAATAAGTTCTCATCAAAAATTTACCTCCATAAGCAACTATCTTTTTTGCTATTTTATCCTAAAATTGGAAATAATGCAAGTCTAATACCCTAAGTAACTATAGTTTAAATCTACTTTCGTACTGATTCCGCTAATTTTACCTTTGCTGGAATACTGCCACATATCGTATCTGCCACTATAAGTAGGCGCAGTAGAATACTGTGCAAGCCAAATCTTATAATTTCCAATCGCACCCATATTTAGTTTGTCCTCAAACCATGTTTTTGATGCATAAATTCCCGGCTTATATCCGGCACTTGCAACAGTCTGGCAAAAGGCATTGACAACTGCGGTTCGCGTCGCTCTATCAATTTTGTCTGCCCTGCCGCCGCTGGACTCTGTATCAATAAAAATCGGATAAGTAAGATTATAGCCTTTTACAAGGCTTACCGCCAAAGATGCCTCTTTGACCGCCTCAACCTCATTGATTGCCTGCGAGAACACATACACGCCAACTTTTAAGCCGGCTGCTGTAGCCCCCTTAATATTTGTCCGAAAAGATTGGTCCTCGATTAGAACTCCTGTAGCAGAACCTCTATATCCACAGCGAATAATAACATAATCTACACCTGACGCTTTAACTGCATTCCAATCAATCGTTCCATTATGTCTAGACACATCAATGCCAAACGTAGAGCCATTCACCGAAGTTGCAATTGCTCCATCTGCACCAAAATTATAAGTCACACCCTGAATAATCTGTGTCCCAGTCACAACATTACCAGTTTTGTCAAAATAATACGTCTTACCGTCTATTGTCTGCCAACCTGTATAGATATATTGTGGCTGCGATATAATATAAAACTCCTCGCTGTTAAAATAGTCCGCATAGACTGCTTCCCTATAACTGCCGTCAGTATTTTTAATATAAATTTGATTTCCATTCTTATCTTTTAGTTTTGTTGTTGTATCTGCTTCTACATTGGAATGAACTGTGACGACACAAGTTGCTTTTAGCGAATTGCCATCTGCACCTTGCTCCTTTGTAATTGCAGTAATTGTCACACTTCCTGCCGCGATTGCAGTAACCACTCCTTTTTCATCAACTGTCGCCACATTTGTATCAGAACTTTCCCATGTCACACCCGCATCCGACTTGTAATTGGAAACCGTTGCCACAAGTGTTGTTGTTCCTCCTACTGGCAAGGTAACATCTTTTGTCCGATCAAGCGCAATTGTAAGCACCTTTTTATCTCCACTGGTAATACGAATTTCCACATTGCTGCTAATTTTTAGCTCCGTCCCATCAGCACCCTGGATTCCGACAGTTCCTGTAATCTGCACTTTTCCTTCTTGAATACCTGTCACAACACCTTCTGTGTCAACCGTGGCAATGGAAGGATCTCCACTGTTCCATGTAATCGCTGGAAACTTTTCTGTGATCGTCTCTGTGCTTCCATCCTGTTTAGTGTACACCAATTTTGACGGCTTTACAGTCAATGTTTCCCCGACAGCGCAGCTGTCCGCACTCTTTACAATTTCCAAACTTCCCGATGCAATTTTTACTGCCTCGACAGTTATCTTACACTCAGCACTTGCAGTTTCCGTTGTCTCGTCTGTCTTTTTTTCTGGTTCTGTTACTTTTTGATAGATATATCCAATTGTCTGGTCCGCGTCATCTTTAATTGGTGTGCACTTTTCCTTCTGCTTATCGTTTAGACTCTCATAATCTTCAAGGGTAATTTCCAACGTCTCTTCCACTGGCTCCTTGGGCTCATATGTGGTTGTAATTGTCTTTTTGGTAACTGTGTATGTAATAATTGCTGTTCCTTCTGCCTTTGCTGTTACCTTACCATCACTGACAGACGCAACACTTTCATCAGAGCTTTTCCATTCTGTCTTATACTGATATGCAATATCTCCCTCTTGTGCATCTGTAAATTTTGTTCCTTTCAGCTCAAGTACAGCCCCTGTTGTCATTACTGCCTCTGACTGATCTAACGATACATTGAGCGTGTCAAAGAGCATTCTTGCTGCCAATCTTGAAACTTGTGATGGATCTGCAATGGTATTTTTATCCACAAGAAGATAACTCTCTGAACCACTCACAGGAGTCTTTGTAGATTCCACCCACTCCACCGTATCTTTGAGTACTTCTGCCTCCGCTGCTGCGTCATTTTTTTGCGTATCCTCCACCGCCACATCAATCTGCTTCTCTGTCTTCACCTCATCTTGCACATTAATTACAACATACTCAACCTTATCCTTCACTGTTACATGCTGCGCAATTGCTGGGAATTTATATTTTTCTGTCGAGGTCACAATCGCATCAAACACGCCTGCATTGATATTCTGTGCATAAATCATTCCGTCCATATCGTCATCTGTCAACACAAGCTGTTTTCCTTTTGCATTTGTCAATGTCACCTCAAAGGCTGTCCCAGTAATCAGCTCTCCTGTATTGGCATCTGTAAACCGTATTTTTAGATCTTTCTCCACTGACACAAAACTCACATTCACTTTGGCAGTCTCTGGTTCCGCAACCACTTCAATCGAAGAAATCTCCTCTGAACTTGTCTCTTCTTCTGCAAACATGCCAGAAAGTGCAGCGTTTGACATGGCAAGTAGTCCATCATCACCCACCACACCTAGATTCTTTAATTCATCACCCAAAGGCGCCAACGCTTCAATCTGCTTGTTTAGCTGATTGGACTGAATAAACATACTGAAAATCACAACCGCAGCCACCAACACAACAACACCTGTACAAGCAAGGACAGCATCAAAAACTGTCAGATGGTGCATTCGCAATTTTACCCTCTGCCAAAAACTTATTTTCTCTTTGGTATCAAACGTTGCAATATCATTTTGATAGCTGTCATTATATGTACCAAATGCTATGTCAAAAGAGTCCTCGTCATAATCCTCGTCGTCATAATACTCATATGTATCCTCATCATAATCCTCCTCAGAATGTTCATAATAACTTTCTGTGTCCTCCGCATAATCATCAGCTTCGTACAAATCAATATTGATTTCTTTCGTATTAAATTGTGATTGTGCCTCTTCTAATTTATACTTTTCTGACTCATAAGATTGCGACTCCCCATACTCCTCAGAATCATATTCTTCAGATTCATAAGTCTTGGGGGCCTCGTACTCCTCAGAGTCATATTCTTCGGATTCTTCATACTCCTCGGAGTCATATTCTTCGGACTCATACTCTTCGGGTTCTTCATATTCTTCAAACTCCTCATACTCCTCAGAATCATATTCTTCAGATTCATAAGTCTTGGGGGCCTCGTACTCTTCGGAGTCATATTCTTCGGACTCATAAGTCTCAAGTTCCTCATACCCCTCGGAGTCATATTCTTCGGATTCTTCATATTCTTCAAATT
>JAAZZQ010000014.1 GCA_014239155.1 Lachnospiraceae bacterium | reverse complement strand
CCGGCGTGGGCATAAGGAGCAGAAAGCGGCCGGTGCAGAAGGAATGGAGATCAAATTTGAGAGAGGGTATCTGAATAAATTGCTGCATGGCCAGCATGACAGCGACAGGGTGTATATCGAGCGGATGCAGGGGACGATTGCCAGTGTGGACATTAAAAAGAAACTGGCGATCCGAGAACGGATCGGAAATATTTGACAGAAGGTATCGTCAGGAGTAAACTGTGAAAAAGGTCTGAGAAGTTCATTATGCAGGAGCTTCCTGCGATTCTCCAACTGACAGTAAGTTTACTCTATCCTTTGACAACAGACTTCTTGACAAGAACAAAGTTTTGATGTAAACTATATAAGTCGAACAGCCGTAAGTGCGTAGAATCACGACGATTCTACGCACTTATTTTTGTTCTTCGCAGTTTTCAGGCAGCTTTCTCTCTGATAAAGACTCCAAAAAAATCAATAATTTCTAAGGAGGTTTTTATGAATCAGTCAGAAAACAGTCAATTTTTAGGGACGGAAAAAATTGGGAAACTTATGTTGAAATTTTCCATTCCCTGCGTACTTTCTTTACTTGTCAGCGCACTCTATAATATTGTTGACCAGATTTTTATCGGCAACAGCGAACTGAGTGCCCTCGGAAATGCAGCAACAGGCGTTGTTTTTCCAATCTTTATCATTGCCCAGGCCTTTGCCTGGTGCTTCGGTGACGGTTGTGCCGCATACCTGAATATCTGTCAAGGTAAAAAGGATACACAATCAGCACACAAGGCAATCGGAACAGGAATGATCATTACACTGGTTGCAAGCATTGTGCTAATGGTTGTATTTTTTCCGCTAAAAATACAACTTTTGACACTTTTTGGCGCTTCGGAAAACAGTATCGGAATGGCAGTCGAGTATTTCAACATCATTTTGGCATTTTTTCCTGTATATATGCTTTCCAATATGATGAACGCAGTGATCCGTGCTGACGGAAGCCCTTCCTGGTCTATGGCTTCCATGCTGGTTGGTGCAATTGTCAACATCATTTTAGACCCTGTGTTTATTTTTGGCCTGCATTGGGGCATGAAAGGCGCCGCCCTCGCTACGGTGATCGGACAGGTGATTTCCTTTGTGATTAGTTTTCTTTATCTTTTCCACACCAAAACCTTCAAACTCACAAAGAAAAGTTTTATACCTGATTTCAAGGCGTTTGCAGGGGCGCTGAAACTCGGTACCTCTTCGTTTATCACACAGATGACGATTGTGATTATCTCACTGGTCTGCAACATTATGCTTGCATGGTATGGTGCGATGTCGCACTATGGAGTGGATATACCAATTGCAATTATCGGTATCGAAAGCAAAGTTTTTACTGTAGTTATTAACCTGGTAGTCGGAATTGTTCTTGGCTGTCAGCCGATTATCGGTTATAATATGGGTGCAAGAAATTACGATAGGGTAAAAAAACTCTATCAGTCCATTCTCCTCTGTACAATTGCAATTGGAATTGTTTCAACATTGCTGTTTGAATTCGCTCCGCAGGCGGTTGTTGGTATTTTCGGAACACCTACCAACATACCAAATCCTGAAGATTATTGGATTTTTGCTGAAAAAACGTTCCGCATATTCCTTTCGCTCGTTACGTTTACCTGTATTATTAAAATGACCTCTATTTTCTTTCAGGCAGTCGGCAAACCTGCACAGGCAGTCATTTCTTCCATGATAAGGGATATTGTCTGCTTTATTCCGCTCATTCTGATTCTGCCGAAATCATTTGGGATTGAGGGCATTTTGTTTGCCGCACCGGTTGCAGATTTTATTGCGATGATTGTGGCGGCGGTTCTGACAGTCGCATTCATGCAGTCTTTGAAAACAGAACAGATGACAACACAGGATAATGCTGTTTTGAAAGCTTCAAAACAGGGTGTTATCATAACCATTGGAAGAGAACATGGTTCTTCCGGCAAACAAATTGGGAAGCTGGTTGCCGAAAGGCTTGGCATTCCTTTTTACTACAAGGAAATGACCGCACTTGCGGCGCAGGAAAGTGGTCTTGATAAAGAATTTATCTCGGGCATTAACACAAATTCTCCTGCCGTGCTACACAGCCTTTATCTGAGTACAGAAGTGGTGCAACAGGCGATCATTGCCCAGGATAAGGTGATTCGTAAAATTGCTGATGAGGGAAGTTGTGTCATTGTAGGCAGAGCTGCTGACTATGTTTTGCGGGACTATAAGAATGCCGTCAACAGCTTTGTCTATGCACCTGCAGAATACCGTGTGCAGCGTGTGATGCAGATATATGGGGACAGTTTGGAAGAAGCAAAGAAAAATATTCACCGTTCTGATGAAGCAAGAGCAGCATATTACAAAAACATCTCGGGACAGTCCTGGGGAGAACGGCACAATTATGATCTGCTGATCGACAGCTCCGTTGGAATAGAGGATTGTGCGTCGGCGATCTACCAGTATGTAATGTGTGCTAATTAAAAATAATTGATGAAAAGGCGGAGGTCTGTTTCGGCAGTTATGCCTGTATTTAAGGCATAAATTTCGCCTTTATCAAGAACAAAGCCCCACACTGTTTCCAGTAAAAACAGTGTGGGGCTTTGGAGGCTTAATGCTCCGCAAGATGCTGCTTTATTGCAGCAAAAGATTTGTCGCTGATTGCGTGCTCCATCTTGCAGGCATCTTCTGTTGCTGTTTTTTCATCTACACCAAGACGTATTAGTATATTTGCCAAGGTGGTATGGCGGTCATAAATTTTTGCAGCAATTTCGTTTCCCGCTTCAGTCAGTGTAATATAACCGTGCGGATCGACTATAATATACGCTGCTTTTCGTAGCAGACCTACAGCGCGGCTGACACTTGGCTTTGAATAGCCCATATATTCGGCAATGTCCAGGGAACGAACAGATGATTTGGTTTTCGAGAGAATATAGATTGTTTCGAGGTACATTTCCCCGGATTCCTTCAGTGCCATTGTCATTACTCCTTAAATTCATATATTTGATTGTTTATTATAATAAAAAACTGCGCAAAAATCAATACTTGGCCAAGCGTTACAGCTCGCCTCTGATTACTGTTCAAGGGTATGTAAAAGTAGTGAAAAGCGCGCGCCAAAATGCTTGTTCTGTAGCATTTTGTGTGCAAAATTGTTGCTGTTTACACCTAAAATACTCAAAAGTATGCTGAAAACAGTTGGGGCGTGAACAGTAACCGGCTCTGCCAAACTGTAAGTAGAAAATAAAAAAAGTCTTGACAAATTTGTGCTGTATAGATATACTAATAATAGTTAGCAAAGTCTAACTATTTTTTAAGATATTCAGTTAGAGCCTGCTAATTGATGCGTGTTGTGCAGAGAATGAATAAATGGCGGTGAGAATATGACTTTAAATGGTGCTGTGGAGGGCAAGGAATATATTATCCAACAAATTGAAACGGACGATGAGGAACTGGATGCTTTTTTGTTTTCGCTTGGCTGTTATAGCGGGGAAACGATCACGGTGGTCTCCCGTTTGAAAGGCGGCTGCGTCGTTTCGATCAAAGACGGAAGATATAATATAGACAAACAGTTGGCTGAAGCAATCGTTGTTTGAACGAAAATTGAAACGATAAAGTGGGCTTCGGCCTGCTTTTCAGCCATCAGTTAGCAATTGCTAATTACATAAATGTATGAGACTTGATCCGTAAGAATTTCATAAAGTTATACTGCAAACCGCCAGAATTTACAGCATTGCTATAGAGAAAGTATTTGACTGGTGGTTTGCAGTCAGTGTTACACTATAAATTCAATTGGTGTATAGTATAAACAATGGAGGAGGATACCAAAATGAGAATTGCTTTAACAGGCAACCCGAACTCCGGTAAGACTACCATGTACAACGCGCTTACCGGCAGAAATGAAAAAGTTGGTAACTGGGCGGGCGTTACCGTAGATAAAAAAGAACACCCCATCAAAAAAGCGTATACAGGAGATGCGCAACTTATTGCTGTAGACCTTCCCGGAGCCTATTCCATGTCTCCGTTTACTAGTGAGGAGGGTATCACCAGCTCTTATGTGAAAAAGGAAAATCCTGATGTTATCATCAATATTGTGGATGCTACCAATCTAAGCCGCAGCCTTTTTTTCACGACACAACTTTTGGAGCTGGGAATTCCAGTTGTGGTAGCGCTTAATAAAAGCGATCTGAATGAGAAAAAAGGGACAGAAATTGATGTAAAAGCACTGTCAGATAAGCTTGGCTGTCCCGTTGTCAATACGGTTTCTACTTCTGCCGAAGGTTTGAAAGCAGTTGTGGAAGCAGCTGCTTCACGCGCAGGGACAGTACAAAAAGCCCCGTATGCGCAGGAAAATATCGACTTGACTGATAAGGCACAGGTTGAGGCTGCTGACCGCAAACGGTTTGAGTTTGTGGATAAAATTGTAAAGGCAGTCGAAAAGCGTACTGTTCTGACAAAGGACAGGAACATCAATGATAAAATCGATGCCATACTTACAAATAAATGGCTGGGTATCCCGATTTTTGCCGTAGTAATGTTTTTTGTTTTCCAAATTTCGCAGGTCTGGGTCGGGACTCCGATTGCCGATCTGCTTGTCGGATGGCTGGAAACATTTCAAGGCTGGGTTGGCAGCCTGCTTGAAAATGCAAATCCGCTGCTCTCGGCACTGCTTGTTGACGGCGTGATCGGTGGTGTTGTGGCTGTTATTGGTTTCCTGCCGCTTGTTATGGTAATGTACTTCTTGATCGCGTTGCTTGAAGACTGCGGATATATGTCCCGTGTTGCGGTGGTGTTAGATCCGATTTTCAAAAAAGTCGGGCTTTCCGGCAAGTCAGTCATTCCTTTTGTCATCACAATCGGCTGCGCCGTTCCCGGTGTTATGGCAAGCCGCACGATCCGCAATGAGCGTGAACGCAGGGCGACAGCAATGCTTGCTCCGTTCATGCCCTGCGGTGCGAAAATCCCTGTAATCTCGCTCTTTGCCGGTGCATTTTTTGACGATGCGGGGTGGGTTAGCTTTGTCATGTATTTTTCAGGCATTATCCTCATTTTCCTTGGTGCGCTGCTGATAAATCAGATCGTTGGATATAAAGCAAGAAAATCTTTCTTTATCATCGAACTACCGGAATATAAAGTTCCTTCCCTCTGGGGTGCGTTCAAATCAATGTGCAGCCGCGGCCGGGCTTATATTGTAAAGGCTGCGACTATCATTTTGCTCTGCAATACGGCTGTTCAGATTATGCAGACATTTACCTGGCGTTTTCAGGTTGCCGAAACAGCAGACGCTTCGATTCTGGCGTCAATCGCTTCACCGTTTGCCTACCTGCTCATTCCGATTGTCGGCGTTTTGAGCTGGCAGCTTGCAGCGGCGGCTGTTACCGGATTCATAGCGAAGGAAAATGTGGTAGGCACGCTTGCTGTTTGTTTTGTCGGCCTTGAAAACCTGATTGATACAGAAGAACTTGCCCTTATGGAAGGTGCGGGGGCAGAGGTTGCCGGTATTATGGCAATCACAAAGGTTGCTGCCCTTGCTTACCTGATGTTTAATCTGTATACGCCTCCCTGCTTTGCTGCCATCGGTGCCATGAATGCGGAAATGAAGAGCGGAAAATGGGTTTGGGGTGGTATTGGTCTTCAGCTTGGCGTAGGTTTTACGGTAGCGTATCTTGTCTACACCATTGGCACACTGATCACTGCGCCTGCAACGCTGAATATCGGGGCAGCTGTAGCGGGTCTGGTAGTTGTTGCAGTTATGGCTGTTATTGTTTCTTTGTTGATCGCAAATACAAAAAAACAAATGAAGACCGAATATGCACTGAACAATTCTGGGAGAAGCGGCTATGCCGTGAGCAGATAAGCTATGGAGAATATTATCATTATTGTCATTTTGTTGGGTATCATAGGTAGTATTGTATGGTATCTTTACAGAGCAAAAAAGCAAGGGGAAACCTGCATTGGCTGTCCCTGTTCCAAACAGTACGGTTGTAAATGCAGTGGCGGTTGTAGCGGAGTAAAAACAGAAAACAAGATCCATAACGATTAAAACAAATAAGGGGATGCGCAATTTGCAATTCACATCCTCTTATTTCAAAAACAGTGGTTAGTAATGGCTAACAATTTTTCGTTGACTGCATCGCACATTTGGTACTTACTTACCTTAAAAAACTAAATCGTCAATAGGTTGTCTGGCGCAATTCGTCCGAGATTCGGATGTGTCATGGTAGACGGTAAAGGAATCGAAAACCTTACAATAGTTCGTTACAATACATATATATACACAATCAACATACCCCTACATACAACTCTGTCGCTCCTATTCAGAAGTATAGATCTTCAGACATTCCTTCATTTTTTCCACCTGCTCCCTATCTTCGTCTAGCAGCCAATAATTTGACTGTTGCATTTAATTTTCCATACTGAATTTATATCCATATCCATGCAAAGTCTGTATATTGAAAATCCTCAGCTTTGTCCTGAACTGGTAAATAATATCCCTGGCGAGATAGGAACCTTTTATTTGTTCTTGGTATTATCACTCTTCTATTCAATCAGCACACAGCTTTTTAATTTTTCTATATTTCCTGTTCTGTTTTAACTGCCAATTTTTGTTCCCTATGAAAGCGTACAAGTCCCGTTTTATTCAAAGCCACCATAAGCGCCAGAATAAATACAAGCTGGAGAATAATTCCCGGAACGGAAGTTAAAAAGGCGCCTGCCATAAACATCTGCCATGTAAACGCATTGCCCATGATACCAAGCATCACGACCCGCACAATCCCCCATATAATGCGCCCTCCAATCATTGCGATCACTAAGGAACGGTACAGGGACACAATACACTGCCACTTAGAACGGTTATACAAGAAACCAGAAATTGCGCCATAGGCAGCCAGCTCAAAAGCCATTGCTATGCCATTTGGCATAGGCGGCATACCAAAAAGAGAATACCGCAAGAATGGGAGTATAAATCCCACAACACCGCCATACTGCCACCCGCAAACAAGTCCGCAGACTATTACCGGGAGGTGCATAGGCAGAAGCATATTACCGATCTGTGGGATCTGACCTGTAAAAAAAGGTAAGACAATACCTATCCCCATTAACATAGCTGCTATAACAATATTCTGAATATATTCTGATTGTTTCATTTTTATGTTTTCCTCTCCTATTAAATTATATATTAACCGCCAATTCTGCCGCAAATGAAAACAGGCTTACATATACACTATATCAGACAAGTTACGTGATTACCTTATTCCCCAAAGTATGCGGAAATCTCTTTCATCCGTTTTATATGATCCACACCAAAAGGACAGCGGTTATTACAATGCCCACAAGATACACAGGCTTCTGCCCCAACTTCCAAATTATGGTAGTGTTCCGCTGCCATGTCATCTCCATTTCTCGCCAGATCATAATATTTATTTACCAGCCCTATGTCAATTCCTTTCGGACAGGGCTTGCAATGATTGCAGTAAACACATCTTCCCATGACAACATCCTTTGCTATTGCATCAACAGGCTTAAAGGAACCTATGACGGAATAATCCTTTTCTTCTTCAGAGGCTTCCAGAAAACCAAGCAACTGCTCTACCTGTCCCACACTGCTTGCACCAGGCAATACGGTAAGTACCCCTGGACGATCAAGGGCATATTGGATACACTGATACTGTGTCAGTG
The DNA here is from genome assembly GCA_014239155.1 of Lachnospiraceae bacterium. GTDB lineage: Bacteria > Bacillota > Clostridia > Lachnospirales > Lachnospiraceae > COE1. The sequence goes on along the minus strand of JAAZZQ010000014.1, from coordinate 4,135 downwards.
CCTGCCCAAAGGGGGAAAGCGCTGCATCCAAAAGCTGCCCGCCAGAAAAGGGTTTCATAACGGAGATGCCAATCCCTTCCACCCCACATCGCCTGTAAACTGCCATTCTTTCGTCTACTGTCCCTTTCGCATATTCCCCTTTTTGATAGTCATAGCCAGGATTGACTGAAAACATCAGCATATCCACAGGAACTTCATCAAGTACCCTCTGAATCGTTTCCGGCGTGTGAGAGGACAAACCAATATGCCGTACAATACCCTGTCTTTTCAGTTCCATCAGATAATCAAGAGCGCCGTTTTTCTGATATGCCTGCCAATCTGAGAGTTCATCAATGCAATGGATAAATCCATAATCAATATAATCCGTCTTAAGCTGCTCAAGCTGCCATGCAACACTGCGCTTTATCGTATCGCTGTCTGTACTCCATCCGTATGTACCTGTGGCATAATTTGCGCCAAAATGTACCTGGTACATGACCTCTTTCCGTACACCCGAAAGAGCTTCACCGAAATAAGAAAAAGTCTTCCCCTCTGCAGTGGCCAGATCAAAATAATTAACGCCGCCCTTATAAGCCTTTTGAATGGTGGAAACAGCTTCCCTTGCCTCCGCCTCGGCAATATATGAGGTGCCAAACCCCAGCACACTGATTTTATCACCTGTCCGTTTATTTATCCTATATTCCATAACTATCTGCTAATAACCTCCTTCTAAACAAAATCATACCCTTAAATGATTTATTTATTATAAATGATACAAGAAAAGTAAAAACTGTCAAGCCTGTAACGATTTATCTTCTATCTGCAATATCAGAAACGCTCTAACGTCAATTGACCACAAAAAAGAAATGCTTTTGAAAGTATATGGAGCTTCATTTTTATATCGCATTGATATGATGAAAATGTTCTGGTATGCAAGGCGGAGATATCTGGAAGCAGAGATAAAGACGTTTCTGGAGAAGAATACAAACGTGGTATTAAAATACAGTTAAGAGGACCGAGATGCTTTCAAAAGAGATATTTTGAAGTACATTAGAGGGCTGCAGAAACGGTATAAAAAGACCCAGGGCTTGCTGGAAGGGTTATGTACGCTTTTGGGCTGCTGGAGGCGCTGGCGCAGGGAGCATGAAGTTTATTTTTAAGGGAGGCACCAGCCTTCTTCTGGTTACAGAACACCCATTGAGGCTGTCCACGGATATTGATATTATTGTGGAACCCAGAACAGGGGTAGAAGAGTTTGTGCTAGAGATGGTAAAGATTTTCTCGTTTAAATACCATGAAAAACAAATCCAGAGAACCGTTGAGGATTGTGATGCCAAGTGCAGACTGCATTTTGGGTGACAAGCTGACAGGATTTGTGCCTCACAAAACAGGCATCCCGTTTGGGGTAAAGAGGGAGCTAGAGATCATGAAGCAACTGTATGATGTAAGCACACTGTCAGAGATATTCACAAACCAGTAGGAGCTGTGGGAGACATATGACAAGGTAGTGGCAGAAGAAATTGCCTTCTGGGATATTGCAGAAAATAGGGACAGTGTACTGCGAGACACGATCTGTACAGTAGCCTGCATTATCGGAGAGACAGTACAGACCTAGAGGAATATCCAATGTATGTAGAGGGTGCTAACTCTCCCACACGAATTGTAAAGTACCAGTCCTGGTTATCCCCACAATTTCCAGAAACATTTTTTCCGTCTTTTAGAACAAAAGCCCGAATTATGCATAACGCAGATAATTTATTGTACATATATTTTTCCAAGCAGTAACTGGTGTCAACAAAATTTTACTTTTTTTGTCCCTTTAGCCAAGTATAAATTGGTAAAACTCCAAAATCTAAATCATTTTCCAGAATTTTAATAATACTTGCCACAACATAATATTTTTTTCCACAAGATACAAATATAATTATCTTTTCAACTGAAATAGCCTCACCTAATTTTTGAGATAAGTAATCTACGTCGTCTACTGTTGCATTACATATGCGTAGCTCTTGAATACTTGTAGGTATCTCCATATAAATTATATCTCCTAAATATATATCTATATTTGTATCATACGATTTCTCTGTATGCCCCTTGGGACTTCTAATTATAGCCTCTCCATGCGAAACCTGATAAAACCATAATTTGAAATTTCTATTATATACTTCTTTTTCCATAAAATACCTCTTTACTTCTATGATTCACATATTATACTCACTACAGATGAAACCTGTCATGAGTATCGCGCCAACCGTAACTATGAAGCAGCATATTCCTATATAGAAAATTGGTTCTCGTTCATGTCATAACTGTAGCTGGTGACTGTCCTATTGATCTCTCCGTCGCCCTGGATGTACTGCTGTCTTACAGCCCCTCCAACCGTTATGTATTACCCTGCCTTAATCAAGATAAAAATTCAGATCAAGAAAACCTGACAACTCTTTTGTATATTTTAAACCGCTCGTATCACACCCCTTAAAAATATTCTCTTTCGCACTATTCTTACCACTCATATACCCATTCAGCACTACGTTTTTAAATTCCACATGTTCCAGCCTGTTTCGTATCAGTATCAATTTCAAATCCACATTTTCCATTTGAAATTGTGAAATCTGGCACTCGTCCATTACCTGCCCTACAAAATTGGAATTCTCAACTCTTCCACCATATATTTCCACCCCGTAAAATCCAATGTCCCATAGTAAGATTACATTTTTCCAGCTACAGTCCAAGAACTTGCTGCGTTCTATACTTGAGCCTATTCTCGCATCTTCGCTCAGGTAGACACTTTCAAACAGGCTGTTCTGAAACAGGCTATCCTTCACCGTGAGATGGCCATTTCCAAGTGTATCGTAAAAGGAACAGTTTTCAAATGTACTATCTGTTATCTCCACATATCCTCTCCCGCAATGATTGTCAAAAACAACATTTTGTAATGTACACTTTGATATAAGCAACTTTCTTTTGTCCCATTCTTCCTGTAATCCCGTAATCCTGCAGTTTTCTATTTTTAGATTTTCTAAATATACATCCTCACCTCTCAGGTACTTTAATACATCAAAATCCTTCATTTATTCTTTTACTTCTCTATACCATTTAATTTCAAATATTCTGCCTCCGGATCAACAAACGTAAACCCACTTGTATCACACTTAAAAAATACATTAAAATTATTATCCTGCGGAGTTTCTTCCATCACTCCTGTCAATATTGTATTCTCAAATGTCACAGTATACATTTTATTGTCAATAAAAAAGGCATATAATTCCACATCCTTAAATTGCATATTGAAAAACTGGTTTGAAAGCATATTGCCGCTTCTAAAAAGAACATTTTCCCTCCACTGAAATATTGGTTTGAGAAATCACTTTCAGGCTCTAGTTTCACATTCTTAAAACTACAATTGAAGAAACCATTCCCTTCTATGTGTGAGACATCAGCATAAAAGTCCATACTGATATTCTCAAACTGACATTCCTTAAAGAAGTTTTCTTCTAGTATCAGATAACTTTGTCCCAAATTTCCATGAAACCTGCAATTTCTGAACTCACACTCTTCAATGCAGATAATTTCATCATCAAAATCACTTTCAAAGACGACATCACGAAAAACACATTTTTCAAATGCTATTTTTTCACATGATAATTCTGCGATTTTGCAATTTTCAAGTGTAACATACTTCAAACGCACTTCTCCGTCTTTTACATATTCTGTCACACGCAGATTTTTTTCTCATTCATCTTACACCTCCACAACCTTCACTCTTAATTTCTTCTTCAATTTTTATCTATGACCATATTTCTATTCATTTTGACACGAACACCTTTAAGTTGTTTAGGTTTCTTTTCTGGATAATTGTTCATTCTCTGAGCTATATTAAAATCACTCGTCTCTCTATCTATTACACTGTAGATATATGCTGTATATGCCGTATGCGCATAATTTGTGGTCACTTTGGTTACAGAATCCGTATAAACTCCGTGATGTGTATTATTTGAAATATAACTTTTGCATCATACTAGTGTAGTGACCAAATTATATTTAGCTTATTTTGTGGCCACATCAAACTTAGGATATAGAGATACCAGCTTTGTCCTGGCATTATCGGCAGTGAACTGCCATTGGATGCAGGCTGCATGTTTGTTGCGGTCGCTCT
>JAAZZQ010000051.1 GCA_014239155.1 Lachnospiraceae bacterium | reverse complement strand
TTCCAGATATGTCAGGTGTTTAAAAAATATGCGGTGTTACAAGGATAAACTGCAGCAGTTGATTCAGCGCGTCAAAAACATAAGATCCATTATTCGTCCAGACAGACATTTTAAGAGGAAAGTGAGTCATCACGGAATAATAAATGGTTTTTGCATACGCATAAATTTATAGTTACCAGATTTTCGGCTTAAGTTGACGACATTGTTCGGGGCATAGCCGCCTTTTGAATATCAAAGTTGCTTTCTGTGCAATTCCGATAAGGGAATACCCAGAGCTACCTATACACGGATAGGAAAAACAAGTTACCAGTTCCCAGCCGTCTTTGCCATAATGATTCAGTTTATCAGACAATGCTTTTTCAGAATGTTCTGTTTCCTTACTGTCGATTGATATCGTTTTGTACTCAAATTCTGTCATAAAAATCTCCTTTACTCAAAAATATCTGCCACAAGGCTATCTACCATGAAATCAAAAACAGCGAAATAATCACAAGTGACGGAAAGTGTTTCTTTTGCATTGATTGTTGACAGCAGCGCACTTAAAATGCCATACGCCTGTGTTTCCTCCATTTTTAGATTGAGGTTTGTGGCATGGATAACTTGTCTAAAAAAATCGAAACTGTCAAACTTGATTTTCTTGATCGTTTCTTCGGGTAGCTTTGTTACAAAAGACTGGAAATCCGGCGTATTGACATTGTAGAGGAACGGCTTGCTGTCGTACTCCCGGAAAAGCCTTTTCATGGACTGTGCAAATCCCTCTTTGATCTGACTGTCCCTGTTTATGTCGATAATTTTTTCTGTCAGCCTCCTTTGTATATTTGTGATTGTTTCAAAAAATAAATCTCCTTTTGTCGGGTAGAGCGTATAAAAAGTACCAATAGATATAACTGCCTTGTCGCAGAGATTTTTAATGCTTGTCTTTTTGTACCCTTGCGCTATCCAACATTCCTCGCATAGTTCTTCCAGCTTTTTGCGGATTACTTTTTTATCAGCGCCCGAAAGGACTGGCTTTGATGGCATAGTTTTACTTCTCCTTCCTGTCAAACTATATTTGCGAATATTCACGATAAATATTCGCAAATATAAATAATAGCATGACTAATAGGTGTTGTCAAGTAGGGAACTTGATTAAACTATGCTGTATTGCTTAGCAGTAAATAAATTTGGGGGAAAATAGAAAGAATAAATAGGCGAGTGGGATTCCACAATAATTGACATTTCGGGAATGTGTATAACTGACTATTTTATGGAACAGAGTTATCCATAGTGGAATAGCCTGTCATGCACATTTCCATAAATCCAAACTTTCATAAAATCCAAACTTTTCCGCAAATCGCTTGAAAATTAAAGATTCTTATGGAAAAAGAGTTGGATTTCATTTCACTAAATACAACTCTTTAACTATTAAAAATCATTAAAATCGTTTAAACTCAAACACGTTCCACGAAATGGATAGTTGATGAAATTTGCAGCACAATGTTCTTTAAGTGAATAGCCTCATACTTTTTAATCGCCTAATCCGTCCTTAAATATTTCTTAAGCATCACATCAATTCTTTTTCAATGATTTCTTTTTTCCTTTTTACAGCAGCTTCTACAAGCTTTCTTTTCTCTATTATTCTATTCTCAATTATTGACAATTCTGCAAGAATCTCCAGCTGCACTTCCATACTTGGAATAAAAATTTCTACATTTGAAAGTAATGTTTGATTTAAACTTTTTATATTTGATCCATTACTTCCAATCGTAAGCTGTTTTCTAATATCTAATGACGAAAGTATGTAATACAAGAATTCACTTTTTACAATTTCACAATTTGGACGTACTCTAATAGAAAAACCAGAAAACGATGTTTTTTCTTGTGGTTCTTGATCAATATACATAAATCTACCAACAAGCTCTCGAGAACCATTTGAACGAACCGTTAATAAATCATTTTTATGCAACAAGTAATCATCATTAATTTTTCCATTAACTGTTATCTTTTGTATTTTCTGCCACACAGGGGATTTGTTGTCTTTGAAATCTGCCACGCCAACTATACTTACCACTTCTCCAATACTTGTTTTTTTATAATTTAATCCATTTTTGAACTGAGCAATTTTTCCTAGTATATATCTTTCTCCTTTAATATTTTTAACTATATCGTTTATATTATCTTTCAAGCTTTCAATTTCTTTGATAGCGTTTTCTGTTTCTGTATCTACTTTTGAGCATTTATCCACTATTATCTTTTGGATATCAACAGAAGGCAATGGAGTAAGAAATTCCTTAAGATCAGCTGGGTATACATGTGGTTGTGCTTGTCCTTTTTGCAAATCATAAATAGCATTCTGCATATATTTCAAATAGTTATATATATATTTTTGCGTTGTTAAATCTCCACAATTTACGGTAGAACAGTCAGACGCAAAAATCGGCTCTTCCCAAAAATTCACATAACCTGCATATGCCCCTGAAGCACTCACTGTAATAGTATTACTAGAGCAATTAGATTCATTGTGCAAAAAAGCATAACTCTGCCCTCCTGCAACAACTTTTATATCTCCTTGCTTCAATTCTGCTGATGTAATAGATTTCCCTTTTTTTATATCTGCAATCTCACCAAGTTTTACAACTGGCCATTTTGTTTTAATTTCAATCTTTTTGCTGTCCTTAATTTCTATTTTTTTATTAAACAATGCATGACTAAAATCTATCATATCTGATAATCTTCTGCAACTGAATAACTGTGGCATTTCAGCATTAAAATCTTGTTTCGTATCTCCGCCATCTTTACCAAATGAGAATTTAGTACAATTTTCATTTATATGTTTCCTTATCCCATAACAAAATTTGGTTATGTCATTTGATTTTTCAGGATTATAGAGTGGTGTTTTTATATATTTAATAGAATTTATTGCTGCAACAATTTCAGTGTCCTTGTCTGCTTCAATTTCTTCCATGCTTTCTGCCTTATAATCAATGATATACTTTATGCCTTCATCCCCTTTTCGATTACTCCAATCATAACCCAAAAATTTGATAATTTCTTTCTTGTTTGTTTTCCCATTTACCTTATCAGGAGGTGATTGCAACAAAGCAACTATGTTGCTATTGATTTGAATAAATGTTTTAAGTTTGTCACACTCTATTTCTTTCACATAGCTTATAAACTGACGTTCCTGCTCCTTTTTCTCTAATTCAACATATTCATCTGAATATAAATAGTTACCCAAAAGTTCCTTATATTCTTTTGATTTTTCTTTCAAATCTTTTTTATACAATGATGATTCCTTAAACCACTCTTTTTGCTGTTGTTTCGAAACAGCTGTTATTTTGAAACCATCACGGTAACTCTTAAATATTTCATTGTCTGCAAAAGATTCACCTAAATCCCCATCTTGCATAAGGGCAAAATACTCATCTTTGTCATATTTTTGTTTTTCTATGTATCTGTCAATTTCTTCCCAGCTCAAATATTGTTTGTAATCTTTCTTTGTAAGAAATGTATTTAACAAACCTTCCGCATTCTTTCCAACTTTTTGAGCAAAAAGAATAATGGTATTTGTTCCTGTTGATCCAAATGTCCTTGAGTTCATTGCAACAATTGCAAGAATATTAAAGCTTGCAAAAAGTATTTCACGTGTCTTTGTATAAATACCTTCATTACTCAAAAGAGAACTTGGTAAATTGATTGCCATTATACCGTTTGTCTTTAAAAAATGTTTTGAACGTTCAATAAAAAAGCATTCTATTGAATTATTGTTAATATATGCTTTTTCATCCACTTCCTTTATGAGCTCAAACTGTTTTCGATCTTTTTCGTCAAGTGTTTCAAGAAATCCTTTTACACTATAAGGTGGGTTTGCAATTATGCAGTCAAAACTATCTTTATCGTATGAAATATACTTTGCCTCTGATGTATTAATATGACTTAAAGCATCTTTAAAAATAATTTTTGACTCTTTCGATCCGTTTATGATTGTAGCAATTTTAGCAACTTGACTTAAATTTTGACTTTTTTCAATCCCGTAAATTTGTGCTTTCGGATAATGCTTTACAAATTCTGTCAAAAAGTGACCTGCGCCACAAGCATAGTCGAGAACCTTTATCCGATTCGAATTAGGAAATTCAGGTAAAGATTTTATCATAAAATTTACAATTGGAAGCGGTGTAAAAAACTGCCCTTCCGTCTGGTGAACATTTTTAGAAAGCAATCCTTCAAACAGATCACCAAAAAAGTGATTCGTTTCACTACTGCTTAAGTTAATATCCTGAATAAGTGCCACAATTTTTATAAGAACCTGAAAATTCATATTAAATTCATCTTTATTTTCTACTTCAATAAAATTGAATTTTTTTATATTATAAAATTTGATTTCTTCAAATAATTCCTTTATTCCTACAAAAAGTCCATTTGTAATGGAACGATTTGTATTTTCAAAAATCTGCTTAATATCCTCTTCATCTTTATTTACAACATCAACATTAAAAAGTTGCTTTTTCCCTTGCTGATAAAGTTTCAATAGACGGCTACAATATTCTTTAGGGGTATCACGGGTAATACCTTTATAGTAAAACTGTAAATCGTTCGGATTATTTATCTCATCTGTAATTTTACAAAGAAATAAATCAATTAAAATGTAAAATGAATGTTCAAAATCGGTAATTGCATTATTTCTTAAAATCGTAGCAAATTCATGATATATAGGTTTAATCTCTGCATGCGAAAGTCCCTTTAAGTCCGAAAGTGTATACTTTAATTTACCGACAGTATAAGGTGCAACATCATCTTCAAACAGACCTTTTGTTTCGAATGACTTAGCATAGGTTTCATTCCAAACTTCAAAAAACTTACCTTTAGAATCTGCAAAAGTTTTTGGATTTTCAAGTTCTGCAATACGCTTTTCATTGTCTTTCAATGTTATTATATGACTTTTTAAAATTATGTCTTTGTCATCAAAATCGGCAGCGAAAAGAACAAGATTATTACAAACCCCCATTTCATTTACAAGTGGTCCTAAATAACTAAAAAGTTGTCCCCCATCTTTTTGCATTAAATTCCATTCTTTGCTAAACTCTGTACCGAAAGTCTTGTTTTCTATTAAAACAAGCGGGCTATACTCTTTGTCAAAAACAAGGATATCTCCATAAGAAGGTTTGTTTACATGACCAACTTTAAATGCAGGCTCAAAAACAATATGTTCTGCCCTATACCCTTTTGAGAGAAGCAAGTGAACACAAACCAAGCAAACAAAGTTTTCGTTTGCCTTAAAATTTAATGTTGTATCTCGATGAATCACAAATCCTTTTGCCGGGTTTTCTTTTGTTGGATATTCCCCAATTTTAAAATTCTCATCTAGAGGAGTATATGCTATCTCTTTTAAATTAAAATCAACTTCAATACTTTCTCCATTCGTATATGTATTTTTATATATATTATTTTTCTCTTCAAACTTCAAAAAATGAAGCAATTTTAGAAATTCTACCTCTGTAATCATAACGTATATCCCCTTTGTTTAAAGTCTCCTAAATAAATCTTTTACATTCACAAGCCACATCATAAAAATCAAATATCTTCATCTCAAGCAAATAATTTATTTTAATCTAAATTCTCGACTTTTACCACAATATATTTCTGATTTTTACTTTTGGGTTTATCAGGGATTGACATCTTCAGCTTCCCTTTATTCAATAAGGATTCCACCTCTGGCTTTATGCTTTTTATCGTTCTGTATCCCATAAGATTCGCAATTTCTTGTTTGCTTTTTTCTTTTTTGCAAATACTGAGAATTTGTCTCGCTTTATCCGTCAAATTCTCGTCTTGGGTATTATCTTGGGTACTCTTATTATATAAGCTCTTAAATATTACCGTAATATCTTCTCTTTTTACCTTATATCGCGGAATTTCATTTCCTGCCAACATACAGCTGTCTTTTATTTTTTGGATTCCACGTCCCCATGACTCTATAAATCCTGTCCGAAAAAAGTATTGGCAATCAGCGGATTATAAGGCCTAGACTTATGCGCTCCAAGCAAATCATCAACCGTCCAGTCATCAAGAAATACGCAGTCATTCGCAACCATGATCCGATTATCATAAACCCTGATTTGAATCGGAACCAGAGTTGCATAATTTTTATGTGATATTGCATTTAAGACGGCTTCCCTTATCGCTTCTTTTGGATAAGGATAGGTTTCTACTCTGGTAATGTTTTGATAAGAAATAATGCCTTTCAGATATTTTGTATAGATTAAATCTACAACCCTGTCGGCCTGTGACAATAAAGAGCCATGCACTTCGTCCTGATACAAAATATCGGATTCTGTTTGAAAATAGGCAATCTTAACATAAGAGCCGGGAATCCATTTCTCCGGATTATGATGAAACAGCAAAATCGCTGCTCTTGTAAGCTACCCTTCATTAATAAGGTTTAAGCGGTCAAGCAGCTGCTCATTGCTTACCCGAATATCCAGCTCGTCCATCCTCTTACTTTTTACAGCCTGTTCTCTGAAAATATCAAAACTGTCATTGCGTAAATCTTTTATTGCTGCCCCTTGTATGGGTACACTGTCCCATGTAATTCCGGTCTTTTTCAAGAGAAACTGATTTAATGCCTGTCCTTTGAGTAATTGCTTTGTACTTCCGCTACGATAATGATATTCTCCCTGGTAATTTACGGGATAAGTATTGGGATTGACACAAATTTCAATATAATCTTTCCCATCCTCCGTCAGCAAATTCACATCTACAATAATTCCAAGAACATCCCTTACTTTGTTTGGAATGTCTTCCATTAATTTTTTGCTGTCCTTAATTCCAATGACCGTCCCATCATCATTTGTACCAATATAAATTTTCCCACCCTGTGCATTGGCAAATCCGCATATCCATTTTAGACATTCGTTACGCCACGATTCTTTCCATTCAATATTCTGGCTTTCTGCCATAAATGCACCTCCAAATCGAATTGGACAGACAATGTCTGCCCAATTCATATCATACCAAAATTTTATGAATAATACTATATTTTCAAAAATTTATGTTGAATTTTCTGTTTGTCATCTCAAGGCTCTTTCAAAAATGGTGTAGTAGTAGTGTAGTAAGTGCCTTGCTCTTTCGAGAAATCATTCATTTTACTGACTTTTTTGGGATTTTTCAAGATCCTGCCGTGGCAGACGAATAATATTTTTATCATATCTTTTATATCCCTTCATAAGCCTTTAAACATTGAGGTTTACGGTGATAAGGAAGTATAGAAACTAACTTATCATTAACGCTGGCAGACAGGGTGCAAGAAACAGAGAGTTATCATTTTGAATAATGGTCAACTCTCTGTTTATTATATATTGTTTTTCAATGCAATCAAATACAATAATATTATAAATTTATAATTTGAGGATTTTTCAAAGCTCCCTTAGCAATAATTACTTCTAAATTATCTTGACCTTTGCAATCATCAATGTAGAACATATTTTGTCTATATAATAATTGCACTGTATCAAATAATCGGTAATAATCGTCAGATGGAAAGTCTTTAAGCATAGGGCGCTTATCTGGTCTTGAAGGAATACTAAGATTATAAATCATAAATATTATTACACCATTTTTTGCCGAAACGCTTTTTAGCTGATAAAAAAATCTTTCAACTAATTTACAATCATCAAATATAATTCCATTAAAATCATCTATTACAACTATCTCTGCACCTGAACTTTCAACTAATGATATAATATCACTATTATCTGAAATTTCACTGTATGGAATTAGTGCTAGATTCTTGCTGTCCGATATGTTTTGGTTATGAGTTATTTTATTCCAATCTTCTTCTGTAATCATACCACGTTTTATGTATTCTACATTTACATGAGCATCTTCTGCAATAATTTCTAATGCTACATTAAAAACCTTATCTTTTAAACAGCAATATACTATTCTTTGCCCTCTTTTAATGTTAAAATTAACAACATGGTGTAAATATGCACTTTTTCCCGTTCCAGTATATCCAGCCACAAGAATTATATTACCCTGAAATAACGGACAAGTTTTATCCAATTCTGAATATCCCCATTGTGCTAATAGGTCATTTGAGGTTGGCTGAAATATTTTTTTGTGCATATTGTCAAAATTATATGTATCTTTATTGTTATTTGAGTTTATTGAATATCTTGCATAACATTTATCTCTATGTCCTTTTAATTCTTTTTCTGTAAATTTTCTACCTTTGGGATGAAGATTATTATATGCTTTCACTTCAGCATGACAGTCAAAACACAATGGTATGCAATTATCAACACTATCATCTCCTCCATCGGCAACTTGTTTTATGTGATGCAATTCTATTTTTTGCCCTACATATTTTCCACATAAACAACAATGTCTACCACACCGCACCAAAACTTCATCAGCAACATTTGTTGGAAATCCCATCTTACTTACCTTCCCATCTTTTACAAATTATTTTATCTAATATTTTTCAACAGTTTTACAAATATTATAACAAATTATTCTGAAAATGAATATTCAAAATTACCAACATTTGAAGGAAATGTTTCCACTATGAATATAGAATTTTCATAATGCTACATCAAAAAGGTAATTAAGTTAAGCATAGATTAGCTTAATAGGAACTATGTTACGCAATAGAACACCATTTTCGAGGATAGACAGATAAAACCCTTACCCCGTCATTTCAACGCCCGCAAATCCGCATAAATCAAGGGCAAAATAACTCCTACTGCGTAACAAACCCCATAATAAATTGAGGGCGAAAGCAGTTTACTGATTTCGTCCTCTTGACTGCCCAAAAGCAAAGGCGGGAAAAGCTGTCAAGGGCGCGTAGCGCGAAGTTTGATATGCTCCCTTCTAGGTAGACAAGTGAAATAATAAAAACTTGTTACTTAGAAGGGAGCATATTTTATGTCCAGAAATCGTATTAGCCCTGAGGATAAGATACTGGCTGTCCAGAAATATCTTGAGGGAAAAATATC
>JAAZZQ010000048.1 GCA_014239155.1 Lachnospiraceae bacterium | reverse complement strand
TAAAACTGGCTAAATCCGTTGCATTTTTCAATGCATTTACTTTTAGGTTGTATCCTATTTAATAGGACATGTTCTCTGAATAATTCTTTTTTAGAATTTTCAGGGTTGCATTACTGTTTATTTGTCAAGGTTCTTTGTTTTGCTTGTCTTATTTGCGACAGCTTTTATAGATTATCACACTTTATCGTCTTCTGTCAAGTACTTTTTTCAACTTTTTTCAACAAATAGTTACAGTTCAGTTCTGCCCATTCATAAGTCCTAGAATATACATTTTCCCTAATGATAATCAGGTCTTTGCCAGCGACTTATTTCATGATGGGCGTTTGTCCTAAATTGTCCTTAGCGAGTAAACTCTCACATACAATTTGCACAATCAATTCTGCATAGCTGAACTGTTACAGCAAATGCTAATTGTTATATAAATCGTAACCATAAATAAATTATTTTAAGTCATAATAAAATAAATATTGTTGTAATATACCACTATTTTTTCCATACTTCTCAAATGGAAATCCTTCTGGATATTGTGCGGCAAGCACTTTATTAATATGTGTATCTCTTGGAAAAGCATCTGTTTTGTGCAGTGCAAATAAACAAATACAATCGGCAACTTTTACACCTACGCCATGTAATTTTATTAATTCCTTTTTGGCAGCGTCATAATCCATTTGCCAAAGTACTTCTAAATTGATATCCCCATGATACACGCTGTTGGCTGTCCTATGAATATATTGGCTCCGATAGCCCAAACCACAGGCATATAAATCTTCAATGCGCGCCTCTGCCAAGGATTCCGGTGTTGGAAAGTCAAAGTATATCACACCATTAACAGTTTTTCTTTGCTCTCCATATTTTTCACACAGCCGCTTTATACATTTGCGAATCCTTTTAATATTATTCTGTTGTGAGATAATAAATGAAATAATCATTTCCCATAAATCTTGATAAAGTATTCTTATCCCTTTTCCATATTCTGCCGCTGCTATTAGATAGGTGTCATTTTCATCAATACTAGCTATAATTTCAGCATAATCAGTCTCCATATCAAAGTATTTTTTCCAGATACCATCATATTCTTCTTGTGTGCAGTCAAATGAAATACTATCACCTTGTTGAGATAACTCAAGATATTTTCCTTGGGCGACAAGGCAATATCTGTTTTCGCCACATTTTTCCATTCTAAAACACTGTCCTGACATACAAATCTGCAAAGCAGAAAAGTTTTTATTTTTTACTGTAAGCATATTGCATCCTTTCTAAAAATAGCTTTCATTCTGTCTTATCTTTTATTTTAATAAAATGTTAATAATTTTTCATTTATCTCATCTATTTTTTCACCGCGCTCTTTAATATCGGAATAAAATGCGATCTCTCCAATTTCATCTCTATCCATTCGTTTTTGTTCTATCATAGCTAATGCCTCTCTTGGAAGTGTAATACCGTAAAGTCCACCATATTCCTCATGCCATTCTTTAATCCAGTATCCAGGCGGCATATAATAATGTACAATGCCAAGATAGTCAAAATTTACATTCTTAATTCCAAGTTCTTCCTCACACTCTCTATAAATGCATTCTCTTAAATATTCTCCAGATTCAATCAGACCACCAAATGTTTCCCAGTCATTTCTCCACTTATGCCAACCCATCAGATAATCATTTTCTATTTTTACAATGGCAAGGACATGGTTAATAGAAGTATATTTTTTCATTGCCTCAAATTCATCAATTTGTATTTTTTCAATAATCTCTGCTCCACTTTTTGCTCTAAAAATCACCAAACATTTCTCCCATCAAATTATTTTTTAATTTTCATAGTATAACATTAAAATAGAAAATTCTCTACTGTTTTTGTTATTATCTATTCTCCAAAATAAAAAATTCCTTGTAAAATAAAGATAATACCATTATACTAAGTATTAGAGGGGTAGGGGATGAACCCATAACAAAAAACAGCAGACCTTTCATAACAATCGAACCAAGGGGGATGACACCCATGACAAAAAACATTATTGTAGTAGATTCTCAAGGGAAAAAATATGGAACCACTTATCTCAAAAGAGCTAAGGGACTTGTAAAACAAGGCAGGGCACGCTTTTTGACGCAAAATATGCTATGCCTTGCGTGTCCGCCAAATCAGAATTTGGAGGATTATATTATGTCAGAACAGACAATTAATAATATTACAGCCGAAACAGAATCGAACATAATAGAGGATTCTGTGGCAGAAAATAAATATTCGATAGAATATTGTCTTACACAGATTGAGTACATTGCGCACCAGACTGAACATTTCAATCAAGTTATTTCAGAACTGCGGCAGTTAAACAGTGATTCTTCCTGTGCGCAAAAGGCAATTGCTTTAAGTGATGTTATAAAATGCAGGGAAACGACCAATCAACAATTGCTAAAATTTTATGATAAGATGTATGATAACCTTAAAACTCCTACCAACGGAGATGATGTTTACCACAAGGCACATCTTCAGGAACAGTTATTGAAGATTATGGAAAATACACTAGAAAACAATAATTATTCAGCAAAAGAAGTCACTGATATGTTTAATGGAGCACTAGATGCGATTCGACATTTAACAGATTAATGTGAACTATCCATTATCTAAAGCCAGCAGGGTTTTGACCACATTATTTCAAAAGGCTTGTAACTCAAAAAATATCAAGTTACAAGCCTTTTATTTCCTTTAAAATAAATTCAAAAAATTGCAAAAATCCATCTTCTACTGCCATTTGATTTAGTTTTCTTTTTGACAGGTCATAGAAATATTTTCCAGTCTTAATATCAATAGATAAACTATCTATCGGAAATCCTTTTTCTCGTATTGCCGAGTGTGGTTTTGTGGCTATCACAAACTTTTCACTCTCCATAGACGGATCCATTGCCTCGTACAAATGTGTGTCATCGTAAACAAAACAGATAGCATTTTTATAATGAGCTGTTAAATTATTGTACTTTTTTGCAAGTCCTGAATAGTGCACAACCATTTCCTCATCTGTAAGGCTTTTTCCATTCACTGTACGCACATGAACTCCTGGTTGATCCTGTTCAAGTATATTATCAAAATATAAGCCAGAATCGCAGGAAAACACTGGCAGTCGAAAAGCTTTGTAATATGTAACTGCCTTCTGATGCGCATTCTCCAACGGAGTGCTTCCATTTTCTGGCGCTAAAGGAATTTCCACATTCAAATCTTTCAATCCGATAAGTTCGATATTATATTTACGATTAATGCTTTCCAAACATTTTTTCATTGCAGACAATTTTGCTGGATTTCCTGTTCCATACAAAAATCTCATCCTTTTATTCCTCTCTACACACACTATAATATCAGTCTGTATAAATCGAGTAGAAGAAAAGATTTTCCCTACTTGCCGCGCGGTCTATTAATGGCATATTTCCTCTGCCCAATCAAGTAGAAAAATCTCATCTTCTCTGATATGCTTCATTTAGACGCCCATATACATAAACAAAAGACGTAAAAAAATCACGTCTTAATAAAAAAGCTTCCAAAGGGACTCGAACCCTCGACCTACTGATTACGAATCAGTTAGTTAATTGCGTGTAAATTCTTATTTTACAAGATTTTTGAAAAAACGTGCTATAATTTTGCTATAATGCTTATGCAAAGAGGGCTGCTAATCGCAACCCTTTTTTCAATCTGCCTTACAATAGGCATCAGGAAAGGCGGAAGGCCAATTCCCTTATACGGGTATTCTCCATTTCTACATTATAGTTTCAGTGATTGGTATGTGACCAAAAGATTGTGTCAATTCCCTTATACGGGTATTCTCCATTTCTACCGGAAGGAGTATGTGATGGCGAAAAAGCTAGATAAAAGTGTCAATTCCCTTAAACGGGTATTCTCCATTTCTACCAACGAATACGGAAAAACTATCGTTCATTTTAATTTTGAGTGTCAATTCCCTTAAACGGGTATTCTCCATTTCTACGGTATCCTTCCACAGCCCGCTAAAATCAAGGCTTTCAGAGCTCGTTTTTGCAGGTAATTGTCTGAATATTCTGATAATGACCTTTTTCAGCCCAATTTTTTGTCTTTTCAAAAATTGTACTGATATCAATACAATCTGCTATGTATTTTATTCTATCATACATTCCGCTCTCTTTCAATATAAAAAAAGACCCATTCTTAAATTTCATGAACAGGTCTTTTGTGAAAAATCCACGTTTAAATGATTTTTATAATTATGGTCACACCCGTCCAAACACCTGTTTAAATGTCTGACGTGTATTTTTACCTACAATGCCATCTACCGCAAGCCCTAATCTGCGTTGCGCCTCTCGAATTGCTGTATCAGATTGGGAACTGATTACACCATCAATTCCAAACTTATCCAGCAAGCCAAAACGCCACAGATACCATTGCACCCATTTTGCACCTTCTCCTTTTGTACCTTTCCTTATATTCGTTGTTGGTTCTTTATATGGATTACTTTCTGGTGTTATCGCTGCATTTGTTGGTGTTGTTTTCACACTAAGCCGTTCATTCACTTGTTCTGCAATATAACTATGCAGATTATACAGGTAATTCCCTGGACAGGCTTTCGCTGCAAAATCTCTATGTACAGTCATATTGCAACCATGCAAATGGTTTATTCTATCCGTTTTATTTGTACTCCATACTAACTTTTTAATAGAATTTCTCTTACAAATATCCGTTACAAGTTCAATCAAGCTTGCTATAGCCCTATCAGATACATGCCAATCGGGGGCTCCACCATCATTTGCAACTTCAATAGTAACTGCTCTATGGTCATTTTTCGCATTCGACGATGCCCATGACCTATCTTTTTCCTCAACATACAATGCAATTCGTCCATCTGTTCCTATCCCATAATTAGAAGATGCTTTTCTGGAAGACGAAGCAAATACATTTCCACATGCTTCAATAGATAGATTCCCTGCCATACAATGAATTGTAATAGTATCAATTGTATGATTCCTTGGAGATGTCTTATTGGGGCTTATTTTTCTATAAACTACTAGCGAGCTATTGGTGAATTTCATTTCTTTTTCCTCACTTTCTTATATCTGTCTAATCCTGTTCAAAGAAATAGGGTGGCAAATTGCCACCCTGAACTATGTTTCATTATGATAATTTCAAATCTACTCTCGAATTGTCTTTCCTTTTTATTCCCCTATTCTTCAGAAAAACCATTTACAAAATCTTTGACAGCCTTATTGCTTTCCAACATTGTCCTCATTTCCTCAAGAGCATCATCAACCATCATGCTTACCATTTCAAAGCTAATTGCATTTCTAAGCCAAGGAAACTTTGTGATAAACATATCGTAAACATATCTTAGTTTCAGTTTGCCAGTGCCAGAACCTAATTCTTTCTCAGCCTTCGTTACAGCCCATAGCACCCATTCCTTTAAAGACTTCAGTTGTTCCGTATTTAGCTTCTTAATAAAGACATATATGCTATATCCAGCTCCTGCCAAAACAACGGTAACTGCAACCATCACATACCAGTTACTAATGAAAAAATCCACAACTTCCTCCTATTCTGACATGTTTTCTTCAAAACTATTATCATTCTGCTTTTCCATGCCTTCTTGATACTTCTTATCTTCTAATTCATACTGTCGTTCTCTCTGTCGCTCTTTTGTTGTCTTAATCCACCCCATAATGCCGCATTCCCCTCCACACGCTGTAAACACACAAGTGCATAAGGTATCTGGGATTGCACCAGTGATGTAATATAAAACCAGCATTATAACAATAAAAGCAAGCAGAAATACAGCGATAAATATTAGGATAATGTCCATCGTCCTTTTCTGTTTCTTCACTTTGCCGCCTCCTATAATCCAATTTTTGCAAAAACGATGGCGAGAACAGCACCAAGTATGGCAGTACCAATATATGCCATTGCCTTACGCCACTTCTCGCCGTCTCTGTTTTCAATTTGTGCTAGACGATTGCTTTGTTGCTCTTGAACTTTCAGCATGTTTTCCATATTATCAGCCAGCTTTTGCGTAGCTGCTGTTAGGTTGGAAATCTCCTTAATACTTTCTTCTAAATTATTGATGCGGTGATTCTGTCGGTCATTTTCTTCCTTGAGTCGGTCATTTTCTGACTCCATCAGCTCCTTAAATTGCTCTAATTCTCTGTGTGTTACTGGATTATCCATTACTTTTTCTCCTTTCTTCCTCTTTTGCGCATAAATAAACGCATATCAACACCAAATTTCTCTTTTGATGCTCATATGCGGTCGTTTAGGACGAAAAATAGTAATTTAGCAGGGGGCGTCTACTTTTTAGGGACTGGCACAAGCTTTAATATCAAAACCAAATTCCCAAACGACTATCAAAAATTTACAGATGATAACTTTATAGTCATGCCAGGAGATAGCCCATCAACAGGTGGCAGCGTCGGCGAGATCAATACTGGAGACGCTCACCCAGGTGCCAGTTTTGCTCTGCGATATACAAAACCAAGTGTAAGCTATAATGCGTCTACTGGAGTCGTAACAGTAAGTGGTAATGTAGCAACTGCAACAAACAGCGTACACTACACGTCGTATAATCGATCAGTTACGAGTGTCTGTAAAGTATACTTATCCGTAGGACAAATTAAAAACATTTAGTTTATCTCGCAAACCTTAATTTAAGGTATATATAAATAACTTTTTTTAAGTCATACTTATTTCGCCAGTAACTACATAAGCGAAAACAACTCCTGTTTGAGTACCGGAACCTCCAACTGCTCCTCCACTGCTATTAATTATCTTTGTTGTTTGTGTAGTACCAGAAATCGTAAGTATGCCATTATCGTATGACTTCGATATTTCAAAACCTTTTACTGAACTTCGCACGTTTTCCCCAGTGTCCCTAATTAATTGTCCTTTAGCTGACGGCATTGATTCTATTCCAACAATGAAATTATCTACTGTAAAGTTTTGATAACTGTCAGGAAATTTAGACTTTATATCAAAACTGGTGCCAGTGCCTAAGTAATATATGCTTGCTAAATTACTATTTATCTGCTACACTGGCTTAAAGACCGATCTCTAACTACCTGCGGTACCACTATACATGTATAGTCCTGACAAAATCTCGCTTTTTTGTTTCCTCAAACCACAAAAAGACTCTGTTACAGAGTCTGAAAAGTTCTTGTATAAAGTTCTTTATAATTCTATCTATGCACTCATTAATTTCTGATGAGAATGCTTTACATTTTCCTTGCTAACTGTACAATAGATCATAGTTGTATCCAACTTAGTATGTCCTAATAATTCTTTAACTTCTTCTAATGGCATTCCTTTCTTTAGAACATTTGTTGCCATTGTTCGCCGAAATCGGTGTGGATGCACTTTCTGTACGAATTAACTACCATAACAGCAAAAGTAAGCCAAAGCAAACAAACTGAAAATGGTTCAATTCGTCAAAGTAATGGTTCTGCTACATTGGTATTTAGGTAAAGTAGCTTTTTATGAAACTGTACATTTTGCACTTATTTTATATGTTTTGTAGCCGCTACTTGGCCTTGCACTTGCTGCAAGTACAAGATAATAAACCCCTGTAAGATTACTAACATCAAGTTCAGCAATCGAGCCATCGTTCAGGACAGCACTACATACAGCTTCCTCAACATTACCATAATGTCCCTCATTTTTAGGCCTTATGGTAACAGCATGTGTACTAGGAGAACCACTAACACTTATATCACTAAAATTTAATTTTTTAACGTTTGTAAGGTCTAACCATATTCCGCTTACTCCTCCCACGGCTGTACCATTACCAAAATTTCCAGAGCCAGTTACACATAACCAGAAAGGATTTGGGACATAAAGCTTTTGTTGTAAATTACTATTTTTCGTCCTAAGCTTACTAGCCGTGTTGTAATATCCAGCCGCTGGCACTGTCAAATATGTATAAGTGTCATCTTGTGTCGCCACGGCATCTTGTGTTGTACTTCCTTTGTTTGCCATTGTTCCGCTGGCTCCTACACTACTACTATTCGTAAAAGTTTTTCCAGACAACACATCTCCTGCACCTGCGGTTCCCTTTTTGGTCGCGCTTACTCCCGCGTTATACCCGCCCTTATAGTTGGCACTATCTGCGTTTACTCGCCCATCAGCGGCGCTTACTCCTGCATTGTAGCCGCCTTTATAGTTCGCACTGTTTGTGTTTACCCTATTGTCAGCATCTGTTACACCTTGGTTATATCCTTTATCAGTGCATTGTGCATAACCGTTTCCGTTATGATATCCTGCTGGTATGGTAATTTTAGATGCTGCTGCAACCGTCCCTGTCCACGCTCCTTTATTTGGCATTGTGCCTGTAATTAAGCTGCCTTTTACCCCAGCTTTTTTCCCAGACAAAATATCTCCCGCTGCTGCGTCTGCCCCACTGGTATCCATATTATTGTTATTGCCTGTTATCCCTAATATCGTATTCCCTTTGACAAGCTTTGCTGCTGTGAGGCCAATTAGATTCGCAATTGTGGTGTATGCAGTATACAGATAGTTTCCTACACTATATTTTGCAGTTGCTGGTACTTTTAACTTTATACGCT
This sequence comes from Lachnospiraceae bacterium, assembly GCA_014239155.1. Classification (GTDB taxonomy): domain Bacteria; phylum Bacillota; class Clostridia; order Lachnospirales; family Lachnospiraceae; genus COE1. The sequence continues at coordinate 58,960 of JAAZZQ010000048.1, read as the reverse complement.
TGTTTGTTGCATCTATAGATGCCTCCGCGTTATAGTCTGCTGTACCTGTTTTATCTGCAAGGGTGCCTGTAACTAAGCTGCCTTTTACCCCAGCTTTTTTTCCAGCTAAAATGTCTCCTGCTCCTGCATCTGCTCCACTGGTATCCATATTATTGTTATTGCCTGTTATTCCTAATATTGTATTCCCCTTTACAAGCTTTGCTGCGGTAAGACCAATTAGGTTTGCAATTGTAGTGTATGCAGCATATAGATAATTTCCTACACCGTATTTCCCTGTTGCCGGTACTTTTAACTTTATACGCTTGTTTGTTCCATCTATAGATGCCTCTGCGCTATGGTCCGCTGTACCTGTTTTATCTGCAAGGGTGCCTGTAATCTTTGCCCCAGCAGCATTATGCGCTGTGTACCCACTTAAAAGAGTCTCCGCCGTAACTGTATCGCTAGATGTATTTATCAAGTTCAATATTTTGCCTAGCAGCATTTCCCATGTTTCATCTGTGGAGGCTGTAATTCCCAGGGCAGTAAGATTTTCCACAAGCTGTTTTTTCTTCTCACTGCCAAGTTGAAAAACCTCATTTATTGCACCAATAACATCTTCTGATTGAATACCTTCTGCAAATTCTGGTCCCTCTGTATTGTCATCACCGCCAAGGTACTTATCCATTCGTGCTTTTAATACCAAATCATTTTGAAGTAACTGTTTCTCTGCTTTAGTCTTATTCTCGTAATTTACAAGGTCTGCCCGCTCTACAATAGGAATCTTATCAGAGAACACCGGATTATCAGTTGTATAATCTTTCATAATATTTCCCCCCTTCTTAAAAGATATCTTCCAGCACATAGGTTTGTTCCACATCATCATCTTTACCTTTGCGGGTAAAGTTTTTAATGCAGATAATATCGCCGTTCTCATCATACAGCCCAATTTCACTGATTTCTTCTCCTGCCAGTTCATTACCTGTGAGCGTGCACTCATAACGACATATCGTGTCTTCTGGAAAGCTGTAGCCATCAATTGGTTTCCTATATAATTCATTTTTCAAAGCTGCTTGACTATCTGGCGGTTCTATCACCGTTCCATCGGTTTCTACGCCTCCATTCCCAAATGCCATACCTACAACTTTGGGAAGAGTTATCGCTCCTGCTCTGGCCTTTACCAGTTTCATTCTTGCTGCTTTTGTTATTACTACATTTTTGTTTGTTGCACTCATTTTTATTCCACCCTTTCTTCTTTGTATAATGCGTCATATCTTGCTGTTCCATCATAACGCAGCGTCCCATCATAATAAGCTACATTGCGCTGTGTTATGATCTGCATATTTCCTATGTGTCCACATGGACTGTTTATATTCATTTGTATCTTAACTTTATCCACCACTTTAGGTTTGTTGTTTTTAACCTTGCCTTTGTATCTGTGCCAAATATTTAAAATATTTTTATGTAGCACCTGCATAGACAAAATCTCGCTATTATGGTTTATTTCTTCTACAACATTCAATTTTATTAAATATTGCGTTGCCACTTTAAGAATAGATTCCCTCTGTTTTATTCTATACAGAAAATATAGCAACATATCTGTTTGCATTCTGTTCTGTATAAGCACTTTTGTGCAGTTCCTATTGCATACGATTCTTTGTAGTGTAAAAATGCCTATATAATTTCTTACTATAATACAGACTTTATAGTTTCTTACAGAGTTATACAGAAGTGTGCCATCATAGTATGCTTGACCATTGTATACACTACAACCCCAAAAGCTTATGCTGTAAAAGCTGCGCAGAGATAAGTCCGTGTATTCTCTCTCCTGTATAAATGCCTTAATTCTACTTTGTCTATATGATACATACTGTTGTGTTTGTGTGTGCATCAAATATCTTATTAACAGCCCAAGCTTATATTTTCTTACAGCGTTATATGTAAGTGTGCCATCATAGCAGTATGGTCCAGTATAAATATCATCTCCCCAGAACGGAATATACATATAAAACTTTATATATACCAACCGCAATTGGTTTAATTTAGTATTATCAACCTGGGATATAATTCTTGCATTTACTTGCCATTTTATATGTGCAGGTATTCGTAGACGTAATATTTTAGTAAAATCACTTGTATACAATACCTCTTCAGCATCTTTATTAATTATTATAAAAAGTCCATGATTTCCACTTTCATCACATTGTTTCAAACTAATCTCTGCCGTCGTTCTAAAATATGTCAAAACAATGCGATTCAAAACTGTAGCAGATATTTTTCCAAATCCAACAAAATATGACTTTACAAGTCGCCTGCGCTCCTCAAGAGTGCGATTTCTGTTCAGCCCTATCTTCAAAAACCCTTCCAGTTTTTCTATGGCTGCCTCGTCTGCGTAATCAATAAAGCCGTTTAGATATGCCTGCTCAATGTTTTCCTCAATGCCGTCTATTATCCTGCCGTATGCCTTTAGAATTTCCACCATTTCAAATACATCTCCGTAATACCGTGGATAATAGGTTATCAGCTCCTCATAATTGCTGGGGTAATACTTTTCATAAAATTTCACGAAATACTCACCTCCCCGATAACAGGTACTCCGTCCTCTCCGGGGGTAATATTCACCGACGCCCCGTTGAGCTTGAGGTTGCTGTAATCGAGGATAGTCTGCAATCCGCTCAAAATCGCTCCGACGGAAGACACTCTAACAACAATGTCTGCTGCCTCTGCTGTATCAAGAACCAGCCCTTTGAAGTATGCCTCAATGCCCTCTGCCGCCTCCTGTTGCGCTGCGTCGGGTGTCGCTCCACTTGCCAGCTCCGCCTTGAAGCTAACATTAATCGTGAGCGGTATTGCTCCTGCCGCCGTGAAATGCGCTCCAAGGTTCGCAACTCCCTCCCCCAGCCCGTCGCCTACGGTGTACGTCCTGCCGTCTACCGTGGCTGTGTAGCCCTTTGTGACCGGGTCGATATAGTTTTGTACCTCTGCAATCTTTAAGGGGCTGCATGGCTGCCCCTCGCCGTCTATAAGGACGGCTTTGACCGTGTTTGGTCCGTTCCAAAGAGGGAATATCCTTGCCCGGCCTACCCCGTCTATGCTCTCACACCATGTCTTGTAGTGCTGCTTATTTCCATTCTCCGCCGGGCCTGCTATCTTCTCCTGCACACGCGTACGGAGGCTTTCGTCGTCCTCCTCGTTGCTGCCGTTTTCGTAGATTGCCCCGAACGTAGCCGAAATCAGTCCCTCTATGTTGTTTACCGGGACGGCTGGCGTTCCCTTGTAGATGTCGTTACCTCCAATGCCTGCTGCCTCTGCCTCAAGATAATAGATCGGCTGGCCGTTTTCCTCTCCGTCCCTCAAGACGAAATACTGGCCGTCCGTATAAAACCGCTCCCCGGTCTCCGGCATAACCCCCTCAAAGGTAACACGGTACTTTACCCGTGTAGCCGCAAGCCTCGTAATACCATATTCTCCGGCCCTTGTGTCAAGCGCCTCCCCGGTTGCCGTTACCACGCTCACCATTTCCACAATGAGGTCAAGGTCGGTGTAGAGCTTTGCAATTTTCAGCAAAGGCCCGGAAATTGCGTCATAAAAAATACTCCCCTGCCGGGTGTCAATGTCCTCCGGCGCATTGTTCAGCACGTCCTCCAAAAGCCGCTCGTAGATATAATCCTCAAACACTCTAAATCATCTCCTCAATCTCTGTTTCTCCAAATATCGTGTCTGCCCGGAAAAACACATAAGCCCTGTCCTCTCTAAACTCAAACTGAAAATCATAAATAGAAAGTATGCGTGTGTCCGGGCGTAAAGCGTCCCTTATAAAGCCCTCAACAACGGCCTCTATATATTCCGGGCTTGCGTCCTTTGTGATGATCGCCTCCTCTACCTCGCTGCCGTACTGGTTATCGTAAATGAGGCATTTGAACCGTGGCGTAATAATAGCCTTTCGGATAGCTTGGTTCACTGCTTCCAGCTTATCTACTCGGCCAACAATTCGCCCGATCTCAAGGTCAAGGCGGTATGTTAATGACGGCTGCTCCTCCGCCTCCGTGACCATATCTATCGGTATAGGGATAAAAACCTCTGCCATAACTATCCCTCCGTTCTATCCAGCACATAATACTGTTTCCCGTGGTTGAAAGAAAGGACATGAACTTTCTCCCCAACTTTCAAGGCATTATGTACCGTGACTGGTATTCTCCCCAATGCGTGAACGTGAGAGGAAGAAACGGGAGCCGTACCACTTTCCATGTTGTTTCCGGTGTAATAGTAGCTCTGAATATTCGGACCGCTAATTTCTGTCTTGTAGTCCGTCAAATGTCTCGGAACATAGGTTATATTCAGCCCGATTGTCAACTTATCATCATTTACAATCTGTATCTTGAGGGGACTTGCAGATTTCACAATCCCTTGCAAAACCTCTAAATCGTCGCCCGCTATTCCTTGCAAAAGCTGCTTGAAGCTAGTTTCCTCTGTCATATTCGCTCCTCCTAATTGAATGTGCCGTTGTCCACCCACCCATATACTCTCGTGCTGCTGTTCGCATGAATGAGGTGCCATGGGTGTTTTGCACCTTTGGCTATCAATGTTATCTTTGCCGGACCTGCTGCGCACGGTGAGCCTGTTGGTCTTCCTGCTGTGCTACTAACGTAATGCGGCCCTCCGTTGAATTGCACTATGTCGCCCACCTTGTAATACTTGCCGTCTCCGCTGCCTTTTTCCGATTTGGAAAGATCATTCGCATAATTTAGCTTGAGCGACATGGTATGCAGGTTGTCTTTGAATGTATGTATGTCGCTGTCTACATAAAATGTCCGGGACAGTCCCAGCTCTGGGATAATGATATAAATGCCTATTCCGGAAATGACATCACTTATCCCTATAGCTTCCACATCCAGTGTTCGCCCCGGCATACTCTTTTCATCGAGTATACTATCAATGAGGTCGTTTATCTGTGCTGCTGTGAGGCTTTCGTCCGGCTTGTCAATTTCCTGAAAAATGCCGATTTTCTCTTCCAGTCCAGCGTTTCTCCTTTCTGTCAACGTCGTTCCCTCTTTCGATACCATTTTTACACGAGTCTTGATCGCCTCAATACTTCTTGTATAAGAATAAGTTATAAGATTTTGCCCAACTTCAATCACCCATTGTACAATGTTCTCTCGCCTTGTGAGGAGATTCAAATTACCTTTTTCACTTGTCACATAATGTCTTATGCCCGTAGCGTCAAAATCAAGGCTTAAAGCGTCCAAAATAGCATCAAACGCTGTAGTTTTCGGCTTAGTAAGTTCTGGGATTCTATAACTGCACTCTGCAACCTCTCCTATAGGTAATCCAAACCGGGTGCAGCAGTCTCTGAACACATCGCTTGCTGTCTTATTCTTATAAGTAAATGTATCCTTATTATTCGCAAGATAAATCCCATTATCATAGGCTGTAAATGTTAGTTTTTTTTGATTATTCTGTGTCTGCATCATGATAATTCCCCTAAAAAGCTCTTTCCCGTTGTAACAAAATAGGCATTGATGTCCCTGTTCTACGTCAATCTCGCTCCGGGTGTGTTTGTCCCCGTCATCTATGAGCGTCACATTGAGCGTCCGGGAGGCGGAGCCTTTTCTACCTCTCCACTTAATCTGTTCAACAAGCTGGGTAACGTCGTAGCCTTGTTCGCCTTTGATTATCATTAGGCTTATTCCGTCTGCCATATCTTTGCCTCCTTATGGTATAGTTAAAACCTGTCCAGGATATATCAAATTCGGATTTCCCCCTATCACACTTTTATTTGCGTTATAGATCTCCGTATATTTACTTCCATTTCCGTAGAATTTTTTTGCAATATTCCAAAGACAATCGCCGCTTACAATAGTATAAGTCTTTGGTTGTATGGTATTGTCTATTCGTGTCTCTCCCTTTTCAATTGTAGCCAGTCCGTTTATCATATCCATATTGACTTGTCGAATAGTAATTTTGCGATATTCTTTAAGCATTATATTATATTGATATGTACCAGGGTCACCTCCCTCTTCGCTATAAGAAAAGTCCTCAATCGTACAGTAAAGATCTATACCACAAGCCGTCACTATAAAATGTACTGGTTTCTTCCCAGCTTTCCACGAATTAATTTTCTGTATCAGTGAAAGAGGCTTCGTTATTCTACTGACCTGCAGGCCGGGAAACTTCGTCACTGGGAAAAAGCTTGAAAAGCTAAATTGCAACGCTGGGCGACTCTGCATAATAACAATTTCACCCAACCCAACAATATTCACACTGTCATTCTTGCTACCATTCTTTGTCTTAAAGCTCTCTGGGAGGACGGGGAACTGTATTTTCTCTTTTTCTGCGTTGTATGTCAACCACATTTGATATTTAATACTCATAGGAATACTCTCCCTCCTCATAGATTTCGCTCTGTATAATGTTCATCAGCATAGGTCGTAAGTGTTCATAAAGGATTTCAAGAATTGTTTCTTTATTCGCCGTTCCTCCGCCTTGTACCTCGATTGCACCGCTACCCGCGATCTCAAGTAATATGCGCCTTACCTGCTCCGTCGCTCCTCCGCCTCCGGTTTCTCTTGTGCTGCTATCCGCGAATATTTGTAACGGCTGCCGTTTATCGTTTAAGGCAGATATAAGTCTGTCTGTTTCCTCTGTCGGGAATACAGTGCTGCCCTGCTCCCCGACAATCAACTCTGGTCCGTTTTCCCCCGCAATAAAATAATCCGTGCTGTTCGTTGTGCCATTTGCGTATGCCGCTGCCGGACGTGCCACTAGCTCCGGCCCGTTCTCCCCGGCAAGAAACATGCTTTCCGCATTTGTTGTACCATTTGCGTGACCTGGTACACTGCTACTGGAATTGACCTTTACATTGACAGTGGTATTTGCACTTGCCAGTGCCGCTGTAACCGCATTTGACACCTCCTCCGCTGCAGCTACCGCACTGTCTTTTCCGGCTCGGATTTGATTGACGTAAGACGTGATCGTAGAGGTTGCGGAAGACGCTGCCTCCTCACTCAAATCCATGCCCTGTACCATCGCCTGCATTTCCTTCTCAAGTTCATCCATCTGCGTAGTAAAGTCTGTGACAAAATCCGCCGTAGTCGCCGCCGCTGCTTCCTGTTGCGCCGACACCTTTGCCACTGTATTGGAAAGGGCTTCTATCGTTGCTGCGTCTCCGTTTTGAATCGCCTCCGCCATACTGTTCGCAAGCCCGGCGGCCTCCTCGCTGCCGTCCTGCGCATAGGCCAAAAGGGCGGCATAGTTTTCCCTTGCCTCTCCCGTAAGACTCTCCCCATACTCCGTAAGCGTTTGAAGGTTCGCGTTATAATTCTCCCAATAGGCAAGCTGGCTTTCGAGGGCTTTCTGTGCATTCTCAATAGTGGCGTTCGTATACTCCTCGGATTTCATGCTTGCCTCGTCAAATAATCCAAACTGCCCCGAAAAGCTCTCAAGAGCTGCCTCATAAACTTCATTATAGACAGTGCAAAGCTTCTCTATCTCCTCCCGGACGCTCTCATAAGCCGTGGACACTGCCTCCTGCCATGATATGGTTTCCTCTGCTGCCGCCTCTGCCTCAGCAAGATTCTCCCAGTTCTGTTTGATCTGTGCGATTATGGCCTCATTCTCTGCCTGTGCTACGTTCAGCTCCTCTAATGCGCTTGTATATTCGTCAAGGTCAGTCGTCCAGTCCGCCCACAGGCTGTCCTCGGTATACCAGCCATTCGTCCACTGCTTCTTCTGCTCGTTATAATACATTCCACGAGCTTCCCGTTCCGCATTGAGGTTCGCCTCTGCTTTCGCTATCTCGTCCTCAAGCTTCGCCTGTTTCTGCAATGCCTCTATATAGGTGTCCTGCGCCTGCTGCTGTCTCTGTTCCTCTGCCATCTGCTCGCAGGCCCTTTTCATGGCCTCTACATAGCCGTCTGTACTTAACGTCGCCCCGTCCATCTGTGCTGCCAAATCTGGGTAGCTCTCCGTCAGTTTCTTCGTAATAGCCTCAAGCTCTTTTTCCTGCGCCCCGGCAAACTCTGCCTGTGCAGACAAATCCTCATATTTCTGAATAAGAGCAAGAGAGTCGGTCTCCGTGCTTTTTATGGACGCCATACCGTCGTTGAAGTCGCTCGTTACCTGCCGGACACTTTCGCAGAGTGCGTCCACCTCTACGGTAAACTCCTCTACGGTCTGTCTGTTTTTCTCAAACACCACCGATAAATCGTCCACCTGGTACTTGAGCCTTGAAGCCTCCTCGGAAGTTTCCCCATACCTCTCACAGGCCTCCTCATATTCCGCATTGAGGTCTTGCAGCTCATAATACTGCGCCCTCGTCGTAGCCGTCATACCTGCTGTTTCGTCTGACGTGTCGGAGAGCATAGCCACAAGAGCTGTGCCTGCCGCTACAAGGGCGGTTATCCCTATGGCAATCCAGCCGATTGGGCCGAGTGCGGCATTGAGTGCCGTGCCAAATGCTGTGATCGCCGGAATCGCTACTGTGGTCGCCGTCGTAACTGCAATCATACTCGCTGCGGCTACTCCAAGCCCAATAGCAGTAGCCGAAATCAGTTTCGTAACAATCGGGTGTTCCTGCGTAAACTGTGTCATTCCATTGAGAATGTTGGTTCCCAGTCCGTACAGCCTTTCCACAAGAGGGTTAATGTTCTGTCCTATGGATATTTTCAGATTGTTCACTGCGTTTGAAAGCTCCTCCTGTGCATGAGCCGCGGTATCCGTCATGATTGCATATGCCGTTTCTGTTGCCCCGATAGAGTTTTTCATAGAGTCAAGGGTAGAGTTAAACTGTTCCGCCCCTGCATTGTAAAGAGACAGCGCACCAATTCCAGCCTCAGAGCTGCTCCATAACTCATTAAAAGCTCCGGCGTTCCCGTTGACGCTCTCTCCCAGCACTGCCATAACGTCGCCCAAAGAATACCCCTGCCCTATGAGCTGTGAGAACGAATTACCAGTCTGCTCTAGCAATACCGCACTTACCATACTGCCACTATCACCCAACTCATTCAGCATGGATTTCAAGTAGGTTCCTGCCTCCGCCGTAGCAATACCGCCCTTTGTCAGCTCTGCGTATGCCGCTGAAAGATTATCCATCTCAACGCCATATGCGGACGCAAGAGGAATCACCTTACCAACAGAGGCCGCCAGTTCGTCCACCGTGGTTTTACCGAGATTCTGTGTAGTTATGAGCATATCAGATATATTCTCCGCATGGCTGGCTTCCAGACCGTAAGCGTTTAATGCCGTTGTCAACACATCTACCGCCGTTGCCGAGCTTGTGAATCCTCCTACTGCCAGTTTTGAAGCTGTGCTCGTAAACTTCACTGCGTCCGCTGTATTGACGCTGGCGGAAAGCGCTGAGTAAGCTGCATCTGAAAGCCCATCTACAATGATTCCTGTATCCCTTGAAAGGTTCATAAGGTCAGTTGAAATCTGCGAAAGCGGTACTTGTGCAGTATCAGCAATTGTGGAGATTTTCATGCTAGCGACTTCAAATTCTGACGCTGCCGCCGAAGCTCCCATGTAGGCATTGATTATTTCCCGTAAAAGACCTGCTATTCCTGCTGCCGTCAAGGCTCCAGCTAATTTTTCGGCGGCATCTTGTCCTCGCTCACTACTATTCTCTGCCTCGTCGGCTGCCCGCTCGGCAGAATCAGCCAGTTCCTCTGTAGCGTCTGTTGCTCTGCGGTTTGCTTCATTCAAAGCAACCGACGCTGCACTTGCCCGTTCGGTCACCCGCTCAAGTTCCTCAAGATTTTCTGTACCAGAAGAAAGCACCGCTTCATATTCCGCCATAGCCTCATCGGCTTCTCGCTGTGCTGCAGTAAGTTCTTGCATAGCTGTTTCGGCTTCTTGACTAGCTCTTGCCAGATCCTCTTTCGTTTCAGCAGATACTTTGTCATTGTCCGCTAATTCTCCTGATATACGAGCAGCCTTTTCCATTGTTTCGGTTAGTTTTTCTTCGGTTGTATGTGCTTGTTTGAGTGAGTTATCTAATCCCTCTGCGGCTTGTTCGCATTGCCGCAGGGTTTGTTCTTGAGCTGCAACAGCTTCCTCTAATTCGTCAATTTGTTCTGTAGTGTTCTCTGCTGTGTCTCCATAGTTATTCAAACTATCAGTAAGAGAATCCGTGTGCGAAGCGGTATTGCTTACTGAGCCTTGCAAATTACTAATAGAAGTTGCCACACCGTCCACAGAGCCTGCTGCGGTTGTAACTGTTCCACTGATTTCGCTGAAAGCCGCATTGATTGCGGCGCCGGCTGACTCCCATTGAGCAATCATATTCTGGCCGGTTTCGGCCATTTTACCGAGTTTATCCGACATTTCATCTATCAATTTAAACCGAGCGGATAAATCAGCCATTATGCGCCGCCTCCTTTCATGATTCTATAGTACCTTACTGGGTTTTTATCCTCCTCAAGTTCCGACGCAATATATAAGAGCTGTGTCCTTCTTGGCATAGCATAAAATTCCTCCATTCGGAGATTATGTCTTTGCCAGAGAACGTGCGCCCAATAACCGTCGCTACCTTTGGAGCTTACGAGTTTTTTGCTTCATTCAAGTCCTCGTCATCATTGACCGAACTTGCAAGACCTAACGCTTGCATGACGATACGAGAAACATGCTGATATTCGTCGGCCTTCGGAAATACCTTGAATGGCATTTCTGTAACGTCGGCGCAGCCGTAATAGTTCATCAGTTCAGGGTCTTTCAGATTTGGATAATGTAAGGCTTCTACCATAAGGTGACGAGAAGCTTTTGCACTGTCTTTTTCTGTTTTCCAAACAACCTCACCCATTGCAATAAGCGGATTTCCTTTTTTGTCCGTCGCCATACTCCGCTTGCGATATCCATCATTGATCTTGTTAATTTCTTCCTGCGTAAGCACTTTGATCTCAAACTGGATTACATTGCCTTGTTCGTCCTTGAAACTCTCCGGGCCAGGTGCTGTGACAATCTCCGGTTCCTGACTGCGCATAAAATATTTCAAATCTTTTTTCATGGTAAAATCTCCTTTTCTGTAATATATAAAACCCTCCGAGCTACCCGCAAAAAGGGTCTTTGATTATACAATTGCCTTTGCGTTGAATCCCATTACATCGTCAAGTATCTGCCCATCTGCGTCAAGATTGAGCAAAGACAAATCCCCTGTCAGTACAACCCCAACAACCGTAACCGTATCAGATCCGTTGTTGGCGAAATATTCAGAACCTGCATCATTCATAATGCCCTGTACAGTAAACTCTGGCGTTTTTCCAGTTTTAATATAATCCTGTATCGTTTCTTTCAGCCATGCCGTAGTGCGTCGCCGAGTAATACTGCCTGTAATACTATAACCGAGCCAACGGCTACTTGCACTCCTGTCCCCAAGCTGTCGTCCTGTCCATACGTCCGGCGTGAATTTAATCTCACACTTTACGGAATCAAAAACTTCGAGACCGTCGAGGAACACTTTTCCCTCCCTAACTGATATAGGGTTTTTGTGGTACTGCAAAAGTTCGCTCATACATTCTCCTCCTTATCTCGTTTTTATAGTAAAATAGAGTTTCTCTGAACTGTCTACCGCTTTCAGAGCAATATTAAAATAAGTTTCATCATCTATGCTGGCCTCTCGGTCAACAAGAAAATCCTCATCATAGGAAACGTCTGTAATTGCTCCTGCATCGAAAAACTGCTTTAATATTGTTTTACCAATGCCTTCCATAATATCCCAACCATCTGGAGAATTGTCATACTTGTTGGGTGGAAAGTTGAGCTGTATCGCCTCTTGAAATGTATCATAAACACGGATAACACGATTCTTACGATAGCTCTTGTCCTTTTTGTCCGCAAAGGTTATGAGACTATTGATGTCGTACTCTACAACAATCTTGTTGTCGTCGTTGACTGAAAAGAAAAACTCCCCAGCCTTGATCGCTGCGATAGCCTCCTCATTGCTCTTTAGACCTACTACTTCTGTCGCTCCAATATACTGATTATATGTGAGGCTTTCCTTATTGGTTGCTCCTGCTGTTGCCCCAGCTACCCATGCGCAGGCCTCCGCACAGTTCAACACGTTCCCGTCGAGGAAAACGCTGTTCGTCACATTGATTATTCCCTCATAGTCCATATTCCCGGCATTCGGGATAACCACCTGAACGCCACGCCCCATGCTGTCACGCATATAACGAACTTTCGTAAGAGCTGCCTGCTTGACATTCGCTGCCGCCTCTCCGTCAAACGGAAATGCAACGGTATTGAATTTCACATTTTCCCATGCGTCGATAAAGGCCGTAATATCCATATTGGCCGCCTCCTCGTCGCTGCCGCCTGCGAGGTTCTGCCCGGCGGTTTCCCCGAGGCTGCCATTGCCTGTAAAAGCGATATAAGGGTTTTCCAGCGCAATAAGCTCCTCGACAGTTTCCAGTCCCTCATACTGCGTTACCTTGTTTCCTGCAAGATGAATAATCACGTCATAACCACCAAGAGGGTTAGCATCCACAGTGACAGTAAGAGCATTGCCCCTGCTTCCACCGTACCTTGCCATAGCAGTCAAGGTATTCGTAACTGCGCCTGCCTCCTGCGTCGTCATGGTGATCTCTGCTTGTGCCTTTTTTCCCTCCGTCAAAATGTAGACATATACGGTCGTGGCCCTCTTGAACGCCTCTCGGATAAGCAACATCTGACGGTTAGAGTCATTGTCATAAATACTGTAACCAAACGTAGCCGCCTCTGCGTCCGGGTTATCTGTTGTCAGCTTGATAAACTTCTTAGCTGGACCGTATGTCGCTTTAGGAAGCGGAATAATCACAATCCCTCTTGTACCTGTATTGATGGTGTTAGTATCTCGTCCGCTCTCGAAGTTGGTATAAGTACCTGGTCTTTCCTTACCAATGAGCTTATCAAATCGTCCTCCAGCCATGTCATTTCGCCCCTTTCTTTTTCCATGCTTCAATGTGCGCCTGCATTTCCTCGACAGTATAATCTCCAGTAATTCCATAGGTCGCTCCGGCGAATGTACTTGTCGAAACTCCGAAAAGCTGTCGGCAATTCGCCTGTAATTTCTCGACTGTGTATTTCTTTGCGGCCTTGCCCTGCGCCGGGGCCACCGCTTCCACAGCCTTTTTGTTTGTGGTTGCCATAGTTTACCTCCTATTCCGGCTTTCCGCCGTTTGAATTTAATGGGACTGCATACCGTTCCAATGCTTCTGCGTATGCGTCCGAAATCTCTTTCCCGGACTTCATAAACACATCAACATAAAATGACTGCGAACGCTGCGCCCCTGCTGCTGTGTCGTTGTACGGCCTCCGGCTGCGCCAAGTGATAGTGAGCTGCGCCGCTCCGTCGTCTAGTATTTTCAGTTTTGGGTCATTCAGACGTACCCAGTTTTCCTTTATCTCGCTGCCGTCCTCTGCAATAAAAGGCACGAGGTTCCTCGCTGCTCGTATTGCAGTAACAACCGCAAGACCGAGGGCGTAAGCTCCCTCTTTTGTCCTGTGAAAAATCTTGATATACCACGCATAGTCTATGTAGTAAGTGAGGAATGTTTCTCCCCCTGTGTCTATCTCTGGCATGGGGAAGTAGACCGACGGGACAGCGAAATGCGCCGGGACTTCCCAATAGTATGGGGCTGGTTTTCCTGCCCGGTCAATCACATATTTCATAATGCTTGCAATCTCCTGTTCAAGCTCAAGCACCTTTATCACCTCCTCGTCAGCCTCCGAAATAGCGGTCAAGCCATTCCTGTAATTTGGCCTCCAAAAGCTCTGGGTAAATCCTATCGAGTATGCGAAGTGCGCTTTCCCAATAATGCTTACCCTCTACCCAATGCTGCTTTAACATCATTCCACCTTTGGCTGCTGGGTCATAAATAAATCGGTCACCTTGCCAATATCCAGGTACAAAACGTCGTTCCACCCCCCTAGTGTTTGTCCAGTGACCGTCATTCACATATCCTGCGTACTCCACGTTCGTCCCGACTTCCAGTACCAGTCCGCCCTCCTCTATATTCCATACGTTTCTGTCGCCGCCCTTTTCAAAGCTGGCGAGGAGTTGTCTGCTGTCCAGCACTTTCCGCCGTACAATTTCGTCCTGTAATATCCTCAAGAACTCGTTGCCGAGCCCCTCTAAAAATAGCTCAAACTCTTTGCGAAAGTCGCCCTTTGCAGCCCGTTCCACGTTACCAAAAAACTCCTTAAATTCGGACATATCAATATCAACGTATCTACCGCTCATAGTGCCTTTTGCCCTCCCGTTCTCTTGATATAGACAAATACATGGTGGCCTCTGATATTGATTGGTTGCTTCGCTGTGTACTCAAGCCCGGTCATGCAATCTACAATCTTATCGTTGCGGCGCACGTCTGTCCCGGCTGGCAAGGTGAGTTTGATTTTTGCGTCCATAAGATTCGCCGGGGCCGTCTGCGTAATCGTGACGCTCTGTGACTTTACCCCGAAATGGCACTTCTGTTCACTAATGTCCGGCTCCTCCGGGTAGTTGAAAGAGGGAGAGGCCGGTAAGCCGTAGCCGGGTGTAACCTGCTCCTCCCTGTCGTGGTATATATCGCAAAGATGGTCGAGGAAATCTTCAAACGCCATAGCCGCACCTCCTTAGAGCTTTCTCATGCGGAGCGTTACCCCGTTCCTCGGCTCCACTTTGATATAATCATCAAGCAAGGCCGCAAGGTCTAACGCCTCTATGCTGATTTGGCTTATTTCCACAGTGTAACTGTAATCGTCGAATGTTTCCGACTTGACTTCCCTCGCTGCGATAACGGAATTGTGACCGTAGGCCTCCGCCAGTATCAGTACCGCCGTCTTTACTGACTGCGGCAAATCTCCCTCTTTGAATGAGTTATGCGTGTATGTGATAACATACTGCTCCGCTCTCGCAATATCCACTGTGAGCTGTGCGTCGTTGCGCTGCTGTACCGCTGGTATCTCTGAATACTCCTTGACCTCCTCCGGCGTTACCCACGGTCTGTCCGCCATATCGCACCTCCTGTCTACTACCCCTGCAACTTCGTTATGGTGGGGCTGCCGTAATCAACCTCGTTTTCGGTTTCCGCAGCGCCCAGCTCTACTTTCAACTTTGCGATAATGTCTGCTTTTTTAGAAATCCCCTTGAGGCTTATTCCCTTATAAGTGGCAAAAGTTTCCAGCTCCGGCACTGTCATTTCTTCCAGCTTCTTTCCCGGTTCCTTATTCTCTCCGTCCTCACCCGTTTCTTTCTCCTCTCCGCCTTCCTGCGGTTCCTGATCTTCCTCTGCGATCTTGAAATACCCGGTGGCTACCGCTGCGTCGGCAATAGCCTTGTCCGCCACGAACACATCTGGCTTTTTCTGCGTAGCCGTAACAACACCAGAATAGGAGAGGGCTTTAATCAATTTCAGATGATACATACACTCGCCCCTTTCCTTATTTTAACCCGGTAATAATTGCCGCTGCATCAGGCTCCTCAATAATCGGGTCATAGTCAAGATGAGTCACATAGAAACGTTTATCCATCATGATTGCTTCCTTACCCTCGGTGGTCTTACGAATCCGCACAGTATATGTATTCACGACAATAAGGTTCTTCGGGTCGGTCAGAATAATCGTACTGTCGTCCATAGATGGGCACTCAATCGTAGGAATACGAGCCGGAGCGTTATAAACGCTTTCAGGTACCGCGCCGCCTGCGTTCACAACCTTATTCAGCAGGAAAAGCTCCCAACCCTGCGCTCTCTTAGGCGACATCAGCCAGCGGAGTTTACCATTGTTGTATTTGTTCGGCAGCAGCTTCAAGGTATTGTAATACAGGTCAAGGCTCATACTCGATTCGCTGGAAGCGTCTTTCACATGGGCCCTATTCTTAAGCTGTTTAATCCAGCCGTCGTTGAGCTTTAAAAAGTCCTCATCGCCAGCTTCGCCGATTTCCTGAACATCGAGACCAGTCCAGGCACCAGCCGCATGACTCACGAAAAACTCATAAAGCATACCTTCATAAATGACAATATCTCCTTTGACATAAGCCTTAGTTGCGTCAAAAGCTATTGTGCCTTCGGCGTCCTCGTTACCGTTCAAATACAAATCCTCCAAGTCAACGCCCGCCTGGGTAGTCATAAGGTCCGTGACAACCTGCTCAAAGTTCTGACCCTCGATATTTTCCCGCAAAGTTTCCTCTGTGATTTCCCATGGCAGCCTTACCGCTGTGGTAGAATATTCTATCTGGGACGTTTTCACGTTCGCACGGTAGCCGTCGTCTTTATTCTCGGTTTTCTTCCGCATGATACGGCGTGCAATTCCAATTTTGTCAATCTCACCGGTTTTTGCCGTTCTCATTTCGTGACGAACCAAATTGCCAAGATTAGTGGCGTCAAAAGTTTGCTGAATAAATTTCTTAGACTGCTCAGGATTCAGCAAACCTGAATTTAATGTACCTGTCTCAATCGCAGCCTTTCTAATAAGTTCTCTGTTGCTTGTAGGCATTTTCTTTTCCTCCTTTTTCTTACAGAATGCCATGCAGGTAATGCTGTTCACCTACGGATTTTTCCACGCTGCTGCCGTTGAGATTGCTGGGGAGTCCCTTGCTTTTCAGCACCGGGGTAACCGCCTTTTCCACTGCTGCGGTAATCATTTCCTGCACCTGCTCTACGGTTACATGTTCCTCCTGCGGCTCAAGTGCCTTTGCAATGGCCGCCTCAACCATTTTCTCCACACTTTCCGGCGTGATTTCCACCGGGCTAGTACTCTCACCCTCGGCCTTTTCCACCGCTCCTGCGCCGTTCTGCGCCGCCTGTGCGGCATCCTGCTCCTGTGCGCCGCCAACTGCCTTTGCAATAGCGTCAGAAACAATCTGTTCAATCTCCTGCTTTGTCACTTCTTTGCCCTCCTTATCTTTTTTTGCTTTCTTGTCGTCCTCCTGCTCCTCCCCGTCTTTTTTCTTCTTGTCCGGGTCGTCCTCCTGCGTGTCGTCGAACTCCTTGAGGAATGTCCCTAAACTCTCATAAATGCCATTTAAGGTTTCCTTGTTCTTGCCACTCATTTTCTTCCCAGCCTTTTCTACGGGCCTGTCATTCTGAATGGCTTTGGTAATACTCTCTTTTCCAGTGAGAATGCTGGTGATGATCTGATTGAAGTCCTCAAGGCACTCACGCACCTTGTCCTCGTTCGTTTCATACATCCAGCGACTTGTGATTGGGTCGTATTTGTATAAAATCTCCTCAAGGGAGTTAAAAGCGTTCCAAAAAAGAGTACCTTTGCTGCGCTCCTCGTAAAGCTCTGCCATAGCTCCCTTTTCCACTACATTCAATCCCAACGCCGCCGCCAACTGTTTCAGCAGCCCTTTCTTCTCGCTGGCTTCCTGTTTATTCACGTTATCCAAATCCACGTCCTCCTCGCTATAATTTCCGAGACCACCCATGCTAAAACCTGTGATTTCGCCTTTCTCAATGCCCTCCCACACGCTCTCGTCGGCTACCTCTACGGTCATTAACCATGTCCCTTTCTGAATTGCCTCTCCGTCAATTTCAAAATCCGCTTTGGCAATCCAGTTTTCTACGACGGTTGCGCCATCCAACGGCTCAAAACTGTGCTGCAAGTCAACCTTATCGCCATTTTTAGCAAACCAATACGCCGCTTTAGTAATCTCCTCCTCGGTCATAAAATTACCGTGACTGTCCTCTTCCATAGGCTCATAAACAATCCCTGTGACGTAATGGTTATCTGCGTCCGCCTTGACAATCCTGCCGTATGTGGTGAATGTCGCCTGCCCGTCCTCCGCCTTTTTCAAAAGGAACTGCCGCTTATTGGCCGCCTTGTCAACGAGGCTTACAAACTGAATTTTCGCATCTGTAATCTCATATGCTTTTTTCAAATCTTTCCTCATGTTCGTTCTCGCCTCCTCTCTCAATCGTTTGAAATACAAAGAGCAGCATTTCCACTACTCTTTACCGTGTTCTGTTTCATGTCACTACGAAAATACTCTGAACGGTTTGAATTTGCCGTTATTTATGCTGGTGGCAAAATCCTTCATAATTCATTTAGGACACTTCTGCACCACAAAGTGGAAGCAACAGGACTATTCCTTTACCTCCGCCAGAACAACTCCGTCTAGCAATTCAACCTCCATACCCTCCGCCAGAAACATCTTCAAAGTAAGTATAGGGACCTCATGTCCTTTCTGCGAGAGAGAAAACTCTGTAATGAACATATTAAGCTCTTTTCCGTCCACTTTTACAGAAGTGCACCCTCCATCATTCTGTAATATTTCAATCTTCATATGCTATTCCTCTTCTATGCCTGCCTTTGCCTTATTCTTTTTGTCCAACTCTTTCTCCCAATCGTCGTCCATAGCGTCAATAGCTTCCTGCTGCAGGCGTTGCCTTTCCTCTAATGAGAGGCCGAGAATATCCTCGCTGACGACGGGCTGGGAAATGCAGTGACAATTAATGCTCTCCTCCGGGGGTAGGATTGTGTCACGGGGGTACATCGGCTCGTATATGCTGCCGTCCGCCCCGGTCAGCTCAAAAGGTTGGTCTACGGGTACACGCTGGCCGTCCATGCCCACATGGTTCTGGCGCGGCTCATTCCTATAAGCCCCTGTATGTTTCCACATCTTTTCAGATACCGCTGGAGACTGCATAAAAGCTTCCTGCTGTGCCACGCTATGTGCCCTCAAGACTTCCGTGAGGGCAACTCTCCGAGCCTTGTAATATTCATCTCGTATACCGCTGTTAAGGATTTCACGAGTAAACTCTGCTACGCTGTTGCCGTCTTTCAGCCCCTTTTCCAGTATACGCTCTATCTCCTTATGGCTATTGAGCTTCATAATCTCTCCAAGGTCGCCGCTCCATGTCTTTACCCATGCAATCGTCCGCTTTGATACCTGCGATAGCTTGAGGTCTTTGTCAGTCTGTGCAATATAATAGCTGATAAACTCTGGCATGAACTTGTCGAGGCTCTCTGCAAATACAATAGCGAGCTTTGCCTTTACAGCATCATTAAGTTTTATTTTCGGCCAAACGTCCTCCGCAAAAACCTCAAGGTCAACCGCTTTTTCAGCCTCTGAAAGAATGTAGTCCGTTTCTTCCAGAAGGGCCTCCGCTACGCCGTCCTCTATCTCTGATACATATTTGACTGTCTTTTTCGGTTTTGCGTAGCCCTCCTCTTCGAGAGCATCAGCAAGACCGCCATCTGCCTTTTCCAGATATGCGTTAATGGCTTTTATGAGGGGCTTGCAATTCAGACACATAATTACAATACCTCCTTATCCATTTTAAGGAGTAATCTCTTAACCTCTTTCATCACGGCCACAACAGCCTCGTTATGGTTCCCCGCTGCCTTTTCAATCTGCTTTTGCAGGCTCATGGTAAGCGTGCCAAAATCAAGTCCCATGCCGCCGCTCTGTGCCTTGCTATAGGCAAGCGGAAGATCACCCCACTCCTCAGGGTAATCTTCTGCCACTTCCCCATATGCCTCATAGATAATCTGTTTCGCTTTATTGGGAGAAAGTCCCCCAGCATTATTACATACCGTCAGCAACTTGTAGAGATCGTCCGGATTGCTGATATCCGGCTCAAGGAAATACGCCTCCACATACTTGAATTGATAGTCATTCAGCAAACGGTTGTTAATCGCCCATGCGAGGCTTTTGCGCTCCGGCTGAAATACCTGTTTCTCCGTAACCTCCTGCGCTGTCTGTGCTGTGGCTCGGTTGAAGTCGGTCGTATATCCAACATAAAGGTCAGGGAGTTGGAAAGAAGATTGCACTTTCCGGCGATTATTGTCGAGGTAGTCTTGAAAAAGCTCGTCTTTTTGCAAGATATTCGCAAGGTCTTTGACCTCGATCTCCGGCTTATCCTGCTGTTCAAAGTCCGCGCGCCCGTCGGTGCTTTCGGTTTCAAGTATGATAAATGCGTGCTGCCCTGCTGCCCCCTTGATTTCATTCATGTAGTTCTGCAACTTCTCAAAGCTGTCGTCAGTGAGTGTGCCACCCTTAATCATTATCATAAGCGGCGTATGCCTGCCGTTCTCGAAGTAGTTGTTATTGAGACTTTCTGCTTTCCGGCTGCCGTCTACTCCGAGTACCTGCCCTATCCAGCGCACTTCCCCGTATGGTTCCGTGCCGATTGCAAACTCCATGATCTCATTGGCTTGATACTCCAGTTCAATGATTTCCCCCTCCTCAAGGTACTTGCCGTCCCTGCTGTCCATAATGCGAGGGTCGCCAAACTCCCGGAAATATACCGTCTTGCCTCCTATCGTCTGCTTGTACTTGCAATAGCGTTTCTTCCGCTCAAGCTGCTGTCCGTGGTGGTAATATATTGAGGTCTTATAAGGTTCAAGAGGTTTTGTTTTTTGGATAGAGGGCGTATCCTTGATGAAATCAATCTGTACAACCTCTCCGGCCAAATTCCGTATAACCTCAAGGTAGGAAATACCGTAGGTTTCCCGTGCCTCTACAATGTCCTCGAATACCTCTTTCGTGTCCTGTTCTATATTCAGCAGTTCAATAATCTCCTGCGCCCGGCTGAACTCCTCCGCCATTTCTGGCGTTTCGTCTGTATCCTCAATGTATCTTATGCCTATACCAAATCCGGCGATATTGTTCTTATAGGCTCTGATACACTGGGGGAGAATGGTGCTGTTTTTAACCAAATTTCGGAGGCCTCTTAGGTCATTCGGCGGCGTTATCCAGTCCCCGGCGTTGTACGCCTCATGCTCCGATAGCTGTACGGAAGTGTCAGCTTTCTCAATAGGAGCCTGTAGCTGCTCTTTGATTATGCACACCTGCTGTCTTGCTTTGGCTTTAGCCATTCTTTTTCACCCCTTTCCTTTTTGATAGCTTTATTGGTAAGCAAAGAAGTAATACGCAGTCAGCCTCGTCCGGGGACGGCAGCCCTCTTTTCTTCATTGCGTCTTTGCTCTCTACTTTAATTTTGCTGGCCTCTGTCAGCGCATATTTCCGCCCGGATAGCTGTGCTACGAGGTCGTCGTCGTCCGGGAGTATCAGCTCCACGGGTTTCCGCTCCCTGGTATCCTCGTCGTATGGGCGAAGTAGCTTTTTGACTATCGCCATCATGTATGTGGTGCTGTCGTGGTAATATTTATGCTTTATGCGCTGGCCGAAGATTACCGGGTAAACCTCCAGCCACCAAAACCGCTCTGGGTCATTCCGCTTAATCTGCTTTAGGCGGTCTACTACTCCGCCGCCCACTCCTCCGTCGTCTACCTTGACCGGGATAGGGTCGTCTTTCTCCGGCGTAAGCCTGTATCTGCGAACAAGCATTTCGCCAAGCAGAATAATGTCGTCTGCCGTTTTCATGGTGTCCTGCCCCTGTCGCTTTTTGTAAAACTCCGCTTTCTCGTTTATCTTGCACCCAATTACCGTCTTATCGTCACCGAACCGGGCAACGTCGCAAGCAATATGAATTAAATCCGGGTTTTTTCGGGAAGAAAACTCCGTCATAATAGAATTTTCGACGAGTGAAAGAGGAATAAATATGTCGTCCTCTTGTAATGGAAAGTCCCCGGCGACACGCACCCTGAATACGTCGCTGTCCTCTCCGTACATTCGGATAATCGTCTGCACGAAATCCCGTGATACTCTGCTGCTCTTTCTCCCGTCTATGTGGAATGCTGCATAGCTGGACTTATTTTTGTTGTGACTATCATAAAAAAAACCTGATAACTGCGTCGGGTTTCCGCACATAAGAAGTCTTGCGCCCGGTGTTGAAAGTGCGCCGAGTACAGGCTCAAAAATATCGTCGTCTACGCCGCTGGCCTCGTCGATAATATAAAGAACGTCATTGGCATGGAAGCCCTGCAGAGCATCTGGCTTGCTGGCCGTCCGTGCTACTGCGAACCACTCCTCAGGATAGCCTCTCATGTAGACCTTTTCCTTTGTCCATACAAGCTCTTTCGTGAGGGCCTTGTTATTTCTCAACCACTTACTCACCTCCGCCCAAAGAATATCGAATAGCTGGTGTTGCGTCGGTGCTGTGCATGGTATTTTGGGAAATGGCCTTGTCACTATAAACCAAATGACTACCCACGCCTCAACCGTACTTTTCCCAACCCCGTGGCCGCTCCGAACGGTGGTAAGCTGGTTCTTTGCCACGCTACGAAGTATCTTAGCCTGCTCTAGGTCTGGTGTCGCTCCGATTATGTCCTCTACAAACTCTACCGGGTGATCTGCGTAATAAAGGATTGCCTCACTATCAAACATTGCCCTCCTCCTTTCGCTTTTGGTAGGCGGCTATAACTGCGTCTGCAAGCGAGGTAGATGTTTCGCTGTTCCTGCCGCTTTCCCCCTCCAATGTGCGGTTGAGCCTTTCAAGGTCGGTAGCCATTTTGATAAATTCCTTGATGTCTTTGGGGGACATAGCCCCGGCTTCTAAGCTGGTAAGAGCTTCAAGGGCTTTCTTTTGGAGCTGCATGGCAATTTTGATGTGGCGGTCTGTCATTTCCTTGCGGTCTTTTACAACTTTAGCCCGTGCCTCTTCTTCCAACTCATTGTCATAAGCTCTGACACGCTCTGTCCAGTCCCAGCCGCTGCTCCACTTTCCAATCTGCGTCCTACTTTTGGCTAACTTTTGTGCAACCGCTCGTATGCTGCGGTTAGTACCCATGTCCCGGTAGGTCACAAAAGCCTCGTATGCCTTATCGCTTTCGCCCTTTTGATGTTCCCACGGCTTATCAGTCCATTTCGGCATTGTCCTCCTCTCCTTATCTTTTTCTCGGTTCTGCCCCGACAATTCAAAAAAGAGACTGCCAAAAGCAATCCCTTTTTTGTCAAATATATACAGAGTTATATTTCACTGCGTTTCCAAATATATCCACCCGCATGTTTTCTATGTCCGCTACAACAGTTTCGTATATGTGTAGCAGAAATTCCCGTCCGCTTTTTGCGTCTACAGAAGAATCATATTTTGCAATTACCTTTCCAGTCTTGCTGTCTATTTGCAAGACTGGTTTACTTTTGGCTTTTGAGCGACGCTGTGGCAAAGTAGCAGTCGGTGCGCAACCGTTCTTTTCATTTTATTTTGCTTTCCAACATTTGAATTCCCTCCCTAATCCCTTCCGTTCGCTTAATGCTTTCCTGCTTACAATACTTATCAAGAATTTCCAAACTTTTATTATCAAGCCGAACATGAATAGGATTTGACTTCGGATTATCTATTGGTCTGCCCATTTTTTTGGTGGGCATTTTCATCACCTCACTTTTGTAGCCCGTATATTATTACGGGCATATGTAACCCAAAAGTCAAGTGTTTTTCAAAATAACCCCAAGTATAAACTCCCATACCGTGTTATCCTCCTGTAGTAAATTACCCTGCCACCGTCCAGCGCCTCTTTCATAATCTTCATAGTATTCATAGCCATCTTTATAAGCCCAGCATTTGAGCCTTTTTCTTATCAAAGTCCTCTTGTGTTATGATTCCTTCATCTAAAAGCTGCTTTAATTGTCTTAGACCATCCATATTAAGGCTATTTAAGGACTGGGAACTTGCCATTTCAGAAATTGCTTTTTCGAGATCCTCTTTAAAACTTAAAGCTTCTTCGTATTGAGGTTTCCTAAAACAAATTGCATTCATATCCGTTGCGTAATGGGTTACATTTGCAACAGAAGAATAGGTCTTTGCTCCTAAAACCTGTATATGTATGCACCCGGCAGCAGTAAGAACGGGTTTTTTAAGGGTTATAGAAACAATATCAGAAAATTTTATTGCTCTCCCTAAATCCTTTTTCCCTTTTTTAATTTTTATAGCGCCATCACATATTTCTATTTCTCCGTCGTAGCTTATAAATTTCATGATTTTTGCTCCTTTCGTTTTTCCTTAATCTTATCACAAAAGGAAAAAAATGAAAACTGAAATTTATATATTAACCCATCTTGCTTACATGATTATTCCTCCTCTATGCCTGCCTTTGCTTTATTCTTTTTATTCAGTTCCTTCTCGCAATCGTCGTCCATTTCGTCGTTCACCTCCTGCTGTAGCCGCCGTCGTTCTTCCAATGAAAGGCCCAAGATAGGATCATACTTTCTCATTTGTTGTTCCCTTTCTTTCTCCCAAAGTTTGTCCAGCTCTTCAATCTCGCATTGTATTTCTAATTTTTTCAATAACTTCGTAATGCTCTGTCATAAGTCATCCGTGTCCTCCGGCTGCAAATCTTTCCGGGAATTATAGTCTGTTGCCTTAATTTCCGCCGCTTTCAGCGTCCGTATTTCCATTATTCTATCCTTTCTGTCCCTTTTCAGGCATTTGCTCGCATAAAAAAAGCACTATGACTGCTGCCATAATGCTTCTTACAGGAACGTTTTTTCCTGCCACTTTGACTTAATATCATATTCCCACATTTAAAATGGGAAATGTGGGAAACCTATTCCAAATCACAAATTTTTTTGAGATATCTAGTAATCATTTTTTCAACTGTAGTTCTGTTACAATGCATAGTTTCACCTATAAATAGCCTTATTTAACTGATTGTTTATATATCCTCCGGGCATTGCGGCAAGTCTTTCGACCCGCCCGTATCCGAGAAGCAACTGACCATTTTTTAGGGGTGACATTTGATTGGCTAATACCATTACACCACATTCTTTTTCTAAATGCAACCTACTCTTTTTCTACCTGCAATTTATATAGTCGCAAGGAGGGTTTAAATCATATCCCAAGCAGGTAAACAGCCAGTATTCCACACGCTATCCCTAAGTCCTTATATACCGTCTTTTCACTTATATTTTCTACCATAGAAATTTCCTGTACCGAATATTCCCTGTCTTCTAAATACATCATGCTAAGTTCTCTGTATCGTCGCTTTGCTTCCTTATTTCCAGACTTTTCACATTCTTCATGGTACAATTCTATTGCTTTTTCAATGCGATAAACATAATATAAATCTTCCTGTCTTCGTTTCTCTCCGTTCTGGATTATTCTTTCAGATTTACTTACTGTCTCCCTTGCATTCCCCATAAGGTCCTGTATGAATTTCCATCTAAGTTCAATCTGTTCTTCTTCCGTGAATCTTGCCTCATCTGACAGAGTAGCCTTAATTCTTCGATATGAACTGAGCATCTTTTTCGTTTTGTTTACTTTATTTTCTTCTCTAGCTCGTTTCTTCTCTACTTTAGCTTGCTCTGCTCTAAATGTTTGCACCGCTTCTTTCCCTGCTATAGCAGCAATCTGGTTTATTTGTTCCTGGGTCAAAACATACATATGTATCTCGTTTTTTGTTTCCATACTGTCGCCCCCTTGACTTATCTTTTCTTATGAGCTATAATGCTCATATGACAAAGGGCTGTCTCATAAGAAAATTGAGGCGGCTTTTTTATTATCTTTTTTCCAATCAATTCCTCTTTATATTTCAGAAATCCTTTAAATAGTGCCAAATTTCTTTTGTTAGCTCTGTTGGTCCCTGGATTCTTTCAAGTTCTTTCGCCGCATCTTCCAATACATATCGGATATGTTCTACATTCTCTGGACTATATCCGATATCTTCATAATCCTTTAGTTTGCACAAAGCTCCTGTTAAGCGTTGCTGAATATCCTTCGTGATTACTTGACCCTCGCACAAAGAGTTCCATTGTACCCCCTTCAGTGACCAGTAGCCTTGACTATTCTTTGCTGTAAGTCTGTCCATATTACTTCCTCCATTAAATTTCAGTTTAGTTGATTAAATCCTTATTTACATAAACTTATATGCCCATTAGCCTCTCATATTCTTCTGATTGTCTGCTCACTTCCTCAATCTCAAGAAACTCTTTATATGAGCATCCCTGTGCCTGTGCAATTTCCCATCGCTCCTGCTTTTTTTGTTCCTGCTCCTGTTTTATTTTTATATCTTGTATCTCTGCTGTCAGATTGTTACTTATATTTGCAAATACCCGATATATCCTTTCACTCTTTGTTAGAGTGCCTTTTTGCCCTGCTGCTGATTTCTTCTTATTAAGTTTTTCGATGTATCTATCTGCCTGGCTGGCTGTAATGTAATCCGTTCCATACCAATCATTTATCTCGGCTTCTGTATAGCATTTTTCCCCGCATACAGTTACAAAGACATCATTTACTTTTTCACGTTCTTTTTCAGCTTTCTTTTGATACTTAGCCTTAATTTTAGCAATTTCATCCCTTACTGTCTCTAAAGCCTTTAATTCTTCATTCTCCATATTTTCACCTAAATCCTTATTCAACTTCTTATCAGGTTCCCAGTTCCAAAATCCCTGCCTGCCTTTTGCTGGTATTGGTTTTGGCAGCATCTTGACATTTTCCAGCTTCCATGCATACCGCCCCAGCGTGTAGTCACCAAGAGCTAGTTCGTCCTCTGTCAATGTAGTAATATATTCTGATGTTATCTGAATACAATCCACAAGATCGGCGGTAGCAAGTACATAACCCATAGGAAAGGTTACAGGACCATCAATTGTCTCTGGCAGTTTCATTCGTCTAATAATCACTTCTCGTGCTTCGTCGCTCATGTAGAGGTTGCTCCATGTATGCTGTATTGCCTTCATGGCAGAATGAATCGCAATCTGTCCCCTGTATTTCGTGGACCAGCTTCTTGTCTCATTCTTCTTTATACCTGCCGCCACAGCTCCTGCCCATGGTTGCCATATTGTTAATGCTTTCATATGTCACTTTCTCCTTACTATGTATGACGATAGTTACAAATTCCTGTAATACAATTATCAACTTCTTTGCGGTTATTGGCGATAGGGTTCAGGTAATGGTTGCCATGCAATAACCTTAAATTTTACCCCTCTTTGCCCACCATTCCATTTTCCGTCAACAGTATGCAGCGTTTTTGTTTTTCTTTCCCCGTTCTCAAATTCCACTGGGACGTTCACATCATCTGAAATTTTCTCAAACATTGCGCTATCCCACTTTTCGGTACCTTTTAACTTCGCAAACATACTGTCATATTCTTCTGGCAAATTCTTCCCATCACCGCAGTATATCCACCCGCTGCAATCCTCTACTGACTGCTCTATATTTACTACTTCTGATTTTTCTGTACCACTTCCCCATTTCAGATGTTGACCACATCCAGGACAATAAGCATATACATGACAAACTGGCTCTCCGCAAATAGGGCAGATTCCTTCATCATAATCTTCATGTTCCTCATATTCTAATGGTCTTTTAGGAGTTGCCGCCGCCAGCTTTGCAGATAAGGCTTCTATGGTGTTGGCGGCTTTAAATAATTTAGATTTTATTCTTGCATAGAATCCATATGTAACTGGTTCATGTGGCTCAAATTCTTTTGAATTTGCTAATTTCCTCAATTCCTTTATCTGTTCGCTAATACTCATTCTATCAATCCTCCATAATCTCCACACCAATCAGCACAACTTTGTCAGAATGCCCTATATCATCAACGCTTAATTCAGCATTGTATGTATCATGAGGAAATTTGTATGTCCTTTTCTGCAATTCCTCCTTCATGACTTCTAAATGCACTCGTGCTTCTATGTCAAAATCTCTGTACGGCTCTAATTGCCTTATTAGCTCTGCTACTTTCATTTCCCTATCCTTTCTCTCCAAACAACCACACCTATTCAGACCAATCCAATTTTTGACCGCAACCATTACAATAAAACGCACCTCCATCAATCCTTGAAAAGCATACAGGACAACCAAGAAGTCTTGTGCCATCTGTAAAAATAGAACGATACACAGGTTTCTTCCCCCTCTGCCTTTCCCTTGCCTCCCGGCATTCCTCGACTGTGCCGATTGCAATATATTCCTCTAATGCAGAAACTACCAATGCAACTGCGCAATAGCATTTATCATCTTCGCAATATAGACATTCACCCTCGCTGCCGTCACGACATAGTTCATTGTTATTCTTTAATGCTTCAATCGCTTCCATAATCTCCATCTTCCTCTACCTCACCTTCCTCCCACACTTCCGCCGCCGTTCCATTCAGAGCGTCCATGAAATTATCCTCTGCTTCTTCCTCCGGCTGGCTGTCCTTGACCTGGCTTTCCAGCTTCAGGAGTTCGATTTCAAGCTTCTGCTTATCCAACTGGTGCTTCATTGGATTGTTGATGAACTTATCTATCACAATCCCCATTGCAGTAGCAATCTCTGACAGCTTCGCTGCTTCTATTTTCTCTGGCTTTTTCAAGGCTTCCATGTAAGCATCTAAAACATCTTTCGCCTTCTCTTTTCTGGATTCCATATAGTCCAAAATTTCAGCGGTGTTCTGTTCTCTTTTTTGTTTGCATTTTTGTGCAATGTTTGCATTTTCATTTACAATCTTTTTTACGGTATTTACAGAAACACCATTCTTTTTTGCAGTAGCGTTATAGCTGCCACACTCCACATAATCAGCAATTATTTCTTTTTTCTGTTTATCTGTCAGCCTGGCAGCCACTTTCTCTCACCTCAATCACTTATCATCTTTGCATTCTGTAATACCTTGCAGATTTCCCGCCCTTAAAATGTACTAATACGGAATCTGGATACTGATTCTTTCTATCATCCTTTGCATAATCAGCGCCATTTACGCTTTCGGGAATCAAATGTGATTTCTCGCACTCGACTGCCGATTCCTTTTTCATGTAATATTTTCCACATACATCACAATAATATCTCGTTTCTACTCTTGGCATATCCTCACCTTTGCTTTCTGCTTTGGAGTTAGCTTATCCATTCAACCAATCAAATCCTCCCAAAATTTATCCCAATACTTTTCTTCCTCGGTCTTTGGTCTTTTTAATGATTCAAGATATTCTTCATAATCCTTGTCAAACTCCTCCATTTTCTGTTTAAATTTACGATATGAATTAAACCAACAACGATTTTTCAGTTTTTTAGCAATTCTTTTATTCATTCAACCACCGCCCATGTACTCACCGATTTCATTCAATGCCGCCGGATTTTATAATCTTTATTGCCACTTCTTTTGTTATAACCGGCTTTTCATCCACATAGCATACAATCCCATCTTTGTCTGTGCTTGATGATTCTATATGCTCCACAACCTTATCCACGTCATAGGCGGTAGGAAATTTTTCTATTTCAATTTTGCAGTCTCCCAAAATAAGTCTTAATCTTTCTTCCCCATATATTGCCTGACTGTCTTTGTCATTAGCATATTCTTCTAAAATCTTAATCAATTCATCTGCATCAATCAGTCTCATTTCCCTTACCCCTCTCCAATTCTTTCAATGCGGCTTCGGCTTCTTCTCTGGTGAGGAAAACGGTTTTACCCCATTCACAAACTGACAATGTAATAGTTTCCTTACACCAATCTTCGGGACTCAAATCATGCTCGGAATCGGGTTCTCTGTATGGAAATACTTTCTCATTAGCAGCCAACGTAAATACCATATTCCCATCTGCTTCTATCTGAACACCACAATTTATACATTCAACAATTTCATCTTCAAAGATATAAAACACATAATCTCCACTGCTTTTGTATACTTCTGCACAAGGAAGTTTCAACAGTTTGTTTTGTTCCTCTAAGTCCTCGTATTCTGCCAGCTTGTCAATGGCTTTTCCTGTATACAAGTCAAAGCCACGCCTGCATTCCATATCCTCATAAAATGTTTCTTTCTGTATTGCCCGAATATCAGAAATACAATATGATTTATCCGTCAATCTTTCAGTCAATCTCTCCATATTTCCCTTTCCCTCCACAACCCCAACGATTAATCCGCCTGAATGACCTCAAAATCGTCAATATCTTCTATGCTCTCAACGTCCTCTATCTCCATATTGCCTTGCACATCTTCATCAACAATCACATAAGCTGTGCAGGACATTTTTACTTTAACTTTTCTCTTTCTACCATATAGTAAGTTTCTTCGTGTAATACTTGGTAGGTTATGGAGTATCTCTCCAATCAATAATCTGCCCGCACTTTGACCAGTATTCTCCATTCAGTTTTGCAACACTTTTCCGCAATTAGGGCAAGCGTAACTATAAGATATTTTCTTACCTCTTTCCATCTTGACCAATACTTACCTTTACAACTTCTCATACTTTTCATTCTTCGCCTCCAATCTTTATAAAGTCCTCCAACGTCATCTGGCTATCCTCAGACGCAAACCTTGCTTCAAGGTCATGTATCGTTGTTCCATCTGGACGAAAAGTTTTGGGACTATCCCTGTCAAGACGAAGCATGACTTCCCATTTGTCAGGGTGGTTTTTCCTCAAATCCCTCAACTGATTAAGTGTTTGATAATGGCAAAACCAGCAACCATCTCTCGAAAAACTCTCATAGATTGGACTTAATAAATCATTCTTCTTGCACCACTCATAACAATCTTTTTCTGTCAATCCTGCTTTTACAAGAGGATACATGTTTAAGTTTGTGCAATTTATGATTTTCTCCTGCCGTTCGGTTTTCTTTTCATCTGTCGCATATCCGATATACCAGAAACTTTCTCCTAACTGTGTTTTGTACTTCTCAATGGCAGACATTTTTAAGTCGCTGTTGCACCATGCCCCACGCACAATAGGAAATCCGTATATCTTTCCTCTGTTCTCTTTCTTTGCCCTTTCTCCGCGGACTTGATAAAATCTGTTTTCGTAGGTCAAATCTGCCCTTAAATGCTTTATCTCAAATCCATATCTGTTCTTTATAATTTCGTCTGCTTTCTGTCTAAATTCCTCAACTTCAGGATAATAGGCAGAAATTGTATTGTTAAACATAACATCAACCGTTACAATTTCATCGAGTGGAAGTTTCAAAACATTTAAAACAACATCTATCGTTTTAAGGCTATCCTTCCCATAACTGCAACTTGCAATAAATTTCACAACACCACGCTACAAATACCGTATCGTGGATATACATTCGTTTGCTCTTATACGACAATAAGAGTTTCCGCTTACTGCCTTATAGCCACGGTGTTATATTTTCCTGTACCACACCTCAATCACTCGGCACAAACCCGGTTTGCCGGGATTCGTTATTCCTTTCCATCAAACATTTCTGAATATGCCTCATTCATTTTTTTCATAATCCCAAAATACAACCTTGCACAACTTTGAGTTACAAGTTTATTACCTTCTATTTGCCTTTTTAACCTTTTCAATCTCCGTGAGGGAAGGTGCATTAATACATTTCTTCATGCCCTCATATAATTCTTTCGCTCCCGGATTGCCTCTCTCCACCTCATCTGCCAGGTGGCGCAGAACCAATACAATCAGTCCTGCGTCCGCCTTTGCATATGGAGATATGGCACTGATAATCTTTTCGGAATAGTGCTGCAAACCTTTTTCAACTAGCTTCATCTTTCCATCAGCAATCAGCTTATTTCCACGATCCACATAACTACTCATTCGCTCCTTCTGAAATGCCATAATTTCCTCCTAATTGCTAAGCAGTTTTTTTTCCAACTGCTCAATATCATAGTTCTGCTGTTCAAAATTACTAAAATTATTCTTTGTCATTTGGTGTGCAGGCTTCTTGTATTTCCCTGGCAAATAATCCTCAAACACACACTTTTTCAAAAAATTATCCGCATGATAAATTTTATCAGTTTTAGTAATTTTGCAGTATTCTGCGTAATTTTTAGCAGACTCCACTAAGTCGTCCTCTGTATAGATATCATCAGAAATCACGCTAATATAAGCCTGTTCTGCCAAATAGCGATTTTTGTCAAGCGGATAGTAGCACCAAAAAAAATCAAAGCGCTCAACACAGGCTTTCGCGCGCGCGCCCGCGTTTTCGTTTCTCGAATACGATTCTCGATTCTCGTATTTCGATTCTCGATTACGGAGACTATTGCAATCATCTGATATCAATTGATTGCAAGTTTCATCAGGTGCGGGATATTTGCTGTTTTTTGCTCGTATTTGCTGATGTTTCTCCCATGCAGTCAGTTGCAGGAACGATTTTCCACGGACTTCATATCCTCGAACCAAACCTACAGTCGATAGCTTATTGAGAGCGTCAGCAATCTGTTTTTTAGTAATATCATCTTTAAGAGGAAAACAGCTTCCTTTCACTACGGCCGGCCTGCCATCAAATCGTCCGTAATCATCACACACCACAATCAATCGATAAAATAAAACCTCCTCGAACCATGAAAGGGAATCTATGGAATCGCTCCGGCAGATAGATTCTTTAATTATCCGATTCGGCACTTCTGACACCTCCCATCCATAATTTCAAGATTCCACCTCCCTTATTAAAACTTCAATCCGTGGTTTCTTACAGTCAACTTCAAACCTGTCAGAAAATCCAACAATATACTTCCAGCCGTCACCTTTTAATACCGCAGCGTTTACAAGTGCGTCTTGTATGACCTTGCGCCCGAAGCTTGAAACATTGTCCTTATCCCGACGTTTATTCGGCTCATACCATGTATAGTTCATCTCAACCGGCTTCTCAATTCTAACACCCTTCAAACACTGCCTAATTGCCACGACAACATATTTTTCATTGTCTGCTTTCATCTTCGCCCCTTGGTAGCGGTTTGAGCGTTCTGCGTCTATATAATCGTTAAGGTTATTGAGTGTACCGGGGATTACCAGTAAATATTCCATATCACTCGCTCCAATCTAAAGCCTGTCCGCATTTACTACACCAATTACCAAAAGGTTTTTTTATTCCCCTTACAGTTGCGCCGCATATAGGGCACTCAGCACGGTTTGTCTCTTTATGTGCAATTGGTTTTTTAGGTATTTGCTTTTCAAGCGCCTTTTTCGCTACAGCTAGTGCAAATGTAAGATTTCCGTGATAAAGAAATTTATTTATGAACTCCAAAGCTTCTATATCTCCCATGTAATCATCTTCCATGTAATCTTCCTTTCCGGCGGCGCGGACCAGCGCCGCCTATTTTATTTGTGATATATAGCTATGAACAAGTGTTAATAGTTACCAAATTACTGCTTGTAAGCCGACATCATTCTTTCCAGTTCTTTGGGAGAAAGAGTCTCAATCCCTGCCACCTTGCATTCGTCTACAAGACCGTTTATCAGCAACGACATTTCTTTTGTGTCGTATGCGCTGGAACCTTTCAGCATCATATAAGTACGGTACATCGCGCCGCCCTTCCCTTCTTTCACCTGTGATGTAGGTTTTAAGTGATATAACTCTGCTTCGTCCACTTCTTTTTGCGCCTCTTCCGTGTCTGGAATAACAATATACACTGCCTGTCCACCTATCATCTCAATTTGCCCATACCGTCGCAAAAGATAATTGTGCATATAGGGCTTACTCATATTTAGAGATTCAGCCAATTTTGTTAGGCACACCCAGTAATAACTGTTTGCATCAAGACTCCGCTTCTTCCTGTGCTTCTTAATCTCCACGTCAAGCCATTCTTCCTGCGATAGCCCTGTGGCTTCGTCTGCGGCGATTTGAGGGCTTTCAAGCATGAGGGTGTAACTTCCTGCCAGCGTGCGCCCAATGTCCTTTATTTTGGCTTTTATCTTCATGATACCGCCTTATCTGAGAGTTTCTTCATCTTGTTAATGCAGTCCTTGAGTTGTAATTGTGTAAGGTTCTCTGCACTATCAACCTTATAAGTCTTGCATACGCTCTGCCATGTATACCCCGTTCTCATCAATTCTTGCGACAATTCTTCGCAAAGCTTCTTTTTTGCGTCATCAGCCGGCTTTGGGGCTTTAGAGTTTTTACCGCTCTGTTCTGGTATAGCAACGTCTGGATCGTCCATAAGACTTTCCGTTGCAATGCAAAACGTTTGAAAACAAGCATATTTAAAAGCAATTGCCATTGCCTTATTGGTCGCCTTATCACCACTGTCCATGCCCTCTCCAACAACAACAGCGTCCACATAGGAACCGTCCACTGCAAAAAATCTATAACGCATTCGGCATATAGAATATATAAGATTACTGCCTTTCGATGTTGTACGTTCTTCCCGAGTCTGTTCCAATACCTCTGGAACACAGAATATTTTATTCTTAATCATTGCTGGATTTAGGGCATTCATTACGGCGTCTATACTACGGTATTTGAACCCCTGCTGCTGGTTTTTGCTGTCTTTACCAACATACCCCACATCTTCCATTACTCCGCATATAGCCGAATAGATCATAGGCTTTCCTTCACTCATTCAATCATCTCCCATTCAATCCCAACGCTGTTTAGATACATTTCTAACTTCTCTTTTGCATCATCAGTGAGGGACATTCTATACTCATATAATTTCGCCTCGCCTTCTGTATCTGGAATAAGACTGTCAACAACTTCTTGCGCTGCCTCTTCCCTTGCCCGTGCGACAGCTGCAGCTTTCTCTTCTTCTGCCTTTCTGATCTCCTCTTCCCGTGCGAGTTCTGCTTGTCTTAAAGCCTCTGCTTTCTCTTCTTCTGCTTTGCGCAAAGCTTCCTGCTTCTCAATTTCAGCCTGTCTAAGAGCTGCTTCTTTTTCTTCTTTCACCCGTTGCTCTGCAAGCATCTTTTCACGCTCTTCACGGCGCACGCGCGCTTCTTCTTTCCTGCGTATCCGTTCCTGCTCCCTTGTGATAATCTCCTGCTTTTGCCGCTCATATGCATTAATGTGGTTAATTGCCCCCGTCAGGTCAAGATTGGATTTATATAATGCCAATGCCTGCTCCACCGATTCCGACTGCATACTTTTAATGGTTGCAATATCTGCATCAATCCTGTTCACTACAGCAGATATATCAGATTTAACATCTTTTTCCTTGTATGTGGCATTCTCCCACTTAGAATTGTATATTTTTTCCAGTGGGATAATTTCGGTCATGCCAGCAGGAACAATGTCGCTGTAAATCTTTTGGATTGCTTCTTTTTTCTTTGCAATCCTGTCTTTTTCAAATGCCTGCACCTGTCCGTTAATCAGATCAATCGGCTCATCATACAGCGCAATCAGTTCTTTAGCCTGTGTCTCAAATTCATTCCACGGCATCATGTACTTGTCTTTTTCGGTCTTTAAATTGTCTTGCAATTCTTTTTTATCCGCTCTAAGTCCAGCAACAATCTTCTTTGCATACGTCTTGCTCTCTTCTGTAAAAACCGCGCCCTTGTACTCTTCCAGCGTGCCTTGTATCGCCGCCTTTACCTGTTCAAAATTACAGGAAATCTTTGCGCGCTCCTGCGTTATCAATACCCTTGCTTCTTCCATCTTTCCTATCCTCTCTTTCTGCCTCTTCATAGGCTTGTCTCTGCCTTTTAAGCCTTCGCTTATCCGGTAGCTGTTCTGGCTCATTCCATGCCAAATGTTCATCAACTACCATAGCGCTTTCAATCGCATAACTCATTGTCAGTCTCCTTATAATCCTCGCAAGCTGGACTCCACTCGCGTTTTCCGCTAGCAAATCCACTGAAGGTCTTGGGAGTTATGCAAATAATACTTTTGCTACAGGAGCCATCTATGCGATACGCACAATCTTCAACTTCACACATAATAACCACTTGCATTTTCCTCCTTTTATGCTATAATAAGCACAGATAAGTTTTTTCTGATGCAGCCCCAGCCAAGGAATCGCTTCCTTTGGGGGCTGGTTTTCTTCCTCACACTCGCCAGAATCCTCGCTGTTGAGGAGATGCAACACTCTCTTGTGCCTGTCCAAGCTCTTTCCGCTGGATAGCATCTTTAAAATTTCCTGTTCCATATCTCACCTCACTGCATATTTTTCAAGCTGTTTTCCGAGTTTTTCTGTGTCAAAGTATATCTTTCTGCCACCCGGACGTCGGAATGCGCATTTCTGTCCTTCTGCGTGCGCCATACACTCTAATGTATAGCGCGGCATTCCACATTCGTTTACCAGCTCTGTAATGCTCATTACTTTTCGCGGAAACTGCACAGCTCCACCTCCTCCACAATTACGCCCTTCTTGCCGTCTGGCAGGGGTATGACGCCGCCTAAAGCAATGTTGTCCGACTTTAACGGCTTCGTGTTAAAAATGTCTGCTGCTTGCTTTAACTGCTGCTCTGTCATCTTTCTCACCTCCTTTCAAAAAAAACAGCGTTCCAGTTATGTAGATTTTTGCGCTGTGCAACAACTTTTGTAAAAAAAATAAATTGCAAAATCCTCCGGCTGAATACGCAACAAATCTGAAAGTTTCTCAGCTTCATTTAAATCCATAGGACGAATATTGTTTATTTTCTGATTAACAGTAGGCTGTGCAAGTCCTAATGAATTAGCAACATCTTTCTGAGTTATCTGTAATTCTGCCATTCTTCCCTTGATTTTGTTTGTGTTAATCAATTTGATTCCTCCTTTCTCTGAGCCTATAGTAGCACTGTGCAACTTATATGTCAATAGCGCTGCGCAACTTTTTTTAATTATTTTTGTTCTTACTATTGCATTGCGCAATAACATGTATTATAATGCTGTACATAGAAAGGTGGTTGAATTATGACAAATTCTGAAATAGGAAACAGAATAAAATATGCTAGAGATTTAAGAAATGCTACCTTAGAAGATGTAGCAAAAAAGATAGGTGTTACAAAATCAACGGTGCAGCGTTATGAAACTGGGAAGATTGCTACCATAAAACTTCCTGTCGTTGAAGCGATAGCGATAGCACTAAACGTAAATCCAGCGTGGGTTGTTGGAAAATCTGATATAATGGAACTACCAACCCAAAAAGTGCCAAAAATAATTGAATATTATGAATTACTTAATAATGCCGGAAAGTGTGAAGCAACTAAACGAGTTAAGGAATTAACAGAACTTTCCCAATACACTAGATCTTCTAATGATTTTAATGAAGAATTTGCGAATGAATTTGCGCAAGATGACGAAGCTAATACAAAATATATTATAAACGAATTTAATAATATTGAAGATGCGAAAGAATATCTTTATTCACAACAGCTTCTTGCCGGATTGGATTCTAATAATGTCACAGAACCAGATCTTATTAAAATTGCAAATAAAATATATACAAATAATACGCAAGAACGGAGGCTATAACTTGGAAATACCATACAACAGATTTAAACAAATAGAAACGTGTGCTCGCCTCTGTTTTAAAAAATATTCTACAAGAAATGCAATATTAATTTTTAATCGTTGTTCCAATATTGAATGCTCTTCCCTTTTTCTTGAAGGAAATATTGGCGGATTTACACATAAATCAGAACTCGATAGTAATTATTTTTATGTATGCCTTAATAATAAATATGATACATACTCGCAAAAGATAATTGCCGCCCACGAATTGGGTCACATTATACTACATGGAAATGAGCCTTTAAATACCTTTTTAGAAGATGAATGCTCTGAACTACAAGAATATGAAGCTAATATATTTGCAATAGAGTTTATGCCTCAAATTCAACCGTACGACATGAGCTGGGATAATTTTACTCCTAACGAACTACAAAATTATATTCGCTCAAAATTATATCCTAGATAAGCATATAGACCAACCGTAAAAACCGCCCAGTGTTACCAGCACTGAACGGCTTTTAATAGATACCTAAAGATGATACCTACAACCCAAAAATATTGTATCATCTTTGGGGCAGCCACGCAAGCGAAAAATCGCTGGCTGTTATTTTTATACAATTTTTTAGTAACAGTTCAGATACCTTCACTGTTACGGACAAAAATCCATGCAAAATCGCCTTTGGCGATGGATTTTTGCTTGCAGCCACCACGTTGTTTTACGGTATTTGCAGCAAAGTGCAAATACCTATCTGAACTGTTACATTTTTTAGGAGGATTGATACAATGGCAAAGTACAAAAAACGAAAAGACGGACGCTACGCAACCACAGTAATGATTGGGTACAAACCTGATGGCAAACCAAACAATGTATTTCTGTCTGCCAAATCAGAAAAAGAGCTGAAAGAAAAAATCTTTGAACTGAAAATGAAGATTAAGACAGGTGAAGTAGTCAAGACATCTGATACACTGCTACGAGACTATGCTGATAACTGGTTGGAGACATACAAGGCGTCTACAGGTATTAATACAAAGGCAATGTATAAAAATGCATTAAATTATATAAAACCTGAATTGGGACATCTGCCACTAAATAAAATTGTCAGATCTGATGTGCAAAAACTGATCAATGATAATCAAGAGCACCCGCGGACGTGTGAAATTATCCGACTGACGCTTGTGCAGATACTTAACAGCGCGATTGATGATAAGCTGCTACATGAAAATGTTGCGAAGAAAGTAACGCTGCCAAAACGGCACAAGGCAGAAAAGAGAGCATTAACGGAGCTGGAAAAAGAAGCACTAAAAAAAGCTGATTTTACTTCAATAGAACGAGCATTTATTACTCTGATTTACTTTTTTGGATTACGCAAAGGTGAAGCATTGGCGCTAACAAAAGCAGATATTGACTTTAAAAACAAAACTCTTACAGTGAATAAGTCAGTAGTAGTAAATGTAAATCAAACAATCGTAAAAGAAGGCGCGAAAAGTGATGCGGGCAACCGAACAATCCCCATTCCTCAAAGCGCTGTGCCTTTTCTGCGCGATTATTTAAAGACTCTTGATACATTTTACCTTTTTCCCGGAAAAAACGCTGATACAATGTCTGAAGCACAATACAGACGTATGTGGCAGCATATTGTGAAAAAAATGAATGATGCCGTGACCACAGAAAAAGAAAAACGAATAGGCTCCGAACCCATACAGGGACTAACTGCGCATATTTTTCGGCATAACTACTGTACAATGCTCTATTATTCCGGTATAAGCCATAAAAAAGCGGTAGAACTTATGGGACACGCTGATATGAAAATGATTATGGAAGTGTATGCACATTTAGATGATAAGAAAGAAGCTGTGCAATCAAAATTGGACCATGCTATTTCGCTATAATGCTGCTATAATTTTGCTATAAAAATGCCTTTTGCTATGGAAATGCTATAGTAATTTTAAGGTAAACGACCTATTTGGGCCAAATTCAAAATCCCTTGAAACCATTGAATTATCTAAGGCTTCAAGGGATTTTCCGTAAAAGCTTCCAAAGGGACTCGAACCCTCGACCTACTGATTACGAATCAGTTGCGCTACCAACTGCGCTATGGAAGCTTAACCCTAAATTTACAACCACGAAAAATATTATAGACGATAAAGCATTTTTTGTAAAGTGCTTTTCAAAATCTTTTTTAATTTTTGTAATAGTTCAGCCATGCAAAATTAAATGTACAAAATGCTGGTGAGAGCTTACTTATATAAAGCATTTTGTATATTTAATTTATAGGGAAAACACTTAATATAAAATAAGTAGTTGAAAATAACCAAAATAAATTGTAAAAGTATATAAACCAACAACTTATGAATGGACATAGTTAAGGGGTTACAATTTTTAAAAAACAACTATGTATTACCACCTAACTATCTATGCCAACTGTTTGTTCCACATGGACTGACACCTGCTGATAAGGAATCACAATATCAGCTGCATCCAAGGCATTTTTCACATTTTCAAGCAAACGCCATCGAACGTCCCAATATTTCGGATTTTCACAAAAACAACGCATTCCTAGTTCCACCGCACTGTCAGCAAGAGCATTTACATACACGAGTTTTGGTTCATTGTGAAGAATATCCATATCATCATCCATCACCTTTTGAAGCACTTCTTTGGCAGACCTAATATTAGCGTCATAAGAAATGCCAATTATAAGGTCTACACGCCGCACTGGCGTATCTGTTGCATTTGTGATCGAACTGTTTGCTAGGCTGCCATTCGGCAAAACTACCACTTTGCCATCTGTTGTCATAAGCTTCGTATAAATAATGCCAATCTCCTTGACTGTTCCTTCTGTTCCTAAACCAGACTCTGTGATAAAATCTCCCACACGAAACGGTTTAAGCAAAAGAATCAACACACCACCCGCAAGATTGCTTAAACATCCCTGTAATGCAAGTCCCACCGTTACACCAGCAGAACCGACAAGCGCAACCACACTTGTCGCATCAAATCCAAAATTACCGGCGATCATCAGTACCAAAATACCATATAATGATGCCTTAATTAATCCGTCAAGAAATTGAATAACACCCGTTTCTATACTTGCGCGCTGAAGCGACCGTTTTGTTATTTTTCGTATTAATTTAATTAGCTTGGAACCCACAAAAAATAAGATTGCCGCAAACAGTACTCTGACACCAAGCCCAAGTGCTTTCTCTGGCAATGTATCAAGAAATTTCTCAAAAGCATTTAGATTTTCCGCTATCTGATCAATATCCAACTCCATCTCGTTCAATAGCATTTTCTTTCCCATCCATTCGTATATCATATGACACAATCCTAAGGGACATACCATATATCTGACATTAATTGTTAATTGTATGAATAAATAATCCGCTCCGAAGTTTTGGCTCAAACCAAGTAGATTTTGGCGGCATAAGCATATTTGCATCAGCAACACGGAAAAGCTCATGAATCGATGTTGGATACATAGCAAACGCAACTTTAGAATCTGTTTTCACACGCCGTTCAAGTTCCTCAGTCCCTCTGATACCCCCTACAAAATCAATGCGCTGATCAGTCTTTGGATCTTGAATATCAAGAATTGGCGCTAACACATGATTTTGGAGAATTGCTACGTCAAGCCCTTCCACTGGGTCATCACTTTGATATTCAGGCTTTACCTCCAACAGATACCATATATCCTCTAACAACATGGAAGTCTGCCCCTTCTGTGTAGGTTTCTGGCAGAGTACACCCTTTGAAATAATCGTATAAATCTTGCTGACAGATTCCAAAAACTGCGCCGTGGAAAGTCCATTTAAATCTTTTACAACTCGGTTATAATCCATAATCATCAGTTCTTCATCTGCAAATAAAACTGACAAAAAATAATTAAATTCTTCTTCTCCTGTATAGTCAGGGTATTTTTCTCGTTTAGCCAAACCTACTTTAACCGCAGAGGCGCAACGATGATGCCCATCCGCAATATAAATCTGTGTAATTCCTTCAAAAGCCTGTTGCACCGCAGCGATCTCATTCTCATCACGAATACACCAGACTCTATGTACAATTTTATCCTCCGATGTAAAATCATAAAGAGTCAGCTGTTTTTTAGTCTTTGTTATCACCGATCTTAGAGTATCATTTGCCCTGTATGCCAAAAAAATAGGTCCTGTCTGCGCTTCACAGGTCCCGACATGACGGATACGGTCCAGTTCTTTATCTGCACGTGTATTTTCATGCTTTTTAATCACCTGATTTTGATAATCATCTATACTCGCGCATGCTACAATTCCCGTCTGAACACGCCCTTCCATTGTAAGCTCATAAATATAGTAAACTGGTTTGTCCTCTTGGACAAACATTCCATTGTTAATTTTATCCCAAAGCATATCATGCGCCTTCTGATAAACTTCATCAGCATAGGTATCCACGCTGCTGTCAAACTGTGTCTCTGCCCTATCAATATTTAGAAACGAAAGCGGATTATCCTTTACGGCTGCACATGCTTCCTCTCGATTATAAACATCATATGGAAGTGCTGCTATTTTATCCTCTAAGCCTTTTTTTGGTCTATAAGCGCAAAATGGTCTAATTATCGCCATCTGTATTATTCCTCCTAAATGAAATTTGTCTTTTAAATATACCTGACTTTATTGTATCTATCTCCTGTCTGTGCAGATATAATATTAATATATTATACTATAATGCCTCCTGTTTCTCAATAACGAATATGCGCTTAATTACTATTATTGTTTAGGCTCTTTTATAGATTTATTAGAGAATTCTTTCTAACTAAGAAAAATTGTCTTGCTATTGACAGAAAAAACATCAATTTTACAAAAAAGGTACCCTGTTTCTATGCTTGCTATAGAACTTTTCACAAAAGAATAATAACCTAAATAGATAACATTTTTCATTGAAATATTACGCGGTTAAGAGTTATTTAATATAAATCCCTGCAAAGACTTATGCGACAATTTTTGTCTATGAATCAATAAAAATATAAAATTTTTTAACAATATGATTCACATCCATCCGCTTTCCATAAAATTTTAGTCATTATATCTCAGGATTATCTAATATTCCAATAAACAATGGAAGTTCTCTATCTATATCCATAATCATATATAAAAATGGCTCATTAAAATACATCTTTTTGGGTGGCTTTGGCATTATCCCCCTTAAACACCCCAAAAGCTCTGTAGCCGCTGCTGCTTCAGTGCCTTCCTCATCCACTGTAAGCACTGCGTTCTGCATGACAAGACTGACATATAAGGTCATTTCCGTTTTTGTATCCTTTCCCATCAGAGAAAAATTTGCCCTATTTTCATCAAAGCACTCATTCAAACCCATTTTTGTAAGGCTTTCCACCAAATTGATATCAAATGTACTTTTAAATTTAGGCAATTTTAAATCAACCAATTCCCACTTCTTGTTTGACAGCATTTCATGTATAGCATGTCCATTCAATCTGCTGCAAACATCTTTAATTAAGTTATTTTTCTTCGGTTTTATCGCAATAAATCCTAATTTTTTATTGTCGTGTTTTCTATTACAATTATAACACTCAAATGCAGAATCCTTTTTCTGATTTATCTGATAATATAGAATAACCCCCTCTGCAAAATCATTGGACATATATTCTATTTGTGCTGTTTTATCTTGCATCATATCAACTTGTATGGAATGTCGCTTGAACAAATTCTTATCATATCCATTTTGTGATAAATAAAAAGCCTCTTTGTGTGTATTAAATGGACGAAACGGGTTCTCCCATCTCCCCTTAAAATATATTGTATTAAACAGTGCAAGCCGAATGCGGTCTTTGGGTCCTAATGGTTCTGTTAACATCTGGTCAATTAATCCGTTTGTCTTTGTAGAAATCCAATTGTTAATGTTATCCATTGTCTCGCAAGATGTAATGTCCGCGCAAAATATATCCGCTCCCATCAAGGACTTTATAGTATCCTTCCACACTGCATTGACAGTAAACTGCTGATCAATCCATGTGGAATTGGCAGTTGACAAATTCAAACAGACACCCTCATCAGAAAACAGATTCATCATATCAGCAGAAAGTGCCATCATGTCATTTCCAAGCACATTTAAAAATTGTGCCTTTGTTGTCCCATCCGCTCCACATCCTGCCATAACAAGAGTCAGATATGCTGATATGGGAGACAAGATAGGATTTTTATCTTGTATATTATAACGAAACAAATCATATCCAAATTTTTGGATGCTCTCATAACTTTTATGTAGATTTGGCTTTAAAAATGTCATTTATTTTTTCCTTCCTCTTCTAAAATATCTCAAATTTATGTCTATAACACCTCCTGTCACAAATATTACTACAAAAATGGGTACAAGTACAGATGCGCACATGCAGCAGGCTGCGTGGCAC
The DNA here is from genome assembly GCA_014239155.1 of Lachnospiraceae bacterium. Classification (GTDB taxonomy): domain Bacteria; phylum Bacillota; class Clostridia; order Lachnospirales; family Lachnospiraceae; genus COE1. The sequence goes on along the minus strand of JAAZZQ010000048.1, from coordinate 15,775 downwards.
GTGTACACTCAGCGCAACAAGTGCGCAGAGCTGCTGCCTAAGTGCTTTTTTCATACTTTACACCAAATCTCCCACACCCACAAGTATATTAATTCGGATTATCCAATATTCCTATAAACAACGGAACTTCCGTTTCCATATCCATAATTATATAAATAAATGGCTCGTTAAAATACAACTCTTTTGGATCTGTCATTATCATTGCGCTGCGTTCTTTCATTAAAACTTCTGTCGCGGCAGCAGCTTCTGTCCCTTCCTCGTCCACAATAATCTTTGCCTTCTGGCGGACCAAATTAATATACAGTGTATCACCATAAATTGTCCTACCCAATTGGTCAAAATTAGCTTTCTCTTCATCAAAACATTCCACTAACCCTATATTCATCAAACTTTCATTTAATTTTTTATCAAAAGTTACCTCAAATTTAGGAAGTTTTAAATTGACTATTTCAGTCTGTTTATTGCTTAAAATATCTGCTATGACTTTATCGGTCAATTTCTGGTAGACTTCTCTAATATGATTTTCTCCTATTGGTTTTAATGCAATAAATGCAAGTGCATCACTACAATTCTCACCATTGTTCTGATAGGGCAAAAGAACTCCTTCCATAAAATCATTAGAAAGATATTCGAGATCTGTCGAATATAAATTCATCATCTCAACTTGCTTTTCATTCTCTTGTTTCTTTTGCAGATAAAATGCTTCGCTATGTGTATTCTGTGGCTCAAACGGTAATTTCCACTTTCCCTTAAAATAAACTGTGTTAAATAGTGCAAGACGAGTCTGTTGCGCTAATGGTTCTGTTAACATTGTATCAATTAGTCTGTTTGTCTTATCACTTATCCAATCATTTATTTTATTCATCGTTTGTTCCGTAGAAAGCTCTTCCTGAAACGCCCCTGCATCCATTAAAGATTTTACAGTACCAAGCCATGTATCATTTACAGCAAATGCGCTATCAATCCATGCAGAATTAGCAACTGACAGATTCAGTATATCTCCTGATACCGAAAAACGATTCATCATATCGTCGGACAAGGACAACAAATCATTGCCAAGCACGCTATAAAGCTCCTCTCTGGTCGTTCCATCTGCCCCGCACGTTGCCATAGAAAGTGCTAAATATGCTGATACTGGTGAAAATACTGGATTTTCATCATCAATACACTGCGCAAACAAATCATATCCAAATTTCTGAATATTCTCATAAGATTCAATTACATAATCAATACAAACACTCTGCGTCGTATCTTCTGTCAAACTGGTTAACTCAAGTACTGGACTTTTATTCTCTTTTTCCTCTGTTTCTGGTATAGCAGACACCTTTTCCACTTTATCGGCACATGCACTGAAGATACACACCACCGCAATAACTGTAATTGCGATAAACATTCCTTTTTTTATCATAGTCCTATCCCCTCTCTTTATGTGTTTTATGATTCATTTTCAAAGCGAAAAACATAACCATATTCTGGAGACGATAAAAAAGTATCCATCTCTGCTTTGGTAAAGGTTCCCGTCAATTGAAAATCCTCAGATAATGTTACTGCATATCCTAAATCAATCAAACGCCTATATTCCTGCTCAATCAATAAATTCCCTCCATCTGAATGATACAAGTCTTCATATTGTGTACCAGTTTTAGTCTCTATGTCACCATAGATATCAATCACAACCTGATATGCATAAATCGTATTATCTGTTACATCTGTAGTATTTTTTCGTACAGCAGAATCATCTGTGATATTTTCCTGTGCTGCATAATAGTCTATTGTTTTCTGTAAATACTGATAACGAAGAACAGTTCCTTTTTCTGGTACTGCATAACAATATTCCGAGGTATCTTTTTCACCATAATAATCATAGATAACTTTATATGCAGTTTTTATCTCTTTCTGCACCTCCAAATCTGTTAATTTTGTTTCTTCTTGCGTTTCCAAACTCTCTATATTTGATTTTGCTGTTGCTTGCTCCGCCACACTTTTTTCTTTCATTGGTTCTTGTGTTGCCTGATCTTTTGCACTTTCTTTTTTTACCTCTGTTGATATACTGTTATCGGCAACGCTCGTCGACGCATCCTTAGCTATTTCTGTTATAAGTCCTGTCTCTGCTACCGACTTTCCAGCATCACTTCCTACAGTATTATCCGTCATATCCATCTGCGCATTAATATCATTATTCGTACTTTCTTGTTTATCCATATTGAAATCCCTATTCGCATTTTGATGTGACCAAAATGTTGTAACTGAAATTCCAATCACAATTACACTGGCAACTGCCATAACCCATCTAATCGCAGGCTTATCTTTATATGAAATAATTGTTGGATTTAGTGCCTCTTCTATGAGTGTATCGTCAATATATTGCATACATTCCAGTAAATTTTTTCCTCTCATAATTGTATGCCTCCTTGCTCCAAATACTCTCGCAATTTATTTCTCATACGAAACAAAATTGACTTCACCTTGCTCTCACTAATATGAAATACCTGTGAAATTTCCTTAACAGAATCCATATACCAATAACGACGCACAAAAATCATTCTCATCTCTGCTGACTGCTTATGTAAAAAATCACTAATAATACGCCCAATTTCCTCACTGTCTATCTTTTGTTCAAAATCGTTTGGGGCTGGAATACAATTTTCAATTTCCTCACTCAATTCAACTACTGTTGTGTACCGCTTTTGCGCATGATAATAATCATATTTTCCAAAGGAGAAATTGCGTGTAAGCTTTGCCAGATAAGCAAAAAAATAATTTGGACGTTTTGGGGGTAATGTATTCCATGTCGCATGATATGTATCATTTACACATTCCTCTGCATCCTCTCGATCATGTAATATATTCATAGATAAATTTTGCAATCGTCCGCCATACTTATAATCCGTCTCTGTAATTGCCTGTTGCGAGCGCTGCCAAAATAATTCAATAATCTCATTGTCTTCCAAGTGATAACCTCCTTTATCTTTCTGAATCCACCGAACCCCTTTCTTTATAAGAAGGATTTTTATAAAATTGGTTGCAACTTTTTTAATTATACAAAATAATTGAATTGTATTTATTATACGCCTATTAAACATAGCTAAAAATATAAAAATTGTTATTTAAATTTAAAAATTAAGGAAAAACAGAATAGTCGATACTGCTAATATCCTATATTATTACGTACTTTATTTTCATATTACGCAATATTTTATTATTGCTTTGTTCATCTTATAACAATTGACTTTTAACAAAATTTTAGGTACTGCTAACACAAATACAGCTTTTGACAATAAAAATACATTATGTTATAGTAATTACAAAAGAATTATTTTAAAATAAACAATATCAATTATATCGTTTACTGCCAAACAATTCTTTGATATTAACATTCAGGAAAGGAAAACAAAACTATGACAGAAGAAGATAAGAATCTATTAGAACGCATTAATGAGTACGCTGACCGCGTACTAAAAGACTTTGACCCACAAAAAACGCGCGTTTCTTTTCAATTAGAAAAACTCAAACCAATTATGGAGGAAATCGCAAAAGAAAAGAATATGACAGTAGAAGAAATCTTTATCAAATATATGGATTTGGCAAGCCAAGTCACTGTAAGTCGTGAAACAAAATTCCAAAATACTATTGGTAATATGACCAAATACGGTGACGTGCATGATGCATTTTAGATAGTCATTACTGTACATTTATATAATAATCGAACTGCACACTTATTATAGTACAAAAAAAGGATGCACACATCCTTTTTTTTGTACTGTTCCTTTTACACTTGGTTCCTCTCTAAAAGCTACATTTACACTATTGAAACGCTCTATAACAATTTCCCCCTATTTACTTCCGAGAAGCCATCCCTTTTTACACAACCAAAAATTCAAACAAGTAAAACTTTCTAAAAGAATTTCCAATTAGTTTTTCCTAGTGTACTGTTGTTTCTGTAAATAAATTATTACATATTTATTTCAGCTTGTCAACTCTTTTTCGACACTTTGTTTACATATTTTACAGTTTTTTGCGTAATTTATATGGTATGAAACATGCATTTTATGCCAAGTAATTATTACCAATATATTACATTTTTTTGCTTACACAGCTGCAATCCAGCAAGGCACTTGTATGCAATTTGTTGTAATCCTATTGTAATACAAGTGCCCTGTCGAATTAGTAACATACTTTTCGTGAATAACACTTTATTTCACAATACGCACACGAAATACACCATCAATGCAGTTTAACTGTTCAAGAATCTTTTCATCTGCTGATTTTTCAATATCCATCAGTGTATAGGCATACTCTCCCCTTGACTTATTAGTCATATCGCTGATATTGATTCCTGCTACACCAAAGGCAGCAGTAAACTGTGTAATCATATTAGCAATATTTTTGTGCAAAATTGCTACTCTACCAACATTATTGCACACACCCATATCACATGCAGGGTAATTTACGCTATTTCTAATATTACCATTTTCAAGATAATCTTTCAGTTCATCTACCGCCATCACAGCACAGTTATCTTCAGACTCTTCTGTGGACGCGCCAAGATGTGGGATGACAATACAACCTTTTTTCCCCGCTGTCGTTGGATTGGGGAAATCAGATACATACTTTCTAACTTTTCCTGATTCTAATGCAGAAATCATATCCTTTTCATTAACAAGCAAATCTCTCGCAAAGTTTAACACAATCACACCCTGTTTCATCTTTGCAATGGCAGCAGCATTAATCATCCCCTTTGTCGCATCCATCAACGGTACATGGATTGTGATGAAATCACACTCTGTATAAATATCATCTACATTGATCACATGTTTTACCTCGCGGGAGATTTTTAACGCAGCATCTACTGAGAGATATGGATCATATCCATAGACATCCATTCCAAGTGCTACCGCTGCATTTGCCACGCGGATACCAATTGCCCCAAGACCAATGATTCCTAACTTTTTCCCTTGAATTTCTGTTCCTGCAAATTTTTTTTTCTCCTTCTCCGCATCCTTCGCAACAGTCTCTGAACCAGCATTCGCTTTTACCCAGTCAATTCCTCCAGTGATATCTCTGGACGCAAGAAGCATACCAGCAAGCACAAGTTCTTTCACCCCATTTGCATTTGCTCCGGGTGTATTAAACACAACAATTCCCTGTTCTGCACACTTATCAAGCGGAATATTGTTCACTCCTGCACCAGCTCTTGCAACAGCAAGAAGTGTCTTTGGAAGCTCCATCTCATGCATAGACGCACTTCTGACAAGCACTCCCTCTGCCTGTGTAATATCATCTGTTGTCTGGTAACTTTCTGTAAATCTTGATAAACCTATATCCGAAATAGGATTCAGACATTTATATTGATACATTATTAGTTTTCCTCCTCAAACTTTTTCATAAACTCCACAAGCTTCTCCACACCTTCCATTGGCATTGCATTATAGATACTTGCACGCATACCGCCAACTGTTCTATGACCTTTTAGATTCTCAAATCCCGCCGCCTTTGCCTCTTTGACAAACTTCGCATCCAGCTCTTCGCTGCCTGTCACAAATGGCACATTCATTAAAGAGCGGTCTTCTTTTCTGACTGTCCCCTTAAAGAGCTTACTCTCATCCAGAAAATCATAGAGAATCTTCGCTTTCTTCTCATTGTACTCCTTCATCTTCTCAAGTCCGCCCTGCTTCTTAAGCCACTTAAATACCTTTCCACAAATATAAATACCATACGCAGGCGGTGTATTGTAAAGTGAATCATTGTCCGCATGTGTCTTGTACTTTAACATTGTCGGCGTTCCCGGAAGAACATCATCGGTAATCAAATCTTCTCTGATAATTACAATAACCACGCCAGCAGGTCCAATATTTTTCTGAACGCCGCCATAGATAACACCGTATTTTGTAACATCTACTGGCTCTGACAAAAAACATGAAGACACATCTGCAACAAGCGTCTTTCCTTTTGTATTTGGCAATGTTTTAAATTTTGTACCATAAATGGTATTATTTTCACAAATGTATACATAGTCCGCATCCTCAGAGATTGGTAAGTCTGAGCAGTCTGGTATATAAGAAAAAGTCTGATCTTCACTTGATGCAATCTTGTTTGCCTTGCCAAAAAGACATGCCTCTTGATATGCTTTTTTTGCCCACTGACCAGTCACAATATAGTCTGCAACACCATTTTTCATAAGATTCATGGGAATCATAGCAAATTGTTGGCTTGCGCCCCCCTGCAAAAACAATACTTTATAATTATCGGGAATATTCATAAGCTCTCTCAAATCTGCTTCAGCTTCCTTGATAATCGTATCGTAAGCCTTGGAACGATGGCTCATCTCCATCACAGACATACCTGTTCCTTTATAATCTAACATTTCATCTGCAGCTTCTTTAAGGACTTCTTCAGGTAAAACTGCGGGACCTGCTGAAAAATTGTACACTCTAGACACTTTCTAACTCCTCCTGATTTCTTATTATTGTGCGCACTTTTATATAAAGCGGCACATGTGTTATCAATCTATATAAACAACATTACTAAAGGAACGAAATGTTGATATTTGTAGTGCTAATAAAACATAATAACAGGCGTGCCAAGCTCCACCAAATCATATAGTTCTGTCATAATTCCAAGGGGTGTATTGATACAGCCATGAGAACCATCTGTCTGATAAATCTCCCCTCCAAATTCCTTACGCCAAGTCGCATCATGAATCCCAATATGACCATCAACTGCCATCCAGTATTTGACTGGCGTAGCATAATTTGTGCCTCTAAGCACTCTATTTTTCTGCTTAAAATACACATAACAAACCTTGGAAGGCGTTCCCCATCTCCGCGCAGTATTTCCGGTAACCACCGGCGTATCAAGTACAATCTTACCATCCACATAATAATACATATGCTGGCTGGTCATGTCAACTTCAATATAAGTATCTCCAATATCATCTGAGCCTTTTTCCCATGCCTCAGATAAGTATTGTGGTGTTCGCGTGCCACTTTCTTTGTTGAGAAATGCATTCAATAAAAATTCATACTCCGCCTTCTCGTCAAGCTCATTGCCATAACCTCCGCCGGGCACTTGTACAATATCGCCTCTTGTCGCCTTAAAACTGCGCTCTATTCCTACTGTATTATAAGTCGATGCCAAATATGACACATATTCCTTGATGAGCGTATCATCAAGCACTGGACGATTCTGTTCGTCAAATACAATCTCGCCTTCCTCGTCAAGCTCCATCCAATCCGCAACAACTGCTTTGTCAATAATTTCTTCACAGTTACCAAATTGGTATATCATATAAAAATTCTGAAACTCACAGATACCTTCCCACTTTACAAGTGTATCCTTCATCTCAGCTGTATACGGAACACTTTTGTAGCACTTTTTCTTGTTTTCCTCTGTTGACAAATCAATCAATACACTTTGAAATGGAACTCCATTTTTATTTGTTAATTGGTTAACAATCTCGGCACAAATAAATTCTATTGCGCTTTCCTTTGAAAGCAAATCTTTTGTTTTATCCACTAAAATGTATCCTTTTGCAGCACTTTTTGTAATTTGTACAATAGAATCTGTATTTTTATCAGAGTACAAATTCTCGTTGAGCCACGCCGTCTTCTCCAGTTTTGCAGTCATTGCAGCCACATCACAATAAAAAGTGGGAAATATGGCCACACTCCGAAAACTACCCATTTGAGGCGAACGCAACTTCAGACAGTTCATAAAAAAATCATTTAGCCATTGAAAAGGTTTGGATTTACACTGTTTCATGTATTTGGCAACTGCTGGTTTATAGGAAACTGTCACCCCGCATTCGCTAAGTGACAATGTATGTTCCACACCATCTAATGTGCGCACAATAATTTTATCTGCCTGTAAATCATAGGAACGATCTAAGATATCTGTCACTTTTTCAATGGTCATACCCGTGCAGTATTCATTATTTAATGTCACACCGATCGGAAAAACATTCTGGTAATATTGATCCAATGCAATGACAGCACCAATTCCTAGCACTGTCATCACACCAATCACTCTGATAAAACTTAATAAAAATTTTCTCATAGTACTCTAATGGCAATAATTTTTACTGGCGCTGCTTCAAATCCTCCGCATCAAATGCCTCACTGATTGCTGCTCCTGCAGGAACCATAGGAAATACTTTGTCATCTTCCTCAATAACGCACTCGATTACAACTGGTTTTTGAAGTGAAATTGCTTTTTCAAGAGCTGGTCCTATCTCCTCGCGCTTTGTGACACGAATTGCCTCACAGCCTAACCCCTCGGAAACTTTTACAAAATCCACTTTATCTGTCAAAATTGTCTGTGAATACCGCTTTTCATAAAATAATGTCTGCCACTGGCGAACCATTCCAAGCACATGATTATTGATAATAATCTGAATAATTGGAATATTATAGCGACTTGCTGTTGCCAGCTCATTCATATTCATACGAAAACAGCCATCTCCAGCAATATTCACACAAATTTTATCTGGTCTTCCAACCTTTGCTCCAATACAAGCTCCCAATCCATATCCCATCGTTCCAAGTCCACCGGACGAAAGGAAGGTCCGTGGTTCCGTATATTGATAATATTGTGCTGCCCACATTTGATGCTGTCCTACATCAGTAGATACAATTGCTTTTCCATTGGTAACTCTGTCTAACTCTTCAATGACATAAGGACACGTAAGTTTATCAGGTTCATATTGCAATGGATACTTTTCTTTTAATTCTTTAATCTGTGCAATCCACGCATCATGATTCTGTTGCGTAAGCTTACTGTTTAGCTCTTTCAAGATGGTCTTTAAGTCTCCAATAATAGAGGCATCTGTCTTGATATTTTTATTAATTTCCGCAGCGTCAATATCAATATGTAAGATTTTCGCACCCTCTGCAAACTTCTTTGGATTGCCCACCACACGGTCAGAAAAACGTGCTCCAAGCGCTATCAACAAATCACATTGGCTAACACCATAATTTGATGTCTTTGTACCATGCATACCAATCATGCCAGTATACAATGTACTTTTACCGTCAAAAGCCCCCTTTGCCATCAGCGTATCACACACAGGTGCTTGTATCTTTTCTGCAAATTCTTTAACTTCCCGTGATGCACCAGAAATAATCGCACCTCCGCCAAGATAAATATAAGGTTTCTTTGCAGTCTTAATTAATTCAAGTGCTACATCAATATCCTTTTCCGTATAGGAATTGACAATGACTGGTTGTTCTGGCTTTACTGGAATAAATTCACATATATTTGCTGTTACATCTTTAGTAATATCCACCAATACGGGTCCTGGTCTCCCTGATTTTGCAATCTTAAACGCCCGTCTGATGGTGTCTGCAAGTTTAGTGACATCTTTTACAATATATCCATGTTTTGTGATTGGCATTGTCACACCTGCAATGTCAACCTCCTGAAAGGTATCCTTCCCAAGCAATGGCAAATTTACATTGGCTGTGATTGCCACTAATGGAACAGAATCCATATAGGCAGTTGCAATTCCTGTTACAAGGTTGGTTGCCCCCGGACCACTTGTCGCAAGGCAAACCCCAACTTTTCCTGTCGCGCGCGCATACCCGTCAGCCGCATGAGAAGCACCCTGTTCATGAGAAGTAAGGATATGTGTAATTTCATCACTGTGCTTATATAGTTCGTCGTAAATATTCAAGATAGTTCCGCCGGGATAACCAAATACGGTATCAACTCCCTGCTCTTTCAAACATTCAATAACAATCTGTGAACCTGTTAACTGCATTTTTAATTCTCCTTTGGTCAATTTCTTGGAATCTCAAGTATCGCTCCCCGGTTACCACTGGTGACAAGCTCACGATATCTTGCAAGATAACCTGTTGTTATTTTCGGTTCTCGCGGTTGCCAATTTGCACGGCGTCTTGCCAACTCCTCATCAGATACCTTAACATTTAAAGTGCACTCTGTAATGTTAATCGCAATAATATCGCCCTCCTCAACCAATGCAATCGGTCCACACACAGCTGCTTCAGGTGACACATGTCCAATTGAAGCTCCGCGTGATGCACCGGAGAAGCGACCATCTGTAATCAATGCCACCGTAGAACCAAGTCCCATTCCTGCAATTGCTGATGTAGGATTTAGCATCTCACGCATACCCGGACCGCCTTTAGGACCCTCATAGCGAATCACCACAACATCTCCCGCAACAATCCCTCCACTCTTGATTGCTTCGATTGCATCCTCCTCGCACTCAAAAACACGAGCAGGTCCTTCGTGGACAAGCATCTCTGGAGCGACTGCAGAGCGCTTTACAACACTTCCATCAGGAGCAAGATTGCCTTTTAACACGGCAAGTCCGCCTGTTTTACTATATGGATTGTCAAGTGGTCTTATAACCTCCGGATTTTTGTTCTGAACGCCTTTGATATTCTCCCCAATCGTCTTTCCTGTCACCGTCATACAATTTTCATTCAAAAGTCCAAGCTCTGACAGTTCATTCATCACTGCATATACACCACCTGCTTCATTTAAATCTTCCATATAAGTAGGCCCCGCTGGCGCAAGGTGACAAAGATTCGGTGTCTTTGCACTAATTTCATTTGCATAAGATATATCAAAATCAAAACCAATCTCATGTGCAATCGCAGGCAAATGTAACATTGAATTTGTAGAACATCCAAGCGCCATATCGACAGTAAGCGCGTTAATAATTGCCTCTTTTGTCATAATATCACGTGGGCAAATGTTTTTCCTAAGCATTTCCATCACTGCCATACCAGCATGTTTTGCCAGCTTGATTCGTTCTGAATACACTGCTGGAATCGTACCGTTTCCCTGTAAGCCCATACCAAGCGCTTCTGTCAGGCAGTTCATAGAATTAGCTGTATACATACCAGAGCAAGAACCACATGTCGGGCATGCCTTCTGCTCAAACTCGCAGACATCCTCCTCTGTCATAGTACCCGCAGCATAGGAACCTACTGCTTCAAACATAGAGGAAAGGCTGCGCTTCTGTCCTTTCACATGACCTGCGAGCATCGGACCTCCTGACACAAATACTGTCGGCACATTGATGCGCGCTGCTGCCATTAAAAGCCCCGGAACGTTCTTGTCACAGTTGGGCACCATAACAAGCGCATCAAACTGATGCGCCAATGCCATACACTCTGTCGAATCCGCAATTAGGTCCCTTGTGACAAGGGAGTACTTCATGCCGATATGTCCCATTGCAATTCCATCACAAACTGCAATCGCTGGAAAGACAACTGGAACACCACCTGCCTCCGCCACGCCAAGCTTTACAGCATTCACAATTTTATCCAAGTTCATGTGCCCCGGAACAATCTCATTGTAGGAACTAACAATTCCAACCATAGGTTTTTGCATTTCCTCTTCTGTAAATCCCAATGCATGAAATAGACTTCTGTGTGGTGCCTGCTGCATTCCCTTTTTTACATTATCACTCTTCATTCTTAAATCCCCCTTGCAATCAAATCTCCCATTTCTGCTGTCCCAACCTGCTTTACAGTTCCACGTTTGCCCTCTTCTTGCGGCATAATATCAATTGTGCGATAACCGTCCTGAAGCACTTTTTTCACTGCAGCCTCAATGGCGTTTGCTTCCTCGTCCAAATCAAACGAATAGCGAAGCATCATTGCTGCACTCAAAATTGTCGCAATTGGATTTGCAATACCCTTTCCCGCAATGTCTGGTGCAGAACCACCACTTGGCTCATAAAGTCCAAATTTTGTGTCATTTAAACTTGCCGATGACAACATGCCAATGGACCCTGTGACCATACTTGCCTCATCTGAAAGAATATCACCAAACATATTTTCTGTAAGAATCACATCAAACTGTTTTGGGTCTTTTACAAGTTGCATTGCACAGTTATCGACAAGCATATGTTCTAGTGTAACCTCTGGATAATTTTTTGCGACTTCCTCCACCACTTTTCTCCAAAGCCGAGAAGAATCTAGCACATTGGCCTTATCGACACTGGTCACTTTTTTCCGGCGCTTCATCGCAATCTCAAAACCCTTAGTCGCAATGCGTCGAATTTCATTTTCTGTGTATGTAAGTGTATCAATTGCTGTGACAATGCCGTCCACTTCCTTTGTGCTGCGCTCTCCAAAATACAATCCACCTGTAAGTTCACGCATAATCATCATATCAAATCCACTGCCAATAATATCCTCTCGCAAGGGACATGCTTCCTTTAACTCCTCATATAAATAGGCAGGTCTTAAATTTGCAAACAAATTCAAGGATTTTCTCAACTTTAAAAGTCCTGATTCTGGTCTTAAATGTGGTGGCAATTTATACCACGGCGATGTCGAAGTATTTCCACCAATCGATCCCATCAGCACAGCATCTGCTGCCTTTGCTGTAGCAATTGCCTCCTCTGTAAGCGGTTCCCCACAGGCATCAATTGATGCGCCCCCCATCAAAATATCTTTATACGAAATACTGTGACCATATTTTTTAGCAACCTGATCCAGTACCTTCTTCGCTTCTGTAACGATCTCTGGTCCAATTCCGTCACCGGGTATACAAACGATATTCAAATTCATGCTCTCTATCTCCTTTTTTGAATGGATTTTTCACTGCATTCCATTTTTTTGAATAAATATACACATACTCAATCATATTACATTCGACAGAAAATTTCAACAAGATTACATAAAAAAATCTCCCAGAATATACTCGGAGACTTTTTTAATCGCATTTCTATTCACTATCTGGCTTCTCAACCTGTTCAATTGCCGCCTTCTTCATGGGGATACGGCAATTTTTATTGCTGCCAAATTCTACAATAACATCCTCGTCTGTAACATCAATTACCATGCCATAAAATCCGCTGGTAGTCAGAATACTATCTCCAACCTCCACCGAATTGACAAGAGCAGCCTTTTTCTTCTGCTCCTTTCTCTGAGGACGAATCATCAAAAAATACATAATTCCAAACCAAAATACCACCATCACAACCAGTGATATCATACTTGCAGCTCCTTGCCCTGCTGCCATCGCGTCTGCCTCTGTCAACAATAAATTCATATTTAATTATTCCTCCTATATCGCCGTTCGGAACTGTTCAGTAATATTTACAATTCCCTATATCAAACACATAGTATATATCATACACAATAATTTCCAATACTTCAAGTAAAATATTTATAAAGCATTCACGCCCTACACTATCGCACCTGCTTGCATTCCTTCCAGTTTGTGTTTCTTATAGATAGCAAACTCTCCTGCATCCAGTGCATCTCTAATTTCTGTCATCATGGTATTATAGAAATATAAATTATGCAGTACACACAATCGCAATCCAAGCATTTCCTTTGCCTTTAACAGATGGCGGATATAAGCCCTAGAATATCTGCGGCAAGCCGGACAACCACACCCCTCTTCAATGGGTCTAGAATCCAATTCATACTTTGCATTAAATAAATTAATTTTTCCATGATTTGTATACAGATGCCCATGACGTCCATTTCTAGTCGGATACACACAGTCAAAAAAATCAATGCCGCGTTCTACCCCCTCCAAAATATTAGCTGGTGTCCCTACTCCCATCAGATAAGTTGGCTTGTCCTTAGGCAAATATGGAACAGTTTCCTCTAAGATATAATACATCTCTTCATGCGTCTCACCGACAGCCAATCCACCCACTGCATACCCATCCAAGTCCATCTCGGAAATTCGCTTCGCATGTTCAATACGAATATCCGCATATACTGCGCCCTGATTAATGCCAAACAACAATTGATTTTTATTGATTGTATCCTCTTGCTCGTTAAGATTATGCATTGCAGTTTTACATCGCTCAAGCCAGCGTGTTGTGCGGGCAACAGAGTTTTCAACATACGGCCTATCTGCCTTGCTGGGCGGGCACTCATCAAAAGCCATCGCAATTGTAGATGCGAGATTCGATTGAATACGCATACTCTCCTCTGGCCCCATAAAAATCTTTCTACCATCAATATGAGAATTAAAATAAACACCCTCCTCTTTTATTCTGCGAAACCCTGCGAGCGAAAAAACCTGAAATCCGCCAGAATCCGTCAAAATCGGTTTGTCCCATGACATAAACTTATGCAGACCGCCAAGCTTCTTAATTGCCTCATCTCCTGTTCTAACATGAAGATGATACGTATTAGACAGTTCCACTTGTGTGCCAATTTCTTCTAAATCCGCCGTTGACACTGCCCCTTTAATTGCCGCCACAGTACCAACATTCATAAATACTGGGGTCTGAATTGTGCCATGAACCGTCGTAACTTCTGCACGCTTTGCACGCCCTTCTTGTTTCAATAATTTATACATTCATTTCACTCCTCAAAAAGTACCATTTTAATTTATCTGTTTTATCATAACACACTCTTTCTAATTTTGCATCAATATATTGAGATTTACTGGTTCTTGCTTTTTATATATTTTGCATTTATAATATTTGTTACAGCAAAACTCTCTAATCTTTAAAATTTACGAACATATTTTTGTATTTAAAAAATAGAAAGGAAACATCAATTATGTCTGGTTCATCATTTGGAAATATATTTAAAATCACTACATGGGGGGAATCACATGGTCCCGGCATTGGCGTTGTTGTGGATGGCTGTCCGGCTGGTCTTGCCTTAAATGAAATGGATATTCAATCATTTCTTGACCGAAGAAAACCCGGCTCCTCTCATTTTACAACGCAAAGGAAAGAAACAGACAGTGTTGAAATTCTCTCTGGTACCTTTGAAGGAAAAACGACTGGCACTCCCATCTCCATGTTTGTGCGCAATACTGCACAAAAATCTTCCGATTACAGTGAAATTGCCTCCTACTACCGCCCCGGACACGCAGACTATACCTTTGACCAAAAATATGGATTTAGAGACTATCGCGGCGGCGGACGCTCCTCCGGACGTGAAACAATTGGACGTGTTGCAGCAGGCGCTATCGCATCAAAACTCTTGACAGAACTTGGTATTATAATTTCCGCTTACACACAAGCAATTGGTACAATTGAAATACCAAACCCAGAACGCCCCTTAAATGAAATCAATATTGAAGAGGCAAGGAGCAATCCAACAGGTATGCCAGACAAGGAAACTTCTCTCAAAGCAGAAGCTTACTTAAAAGAATGCATGAAAAAATTAGACTCTGCAGGCGGAGTCATTGCCTGTCGTGTCGCCAATCTACCCGCTGGAATCGGAGAACCAGTCTTTGAAAAACTAGATGCCAATCTCGCAAAAGCAATTCTGTCCATTGGCGCTGTAAAAGCCTTTGAAATTGGCGATGGTATCAAAGTTGCAACTGTAAATGGTTCCTCCAACAATGACAGTTTTCGGAAAAATGGTTCTTCTGTAACCAAGGCAACAAATCATGCAGGCGGAGTTTTAGGTGGTATCAGTGATGGCTCTGAACTTATCCTGAGAGCTTATTTCAAACCCACCCCTTCTATTTTTCGGGAACAGGAAACAGTTAATAGAGACGGGGAAGAAATTACGATTCAGATTAAAGGAAGACACGACCCAATTATCGTTCCAAGGGCCGTTGTTGTCGTAGAATCAATGACTGCAATTACAATATTAGATATGCTATTGCAAAATATGACTGCCAGAGTAGACAAAATTAAAAATTTCTATAAAAAGTAATTAGTGTAAAAACTTAACTACCACCGGCTGAAAGCCGGTGGGTTATCTCGGTCTAAAGCCCAAGTTTTGCGACTGAAAGTCGCTTTGGGGGCTAAAGCCCCGTCTTTCCCTGACTAAAGTCAGCTGGAAGTCCTGCTAAAGCAGTTATT
>JAAZZQ010000028.1 GCA_014239155.1 Lachnospiraceae bacterium | reverse complement strand
GTCTGCCATGTTCTCATCCTCCCGTATACAGTATATCACAATCCACCTTTTGATAAAAGACGGCTCAAGCCGTACCGCCTAAAGGCGGTGGTTTTTACCCCGCGCTTGGAAAATAAATTTTTCACACAGCAGATTTGTGCTTGCGCCTAAATTCGCAGGTGAATCAAGAATGGATATTAATATAAAAAGTGGCATAAAGCCACTTTTTATATTAATATAATTATGAAAGCTCATGAAAAATAATACAGTTTGCCTGATTAATCTCAAGCTCCTTTCCATTCATCACCATATAATTCTCCTCATAATTCACGCGGAAGAAAGTCATTGTATTGGACTCGTGATTTAAACTTACTAGATGCTTATTGTCTGGAAAGAGCGCCGCATCTTTTGGATATTCCCCGCTAACTGGCAGATAAAACAGCTTTGTCAATTCCCCAGTCTTCTGGTTAATCTCAAACAGAGAAACACAATTGTCCCCTGCTGTGGAAGTGATAATATACTTGCCGTCAAAAGAAATATTTAATGCACTTGCTGCCACTCCCTTATACTCAAACTTATCCGATGTAGGGATTGTCTGAATCAAATCAAAAAATGGCACATTATCTTCCTCATGATATTCATATACGTCGATACAATTTTTCATCTCGCTCACAATATACAGAAAACGCCCATCTTCCGAGAACTTCAAGTGACGTGGTGCAGAGTCAATATCACATCGAATAATATCCACCTGTCGTAAGACTCCTCTGTCATGATCCAGACGATAAATATTTACATAGTCAATCCCTAGGTCTGCTGCACAAAGATATTTATTATCTCTTGTCATCTTCACACAACTAATATGCGGTCGATAACTTCTCTCTGCTATGCTTCCAAGTCCTCTGTGAAACACTTCATCTGTGATTGCATCCACAGCCCCTGTGCTGGAATCCAAATGCAATACCGTAATTTTGCCATCGTGGTACCCTGCACAAAACAAGAACTTGTCCTCGTAGTCTGTAGAAAGATAGCATCCTCTCATACTATTTGTAGAAGCTGTATTGACAAACTCCAAATCTCCGTCTGGCAAAATCTTATAACTAGAAACCCCTGTATCTGTTATTGCATAGAGGTACTTTCGATTGTGTGAGATTGTAACATATGAAGAATTGGTGATGTGCACCTCGCCTTTCTCCTTAAAACGCCCATGCTCCATATCAACATCATAGATTTTAATACCGTGCTTATCGCCCATAGTATATGTCGATACATAGGCTACACATTTTTTTTCCGCCATCCTGCTTTCCTCCTGTTTACACATTTATATAAATTATATTATGATTAAATTATATATCAATATCTTATCACAAGAGAGCGCTTTTGTTAATTATTTTTTGAGATATTTTACAGGGCAACTTTAATTATTAGATAAACGCAGGGACCTGCCCTTTAATAAAACGGTAGCAATTATAAACATTTGGATTATTCTTCTTAAACCGAATCTCGATAGAATACTGGCTATCAAGCAAGTCTGCATAACCATTAATCTGCCAATTAAATTTATCACTGATAATATTGTCTAAAATCTGTTGTATCTGCTCCTTGTCTGTATACTCTACTGGATCCGCCTTCTGTATGCTTTCCTTTACTTCCATATCATTATATGTATTGTAATATGGAGCATATCGATAATAAGGATCAGAAACCACTTCCTCTTTTTGCACTTGAATAAACTCTATTTCTTCTGCTGTTGGGTTTTCCAATATATCAAAACCATATTCTTGAATCAGGGCAATTGTCTCTGTAAATTGCGGATAAATACACATCTCACCAGAATAACTAGAATAGTAGTTAGGATTCTTCCTATTTTTCAATACAAAATCTACCGTTCCTATAGGAAGAGTATGCATAACAATATCGAATGTAAGTTTTGTATACTCTTTTTGATAAATCTCAATTAATTTTGACTGCTTTTCCGGTGTGAGGGTAATATCTGCCGCCTTAAAATTATTCTCACATCTTATGGCATCAAACGCAATCTTCCAGCCATCATTAAAAACTGGTGTTGAGCCAATCTTATAATTATAATCATTAAAAATATCTGAAAGTAACCTGAGCGTATCTGCATCTGCAAGATCAACCATATATTTCCGGTAAATGGTTTTTCCGTTAAGAAACTTAAAACCAAAATCAATCACGCAGTAATTTTCTTGTCTCTCTAAGATTTCTATATATTCAGAAGATTCCTCAATCCCTTCATAATAATCAAAATAACGATATGCCAGCTGTTCCTTAGCCGCCTTTCTTGCAAGTTCCATAACACTCGGATTTCCTTGTAACTCCATATTTGCCATACGATACTGCGCCGGACTTAAATAATGGCCACCAAAATCACTGAGTTGAATATGCTGTTGAAGTGGCATTAAATCTGAGATTGATACCGCACAGCTTTGCAGCTGGGCATCTGTTGGCACATAAGTATCAAATCCAGCGACATCATACCGAAATACCACAAAAACTAACGCTGTACATACCGCATTAAACAGAAATTGCTTCTTGTGCATTAATGCACCTTGCAAATCCATTCGATAAATAATTTCCATTAAAATACAAACAACAATAAAACCAAAAATAACTCCAAACAAAAACCATTCATTTGTATCTGTATTATAAGAAATTGAACAAAAGAAAAATCCAACCAAAAACGCCGTTGGTATAACAACCATTGTCTTAATCACTGGCTCTGCAACACGGAATGCAATTGATTTTCCTGCCGATTCAGACGCTCTTTTCCTAAAAACCATATATGCCAACAAGCTGTACAAAACTGCTGCCACAACAAGCACCCACACATATAAAGTATCGTATTTAAAAAATTTCTGAGCATCTTCCATTGTCGTATTATTCGGACTGGCAAAAAGTTTAATAATCATAGAAAGCGGCGAAAAACACCAAATTTTTCCATTGAGCGCAAAATTTCCTCTGCTGTTATAAACAACATAGGTATCAAAAAAACGCGCGGACATTAAAAAGATAAGAACTTCAATTCCAGTGCTGTACGCAAACAATACGCCTGTTCCTAGAATACTAATAATTATATTTCCAGTCAGTGCTGTCGCAAGAACTGCTACACTATATGCCAAAATAAAAATAATCAGTTCTATGGCAATAAAGGACACGATAGCAGGAATAGTTTCTATCGTAAATGTCCTTCGTCCTACTGCAATCCCTACACAGACCATTACATTTATCACAAAAGGAATGAAAAACTGCAAAGTTCCTGATAAATATCTTGCCCAAAAAAACTGTGCCCTGCTAACTGGAAGACTATGATACAAATCTATCTGTACTTTGGAATGCAAATATGCATATCCAGTAATTCCACACAAAAATGCCACCAAACATACTAATATTGACATGTCTAGTGCTTCCCTGCCGAAGAAATACTCTCTGAGATATGTAGCAACATCATAGGAGTGTGCATCAGGATATCGAATAAACGTTTCCATCTCCATAAGCATACGCACTTCCAATCCCAAAAAGCATGTGACAAATATTAAAATCGGACACCAGATTCTCTTTTTGAAATCCTGCTTTACCAGCTTAAAAAATAAGTTTCTTGATATCATATCCAACAACCTCCGTTTCACTTATAAAGATTTCCTCTAGAGTCAATGGCAGAATTTCCGCAAAAATAGGGGAAAACATATTGATTTTACACAAAATATCTTTTTCTTGTCCGCGCACTGTGATAATATTTAAACTCCCTCTCTTCTCCGCTTTAACAATATCCAACAGTCCAAGTGCAGCCTTTTCTTCCTCTGCATTTTGAAACACACATTGTATATTGTGAATATTCAGCTTCATCTCCTCTAAATCTTTCTGCATCAGCACTCCGCCTTGATGTAAGATTCCAACGCAATCACAAATGTCCTCTAACTCTCTTAAATTGTGCGATGCAATAACTGGCGTAAAATCTCGTTCTGACAACTCCCCGGCAAAGATACTTTTGACTGCCTGTCGCATAACAGGATCCAGCCCATCAAAAGTCTCATCACAAAACAAATATTTTGTATTTGTACAGATCCCGAGAAGTACTGAGAGCTGCTTCTTCATTCCTTTGGAAAAAGTATTGATTCTTCTGTTAGGTTTTAGTTGGAAATTTCCGAGCATCTCATCAAACCGTATTCTGTCAAATGCAGGAAAATAATCTGCATAAAAACTTGCCATTTCCCGCGGTGTAGCGTTGGGCAAAAAATACTGTTCATCTGATATATAAAAAATATCAGCCTTCACAGAAGGGTTCTCGTAAACTGCCGTATCATCCACAAAGATTTTCCCACTATCCGGTTTAAGTACCCCTGCTGCCATACGCAAAAATGTACTTTTGCCAGCTCCATTCGTGCCAATCAGCCCAAAAACTTCCCTGTTCTTAATTGTTACATTGATATCGTTTACCGCAGCAACCTCCCCAAAATACTTTGTTGCATTTACTGCTGTTATCATATCAATTCCCCCTTTATTGTTCTTCTGTTTGTCAATACACTACTATTTTGTATACAGACTGTAAGGATTTCCGACAATTCTTCTGTCGCTATACCAGCAAGCAACGCCTTATCAACAGTGCCTTGCATCTCCCGCTGAATTTCCTGTCTTTTATGTGCTGCCGCTGTCGCCGTCTCACTCACAAAGCTGCCCTTACCTTTTATGGTATAGATATATCCCGTGCGTTCCAACTCCTGATAGGCACGCTGAATTGTATTCGGATTTAATGACAGCTCCATCGCAAGGCTTCTGACAGATGGCATAGAAGCATTAGGTTGCATTGCACCACATAATATCATCTGCTGAAACCGTTCAATGACCTGTTCATAAATCGGGCGTCGGTCCTTGTGATCGATTAAAATCATAGTCCTATCTCCTTTCTAACTGTATTAATACACTTGATACAGTATAAGTATATAATAGATATAAACTATTGTCAATCAAAATTGAGCAAGGAAATTTAATCTTCCCTACTCACTTCGCGATCTGTGTGCCACGTTAGTGGCATATTTCTTCTGCGTGGGTCTGTGCATAAAAAAAGGACACATAATGTGTCCTTTTTACAATACTTTATTAGCACTGTTCAACGAGTTTCTTCAATGCTGCAAGTGCTTCGTCAGGAAGTTTGTCATAGCCTTCCTTCTTGGTAGCAAAGCCTTCCACTGCATCTACACGATTCTGCATAGCAGCCTTCAATGCCGCTACATACTCAGCGTTGTTCATGTCTGGCTTGAATGCATCACTTGTCTTTCCAGACCAGTCATACATAATCTCGATATCGTCAAAATTGCCCCACTTCTCAAAATTCGCTTTTCCTTCAACGATTGTCTCTAAGATACCCAATGTGTCAGCCGGTTTTACCTTTGTACCCATAAAATCGCCTGTATTAACGATATAGCATGCAACATCTTTCTCCTCAACCAACTTCTTGAACTTCTCGTAATCGTTTACTAACGGATACGTTCTGAATGGATTTGCATAAGGAACGATTCTCAGTGCGTTCAGGTCTGTGCCTGCTGCAACACGCTCTGCCGTCGATGTCTTAGTTGCAAGTGTAGCACCCATAACTGATGCGAGTGCTGCGCCCTTTAACTTCACTACTGGTGGAATTGTCGGATCTTTCATAATCCAGAAAATTGCATTTACAGGAGCGTCAATCTTGTCCACACGGTTTGGCGACCACAGTTTTGATTTAATCGCACGTCCATTTCCATTTCTAATATCCTCTGTTACCAACTGAATCTTGCCATCCTCGTCCATTGTAGCAGAACAGTTCTGTGCAGATAATAAGTACTCATTGTCAGGGCATCCTGTAGGATAGTCTGCTGTCTTGTCAAAATACGTAGGCTCTAATGCAATTGATGCACAAGTGTCTGTATTGATGATAAACGCGTCATCATGAAGAACCTTAATACCGCCAAATGCATCATATTTGCCACCATGCTTTGCATGTGTCAATGTAGACTTACCTGAGCCTGAAAGTCCATATACAGAAGCCACAAACTTCTTGCCGCCTTCTAGAGAATACTCTTTCTGTCCGCCGTGACAGGAAGCATAGCCATTTCTATTTGCGAGTGCCCATGCCATTGTCAGTGTGCCCTTCTTGTGCTCGCCAAAGTACTTCATACCAAGAATCGCTGCACAGTTCTGGTTTGTGTCGAAATAGCAAAGAGTCAGAGGATCGCTTAAACAGCTATAATCAACATCCGGTGCCTCGTGCGGTGCCCACTGTGGATCAGAGAAGATATAGATATCTGGCTCATTGCCATCACCAACTGGTTTAGAGGTCTTGTACATTTTTACATACTCGTCAGACATATACTGGAAATTAATCATCCAGTTATAAAGAAGATTCTCCTCTCCTTCTGGAATCAGGAGATGTGCCTTTACCATGAACTCAGGGTCAAGACCCACAAAGCATTCTGCATGATACATGGTTTTCCAGCGTGTCTCATATACCGCATCCATAACCACTTTGTCAAGCTTTGTCTGATCTACGCCTGGCTCACCCTTGATGCGTCTTGCTGCTGCATACCGTCCCGTAACAGCGCCATCGTTGAATAACAGAACTCTTGCGTCCTTCTCAAGACCGAATGTCTCACCATCTTTAATCTTCATATCGGTAACAATTGTTCCCGGTGAGTTCTTTGCTAACTCATAGGCTTCCTTTAAAGTGTTTACCTTCACTACATTGTTTCCGTAAAAAGCAGCTTCGATGATAGAACGTGTCTTAGAAAATCCTACCTTTCCAGCACCAATCTCGGAAATGGGATAATACGCTTTCGTTGACATATAAGATCCTCCTTAAAAAAATTAAATTTTATTTCAAACCGCTATGACGTATTGTACTGTCTGAAACGGTTGTGATCATAATTTGTAAGAATTTCTCTAATGATATAATTATCTCAAAACCTTAACTAAAAGTCAATAAAATTAACATAAACTTCTAAAAGAAAAGTAACAGTTTGGCCTTCGGCTTTCTGTTACAAGCATCAAACCATGCAAAACCACTTTGTGGTGTCAAAGTCACATTCCGTGGCTTGATGCATTTTTGCTGCTACCCAATTTTGCGTAGCTTATAAACCATAATTTGCAATAACTGCAAAGTCCTAGACTGAACTGTAACAAAGAAAATCAGATTGCACGTGTTGCCTCTCTGAGCATTGTAAGTTCTGTCCCCTCAAAATAAGGTGAAAGCTTTTCATAGACACTTTCATGATAAACATTCAACTTACGGACATCTGACGGCTCCATATACTGTGTGTCAATCGCATCCAAATCAATTGGAACATAGGTCAGATGACGGAATCCCAAAAACTGCCCATACTCGTTTTTATTTTCTTTCACAACCTCAACAATATTCTCTGTGCGGATTCCATGACTGTCCTGAACATACATACCCGGCTCGTCAGAGACAATCATTCCCTCTTCTAACTCAGTTTCCGGCAATTCTGGCCGATACTGCCATCTCAAACTATGCGGTCCTTCATGAACATTTAAAATATAACCAATGCCATGCCCAGTCCCATGCTTGTAATCCAAACCGCTCTGCCAGAGCGGCTCCCGCGCAATAATATCAAGATTCCTGCCTGTACAACCCTGCAAAAATTTCGCGTCTGCCAGACGCAGCATTGCACATGCAACCATAGTAAAATGCAGCTTCATCTCATCGGTGACAACTCCCAATGCAATTGTTCTAGTCACATCCGTTGTGCCACCTTGATATTGTCCACCTGAGTCAACCAAATAAAATCCATCTGCCTCTATAGTGCTAAAATGCTCTTCTGTCGCGCTGTAATGCGCCATCGCTGCATTGGACTTGTAAGCGCTGATTGTCGGGAAGGACAAGTCAAGAAATCCCGGAATTTCAGCGCGCATACTATCTAGTTTCGCCGCCACACTCAACTCATCCATCGGTGTTTTCCCTACATTCTCTTTTAGCCAAAAGAGAAACTTTGTCAAAACAACACTGTCTTTGATATAGCACTCTCTAATATGTTCCAATTCAACAGGATTCTTGACAGCCTTCAACAGCTCTGTCGGATTGTTCTTATCCACCAGTTCTGCACGATTCTGAACCAACTTATAAAGCATATAGCTGATATCCGCACTCGAACACCACACTTTTTGACTCATATCACACTCTTTGAGATATAAAACAATGTTATCATACTTCTCACAAATAACACCACTCTTCTCAAAATGCTGTTTTGCCTCCTCTGTCAACGCCTCCGTCTGAATAAATAATATTGCCTTATCCTTTGAGATATAGGTATAGGAAAGTGCTACTGGATTGCAGTCCACATCATTTGCACGGATATTGTAAAGCCACATAATATCGTCAAGCTTTGAAATCAAAAGATGCGCTGCTCCTTCTTCTGCCATCTTTTCACGCACTTTGGCAAGTTTTTCTGCAACACTCATACCGCAGTTTTCCTCAGACACAATCCACAGTTTGCTCACAGGTCTTGCTGGTCTGTCCTTCCAGAGCTGTGCTGCAATATCTCTATCATAAACAAATGTTATGTTTTTTTCAGCAAGAGTCTCCTCTAATTCTTTTCCAAAAAAAGCATCTACAACTCTGCCGTCAAATCCAATTGTCTGTCCCTGCATAACATTCTTCTCAAGATACTCCTTGATTTTGGGAACACCCTCCTCCATCATCTTGTACAAGACAATACCAGAACCTTTCAATTCATTCTCTGCTTGTACAAAATATCTGCCATCTGTCCAAAGACCTGCTTCTTTAGCGCTTACTACCAAAGTTCCAGCAGATCCAGTAAACCCAGACAAAAATTCCCGCATCTTAAAATGTGCATTGACATATTCCGAATTGTGATAATCTGCTGTTGGCACAATATAATAGTCAATTCCTGCCTCCTTAAGTAACTCTTGCAGCGCTGTTATTCGCTGTCTTTCTACTTCTCCCATGTTTCTCTATCCTCCACTATATAACTGCCATTCAAATTGTGTTAATACCTCTGCCCGTTCGCTAAAATGTCTATTGCTGACGAAGTGCCAATTCTGTCACATCCCTCTTCCAAAAATAATATTAAATCTTCCCTTGTTTTAATTCCACCCGCCGCTTTAATTTTTACATTCTGCCCAATATATTTGCGAAACAACCGGATATCTTCAATAGTTGCACCATCTGTTCCAAATCCAGTCGAAATTTTAATGTAATCAGCTCCAGCATTAGTTACCGCCTTACACATAGCAATCTTCTCTTCTTCTGACAGATAACAAGTTTCTATAACTACCTTCAAAATATGATTGCCACATGCCCTTTTTACTGTGCGAACTTCCTCTTCCACTTTCACATAATCGCCATTGATTACATCACCAATATTAACAACCATGTCAATCTCATTGCAGCCGTCTGCAAGCGCCTGTTCCACCTCCGCCACCTTTGCAGATGTTGTGCTATAGCCAAGCGGAAACCCTACTACCGTACATATATTCACTCTATCGCCATATCCGTCATACACTCTTTTTACATAAGCTGGCGGAATACACACAGAAGCCATTTGATATCGCACTGCCTGGTCACAGATAAGCTCAATATCGCTCCATGTAGCAAAAGGTTTTAACAGCGTGTGATCAATATGCCTAAAAAGTGCTTGGTCTGTCATAGATTCTTATCCCCTTTTTTCCTTTGTAAACTCGCAAAGTCTTTTATAATTACATTCCTACTAAGTACTTTTTCTGCGCCCGCATTAACAGCATTCCATAAACAATCAAAATAATAAGCAATGCCAACCGCATCAGCGTCTCCGCGAATGGATATGCCGCAAAAAGTTC
This sequence comes from Lachnospiraceae bacterium, assembly GCA_014239155.1. Classification (GTDB taxonomy): domain Bacteria; phylum Bacillota; class Clostridia; order Lachnospirales; family Lachnospiraceae; genus COE1. The sequence goes on along the minus strand of JAAZZQ010000028.1, from coordinate 10,900 downwards.
CAATGCTCCAACTGTCCCAGCCAGCAAAAGCACAACTCCCACTGTCAAAGTAAGTGGAAATGTATATCGAATAAAACCATTTGAATCTTTTGCCCTATTAATTGGAAACCCTTTTCCCACAAGCATCGGCGGAATCTTGTTTGTCGACTTCATCTGCACTGCCCAATACATCATATAAATTCCACATGCCATAATGAGCAAATCCAGCATTATTTCAAAATTCATAGTATAAACCCTTTAACCCTTTTGTATTGTATTTATATTGCACACATCTGATAAAAACCATGTGATACCTATTACCTTGTATCAGTTACTTCCTACGCCAAGAAATTTCATCACGACTGATTTCATATCTTCTTTACCGCACACTGTACTATGCAATATAGGCGCTGTGCGAATTTCTTCTATTGCCCTAGGAACCTTGACTTTTGCAATCTTAGAAAGTTCATCAACCAATTCAAAATCTCCCATAACATCATACTTTGTATCAATCGCATTCATTACACTTCTGGTAAACTTAAATGGACTTGCGGTCGATGCCAAAACTGTCTTTGTTTTATCACCAGTCTCTTCCCTATACTTATTTAACACGGCAGCAGCAACGGCGGTATGTGTATCAATCACATATCCTGTCTTTTCATAAAGCATCTTAATTATATCCGCAGTTTCCTGCTCTGATGCATAATTACCATAAAAGTCCTTCATATTCTCTCGCATATCTGCTGTGATTTCATATTTGCCCTCTGCTGCTAGCGATTTCATAAATTCCACATTTCTACTCGCATCCGCTCCCGCTGTCAAATAAATCAGCCTTTCGAGATTACTAGAAATCAAAATATCCATAGATGGAGAACTTGTAAGTACAAACGCTCTGTTTCTATCATAGATTCCCGTCTTAAAGAAATCATAAAGCACCTTGTTTTCATTGGAGGCACAAATCAGTTTTGCAATAGGAACTCCCATCTGCTTTGCAAAATATGCAGCCAAGATATTCCCAAAATTTCCTGTGGGCACAACAATGTTAATCTCTTCCCCTTTCTTGACGCTGCCCATCTTCAAAAGCTGTGCATAAGAATACACATAATAAACAATCTGTGGAACCAATCTACCAATATTAATTGAATTTGCAGAAGAAAATTGAAAACCTGCTTTGTCCATAATCTCTGCCAGCGCCCGATCGCCAAACAGTTGTTTCACACCTGTCTGCGCATCATCAAAATTGCCTGTAATCCCAACAACAAAAGTATTTTCTCCCTTCTGTGTAATCATCTGCTTCTCCTGAATCGGACTGACACCATTCTTTGGATAAAATACAATAATTTTGGTTCCCTCTACATCAGCAAATCCCGCCAGTGCCGCTTTGCCTGTATCACCGCTAGTTGCCGTAAGAATTACAATCTCATTTTTCACATTGTTTTTCTTTGCAGATGTAATTAATAGATGTGGTAAAATAGAAAGCGCCATATCTTTAAACGCAATAGTTGCACCATGAAAAAGTTCCAGAAAATATGTACCGTCTGCCTCCACAAGAGGAGCAATTTGTTCTGTGTCAAATTTATTGTCATATGCCTTGCTAATACAATCTTTTAATTCAACCTCTGTAAAATCTGTCAAAAACAGTTTCATAACTTCATAAGCAGTCTCTTGATAAGTCATATTAGCCAGCTCATCCAAACTCTTATCAAGGTGCGGGACCGATTCTGGCACATACAATCCACCGTCTTGCGCAAGTCCTTTTAATATTGCCTGTGATGCCTTCACCACATCACTGTTGCTTCTCGTGCTTCTGTAAAATAAATCCATTTCACTTTCTCCTCTTATCAAATTTTTAATGATTCATTACACTATGGAATGATTGCCTATAGTATAGCATAGCGTTTTGCTGTCCGCAAGCATGAGAACAATCGTCCACATTTCATTTGTAAAAATGTAAAAACAATAACAACTTCTATTCTTACTGTACAAGTCCCAGCTCTTGGATTCTCTCATACACTTTCTCAAAAATATATTTGTAGTTTTCATTTTTCTCTACTACTTTCATAAATTGGTCTTCATGAAAGATGATATTCGTATGACCGATATATTGATGTGCCAGTTCCCGAAGAGTCTCTTTTGTATTGAACATCTGACTCAAAGTGTCTCGCGCATCATGTGCAAAATAATCAGCTACCAGTGCACAGTTAAAATCAAACAACGGCGCCAATTGTTCAATTTCACCATTTTTATTATTCATCATAAAGCCATAATTTTGTGTATGTCTATCTGTATTTACAACAATATAGTCAAGTACTGGAATACTTGCAAATTCTGCTCCCCAACGCTCCAAACAACGCTCTCTAAAATCAATATTATGACGTTTACAGTAATCTATAACTTCACATGCCTCCACAAAGGAATACTCTTCCCCTACAAAATTTTTGCATATGGACACATGACCCATGCCATCCATCATATTTTTATCATCACCGACATATTTGACACTCTCAAGTGTATGTTCAAAACATTCTAAAATTTCTGAGGTTAGTATCTCCATCCGTGTGTTCACACTGTCTTTTGTTTTATCTGACTTTAGCAGATACAAAGTATCTCCCATGCGCACCCATCCTTTTCGGAACAACCCCTTTGTTGTCAGTTCCGGGCAGATTGCATTGGTTGTGATTGTTGGGCTATAACCTCCCAGTGACAAATCAACAATATCCTTCAGTTTATTTTTGCGAATATTGATATCTTCCCATTTTTCAGTGCCATTCTCCTCTTTTACCCAATAGCTGTCTTGGATTGACACTCCTTTGCACTTGATACAGATATTCACTCTGTTATCAATTGTATCTATCTGCGGAATCTGAAAGGCAGCGTAAATCTTCTTTGCATTATCTCTTGACAGAGACAACATCCTACTGCTCAGATAGCTTTTCACTGCCTGCACATTCGATAAAATATCCTTCATCACTGTTGTTCTCTTGATGCTTGACCGTAGATAGAACGGAAGCAATTCTTCCCGAATAACCTCCACCATAAAATCCTGAAAATCAAAATATAGGATTTTTGTATTTTCCAGCATTAAATACATAATAACTCACCGCTTATCTAATTATTACCACCTGCGCAGTCAATTTATCTATTCACCAAAACCATACTGCTGCACAAGCGAAAAAATTGTATTTCTGCTATAGTATATCACAAAAATAAACAGCACTCAATATTTTATCTTGCATAAAAATCATGTCCGCCATACGAAAATAAAAAAGTAAGGTGTGTGTCAAACCACGCTGCATTTTCAGGTGCCGCATATTTTCTTGCCATAAAAAACAAAGCGCCGCTAGAAATATCCTCACCGCGAAGTGCACTGAACACAACTTCTTTTGTCTCCTCTGAAATTGTTACCTGATTAATTTTCCCGTTTGATACAGGTGAAAACTGTGTCACATTATGCGCCTGCTGATATACTACATCTGTCACATTATTTGGAAACCGTTTATTTTTTACACGGTTAATTACCACATTTGCCACCAATAGCTTTCCTTTTCTGTCCTCACCTCCTGCTTCTGCCTCCACAATTCTCATAAGCGTTTCCAAATCCTTCTCTGATACTTCAATACAGAAACGTGGTTCCAACATATTATATGTTATAATACGCTCTAGGGATTCAAATCGCTCCAATTCCATACGCTCTGTCACTGCTGTCACTGTCGCCGTTACCTGTTCGTCAACACTCTCTGCCTGTACCTCATACCGCCTTGAAAATATTAACATCCCTGCACATACAGTGTATGCAATGAATAAAAGGATATTGCTTTTTGAATACATAATCTGTTATTCTTTCCTTTCTTATTGCCAATATCGTCTTCAGACTGCTATGGCCTTTTCCCATACGTTTCAGATTTTACCTTTTATTAGTCTATTCGCTTGTCCTATAAAAAATACTAAAAACTTTCTAAAATAGTATGCGTGATATTTATTGCAAAACATTCTGTATGCTATAATCTTAAGAAACAAAAAGATATTTCTGTGCAAACAAGGACGATTTTGAGGAGGAAGTACTATGCTCCAAGTTGCAATTTGTGATGATGAAGAATATTACAGAGAAAAGATACAATCCCTTCTAAAACAATACCTCGATAAACAAGACTTAAAATACACAATACAACTCTACTCTTCTGGTGAACAATTTTTAAATCATTATGAGAACAATGTAAAGTATGACATTGTGTTTCTAGATATCAGCATGAAGAAACTTGATGGTATCCAGACTGCCTCACAGATACGCACTTTCCACAACACAACTTTCCTTGTGTTTGTGACAGCATTTATCGACTATGCATTAGAGGGTTATAAAGTCAATGCGGTCCGCTATATTATGAAGGATACGCTGCAAACTGCAATTCCAGAATGTATGAATGCAATTTTACAGAAAATGCAGACAACGCAGATTACGTTTTCTTTTATGGACGGAATAAGAACACTATACACAGACAATATTCTCTATATAGAAAGCAAAAAACACAAATCCTACTTTTATTATATGCAATCTGATATCACAACGTTTCAGATTTACGAAAAACTGGACTGCATCGAAGAAACACTTTCTAAACATAACTTTTTAAGAATCCATAAAAGCTATCTTGTCAACATGAAGCATATTCGTAAAATTAGCAACTATACTGCTTTCCTTGACATTGATGAAAAACTACCGATTCCGCGTTTGCGTTATCAGAATGTCAAAGAACTTTTTATTGCCTACAAAGGAATACTATAAATACAGAATTTTGCAAAGTAACCACAGAGGAGTTTTAAGATGGAACACTTGTTTAGATGCCTTATTTTATCCATTATGATCAGTATTAGTTGTCAATTATTTTATGAGACAATCGTTCCATATAGAAAGTGGCAGCAGCGATGGATAAAATACACTGTAATTCCCGCTTTCACAGCAGTCTTTCTCATTATTAGCTCCACAAGAGTACCACCGTTTATTTTACGTCCGCTGCGTATTATTTTATTGACAGCAACGATTGCACAGATTTATTTTCAGATACATTTTGTCAAAAACATAATTTTATCTGTGCTATTCTGTGGCATTTATTGGGGTATCTCAACGGCTGTTTGGTCTGTCTTTTCAATGTATACAGATTTCTCATATGAATCCACACGCCAACTTTCAGAAAATCTAACAGAAGTGCTTCAGCTTAGTGTAATTATAGCATTTCACTACCGATACAAGGACCGAATCCGCAGTCTGACAAAACTTCACTGGCAAAAGATAGGCATTCTTCCACTGTTGTATTTAATCACAGTCATTGCAATTGACATGATACCCAACACTCCAACTACTACAGACAACTACGCTAGATTTGCCACTGTTTCTGGTGTTGCTACTTTGAGTATCTTCCTTTTTTACTATGCTATACGCACTCTGGAAAAGGAAGAAGCGCTCCGAAAACTACAACTCCGCGCAGAACACGCGCACAATCAACTAACAATGTATCACACTATGCAAAAACATTATGAACAACAGCAACGTTTTCTGCATGACTATAAAAACCAGCTAAACTGCATACATGGACTTCTTGATAGTGGCAAAACCGCAGAGGCGTCTGAATATATTTCTCGTATTACTGGAAATCTAAGAACACAGTTTGGTGCTGTCAACACAAACCATATGATTGTTAATATTATTTTAAACCAGAAGTATCAAATTGCTTGTGACAAAGCTATCGCTATGACATTCGTCATCAACGATTTGTCAAAACTAACCATACTTGAGGAAGATTTAGTCACGCTTCTGACAAATCTGCTTGACAACGCTATTGAAGCATGTGAAAAACTGGACCCTAATAATTTATCAGTTTCCAGAATTATTCTGTTTAAAATGGTTTTAGAAGATGGCCAACTTATCTTATCCATTCGCAATCCAGCGAGCAAAACAGTACGGATAATTAATAATACAATTTGTACCAGCAAAGATAATCCCATACAACATGGTATTGGATTATCCAATGTAGACTCTGTCATCAAAAAATATGGCGGAACAAGCGTTATAAAATGCGAAAATGGGTGGTTTTCCTTTTCTGCAATGATTTGTTTCTAAACGTCTTTTTTTGCTGTCTAAGCGTCGATTCTTGCCGGCATAGTTGCCTTTTCTTCTTGGTGTAAATATACTGTAACTGTCAACAGCAATTACAATATTTATCACAAGTGCTCTTCTATGCAAGAGCTGAAAGGGGAATGAAAAATGAGACAAAAACTTAGTGCAATTTTGACGGCAAGCCTTCTGCTGCTGTGCGCCTGTGGGGAGAAAGAACGCTCCGCTCCTTTGCCCTCAACACCACAGGAGGTTGTCGAACGTACTATGGAAAGCATTAAAAATCTGAACATAGAAACCCTAAACCAGTATACAGATAATTATGTTCAAACCTATCACAACTGGGTTGGCATTCCAACAGAAAATGAATATCGTGTTTTTAACGAACTGTTACAGCCCCGCTCAAAACGCAGCAAACGATATCTGTCAGCCTATCTTCTGGACCAAAAAATAATGGAACATCTCACATGGGAAATTACAGAAGTGCGCGAAGGCAATGATACAGCAGAGTTAGACATGATTATTACCAATATTGATATGGCAAAGGTTATGGAACAATATGAACTTCAGATATTAGAAAACATACTGAAAAGCCCAGAATTGGGTTTTGTACAATTCGCGGCAGACATGGCAGAACTATCTGCGGGAAAGGACACTCTAATTTCCATCATTGATGGCTTAGAGGACCATGAGCGCAGTGTCATACAAGTCACTGTTTCTGCCTATCAAGACAATGGACAGTGGAAAGTACATTTAAGCCAGGACTTTATTAACGCTTTCTGGGGAAATATGTACACAGACACCTACTCAGAGAACTTTAACCAGCAGACTGCGGACTTCGAAAAACAAATTGAACAGAAAGCGGAACAATTTACACAGAAAATAGAAAAATGGGCACAAAATATTGACAAATAATCCCTATCCCCCTACAATACACTTATCGGTTTTTTTAGAATAAGCGAAGGAACATTGCAATGAAGGGTACATTTGCGGCTAAAAGGAAAGACGGCACGGTCTACTATCGCGCCTCCATTACATATCGGAGAAAACATATCAGTCTTGGAGGATTTGACACTGTATCTAAGGCAAACGCCGCTTATCTTGAAGCCAATCGCATTATAAACCGCGAGCGACTCAGCATTAATCAGTATCAAAACAGTTCCCCCCTTCCGTTTGAAAAATGGGTTATATTAATAAATTTCCGCGATAATGGCATTTACTTTGGCACACCAATCTATGCAAGGGCAAAATTTTTTTACTATTATTTGTCCCCTACAGATGTTTTAAAATTTGATATTGATGACTTGTTTTATTACTCCTCGCGCAAAATTATGAAACGTGATGGACATCTTTTTGTCGCTGATTATGGTATGCAGGTAAATATCCTCAATCGCTATGGTATCCGAAACTTTGCAGTGGCAGGAAAAGATTATCTTTTTTTAAATGATGATGACACAGATTTCCGCCATGAAAACCTAGCAATTATTAATCGTTATCAGGGAGTTGCCGAAGTTTTCTATAGAGGTAAGAAGCAATATCGAGCGCGCATCAATATACCCGGATATTATATTGTTGGCTATTATCACAATGAAATTGATGCTGCGATCGCCTACAACAAAGCGATTGACATTCTGAAAAAAAAAGGCATTAAAAAAAATTATACTCCAAATTATATTGATGGGCTTTCTCCATCGGCCTACGCTGATATCTACTCTCATCTAAAAGTGTCAGACAAAATTCTAAATTATAAGGCAAACAAAAAAGAGCTTTGATTGCATGCTCTTTTTTGTTTGGTATTATAACTTTATTTGCTATTTTGCATAATCTTTAAAGCTCATAATCATTGCCGCATCACCTTTTATCCCTTTGATGCTGGCATCAGAATCATACTGCCACATCCCAAATTCATATGGATATTCTGGTTCATCGCTATCCTGTGCAAACCATACATCATACTCCTGTAGCTCTTCCATGTCCACCATTGTTAGCAGCCACTCTTTATCCCCATAAATCATAGACTGATAACCTGCGTCTTCAATCCTGTTCATAAACGCTTTTGCAATCTGTGTGCGCTCTGTCATGTCAAGTGATTCGATACGTGCCATATCATCAACCACTGTCTCCATAACAAATGCAACTGGGTATTTCACACTGTAGCCCGATATCGCATCCAGAAGTTCGTCCGCTTCCTCTCTCGCCTCAGCTCTATTAATCGCCTGTGAGCAAAAATATACACCGATATCAAGCCCTGCTTTCTTTGCAGCTTTTATATTATTTTGATACTCCGTATCTAAAACAAGCTTGCCACTACTGTAACCCCTTGCCCCAACTTTAATCATCACAAAATCACAACCTGCACTTTTTAACTTGCTAAAATCAACCTCCCCCTGATTGGCTGAAATATCAACACCACATTTAGATACAATCTTGTTATCCTCATAATAATTCATAATTGGCTTCTTATATTTTAAATTAGACAAATCATATTTATTTCTTGGAATATCCTCATTGACATCTACCCACTCTCTTGTTCCATCTGCATGTTTGACTTGAATACTTTTTACAAGATCTTCTTCCTCGTCCTCCTCTTTTTCTTCCTGCGAAGTCTCTGTTTCGCTCTCTTCACTTTTTTCACTCTTTTTTTCGCCAGTTGCATCTTCCTTATCTGTTATATCATAGACAGAAGTTTTCCCATTTGATAGTTCATCCGCAGTTTTAGACGGATTATTATTGTCAGAAGCACTTGCAGAACCATCAATTACAGTTTCCCCTGTCGTTTGATTTGTAACTGTACCATTATTTCGATTGGACTGTGTGGTATTTTTCTCCCTTCCAGTGTCAGGAAGTGTCCATATATCAAGGTCATTTGATGTGAGCTTGCTCTTTGCGTTCACGCTTTCCGAGGAATTTGCCTCTTTCCGTTTATTCTCCTCCGCCGCCTTCGCCTCTTTCTGCGCGAGCGCTGCGGCATAACCACTCCCGTCGGATTTTGATTTTGACTGATTCGCCCAAAATACAAGCGCTGTCACACCAAGGATAATCACCGACATAATCAGTGCCATATACACATATGTCATCTTGGAGCCAGAACTGTGTTCCTCCTCATAATAATCATCATGCAATTTCATATAATATAATCCTCCCTTTGTTTTCCAAATATACTCTTGAACTCTTTAAATCTTATTCCATGCTGTTTCCAGGACGCTATTTTTATAAATTCTCAGCTTTTCGCAAAAAGTATAAATCTAAAACAACTATCTTCTGACAAGCTGTTTTATTTACATAACACATTTACAAAGTTTATTATATAGCATTTTAAATACAATTTCAATTATTTTCTGAATCTTTAATTTTTTTCATGCAAAATTGGTAAAAACTTCAATCCTAAAAAACATATGCCAACAATACTTAAAATTTTACTAAAACAAATAGATGCAAACTGCTATATATAATTTTAATCCCCGAAACAAACAACAACTGAAGATTGACTGTTCTAATATTAATTGATATAATTGCATACAGAGAGGAAAACATAATGTATGAAAACTTTATCTACATCAGTAAAAAACGCAGAACGTATGTATTGTTTGGTTTTATATTGCTAATTTTTTTGTTTATTCAAAGTTGCGCTAGCCACCAATACGCCGCTCCAATATCTCGAACAGGCTTTGCTTTTGACACTGTTGTGACAATTACAATTTATGATTCCCAAAAGAAGGAAACTCTTGACGAATGTCTTATGCTCTGTGAAAAATATGAATCCTTATTTAGTGCGACACAGGAAGGTTCCGAGATATGGAACATCAATCATGCCAATGGACAGGCTGTATCTGTCTCCTATGACACTGCCGTACTAATTCAGGCTGCATTATATTATTGTGCACAAAGTCATGGTATGTTAGATCTTACTCTTCACCCAATCTCTGAAGAGTGGAATATCTCAGGGCAAATGGAACAAGCATCTATTTTACCAGACTACAAGTATTATATTCCTTCCCAGCAAACACTCTCACAACTCCTTGAACATGTTGCATATCAAAATGTGCAACTTATAGATGCTAACGGAACCGAAATCGGAAATAATACAACTCTCTCTGATAACACAGATTACTATGTTTTACTAAAAGATAGCCAAAGCACTATTGATCTTGGTTTTATCGCCAAAGGCTATATTGCAGACCAACTAAAATCCTATCTGCTGTCAGAAGGTGTAAAAAACGCTATTATCAGTCTTGGCGGAAATATTTTGCTGATTGGATCCAAACCAGACAACACCCCTTTCCACGTAGGAATCCAAAAGCCATTCGGTGCTGCCAACGAGGTCATCACTACCTTACAAAAAAGTGATAGTTCTGTTGTTTCCTCTGGCTGTTATGAACGCTATTTTATAATAGACGACGATAAAAAAGCCAAAACAATCTACCACCATATTTTTGATCCGACAACTGGTTATCCTGTCCAAAATGACCTTCTTGGTGTTACGATTCTCTCCCATTCTTCTATGGAAGGAGACGCGCTGAGCACCTACTGTTATATTCTTGGACTAGAAAAAGGACTGGAATATATTCGCAGTTTAGAAAATGTAGAAGCAATTTTTATTACAAAAAACTATGAAATTATTTCTTCTTACTTAGATTAAAAACCACTTTTTATGTCATTCTTTTACCTGATAACAATATACTAGTGTAGTGACCAAATTATATTTAGCTTATTTTGTGGCCACATCAAACTTAGGATATAGAGATACCAGCTTTGTCCTGGCATTATCGGCAGTGAACTGCCATTGGATGCAGGCTGCATGTTTGTTGCGGTCGCTCT
>JAAZZQ010000075.1 GCA_014239155.1 Lachnospiraceae bacterium | reverse complement strand
GGAGAGCGACCGCAACAAACATGCAGCCTGCATCCAATGGCAGTTCACTGCCGATAATGCCAGGACAAAGCTGGTATCTCTATATCCTAAGTTTGATGTGGCCACAAAATAAGCTAAATATAATTTGGTCACTACACTAGACTAGGATTGTTTTTTAGGATACAAGAAAGTGCCTCCTCACCATTTGCGGCTTCTCCACATAGAGTAAAACCGAGTGATTTCCAGTCAAGTATGCATTTCAGACCATCGCGTATATTTTTTTCATCGTCGGCGATCAGTAATGTTTCCGTGATTGTTTTCATAAAATTTCTCCTAAGTATTAATTAAATTTGGTTATTAGATGTAGTTACATTATAGTATAAATGCCTAAAAAAAGAAAGAGAGAGGTGGGTAAATGAAGAGATTTTTCTGTCTGTTTCTAATATGCAGTTTTATGGTAACAGCTTGTTCTAACATAAGAGGGAATGCGGATTATCTGTCGAATCTCGATGAAAACAACTGCCCCTATGAAAAGTTTATTGTCGTGGATGTGTTTGACTTTTCTGCGAACTATCAGGGTATTCAGTCAGGATGGTTTGGGGAAGTTGTGAGGAAGAAATTTAATATGGAGCTAAATATTATTTCACCAAATATCACGCGCGGCGGAGAGACACTTTTTGATGTGAGAGTGGCAGCAGGAAACTTGGGGGATTTGATAATTTGTAAAGGAGTGAATGGCCAGTTGCAAGATTTGGTCAATGCGGGGTTGCTGTACAATATGGAGGAAGACCTCAAGGGAAAAGGAATTTTGCGGTATCAGACTGCAATTGAAAATCTGAACAATACCGTGGCACAGGAAGGTGTCTATGCGATTCCATCGCAGGTATCTGTCAATGGTCCTAATGTGCCAAGCGAAGGGATTGAACCTGTGTATGGACCGTATATCCGCTGGGATTTGTATAAGCAATTAGGATATCCCGAAATCAACTCAATAGAGGACTTGCTACCAGTGTTAAAACAGATGCAGGAGTGTTGTCCAATTGCAGAAAATGGTGCGAAAACCTATGGTTTTTCCTTTTTTAGAGATTGGGATGACAATATGATGAATGCAGTCAAACAACCCTGTTGTATGTATGGATATGACGAGTATGGTGTGGTGCTTGCAAAGGCAGACGGATCGGATTATCAGAGTATTATAGATAATGATTCTGTGTATGTGCGCATGTTAAATTTTTATTATGAGGCAAACCAATTGGGGTTGATTGACCCAAAGTCAGTGAGTCAAAATTATGAGCAGTGTTTCGAGAAATACAGGGCGGGAGAAATATTTTTTTCTCCGTGGCCGTGGTTGGGAAAATCGGCTTACAACACAATCACGAATGTGGAGCAGGGAAAAGGTTTTATGGTGGCGCCTGTCAAAGACATGCAAATTTATTCTTATGGATGTTATCCATATGGCAATCAGGACAGTATTATTGCGGTTGGATCACAGACGCAGGACCCAGAGAGGCTTGTAGATTTTATTGACTGGCTCTATTCTGACGAAGGTATCATGATGAATGGCGCGAGTCTTTTAGGAGCGGCAGCGGGACCAGAAGGTTTGGCTTGGGAAATGCGGGAGGATGGACCATATCTTACTGAATTTGGAAAGGAAGCATTGTTGAATGGCGGTCAGATTGAAGTTCCAGAGGAATATGGCGGTGGAACTTGGGAGTCAGGCACATCACAATTGAATTATAAAGCTGTAGTGCAATGTGAAAAGAGTACAGAGGGATATTACTATTATTATGAATTATGGGATAGCGTAAGAGAGCTTGACAGGTCTCCTCTAGTGAATGATTGGCGAGAAAAGATGGACGCTGATAATACAATGGAGTACCTAAAGAAAAATAATATGCTTCTGGTAGCTCCGGGAGTACTCTATACAGCATCTACAGAGACATCAGAACAGTCTACCATACGCTATCAGTGCAGGCGTGTGATACAAGAGTATTCGTGGAAAATGGTATTTGCATCTGACCGTCAGCAGTTTGAAGTGCTGTTAGATGAAATGCAGGCAACTGTTAAAAGCTATGGATATGATGTTATTCTGGAATATGATATGACACATGCAAAGGCAAAACAGCAATCCTAAAAATATAGGAAGTCAGTGTGATAAGGGATAATTTATAGAGGTTGGCACATATATTTTTATGGAACCTTTTATAAAAGGAAATAAAATGATATGAAATGTGAGCTGAAACATAAAAAGACTATTCTTCTCTCCCTTATCTTAATAGTAGCGATGCTCTTGCAGCCCTCGATAGACGCAAAAGCAGATGAGACAACACTCAGACTCTATGCAAAGGCGGCAGTTTTGATGGATGCGGATTCTGGGCGGGTGCTGTATGAGCGATGTGGTGATGAACAGCTTGCTATGGCAAGCACCACAAAGATTATGACACTGATTGTCACATTAGAAAATGCGAATCTGGAAGATACAGTGACAGTTTCTTCTTATGCTGCTTCTATGCCTCCAGTGCACCTTGGCATAAGGAAGGGAGAACAATATCGACTCAAAGATTTAACACTTTCTTTGATGTTGGAGTCTCACAATGATTCTGCGGTGGCAATAGCAGAGCATGTGGGTGGCAGCGTGGAGCAATTTGCAGCACTTATGAATCAGAAAGCGCAGGAAATTGGCTGTAAAAATACTTATTATATCACGCCAAATGGACTAGATGCCGTGCAGGGGGATAAATTCCATTCGACAACAGCAAGAGATTTGGCACTTGTCATGTCTTATTGTATCACAAAATCTCCACAAAAAGAGATGTTTTTAGAGATTACACGCACTCCAAATCACACATTTACAGAGTTGTCCAATGGAAGGAGCTTTTCTTGTGTCAATCACAATGCATTTTTAAGTATGATGTCAGGGGCATTGTCAGGAAAAACGGGATTTACAGCGAAGGCAGGATATTGTTATGTGGGTGCCTTAAGACGGGATGACAAGACTTTTGTGGTGGCGCTTTTAGCATGTGGCTGGCCAAATCACAAGACTTATAAGTGGAGTGATACAAGATCATTGATGGAATATGGACTGGGACATTATAATTATCGCAGTTTTGACGAGGTGGAACTTCCTGCGGAGGCGACAGAGGATATTATTGTGAGCAATGGACAGGGAAGTTATATTGGGGAGAAGATATGCCTTCCGGTTGAGATTGCCCCCGAGGCTTCTGGGACAGAAGGGCTTCTTATGCGGGAAGATGAGAAGGTGACAATCACTTTGCAGAAGGTGAGAGGATTGTCAGCACCTGTTATGAAAGGGCAGGAAATTGGTTATGTTAGCTATGCGGTTGGCAATGAGGAGTGGAAGCGTATCAATCTAGTGACAACGGGGGAAATTGAGGCAGTTGATATGAAGTGGTGTCTACGCAAAGTGTTTGAAAGGTGGATGATTCATAGCGAACACAACACGACAGAAAAAGATGTGGAAAAAACAAAAAATTTACTAGGCGATTAGAATAATATATGTTATACTAAACTAGACGCAATTTCAGTTGCGGAAAAAAGTTATTTTTTGAAAATTAAAAATATAAAAATGGAGGTCACAAAATGAGTACTACTTCAAGCTTGGCAAGTAAAAGAATCGAATCTTTGCTTGATGAAAACAGTTTCGTTGAAATTGGTGCCCTTGTCATGGCAAGAGCGACAGATTTCAATCTGAAACAGACTGAGACTCCCTCAGATGGTGTTGTTACCGGATATGGGGTGATCAACGGCAATCTTGTGTATGTGTACAGCCAAGATGTATCCGTGCTAAATGGATCTGTCGGCGAAATGCATGCAAAAAAAATCACGAACCTCTACAATCTTGCGATGAAGACAGGGGCACCTGTGATCGGTCTGATTGACTCGGCAGGACTTCGGCTTCAGGAGGCGACAGATGCATTGAATGCTTTTGGCGAGATTTATTTAAAACAGACGCTTGCGTCGGGCGTGATTCCTCAGATCACAGCAATATTTGGCAGTTGCGGAGGCGGTCTTGCACTGATTCCGACACTGACAGATTTCACATTTATGGAGAAATCAAAAGCAAAATTATTTGTAAATTCCCCCAATGCATTAGATGGAAATAATGTTTCTAAGTGCGATTCCTCAACAGCGGAATTTCAGAGCAAGGAGAGCGGCATTGTGGATGTTGTGGCGGATGAGGATGCGATTTTTGTTAAGATTAGAGAACTGGTGTCCATGCTTCCTGGCAACAATGAAGATGATGCTTCCTATGAGGACTGCACGGATGATTTGAATAGGGTTTGTGATGGTCTTGAGAACTGTGTGGGTGACACTGCGATTGCTCTCTCTACCATTGCAGATAATCGTGTGTTTTTTGAACTGAAGGAAGATTATGCAAAAGATATGGTGACCGGTTTTATCAAATTAAATGGCATGACAGTGGGATGCGTAGCAAACCGCACAGAGGTTTACAGCGCAGAAGGTGAGGTCACAGACAAGTATGATGCTGTTCTGTCAGCAAATGGATGCGAGAAGGCGGCAGATTTTATTCATTTTTGTGATGCGTTTGATATTCCAGTGTTGTCTCTGACTAACGTCAAGGGTTATGAGGCGACCATGTGCAGTGAGAAACGTATTGCAAAGGCAGTGGCGAAGCTTACATACGCGTTCGCAAATGCCACAGTTCCAAAGGTAAATGTGGTGATTGGAAAAGCATATGGAAGCGCATATATAGCGATGAATTCAAAGGCGATTGGCGCAGATGTCACAATTGCATGGCCAAGTGCTGAGATTGGCTCTATGGATGCAAATCTTGCAGCAAAGATTATGTATGAAGGACAGGGCGCGGATGTCATCAAGGAGAAAGCAGCAGAGTATGCGGCACTACAGACCAGTGCAGCCGGCGCGGCGAGAAGAGGATATGTAGATCAGATCATTGAGGCGGCAGATACAAGAAAATATGTAATTGGTGCCTTTGAGATGTTATTTACAAAGAGAGAGGATCGTCCTTCCAAAAAACATGGAACGATCTAAGAAAGGGTGAACGTTAATATGAAAAAAATTGCGAGAGTATTATTAATGCTTACCTGCGTTTTTGTTTTAACAGCATGTGGAGCGGTGGAAACTTCCAGCGAATTTCAGCAGAGCAAGGAAAGTGCAGCAAGAGCCAGAGCAGATCAGGTGGTTCGGCTTACGGCGACATTGGTCTCATCGGACAATGTTGACGAAATGCTTGCAAACTATAGCAATGTAGAGCTGGGAGATCTGTATGCTTCAACCTTTGCACAGTATTATAGTGATGGTTCTTTTATATGTGATGGAAAGGCTGTCAGCGGTGCGCTCACTTCATTTCAGACAGGGATTCAGACAATGGGCAGCATTGTAGATTTTGGTGAATCGACATCGGTTGTTGATGATGACACGATCGTTGTCATGGTTCCAGTCACAGGCGAGAACAAAAACGCTTCGGTAGAATTAATTTTTACAAATGATATCTATCTGAAGATGACCTCCTGTACTTTAAATCTTAATGAGACAAAAGGAGAGCTGATGACAAGGGCGGCGCTCAATACCCTGCTTGGTATGGGAACCGTGTTTGTGGTATTGATTTTAATCAGTCTCATTATCTCAGCGTTTGGTGTGATACCAAAGATTCAGGCTTCTTTCGCTCCAAAGAAAGAGGAGTCAGCACCAGTGCCTGCGGCGCCAGTGGCAGAGCCAGTTGTGGAAGAGGAGGAAGAAGACCTCTCAGATGATATGGAACTTGTGGCTGTCATTGCAGCGGCAATTGCGGCATATGAGGGAACAAGTGTGGAAGGCTTCCAGGTAAGAAGTATAAGGAGAGCCAATACAAATAAATGGAGAAAAAACTAATTAAATCTATATTTTAGGAGGATTTGAAAATGAAAAATTATACAATTACCGTGAACGGCAACGTATATGATGTCGTAGTAGAAGAAGGTGCAGGTTCCGGTGCAGCTCCAGTGCAGACAGCAGCGCCCAAGGCAATGCCAAAAGCGGCACCCAAAGCAGCTCCAGCACCAAAGGCAAGTGCGGGTGCGGCAGGCAGCATAAGAATTGAGGCAGGTGCAGCAGGCAAGGTATTTAAGTTAGAGAAGAGCGTAGGACAGGCTGTGAAGAGGGGCGACGCTGTTGTTATCCTCGAGGCGATGAAGATGGAGATTCCTGTGGTAGCGCCTCAGGATGGCACTGTGGCAAGTGTTGATGTGGCAGTTGGCGATTCTGTTGAAGCAGGCGCTTTGCTTGCAACTTTGAACTAATCACTGTATAACGCGGTGAGAGCAGGACAAATATGTCCTGAAAAATAAAATAGGAGGTCAACAAAATGTCATATATAGCAGATACATTGAATAATCTGATCCATCAGACTGCATTTTTTAACATCACTGGCGGAAATGTGATCATGATTCTTGTTGCTTGTATATTTCTTTATCTTGCTATCGCAAAGCAATATGAGCCATTGCTTTTGACACCGATAGCGTTTGGTATGCTGCTGGTGAATATTTATCCGGACATTATTGCGCCGATTGGTGCAGACGGTACACCCGGCGGCTTGCTGTATTATTTCTATCTATTAGATGAGTGGGCAATCCTTCCTTCTCTAATATTCCTTGGAGTGGGAGCTATGACTGACTTTGGTCCACTGATTGCCAATCCTAAAAGCTTTCTGCTTGGCGCAGCAGCGCAGTTTGGTATTTTTGCGGCATATTTTGGCGCAATTGCACTTGGATTTAATGACAAGGCAGCAGCGGCAGTTTCCATTATCGGTGGCGCCGATGGTCCTACATCTATTTTCCTTGCTGGTAAGCTTGGCCAAACTGGTCTGCTTGGACCTATCGCGGTGGCAGCGTATTCGTACATGTCACTGGTACCCATTATCCAGCCGCCTATTATGAAACTGTTGACAACAGAGGAAGAGAGAAAAATTAAGATGGCGCAGTTGCGTCCGGTATCAAAGCTTGAGAAAATTCTATTCCCGATTATCGTTACAATTGTTGTCTGCCTGATTCTTCCGACAACAGCGCCACTTGTTGGTATGTTGATGTTAGGAAATCTGTTTAGAGAATCTGGTGTGGTAAGACAGCTTCAGGAAACGGCTTCCAATGCGCTGATGTACATCGTTGTTATCTTGCTTGGCACTTCTGTTGGTGCTACAACAAGCGCAGAGGCATTTTTAAATATGGATACAATTAAGATTGTTATTTTAGGACTTATTGCATTTATGTTTGGTACAGCGGCGGGAGTCCTTTTTGGAAAATTAATGTGCATCGCCACAAAGGGCAAGGTAAATCCACTGATTGGTTCAGCGGGTGTTTCAGCAGTTCCTATGGCTGCGCGTGTTTCTCAGAAAGTTGGTGCAGAGGCAGACCCAACAAACTTCCTGTTAATGCACGCTATGGGACCAAATGTTGCAGGTGTTATTGGTACTGCGGTGGCTGCTGGTACATTTATGGCAATCTTCGGGGTATTTTAAAGCTGTTATACTGAGCATCAGATAAATCTGCCGCTCAGTATAACAAGATGCGCACAGCCGCATATAGAAACTTGGTAACAGTTCAGACAGGTCTGCGCATTTACTGCGCTGACCGTATTGAAACTTAAAATAGGGAAGCATCCAGCCCCTCGCCGAAGGCGATTTTCAATGGGCTGGATGCCGTAACAGTGAAGGTATCTGAACTGTTACGAAACTTGCCGCTTTGCGGCTGCGGCTGGCGCCAAATATATTGATTATTGATATAGGAGGAATTGAAATGTCTGATAAAGTAAAAAAGCCTATCAAGATTACTGAGACAGTCCTTCGTGACTCACATCAGTCTTTGATAGCGACAAGAATGCCGACGGAATTTATGCTCCCTATCCTTGAAACAATGGATCAGGTGGGGTACCATTCCTTAGAGTGCTGGGGCGGTGCGACATTTGATGCATCTCTTCGTTTCCTAAAGGAAGATCCGTGGGAAAGACTTAGGAAAATTAGAGATGGTGTAAAGAATACAAAACTCCAGATGCTTTTCCGCGGACAGAATATTCTAGGATACCGTCATTATGCAGATGATGTTGTTACGGAGTTTGTGGAGAAATCAATTGCAAATGGTATTGATATCATTCGTATTTTTGACTGTTTCAACGATCTTAGAAATTTACAGTGTGCAGTGAATGCGGCAAATGCAGTTAAGAAGCGGGAGGGTCGCGGTGAGGCACAGATTGCGCTTTCCTATACATTGGGTGATGCGTATACGCTTGAGTATTGGATGAAGATGGCAAAAGATATTGAGGAGATGGGCGCTGATTCTATCTGTATTAAGGATATGGCAGGTCTGTTAGTACCTTATAAGGCAGAGGAATTAATCAAGGCAATGAAGTCTGCGACAAAACTTCCCATTCAGTTGCATACACATTATACATCTGGTGTTGCTTCTATGACCTATTTAAAGGCAGTAGAGGCAGGCGTTGATGTCATTGACTGTGCGATTTCGCCGTTTGCACTTGGCACTTCACAGCCAGCGACAGAAGTTATGGTAGAGACGTTTAAGGGCACTCCTTATGATACTGGATATGATCAGAATCTTCTTGCAAAGATTGCAGAGCATTTCAGACCATACAGAGAAGAGTGCTTAAAGAGCGGATTGCTGAATCCGAAGGTACTTGGCGTAGATATTAAGACATTGATGTATCAGGTGCCAGGTGGTATGTTGTCCAATATGGTAAGCCAGTTAAAAGAGCAGAACGCAGAGGATAAGTATTATGACGTGCTTCAGGAAATTCCAAGAGTGCGTAAAGACTTGGGTGAGCCTCCTCTTGTTACCCCTTCTTCACAGATTGTCGGCACACAGGCTGTATTTAATGTGCTGATGGGTGAGCGGTACAAGATGGCAACCAAGGAGACAAAGGCAGTTCTTCGCGGTGAGTATGGTCAGACAGTGAAACCATTTAACAAAGAAGTACAGGACAAAGTGCTCTCAGCAGAAGAGAAGGAAAACATTATTACATGCCGGCCGGCTGACAGACTTCCAAACGAGTTAAAGAAGATTGAGGAAGAGATGAAGGAATGGAAACAGCAAGATGAAGATGTGCTTTCCTATGCATTATTCCCTCAGGTTGCTACAGATTTCTTTAAATATCGTCAGGCACAGCAGGAAAAAGTTGATATGACGCAGGCTGATACAAAAAACGGTGCATATCCCGTATAAATTTGTGTCAGTAAACTGTTCGCAGTATCGGGTTAAAATGCTTTAGCCCGATACTGTTTTGACGCACAGGCTTGTGTATAAAAAACTTGTGTAAAACTGTGCTGCAAAAGTGGCGCACAGAATGCGTGACTTAAGAAAGGCATGGATGGTGAGATGGCAAGGAAAGAATTGATTACAAAAGATAAAATAGGAGAGACCGCTTTCGCTTTGGCAAAGAAGGAAGGCATAGAAAATGTAACAGCTAGAAAATTGGCTGCACAAATCGGATGTTCCACGCAGCCTATATTCAGAGTTTACGCAAATATGAGTGAACTCTATGCGGAAATTTACCAGAAGGCGATCAGCAATTTTGGAGATTACTATGAAAATTACAAGTCGGAGGTGGACACACCGTTTTTACACCTAGGACTTGCCTATATAAATTATGCAAAGGATGAGAGCAAACTGTTTCAGCTTCTTTTTCAATCAGAATATCGCGGTGACAGAGGGCTTTTTGAACTTTTAAATGGGAGAACTGCGGCTGTTAGCAGAGAAATTAACAGGGCTTCTGCTGCAGGCTGTCAGAATCCAAGTAGTCTGTTTATGAAACTATGGATTTTTATACATGGATGTGCATGTATGGTGCTCACCGGAGACTATGATCTCACAGAGGAGGAAACGATAGAGTTACTAGAGGATATATACAAAAATTGTTCCTGATGGATGGCAGGTCTGGGGTTGAGGAATTTTAATGGACGAAACATATGATACCATATCAAGAATAAATGAGAAATTTAATAAGATGAGCAAGAGCCATAAAAAATTGGCTACTTTTGTGATTGACCACTATGAACAGGCGGCTTTTATGACAGCGGCGAAGATGGCAAAGACAGTGGGGATTAGTGAGGCGACAGTAGTGCGGTTTGCGTATGCGCTGGAATATGAAGGTTATCCAGAATTTCAGGCGTCGTTAGCTGATTGGGTCAAAAAAAAGTTAAATTCTGTGCAGTCAATCGGCGCGAAATATGGGTCAAGCACACAGGCTGAAATATTGACTTCTGTGCTGAGCGCTGACATTGAAAAAATAGAGGACACGATGGAACATATTGATGCACAGGTATTTGAGGCTGCCGTTGACATTATACTTGGAGCAAAACATGTGTATATTATTGGACTTCGCAGCTGTAAGCCAATGGCGCAGTTTCTTCACTTTTACCTCAATATAATTCGAGGAGATGTCCATCTAATTGATTCCACAAGTACCTCAGAGACATTTGAACAGATGCTTCGGATTAATGAGAAAGATGTTGTGATTGGAATTAGTTTTCCGCGATATTCTATGCGTACTCTAAAAGCGATGGAGATGGCAAACGATAAAAATGCAAAGGTAATCACAATTACAGATACAATTCATTCGCCGATGTGCCTTTATTCTTCTTGCAATTTATTGGCGAGAAGTGATATGGTGTCTATTGTGGATTCTCTTGTTGCACCCCTTAGCGTGATGAATGCATTGGTGGTTGCCATGTGTCTAAAAAAACCAGATGATGTGCGCAAGAATTTAGAATCTCTCGAATATGCATGGGATAATTATCAGGTTTATCTAAAGGATGAGATTGATTTTATAGATGAGGAGATGCTCAATGTGCCGCTACATGCGCAGATGGCGCGGCGCAGGAAGCGATGAAAGGCGGATATGGCAGAGATTGTGATTATAGGCGGTGGCGCGGCGGGAATGATGGCTGCGATTGCCGCATCAGATGCAGGGCATCATATTACACTGATTGAAAAAAATGAAAAGTTAGGGAAAAAATTGTTTATTACAGGCAAAGGCAGATGTAATGTGACAAATGCCTGTGAAACGGTGGATTTTTTTTCAAATGTGTTGGAACATGATAAATTTTTGTACAGTGCAGTGTATGGGTTCGACCATAATGCTGTGATGGATTTTTTTGAGCGTGCAGGCTGTCCGCTCAAAGTGGAACGGGGGCAGCGTGTATTCCCAAAATCGGATCACAGTTCGGATATTATTAAAGCACTTGAGTTGACCTTGAGAGAAAAAAAGGTAGAAATCCTTTTGAACACAGAAGTGAAAAAGATAATAACCGAGCCATTTGAAATAGAGAATCAAACAAAGAAAAAGCATTTTTGTGCAAAAATTTCTCGGATTATCACCTTTGATAAGATGACAAAAAAAAGCTCTGAGATACTTGCCAATAAACTGATTATAGCAACTGGAGGGTGTTCTTATGTACTTACAGGTTCGACAGGAGATGGGTATCGATTTGCAAAAGAATGTGGTCACAGCCTGGTTCCAACAATGCCAGCTTTGGTGCCATTTGTGATAGAGGAGACTTGGTGCCACCAGTTACAAGGACTTTCCTTAAAGAATGTTCAGGCGGTTGTGGAGGTCGATGGAAAGCAGATTTATTCTGATTTTGGAGAGTTGCTTTTCACACATTATGGTGTCAGTGGACCATTGATTTTGAGCGCGAGCAGTTATTATGTTCACAAAGTATGCAAGGAAGAGAAACAGTATCCAAAGGCAAAACTTTTTATTGACTTGAAGCCTGCACTTACCAAGGAACAGTTGGACAAGCGAATTCTCAGAGAATTTGATGAGAATAAAAATAAACAGTTTAAAAATGTAATAAGCAGTCTTTTTCCAGCAAAACTAACCCCAATTATGCCAATGTTGGCTAATATCGATCCAGATAAGAGGATCAATGAGGTTACAAAGGAAGAACGGCAGCATTTTGTACAGACAATGAAACATATGGAACTTACTGTTGCAGGACTGCGAGATTATAATGAGGCAGTGATTACAAAAGGCGGGGTGGCGACAAAGGAAGTTTCACCTTCCACAATGGAGTCGAAACTGATTAAAGGACTCTATTTTGCGGGGGAAGTGCTTGACTTAGATGCGCTCACAGGCGGTTTCAATCTTCAAATTGCGTGGTCTACTGGATTCTTGGCAGGCAGAAGTGCTGCTTCTAGCGCATAAAAGCCAATGGAATCATTACATATTTTATGAAGGATAGGAGAAACTAATAAAATGAGTTATAGTATTGCAATTGACGGACCTGCAGGGGCAGGAAAAAGTACTATCGCAAAGTTGATCGCGAAAAGAAAAGGCTATATTTATGTTGATACAGGCGCGATGTACCGCGCGATAGCGTTGTATTTTATTGAACAGGGAATTCAAGCGAGTGAACAGGATAAAATGAGTGAGGCAGTTGTAAATGCAAATGTGACAATATCCTATGAAAATGAGGAACAGATTGTATGGCTCAACGGCAGAAACGTAAATGGGTTGATTCGCACGGAGGAGGTTGGAAAGATGGCTTCCTTGAGCAGTACAAACAAAGATGTGAGGAAAAAATTGGTGGAGTTACAACAGGCTCTTGCAAAGAAAGAGAATGTTGTTATGGATGGCAGAGATATTGGAACGTGCGTTCTCCCTAACGCCAATGTGAAAGTTTATTTGACTGCGGATAGTTATATAAGAGCGCTGCGGCGTTATGAGGAGTTGAAGGCAAAGGGACAGGAATGCGAACTGGATGTGATTGAGAAGGATATTATCGCCCGGGATTTTCAGGATATGCATCGGGAACTTTCGCCTTTAAAACAAGCCGAGGATGCAGTTCTTCTTGACTCGTCTGATATGAGTATTGAACAGGTTGCGGATGCGATAATCCATCTGTGTGATAAAGGAGCCAAGTAATGGAAGTGGTAGTTGCAAAATCCGCAGGATTTTGTTTTGGCGTCAAAAGAGCAGTTGACGCGGTATATGAGCAGTTAGAGACAGGAAAGACAATCTATACATACGGTCCAATCGTTCACAATGAGGAAGTTGTGAAAACCTTAGAAAAGAAGGGTGTAAGGGTGATTGAGAATGAGGATGAGCTTCGCCGTATGGAACAGGAACATCTTGGCTCGCAGAAAGGTACAGTGATTGTACGTGCGCATGGGGTTCCTCAGACAACGTATGAACTTATTAGGAAAATGGGATTGGAATGTATTGATGCAACCTGCCCTTTTGTCAGTCATATTCATCAGCTTATCAACGGAGATTCTGCAAAGGGACGGCACGTTGTTATTATTGGAAATGAGCAGCATCCTGAGGTTGTGGGCATTAAGGGGTGGGCATCTGGACCTGTAACAGTGATTGAAACGAGAGAACAGGCAGAGCGTTTTTGTGCAAAAAAAGACGAAAAATTATATATTGTGTCCCAAACGACATTTAACTACAAGAAATTTAAAGATTTAGTTGAAATTTTTCGGAAAAAAGGTTATGATATAAGTGTTGTGAATACAATATGCAACGCAACAGAAGAACGTCAGAAGGAAGCCGTTGAATTGGCAGCGAAAGCTGACGTTATGATTGTGATAGGTGGTACTCACAGTTCCAACACACGGAAGCTATATGAATTATGCCAAAGTGAATGTGAGAATACTTACTATATACAAACACTGGACGACCTGCAATTAGATTTACCTAATTCTGTAGAACTGGTGGGCATCACAGCGGGGGCTTCTACCCCAAACAAAATAATTGAGGAGGTTCAAAATTATGTCAGAATTAACTTTTGAACAAATGTTAGAAGAATCATTAAAAACTATTCATACAGGAGAGGTAATTGAAGGTACAGTCATCGATGTTAAACCCGATGAAGCAATCCTTAACATCGGTTACAAGTCAGATGGTATTCTTACACGTAACGAGTACACCAATGAGCCGAACGTTGACCTTACAACAATCCTAAATCCTGGTGATAAGATGGAGGTTAAAGTTCTTAAAGTAAATGATGGTGAGGGACAGGTCCTTTTAACTTACAAGCGGCTTGCTGCGGACAGGGGCAATAAGCGGATTGAAGAGGCGTACAACAACAAAGAGGTATTGACGGCGAAAGTATCACAGGTGTTGGATGGTGGTCTGAGTGTCGTGGTAGATGAGGTGCGAATTTTTATTCCTGCAAGTCTTGTATCAGATGTATATGAAAAAGATCTGAATAAATATGCTGGTCAGGACATAGAATTTGTCATCAGTGAATATAATCCTAAGAGAAGAAGATATATCGGTGATCGCAAACAGTTAATCGTTGCCAAGAAAGCTGAAATGCAAAAGGAGTTATTTGCGAAGATCAGCGTAGGTGACGTGATTGAAGGTACTGTTAAGAATGTCACAGATTTTGGTGCTTTTATTGATCTTGGCGGAGTGGATGGTCTGCTCCATATTTCTGAAATGTCATGGGGACGTGTCGAGAATCCCAAGAAAGTATTTAAAGTTGGTGAGACACTAAAAGTTTTGATCAAGGATATTGATGGAACAAAGGTTGCGCTCTCATTGAAGTTTGATGATTCTAATCCTTGGAGGAATGCATCGACAAAGTATGCTGTTGGCAATGAAGTGACAGGCAAAGTTGCAAGAATGACTGACTTTGGCGCATTTGTAGAACTTGAGCCGGGGATTGATGCATTGCTGCATGTTTCACAGATTGCGAAGGAGCATATTGAAAAGCCTTCAGATGTCTTGTCAGTGGGACAGGAAGTAACGGCAAAGGTTGTTGACTTTAATGAGGAAGGTAAAAAGATTAGTCTTAGTATCAAGGCATTGATGATACCTGAGGCAGTGAAGGAAACAGCGCCGGCAGCGCCGGAAGAAGACTCCGATGTTGTATCCGTAGATATTGATGCAGTGATTGCAAAGCAGGAAGCAGAAGATGCAGAATAATAATATGAGCAAATAGAGATATGATATCGGAGTTTTGACTCTGATATCATATTCGTTTATAATCAAAAACTTATGCGATAGGCATTGCGATGAGTCAGTTTTTATAGTTCACTAAGAGCATAAGTTATTTTTTAAATATGGAGGGGTAATGAAATAGAGAAAGGGGAAACTCATGGCATTTGATTATGAATATTTCAAAAAAGAAGTTTATACGCTGACCAAGATTGACTTAAATGCATATAAAGAAAAACAGATGAAGCGTCGTATTGATACATTAATCGCAAAACATAAAGTGACAGGCTACGATAAGTTTGTTGCAAAGCTGCGGGATGATAAGGTGGTCTTTGATGATTTTGTGAATTATTTAACAATTAATGTGTCAGAGTTCTATAGAAATCCAGAACAATGGAGATTGATGGACAAGGAAATTATACCCGAGTTGGTTGGAAGATTTGGTAAAAATTTGAAAGTTTGGAGCGCGGCGTGTTCCACAGGAGATGAGCCATACTCTCTTGTAATGGCATTCTCCAAACATATACCACTTAATCAGATTAACATTATTGCTACGGACATTGATAAGCAGGTGATAGAAAAGGCAAAAGTAGGGTTGTATAACGAGAAGAGTATTGCGGCAGTTCCAGATGAGTTTAAGAAGAAATATTTTACAAAAGTAGGACCTTCTTATCAGATTTCTAATGATATTAAATCAAGAGTGCAGTTCAAACAGCACAATCTGTTAAAGGATACCTATCCGGATAGATGTGACTTGATTGTATGCCGTAATGTATTGATTTATTTTACGGAGGAAGCCAAAGATGAAGTGTTCCGCAAGTTTAATACTGCACTGAAACCAGAAGGAATCCTATTTATTGGAAGTACAGAGCAGATTATGAACTACAAGGAAATTAATTACGACAGAAAGAATTCTTTTTTCTATATCAAGAATAAATAAACCCAAAAACGACTATTTTATATAGTCGTTTTTGGATTATGTGCAATTATTCCATTCGATGTGCTGCCATCATCTCGAGAATATGGTGTGCATATCGATTAAATGCATCACGTTTTGTTTTTAATTCATTGGTTAGTTCAAAAAATAGGTTTTTATCATCATACTCTTTTTTGAAAAACGGAGTAAAAAGAGTATCCCATTGAGGAAGATAGGAGGATATTTTTCGCGTGCAACAATTTCTGGCAGTCGCTTGTTGACGGTAATTTTTATCAACAAAGGAGGCTACAGATTTATGGATTGCAATATCTTCTTTTGGAAGATAATAATAATCTTTATAGTTAGAATAAAAGTATTTTAATTCACCCTCATAAATTGGAACGCGCAGTTTGCCATCATCGCCATAACCAGTAAAATAGCATCCATTAACGCCGTAAGATAATTCTGTAGGCAGTGCGGTCGGAAGTTTTAAATTCATAAGAATCTCTGAACTCTGGTTTTGTTTTATGTCCTGATAATGGTTCGCCTGAACTTTTGTAACTTTGACTGGAAGATGGAATAGGTCAGGAATTGCAAGAGCAGCAACAATCTCAAGCATTCCTTTGAGGTCTTCTTCGTTGTGAAGCAAAAGAAAATACTCTTTTTCCTTGTCATGATTTAGAACATATTCATGATAAATGTCAATTAGTTCTCCGCCTGTATAATGGTCTTTGCGAATGGTGTCGCTAATAAAGCTTTCGATAGTCTTTTGCTTGCAGTTTGGGAGTTTTAGAAAGGTTTTGTAGGGCGACAGCCGTCTGTAGATATCAATGCCTTCCAGATTATCAAAACTGAATGGGATATTGTATTGTTGCAATTTGTTTTGCAAATAGGGAATATCAAACCGATTGCCATTAAAATGAATTAGATAACGGTATGATTTTGCAAAATTTACAAAAGCGTTCAATACATTTTGTTCCTCTTCATAATTGGAGGCAAGCCATTGAATGGTGTTCCAGCAGGAAGGTTTGTCAGCAGGTTCATCGAGATAGGCACAACCAATCATGTAGAGACTGGAACTGCGCACATATAATCCAGTTGTTTCTATATCAATAAATAATGTTTGCTTTGGCACACAAAAATTTTCAATTGGGTATTTTGGGGACAGAATTCCCAAGCTTTTTTGAATACATTTCATAATGTTGATTTGCACAGTCCTTTCTTATGTAAAATTCAAGGAAAGAGTTCCCTATTCGTCGCGGCGGCCGTAAAGTGGTCGTGTGCATTGGTATAGTAGATAGCAAATGTTTTTGTCGTTTATTATAACTTATCACATGTGGTACTTTGTGTCAAATAAATCAGGGGGTGCTAGTACTGGGATAAACGATACAACCCACGGCTCTAATTTCTGATTGAATGAAGTACTAGTGGTCAGTATACTAGATGTTTTTCAAAATATTTATATTGTAAAGTAATAGGAATAGTGCAATAAAAAATGAATGGAAAATAATATATTTTTGTAAATATTAGTGAAATTTTAAGAAAGAAATAGTATAATGTATGTATAAAGTTTTAAATAAAAGGAAAGAAGGAGCAAAAGATGGCAAAACTCACATTTCGGGGCGGCGTACATCCTTATGATGGCAAGGATTTGTCAAAGGATAAGCCCATAAAAACAATTGTGCCAAAGGGTGAGATGGTATATCCCCTCAGTCAGCATATTGGTGCGCCGGCTGTTCCGGTAGTAAAAAAAGGTGACAAGGTGCTTGCTGGTCAAAAAATTGCGGAGGCAGGCGGATTTGTGTCCGCTCCAATCTATGCGACGGTTTCTGGAACAGTGAAGACAATAGAGCCTAGACGTGTTGTCACAGGAGATATGGTAAATTCCATTATTATTGACAATGATGGATTATTTGAGGAGGTTGCATATACAGCACACAATCCTGAGAAGCTGAGCAAAAAAGAAATCTTGGACTTAATCAAAGAGGCAGGTGTAGTCGGGATGGGCGGTGCAGGTTTTCCAACGCATGTAAAACTGTCGCCAAAAGAGCCGGACAAGATTACTTATGTAATTGCAAATTGTGCAGAGTGCGAACCTTATCTGACTTCCGATTATCGCAGAATGTTGGAGGAACCACAAAAATTAATTGATGGCATGAAGATTATTTTGCGTCTGTTTGACAATGCACAGGGAATTTTAGCGGTGGAGGACAATAAACCAGATTGTGTTGAACGGCTTACAGAACTTACACAGAATGAAAGCCGAATTATGGTAGCATCGCTTAAAACAAAGTATCCGCAAGGTGCAGAACGGCAGTT
The DNA here is from genome assembly GCA_014239155.1 of Lachnospiraceae bacterium. Lineage (GTDB taxonomy): Bacteria > Bacillota > Clostridia > Lachnospirales > Lachnospiraceae > COE1. Next base: position 77,651 of record JAAZZQ010000075.1, on the reverse strand, counting down.
GATTTACGCGACAACTGGCAGAGAAATCAACTCTTCCATGCTTCCAGCAGATGCGGGGTGTGTGGTTGACAATGTGGATACAATTGTGGCAGTTTATCATGCAGTAGCAGAGGGAAAGCCGCTGATGAATCGGATTGTCACAGTTACGGGTGATGCAGTGAATGATCCGCGAAATTTTTATGTGCGAATTGGAATGAATTATCATGATTTAATAGAGGAGGCAGGCGGATTTAAGACTGAGCCAGAGAAAGTAGTGTCAGGTGGGCCAATGATGGGGTTTGCATTGTTTGATTTGGATGTACCTACAACAAAAACGGCGTCAGCACTTTTGTGTCTGACAAAAGATGAAGTGTCAGCGATGGAGCCAAGTCCTTGTATTAACTGTGGGCGTTGTGTGGATGTGTGCCCGGGGAGAGTGGTTCCCAGAAAGCTTGCTGTACTTGCAGAACATGGCGATGAGGAGGCATTTGTTGCAAATGATGGAATGGAGTGCTGCGAGTGTGGATGCTGTAGTTTTGTCTGCCCCGCAAAACGTCAGTTGACACAATATATTAAGTCCATGCGGAAAACAATTTTAGGCAAAAAGAAAAAAGCGTGAAAAAGTATATTAAAGTTTCATGCTGAAATAAGAAGTAAGGAGATAAAGATATGTTTAAGGTATCATCAAACCCGCATATACGATCAAAGGATACAACAGCCCGCATTATGCAGTATGTGGTGATTGCTTTGCTTCCAACGACGGTATTCGGAGTATTTCATTTTGGTCTGCATGCGTTGCTTCAGGTGTTGATTACTGTGGCAACAACTGTGCTGACTGAGTACATATATGACAGATGTATGCATAAAAAAATATCAATTGGTGATTTTTCTGCTGTTGTTACAGGGCTGTTATTGGCACTCAACCTGCCACCTAGTGCACCATTGTGGATTGGTGTGATTGGCGGTGTCTTCGCAATCATTGTCGTGAAAATGCTTTTTGGTGGTCTCGGCCAGAATTTTATGAATCCTGCACTTGGAGCGAGATGTTTTTTGATAATTTCGTTTACCTCCATCATGACAAACTTTGACTGTGATGCCTATACAGGCGCGACTCCACTTGCAGCAATCAAGACAGGGGAGAGTGCGCCGGACCTTTTAGATATGATTATTGGACGTACCGCAGGTACAATTGGAGAGACAAGTATGATTGCGCTATTGATTGGCGCAGTATTCCTTTTGTTAATGAAAGTTATAGATTTGCGTGTCCCGGGAACATATATTCTTAGTTTTGTTATATTTATTATATTGTTTAGCGGGCATGGATTGGATATAAATTATATTTTGTCACAACTTGCCGGAGGCGGTCTAATGTTGGGCGCATTTTTTATGGCGACAGATTATGTGACAAGACCTGTCACAAAGAATGGACAGTATGTGTTTGGTATGTTTTTGGGGATTATGACAGGTATTTTTAGAATATTTGGACCGTCTGCAGAAGGTGTTTCCTATGCGATTATTCTTGGAAATCTGTTAGTACCTTTGATAGAACAGTTTACGAAGCCGACTGCATTTGGCAAAAAGAAAGTAAAGAAGGAGGCAGTGTGATATGGACAACGAGCAAAAATCAATGATAAAAGACGCGCTTATTCTCTTTGCAATCACACTTGCAGCGGGGTTGTTGCTAGGATTCGTATATAATGTCACAAAGGAACCAATTGCACAGCAGAAGGCAAAAGCGAAGGCTGAGGCATGTAAAAATGTATTTGCTGCAGCAGAAACTTTTGAGCCTGTGATGAGTGAAGATGGTCCAACTGCATTTTTTATGGCTGGAGAGGACTCCAATGTGGATATTAATGAGGTGATGCAAGCGCTCGATGCGTCAGGGCAATTGATAGGTTATGTAATTACAGTGACCGATCATGAAGGATATGGCGGTGACATTCAATTTTCTATGGGTGTGACGCTTGATGGGATATTGAATGGAATATCATTGTTAAGTATTTCGGAGACCGCTGGACTTGGCATGAAGGCAGGAGATGTGCTTGTGCCACAATTTGCGGATAAAAAGGTTGAAAGTTTTACTTACACAAAATCAGGTTCTACAAATGACAGTGAGATCGATGCGATTAGTGGCGCGACAATCACAACAAATGCGATTGTAAATGGTGTGAATGGCGGCTTGCTGTTTTTCAATAGTGTACTTGCAGGAAATGAAGGGGGAGGTGGCATCAATGAGTGATAGAAAGGATGAAGCAAAGCAAAGTTCTATGGAAGTATTTTTTAATGGGCTTGTGAAAGAAAATCCTACCTTTGTGTTGACACTTGGAATGTGCCCAACACTTGCGGTGACAACCTCAGCGATCAATGGTCTTGGAATGGGATTGACTACAACGGCAGTGCTTGTGCTCAGCAATGCTATCATTTCTCTGTTGAGATACATTATTCCAAACAGAGTCCGAATTCCAGCATTTATCGTTATTGTGGCGTCTTTTGTCACAATGGTTGAGTTGCTGCTTGAGGGATTTATACCAAGTCTTTATGCAGCGTTAGGATTATATATTCCTTTGATTGTTGTAAACTGCATTATTCTTGGACGTGCAGAGTCTTTTGCGTCGAAAAATTCTGTGATCCCATCCATATTTGACGGTCTTGGAATGGGACTTGGATTTACTGTGGCGCTCACTGCAATTGGTATGGTGAGAGAAGTTTTAGGGGCAGGAGAAATTTTTGGAGTACCTGTAATCAACAAAGCGCTAGGGGGAATTTCTTCTTTGCTGGGAAGACAGGAACCAATTGAGTATATACCAATCAGTATTTTTGTGCTTGCGCCAGGTGCATTTTTCGTGCTTGCTGCACTTACTGCACTTCAAAACCGTGTCAAGAGGAAGATGCAGGAGAGAGGGCAGAATGTCGATAAAATTCAGTCAGGTTGCAATTCTGACTGCGCAAGTTGTTCTGACAGTGGATGTGCACATCGTTTTGTTGATGTAAATGCGGCATCAGGTTCTGTCGCAAACGCAAAAAATGATTCACTATAGTGTGTTTGCAGATTTTTTAGGTGTACGAGAAAGGCGCATATGGGCGTAGAAAGGAATTAGAGATGCTTGATGTAGTAAAGGATTTATTAATTTTAATGATTAGTTCCTCACTGATAAGCAATGTTGTGTTAAGTCAGTTTTTAGGGCTTTGCCCATTCCTTGGCGTGTCCAAAAAGGTTGACACAGCAGTTGGCATGGGGGGAGCGGTTATTTTCGTCATAACCATTGCATCTGGTGTGGCGGCTGTTATATATAAGGGAATTTTGGAACGGTTGGATATCACCTACTTGCAGACAATTGTATTTATTTTAGTAATTGCTGCTTTAGTACAATTTGTGGAAATGTTTTTAAAAAAGTATGTGCCATCACTGTATCAGGCACTTGGCGTATATCTGCCGCTGATTACAACAAACTGCGCAGTACTTGGCATCGCGCTCACAAATGTGCAGAAAAATTATGGAATTGGTTTTAGCATTGCAAGTGGATTATTTACAGCGGTTGGATTTTTGATTGCGATTGTAATTCTTGCTGGAATCCGTGAAAAGATAGAATACAATGACATACCAGAATCTTTTCAGGGAATGCCAATTGTATTGATAACAGCAGGTTTGATGGCGATTGCGTTCTGTGGATTTTCTGGATTGTTATAAGGGGAGGTTAAAGTATGAACATAACAGCAATATTGACAGCCGTTACTGTCGTGGGCGGAGTTGGTTTATTCTTGGGTATCTTCCTTGGGATTGCAAGTATTGTATTTAAGGTAGAGGTAGATGAAAAAGAGGAGGCAGTACTAGGAGTGCTTCCCGGGAATAACTGTGGAGGTTGTGGATATCCCGGTTGTTCGGGATTGGCTGCGGCGATTGCAAAGGGCGAGGCACCTGTCAATGCTTGTCCTGTCGGCGGTGAATCAGTCGGAAAAAGGGTTGCCGCTATTATGGGTGTGGAGGCAGGTGATACTGTCCGAATGACTGCTTTTGTAAAGTGTGCAGGCGACTGTGAGAGGACAACAAAAATTTATGAGTACTCTGGTGTAGAGGATTGCGGTGTTGTTCGGTATGTGCCAGATGGTGGTGCAAAATCTTGTGACTATGGCTGCCTTGGATATGGAAACTGTGTGAAGGCGTGCCCATTTGATGCGATTCATATTGTGAATGGCATTGCAAAAGTGGATAAAGAGAAGTGCAAGGCATGTGGGAAGTGTGTGGCTGCATGTCCAAAACAGTTGATTGAATTGATACCATATGATGCGAAAGCGGTGGTGTCATGCAGTTCAAAAGATAAAGGACCAGTTACGATGAAGGCTTGTCAGACAGGGTGCATTGGGTGTAGTCTCTGTGTGAAGGTATGTCCATCAGGTGCAGTTACTGTGACTGATTTCCATGCGCATATTGATCAGAACAAGTGTACTGGCTGCGGAGCGTGCAAAGAAAAGTGTCCAAAAAAAGCGATTGTATAGTTTTTACTTTGCAGGCAGGGGATAATTACAATGAAGAAAAAAATAATTTTAGTATATCTATTGTTGATGTTATCCTGTTTTTGTACAAGTTGTGTTCAGATTAGCGTTACGAATCCATCTGATACAAAATCGGAAAAAAGTGATGATGTCAATACAGAACTTTTCGTGCCAGAAGCGGTCACTTCAGAAAATTGGTTTGACTCTGTTCCTGAATATCGTGGAACACCATATATTGAGGTCAACAATGACATTCCATTCTTTTCGGCAACAGATAAACAAAATAGAGAGGCGTTTGAAATTTATAGTGACTTAGACGCGTTAGGGCGCTGTCAAGTTGCATATGCAAATATTTGTGAGGAAATAATGCCAACAGAAGATAGAGAAGGGTCATTAAATTCAGTGACCCCTACAGGTTGGCATCAAAATCAATACAATGGTAAGTGGATATATAATCGCTGCCATTTGATTGGCTATCAGCTCGCAGGAGAAAATGCAAACGAGAAAAATTTAATTACTGGCACAAGATATTTTAATGTTGAAGGGATGCTTCCTTTTGAAAATACAGTTGCTGATTATATAGATGACAACCCTAGCAATCATGTTTTATATCGTGTGACGCCAGTCTACAAAGAGGAAAATGACCTTGTTGCCTATGGGGTATTGATGGAAGCTTGGTCGGTGGAAGATAATGGATATGGATGTCAATTCTGTGTGTTTGTCTACAATGTGCAACAAGGTATAGAGATTGATTATGCCACTGGCGAGAACTGCGAAGTGACACAAGATTTATCAAATGTGGATTCTTCTCAGAACAAAACTGGTGATACATATATATTAAATACCAACAGTAAAAAGTTTCATAAAGAGGATTGTTCTAGTGGCAAGAGAATTGGTGATAAGAATAAATCTATTTATACAGGACAAAGAGATGAGCTGATATCACAAGATTATACACCTGCTGAGTGTTGTAATCCATAGGTTTATTAAACTGTTGTTCTAAAAATAAAGATTTACATTTGCCTTGCAAGCGTGTATACTGATACTATTATGCCACTAACTTATAGATAATCAATCATTATAATTTAAACAAGAAAATAGACGAAAAAGTCTACAGATTCTATTCAAGGAAATGGAGGGCACGAAGGTGGGAGAATTTTTGCAAGTAGCAATTATGCAAGGAGGTAAGGAAGAAGAAGCAAGGTCGATTGTAAGGACTGTGGCGGAAAAGTATTGCTGTACATTGTATGACAGCCATGCAGAGAGTGCTAGGAAGTATGACATTACAGACTTGTATGCAGAGGAATGTAAATACAAAGAATCTCCAAATGGGGTAAGTATTTTAATGAACAATGAGTGTATGGGATATGGAGATATTGCAGGGGCGATATCGGAGATGTTCAGCAATGCTGTTTTATTACTTTACATATATGATGGGGATTACTGGGCATATGAACTGTATCATCATGGAGAAAAGATAGACCAGTTTGACCCGTGGCCAGACTATTTTGGTGGTGCTTCAGAGGAATTAATACAAGAATTAAAGGGGAATGCAGAACTGATTGCAAAATATTTTTCTGTAGACAAAGCAGAGATTGAAAAGTATTTGGTTCGATGGGCGGATAAAAAACACGGTGAGAAAGCATATGAAGATGACGAGTTTGAGTACTGGTCAGATTGGCAGATGCTTGATTTTATGCGCAAATTGGGATATTCATATGAATTTGGAGAGGAAGGGTGAAAGAAAAAAAGAGAAAGGGATAAAATGCAAACACATATCTTTCACCCTTTGTGTTTGCGCCTCAAATGAAAATGCAAGCATTTTCGATTGAGGCTTGGTGCAAATAATGAAAAGAGAAAAAAATAGAAATTCGTTTTCGGGCTCGATTGGTTTTGTGCTCACTGCGGCAGGAAGTGCTGTCGGTCTGGGAAATATCTGGCGGTTTCCATATCTGGCGGCAAAAGATGGCGGTGGATTGTTTCTAGTAATTTATTTAATTTTGGCGCTTACATTTGGATTTACACTACTTACAACAGAAATCGCGATTGGAAGAAAGACAAAGCAGAGTCCATTGACTGCATATGCGAAGTTAAATTCTAAGTGGGGCTTTCTAGGTGTGATTGCATGTCTTGTGCCAGTGATTATTATGCCGTACTACTGCGTGATTGGCGGATGGGTGGTAAAGTATTTTCTTGCTTATTTGACAGGAAATGGTGCTGCGGCAGCAGAAGATGGCTATTTTACAGGATTTATCACTGGAGAATGGCAACCGATTGCGCTGTTATTTGTCTTTTTGTTAATGGTGGCGTTTATTGTATTTCGCGGGATTAACAAGGGGATTGAGTCATCTTCAAAGATATTGATGCCATTGTTGCTGTTGCTGGTTGTGGGGATTGCATTTTTTTCCTTGACAATTCACTATGAAGATGAGACAGGTGTGGCAAGAACAGGAATGCAGGGATTTTTGATTTATGTGGTTCCTGATTTTAGTGAAATGACAGTAAAGGGATTCTTTACAGTGCTGCTAGACGCAATGGGACAATTGTTTTTTAGCTTGAGTGTGGCGATGGGAATTATGGTTGCATATGGATCTTATGTCAAAGATGATGCCAATTTGGTAAGATCAATTAATCAGATTGAAATATTTGACACGGCAGTTGCATTTTTAGCAGGTGTTATGATTATTCCAGCAGTTTATACCTTTATGGGTAGAGAGGGCATGGCGGCGTCAGGACCAAGCTTGATGTTTGTATCGCTGCCAAAAGTGTTTGCGTCTATGGGAAAAATTGGAAATTTAGTAGGATGCCTCTTTTTTGCTATGGTGCTGTTTGCGGCGATTACAAGTGCTGTGTCTGTTATGGAGGCAGTGGTTTCTAGCTTTATGGACAAATTTCATATGACGCGCACAAAAGCGGCAACAGTTGAGACAATCATTGCCATTGTTGGCGGTGTGATTGTATGTCTTGGGTACAATAAGTTGTATTTTGAACTGAAATTGCCAAATGGCGCAATTGCACAGATTTTGGATATTATGGACTATATTAGCAATAACTTGCTAATGCCACTGGTTGCAATTGGAACATGTGTTTTGATTGGCTGGATATTAAAGCCGAAGGCTGTGATTGATGAGGTGGAGAAATCCGGCAGTAGATTTGGCAGAAAGCGTTTGTATGTTGTAATGATTCAATATATTGCGCCGATCTTATTGGTAATCTTATTGTTGAAATCAGTGGGAATATTGACTATTATATAGATAGATAAGGGAGTTGTGTTACTCCCTTATTTTTCTGTCTTTAAAATAATATTCTTTGTCATGGTCATTAATTTCACGCATTATTCGACAAGGATTTCCGACAGCGACAACATTTGCCGGCATATCCTTTGTCACAATGCTGCCAGCGCCGATTACAGTGTTATCCCCAATTGTAACGCCTGGCATAATGATAGCTCCTGCGCCAATCCAGCAGTTTCTGCCAATATGGACAGGGATATTATATTGATACTGCTGTTCGCGTAGTTCTGGAAGGATTGGATGTGCTGCGGTGACAATGGTCACGTTCGGTCCAATCATAGTGTAATCTCCAATATAAATATGGGTGTCGTCTACGCAGGTAAGATGATAGTTGGCGTAGACCATATTTCCAAAATGACAGTGATGACCGCCAAAATTTGCATAGAAAGGTGATTCAATATAGACGCCTTTCCCACAGTCGCCAAGCATTTCTTTAAGCAGTGCAGCTCTTTTTTCGAACTCAGAAGGTTTGGTCAGGTTGTATTCGCACAGCTTGTCCTGATAGGAAACCTGCTCTTTTATAATTTCTCCGTCACCCGGGAGATAAAGTTCTCCAGTGTGTAATTTCTCTTTCATTTCATGCATTTTGCATACCTCCATTTTTGAAATCTTGTTTATAAATAACAATATCATATTTTGCGGAAAAAAGCACTTAAATTTTGTGTGTAATAAAATATTTGCAAGACAAGTGTTCATATTTTAAAATTTAGGACATATATTGAGATATGGACAGTGGGACAAACAAAAGGAGGCGTGTACAATGACAGTGGATAATCGGATTTTACAGTTTTTTCCACAGGGACTTCGAGGGGATTGGGAGCGAGGCAGTGTGAATTTCCAAAAGATACAGGAAATTAGACTGCGTGTCAATCAACCAGTGCGCGTGCTGACGGAGCGGGAACATAGACTTCCTATTATATATGGTGAGCAGGAGCTGGAAGAAATTTTTCGTTATCTGTGTCACGATTCCGTTTATGCATATGAGGAGGAGCGAAAGCAAGGATATATCACTGTTGAGGGAGGACATAGAATTGGAATTACAGGAGAGCTTACAACAGCGGGAAATGGTCGATTTATTGCAAAATATATTCGTTATATGAATATCAGGCTGGCGCATGAACACAAAGATATTGCGAAGAAAATGATACGATATCTCTATCACACAAAGCGGGGGACTCCGTTTAATACGCTGATTATCTCGCCGCCAGGAGTTGGCAAGACAACCTTGCTTCGAGATATGATTCGTCTTTTTTCAAATGGTGCAGAAGGATATCGTGGATGCAATGTAGGTGTGATTGATGAGAGAGGTGAGATTGCAGGGGCATACAGGGGCAGTGCCATGCTCGATTGCGGCGAACGGACAGATATTGTTACAGGTGGGGATAAGCAGCAGGGGATTTCTATCTTGGTGAGAACTTTTGCGCCGCGGGTAATTGCAATTGATGAAATTGGAAAAAGTGCAGATGCCGAGGCAATTTTTTATGCGGGAGTGTGTGGGTGTAATATATTGGCGACAATACACGGCAGTTCTATGGAAGAGATTCAGCATAAATCTGAGATGGAGAGAATCTTCCAGTCTGAGTTGATTGACCGTTTTGTTGTGTTATCAATGGATGAAAACATGGTTCGATATTTTGAGATTTATGACAGAAAGGGGAATCAAATATGTGGCAGAAATTTATTGCAGGTGCCTGCGTAATGACAGGGGCACTTGGATTTGGCTGGTCGCTTTGCGGTGAGATGAACAGTCAGATTTGGCATCTAAAACAACAGAAACAGATATTGTTGTATATTGCCGGTGAGATTACCTATCTTCATAGACCGATGGAAGAAATTTTTGATATGATTTCCACGAAGGCAGAGTCTCCATATGACCAGTTTCTAAGAGAAGTTTCTAAGAGAATGAAAGAGCGCAACGGGAAATCGCTAATTGCTATTTGGAATGAGGCTGTTCAAGACAGAGCAGAATTTATACAGACGGGAAAGGATTATTTATTAAAAATGGGAGATTGCTTTGCGTATGAAGGAGAGCAGCTTCAGGTGGAGGCGTTAGGATTATTTGGGACTGAGCTGGATAGTGAGATAGACAGGCTCACAGAGAAAAAGAATGAAAACAGCCGGCTTATCAAGGCGCTTAGCACATTGACGGGAATTTTGTGTATCATTTTGTTTTTGTAGGAAATAACAATTTGTGTACAGAATCGTTGTGAAATGGGGATGAAAATGGAAGTCAGTCTGATATTTAAGATAGCAGCAGTTGGTATATTGATAACGATACTCGGACAGGTATTGAAGCATAGCGGCAGAGAAGAACATGCGTTTCTTATTAGTCTTGCCGGACTGGTGCTGGTGCTTTCATGGATTGTCCCATATATATATCAACTTTTTGAGATGATACAAGATTTATTTGCTTTATAGTAAGCGTGTTGACAATGGAGGCGTAGTATGAAAAAAGAATCACAGGCAACAGCTCTGCGCACTTGCTGCGCTGAGCGTACACGTGCCATGCGACTTGTTCGCATGTGTGCATTCTGTACTTGCACCGTATTTTTTCATAGACATTTGTGTCTGGAAAGATATGAGGTGCAAGTATGATTCAGATTTGTGTGCTTGCCATAGCAGGAGTTTTTGCAGCGCTAGTTATCAAAAAAGACAAACCAGAATTTGCGACGCTAATTATTATGCTTGTAAGCTTTTTTATTGCAATTAGAGTGCTCACAGTGCTAAAAACTGCCATTGGAGAGTTTGAGAACTGGGAGTCAATATTGGGGGGGAATATTGCGTATATATCACTTCTTTTAAAGATTATAGGAATTACTTATGTGTGCGATTTTGCTTCTAACTTGTGTAAGGATTCTGGATATTCAGCACTCAGCAGCCATATAGAGTTATTTGGCAAGGTTGCGATTATGGTGGCAGGATTTCCAATCATTAGAATTATGATTGATATGCTTGAAGGAATGATAAGATGAGTCAGGATATGAACTTGTGGCAAGAACTAGATATCCTTCCAGATTTAAGTATTCTAGATAAATTGTTACAAGAATTGTTGCCGGGAAAAAATACAAATTCCATGAATTTTATCAAGGATGTATTGATGGGAAACTGGGCGTTGGACCCAGGATTATTTTGGCGCTATCTTGCAGGAACAATAACGGGTGTTTTTGATGGATGGAAAAGGCTTTTTATATCTGTGCTTGTGCTGTTTATTCTGGTAGCGTTAGTCAGCAATCTGATGTCTGCTCTAAAAAATGAGGGCGCGGCAAAAGCGGCGAAAACTTTTTTTATTCTCTGTCAGCTTGTAGTTCTAATTAATGCGTTTCATGAAGTGCTCGACATTGTTGAGGAGGCAATGACGCGGATGCTTGAATTTTTAAAAGTGATGATTCCTGCATATATGATTTGTATCGCTGCTGCGGGCTCTGGGCTGACAGCTTTGATTTTTTATAAGTTATTGTTAGGTTTTTTGTGCTTGATAGAAGGAATTGTTGCAGCCTCACTGACAACTGTAGTTGAGGGATATGTAATGCTTGGCGTGGTGGAGAGTATTTGGGGAGAAGAGCGCTTTAAGGGATTGATGGAGATTATTAAAAAAGGGCTGCAATGGGTTTTAAAAATGATGATTGTAGTGATGTCAGGAAGCGGAATCCTTCAGATTATAATAACGCCTGTGATTGATAAGGCAAACAATACCGTAATCCAAAAAACTGCGGGTGCAATTCCAGGAATTGGGGATCTTGTAGAATCTGTGTCAAGCGTGACCCTTGCCTCAGCCATTGCAGTAAAAAACAGTTTGGGTGTGTTGATATTGGTGGTGCTTGTTTTGATGATTGCAGCGCCTGTTTTAAAAGCGTTTATGATTCTTTTTATTATTAAGGTGAGTGGTGCGCTGGGAAGTATTTGCGGAGAACGTCAGATGATGAAATGCGTCGAGTACATATCTGAGGCAGGATTTATGCTATTAAGAATATTAATAACAGTTACAACTCTATTTTTTATAACAATAGCCGTTGTGACAAATGCAACAAGTTAGACGAAACTAATATATGGCAGAGGGAGAATTTATGGAGTATCTGGCAGTTGAGGTTAGACGACTTGTATACACTGTAATCTGTTTTCAATGTCTTATTCAGTTGACGGAAGGCAGCGGTTATCAGAAATATCTAAAACTTTTTTCCTATTTATTGACAATGTGCATCTGTTTTAATGTGATTTTTTCTTTTGTGGGGCAAGTTGAAAATAGTTTTTCCGAGGCGGATAAACTGTATGAGCGATGGGAGCAGGAATGGAAGAAAATGACAGAGTTAGACCAAATTTATGAGGGGGAGGCATACTATGAGCAGATGTGGGAGGAAAAGATTATAGGTGGGGCACATGCGGAGTATGACAGCAGAAATGGAGGTGAATCGGATGCTGGAGAGAGTCCGGGACAGGATTCGGTTGGCGATTAACGGCGGAAATGGAGGAAGAGGAAGACCGACCAAGGAGACGATGTTGATTATTTTTCTGAGCGGAATATTAATTTTTGTTATTCTGCTGCCAACAGGAGATGGCAACAGCAGCTTTACCGCAAAGAAAAGCCAGAAAAATGTAGAGCATCCGAGCAGTGCAGAAGATTCACAGAACAATCTAAAAGATGGAAAGAATGAGACAATAGAGGATTATAAAAGGGGACTTGAGCAAGAACTTGAAGAATTTTTGTCTAGCGTGGCAGGTGTGGGGACAGTGAAGGTACTTATTTATATTAAGGAATCGCCAGAATATGTTGTGGAGAAGGACATTCCTACATCAAATACCATCAATGGAGAAAACAGTGAGGTTAAAAAGGAGGAGACAACAGTTTATACTGTAAATGGGAATGGCGAGCAAGTGCCTTTTATTGCGCAGACAAAAAGCCCACAGATTGACGGTGTAGTCATCTCCGCAGAAGGAGCTTATGACGAGGCGATACGACTTCAGATCGTAAAGCTCGTGATGGCGTTGTATGGTGTGGAGGCAAATAAAGTGGAAGTGCTAAAAATGGGGCAGACAATACAGAATTAAAAAAACAAAAAATAATAAGTCTAAGTAAAGCACGCCCTGAATAAGATAGAAGTAGCAAAGAGAAGCAATAGGAAGGATATGGTTTGGTGAAAAAAGTATTAAGAAAAAACCAGATTATGATTACGGCATTGGCGGTGATGATTGCGGTAGCAGGTTATCTCAACTTTGCCGGCACCAAGATTGGAGAAGAAGATTTTATCTCTGTAGACGGAAGCAGCAGTGAACTTACGTATGAAATCTCTGATGAAGATATGTATGCCATATCGCTTAGGGAAGATACTGATGGAACAATAACAGACTATGCGTCTGCGGCGGGAGCAGGCCAGGATATTCCAAGTCTTGATACAGATGATGTGACAATCACAGAAAATTATCTAAACAGTGATATGGATGCTGCGGCAAACAGCACATTGACTGCGACGTCAACAGACCTTCAGCCAACCGACGAGGCAGCAGATGGAACACTTGCCTCCAACACAGAGGAATCTGGCGCGACGGTCATTGAACAGGAAGTGCCAGGAGAAGCGATATTTACCAGCGCTTCTGGGGTATCTACCCTTGCGGGTGCAAAACTGTTAAAAGAGCAGACAAGGGCACAGAATAAGGAATCCTTAATGGAGATTATTCAGAATGCAGATTTGACAGAGGAGGCAAAAAAGGAAGCCGTAAGCAGTATGATTACACTTACAGAGACTGCACAGAAAGAATCGGATGCACAGATGCTCTTGGAAGCAAAAGGATTTACCCAGACGGTTGTAAGCATCAGTGGTGATTCTGCGGATGTTATGGTGGGGGCAGCGGATCTCACCGAGGCACAGACTGCACAAATTATAGATATCGTACAACGCAAGACCAATATCTCCGCGGAAAATATTATAATTACGGTTTCTGGCACGGAATAAAATCGATTGCAGTTTAGGCAGGTCTGCGCATTTACTGCGCTGACTGTATCAAAACGTAGAGCATGGAAGCATCTAGCCCCTCGCCGAAGGCGACCTTCAATGGGCTAGATGCCGTAACAGTGAAGGTATCTGAACTGTTGCTAAAACGAAAAAATAAGATGTGGAATTAATTGGATAAATGTGATATACTTAGATGCAATATGTCAGGGCAGCAGCCTGTAACAGAAAGACGAAGGTTGAATTGTTCGTGTTAGTGCCATAGGCTCTGCCTTGATAAAAGAGAATGAAATAGATAGACGGAGGATAGACCAGTGAGTAATATTGCAGAGGAAATCAATAAAAGAAGGACGTTTGCCATTATATCGCATCCAGATGCTGGCAAGACAACTCTGACTGAGAAGTTTTTGCTGTATGGAGGTGCTATCAATCTCGCAGGGAGCGTTAAAGGCAAGGCTACCGCTAGACATGCAGTATCAGATTGGATGGAGATTGAGAAGGAGAGAGGTATCTCGGTTACTTCCTCCGTTTTGCAATTTAACTATGACGGTTATTGCATTAATATTCTTGACACGCCAGGGCATCAGGACTTTTCAGAAGATACTTATAGAACCCTTATGGCGGCAGATTCGGCAGTGATGGTGATTGACGCGTCAAAGGGTGTTGAGGCACAGACAAGAAAATTATTTAAGGTGTGCGGTATGAGAGGCATACCGATTTTTACTTTTATCAATAAATTGGACAGGGATGCAAATGACACGTTTGCGTTGCTTGATGAGATTGAGAAAGAGCTTGGCATTGCCACTTGTCCTGTAAACTGGCCAATTGGTTCCGGAAAGCGGTTTAAGGGAGTTTACGACAGACATGGAAATCATGTACTTACTTTCTCAGATACGCAAAAGGGTACTAGAGAAGGAGAGACAACAGTGATTCCAATGGATGATGAAGCACTGTTACTAAAGAATATTGGTGACGAGGCCCTCACTACGCTCCGCGATGAAATTGAATTGCTGGATGGAGCAAGCGCGGAATTTGACTTGGAGCAAGTGCGAAATGGAAAGCTAACCCCTGTATTTTTTGGCTCTGCACTTACGAATTTTGGCGTCGAAGTATTTTTGCAAAATTTTCTAAAAATGGCAACAACGCCGCTTCCAAGAGTTTCACAGGGAGAGATCATTGACCCTGTTGAGAATGATTTTTCTGCGTTTGTCTTTAAGATACAGGCAAATATGAACAAAGCACACCGGGACAGAGTGGCATTTATGCGCATCTGTTCCGGCAAATTTGATGCGGGCGCGGAAGTCAAGCATGTGCAAGGCGGAAAAGTGATGCGGCTTTCCCAGCCACAGCAGATTATGGCTGATGAGCGCAAGATTTTGAGTGAGGCGTATGCGGGGGATATTATCGGTGTGTTTGATCCGGGCATTTTTTCAATAGGGGATACTGTCTGCGCGCCTAAAAATAATATCTGCTATGAGGGCATACCAACTTTTGCACCGGAGCATTTTGCGCGGGTTCGTCAGATCGACACTATGAAGAGAAAACAGTTTATCAAAGGAGTCAATCAGATTGCACAGGAAGGCGCGATTCAGATATTTCAAGAATTTAATACTGGTATGGAGGAAATTATTGTAGGAGTTGTGGGTGTTCTGCAATTTGATGTGCTCAAGTATCGTTTGGAGAATGAATACAATGTAGAAATTAAACTGGAACCGCTTCCATATGAATATATTCGCTGGATAGAAAACAAAGATGAGGTGGATTTGAACAAGCTTTCCGGCACATCAGATATGAAGAAAATTCAGGATTTAAAAGGAAATCCGCTTCTTTTGTTTATTAACCAGTGGAGTATTGGTATGACGCTTGATAGAAACAAAGGGCTAGTGCTCTCCGAGTTTGGCAAAAATTAAATAGGAAAAATGGGGCATTAATAAATGAAAAGTAGAATAGTGTTGTTGACAGCGCTGGCTAGTTGTATCATGCTGCTGATACAGGGGTGTGCAGTGCAAGATAATCAACAAAACGCAACTCTGGAGAAAAAGGGAACAGAGGAGACATGCACGTATGAGCCGGAACAGCCGGATATGGTACAAACAACAGAGGAGACAACACAGACAGAGGAACCACAAAAATTGCGGGAAGTGTCAGAACTGTATTATGCCTATCATTGTCTTGACAGAGAAAAACAACAGATTTATCTTGAAATGTTAGATGCGCTTACGGGTATCGAAAGTGGAGTGCATTTATCGACGGTGGACAAGTCCATCTTAGAGGTTGTGTTTTCCTGCGTGATGAATGATCACCCAGAACTGTTTTATGTGGAGGGGTATCAATATACAGAATATATGACAAACGCTGTTGTCACAGAGATAACGTTTAGCGGCACATACTCTATGACAGCGGAAGAGATAGGACAAGTACAACTTTCGATTGTGCAGCGTTTGAGAGATTGTTTTGCGCAGATTCCGTTAAATGAAGACGAATACAATACTGTCAAATATTTGTATGAATGGCTAATTAACAACACAGAGTATGACAAGTCTGTGGAAAACAATCAGAATATAAGTTCCGTATTCTTGCAGGGAAAATCTGTGTGTCAGGGATATGCAAAAGCAATGCAATATATGTTGCAGCAAGCAGGCATTCAATGTCTGTTGGTTACAGGGTTTACCAATGGTGAGCGGCATGGTTGGAATCTCGTGCGGGTGAATGGCAATTACTATTATCTTGACCCTACTTGGGGAGATGCCTCGTACACTTCAAGTGGGACAGACACCGCATCGCAGGCGTATGTCCCATCAATTAACTATGATTATTTTCTGGTGACAACAGACGAGATTACAAGGACACACTCGATAGAAAAAGTGGTTCCGCTTCCTGTTTGCAGTGCACTTGCGGATAACTATTTTGTGCGGGAAGGATTGTATTTTGACAGTTATGATGAGGCAAAGCTTGCACTTATTTTTGACAGCGATGCAGTAAAATCAGTGGGTAGTGTAACGCTTAAGTGTGACAGTGATGAGACTTATGCATCTCTAGTACAGAATCTAATTACAGAACAAAATATTTTTGATTTTATAGATAAGCGTGGGGCAAGCATTGCATATACCTTCAATGAAACGCAGCGCACAATTAGTTTGTGGGATTTGTGAAAAGTAGGAATCGCACAGCTTGTTACTTCTGAATGGAATAGTAAATTTTGGGAAAAGATATGTAGTATATCACGAATTTTTTCTTTGCAAAGCCAAGGGATTTTGATATAATGTAATAAAATTGTTACAGTTCAGCATAGGATTTTGCACTAACTGTAAATTATGGTTTTATAAGCCACGTAAAATAGTTATGAAGTTGAGACATATCAAGCTACAACGAAGTGGTTTTGCATGGTTTGATGCTCGTAACAGGAAGTCAAAGGCTGAATTGTTGTATAAAATTACTTGCTGCAGGGGATTGCAGAAGTGTGCAAGGAATGGATACAGGAGGGAAAGACATGGAAAAAGAAACGAAAACAGATAAAAATGGATACGCGGTAAATGAGGAGTTTGGCACAGTGAAGATAGCCAATGATGTTGTTGCCATGATTGCGGGACTCGCTGCCACAGAAGTGGAAGGTGTGGGAGCTATGGCTGGCAATATCACAAATGAGCTGATGGGCAAGGTCGGTATGAAAAAGCAGACCAAAGGAGTCAAAGTCGATATTTTGGATGGAAATGTATCTGTGGAACTTGCAGTTACATTGGAGTATGGTTATAATATTCCGACTACTTGCAATAAAGTCCAGGAGAAGGTAAAGAATGCAATTGAGACAATGACTGGATTTAACGTATCCGATGTAAATATTAGGATTGTAGGAATTAAGATGGCATCAGACAAATAAGGGTGAAAGAAAAAAGAGAAAGGGATAAAATGCAAACACATATCTTTCACCCTTTGTGTTTGCGCCTCAAATGAAAATGCAAGCATTTTCGCCTGAGGCTTGGTGCAAAATATGAATTAGGGAAAAGACAAATGGGCAGAAGAGAGCTTAGAGAACAAATATTTAAGTTTATATTCAGAGTTGAGTTTAACGACAGGGAGGAAATGCCGGAACAAGAGCAATTCTTTTTTGAGAACTTGAAGGCGGAGGCACAGGAAAAAGAGTTGCCGCCAATCAGTGAAACGGACACGGCATACATCTCGGACAAGGGCAATCGGATATTGGAAAAGTTGGATGAAATTGATGCGATGATTAATGAGCGGACAAAAGGCTGGACGACACAGAGAATGGGGAAAGTGGATCTTACAATTCTGCGCCTTGCAGTATATGAGATTATTTTTGACGAGGATGTTCCAACGAGTGTCGCAATCAATGAGGCGGTGGAGCTTGCAAAACAATTTGGTCAAGATGAGTCATCGGGCTTTGTCAATGGTGTTCTTGCAAAATTTGCTACAAAAAAATAATTGCTGTATGACAGGGAGGCATTTTTGTGAGGCAAAGTGTTTATACGGTTGCACAGGTTAATTCCTACATTAAAAATATGTTTACACAGGATTATATGCTGAGATACCTTTTGGTTAAGGGGGAGATTAGCAATTGTAAGTATCATTCTTCGGGGCATATCTATTTTACGTTGAAGGATGCAAAAGGAGTGATTGCCTGTGTTATGTTTGCCGGCAATCGCACCGGACTTTCTTTTCGTTTGGAAGAAGGGCAAATGGTTGTGGTTGGCGGTACAATTGACGTATATGAGAGAGATGGCAGATACCAACTGTATGCGAAGCAAATTGCACTTGACGGTGCAGGTGTATTATATGAAAAGTTTGACCGCATGAAGCGCAGGTTAGAAGAAATGGGTATGTTTGCAGCGGAGTACAAACAGTCTATACCAGAGTATATTCAGACGCTAGGAGTTGTGACAGCACCTACAGGGGCAGCAGTTCGGGATATTATCACTATAGCGACAAGACGAAATCCTTATATACAGATTATTTTGTACCCTGCGATTGTTCAGGGAGATCAGGCTGTGGCGAGCATTGTAAGTGGAATTCGTGCATTGGATCACCTTGGTGTAGATGTGATGATTGTCGGAAGAGGAGGCGGCTCTATTGAAGATTTGTGGGCATTTAATGAGGAGGCAGTCGCGCAGGCAATTTTTAATTGTAGTGTGCCTGTAATATCGGCAGTAGGGCATGAGACGGACACTACAATAGCAGATTTTGTGGCTGATTTGAGAGCGCCAACTCCCTCGGCGGCGGCAGAACTTGCAGTTTTTGATTTTAGGCAATTGATGGACAAGTTAACAGTTTATCAATCTACCCTCACACATGCGTTGCAGGTGCAGCTTGAAAGACAACAGAATCGTTTGAGCCAGCTTTGGTTAAAATTAAAATTTCTAAGTCCAGTCAATCAGATTCAGCAGAAGCGAACATATTGTATGGATTTGGAAGGAAAGCTGGTAGGGTTTATGGAAAATATATTGGTACAACAGAGACATAGATTGGCAATTTATGCGGAGCAGTTAAAGGGACTTTCTCCGCTTGACAAACTTAGTCAAGGGTATGCATATGTTGAGGACATGCAGCACAGAGTTGTCAATGATGTGCACTGTGTGCGACCAGAAGATACTGTTTGTATTTATGTGAGAAATGGTATTGTACAGGCAAAAGTGAAAAGCTGTAGAGAAATAGCGAATACAGTTCCTAAAGAAATTTCGATAGACTGTTTTGAGAGAGAGGTAAAGTATGGCGAAGGAGCTGACATTGGAACAGACATTTGACAAATTGGAAGATACAATTGGCAGATTGCAGCAGGAAGATATTTCGCTGGAAGAATCCTTTCAATTGTACAAGGAGGGCATGAAGCTGATTCAGTCTTGTAATGACAGGATTGACAGAGTGGAGAAGGAAGTCCTCAAATTAAATAAAAATGGAGAGTTAGATGAATTTTGAGCAGGAACTAAAAAATAAAGTAGAGAAAATAGAACAAATTATAAAGGCGTATCTCCCACAATGCACGTCCGAGAAAAAAGACTGGGCAAAGACTGTGATAGAGGCGATGAATTACAGTGTGAATGTAGGCGGAAAGAGATTACGTCCTTTGTTAATGGCGGAAACATATAGTCTTTTTGGCGGTGCAGACAAAGTGATAGAACCATTTATGGCAGCGATCGAAATGATACATACGTATTCGCTTGTACATGACGATTTGCCTGCTATGGATAATGACCTTTACCGCAGAGGTAAGAAGACAACTTGGGCAGTTTATGGAGAAGCAATGGCAATCCTTGCGGGAGATGGTCTTTTAAACTATGCATTTGAGACTGCATTGAAAGCATTTGCATTGTCAGAAGACGACGCAAATAGAACGGCGAGAGCACTTTCAATTCTTGCGCAGAAGGCGGGAATTTATGGAATGATTGGGGGACAGACTGCGGACATTGAGGCGGAAAATCTTGGAGAAATGGTCACAGAGGAACATTTGTTGTTCATTCATGCACACAAGACTGCGGCACTGATACAAGCTGCAATGATGGTTGGAGCAGTCCTTGCGGGGGCAGACGAAGAGCAGATTACTCTTGTGGAGAGGGCAGCTTATGAGATAGGCATTGCATTTCAAATACAAGATGATATTCTTGATGTGACAAGCACACTTGAGACTTTGGGGAAACCTGTCGGAAGTGATGCGAAGAATCTAAAGAGAACTTATGTCACACTGAAAGGGATTACGGAGGCATCACAAGAACAAAAGGAATTTTCAAACCATGCGATAAAACTTCTGAATTCTTTGGAGGAAAAAGGCATTCAGAATGAGTTTTTGGTGAAATTGATACGCAGTCTGATAACACGTGTGAAGTAAAACCTTGTGGTGAAAGGTGCTGAGTATGATATTAGAGACGATAGAGAAAGAAAATGATATAAAAAATGTGCCGCCAGAGGATTGGAATTTACTGGCAGAGGAGATTCGGGAATTTTTAATCAATAAAATCAGTGTTACAGGAGGGCATCTTGGTTCTAATCTCGGTGCAGTCGAGTTGACAATGGCGCTGCATTTAAGTCTAAACTTACCGCAGGATAAGATTGTGTGGGATGTAGGACATCAGTCTTATACACATAAACTACTTACTGGCAGGCGATCAGGCTTTGAACATTTAAGGAAGTATGGCGGCATGAGTGGTTTTCCTAAGAGAAAGGAGAGTGAGTGTGACTGTTTTGACACGGGACACAGTTCCACCTCCATATCTGCAGGCTTGGGGTTGGTAAAAGCACGAGATTTGCGCAATGAAGACCACACAATTGTCTCAGTTATCGGAGATGGTTCGCTCACAGGTGGAATGGCATATGAGGCATTGAATAATGCTTCGCGTCTTAAGAAAAATTTTATTATTGTTTTAAATGACAATAATATGTCCATTTCAGAAAATGTGGGTGGAATGTCAAAGTATCTAAATAATATTAGAACAGCGGACAAATACCTTGATATGAAAGAGGGAATCTATAATTCTCTTATGGAATCCAAATTGGGAGAACCGATTGTAACAAGTATACGGCGCGCAAAAAGCTCAGTAAAACAATTGGTGATTCCGGGTATGTTTTTTGAGGATATGGGAATCACTTATCTAGGACCAGTCGACGGGCACAATATCAGTGCTATGATGAAAGTATTTCGTGAGGCAAAGCGCTGTAAGTCTGCTGTACTGATTCATGTGATCACACAAAAGGGCAAGGGATTTGCACCTGCGGAGAAGCATCCAGCAAGGTTTCATGGTGCGGAGCCATTTGATGTGAATACAGGGCTTCCACTAACGCCAAAAACAAAGTCGAGCTACACAGATGTATTTTCTACTGTGATGTGCAAAATGGGAGAACGATATGATGATGTTGTGGCAATTACAGCTGCAATGCCAGATGGAACAGGATTAAAGCGGTTTCGCAATCTGTATCCCGAGCGCTTTTTTGATGTGGGGATTGCGGAGGAACATGCTGTTACTTTTGCGGCAGGGTTGGCAGCAGGTGGATTAAAACCAGTAGTTGCAATCTACTCTTCTTTTTTGCAAAGAGCATATGATCAGATTCTGCATGATGTCTGCATTCAGAATTTGCCAGTGGTCTTTGCGATAGACCGTGCTGGGCTTGTTGGCAGTGATGGAGAGACACATCAGGGGATTTTTGATTTGTCATATCTATCATCAATACCAAATATGCATATCATGGCGCCCAAAAATAAGTGGGAACTTTCGGATATGCTTAAATTTGCGGTGGCATTTGCGGGACCGATTGCGCTCCGATATCCGCGCGGTGAAGCGTATGACGGTTTGCGGGAGTACCGCGAACCCATTTGTTTTGGAAAGGCGGAATGGATCTACCACGGTTGTAACATTGCCTTGATAGCAGTGGGAAGCATGGTAAAAACAGCACTTACAGTGCGTGAGATGCTGATACAGAAAGGTTATTCTTGCAGTGTTATCAATGCCCGCTTTGTGAAGCCAATTGATACAGAAATTTTGGATGAGGTAGTCAAGGAGCATCATTTGATTGTGACAATGGAGGAAAATGTAGCAAGTGGCGGATTTGGCGAGAAGGTAAGAAATTATTTGGATGAAAATGCACCAAATGTAAAGCTGATAACAATTCATATTCCAGATGAGTATGTAGAACATGGAAATGTGGAAATCTTACGCCATGAAGTGGGAATTGATGCAGAGACAATTGAGTACAGAATACTTAGGAACAACTAACCGAGGGAATTTTAGAAAGGATTCGGGAACATGAAGGAACGTCTGGATATACTGTTGGTGCATAGGGGGCTTGTGGAGTCTCGGGAAAAAGCAAAAGCAGTGATTATGGCAGGTTGTGTGTATGTCAATGACCAGAAGGAGGATAAGGCGGGAACGATGTTTGACGAAGCCAAGGTCCAAATTGAGGTTAGAGGAAACTCTCTACGCTATGTCAGCCGTGGTGGATTAAAGCTTGAAAAGGCGATTGCACAATTTGGTGTTAAACTAGATAATAAAATTTGTATGGATATTGGTGCATCGACAGGTGGTTTTACAGATTGTATGCTTCAGAATGGGGCAAAAAAAGTATACTCTGTTGATGTAGGGCACGGGCAACTTGCGTGGAAGCTTAGAAATGATGAGCGCGTTGTCTGCATGGAAAAGACGAATTTCCGATATATGACACCCGAAGACATTGTGGATAAGCTTGATTTTGCATCGGTTGATGTGTCTTTTATCTCGTTGGATAAGATATTGGGACCTGCGTATATGTTGTTGAAGCCGTGCGCTGAGATGGTGTGTCTTATTAAGCCACAGTTTGAGGCAGGAAAAGAGAAGGTTGGAAAAAAAGGAGTTGTGCGGGACCCACAGATTCATAAAGAAGTGATTGAGAGAGTGTTTACCTTTGCGTTAATAGAAGGATTTGAGATTTTAAATCTCGATTTTTCTCCAATTAGAGGACCCGAGGGAAATATAGAATATTTGATGTATTTGAGGCGCACAGAGCAGGCTGGCAATACACTACAACAGAAGTTTTCTGACATGATAGCAGAGATCGTTGCCCAGGCACACAATACATTGGACGTTTGATAGTTAATGGAGTATGAATGAGAACATTTTATATATATACAAATCAGACAAAAGACGGAAATGGTGAGATTACGCATTATATAAGAGATTACCTGAATCTGAAAGGATGTTTTTGTAGCGACAGCGTTGACGAGCATGTGGAAGGAATGATTGTGTTAGGCGGTGATGGCACTATGCTTCGAGCGGCAAGGGAGTATGTCAACTATCATATTCCAATGATTGGCGTAAATCTTGGAACCTTGGGGTATCTTGCGGAGGTTGACCGAGAGGAGATTGAGCCGGCGCTCGACAGTTTGATTGAAAACCAATATGAAATTGAGTCTCGCATGATGTTGTGTGGAACTGCAGTCGTATCTGGTGCGAGCAGGAAGCCACAGACCGCGTTGAATGATATTGTAATCAACAGAAAAGGGGCGCTGCACGTTATTAATTTTAATATTTATGTCAATGGACGCCTTTTAAGTACATACAATGCAGATGGTATGATTGTCTCCACCCCGACAGGGTCCACTGCGTATAACCTGTCAGCGGGAGGACCGATTGTGGAACCGCGTGCGCGGTTAATTTTAATGACGCCAGTTTGCTCTCATACATTGGTCAATAACAGAACAATTATACTTGCGGAAGATGATGTGATTGATATCGAGATTGATCGATACAAATCCAGTGAGAAGCGCGGGGTAGAAGTCAGCTTTGACGGGCGGTGTCCTGTGAGTCTCAATGAGGGCGACAGGGTACGGATCATACGTTCGGATAAAGTGGTAAAGATTATCAAACTCAGCGAGGGAAGCTTTCTGGATACGTTGCGCAAAAAAATGCGGATATAAACAGTGTGAAAGGCAAGATATCCAATGAAAAGACAAAGACATGAGGTCGTAGTAGATCTAATAAATAAATACGAAATTGAGACGCAG
Source organism: Lachnospiraceae bacterium (assembly GCA_014239155.1). Lineage (GTDB taxonomy): Bacteria > Bacillota > Clostridia > Lachnospirales > Lachnospiraceae > COE1. The sequence continues at coordinate 53,469 of JAAZZQ010000075.1, read as the reverse complement.
GAAGAACTGGCGGAATATCTTCGCAGGGAAGGTTTTGATGTGACGCAGGCAACGGTTTCAAGGGATATCCGAGAACTGCATTTGTCAAAAGTAGTGGTTGGAAACGGCAGGCAGAAGTATATCATTTTGCAGCAAGGAGAAGATAATAATCTGGGAGATAAATATATTCGTGTGCTGCGGGAAGGCTTTCTTTCTGTGCAGATGGCGCAGAATATATTGGTGATTAAGACAGAACAAGGAATGGCGATGGCAGTTGCAGCGGCACTGGATGCAATGCGGTTTTCAGAGATTGTAGGCTGTATAGCAGGGGATGACACAATCTTTGCTGCTGTGAGGTCCGTCAAGGAAACAAAGGCTGTGATGGATAAGCTGAATATGATTATAAAAGGTTAGGGACTTATAGATGTTGATTAGTTTGCATGTAAAGAATCTGGCTCTAATAGCAGAGACAGAGGTAAATTTTGGAGAAGGGCTTAACATATTGAGCGGAGAGACAGGAGCCGGCAAATCAATTTTGATTGGCTCCATTAATCTTGCTCTGGGTGCGCGGGCAGATAAGGATATGATTCGGACAGGGGCTGATTATGCGCTTGTGGAGCTTGTGTTTCAAGTATCTGATGATGTGTTAAAAAAGGAGATTGAAGCCCTTGAGATTCCCATTGAAGAAGAGGGAATTATCATTATCCAGCGCAAAATACAACCTAGTCGAAATGTGTTTAAAATATGCGGGGAGACGGTTACTGCAAAGCAAATCAAAGCATTATCTGAACGTTTGATTGATATTCATGGCCAACACGAACACCAATCCCTATTGTACAAAAAAAATCATATGGAGATTTTGGACTCTTTTGCAGGGGAAGCACTTGCTGTTGTCAAAGTTGCATTGAAGGAGCGCTATCACCAATATGCAGCACTAAAAAAGGAACTTGTGGAGTTCTGCATTGATGATGGGACAAAGGCAAAGGAATTATCCCTTGCAGAATTTGAGTTTCAGGAGATTGAGGAAGCAGGATTGACAGACGGGGAAGATGAAACTCTTGAGCGGGAATATCGGCGGATGGCAAACAGTCGTCAGATTGTGGAGGCGGCGGATAAGTCCTATCAGCTTACTGGAAATAGTGACCAGTCTGCGGCGGATGCAGTTGGTTATGCTGTGCGGGAACTGCGAGGTGTCGAAAGTTATGATGACAAGGCGCGTGAACTTGCGGACGCACTTGAAAATATTGATGCGTTGTTGAATGATTTTAATCGAGAGCTTGCCGAGTATATGGCAGATATGGAATTTGACAGCGAACAATTTCAGCAGATGGAGGAGCGTCTAAATCTGATAAATCATCTAAAACTCAAATATGGTAGTAGTATTAAAGCTGTTTTGCAATATCAGGAGGAACTTGGAGAGAAAATTGCGCGGTTAAACAATGCAGATGCCTATAAAACACAGCTTGAGACAAAGTTAACACAAGTGCAAGAGGAATTAAAAAAATTGTGTCAGAAGGCATCAAAAATCCGCAGCAAGGAGGCAGAAAAGCTGCAGAAGGATATGATAGCAGCACTCACAGACTTAAACTTTCTTGATGTAAAGTTTGAGATACAGGTGCGAGAGAAAGAAGAGATGACAGCGTGGGGATTTGATGATGTGGAGTTTATGATTTCCACCAATCCAGGGGCACCACTAAGAAGTTTGGGAAATGTGGCAAGTGGGGGTGAGCTTTCTCGTATTATGTTGGCGATTAAAACCGTGCTCGCATCGCGGGATAAAATTCCGACAATGATTTTTGATGAGATTGATACCGGTATCAGTGGGAAGACTGCATGGAAAGTTTCTGAGAAATTAGGGCAGTTGTCACAAAGCCATCAGATTCTTTGTATTACACATTTACCGCAGATTGCAGCGATGGCTGATAATCATTATAAGATAGCAAAACAGGCAGTGAATAATAAGACGATCACAGATATTATACAGCTTGGGGAGACTGAGGCGGTGGACGAGCTTGCAAGAATGCTGGGAAGTGATGAAATTACAGATACTGTGAGAGAAAACGCAAAGGAACTGATTACTACTGCTAGTACAACGAAAATAACGAATTGCTACAAAAAAATAGTAAAATAGGCGGATAAATATTGAAAATGTCTGAAAATAACGGTATACTGTATATATGTCGAACCGCGGAATGGAGGATAATATATGGTATTAAAAGATTACATTGATTCTAACAAATTACAAGCTTTACAGCGGTCTTATGCGGATGTGGCTGGTCTTGACGCCGTTGTACTTGGCTTAGATGGAGAGTATCTTGCAGGCAGAAAAGGATTTCAGGAGGAGGAGACAGAGTCTTTTGACATTATTGTAAATGGAGACAAGTTAGGTTCTGTTATTATTGCGAAGTCTTCGGACAAGAACGCGAGGACTGCCGCGGAGTTACTTAGTACACAGATAGGCCAGACTGCAACGCTAGAGCTTCTAAACAATATTAATTCGGGCAGATTTGATTCCATCAAGAGTGATATCAAAAAGTCGGGTGAATTGGTCCAAATGATTAACGAAAAGACAGGGCATCTAAAAGGAATTGCAAAGAAACAGACAATATTATCCCTCAACGCTACAATAGAGGCTGCAAGAAGTGGTGAGGCAGGTGTTGGCTTTGCAGTAGTTGCAAAGAGTATGCAGGACTTATCTAGTCAGTCAGCTGGCATTTACACAGATATTGAAACGTCAGTTGAGGAGATTACCAATTTGATTAATTCAATTATCGAAGCCTTTAAATAAAAGGGTGAATTGAGTAGGGAAGGTTTATTTTTCGTACTTGTCGCATGACTTGTGTGCCGCCATAGCGGATTATGTCCTCTGCATGGATCTGCGCATAAAAAAGACGCTGTAAGGTGAAAACAGCGTTTTTTTTATGCGCGCAGACGTCCAGATGAAATAGGTCAGCAAACCGATGGACGCCTGCGAGAGAGTAGAGAAGATGAGACTTTCCTACTTGATTGCATATAGATAATTTTTTTAAGAAAAACTTTCAATGGAAAACCGCACTGCGTTGATAGGAACATTAAATTCACTGTGATAAATTCGTCCTTTTGACAGCGAGCTGGCATAAAGGTGGACTTTTGATAATACGTTTCCTGCCGCATCATAGAAATATCCATAACAGCCCCAGCGATTATAGTCATCATCCTTGTAAGAGACACATTGATATTTTAGATTTAGTGTGCATTTATAGTCTTGAAAATTTGTATAAGAAAAATCGTAAGGTACAAATTCATAACTGACAAGAGAACAGTAATTGTCACGATTGGTACCAAGCTTTGAAGGGATATCCATAATAACCGGTGTTGCATTAATGGTAACATATGCAACAACTGCTGGATTGTCAATATTGTAAACTGCTGCAACCGTTGTGCCCGCGCTTTGGTAGGTTACTTGAAATGCCGCTGCGTTCAGTGCATAGGTGCCTAGTGACACATTGGCGACAGCAGGGTCTGCGACAACACAGGCAAGGCGGGATGCATCAAAGCCTTCCTCCATCAATGCAGTAAAGGCAACAGTGCCATTTTCTGTGATGGTTATCATATCTGTGGAGAGAATTAGACCGTTTCCAATACTTTCCTTTGCGGAGACAGGCAGTACAGGCGTGGCAATATTAATAGAAGCTACCATAAATAATGTTATTATGGAACAGAGTAATTTTTTGAAATTCGTTTTCATAAATCTTCTCCTTGTGAAATAAAAATTAGTAGTAACAGTTTAGACAAGTTGAACTGTTGCAATTAGCATTTGTCAAATGATATGCTATCTATCCTATATTATAATAAAAAAAGTACCAAAATAACAAGTAACAACTTATAAAAAATTACAATAAAAAATTAAACTTAGATTAAAAATGTCAGATACTCTTTCATTTTGCAAAAAGATTGTTTAAAATAGCAGATAGGTAAAAAAACGTCATGAAATAGCGTCGTAGTTGAGATGCATCAAGTCATGTACATGACTTTGACATCGCAAAGCGGTTATGCATGACTTAATGTCTGTAACAAGAAGCCAAAGGCTGAATTGTTACAAAAAATGAAAGTGGCAAATAATAATAGGAGAAGCAGAATATGAAAAGCAGACAGAGGAAAGTGGCAGCATTATTGTGTGTGATGTTGTCGTCAATGGCTCTATGGGGATGTGGGCAGGCGCCTGAGGAAAAAACCGTTGAGGACGTGGCGATTGTAGAGACAGCAAAACCAGAGCTGGGAGATTTAAAGTTGAGCGGTCAATACATCGCTACAATTAGTCCAGACGAATCCGTCTATGTGATTCCCAAGGCGACAGCGGAAGTTCTTGAAGTAAAAGTTGCCGCAGGAGATGTTGTGGAGGAAGGTGATGTACTAGCAATACTCGATGATACAATGGCGCAATTTACAGTGCGAAATGCACAGGCAGCTGCACAAAATGCACAGACTGCTGCGCAAAATGCACAAATTGGATTGGAGAGTGCCAAGCTTTCCTACGAACTTCAATATGGTGAAGGTGCGTCAACTTTAAATGAGATGCAGTCGGATAAAACCATTTCACAGGCGGAAGATGGTGTAAGTAAATTGCAAGAAAGCTATGTGGATGCGATGGACAATCTGCAGAAGGCAAAAGATAATTTAAAGGAGAAAGAACAAGAACTGGAAGATTTGAAAGTGGAGTATGATTTTCGGGAAGATGTGGATGAGATTAAGGATTATGCAGATTCCATTGATAGAGATACCCCACAAGGAGCAGCGCAATATGCTGCTATTATGCAACGGTATCAGGCGGCTGCAACCGAAGTAAAGACAGTTGAGGGAACAATTACACAGTACAAATCAACAATTGACCAGTTAGAGGGTACAATAGAAGAATTACAGTATAATATTAACAGTACATATGACTCATATAGTCAAGCAGTGACAGCGGACAACATTACAAACGGAGAAATTTTGGAGGGAAAGAAGCAGGCGTCACAGAATAGTATTTCACAGGCAGAACTTGGTATCTCACAGGCGGAGGTTGGTATTTCGCAAGCGCAGATTGGCATAGAGCAAGCACAGGAAAATTTAGATGCATACACCATTACAGCAACGATTTCCGGTGTGATTGAGGCTGTAAATTTAAAGGAACATGATTTTGCCACATCAAGTAATCCGGCATTTGTTATTTCCAATAAAAATACAATGACAGCAACATACTATGTCAGCGAAGATGTACGGAATACATTTTCCCTTGGACAAAAAATTGTGTTGGAGAAGGATAACAAACTTTATGACGGTGAAGTGATAGAGATTGGCAGTGCACTTGACAACACGACAGGACTTTTTAAGATAAAAGCAGCAGTGAAGGGAGATACCTCAGCATTGCTTTCTGGCACAAAAGCGACTGTTACAACAGATACATATCATGAGCAAAATGTAGTGATTGTTCCATACGATTCTGTCTACTATGATGGTGCACAGGCATATGTGTATACTGTTGTGGATGGAAAAGCCAAAAAGACAAATGTAACCACAGGACTTTATGACATAGAACAGATTGTGATCACAGAAGGACTTACAAAAGAAGATACAATTATAACAACATGGTCTGCCCAATTGCGCGACGGCGTTGAAATTTCTGTGCCTGAAAGCGAAGCGGACACAGACAATCCCACACAGGAATAGGAGGGCTTAAGCGATGAGTTCCTTGACCAAGCTGGCCCTTAAGCGGCCTGTTTCGGCACTGTTGATTGTGTTGGCACTGTTTGTATTTGGTATTGGTTCTGTATTTGGATTTCAGATGGAACTAACGCCAGATATGGAGATGCCTATGCTGTTTGTCAGCACAATCTATCAGGGCGGTGATCCAGCGACCACAGAGGAGCTGGTGACAAAAATTATAGAGGAAGCCGGAAAGACGCTTTCCGGCGTGGATTCTGTGACAACACAGACCACAGAAAACATTTCGTTTGTTATTTTTTCTTATGAGTATGGCACAGATATTGATGAGGCATATGCTGATCTTAGAAGTGCCGTCGATACAGCCTCCCTTCGTCTTCCAGAGGATGCGATGGACCCTGTTATTGTTGAGATGGATATTAATGCACAGGATATGATGACGTTATCAATTACTTCAACAGGGGATACCGATGTGCTGGCATTTGTGGAAGACGAGCTAAAACCAGAGTTAGAGCGACTTTCTGATGTTGCACAGATTGATGTGTCCGGCGGTGAGGAAGATTATATTCGCATACAGCTTCATCGAGATAAGATGCAACAGTATGGCGTGACAATGGCGAACATAAAAACATATATTACCACAACAGATTTTACAATACCAATTGGAAGTGTGGAACAAGGCGCACAGAATATTAGTACATCTGCATCATCAAAGCCAGCGAACTTAATGGATTTGCAAAATGTGCCAATTATTACAAACCGTGGGACAACGATTGCACTTTCTGACATTGCTACAGTGGCGATGTCCTCAAAAGCGAATAACAGTATCAGCCGCTTTAATGGGCAGGAAAGCATTAGTGTTGGGATTAAGAAAGTTCAAAGTGAAGGAACTGTTGATGTATCCAATCATGTAAAGTCTTTGTTAAAACGAGTGGGCGCAAAAAACTCTGCGATTCAGATTTCCGTGGCATATGATGCGGCAGACAGCATTAAGTCGTCTTTAAGTTCTGTGGCACAGACATTAGTGCTCGGTGTGTTATTTTCCATGCTGGTATTATTTATCTTTTTTGGAGATATTAAAGCGAGTTTAATCGTGGGTAGTTCCATGCCGATTTCCCTTCTTGCAACATTGATTTTTATGAGTTTTGCAGGATTTTCATTGAATGTTGTCACAATGGGGGCACTTGTTATTGCAATTGGTATGATGGTTGACTCTTCGATTGTTGTGCTAGAAAGTTGTTTTCGATTGAAAGATGAACGACCGGATTTTAAAGATGCAGCGCTAATTGGTACAAAGATTGTTGCTTCTTCTGTATCTGCTTCAACGCTCACCACAGTTGTAGTTTATTTGCCGCTTGCCACGATGAAGGGTTTGGCAGGACAATTATTCTCACAACTTGGATTTACCATTATCTTTGCAATGTTGTCCTCATTAATCGTTGCAATTACACTGATTCCTATTTTCTTTTGGAAATATAGGCCAAAAGAAAAGAAAAATACATTGGCAAACCGTATTGTGGGGCATATCGGAAATGGGTATAAAACGCTTCTAAAACATATTATGCTTAAGAAAAAGACAGTGATGCTTGTGTCAATCGGACTTCTTGTGCTCTCTTATGTGTTGGTAATGCAATTAGACACGGAATTGATGTCTGCAACTGGTCTTGACAATGTTAGTATTTCTATTGAGCAAAGAGCAGGCACTCGCATTGAGGTTATGGATGAAAACATACAGTTTATTGAGCAGATGATTATAGATGACCCTGATTTTTCAGGGTGTAACCTGACAATTAGCAACTCCTCAGCAACTATCACCGCATATCCTTCAGAGGAGTGCACCAAGAGTATCAATGAGCTTGTAGATGCGTATAATCAGAAATTGATGAATACAACCAATATGAGTATTATTGTTTCAGCAGCAGGCAGTGGTATGTCTTCTATGATGAGTGTGACGGCTAGCGCAGAAGTTGATTTGAGCGGTGATAATATAGAAGATTTGAAAATTGCTGCAAGTAAGGTCGATTCTATTTTGATGGATATTCCGGGGGTTATTAAAACCTCAAGCAACCTGACTTCAGATGCATCTCAAGCAAAGATAAAAATTAATCCGTTAAAGTGTATGAATGTAGGGCTTACCGCGGTTCAGGTGGCAAGTGAAATGTACAATGCCAGCAGTGGAATAGAAGTTATGGATATGACAATTGGAACAGATGAATATACTGTGAGAATGGAATATCCAGAAGACAGTTATGTGGATATGAATCAGTTGCTAAGCCTTGAGATTGCAACGCCAACCGGTGGAATGATTACAGTGGGAGATGTGGCGGAGGCTGTGTATTCTGACGTGCCAAATACACTTGTTCGAGAGGACGGCAAATATCAGGTTGCAATTATGGCGTACACAACAGATGAGACAAAATATACAGTGCCTAAACTGATTGACGAAGCTGTGAGCAAGGCGGAATTGAGCGGAGAATTTCCTGCAGGTGTAGGGCGGACACAAAACATGATGGATGAGATGATGATTGAGGAGTTTACAGCGATTATCAAGGCCATTATCACAGCAATTTTCCTAATTTTTCTAGTGATGGCAATGCAGTTTGAGTCTCCGATTTTTTCTCTAATGGTAATGTTAAGTATTCCATTTAGTTTAATTGGTTCCTTTTTCTTGCTGTTTATCTCAGGTTCAACGCTCAATATGACTTCCTTGATGGGTGTGCTTATGCTGGTGGGAATTGTGGTTAACAATGGTATTTTGTATGTTGACACAACCAATCAGCTCAAGGAGACAATGTCATTAAATGATGCGTTGATGGAGAGTGGTCGGCTTCGTTTAAGACCGATTCTTATGACAACATTGACGACGATTCTGTCCATGCTGCCAATGATTTTTACCAATAATGAAAATGCTGCCATGATGAAGGGAATGTCTCTGATTATTATTGGAGGTCTAATCACTTCAACTTTGTTAATCTTACTTTTGCTGCCTAGTTTCTATCTGCTGATGAGCAAGCAGGGGAGAAAAGAGGCGAAGGAGCGTCGGCGACTGAAACGACAGAAACGCCAAGAAGCAAAAAATAAATAAAAAATACAAAAATCCACGCGTAGTCTTGATTGCGTGGATTTTTATATGCAGACCTGTATAGAGGAAATATGTCACTAAAGTGGCACACAGGTCGCGCGGCGAGTAGGGGAAAATTTTTCCCTGCTTGATTATGCGAAAACATAATAAGGAATTACAAAAGATGGATTCCATTTTCTTGGCAAGCTGTAACAATTTCTTCTGGCCACAAGGAAGACTGAACTTCACCAATATGCGCTTTTCTTAAGAAAAACATACAAATGCGTGACTGACCAATGCCACCGCCAATTGTAAAAGGAAGTGTTTCATTGATGACTGCTTTCTGATAGGGAAGCGCCGCGCGTTCGGGGCAGCCTGCCTTTTCTAACTGTGAAAGCAGAGCGTCTTTATCCACACGGATACCCATGCTGGAAAGTTCGAGTGCAATGTCAAGTACAGGATAGTAGACAACAATGTCTGCGTTTAATGCCCAGTCATCATAGTCTGGCGCGCGTCCGTCATGTGGTTTTCCGTTTTCCATCTTGTCACCAATTTTCATAATGCACACAGCGCCTTTTGCTTTTGCTATGTAGTATTCACGCTCCTTTGGCGTGTTGTCAGGAAAGATTTCTGCCAGTTCCTGTGTGGTGATAAAATAAATTTCATCGGGCAGAATTTCATCAATATAATCGTATTGGATTGCCATATATTTCTCTGTATTTTGCAGACATTTATATACTTTCCGAACAACTGCCTTGAGCGTGTCAAGAGTTCTGTCGTCGCGCGCAATAATTTTTTCCCAATCCCACTGGTCCACAAAGATAGAGTGAATATTATCGGTGTCCTCGTCGCGGCGGATAGCATTCATGTCTGTATAGATGCCTTCTCCTATAGAGAAACCATATTTTTGCAGCGCATATCGTTTCCACTTGGCAAGTGACTGAACAACCTCTGCAATGCGTCCGTCCTGTTCTTTGATATCAAAACTAACAGGGCGTTCTATACCATTTAGGTTGTCATTTAGACCAGACAAGGGGTCTACAAAAAGCGGTGCGGACACGCGTGCGAGATTGAGCCGCTGCGCAATCTGGTTTTGAAAAAAGTCTTTTACAGTTTTAATGGCAATTTGCGTATCGTGCAGATTTAATGCTGAATGATAATTTTTTGGAATTTTCAGGTGTTCCATTACCGGTTTTCCTCCTCATATTGATATAAAACGATAGTTTTAGTATGGCACTTTATTTGGGGAAAATCAATGATTATTTTATAATTTATGAAAGACATATTACAGTTCAATGTAGGATTTTGCATTATATTGTAAAGTCCGTAAGAAAAAACATAGTGGCAAAGATATATCAAGCCACGAAGTGGTTTTACATACCTTGATGCTTGTAATAGAAAGGCGAAGGATAAATTGTTATAAAAAGAAGCTTGACAATTACCGTACCGGGGTATAATATAATAAAAGCAGTAAAAAACAATATTGATTTGGGAAAGGTAGGGAATCACTATGGAAAATGAGACAGTAAGCGTAAGTGACAAGACAAAAGACCGTTCAGAGAAAGAGTACAAGGATATGATTAATCGGCTGAGCCGCATTGAAGGACAGGTGCGGGGAATTAAGGGAATGGTCGAAAAAAATGCCTATTGTACAGATATTCTGGTTCAAGTAGCTGCAGTGAATGCAGCGCTTAACAGCTTTAACAGAGTGTTGCTTGCGAATCACATTAAAACTTGTGTGACACAAGATATTAAGGATGGTAAGGAGGAGACAGTGGATGAGTTGATACAGACGCTGAAAAAGTTAATGAAGTAAAAAGTAAGGATTTGGACATGATAAGGAACTGTTAAGAAATTATTCATCAATTTGACTTGTCTAAATGTCCATCTTCGGCATCAGATAATCTTGACGTAGCCCGCTACGCCTGTGATTACCTTCTTTGCAGCTGAACATTTATACGGCGTCAAATTAACGAGTTATTTCTTAACAGTTCCTGAAATAAAATGTATCTGAGAAGGAGTATATCGAAATGGAACAGTATACAGTAACTGGCATGAGTTGTGCTGCTTGTAGCGCCAGAGTGGAAAAAGCAGTGTCAAAGCTGGAAGGTGTCAGCGCTTGTTCTGTAAGTCTGCTCACAAACTCGATGGGAGTGGAGGGAAGTGTGTCGGCTGTGGAGGTAATCAGAGCGGTCGAAGAGGCAGGATATGGTGCGTCATTAAAGGGAAAAAGCAATATCCAAAGCAACACTCGCGCAGAACAAGAAGAAATGCTTAAAGATAAAGAAACGCCAGTGTTAAAGCGCAGATTATGGTATTCTATTGGATTTCTGGTTGTTTTGATGTATTTTTCGATGGGACATATGATGTGGGGATTTCCGGTTCCTAAATTTTTACAAGAGAATCATGTTGCAATGGGGCTGATACAGCTTTTGCTTACAATTGCAGTGATGGTCATTAACCAGAAATTTTTTATCAGCGGTTTTAAAAGCCTTTGGCACAGAGCACCCAATATGGATACACTTGTTGCACTTGGATCGACAGCGGCATTTGTCTATAGTCTTTATGCGTTGTTTGTCATGACTGATGCCCAGCTAAAGGGTGACAGCATGGCGGTAATAGAGTATATGCACGAATTTTATTTTGAGTCGGCAGCGATGATATTGACCTTAATCACTGTGGGGAAGATGTTGGAAGCGCGCTCGAAAGGGCGCACAACAGATGCGCTGAAAGGTTTGATGAAAATATCGCCAAAGACCGCAGTTTTGGTGCGAGATGGCATTGAGACAGAAGTTCCCATTGAGGCGGTGGCAGTGAATGATATTTTTGTAGTGCGTCCAGGGGAGAATATTCCTGTGGATGGAGTAGTGCTGGAAGGAACTAGTGCGGTTAATGAGGCAGCGCTTACCGGGGAGAGTATTCCTGTGGATAAGCAGGCGGGAGATTTGGTATCTGCGGCTACAGTTAATCAGTCAGGTTTTATTAAATGCAGAGCGTCGAGAGTTGGAGAAGATACCACACTATCACAGATTATTCGTATGGTAAGTGACGCGGCAGCAACAAAGGCACCGATTGCAAAGGTGGCTGACCGCGTGTCTGGTGTGTTTGTACCAGCGGTGATTGTAATTGCACTGATAACCATTTTTATTTGGCTTTTGGCAGGTCAGACAATTGGATTTGCACTTGCTAGAGGGATTTCCGTACTTGTTATTAGCTGTCCTTGCGCATTGGGGCTTGCCACGCCAGTAGCAATTATGGTTGGAAATGGTATGGGGGCTAAAAATGGCATTATGTTTAAGACTGCAGTGTCTCTTGAAGAAGCGGGAAAAGTTTCTATTGTAGCGCTTGACAAGACTGGAACCATTACAAGAGGAGAGCCCAAAGTGACAGATATTGTTCCTGCTGCGGGCGTATCAGAACAAGAACTAATTTGTATGGCATATGCACTAGAACAGAAGAGTGAGCATCCATTAGCACACGCTGTCAATATATACGCGGAGGCGTATTTTGCCGACCATCCAGAGTGTGCCAAAGAGCAAATGATAGAAGGTTCTGATTTTAAAGCATTGCCTGGCAATGGATTGACAATCGTTGTCAACGGCAGAGAGTTGTATGGTGGAAGCGCAAAATTTATTGGAGAGAAGATAAAGATTCCACAGGAGTTTATACAGCAGTCTGAAAAGCTTGCAGAGGAAGGAAAAACACCACTGTTTTTTGCAGATAAACAAAAGTTTTTTCGCAAAGTGGGTGTATCTTGGAAAGGAAAAACACCACTGTTTTTTGCAGATGACAAGTTACTTGGTATGATAGCAGTCGCAGATGTGATAAAAGAGGACAGCAGGCAAGCTGTAGAAGAATTGCAAGGTATGGGAATCCATGTTGTAATGTTGACTGGTGATAATGAACGTACTGCAAAGGCGATTGGAAATCAAGTTGGTGTTGATGAAGTGATTGCGGATGTGCTTCCTGACGGGAAGGAGAGCGTGATACGAAGCTTAATGAAAAAGGGAAAAACTGCCATGGTAGGAGATGGTATTAATGACGCGCCGGCATTGACAAGGGCAGACATTGGTATTGCGATTGGCGCTGGAACGGATATTGCGATTGATGCGGCGGATGTGGTGTTGATGAAAAGTCAGTTAAGAGATGTTCCGGCAGCGATTCGGTTGAGTCGAAGGACATTGACAAATATTCATGAAAATCTTTTCTGGGCGTTTTTTTATAATGTAATAGGGATTCCGCTGGCAGCAGGTGTATGGATACCACTTTTGGGGTGGCAGCTTAACCCAATGTTTGGCGCTGCTGCAATGAGCTTGTCTAGTTTTTGTGTGGTGACAAATGCACTGCGGTTAAATTTGATAGATGTATATAGTACAAAACATGACAAGACATATATCAGTGGCAAAAAGGAGCATATACAGTCACAGACTGTCTATGAATATAAAAATCAAGAAGTCGAAAAAGGAGAGATGACTATGACAAAGACAATGAAAATTGAAGGAATGATGTGTGGGCATTGTGAGGCGAGAATAAAGAAATGTTTAGAGGCGCTTAATGGTGTGTCAGAGGCAGTGGTCAATCATGAGGCAGGGACAGCAGTGTTGACCCTAAGCGCAGAAGTCAGCAACGAGACTTTGAAAAAGGTAGTAGAAGAACAGGATTATAAAGTAGTATCTGTGGAATCGTGATAAGATAAAAAAAACACAGAAGAATGCATCTTAACACAGAAAAATGCATCTTCTGTGTTTTTTTATGCACATGAGCGCCCAAAGGAATATTGTCAGCGAAGCTGACGGGTGCCTAGCGCACGGGTAGGGAAGTCTTATCTTCCCTACTCGATTGAAATAAATCGAACATTTTTTTGCTTTTGCGCTTGAAAAAATGTAAAATAATGTTTATAATAAAAATTGTTTAAATACAATATACTTATTCGTTAAAATTGCTTATAAAAAAGACGCAGAAAACTTTAAGGGTAGTGTTGTTAAGAACAAGGGCAAAATAAAAAATGGAAAGTAGGTGAGAGTGTGCGCAGAATAGGTGGATTTCTATTTGGAGTCCTATGTATTGGTATGTTTGGCAGTTTGTTAGTGGCTTGTAACGACAGACGAAAAATGGATGAAAGTTCTATTCCAAAAATTTCACAATTTATTGAGACGGAAAACGCTTCTGAGATCGAGAAAAAGCAGACGGAGTTGATTGCGTTGGCAGAAGATCAGACAGAGGCAGAAAAGACAGCAAAACTTTACGGAATAGAATTGATTTCATTTTCAGATGGCGTGGCAGTTTATACGACAGACAAAGATTTACAAGAATTAATGGAGTTGGGGGATAACAATGGATATCCAACATTGACAGTGAACAGCAATCACTATCAGTTGGAAAGATTGAGTGAAGTTGCTGATGACGTGCAGTAAATACTTTTAACTGTGTGGTTGTAAATAATAGTGTGAAAGCTTTAGCGCATGTTTGAAATACACTTTAGGAAAGGGGAAAGGAAAATGAAATTAAAGAGAACAAAGATCGTTTCTGCCATATTAGCTGTGTCTATGGTTCTCAATACAACAGGGATAACCGTTTTGGCAGAATCGAACGATAAGGCAGATGCTATTGCGTCTGAAACAGAAACAAATTTGGAAACGCTGATAGATGCTATGGAATCTGAAGAGGAGACGATAACAGAAACCGTAGAGGAATCAGATTCTTTCGAGGAGACAATAGAGTCCTCTTCCTCTGAGGAGATAGTGACAGAAACAGTTTCCATTGAAGAAGTAACAACGGAAGCCATTTCAACGGAAGAAACAACAATGGAGATTGTTTCTTCTGATATAGAAGAAACAACAGAATTAGAAGCAACAGAAACAGAGTCAACAGAAGAGACAACGATAGAAGAAACAGAGACAGAAGAGACGACGATAGAAGAAACAACGATAGAAGAAACAGAGACAGAAGAGACAACGACAGAAGAAACAATGATAGAAGAAACAGTGACGGAAGAAACAACGATAGAAGAAACAGAGACAGAAGAGACGACATTGACTTTAGAGGAGATAGAAACAGAGACAGCTGAAAAAACAGATGCTCTATTTCCGGGGCTTCCAGAAGATTATACACTTTCGTCAAAACAGCAGAAAGATAAATCCACATTAGCAGCGTTTGCGGATGAGATATTAGAACTTGAGGAGGAATCCGATGATTCTGAGGCTTATGTAAAAGGCGAAGTGGTATATTTGACAGACAGCCAAGAAGATGCGCTGGCTGTTGCAGAAGGCTTTGACGGTGAGCTTAAGAGTTTTGGAGATGGCGTGGCTGTTATTTTACTTGGTGAAAAACGGACTGTAGGGCAAGCAGTAAAAGCAGCGTCAAGTAAATCTTATAATCTTCCAGCGGTTTGGCCTAATTATTATTATCGACTTTTTGAAGAATATAATGATCCTGCGTTAAAAGAGAACAGTGAATACTATCAGTGGGCACATGAGTACATTGGCGATCAGTATGCGTGGGAGAACGGTTATAAAGGGGAGGGTGTTAAAATTGGTATTATTGACACCGGAGTACATAGCACACATGAAGATTTAAAAGAGAATGTAGCACAGAATCTGACAATGGTTTCAGAAGGTGGAGCTGCGACAACAACAGACCCAGAAGGACATGGAACACATGTTGCGGGTATTGCTGCCGCCGTTGCAAACAATGGAAAAGGAGGGGCAGGTATTGCTCCAGATGCACAGATATATGCATACAGCGTTATGGATTCGAATGGTAATATGCTAGATGAGTATATTCTAAGAGCGATTAATAGGGCAATTGATGATGGCGTGGAAGTTGTCAACATGAGTCTAGGAAGCGGTTACTATAATGGAAATGAAGAGAGTATAATAGAGAAAGCATATCAAAATGGTGTTGCCATATTTGCAGCGGCTGGAAATGAAGCTACAAATGGATATGAATATCCCGCCTCTTATGATAATGTGTGTTCTATTGCCGCGATTATGCAAGATGGAAGCAAAGCAGGATTTACCAATTACGGAGATATGATTGACCTTGCTTTTCCCGGTGTGGAGATATATTCTACAATTAATGATTCTGATGATCAGTCCTATGATTTTATGCAGGGTACCAGTATGGCATGCCCTGTTGCGGCAGGGACTGCGGCGGTGATTTTGTCTGCATCAAATGAGATAGACGCACTTAAGGGAAAGAGCGGATCACAGAAAGTTGACGCGCTGTTTTCTATTATGAAGAAAAATGTTGTGAAATCTTCTTCCTCCAAAATAGGTGCAGGTACTACTTATTTGCCGAAAGTATTAGGAATCAAAATTGCGGCGGTAGATGAGGCTCCTCAAGCGCCAGTAATTAAAAATACAGAAAATACGACTACATTTAAAAAAGAATGGGAGGATATATCCATTGAGTGTAGTTCGCCGGATACGGAGATTTATTATTCTATCAATGGTAAAAAACCTGCATTTAAAAATGGTATTGTGACAAATGGTGAGCCATTGATAGAAGGAAAAGCGCGCGTCGGTGGTGCAAAGCAGGTTACTTTGAGTGTGATTGCAGTAAACCATATTACAGGCAAGGCAAGCAAAGTGGTTTCACAGAAATATAGTTTTGAGCCAGAACCTTCCAGTGTGACGATCACTGCCGCAGACTCTGTAAACAAAATTGCTAAAGGGAAGAGTTTAACGCTATATGCAGCAGTTGAGCCTTCTTATGCAAAATTTGGAAATGGTAAAGTTGTCTGGGAAGTAGCGGATAATTACAGTGGGGTTAAGGTAAACAATAATGGTAAAGTAACAATAGAGAAAACTGCGTCTGCGGGTGAGTGTAAAATTCTTGCAAAAGCAGGTGCAGTACAAGACGAATTTTATCTGACGATTTTAGATTCGGTAAAAATTAAAAAGATTACTTTTGTTACGAAAAAGTATACAATCTATGCAGGAGATTCGATCAATATTCTTAAAAAAGAAGATGACAGCAATAATCTTACAATAGACGGCGGAGAAATCACAGATATTGTATGGAGCAGTAATAATCAGAAGGTTGCAGTTGTAGATGCAAATGGAATGGTTACTGCATTGGGTCCGGGAAAAGCAGTTATCAAAGCAACTGCCAATGATGGAAGCAAAAAAGCTGCAAGTTGTACCATTACTGTAAAACAGCTTGCAGATAGCATTGTATTAAAAGGTCCAGAAAAGATAGCAGCTGGCAAAAGCGCAGTGATTCAGGCGAGTATATTGCCAATCAATGTATCGAGCAAAAAATTGAACTGGGCTGTTAAACCAATTGAAAATGCGAGTGGTATTGTAACAGTCAATGCAAGTGGAAAGGTTTCTGTCAAGAAGGGTGCAAGTGGAAAATTTGAGGTGACCGCAACGGAGAAAGGCGTTCCGGAAGGAAAAGAGCCTAAGATGGCAAGCACTTCATTTGAAGTTGTAACAAGTCCAATTACAAAGATTGGAATACCAAAAACAGTGAATTTATTTACTGTATCGGGAAATTACAATGCTCCGACACAATTTCAGCTAAAACCAGAAGTGGAAGGCGGTGATGGCAAAGGGATTCAATTTATAAGCAGTGCACCGGGAATCGCATCGGTTGATTCCAGTGGATTGATTGTGGCACATTCCAGTGGAAAAGCAACAATTACTTGCAGTGCGACAGATGGAAGTAATAAAAAGGCAAAGTGTAATGTTGTGGTAAGTGTTCCTATGTCAAGAATTGCTATTGTGCCCAAAAATGGTAATGAAGGGATTGTCTCTGTAGGTTCAAAGATTACACTTTCTGCAAAAATAAGCAACAATTTTGGAAAAGCAGCAAACCAGAAGGTGAAATGGAGCATTATGTCCGGCGGAGAGCAGTATGCTGAGATCGATGAAAATAAAGGGATTATAAAGGGAATCACATCGGTTATTACATCAAATCGATATCCGCAGATTTATGTTAAGGCGGAGGCAGCAGATGGAAGCGGCGTAAGCGCTGTTTATCCAGTGATTGTGATTCCAAAAGTTGATAAGTTAAATTTTGAGTGGGATGGATTTAGTAATAATATTAATAGTAAAGGGATATATTTTTCCCTCTCTATGTCTATGAAGGGATATCCGAATGAGGTTTTTGTACCTTCCTATAATGTTGATATTAGTGGTGGAAAGGGAATTGGTTATCATACAATAAAGGGAGGATTTATCTTGGTCCCAACAAAACCAACAACAGATAAAACGTATTCGCAGTTAGTCATATCTGAAAATATGGTGCGGTGCAAAGACAGCGATATTCAATCTGTGACTGTGACCGTAACATTGAAAGATGGCTCAAACAAGAAAGCTGTACAAAAACTCAATTTAATTTATACAAAAGACCAGCAAATAATCCTTTTGGAATAAGATGTATTACATTATCCGAATTTTTTCTTGACAAATAATAGACATGCGTTTATAATCATGAATATCGAAAAAGCTGTGAAAAGAATAAGTAGCTTTCATGGGAACTTACAGAAAGTTGCCGGTTGATGAGAGGCGCAAGGGAAAATGAGAGGGAATACATCTTGGAGCTGCACACCGAAATTGATAGATAAGATTTGTAAAAGTAGGCTGTGACGGAGTTCTTGAACGTTATATCAAGAAGAGTATCGGAGAATGATTTTAATTTGTTTTCCCGTACTTGCTGAGGCATAGAATGTGAGTTCTGTGTAAAAAAAGGTGGTAACACGTGGTATATTGATAAAAAGTACCTCGTCCTTTGAGTAATTAATATTCATGGGGCGAGGTTTTTGCGTTTCTTTAAAATCTTTCCCCTACGCAGTATGAAAAGGAGAGAAAAAAGATGCAATTGTATGAGGAATTGGTGGCAAGAGGTTTAATTGCGCAAGTAACAAATGAAAACGAGATTAAAGAGATGATTAACAATGGAAAAGCTGTCTTTTATATTGGGTTTGACCCAACAGCAGACAGCCTTCATGTAGGGCATTTTATGGCGCTTTGTTTGATGAAACGTCTTCAGATGGCGGGGAACAGACCAATTGCTCTAATTGGCGGTGGAACAGCGATGATTGGAGACCCTTCGGGTAAGACAGACATGCGCAAGATGATGACAACAGAGACCATACGGCACAATGTAGAATGTTTTCAGAAGCAGATGAGCAAATTTATTGAATTTGGCGAAGGTAAGGCGATGATGGTCAATAATGCGGACTGGTTGCTGGATTTGAATTATATGGATCTGTTGCGCGAGGTAGGACCACATTTTTCTGTGAATCGTATGTTGGCAGCAGAGTGCTACAAACAACGTATGGAGAAAGGACTGACTTTCTTAGAGTTTAATTACATGATTATGCAGAGCTTTGACTTTTACACATTGTTCCAGAAATATAACTGCAATATGCAGTTTGGTGGTGATGATCAGTGGAGCAATATGCTTGGCGGTACAGAGCTAATACGCCGCAAACTTGGCAAGGACGCACACGCAATGACAATCAATCTGCTGTTGAACTCAGAGGGAAAGAAGATGGGAAAAACTGAGTCTGGCGCTGTTTGGCTTGACGCAGAAAAAACGTCACCTTATGAATTTTTCCAGTACTGGAGAAATGTATCAGATGCAGACGTAATCAAATGCTTAAAAATGTTGACATTCCTTCCGCTAGAAGAAATTGAAGCGATGGAGAAGTGGGAAGGCAGTGCGCTAAATCAGGCAAAAGAAATTCTTGCATTTGAATTGACACAGTTGGTACATGGCACAGAGGCGGCACAAAAGGCAAAGGAGGCAGCAGCAGCGCTTTTTGCAGGCGGTGCCAACTCAGAGAATATACCAACAACCGTACTTTCAGAGGAACATTTTATAGATGGAACAGTTGATATTTTAACGTTGCTTGTGACAGCAGGAATGACTGCCTCCAAGTCAGAGGCAAGACGCGCAGTAGAACAAGGAGGAGTCTCTGTAAATGGAAATAAGGTTATCGATGCCAAGACAGTGTATGCAAAGGAAGCTTTTGCAGAAGAGTTTATTATAAAAAAGGGAAAAAAGAGTTTTCACAAAATATGTTGCTAAAAGGTCGTTTGTGAGGGGGTGCATTATTTCATAGCCCCATTCTAACTCTGATTCGGATTGAACGAAAAAGATGAGCGCCAACACGCTCATCTTTTGGTCTGTTCTGTCGCAATTTCCTATAAAGTGAAAAACAAATATCAATTCAATATCGTACCTACTCCTACAACACCAACGAACTCAGATTCTGTCTTCGTTAGAATCGCATTCAGGAATGTCTCTTCCTGTTCCCATTTATAAATTTCCAGTGTGGTGAAATATTTCGTTGCGTTTTCCCCCTCATGTGTATCAGCTTCGCCATACTGTGAAACAAGCTGTTGGACAATCTGGTCAAACATTTCTCCATTCTTCGAGTCGTTGAATTGAACCTTCACTACGTCTAATCGGTCATCGCTAAAATCCAAATACAGTACTGCTTTTTCCCCGTAAAATTCAATCGATGCACAGTACGTTGCAACCGAAAGACTGCTTTCGGATTCCATTTTTGTGAATGTCAGCGGTATCTTTTTCGCAGCCTCTTCATAAGAGCTGCCAAAAGGAATATCTTGATATTGGAATGTTCCATCTTCATTTTTCAACTGCGCAACGTCAAAAACTTTCGTATCGTCACTGCGCGCAGAACATCCTGTCAGGCAAAAAGACACCAGACTTGCAACAAGAATTTGTAGCAGCAAAAACCGTTGTGTAATTTTTCTTTTTTTAAGATACCTGCATTGGATAAACATCATATGCTCCTATTCCTTTATGAAACCGTTTTGAGAATATTGACGGGATTATAGGCTGTATTATTTCACAGTTCCTTGTTTATATTTTAAAGATTTCTCCGCCATTCTGATAAAGTTTGATAAGACGTCGAATTTTTTCCGTTGGAGTGGACACTGGCTCGATAGATAAGTCATGATTTAAAAAATCAATGATGGAGGCAAGGAATTTGCTCATATCTGCCTCAAGATAATAGGGTTTTGTCAAGAGTTCAGGCGGACGGTAGCAAAGATTCGTTGTGATAACCCTATCAAATATGCCATCTGCATAAGCTTGGTCGAAAGCGGCAAGACCATTGGTAAACAAACCAAAAGTAGTGCAGATAAACACATGTTTGGCGTTCATAGATTTCAGTTGTCTTGCTGTGTCAATCATACTTTCGCCAGAAGATATCATATCGTCAATAATAATAATGTCTTTGCCTTCAATATCATTTCCCAGAAATTCATGTGCAACAATTGGATTTTTGCCATTGACAATCGTTGAGTAGTCGCGCCGCTTGTAGAACATGCCTGTGTCAGCGCCAATCACTGTTGAAAAATAGATGGCTCTATCTAGTGCACCCTCATCAGGAGAGATGACAATAATATGGTCCTTGTCCAATTTTAAGTCTTTTTCCGAGTGCAAGAGCGCTCTTAAAAATTGGTAGTGCGCTGTAAAGTTATCGAAACCGCTCAACGGGGAAGCGTTTTGTATTCTGGGGTCATGGGCATCAAATGTAATAAAATTGCTCACACCCATTTTTGTGAGTTCTTTGAATGCGTATGCACAGTCAAGGGATTCTCTGCCAGTTCGTCTGTGTTGTCTGCCTTCATATAAAAAAGGCATAATAACATTGATGCGATGTGCTTTTCCGTTTGTTGCAGCGATAACGCGTTTCAAATCTTGATAGTGGTCGTCGGGAGACATATGATTAACATATCCATTCATAGTGTAAGTCAGACTGTGATTACACACATCTACAAGGATAAAAACATCCTTTCCACGCACAGTCTCGTCTAGAACAGCCTTACCCTCACCGCTATAAAAGCGGGGAGTGCTAAAGTGAAACAGATAGTTTTTTTCTGCATAGCCCTGAAAAGCAGGGTCATTGTTATATACATTGTCCGCTCTGCTGCGAAAGTTAACTAAATAATTATTGATTTCATTGCCAAGATTTGCGGCCCCGTTTAAGACCATCAGTTTTAAAGGCGCTACAGGCATGGCGTTTTTAAGTTGTTTTAAATAAGACATTGGGATTCATTCCTTTCTCAATGGTATTTAATTATCTATTATATTTTATACCATTCAGGTAGTGACACGTCAAGAAATTTCTAGTATTATTAAAAGAGGTTAAAAATTAAAAAAATAATTATAATAAGGAATAATAAGATGAAGAAAGAACATTTGCACATTGTGAAGTGTGTAGCGTCGGGCAGTATTGCCGAGGAACTTGAGATTGCGGCGGGCGATGCGCTTGTGGAGATTAATGGAAATAAAATAGAAGATATATTTGATTATCAATATTTTACGCAGGATGAATATATTGAGGTGTTAATTCGGAAACCATCAGGTGAAGAGTGGTTGCTAGAGATAGACAAAGAATATGACGAGGATTTGGGAATCACTTTTGAAAATGGTCTGATGGATGCGTATCGTTCCTGCCATAATAAGTGTATTTTTTGTTTTATTGACCAGATGCCGCCAGGAATGCGAGATACATTGTATTTTAAAGATGATGATTCCAGACTTTCCTTTTTGCAGGGAAATTATGTGACTTTGACAAATATGTCTGATGAGGATATTGACCGTGTTATCAACTACCATCTTTCACCGATTAATGTATCTTTTCAGACGACAAATCCTGCGCTGCGCTGTAAAATGTTGAACAATCGTTTTGCGGGACAGGCGCTTGAAAAGGCATGGAGACTTGCTAAGGCAGGGATTGTTATGAATGGACAGATTGTACTGTGCAAAGGCGTGAATGATGGCGAGGAGTTAGAGCGGAGTATCGCAGATTTGTCAAAGTATCTGCCCAATTTGCAAAGTGTATCGGTTGTTCCGGTGGGATTATCCAAATATCGGGAGGGATTGTTTCCGTTAGAACCATTTACAAAAGAAGATGCAAAGCAGGTACTTTCAATGATACATCAGTGGCAGGACAAGCTTTTTCCAGAATATGGTTTACACTTTATCCATGCGAGTGATGAGTGGTATATTCTTGCGGATGAAAAGTTACCTGATGCGGGGCGTTATGACGGTTATCTACAGCTTGAGAATGGTGTTGGTATGCTGCGTCTTTTTATGGATGAGTTTAAGGAGGCAATTACCGCGTTTCGTCGTACAAAATATGACACAGTACCACCAAAAGAATTGTCAATTGCGACGGGGAAACTTGCCTACCATTTTATATCCGAGATGGCAGCCCAAGTCACAGCATTGTGCCCGCAGATTACAGTGCATGTCTATGCGATACGAAATGACTTTTTTGGGGAGATGATTACGGTTTCTGGACTACTGACAGGACAGGATTTGCTTGCGCAACTCAAAGAACAGCGGTTGGGAGAGAAACTGCTGTTGCCACAAAATATCCTAAAAAGCGATGAGGCGGTATTTTTAGATGATATGACGCTTGCGGAACTCGAAAAGGCTTTACAAGTGCCAATAGATATTGTAAAATCAAGCGGGCAGGATTTTCTGGATGCAATTCTCTTGTAAAACCAAGATTGCAGGCGTGCGAGAATCCTTTATCAAGAGGTTATAAAAGGAACGAAAAGAAATGGAGATATAGAGAAAATGGAGAATAGAACCAAGAAACCCATTGTGGCGATTGTGGGAAGACCAAACGTAGGAAAATCGACTTTGTTTAATGCGCTTGCTGGCGAGAGAATTTCAATTGTAAAGGATACACCGGGTATTACGAGAGACCGTATTTATGCGGATGTGAACTGGCTAAACTGGAATTTTACCATGATTGATACTGGCGGAATTGAGCCGGACAGCAAGGATATTATTTTGTCGCAGATGCGGGAACAAGCGCAGATTGCCATTGACACAGCAGATGTTATTATCTTTCTGGTTGATGTGCGGCAGGGATTGGTTGACGCGGATTCCAAGGTGGCAGATATGCTTAGGAGAAGTCGCAAGCCAGTGGTGCTTGTTGTGAACAAAGTGGACAGCTTTGCAAAGATGGAGGCAGATGTCTATGAGTTTTATAATCTTGGCATTGGTGAGCCATATCCCATTTCATCGGTTAACAAGCTTGGATTTGGTGAGATGCTTGATGCGGTAGTAGCGCTGTTTGAAAAGGACACACAGACAGAAGCGGAGGATGACCGACCAAGAATTGCGATTGTGGGCAAACCCAATGTTGGAAAATCTTCTATTATTAATAAAATTGCTGGAGAGAATCGCGTGATTGTATCGGATATTGCCGGGACAACGCGAGATGCGATTGACACAGAAATTGTGTACAATAATAGGGAGTATGTATTGATTGACACAGCCGGATTGCGCCGTAAAAATAAGATTAAAGAAGAACTAGAGCGGTTTATGATTATTCGCACTGTGAGTGCAGTGGAGCGCGCAGATGTAGTGGTGCTTGTGATTGATGCGGTGGAAGGTGTTACAGAACAGGATGCCAAGATTGCTGGAATTGCGCATGATAGAGGAAAAGGCATTGTTATTGCGGTAAATAAGTGGGATGCGATTGAAAAGGACGACAAGACCATCTACCGTTTTGCAGAGCGCGTGCGCAATACACTTTCCTTTATGCTTTATGCAGAGATTGTGTTTATTTCTGCGGTTACAGGGCAGCGGTTAAACAAGCTTTTTGATACAATTGACATGGTGATTGAAAATCAGTCTTTGCGCATTTCTACAGGAGTTGTCAACGAGATTGTCACAGAGGCAGTGGCGCTCCAGCAGCCTCCTTCAGACAAGGGAAAGCGTCTGAAAATTTTTTACACGACACAAGCAGGCGTGAAGCCGCCAACTTTTGTGGTATTTGTCAATGACAAGGAGCTAATGCATTTTTCATACATCAGATACCTTGAAAATAAAATTAGGGAAGCATTTGGTTTTAAAGGAACACCGCTAAAATTTGTTATTAGGGAACGCAAAGAGGATAAATAACTGATTTAGGAAAGGACTTTGTGTAAAATGATTCGTTTTGTATGTTTATTGATAGGGTATATCTTTGGTTGTTTTCAGACTTCCTATATTTATGGCAGATTGCATGGCATTGATATTAGGAAATACGGGAGTGGAAATGCAGGCACAACAAATTCCCTTCGTGTTCTTGGAAAAAAAGCAGGTGCAATTGTCTTATTTTGTGATATTATTAAGACAGGACTTGCAATGACAATTGTTCGATTGTTGTTTCGGGAACAGTATGGTGATATTTTGTATCTGTTAGTGATTTATGCGGCAGCAGGTGCAATTTTAGGGCATAATTTCCCTTTTTATCTTGGATTTAAAGGAGGAAAGGGAATTGCCTGTACAGCGGGACTTGTAATTTTTTTTCACCCATATATGCTTATCCCACAGGTTATTACCTTCTTTGGAATCTTTTTTGCGACGCATTATGTGTCGTTGGGTTCGCTGGTGGTGGAGATTGTATTGATTGCAGAGATGGTCATATTTGGCCAGATGGGTGTGTGGGACATGGAACAAGCAGCATTAAATGAGCTTTATCTTGTCACTGTTCTCTTGGCGGTACTTGCATTTTGGGGGCATCGGGCAAACATTAAACGGCTGTTACATAAGGAGGAAAGAAAAACGTATTTAAATAAGAAGAATTAGGGGGTTCGTTATGGCAAAGATAGGAATGATTGGAGCAGGAAGTTGGGGAATTGCATTGTCGGTGCTTTTGCACAACAATGGACATGATGTTATGGTGTGGTCGGCATTGAAAGATGAGATTGAGATGCTCAACAGGGAACATGAACACAAAGAAAAACTTCCGGGGGTAAAACTTGCAAAGGACATTCTGTTTACAACAATACTTGCGGAGGCTGTGAGGGATAAAGATATTTTAGTGCTTGCAGTGCCGTCTTCGTTTACAAGGGCTACAGCGCACAATATGAAGGACTTTGTGGCAGAAGGACAGATTGTTGTGAATGTGGCAAAGGGTATTGAGGAATCTTCCCTTATGACACTTTCACAGGTGATTGAGGATGAGATTCCGCAAGCAGATGTGGCGGTATTGTCTGGCCCTTCCCATGCGGAGGAGGTTGGAAAATGCATTCCAACAACAATTGTGGTAGGTGCAAAAACAAAGAAAACGGCAGAATATATTCAGACTGTATTTATGAGTGATGTGTTTCGAGTTTACACAAGTCCAGATGTGTTGGGAATAGAACTTGGCGCCGCTCTAAAAAATGTGGTTGCGCTTGCGGCGGGCATTGCGGATGGACTTGGCTATGGCGACAACACAAAGGCAGCGCTTATCACGCGCGGCATCACAGAGATTGGAAGGCTTGGAATGGAAATGGGCGGCAAATTTGAGACATTTTGCGGACTGTCTGGCATTGGTGATTTGATTGTGACTTGTGCGAGTATGCACAGCCGCAATAGACGTGCCGGAATCCTTATTGGGCAGGGAAAGACAATGGAGGAGGCAATGACAGAGGTTAAAATGGTTGTCGAGGGAGTATATTCGGCAAAAGCTGCAATGCGCCTTGCAAAGAAGTATAATGTTGAGCTTCCAATTATCGAGCAAGTAAACGAAGTCTTATTTAACGGCAAACCGGCAGCAGCTGCAGTAAAAGATTTGATGATACGCGATAAAAAGATTGAGATTACACATGATGAGGACTGGGATTAAAACGCTCGTTTTAGCGTGTAAATGAGAGTTAGGGAGATTGTAATGACAGAAGTATTGGAAAGAGTTCGCTCACGCATTGAAGCGTTGAACATGAATTTTCAATTTATTAAAGTTATTAAGACAAAGATGAATGGGATAGAACAAGAGACTTGGCTTTTGGAATATGAAGGCGATCAGTTTGTTTTTGTACCAGGTCAAAAGAATGTCGTTTTGGGTTGGGATACAAAACAACCTTTGAGTAAAAAGCTGTTGCAAGGATTGCAGAAAGAATTTGCTCTGGGGCATGAATATTATCAGGGAACATTGGAAGAGTTGCGAGAAGATTATCAGGAGGAAATACAAAAGGCAACGATTGCTGGTGATTTAGCAAAAGTAGAAAAATTATCTCTGGAACTGGATGAGGAAGAAAAATATATGGAGGAAAATGGATGGTTGAGTTGGGATAATTTTCTGGAGAAGTGGAATGCACATTTATCGAAATGTTTTTCTCCACTGCGTATGGCTGACATTGGTGATATGATTGTAGAAGTGGATAGCCGTTATATTGAATGTGATATGCCATCGCTAGAAGAAGCGGTTCGTTCTTTAAAAGAAGGTCCTTTTACATTGGCGACAGAAGATGAGTGGGAGTATCTTTGCAATGGCGGCACACGTACCTTTTTTCGCTGGGGTGACATCTTAAATGATACGATTCTCAATGAAATTTATGATGTAGGTACTGTTAATAACGAGAGAGAGACAGCATCATCTGTAGTGAATCAGAGCAATATGTTTGGGTTATTTATTGCTTATAATTCTTACAAAAATGAGATTATTGATAATATATTGTATACAAAAGGCGGTGATGGTGGGTGCTCGCTTTGTGGCGGCGACGGACCTATCTATGTATTGCCTTGTTACAGCGCTTTTTATCGCGATTTGAATGGCAATTATGATTATGGTGATTATGGGTTATCGCAAGATTATTATAGTTATCGGCGAATCATTCGGCTGACATAATAACTCCTACAAAAGTTTTGCAATTAAAATATAGAAAGGAAAAGATACAAAATGGCAAATACAGAGTTTAACAGTACACAAGATTATGTGGCGAGCGAGGAGCTTCTCGCAAGTGTAAATGTGGCAATTGCGCTGCAAAAGCCGCTTTTAATCAAAGGGGAACCAGGCACAGGCAAGACAATGCTTGCACAGGCAGTTGCAAATTCGCTTGGAAAAAAGCTGATTATTTGGAATATTAAATCCACGACAAAAGCGCAAGATGGGTTGTATATGTACGATACGATTCAGCGTCTTTATGATGGGCAATTTGGTGTGGAAGGTGTTGATGATATTGCAAGATACATTAAACTTGGAAAGCTTGGCGAGGCTTTTGAGAGCGAGGAGCAGGTAATTTTATTGATTGACGAGATTGACAAGGCAGATTTAGAGTTTCCAAATGACCTTCTTTGGGAATTGGACCAAATGGAGTTTTATATTCATGAGACAAAACGTACAGTCAAAGCAAAGCATCGCCCAATTGTGATTATTACGTCAAATGCTGAGAAAGAATTGCCTGACGCATTTTTACGAAGATGTATTTTCCATTATATTGATTTTCCAGATGCGGCGTTAATGGAGGAGATTATTAAGACACATTATCCAAATGTTGAGGAAAATCTAATGAAAAATGCAATGCAAGTATTTTATGATATTCGTGCATTGCGTGATGTGCGCAAGAAACCGAGCACTTCGGAGTTAATTGACTGGATTAATGCACTGCAAATTGGCGGTATTTCAGCGGATACATTGCGGTCAAAACTACCGTTTGTCGGTGTGGTGGTAAAAAAAGATGAGGATTTGCAGACAGTGCGGCAGGAGATTCACTAACGGTTTATCAGGATATGGAATGAGGGAAAAGCATGTTTTCTAAATTTTTCTATACATTAAAGGAAAAAGGACTTGAAGTCTCTCTGGGCGAGTGGCTTGATTTACAGGAAGCGCTTGACAAGGGGCTTTGTGAGAGTTCACTGACACAGTTTTACTATGTGGCAAGAATGATTCTTGTCAAAAGTGAGACAGAATTTGATAAGTTCGATATGGCGTTTGAGGAGTGCTTTAAGGGAGTAAAAACGGAGACTGAAGTTGGGAAAAATATGCTTCGCTGGCTTGATAAATCTGATATGATGGAACTTGCCCACGAGGAGGCAAGGAAGCATCTAAACCAAGTAGAGGAGATTCAAGTAGATAAAGAAGACGTGGAAGAGAAGTTTAAGCAGCGTCTTAAAGACCAGAATGAGGAGCACAACGGAGGAAGTTTTTGGATTGGTACAATGGGAAAGACTTCTTTTGGCAATATGGGTGGAAATGTCGGTGGTGTGCGTGTTGGTGGTCAGACAGGCTATCAGTCTGCTTTTTCTGTGGTTGGTGCGCGCAAGTATAGAGATTTTAGAGATGATAAAGTGATTGACAACCGGCAGTTTCAGATGGCATTGCGGCGTCTGCGGCAGTTTTCTACAAAGTTGGATATTCCCAAATCAGAGTTGGACATTGACCAGACAATTGATAAGACCTGCAATAATGGCGGATATTTGCAGATTGAAATGATGAAACCGCGCAAAAATGCAGTAAAATTGTTGCTTTTAATGGATTCTGGTGGAACAATGATTCCGTATACAAGGCTGATGAATGATTTGTTTCAATCTGTTAATAAGTCAAACCATTTTAAGGATGTTAAAGTTTACTATTTTCATAATTGCATTTATTCCAAGCTGTATAAGACGCCAGAGTGCGAGAATGGTGATTGGATTGATACCGAGTGGATGTTTCGCAATGTCGGCAGTGATTATAAGGTTATTATTGTGGGAGATGCGGCGATGGCGCCCGAGGAGCTTTATTCCAACACAGGTAATTATAGGGGACCTAATGGCGGGCTGTCCGGTTTTGAGTGGCTGCATTTAATGAAACGGCATTACAAAAAGATTGTGTGGATGAATCCAAAAATGGCACCAGGCAGAGCACCGTGGCGCGAGGCGGAGACTGCTGTAAAGGAGATTTTCCCCATGTATAAGCTGACTATAAAGGGATTGAATGAGGCAATGGTCAAGCTTATGGCAAATAAATAATTAAAATCGTGTAAAAGGGAGTGATAGTTTAGCTTGGCTGGACTATTACAAAAGGGAATGAATTACGGAAGAGAGAAGGACAAAGAGATGGAAAAGAAAACACCTGAGAGAATGGTACGTTTGCGGGAGGGTGATGTTTTTTACGTCTACGATAAGCGGATTAATAAGTGTATTAGGGAGAACTGCGAGGGAATTGTGAAATATGGTCTTACACTCAAGGTAATAATGCCAAATGGCGAGCCCCTTAACACTTATGAATGCAACAAATGTCATATGAAATACACTGCGTATCCTAATTATGTGCGTTTGACCCAAGCCAATGAACTAAACATTTATAATCGAGAGAACGTCGAGGTGCGTGATAAGAAACGTGCTACAGATGCAGTAAAACACGCTGCCAAAGAAAAAAGAAAACCATTTGGGCGTAAGAGAAAATACAAGACAAAACAACGGTATCCGAAAAAGAATAGCAACTTATAATGACAGACATAGAAAGGAACCATAACTGGAAAAAAGGACAGTTATGGTTCTTTTTTTGTGCGGGGGTGCATAAGTTTAAGTAGGAAAATGAAAAGATTTTTACTGAAACAAATACGATGTTAAGATAGGAAAGGGGAAAGCAATGGGTCAGCTTGACGGAAACCAAGAATTTAATTTATACAGGGATATTAGTCAGCGCACCGGCGGAGAAATTTATATCGGTGTGGTGGGACCTGTCAGAACAGGAAAATCCACTTTTATAAAACGATTTATGGACTTAATGGTATTGCCACAAATTGAAAATGAGCATGAGAGGACACGCACACAAGATGAGCTGCCACAAAGTAGCGGCGGGCGCACAATTACGACAACAGAGCCTAAATTTATACCAAAAGAGGCGGCACAGATAGAAATTAGTGATGGCATTAATGTGAAAGTGCGTCTAATTGACTGTGTTGGCTATATGGTGGAAGGCGCTGCGGGACATATGGAGGAGGATGTGGAGCGCATGGTCAAGACACCGTGGTCTAAGGAGGAAATACCTTTTACGCAGGCTGCGGAAATCGGGACCAGAAAAGTAATACAAGATCACTCCACAATTGGAATTGTTGTGACCACAGATGGCAGTTTTGGGGAGATACCACGCAATTCTTATAGGGCTGCGGAGGAACAGACCATTGTGGAACTCAAAGAGCTCGGAAAGCCTTTTGTGGTGCTTGTAAACACAACAAAACCGTATTCTGAAGACGCAAAGGAAATTGCCGCAGAACTGGAAAAAAAGTATATGGTAAAAGCGATTCCAGTAAATATCGAACAGCTTAGAAGAGATGATATTACAATGATATTGGAGCAAGTAATGTACGAGTTTCCAGTGTCTGTCATTGAGTTTTACACACCAAAATGGATGGACGTTATGGAAATCGACAATCCTATGAAAAAGGAAGTGATTGAGAAGTTACATATTATTATGGATAAGGTCAGAACAGTACGGGACTTGGTGGAGAAAGATTTTAGTCAATTGTTGGAAAAAGATAGTGAATATATTAAGCGCTGTAAGTATGACAAGGTAAACATTGCAGATGGTTCCGCAGCATTTTTGCTTGAAGGTGATACCAAATATTATTATGAGCTGTTAAGTTCCATGACAGGAGAAACGGTGTCCGGAGAGTACCAGCTCATGCAGTTATTGTCAAGTCTAGCAGATATGAAACGGGAATATAAGAAAGTTCTCAATGCGTTAGAGAGTGTTCGACAAAAGGGATATGGCGTTGTCACCCCAGAGCGCGATGAAATTATGTTAGAAAATCCAACTCTGATTAAACATGGCAATAAATATGGTGTGAAAATAAAGGCACAGAGTCCATCAATTCATATGATTAAGGCAAATATTGAGACAGAGATTGCGCCGATTGTTGGAACGCAGCAGCAGGCACAAGATTTGATTAGTTATATCTCAGATGCGGAGACTTCCAAGGAGGGAATTTGGGAGACAAATATTTTTGGCAAGACTGTGGAACAGTTGGTCAACGATGGCATTACAAGCAAAGTTTCTATGATTGGGGAGGAGAGCCAAATTAAATTACAGGATACCATGCAAAAGATTGTCAATGACTCGAATGGAGGAATGGTTTGCATTATTATCTAAAGGTTACTGTTCATGGGTATGCAAAAGTAGTGAAAAACATCCGCCAAAATGCTTGTCCTTTAGCATTTTGTGTGCAAAACTGTTGCTGTTTACGCCAACAGTGCCTAAAAATTTACTAAAAACTGATAGGGCGTGAACAGTAACATCTAAGAAACAGGAGACCAGAGTGGTCTCCTGTTTTTGGTTGTTCTGTTATAAAAAATATGATATACTGAACCTATGTTGGGGGCAGGACAATTATAGTTAGAATGTTATATTAATAACATTCGGAAATGGAGGCTAGTATGAGCGAAGTATATGAAAAATTAATGCGTTGCTATCAGAGTGTAAAAAGCAAAACAGATTTTGTGCCAAAGGTGGCGTTGGTGCTTGGTTCAGGATTAGGCAATTACGCGGACAATATTAAAGTTGTCACAGAGATTGCCTATCAGGATATTGAAGGGTTTCCAGTGTCAACAGTGCCTGGACATGCCGGGAAATTTATCTTTGGCTATGTTGGAGAGATTCCTGTGGTGTGCATGAAAGGGCGTGTGCACTATTATGAAGGGTATCCAATATCAGATGTTGTGCTTCCAGTGCGCCTTATGAAGCTTCTAGGGGCAGAAATTTTATTTTTGACCAATGCGTCTGGCGGAATGAACAAGAATTTTTCAGCGGGTGATTTGATGTTGATTACCGACCATATTGGAGTGTTTGTGCCAAATCCATTAATTGGAGAAAATATTGACTCGCTGGGAACAAGATTTCCCGATATGAGCAACGTATATGACCTTGATTTGCAGGAGATGATAAGAAAGACAGCGGCAGCAGACCAAATTCCGATTCAGGAAGGGGTCTATGTACAGCTTACGGGTCCAAGCTATGAATCACCTGCGGAAATTAAGATGCTTGCTCAATTTGCAGATGCAGTGGGAATGAGCACTGTTGTGGAGGCAATTGCTGCAAACCATGCTGGAATGAGAATCTGTGGTATTTCTTGTGTGTGCAATCTCGCAGCAGGTATGAATCCAACACCGCTTACGCACAAGGAAGTGCAGGAGGCAGCAGACAAGGCAGCAGAAAAGTTTACAAGGCTTGTGACAGATAGTATGATAGCGTTTGGGAAAACAATAACAGAATAGAGGATTGTGTACATGGATAGTAAAGAATTGATAAAATTGGCGTTGGAAGCAAGGCAGATGGCATATGTACCTTATTCAAAGTACATGGTAGGCGCGGCACTTTTGACAAAACAGGGCAAGGTCTACAAAGGTTGTAATATTGAAAATGCTGCTTATACGCCGACAAACTGTGCAGAGCGGACCGCTTTTTTTAAGGCGGTAAGTGAGGGAGAATGCGAGTTTGACGCGATTGCAATTGTGGGCGGCTATAAGGGCAATCCCACAGATTATGCATATCCTTGTGGCGTGTGTAGACAAGTTATGATGGAGTTTTGCAATCCAGAGAAATTTCGCATTATCACAGCAATTTCAGAGGAACAGTATCTGGAACAGACACTTGCAGAGATGCTTCCACATGGTTTTGGACCTAAAAATTTGTAGGAGCGGCGAAAAGGCAATGGAATTTGTAGTATTACTTGTTATATTGACGGCAGTGTTTTTATATGTAATGATTCGCGGTGCAGTAGACGAAAAAAGACGAAAAAAGAAATATCGCAACGAATTAAAGGCACTTTATGGTTATTTTCCGGACAGAACGTACAGTGCTGAGGAACTTGAGAGGATTTCGCGGTATTATTGGCATATGCGTGAGAAGTCGATACAAGAAAAAGGGATTGTCATAAATGAGATTGACGAAATTACATGGAATGATTTAGGAATGGACAGTATCTTTGCGCGCATGAATTTCACGCAATCCTCATCAGGTGAGGAATTTCTCTATGCAATGTTGCGGAGCCCTGTTTCTGATGATAAAGATGGCGCACAGGCGCACATGATGACACAAATTGACTATATGATGGGGCATGAAAAGGAACGTCTTGATACCATGATGTCTCTCAAAGAGTTAGGACATACAGGAAAATATGCGCTCTCTGATTATCTGGATTATCTTGGCGGGCTGGGTGTGCGGAGCAATAAGATGCATTATCTGTGTATTTTCTTACTTTTGGTATCAATCGCTGTTATTTTTGTGCGTACTTCGTTAGGGGTGCCAATGGTGATTGCAACAGCGTGTTTTAATATTGTTACGTATATGAAAGAGAAAGGAATTGCGGCGCCTTACGTGACAACATTTGCTTATATTATGCGTATGTTGCACTGTGCAGATGAGATAGCGGGGCATGCATTTGGTCCTGAGATGGAGGACTATACTGCTGGATTAAAAACCAAAAGAAGTAGATTTAAGGATTTTGAGAAAAATTCAGGAATGGTTTTAAAAATGAATGCGTCTACAGGAAATATTGATGAATTGCTGTTTGACTACATTAAAATGTTGACGCATATCGACTTGATTCGTTTTAATAAAATGCTAAATATTGTTCATAAAAATAAGGAGGCAATTGTTGGGCTTGCAGGAGATATTGGCTATATTGATGCGGTGATTTCGATTGGATATTTTAGGGCGGCGTTGCCGTATTACTGCACGCCGTTTTTACAGACTGGGAGTGATAGCCGTTTTGTTGTGAGCGAGGGATTTCACCCTTGTATTGAAAATCCAGTGGCAAATAGTTTTACTCAAAATAGGGGAATGATTATTACAGGCTCTAACGCATCTGGCAAGTCAACCTTTCTGAAAATGACGGCAATCAATGCGATTCTGGCGCAGACAATTTGCACCTGTACAGCAAAGATGTACAAAGCAAATTATTTTAGAATTTATTCTTCTATGTCTTTGCGTGATAATCTTGCTGATGGGGAGAGTTATTATATTGTGGAAATTAAGGCACTAAAACGTATTATAGACGCTGCTGATACAAAGGATGCAACGCCTCTGTTATGTTTTGTGGATGAGGTGCTTCGCGGTACAAACACAGTGGAGCGCATTGCAGCGTCTACGCAGATTTTAAAAAGGCTCTCGCAGAAAGGCATTTATTGTTTTGCAGCAACGCATGATATTGAATTGACGCATCTGTTGGAACAATATTATGATAACTGTCATTTCGAGGAAGAAGTAAAGCATGGTGATGTACTGTTTTCTTATAGATTGCTTGAGGGGCGGGCACACACAAGAAATGCAATTAAACTTTTGGAAATTATTGGATTTTCAAAGGAAATTATTGGCAAAGCAGATGATATGGCAGGAGCGTTTTTAAGAAGCGGTGAGTGGAAGGCAATCTAGGGAGGCTGTCATGAAAAAGGTGCTGTCAGTTTATTTAAAACCTTATTATATGCGTATGTTAATGGGGTTTGTCATTAAGTTTATTGGCACAATTATGGATTTGTGTTTGCCGTGGATATTAGCATATATGATAGATACAGTGATTCCACAGGGCAGGAAAAATAGCATCTATTTGTGGGGATTTGTGATGCTGGTGTGTTCGGTGTTTGCGCTGACATTTAATGTCATTGCAAACCGTATGGCGTCTAAAGTGGCGCGGGATACAACAGAGACTTTGCGCCATGATTTGTTTGAGAAAATTATGTGGCTTTCTAATACAAGGGTAGATGCATTTACAAAGCCGTCTTTGATTTCAAGACTTACAACTGATACTTACAATGTAAATCAAATGTTGGGGAGAGTCCAGCGTCTTGGCGTGCGCGCACCAATTTTAGTAGTGGGCGGAATCCTTGTGACACTCACGTTAGATCCAGCATTAACGCTGGTACTGGTTTCTGTGATGCCAGTCACAGTGCTTGTCACATATTATTTTTCCAAAAAAAGTATTCCAATGTATCATGCTTTACAGCGTGCAATGGATAAATTTGTTCGTCTGCTGCGGGAGGACATTTCTGGAATCCGTGTAATTAAGGCACTTTCAAAAACAGGCTATGAGTCAGAGCGATATGATACATTAAATAAAGAGGTAGTCACTCTGGAAAAGAAAGCGGATATTACAATGGCAATTGTCAATCCCGCCACCAATTTTTTTCTAAATCTTGGACTTGTGTTTGTTGTGATTGTCGGGGCATACAGAGTGAACTGTGGCAGTTCAGAGGTTGGTAAAATTCTTGCGTTTCTTACATATTTTACAATTATTCTCAACGCAATGATCAATATCTCAAAAATGTTTGTGGTTGTCTCAAAGGCGGTTGCTTCGGCAAACCGTATTGTGGAAGTTATTGATGTGCCAGAGGAGATGCTGCCTGCGCTCTGCGAAAAGTTAACGAACGAGACTGCTTTTATTCGTTTTTCTCATGTGACTTTTTCTTATAAGGAGTCACAAGAAGAGCCAAATTTAACAGATATTAATTTTTCACTTGATAAAGGGGAAACCTTGGGCATTATTGGGGCAACGGGTTCAGGAAAAAGTACACTCGCGGCGCTTTTAATGCATTTTTATGAGGCAAATCAAGGGGATATTTATATTGAGGGTGAAAATATTCGCGCGATACCAACAGGCACACTGCGAAAGCGATTTGGGGTTGTTTTTCAAAATGATACCATATTTGAGGACTCAATTGCAGAGAATGTCCGTATGGGGCGGACACTATCTGTTAACGATATTAAAGAAGCAGTAGCGTATGCCAAGGCAAAAGAGTTTGTTGAGGAGGCTGGTCGTGGGTATGACAATCATATTAATGTGCGTGGCGCAAATCTTAGCGGTGGACAGAAACAGCGTATTTTGATTGCTCGGGCGTTAGCAGCCCACCCAGATATTCTTATTTTAGACGATTCTTCAAGCGCGCTCGATTACAAAACAGATGCGGCTTTACGGTATGAATTGGCTACACATTTTGCAGATACAACAAAGATTATTATTGCGCAGCGCGTCAGCTCCATTATGCACGCGGATCATATTTTGGTGTTGGAAGATGGAAAAATGATTGGATATGGAACGCATGAAATGCTTTTAGAACAATGTGAAGTGTACCGTGAAATTAGGGATTCGCAACTGTAGCATACAGGAGGAAACTATATGGCAGAAGGTCAAAAAAAGTATGAAAAGCCAAAAAACCGCAAGGGAACAATTTTGCGACTTGGAACGTATTTGATGCAGTACCGATATTTGGTATTGCTTGCTCTTGTGTTGACCATTGGAAGCAATCTACTGGCATTGGTTGGACCAATGCTTTCCGGCTATGCGATTGATGCAATTGAACTTGGGGTCGGAAAGGTGGATTTTTCGCGCGTGTTTTACTATGCAGGAATGATGGTTGTGTTTTATCTGTTTTCTTCGGTGTTGTCTTATATTCTTGCTGTATTGATGATTCATATTAGTCGAAAAGTGGTGTATCAAATGCGGGAAGATGTCTTTACACATTTGATGGAATTGCCTGTAGGGTATTTTGACACACATCAGACAGGAGATATTATCAGTCGTATTTCTTACGATATTGACACAGTTAATACTTCACTGGCAAATGATTTGATACAGATTCTTACAACACTCATTACAGTTGTCGGTGCGTTTTCAATGATGATTGCTATTTCGCCGCGATTGGTGTTAATTTTTGTTTTTACGGTGCCACTGTCCATTTTGCTGACAAAGCTGATTACAGGAAAAACACGTCCTTTGTTCCGCCTGCGCTCCCGCAAACTTGGCGAATTAAATGGTTTTGTGGAAGAGATGATTTCCGGTC
This sequence comes from Lachnospiraceae bacterium, assembly GCA_014239155.1. Classification (GTDB taxonomy): domain Bacteria; phylum Bacillota; class Clostridia; order Lachnospirales; family Lachnospiraceae; genus COE1. The sequence goes on along the minus strand of JAAZZQ010000075.1, from coordinate 16,232 downwards.
AGAAAACATTGAAAGCATATTCTCAGGAAGAGCGCACAATCACAAAATTTGATGGTAAAAATGAAGAAGCTGTCGAGGCGTACTATAGGGCGGAATACTATGGAAGCGTAGTGGGACCAGCAGTCAATTTTATTAATAATCTTTCTCTTACGCTGGTCAGTGTCTTTGGGGCGCTTTTATTTTTATCTGGGCAGATGCGTATCGGCAGTATTTCTTCTTTTATTTTATATTCCAGAAAGTTTTCGGGACCAATTAATGAGGCGGCAAATATTATGAGCGAATTGCAGTCTGCGCTCGCTGCGGCAGAACGTGTATTTATGATGATTGACGAACCGTCAGAGATAGCAGACAGAGAAGGCGCTATTACATTGGAAACTGTAAAAGGAGATGTTCAATTAAAAGATGTGAGTTTTGGATACACAAAAGAACAATGTATTATTAAACATCTAAATTTGCACGCTGCTCCAGGAAAACTGGTGGCGATTGTTGGTCCAACGGGCGCAGGGAAAACAACGTTAATTAATCTGTTAATGCGGTTCTATGATGTGGAGCACGGGCAGATTTTGGTAGATAACCGTAATATTTGCGATGTCACACGCACAAGTCTTCGGCGCGCATTTGCGATGGTATTACAAGATACTTGGCTTTTTGAGGGAACGGTTTTTGAAAATATTGCCTATGGCAAACAAGGGGCGACAATTGAGGAGGTGACTGCCGCTGCAAAGGCTGCCAAAATCCATTCGTATATTAAGCGTCTACCGCAGGGATATAACACGATTCTCACGGATGAAGGAACCAATATTTCCAAAGGGCAAAAGCAGTTGTTGACAATTGCGCGAGCGATGCTTTTGGAGGCGCCAATGCTAATTCTTGACGAGGCAACTTCTAATGTCGATACAAGAACAGAACAGCAAATACAACAGGCAATGCGGGCATTAATGGAGCATAAAACATGTTTTGTAATTGCGCACAGGCTTTCAACAATTCAAAATGCAGATGAAATTCTAGTGGTAAATCACGGAGAGATTGTGGAGCAAGGGACACATTTGGAACTGATGCAGCAAGAAGGATTTTATTATCAAATGTACAGAGCACAGTTTGAATAGAAATAATTAGGAATAAAAAGGGAGAATTTTATGAAAAAGAAAGTTGTAGCAATATTGCTAATAGGGATAACAATAACATTTACTGGCTGTAATAAACAAGGGACACGCTCCATTGATATGAATGACAACGAAGCGACAAAAACACAAATCGATCAGGAAAATAATACGAAAAATGATACAGAACAGAAAAGTTTTTTACAGGAAACGCCTGATGGTACACAAAATATTGAGATGCCTGACAGTGTGCAGAGCAATGAAACACCACAGGAAGCATCTGATAATACACAAAATCATGAAACAATACAGGAAGCATCTGACAATATACAGAATTATGAAACGACACAGGATTTATATACCGCGTTTATAAAAAATGAGGTTTCGGTGACTGTAGAAGAAGATTTTCCGCAGAGTGATTACATAACTTATAATTTGGAACCAGGTAAGACCTATACATTTGCAGAGCTAGGGAGCTATGTAAATACAAGTTATTTTGACCCTGAGTATTCAACAAAAACTTCTTATGACAACGCCCAATATGCATATCTGGAAAGTTCAGACAATCATACACGCATTTTGTTGGTGAAGTTTTCGGGACTTGAAATTTATGCGCCAGATGATGATAGTTTTGCTGTCTATATGATTGCAGAGAATCAAGGAAAGTTATATTTGACAAGTTCTTATGAGTGTTGGGCGCGCAATTATACAAAAGCCTGTAAAAATGGATTGCTTGTGTCAGGTGGTTCCGGTGGAGCAGGAGACCATTTGGTGGCAGTATCTGCGATTTTTGCAAATGGAAAGAATGCAGATATTTACGCGACAGAGATTATGAGTGGATGGTGGGCAAGCTATATAAATGAAGCGATTTACAATGAAGTGTTTGCGGGAAATGAGGATATTTTGCTTTCTGTAATGTTTCATACAATTGGCGATAAAACATTGCACACTTATGATTTGAGTGAGTGCACCGAGGAACAGATTGCTTTATGTGAGACTTATATCAATCGATGTCGCGATGAGGCGGGAATTAATTGGATTACGGAGGAGGAAGTTCAGGAAGTGGTTCGGGAAAGATGCAATGCACTTAATATAGACTATGAGATAATTGAACAACAGGAAGAAGTGGAATGGACAGAGATAGGTTGATAAAAAGTATTAATTTTAGTTTGTCTGAACTGTTATACGAAATTGCGTAACAAATAAGGGTTCAATTGAAAAAGAATTGACTTCACATTCAAATAATACTATAATATTAAAAAACTATTTAAAAAATATATAGTTTTTATGAAAAAATTTGAAATAAGCAGAAGATTGGAGAATACATTATGAAAAAATTGGAAGAATACGTAAGAGCAATACCTGACTTTCCAGAACCCGGCATTATTTTTCGTGATGTGACAAGTGTTTTGCAGGATGCAGAAGGATTGCATCTTGCCATTGATACTATGCAGGATTTAGTGAAAGATTTAAAATATGATGTTGTGGTGGGAGCTGAATCTAGAGGATTTATTTTTGGAACTCCAATTGCCTATAACAACCATAAGCCCTTTGTTTTGATTCGGAAAAAGGGAAAACTCCCAAGGGAGACCGTTTCTATTGATTATGACTTAGAATACGGCAAAGCAACTATAGAGATGCATAAGGATTCCGTTCAACCGGGACAGAAAGTTTTGGTAGTCGATGACCTAATTGCAACTGGAGGAACAACAGAAGCCATGATTAAGTTGATTGAGTCGCTTGGTGGTGAGGTGGTAGGCGTTGTAGTGCTGATGGAGCTTGCGGGACTTAAAGGAAGAGAGAGAATTGCAGGTTACAGGCTTGATGCAGCAATAACCTACGAGGGTAAGTAAGAAGCATATTATAAATATTTTGTTGGATATGGCTGGTGATGCGAAGTGACAGATGAGAAACAGACAAGAACAGGAGCATATGAGGATTCCCTTATTATAAATGGGAGTAAGGCTCGACCCAGAAAGACAGATGAACGGAAAATCGAATATATCAAAGAGTTTCAAAGCCCCGACGAGTTATATCAGGGGCTTATTCGGCGCGTGCACAAGTATCACCCGTCCGATGATATCTCTATGATTGACAAGGCATATAAGACCGCATGTATTGCACATAAAAATCAGGTTAGAAAATCAGGGGAACCATATATTGTCCATCCATTGTGTGTGGCAATTATACTTGCAGATCTGGAACTTGATAAAGAGACAATTATTGCAGGACTCTTGCATGACGTTGTTGAAGATACAATTATGACAAATGAGGAATTGAAAGAACAGTTTGGTCCAGATGTAGAGCTTCTTGTTGACGGTGTTACCAAACTTGAACAATTGCAGTACACAGGGGATGCAGCGCCGGATAGACAGACGAGCCGCGAGGAGCTTCAAGCCGAAAATTTACGAAAAATGTTTTTGGCGATGACAAAGGATATCCGTGTGATACTGATTAAATTGGCTGACCGTCTCCATAATATGCGAACTCTAAAATATAAATCTCCTGAGAGTCAAAAGCGCATTGCGCGAGAGACATTGGATATTTATTCGCCGCTTGCGGAGCGGCTTGGTATTTCTAAGATTAAGATTGAGCTTGATGACTTGTCCTTAAAGTATCTGGAATCCGAAGCATATTATGATTTAGTTGAAAAGATAGCTTTGCGAAAAGATGCGCGCGAAAAATATGTGCAAGATATTGTAGACGAAGTGACAGAGCACATTATGGATGCGGGAATTGACGCTCAAATTGATGGAAGGGTCAAGCATTTTTTCAGTATCTACAAAAAAATGAAAAATCAGGGAAAGACGATAGACCAGATTTTTGATTTGTTTGCGGTGCGTATTATTGTTGATTCCGTCAAGGACTGTTATGCGGCGCTTGGTGTGATTCACGAGATGTATAAACCGATGCCAGGGCGCTTTAAGGATTATATTGCCATGCCAAAAGCAAATATGTATCAATCACTGCACACGACATTAATTGGTTCAATGGGAGTGCCGTTTGAGATACAGATTCGGACGTTTGAGATGCATAGAGTTGCAGAGTATGGAATTGCGGCACATTGGAAATATAAAGAAGCAAGTGACGGCAAAGTGTCGAGTGGTGGCGAAGAGGAAAAACTGGCTTGGCTTAGCCAGATTCTGGAGTGGCAAAAGGATACCTCAGACAACAAGGAATTTATGAAGCTCCTAAAGAGTGATTTGGACTTATTTTCGGATCATGTGTATTGTTTTACACCAGCAGGAGATGTAAAGAATTTGCCTGCTGGGTCTACTCCAATTGATTTTGCATATAGTGTCCACAGTGCAGTTGGCAATAAAATGATAGGTGCCAGAGTGAACGGTAAGCTAGTTACAATCGACTATCAAATTAATAATGGTGATTGTATTGAAATTATGACATCTCAAAACTCAAAAGGACCAAGCCGTGACTGGCTGAATATTGTGAAATCATCACAGGCAAAAAACAAGATTTCGCAATGGTTCAAAAGTGAGTTGAAAGAGGATAATATTATCAAAGGAAAAGAACTTTTTCAGAACTATTGCAAATCCAAAAATGTTAATATAACAGAAATTTTGACAGCGGAGCTGCAAAGAGCAGTAATGCACAAATATGGCTTTAATGATTGGGATGCAGTGCTTGCTGCGATAGGACATGGTGCTCTCAAGGAAGGGCAGGTTGTCAATCGTATGCAGGAATTGTATGCCAAGGAACATAAGAAGCAGGCGACTGATGAGGAATTAATTGCGCAGATTAAAGAAAACAATGCAAACAAACTAATAAGACCTAAAGGTAAAACAGGAATTACAGTCAAAGGGATTCATGATGTGGCTGCACGGTTTTCTCGTTGTTGTGCGCCAGTGCCCGGTGATGAAATTGTAGGGTTTATCACGCGCGGAAGAGGTGTTTCCATTCATCGAACGGACTGTATTAATATTATGAATCTGTCAGACTTGGATCGTTCCAGACTGATTGATGCAGAATGGCAGCCAGAGGAAGCCGCCGAGCGAAAAGAGAAGTATTTGACAGAGATTGTTATCTACGCGCAGAACAGAAGTGGTCTTTTGGCTGATATCACAAAGACATTGACAGAGAAAAATATTGATATTCGTTCTGTAAATACCAGAACAAACAAGCAGGATATCGCATCGATTGCGATGACTTTTGAGATAACCTGCAGAGAAGAACTTCAAATGATTGTCGATAAGCTGCGGTTGATTGACAGTGTGATTGATATTGAAAGGACAACAGGCTGATATGGCAGATTTAAAGGTAAAAAGAAGGGTACTAGGTGCCTGTCAAACCAATTGCTATTATGTGTACAGAGAAGGCACAGATGAGATTGTAATTATTGATCCCGGCGATAATGGGGAGATTGTATATAATGATGTGAAAAGCCTTGGATTTGAGAAGGTAGCGGGCATTTTGTTGACACATGGTCACGGAGATCATACTGGCGGTGCGCTAAAGCTTAAGGAACTCAGCGGTGCAAAAATTTATGCCTATGAGGATGAAGCGGAGATTTTAAAAGACCCAGAGAAAAATTTATCTGGTTGGTTTGGCAAGGCTTATGGTTTTGAGGCAGACGAGTATTTTCGAGATAAACAGATTTTTTCTATGGCCGGAGTGGAGTTTGAGGTACTTCATACACCAGGGCATACAAAAGGTGGATGCTGTTTTTATATTGCAGCAGATAAAACAATGTTTTGCGGAGATACCATTTTTAACGGATCTGTTGGAAGGACAGATTTTTATTCGGGTTCTATGCGTCAGTTGGGAGATTCCATTCGTGAGAGGATTATGACTCTTCCAGATGATGTGAAGCTCTACTCAGGACATGGTGACGCAACAACAGTTGGATATGAGAGAAAGTATAATCCATGTCTGGGATAGACATGGATTTTTCAGCTTTATAAACTATGATAAAAGTACAATGTTGAAATTTATCAGTTTTGAATTTTTATAGAATGTGAAGTTTTAAATTGAAGATCATTTTAAACAATTGATTGGTATGTGTAAAGGCATGTAAGGGAGCATAAATATGATAAATGTATATACAAATAAGGAAAATTATCAGTATGATTTGCACGCGTTAATAAAGTCATTTTATCCAGAACATGATGTGAGGGTGTACGGAGAAGAACAGCAAAGCAATCAACCAAACAGTGGTAATCAAATTATTGTACTACTTTATGATAATAACATGAAAGTGGTGATTGATATTGATGGTAAAAAAGAGTATGAGCATACATATAAAGATGACATAGATGTCACAAAAAAAGAGCGTAAGCTATCATTCTATAATGATTTGTGTGATTATACAGGAAAGACACTTCCGTGGGGAAACCTTACAGGTATTAGACCAACAAAACTTTCTATGGGAATGTTGGCAGAGGGAAAAGAAGATGAGGAGATTATCGCATGGCTGAAAGAGACACATGCAGTCAGTGAGGAAAAAGCACAGTTAAGTCTTGATATTGCTAGACGCGAGAAAGCAATTCTTGATCAAATTCACTATGAAGACGGCTATAGCATCTATATTGGTATTCCATTTTGCCCGACGACTTGTCTGTATTGTTCCTTTACATCTTATCCAATTGTAGTGTGGCGCAATCGAGTAGAAGAATATTTGCAAGCACTTTTTCAGGAAATTGATTTTGTTGCGGAAAGATACAAAAATAAGATATTAGATACTGTCTATATTGGCGGTGGAACGCCTACAACATTGGAGGCAGAGGAATTGGACAGGCTGTTGCAGTATGTGCGTGATAGGCTTGATTTTCAACAGGTAATAGAATTTACTGTAGAAGCAGGGCGGGCGGACAGCATTACAAGAGAAAAGCTTGATGTGCTAAAAAAGTATGGTGTGACCCGCATTTCAGTAAATCCACAGACAATGAAGGATGAGACATTAAAATATATTGGCAGGCAGCATACTGTGAACCAAGTAAAGAATGCATTTCATCTTGCACGTGATGCAGGATTTGACAACATTAATATGGATATTATCTTAGGACTTCCAGGAGAATTAGAAATCGACGTGCAACATACAATTGATGAGATAATAAAGTTGAATCCTGACAGTTTAACAGTGCATTCACTTGCAGTTAAGCGGGCGTCAAAACTCAGTCAGTGGATTGAGGAAAACGGCATAACAATGCTCCACAATACAGATAACACAATAAAAATTGCGCAGAAGGGTGCATATGCACTAGATATGAAACCATATTATCTCTATCGACAGAAAAATATGTCCGGAAATTTTGAGAATGTTGGGTATGCGAGGGAGGGAAAATATGGGATTTATAATATTCTGATTATGGAGGAGAAACAGTCTATCGTAGCTTGCGGAGCCGGGAGCGTGTCAAAACGGGTGTACCCTGACGGGCGTATCGAGCGAAGCGAAAATGTGAAAGATGTGGCTCTATACATAGAAAAAATCGACGAAATGATTGAGAGAAAACGGAAGCTGCTCACAGATTTTTAAGAGTGTTCTATTTCCTCAAAAGTACAAGATTTGGTGGAAAGTACATCAAAAGTACAACATTTTTTTACTTGATAGTACGGAATAATACGCAATAAATGTGAATACCTGAACATTGTGCCTTAAAGGACAATCTCATTTTAACGAATGGGACTGTCCTTTTTTGTTATAGTCAAACAACTATTTTATTCTAATTAAAGGAGGTTCAGGCATGAACAACACAGCGTTAAGAGCAGGGGCGCAGAGCGCCAACAACACACACATGGTTTTTGCAAACGGGGAACATGAGAAATTTTATTTTGAGAAACTGGAACAGGCGAGGTATCAGGACAGCTACCATAAGGCGTTGATTTACATTCTCGGCATTTCAGAGGACACAAGAAATCATTTCAGCCAGATTTATGACATCAAGTCCGGGTATATCAAGCCAGAATGTCTGCATCAGGGCTGGCAGACCAGCGGAAGTGTACGGGTAGTGAGGCTTGCCTTTAACCTTTACACAGACGGAACGCCAAGCGTTGATGACTATGAGAGCGAGGACGGGCGGATAAGGGAGTGTAGGGAGTATTCGGTAAGTGATATTTTCTGCTGCGGCTATGCGGTGTACTTCTGGCAGGGCATCAGGCTCCGCTACCCGGAATACTGCGAGAAACAGAAATCCACCACGGAAATCCTTGCGGAAATGGAGAGGAAACGTGCTGAAAATTCGACTGATGGGAACGAAGAATGATATTAAGTGGTTTGGGAAGATTCTGAAAAGACAGCCCAAAGTGGCTGTGACAGAATTTTCAGAACTGTACCGCAACAAAGGTACAAACAGGTATTACCGGGCTTATGTGGAAGTGCAGAAAGCCAATATAAAAGAGAAATCTAACTGATACGGAGGTAAAGACCATGTGTAAAATTATAGCAATCGCAAACCAAAAGGGTGGTGTGGGCAAGACCACCACCACAAGCAATTTAGGGATCGGGCTGGCAAAGCAGGGAAAGAAAGTTTTAGTAATTGATGCGGACGCACAGGGCAGCCTTACCGCAAGTCTTGGCTTTACGGAGCCAGACAAGCTGAAAGTCACCCTTGCGAATGTCATGGAAAAAGTCATCAATGACGAGGAAATAGAGCCGGGTTATGGTATCTTAAAGCATGACGAGGGGATTGACCTGATGCCGGGGAATATTGAGCTGTCCGGCTTGGAAGTTTCCCTTGTGAATGTCATGAGCAGGGAGATTATGATGCGTTCCTATGTGGAGATGGTTAAGGAGAGGTATGACTATATCCTGATTGACTGTATGCCTTCCCTCGGCATGATAACGATAAACGCTTTTGCGTGTGCCGACAGCATACTGATTCCGGTTCAGGCGGCATACCTGCCCGTGAAAGGACTGGAGCAGCTTATTAAGACCATAGGCAAGGTAAAGCGGCAGATTAACCCTAAATTAGAGATTGAGGGAATCCTTCTGACAATGGTGGACAGCAGGACGAACTATGCAAAGGATATTACAGCATTACTTGTAGAGAATTACGGAAAGAATGTAAGGATATTTGAGAGCAGCATACCAATGTCAGTGAGGGCGGCGGAAACTTCCGCAGAGGGCATAAGCATTTACCTGCATGACCCGAAAGGCAAAGTTGCGGCAGCATACCAGTCCTTGACAAAGGAGGTGCTTGGAAATGGCAGGTAAGGTAGGTAAGGCAGGAAGCGCATCAAAAGTCAGGCTGAACAGCTATGATGATTTATTCGGAACTGTAGAAAATGTTTCAGGAGAGCAGATTATTCATGCAAAACTGGCAGATTTACATATGTTCAAAGGACACCCGTTCCGTGTCCTTGATGATGAAAAAATGGAAGAAACCACAGAGAGTATCAGTAAATATGGCGTGCTTGTGCCAGGGCTTGCAAGACCGAGGACAGAAGGCGGCTATGAAATCATAGCCGGACACCGGAGGAAACGTGGCTCTGAACTGGCAGGGCTTGACACTATGCCTGTCATTGTAAGAAACTATACGGACGATGAAGCTACGATTATCATGGTGGATTCCAATATCCAGCGGGAGGACATTCTGCCAAGTGAGAAAGCAAAGGCTTACGCTATGAAGTATGAAGCGATGAAGCATCAGGGCAGCAAGGGCGGCAGTACCCTTGACGAAGTGGGGGAAGCTGCCGGGGAAAGCGGAAAGACGGTGCAGAGGTATGTATGGCTTGCAAGGCTTTCTGATGAACTGCTTGATATGGTAGACACAAAGAAGATAGGAATATCACAGGGAGTGGACATTTCTTTTTTATCAGAAGAACAACAGCAGTATGTGGAGGCTGTCCTTCTGGAAACGGGCGTGTCTGTTTCCAATGCACAGGCGGCAAAGCTGAAGGAGTATGGGAAAAGCGGTGAGCTTACGCTGGCAATGGTGCGCCTGATACTGGCGGAGGAAAAGCCGAAGGAAAGAAAAGTAACAATCAAAGGCGATAAGATCAGCAGGTATTTTTCAGAGGACTATTCCAATGACGATATAGAGGGCATCATTATCCAGCTTTTGGAGGAATGGAACGCCACGAAAGGCGTGAGGAAACAGTGAAAGGGGCGGTAGAATGGGCGAGCCATTAAAGTTTGATTATTACTATGGCGTTGAAGCGGAGCAGTTTTCTTTTTACCGTGTTCCCCGACTCTTGATAAAGGACGAGCGTTTCAAGGGGCTTAGCAGCGATGCTAAGCTCCTGTATGGGCTGATGCTTGACAGAATGGCGCTGTCTATGAAAAATGGGTGGCTGGACGATGAAAACCGGGCATATATTATTTATGCTGTGGAGAATATTATGGAGGATTTGGGCTGTTCCAAACCTACCTGCATAAAGATTATCAAAGAACTTGATGCAGACAATGGAATTGGACTAATTGAGAAAAAACGCAGGGGACTTGGAAAACCTGACATCATATATGTGAAAAATTTTGCTTCTGTGCCAGAAAAAGAGGGCGAAAAAAAGTCCGCAAACACTGATGTTTCTACAGAAGTAAAAAATCTTTACTTCAAGAAGGAAAGAAATTTAACTTCTGCAAGTAAAGAAACTGAACTTCTGGAAGTAAAGGAATCTGACTTCAAGAGGGAAAAGAATTTAACTTCTGCAAGTAAAGAAACTGAACTTCAAGAAGTAAAAGGATTTGTCCCTAATTATAACAATACTAACTATAACAATCAGAATTATAACGATGTGAGTTATACCAATCTTATCAATCAATCTGTGGCAGATGTGGATAACCCAGTGGCACAGGAAAAAGCGGATATGATGGATAGGATTGATGAAACAGCCGCCTATATGGCATTGATCCGTGACAATATCGAATATGAGCATCACATGAAATATGACCAGTATCACGATAAGGAGATGTACGAGGAAATCTATGAAACAATCTGTGATGTGGTATGCGTAAAACGTGAGAAAATACGCATCAACGGGGAAGAATATCCATATGAGCTTGTAAAATCCCGTTTCCTGAAACTGAACAGCAGCCATGTGGAATATGTCATGGGGTGCATGAAAGATACCACAACAAAGATTACCAATATCAGGGCATACCTGATTACCACACTTTACAATGCCCCCTCAACCATGAGCCATTATTACCAGCAGGAGGTACAGCATGATATGTACGGTGGAGGGTGGGCGAAAAAGGGGATTACATAAAATGCTTCTGGACATGATGTCCAAAAGTGAAGGAAACAGGCGGGGCTTATTTCTCCGGCTGTTCCGTATCAGGCGTAAATTCGGCAATGTCATTGAGGGAAAAGCCATCGCCTAAGATATTCAGTATCATGTTCAGTGTATGGGTGGTGACAGATTCGTTATTTTTCAGCCGCTGTATCTGTGAACGGCTGATGCCATGATGGGTATAGAGGCTGTACTGGCTGATTCCGTTTTCTTTCAGGGTGCGGAAAAGTTTGTCGAATTTAATCATAATATGCGGTATTTTCCTCCTTTTTCTACTTGAATATGTATTATTATGCTCCTATAATGGAGATGGTTATAGTTACCAAAATCAGAGATTAAAAACAGAAAGGAGTACATGGATATGGACAGGAAAAAACTTCGGGAAATATATGAGGAACAGGACGGAGTGGGGAAAGAGCTGCTGCTGGAAAAAGTGGCTTTCTGCAAGTTTGCAGACCAGTATGATTTTGAAAATTATTTCAGGATTGGGGAATTAAAAGACAGTGAGCTGCTCTGCCTTGCCAGCCTGCTCTATCATCAGGAATGTTTTCTTATGCTGCTTGATGTCATGAGCCGCTATAAGGAGAGGTTTATTTTCGCAGACACTTCCATTCTGCGGGAATTTGAACCAGATGATACCCTTATGGAAAGATTTTCAAGGATTGGCATTTTGGAAGGTGTATAAAAAATAAGTGTGAGGAGATGCAGGCTTATGGAAAAGAAAACATATATTACAAAAGAAGAACAGGAAAAATGCCGGAAGGTGGCGGACGCATTTACGCTGCTTGAAGATGTGGATGTCATTGTGCTGGATGCCGGAAGGTACGGTTTTGTGAAGCTGCAATATTACACGCCGTCAACAGGCTTTGAGAATGATTATACATTTACAGACAGCAAGGAGCTTTTTGAGGATTTGTGGGAAGAATGGCTGAACGCATGGCTTTACCATTTTGCAGAGGGAACGCCGCTTTTGGAAGAAGGCTATGACGGGATATTCAAAAGCCTGCCGGAAGAAAAGAAAAATGAGCTTATGGGCAGGAAACAGGCTTTCGCAATAGCAGCGGGAATCGAGATATGACAAGTCCGCTAAAACGTGGAGGGCGGCACTTTTCAGCCTTGCAGGAAGTGTGATTATCTTTTCAATCACACTTCCTGCAAGGATTCAGGAGGTACGGAGGGTGAAGCCCTCTGTCTTAAAAAAATGAAATATGGAAACAGCGTGAAGGCGGTTATGAATCAGTATAGATTTGTAGCTGCCTTTTTTATTACTTCTGGTCGGGTGTATCGGGAAAAAGGAGGAGAACAATGTGGAATCATTACGGGATGTGAAACGGGTAATGGAGCGTGAGGCAAAAAAAGGGAGCTGCCCGCTGATGTTTGACAGGCTGGAATTTGGCGCAAACCCTTTCCAGACCGTTACATCAGAAGAAAAACTGGACGAAGTGCTTGCCTATCTGTTAAGGCTGAAATCTTTCCGCCAGTATGCAGAAAAGACCATCATCAACAACGTATATATGGATTGGGATTTATTCTGCAAAAATCCGCAGTTTAAGCGCACACGCTCCGTTATTGACCGTGAGAGGATTTATGCGGGGATACAGAGGTATAAGAACCGGCTAAAGCCGGACTATGGCAGAGGGCTTTGTCTGGAAACAGTACGGTGTGTTTTTCTGCTTCCACAGGAAGAAGCAGAAAAATACCGGATGATCCATGACGGACAGGAAACATATGCCTTTATCATGTCAAATAAATATATCCTCGGTCTGTTTACTTATTGTGTTGCGGCAAGAAAATCTGTTGTTTCTGACGGGGTGGAGTACGGACACCTTGCAGAGCAGGAACAAAGGAAAGTGCGGCTTGAGTGTGTGGAGGATGTACTGTTTCAGGCTCTTTTGCTTGACGATGTGGAGTATACGGACGGGGAACTGTCTGCCAGCCTTTATACCATCTACTGCATGAATGAAAAAGAATAACTTCTGGACACAATGTCCAGAGGTGGAAAGGGAAAAGAATGGATAAAATTGATTTTCAGAAAAAAGCGGTTGCTGCGCTGTTCTCAAAATTAGCGGAGGGATGCACAAAAGCAGGGGTGAATCCGAATATTACGATTGCAACAAGGCACAGCGTTACCTGCTTTCAGTTAAGAAGGCGGGGCAATGATATATATATTACGGTAAAGCAGTTGGGGGAAGTGCATTACCACCTGACAGATATGAGGGGAAAGACAAGCGGGAGGAAAATTTATTACCGTTATTCTCCCCAGGACAGCCATGAGCAGATCATAGAAAAGTTTGCTGATGATTTTGGCAGGCTTTATAAAGACTTTTTGAACGCTGACAGCCTGTGCGGATTTACGGACATCTGTTTGTCCTATGGCGTTGATACAGATATGGAATTAAAAAAATATGAGGATTATATCAGGACAGAGTGCCAGCAAAATTAACTTCTGGACACGATGTCCAAAAGTGGAAAAGGAGGAAAATATGTATATCAAATTAAAAATTGTCTTTTACATTACCTGCCGGGGGATTCCGCCTTAGTGCATGGTCTTTGACAGGAATGAACAAGGAGGTGTTTCATGCAGGAGGAAGTAACACAGAAAACAATCGCCCTTGTGATTAAGACCGCAAAATTAGACACCAATGTGCTGAAAGCCGCAATGAGGATGTATTTAAACCACCAAAAGCAGAAATCAGGGCAAAATGCCCGGAAAACGCATGGAAAAACATCTGTGAAAAAGCTCGTTGGCGAAGGCATGGGGGTTTCGTCCATTGAGGTCACTGACGGCAATATCAAATCTTTTGAACGTGTGGCGAAAAAGTACAATGTTGATTTTGCCATAAAGAAAGACAAGACGTGCGAGCCGCCGAAATATCTGGTCTTTTTTAAGGGCAAAGATGCCGATGCGGTAGCGCAGGCATTTAAGGAATTTGTTTATGGTAACGAGAAGAAGAAAGGAAAAGTTTCCGTAAGGGAGAAGTTAAAGCGTTTCAAAGACGCAGTATCGCAGGACAAGAACCGGGAACGGAGCCGGGAGAAAAACAAGGACAGGGGGCAGAGCTTATGAGCAATATCGTAAATGGCATAGCCAAAGACTTAAAAGCCATTCCGAAGAACCTCAAGGCAAAGACCGGGAATCTGGACAAAAAGAAACTTGTCCTGATGAACCTTCCTTATGTGCTTGCCGGATATTTCTGTGACAAGACAGCGTGTCTGTGGCGGGTATCGCCGGGGCAGGACGCTTCCGCAAAGATGATGGCGGTCATGGCGGGAATGGAGGATTTGTTTTCTAATCCATTACCAAGTTTTTACCCGAAAGACCTGCTGATCGGGGTGTGCTGCGGGATTGCATTAAGGCTTCTGGTCTATTTCAAGGCGAAGAATGCCAAGAAGTTTCGGCAGGGCGTGGAGTACGGTTCTGCAAGGTGGGGAAATGCGAAAGACATCGAGCCATATATGGATTCGGAGTTTGAGAACAATATTCTCCTGACACAGACGGAAAGGCTGATGATGTCAGGCAGACCGAAACAGCCGAAGTATGCAAGGAATAAAAATATCCTTGTGATCGGCGGCTCTGGTTCGGGCAAGACGAGATTTTTTGTTAAGCCGAACCTCATGCAAATGCACAGCTCCTTTGTAGTTACAGACCCGAAAGGCACCGTGTTGATCGAATGCGGAAAGATGCTGAAAAAGGGAAAATATAAGATAAAAGTCCTCAATACCATAAACTTTGCGAAGTCCATGCATTACAATCCTTTCGCCTATCTTCGGAGCGAAAAGGATATTTTGAAACTCGTAAACACGATTATTGTCAATACCAAAGGGGAGGGGCAACAATCCGGCGAGGATTTTTGGGTGAAAGCGGAAAAACTGTATTACACAGCTCTCATCGCCTACATCTGGTACGAAGCCCCGGAAGAAGAACAGAATTTCGCCATGCTGATTGATTTGATTGACGCAAGCGAAGCAAGGGAAGATGACGAGAATTTCAAAAACGCTGTTGACCTTCTGTTTGACGAACTGGAGGAAAAAGACCCAAATCATTTCGCTGTCCGCCAGTATAAAAAGTACAAACTTGCGGCAGGCAAGACAGCTAAATCTATCCTGATTAGCTGCGGCGCAAGGTTAGCGCCATTTGACATAAAAGAGCTGCGTGACCTGATGGAGTATGACGATCTGGAGCTTGACACGCTCGGAGAGCAGAAAACGGCATTATTCGTCATTATTTCAGATACGGACGCCACGTTTAATTTCGTGGTGTCAATCATGTATTCACAGCTCTTTAACCTGCTCTGCGACAAGGCAGATGATGTCTATAACGGCAGGCTTCCGGTTCATGTGAGGATGCTGTTGGACGAATTTGCGAATATCGGTCAGATTCCGCAGTTTGAGAAGCTGATCGCCACAATCCGAAGCCGTGAAATATCGGCTTCCATTATTTTACAGTCCAAATCCCAGCTAAAGGCAATTTATAAAGACAATTCCGACACAATCGAAGGGAATTGTGACACTACTTTATTCCTCGGAGGGAAAGAAAAAACCACCCTGAAAGAGCTGGAAGATGTTTTAGGGAAGGAAACCATTGATCTTTACAACACCTCTGATACAAGGGGAACATCGCAGTCCTACGGTCTGAATTACCAAAAGACCGGGAAGGCGCTGATGAGCCAGGATGAGATTGCGGTCATGGACGGCGGGAAATGTATCATGCAGCTTAGAGGTGTCAGACCATTCTTCTCGGATAAATTCGATATAACGAAGCATGGCAGGTACAAAGAGCTGTCCGATTATGACCAGAAAAACGCCTTTGACATTGAGGACTATGTGAAGCATCTGCACCACATGAAAGTCACTCCGAATACAGAGGTGGACGAAGCCTTTGACTGTGGGGAAGTCAGCGGGCAGGAGAAGGATTCCCCGGACAACTGAATAGCGGCTTCTGGACAT
>JAAZZQ010000073.1 GCA_014239155.1 Lachnospiraceae bacterium | reverse complement strand
GATTATGCCTTCTTGCCGTTAACGCAGAAACCCTACGATTGATTCTGCTGGATAAAAATGCAATAATCCCAGATATCTTTTTGCTTAAACAGCATAAAAAGATGTCCGGGATTATTATTTTTCCTTAAGTTAATGACATTGCGAACGTTCTTCGTTTTCATCCATGTTTCATATACTTGTTGTCCATCATTTATGTCTTTATCGTAGTAAGTTTTTAATATTTCAATATATTGGTCAATAAATCGTTTGATTATCACATTCTGTTTTCTAGCACTGTCACATCCCTTTAATTGTCTAATCAAATCCTGCAAAGGAAACAGATTTACATTATCTTCTTCTAACCACTCAGGTTTTGATCCCAGTTTAGGTTTCTTATATATTGGTTTTTCGTATATATTCCGCAACAATTTTTCATATTCTGCTTCATACTTCTCCACATTTGATAAATCAATATAAATTCTTGATTTAATATAGGCAGGAACATACGGATTGCCCTCCTCATCACATTCTGCAATGATAGGAATAAACTTTTCTTGATTCACTTTACCATATACTTCAGTAGAAATAATGGCGGTTTCATCGCCCACTCCACCTTCTCTATTATTTGCTCTTTCTGCATACTTTTGATTACAAACTATAAGAACCTTATCAATTTCCGGATCATTGACACACTGTTCCATGAAAACATACTTGTCTTGCCCTTCCTTTAAATCCCATTTATCTAATACAACCTCAATCCCATGCGACACTAATCGTTCTGCCAATGGCATCGTTATATCATCACTGCTCCAAGAATAGGATATAAAAACTTTTGGTATCTTATCTTCTTTCACTTTTCCTCTCTCCTTGTAATTAACTATCATTCTTCCAATATGTTCTTATGCATTGTTTATCTCGGTCCTAAAAACTTATTCCCATTCAGATGTATCATATGTTCCGGCATCTCGGCAATCCAGACTTCTGTTTCCCATGCCAACATCTCTGAAAATCTCTTATATGTTTTAAAATCAAGAAATGCCGTCACAAAGATTTTTCCTGCTGTTACATTCTTTGTCATTTCAGTTATTTCCAATATTCTTTTAGAATCCATCGGTCCTACAGAAGTCACTGATTCTACAAAATATATCCAATTCTTATCTTCCCTGTATAAAACTACATCCGGCATTTTGTCATGTAATGTTATCTCAAATCCTAATTCTGTAAGCTTTTCAACATTTTTCACTAAATCCTTTTCTATTGTATCCCCAACATACAAACACTCTGAATTGGGTGCAAATCGTGGAGCAAATTCCTCAATAATAGCTTTTTGCAATTCATTGTGCTTTCCTGTAGAAAATTGAAAATCATCCCCATTTATCCGCACTGGCATCATCGTCATTTTCTTCTTTGAAGCATAAATGTCCACCAATTTTTCATGATATTTTAAAAAACGATTTACAGATTTTTGCCATTCTGGTGTTTGAAATGCCTTTACTATTTGCAATGTTTCTACTGTAAGCCTGTACCTATAATTTGGGCTGTTTGTTGCTTTTCCATTATCTTCTACAAGTGCAGCATTCCGAAAATGATGTAATGCCTGCTTGCGAAAAGTTTCCCTACTATTCTCTGCATAAGTCGATCCATAATATGTATTGGCAAACTGAATAATGTCATGGATACGAATCCACTCATTCTCCGCATCTGCCCATTCTGTATTCTGCCTTACTCCTGCCATTGCCAACAGTACATAACAACAAATATCCGCCTGCTGAGCTTTGGGCATCCCAAGCATTCTCAAAAGTTCTCTTGCTTCATCAATTTTATCCACAGTATCCCTCCAGTATCATATTGCAATTATCTTCTGACATATCTTTACTTTTCATCAGTTTTCTGCCCATTTCCTGTATGCTATCCAAACCAGGTACTGGCATTGCATTAATCTCTGTCGAATTTACCTGTGTTGAACCATTCAAAATCCTATAATATTCATCATAAAGAGTTGAATTAAAAATCACATATAATCCATACACAAGGCATTCTGACATTTCCGTTATCAACCCATCTATAAAATTTATCTTATTCTGTGTGCTGATTTTCTTATACTGCGGATATTTCTTCGATAAGTATACACCGCACTGCAGCCTGCGTCGTTCTTCCTTTGCAGTAAAACGCTTGACAAACAGATAATTTCGGTTGTCCTGCATCAATCCATTTTGTTCTGTCACCACATACTCATGCTCTTTCTTAATAGGGAACTGTACTTCCCCCTGCTTGATATGCTGCGAGTAAAAAAGTGGTATTGCGCCTTCTTCTGCCTCATCACGAAGTATCTCTCGATTACGGAAGTCAACGGTCAATCCTGTTTTCATTTTTAATCCAATATCCGGCAATGTTTTATCAAATCTATGTAAACGTTCCAATACCGAAACTTCTCTTTTATTCGTAACTAAGTACACATAATAATCATTCCCCGATACCACAAGGCTATATGGCACAGTCAGGGAAGTGAGGTTATCAAAATCATTGTTTGACTGCGAAGAAGTAATTGTTACTTCTTTTGGTATTTGATTTGTCTTTCTTACTTTTATAATGATTGTTTCCTGCAAAACCTCTTCCTTGTCAAATACTTTATTCCGGCTTACAAACAAATGAATATGTTCTAATTTTCCCTCTTTCAGAAAATACTGTCTAAACCGCTTGAAATAAGCGCCGGAAGTCCACGAACGAGGAATTATATACACCATTTCCCCATCATTATCCAGATTAAACAATCCCATTGCCGCAAAAATGAAATACAAATTAGGCGCACCATAACAAACCTCCGGCATGGCAGTTACCTCCGGTGCATCTTTCGGTATTTTCATATACGGAGGATTGCCAATAACCAAATCATATTTTTTAGGTTCAGGATTAGCACCTAACATCTGATTGAAGTCCATGTATTGGCTTGTAATATAATTATCTGTGATAACATGAATTTGAATATCCTTTTTAGAATTTATCCGGCAAGTATGCAAGTTTTCTTCTAGCAACCCCAGAATATTATCATCATTCTCATAACAAGTCAGCTCTATTGTCTGAATAGACTCTACCTGTTCTAAACGTTCTATAAGCGCACACGATAATATCCCCGAACCTGCTCCCGCATCCAAAATGCTGACTTTAGGTTTGTTATCAGAAATATCATATAATCCTGCCATAAAACGTGCTGTTTCTTTACTTGTAAAGAATTGACCATACTTTTTTCGCTCTATTTTCGGCATATTATCAATATATTTATTTGTACGTTCAATAATATAATCTAACATTGCTTACCTTCTTTTCTCTGCTCAACCAAGTTCATGTTACTTACAACATTATACATCTGTTTAGTACGATATGGCTTCTTTTCCCTTTTAACTCTATAAAATCTATCTCTCGATAATTTTTTTAATTCTTTCTCATAACAATGAACATAACCGTATATTTCCGGAAAGATACTGGGTTCTATTTGTCTCAGTGAACATAAGGTTCCGTTAAGCTTTTCAATATCATATATGCTACCACTTTTCTTGCATTGCACATATAATTCTATTATCTGCTTACGCTTATTATTGGGCACAATTTTCTTTCCCTGCTTTATCCCAACTCCAGTAATAATCTTGAAATCGTTTGCTTGATAATAATGATCCTTTTTGCTTTTTGCTAATAATCCATTCTTCCTTAATACAACTGAAACTTCATCTCTTAACTGCCGTTTAATAGGAAAATCTGAAGAAAACGCCATATCATCCACATAAAGTGAAAAACGACAATCATATTTTTCTGACAATTCATTAATCCTCTGAAACATATCAAAATATGTCCAATATACAACCAATTGACTGGACGGACTTCCCGTTGGCAACATTCCATTATATGTTACTAACTCTGTCATAATCCATGCAATATCAGAAGCCATTTTAAATGTCTGTGAAAACATATTGTAGATTCTGCTTCGCTGTGCTGAATCATAAAACTTTGAGATATCCATTGTTCTTACAAATCTATGTTTTAAATGTATCTCTGCATTCGTTATGTAACTGCACGATTTTTTACCCGACATCACCCATTCCGGTGTTATAATCCGTTTAAGCAATATGCAAATATGTTTTTGTATCTCCTTTAAATCATCTGGTGGTACGGTAAAGTGTCTTTTTCCATCTCCATTTGGTTTTGGTCTTGAAAAATCATTATAACAATAAGTATGCTCTTCCTGAAAATAATTTTTAGGCAGATATAAAAGCTCCGCTAATCTTCTTCTATTTCTCAACCGATATAATGGGCTGTTCTCTATTGGATAACATTTACTCATCTTCAAACTCACCAACTTTTTCAAGTATTTTTAATAATTTCATTCCCGCCAACGCTACTTTCTGTTTTTTATTATGCTGCACATCAACATCATTTTCTAAAGATTCTGCAAACAATAATAATGTTGATTTTTTCATTTCAAACACATTGGCATATTTATCTAATATATCCATTGTTGGCTGTTTTTTATTATTTTCTATTTCCGAAACATAACTTTGAGAAATTCCTAATTTCTCAGCTAATTCTGCAGATTTATATCCATTAAAAATCCTTAATAATCTGAGTGCTTCTCCAACCATAGATTTTCCCTTCCCTATCTATGCATAAAAAAATAGATTAATTGGCATTAAAACAAGTTATCTAATAACAACTCAATAATGGTTTTGCAAACGTAGATAACAAATCTGCCAACCAATCTTATGATTGATTTCTTATTATTTCTACAGAATGCTTTCACCGTTTCAATGCCGGATTTGAAAAATACTTTAACTTTTCTGCAAAACCTTTTCATAGTTTCGCCCCCTTTCTCATCTTTATAATCAAAGATGCCATCCAAGAAAGGAATTCGAATCAAGGTTCTTTTTCAAATCACAAACTAATCCACCATTAAAGCGTGTTCCATCCACACGCTTTGAGAACGCTATATACCATACTGCAGAATACTCTGCGTCAATGCGCTCACAGCACATAGGACACGCATGGTACTCGCTCCCCGCTTTTAATTTAAGGTTTCCCTTCCAAGCAATTTGCTCACGTTACATCTTCTGGATGGATATACCTATTTGTTAAAGCAATTTCAGTATAACACATTTTTAAAGAAAGTCAAGATATTTTATCGCTATTTGTGATATTTCCTTGTATACTATGTTCCATACCATATTTTTAGACAACAATTTTAAATAAGATTTCTAAATTTTTATTGTTGTCATATTCTCTTGACTACATGGTGCTAGCACCATGTAAAAAAATATCACTAAGGAAAAAGGCAGGTCATACTCGCCCGCCCTTTACTCTTATATCTCTTATTATCTCTCAAAACTCTGTTCCAGCTTCTCCCTCCGCCCTTTC
Source organism: Lachnospiraceae bacterium (assembly GCA_014239155.1). Taxonomy (GTDB): domain Bacteria; phylum Bacillota; class Clostridia; order Lachnospirales; family Lachnospiraceae; genus COE1. Next base: position 909 of record JAAZZQ010000073.1, on the reverse strand, counting down.
AACTCATTCTGCTTCTCATATAAATCATTCCTTTCTTCACACAACTTTTTCATACGTTCTAATTTTTCTCTGACACCCTCTCGGCATTCCGGCTCTATCTGCTTATATTCCCCTGTCAGACTACGGATTTTATTATTGTTTTCTTTCATCTGCTCTGAAATGTATATCCAGTCTATTAAATCCCGTACCTCTTTATCCGCTTCATAAAGGTCTGTATCTGTTAAAATCTTCATACATAGCCGCACCATTACTTTCTTTTCCGTATCTGTCATACTCTCCCTCAACTTTCATACTTGAAAAATTCTCTCGCCAACGCTTCTGCCATAGCTTTATTATAGCCCTGCTTCAGATAACCTTGAACAATCGTACCAAACATACCTTTTACCATATCCGCCTCTATATCACAATAGGCTTGCAGTTCTCCCGACAATGCCATTGCAACATACTCAATCGGCTTATCATCCAACAGCTTATGCAGCTTTGCAAGTGATTGTTCCGTTGTATGCAGACCGCTTTCCACTTCCTCACACTTTAACCTCAAAATATTACCATCTGAATAATAAACCCACCAGTTTACAACTTTTGGACATTTTTAAAGCCCGATAAGACATAGTTCTCAATTATTTTGACCAGAGCACATGATTTTTTCACAGTTTCGAGTTTTCCCACGAAACTGCTGAATATTATACTGCCCTGAATTTCCTGCCCTATGCCGAAACGAGTCTCCTGTGCGCTGGCAGACTGGTAGTGTGAAAAAGAACGATCGTTGTATGGAAGCAACGTCATGGCGCTGTAGGCAACGCACTCCAGGTTGATCAGGCGTTCAATCCCCTCTCGGCTGCGTACACGATAATCTTCAAATGACCAGAAAGTCTTGCTTTCATAGTATGATATTTCGATGTTCCAGCG
>JAAZZQ010000071.1 GCA_014239155.1 Lachnospiraceae bacterium | reverse complement strand
GCGCGTCAAAAACATAAGATCCATTATTCGTCCAGACAGACATTTTAAGAGGAAAGTGAGTCATCACGGAATAACAAATGGTTTTTGCATACGCATAAATTTATAGTTACTAGATTTTCGGCTTAAGTTGACGACATTGACTCCCCCTAACCCCCTGAATGTTTTATCAAATTTATCTCCTCAAATCATTTAACAAATTTAATAAAAAATGCACCACATTGAACGTAAAAATTCCATTGCGATGCACATATTTATATATGCTAAACCTGTCTGCTTTTTTCAACCATTCACATATCGTTTTTCCATGTTTGACTAACTCCAACAATTATTTTCCAAAAGCATAGGCAATTACATTTTGACAAAAAAATTTCTATCCAATGATATTTACAGCAACGTATCTGATAAACATTCTCTTAAAATATTAAGCCCTATATCTATTTCCTTTTTTGAAATATTCAATGGCGGCATAATCCGAAGTTTCTCTTTAGCAGTCAAAATCAAAAGCCCACTTTTCACACATTTTTTTGCAGCTTCTCCTGCTCCCAAATATTTTTTTAAAGACAAACCAAACATCAATCCCATTCCTGATACATCTGTAACATTGGGCATAGCAGATAATTTTTCATACATATAGTCAGATTTGAAATTAATATCCATCAAAAAATCTTTATTGGCAACTTGTTTTAACACCTCAACTGCACCTGCACAAGCAACTGGATTCCCTCCAAAAGTCGAGCCGTGATCTCCCGCTTGAAAAACATTTTCAGTTAATTTATCCATGAGGACTGCTCCGATTGGAAGTCCTGCTCCCAATCCTTTTGCCAAAGTAATCACGTTTGGATATATCCCATATTGTTCACTGCATAAAAATGTACCTGTCCTGCCTACTCCTGTCTGCACTTCATCCACAATAAGCAGAATGTGTTTGTCTTTGCATAGTTGTTCAATATCCTTTACATATTTCTTATTAAGTACATTTACGCCACTCTCACCCTGTACAAGCTCAATTATAACCGCACACACAGTATCATCTACAGCATTATGTAATGCCTGACTGTCATTTGCCGGAACATAACAAAATCCTTCTGTAAAGGGAAAGAAACTCTGGTGAAATATATCCTGACCTGTAGCAGAAAGTGTCGTTATCGTTCTTCCATGAAAGGAATTTTCCAGTGTAATGATACGATTGCATTTCTCTCCTTTTATTTCCATTCCATATTTCCTTGCAATTTTTATTGCACCCTCATTTGCCTCTGCACCAGAATTTCCAAAGAAAACTTTTGAATATCCTGTTATTTTACATAGAAATTCAGCCAAAAGACTGCCCGGCAGAGTATAGAATAAATTAGAAGTATGTTGTAATTGCTTTACCTGAGAAACAACCGCCTGAACCCATTTATCGTTACAAAAACCCAATGAATTTGTTCCAATACCGCTGCCAAAATCAATATACTTTTTTCCTTCATAATCTTCTGCCTGCGCTCCATACCCACTCTTTATCGCTGCTGAAAAACGATTATAAGTGTGAGCAATATACTTCCGGTCTTTCTCAAAAACATCCCTATTTTGCATAATAATCACCACTATTTTCAAACTCACGCATAAAGTCAATCAGATGCTGTACACCCTCTATCGGCATAGCATTATACAAACTTGCCCTCATTCCGCCAATCGCACGATGCCCCTTGATGCTGACAATTCCATGCTTTTCAGCCTGCTTTATAAACTCCGCATCAATCGCATCTGACTTTGTACGGAATGTCACATTCATCAGCGATCTGCTATCTGCATTTGCAAGACTATAAAACAATGAGCTGGAATCTAAATAATCATATAAAAGCGCTGCCTTTCTTTCATTGATTTCTTTCATCTTCTCTAAGCCGCCTAACGACTGAATCCATTTAACTACCTTGCCCACCATATAAATGTTATAGGTAGGTGGAGTATTATATAGCGATTGTTTATCCGCATGGATTTTGTATTGCAGCATAGTCGGTGTATTCGGTAAAACCGTTTCCGAAATCAGGTCTTTACGCATAATTGCGATGACCAGTCCGGCAGGTGCCAGATTCTTTTGTACGCCTCCAAAAAGCATACCATAATCTGAAACATTCATCGGTTCTGATAAAAAACAAGAAGATATGTCATTGATCAATATCTTACCCTTGCTGTTTGGACACACCTTAAATTTTGTTCCATAAATCGTATTGTTTTCACACATATATACATAATCCGAATCCAAAGAAATCTCTAAATCACTGCAATCCGGGATATATGAAAAATTATCTCCTTCCGAAGATGCCGCAATGTTAATCTGTCCGTATCGTTTCGCTTCCTCATATGCCTTCTTTGACCAATATCCGGTCAAAATATAATCTGCTTTACCATTCCTCATAAAATTCATTGGTATCATGGAAAATTGCAGGGAAGTCCCGCCTTGCAGAAACAAAACCGCATAATTATCGGGAATATTCATAAGTGTGCGTAAATCCTGCTCTGTTTCATCAATAATGGACTGGAATAAGGACGAACGGTGGCTCATTTCCATAACGGACATACCGCTGCCCTTATAATCCAACATTTCATCTGCTGCTTCCTGTAATACAGATTCCGGCAAAACAGCCGGACCTGCCGAAAAATTATATACCTTTCTCATAAAAACCTCCTAAACTTCTATTCTGCCCACAACGACAATTTTACTGATGCCGGAACTGTTTCCTCACAATTTCTACAATACGTTCCATATCCTCTTTTGTATTTTTAATATCGCTTGGCAGACAAAGCCCTCTGTTAAAAATATCTTCACTCACGCTCAGTCCATCCTCTACCTGAATAAAATCATATTCCTCAAATACAGGCTGCAAATGCATCGGTTTCCATATCGGTCTTGTTTCAATGCCTTCCGCTTCTAAGGCATCCATAACCTGTGTTGGCGTTACATTGCTGTCTGGCGATATTGTCATGCAGGAAAGCCAGTTATTGTCAATCGCATCCTTATTCAATGGGTTCATTTCAATTTCTTCTATATCCGAAAAGGCTTCCTGATACGTTTTGTAAATTTCGTGCTTTTTCTGTATATGCTCATCAATATGCAGCATCTGCCCGCATCCAATCCCGGCAACAACATTTGACATCCTGTAATTGTAACCAATCGTAGAATGTTGATAATGTCTGGCAGGATCACGAGCCTGTCTGGATAAAAACCGTGCTTTATCCACATCTTTTTCCTGCTGTGCAACCAGTATACCCCCGCCGGAAGTTGTGATAATTTTGTTCCCGTTAAATGAATAAATCCCATAGTCCCCAAAAGTACCTGTCATTTTCCCTTTATATGTCGTACCTAACGATTCAGCCGCATCTTCAATCAAAGGGACGTTATGCTCCTTACAAAGAGCGCATATTTCGTTCATATTTGCTGATGTGCCATACAAATGCACAGCCATGACAGCCTTCGGGTGAGGATATTTCTCAAATGCTTTTCGGAGTGCCGCTGCGTCCATATTCCATGTATCACGCTCTGAATCAATAAAGACGGGGATTGCTTTCTCATATCTAACCGGATTGACGCTTGCCGCAAATGTCAGGGAAGGAACAAACACAATATCATTCTCTTTTACATCCGCTAAAATAACTGAAAGATGTAACGTCGCAGTTCCGGACGAAAGCGCAGCAGAAGAAGATACTCCCACATAGGCTGCTACTTTATCCTCAAATTCATCTACATTTGCTCCCAACGGCGAAATCCAGTTTGTATCAAACGCTTTCTGAATATACTGCTGCTCCTCCGTATGCATGGTAGGTGTAGCCAAAGGAATTTTCTTCATCATTCTGCCTCCTCTACATAAAACAACTCCGGCACCCTATATTCTGAACACATCTTTTCAAAATCACCTCGAACCTGTTCATAAACCTCGCTGTGATAGTTTCTTGCCCCGACAGGACACACTTTTATACAGGCACCACAGGCAACGCACTTGTCATTATCTGTCTTTCTAAAATTCTCCTCACTAATTGCATTTTGAGGGCAAATTCTTTTACATTCCCCACATCCAACACACTTATCATCACCATCCGGTTTAAACGGTACTCCCTCATAAGAGAAGCCATCATATCCCTTTGTTCCCGGCAGGCCGATTTCTTTATAATTTTTCAAATTACGAATACTCAAAAGCTGACAACACTTTGCAGCAAACGCTTTCATCGCCGCTTTGTCTTTATCATCCGGGCGTCCCGATGCCACACTCGGAAAAACAGAATGTTCCGCTATAAATGCCCCTGCCGCTATTACATAAAATCCCTGCTCCGTTAAAATATCCTTCATCTGCAACAACGCATCATCATAATGCCGATTTCCATATACTGCGGCAATAACAGCCGGAGTATGGTTGCCCTTCAGATTTCTTGCCATTTTAGCGCATGGCTGCGGAATAAACCCACCATACACAGGCATACTGAACAGCAATACATCTTCGCTTGAAATTTCCAACAACTCATTGCATGGTTTTTCAAACCAGTTATAAGGTTTCATCTGCAAATTTAGCCCCTGACCTATACAGCCTGCACACATTTCCGTTGTACCTTTTGCGCTAAAATAAACATTATGCAATATCATTTCTACACTCTTCCTTCCATAAAAATATAAATTTGACTTTCCTAAATTTCAGATCCAAAAATAACAACTCCCAAATTTACAATTCGGAAAATGCCTGTTCCAGATCTGCTATAATGTCCCCCACATTTTCCAAGCCAACGGAAAGGCGAACTAATCCCTGCTCAATCCCCGCAGCAACCAACTGTTCCTCTGTCAACTGACGATGTGTTTCGCTTGCAGGGTGTAATACACAGGTTCGTATATCTGAAACATGAACTTCATTTGATGCAAGCTGCAGCTTATTCATAAATTTTACCGCTGCTTCTTTGCCCCCTTTGATGACAAAAGACGTAACACCGCTGCACCCACTCAGATACTTTTGAGCCAATCTATAGCTTTCATCGCTTTGTAATCCCGGATAATTTACCTTTTCCACTTTGTCTGACTGCTCTAAATATTCCGCTACTGTCATAGCGTTTTCACAATACTGCTTCATTCTCACCGCCAATGTTTCCAGACCAAGATTCAGCAAAAATGCGGAATGTGCGGCAGGATAAACTCCAAAATCACGCATGAGCTGCATTCTTGCTTTTACAATATATGCCTTTTTCCCGTATGTTTCTGTATAGGAAATCCCATGATAGGATTCATCCGGCTCTGTCAAATCCGGGAACCTGCCATTTGTCCAGTCAAAATTTCCACTGTCTACAATCGCCCCTCCTACCTGTACCGCATGACCATCCATATATTTGGAAGTGGAGTGAACGATTATATCTGCCCCAAACGCAAAGGGTTTGCACAAAATAGGCGTTGCAAACGTATTATCCACAATCAGAGGAACGCCATGCTGATGTGCAATAGCCGCAAACCGTTCTATATCAAAAACTGTCAATGCCGGGTTCGCAATCGTTTCTCCAAATACCGCCTTTGTGTTTGGTTGAAATGCAGCCCCTATTTCTTCATCCGTTGCATTTTTATCAATATAAATGCACTCAATTCCTAACCGTCTGAGTGTATGTGAAAACAGATTGACAGAACCGCCATAAATCTCTGTGGTACTGATAAAACTATCTCCCGCATTGCAGATATTAAGTAACGACAATAGCACTGCTGCCTGACCTGATGTGGTACACATCGCTCCAATACCGCCTTCAAGCTCTGCAATCTTATCCTCAACCGCCATTACTGTTGGATTTCCAAATCTGGAATAAATCAGTGACTTCATCGGATCATCAAACACTGCCGCAACTTCTTCCGTAGAGTCATAAACATATGTGGTACTCTGTACAATCGATATAACCCGTGGTTCTGCATTTTTAGGGTGATAACCTGCATGTAAGCATTTTGTTTCGTCTTTCAAATCAATTCCTCCTAAATTTTCCCCTGTTTTCGGGTATGAAACTGGCTATTAAGCCTTATAATGAATTGGTATCTGAATATTGTTTACTTTGAGTGCCTCATACAGAACAATAAAAAAATCCTTAATATCTTCCTTCGTGATGGCTCCAAGCGCACAAAGCCGGAATGTGTTCTGCGCTGCCGTCTTTCCGGGATATATTATAAATCCACGCTCATAGCAATAATCATGTATCTTTTCAAAACTCCAGTTTTCATCATCCGGGTATTTCACCGTAACCCCAAGACCTGCCTGTATTTCTCTTCTGATAATATCCTTGAAGCCAAGTTTATCAAGCCCTGCATGGATTGCCTCAAATACTTCCAAATGTCTTTTCCATTTTGCTTCCTCTCCCTCCGCAAAATACTCATCGAGCGCCTGCCGGGCAGCATAAATAGTCTGGACGGGCGGTGTGAAATGCATCTCGCCAGTTGTTTCAAAAAAATGATACTGCATATACAGATTGCAATAATAAGAACGTTTCGGATATTCTGCCGACTTTTTAATTATTTCTATATTGCCAATGACAAAAGAAAGCCCTGTCATTGCCATCAGTCCTTTTTGTGCAGATGCCATGCAAAAGTCAATATGATCCCTTTCAATGTCAATCGGACGCATCGCATAAGTGGAAATCGTGTCTACTACAAAAACAGCATTATATTCGTGTACAAGTAAACCAATTTCCCTTACTGGATTTAAAATACCTGTTCCCGTTTCATTATGTGTTGTATAAACAAGCGCAATATCCTGATTTTCCTGTAATATCTGCTCTACCTTATCCAAATCCGGTAATTCGTCAATCGGACATTCCAAATTGATAAACGGAAGATTATAATGTTCACAGATTTCTACTGCCCTCATGCTGTAAGATCCATTATTGATAATCAATATCCTTTTTTCTTTTGGCAAAAGCGAATTGATACACACATCCATCACAATCGTGCCTGAACCACAAAAAAGTACAGAAGTATATTTATTGGGATCGCCATGTACAATCCGAACCAAATCTTCACGCATCTGTTTCATCATTGATGAAAAATCTTTTTCCCGTGGACAAATATCCGGTACAATCTGCGCCATTTTTACGGTGTCTGTTGTTGTTGCAGGACCGGGGTTTAAAAGAACATTTCTTTTTATCTGCATGTTTGCAACACCCCTTTCATTATTTCAACATGCTATATACACACTCTGATAAGGTCAGGGCAAGAATGATGTTTATTACCCTGTAATGCTTTTGATATACCTTTTGTATCAGCACTCCCAAACCAACCCATGTGAGTGTCGCAACTGTTCCGATTGTTGCAATCATAAGTTCAAACATCAGCAAAACCCATAAGGAAGTGCTGTAATCTGTAACATATCCTGTCAATGCAGTAATTCCAAACAAATATATCTTTACATTAACAAACTGCAACAAAAAACCTTTTATAAATGATGCAGATTTTTTGACAGTGCCTGTAGTTGGTTTGCTTAACGCAATATGAACCGCCAGCCATAAAATATAAGCGGCTCCTACATATTTCATAATACCAAGTACATTCGGCAAAAAGGCACTCACCCCAAACACAAAAACTGCACATATAATCTGTACCACATAGTAGCCTGCAAAAATTCCCCCAAAAAGCGGTTTTCCTTTTTTATATCCATAGTTCGTTACAGTATTTAACGCCAGAATATTTCCCGGTCCCGGCGTAAAAGCATTGATGACAGAATAGATAAAAAAATTACCTAATACATAACCCGGCATATTTTGCCTCCTTTCCGTTTCTATATCTTAGCACGGAACGTCATGTAATAGGTAATACCTGTTTTATATGCTGTTACATAGGTTGAGCCTATGTTTCATTTATGTCTGATACTGCTTCAACGCCTCAATATAAATCTCCCCTAATTCGGATAACTCTTTATCCTTGTTCAGTATATATCCAATATGCATCACTTCTTTTTCCTCCAGAGGAATAGAAACAACGGAATCTCCCTGAAGATATTTGGGAAAGATTCCACTTGAAATTGTATACCCGTCCAAGCCAATCATCAGATTCACAATAGCAGCACGGTCACTGACTTTAATGCTCCTTTCCACAGGCTCGTTGCTGAAAAGCTCCTCTGAAAAGTTGGAAGATTCATAGGTTCCCTGCACAAAGCTAAGCCGGGGATATGGTCTTAAATCCTCCAGTTTAACCGATGTGCGTTTTGCCAGCGGGTGATTGATACCAATAAAAATGTGAGGCGTTGCCGTAAATAATTCATAAAAATTCAGATTATACTCCTCAAACAGCTTTCTCAGCACATTTTCGTTGCTATTGCAAAGATACAGGATTCCCAAATCACTGAACCTGTTCCGCACATCTTCCACAATCTGGTGTGTCTGCGTTTCATTCAGGATAAACTCAAACCGTTCCTGTCCAAAATGCTGTACCAGTTCCACAAACGCATTTGCCGTAAAGGTATAATGCTGCGTAGAAACGCAAAATCTCTGTTTTGCAGGCTTTTTGTCAATATATTTTGATTCCAGAAGTTCCATCTGCTGAACAACCTGCCTTGCATATCCCAAAAACTCCATGCCCTCCTTTGTCAATGCCACTCCTGCCCGACACCGACTGAAAATGGTGATTCCAGCTTCTTTTTCTACCTCTTTAATAGAGCCTGAAAGACTTGGCTGGGAAATATATAATTCTTTCGCCGCTTCTGTAATAGAACCTCTTTCTGCAACGGCTATCATATATTTTAATTGTTGTAGCGTCATACTTCCTCCAATCTATACTGCACGCCGATGAAATTTGCAGCATAAATAATCTGATAATTTTTTAATTGTAAACCGGCTTGTATCAGACTATATCATATCCGGCTAAATCTAATACTTTTACGGCTCTGTCAAAATTTTCCTCCTTCACAAGAATATAATCCGTGTTAAAAGTCGATACAGCAAAGATTCCAATTTTGTTCTCTGCAAGAATACCACACAGACGGGAGAGAATACCAATCATTGAAAAATCCAGTTTCCCCTGTATTCTGAATCCTTTCCAACCGTCATCCCGTTCCAGTGTATTTACAGGTGTATCTTCCGTAATGCACACTAAGGAATATTCTTCATCTGTCTTTCCAACAAAATAAAAATGTTTATGAAAGTCTATATCACATTCCGATGCCACCTTGCAGACAGTCAGGGCATAATCCAACTTTTTAAGTTTCATAATTACCTCCAAACGAACCATTATAAACGTCAAATTCATTATCCCAAAGTTTTTTTCATCCAGATATGAGGGCATCCTTCTTCTTCATCAGTATCTCCAAATTCCGTAAACCCTAAATTTTGATAAAAGGCAGTTACCCTGCATTGAGCATGTAAAGCGATACATTTTCCATCATTTTTTTGAATATATTTTTCTGCTTCTCTAACAATAACAGAACCTATATTTCTGCCGCGATATTCTTTAATAACTGCAAGCCTGCCTAATATATATGCCCTGATTACAGTATCCCAAAATATACGACAGGTTGCAACAGGCATCTTATCCTCATCAAACATTACAATATGCGTAGCTGTTTCATCTATATCATCAAATTCATTGTGAAATCCCTGCTCCTCTACAAATACTTTCTGTCTGACTTCTTTTGCATAATTGGGAATACCTTGATATATAACTGTTTCCATAATATACTTATCCTCCAAAATATCCGTTTACCGCCGTCAATAATATTCAAATTATAGCACATGCCTGATGGAATAACAATAATATCCCTTGCCCTTACTCTCTTAACTTCTTCTCTTTTCTTCAATTTAGCCTGCTTATCTGCCTTGTAATTCTCCCAATACTCTGTCTGATAATTTCTTTTCTCACTCTTTCAACAGATAATGATATAAATAAACTATGCTTTGACATAGCTTTTTCCTATATTTCATAATATATCTCTATTGGTTATGTAAGCTTTTCTGTATTCCGAAAATCAGAATTCGTGAAGTTTAATTTCTTGACTTCTTGAATTCCGAAAATCGGAACTCTTGAAGTCAGCTTTTTGAACTTCTGCAATTCCGAAAATCGGAATGTAACAATACTGATATGAATTAGACTGATTATAGTCATACTGAATCAATCATATCAATCCAATCCTAAATCCTTTCCTTTGCATCGTGGACAATGTGCATAACAGGCTATGGAGTCATGGATAACGCTGTCCACAGCACATGGAAAAGCTAAAGTACAGCTTTCCCACATCCTGCAAACAGCGTTACCCACAACTCCATAAACAGCCAGTTATACACACAGCCCACAATGCCTGCTACGGCGGAATCCCCTCATTCCTGTCTATCATTTATAAAAACATTCCTTATTCTTCTATGTCCTCTCTCTTATGCCTGCGAACCGCTTACAAAGTTCTTTACATAAATAAGGTTCGGCTTTCCCAATCCCTGCCTTACACACTCAATCAAGCCTATCCCCTGTTCACTGTCAAGTTCCCTCATCAACTTCATTGCCTTGTCATTGGCACAGTGAAACTTGTCCTTTACCTCATCAACCGTAAAATATATGTATACCCTGCCATTTCTGTCTAGCCAGCCGTTTTTCTGCGATAGCTCCATACGGTCAACCATCATTCCATAGAGTAGCTTTGCCCCGATTGACAGCGCATCAAACTGTCTTTCCGTGAATAAATGCTTTGGTATACGGTAAAAGGCATACTGACTACTCTGTTTTCCATAAAAATATTCAAAGTCCATTCTTTGGCTTTCCTTTCTTCATTATGCGGCTTTTTGCCTGCTTTCCCCATCAAAAAAGGACTGCCCTCTGCAATCCTCTTTTTCAGTGTGTTCCTGCCCTATATTCTGTTTGATGTACCTATTACTGTAACGCAACATCAATCGCTGTCTGCGTTTCCCCAAATGATGCCACCCAACTGTCAAAATGCCCCAATCCCAAGCGCTGTAACGTATTGTACTGGAGGTAGCGCATATTCGTGTATGACTCCGTCATGCTGTTGGAAATCGGCGTTCCTGTTGTGAATGTGATGCCCTTTCCCCGGTCAGTTCAAGAGAAGTATTGTCAAGTGTGTTTGTAAACTTTTCCACGAAAACAAACAAAACTATGCAATCTCAACCAGTGCCTTAATCGAATTTCAACATAGAAGGAAACAATCAACAATCACTCCAAGTTCAACAGCAAAAAATGTACCATAGCAAAATTTTCTACTTCATTACAGTACATCCTCTTTTATACTGTACTCCCTAACCCGGATAAACCGGAACCGAAATTTTGCCAATTTGCACAAGATTTCATTCTTAAGTTCCTTAAAACTTACAAATATAAATTATATTACATTGATTTATACTTCTCTGACTTGTAATGAAATAACTCTGCATAGAATTTATTATTTTTTAATAACTCTTTATGTGTGCCATCTTCTACTACTTTCCCATTTTCTAATACAATGATTCTATCTGCTAAATATATATTCGATAAATGGTGCGATGTAAAAATTGTCATTTTATTTCGTGCAATCGTCTGTATAGATTCAAATATTTTTTTCTCTGCTTTCGGATCTAAATTAGATGACGGTTCATCCAAAATTAGTGCAGAATGTTTACGATAAAATACTCTTGCTAACGCCAATTTCTGAAACTGACCTCCTGAAAGTTCAATACCTTCTGGATCAAAGTATCTCATAAGGCTTGCGTCACAACGTTTAGGCGAACGATCAAGCAGATCGGTAAAATATGCGTCTGCCAATGCATGCTCAATAAGAACATCAGATGCTTCTAAATCTGTATCTGTAATCTCGAAATTTTCTCTAATTGTAAAACTATAATTCATCATTTCTTGAAAATATACGCTAAAATTTGAACGTAATTCAGATATTTTATATTTTTTTATATCTACATCATTTATATAAATCGTTCCACTATTTGGATCATACATACGTAGCAATAATTTGATAAGTGTTGATTTACCTGAACCATTTAAGCCTACCAAAGCCACCTTTTCTTCTTTACATAAATTGAAACTCACATCATTCAATGTCGAATATGCCGCCCCTGGATAAGTAAAACACACCTTATCAAAAGTGATGGTTTTTACTTCATTCAACTTAAGATTACCACAGTCTTTTACATGATTTTCAAACTGACTTAATAACTTCATATTTTCAATTCTTAGTCTATTACTATAAATTTCCATAACAGATGATGCTAGTGCATACACTGCATTCCATAATTGTGCTATTAATCCAGTGTATAATATATAATCCCCAATCGTAGCATTTCCATCTAATATATTAAATGCAATATCTATGCTAATTAATGTAATTATACCTTCTGGCAAACATTCTAAAACCCCCATAATTAAAACTCTTTTACGATTCATCTTTTTTCTTTCTACCAATAACTTTTGCAAAATATTTGTGTATCGCTGCTTTAACCATTTTCCCATATCAAACAATCGAATCTCTTGAGCATAATGTTTATCTGAGGAAAGACTTTGAGTATAACCCATCTGTCGCTGATCGTTTATTTGCTCAACACTTAACCTGTATAAAGAACGTGTATATTTAGCTGATACCAAAGAAGATGGTATGGCAGAAAATAATAATATAATACCATAAAATACATTTTTCTGGCATATTACAATGAAAGCACATGCAAATGATACCAATGCACTAACTGACGAAATAGCATTCCACAAAATATTCGCAATTGCATGTGAATCTTGATTCGCGACTGCTAGTTTATCATTGAATGATGGATTATCAAAATATTCCAAATCACAGTTTAATGATGTATCCATAATCATTAACGAAATTTCTCCGTTAAGGAGTTCTCCATGCATAATTTGACTATACTGAGTTATAGTTTGTATTGCCTTACGCAATAATGTTACCAGCAAAAGTATAGCAAAAAGAAATAGTAGTGAATTAATCATTTCTCTTGTATACAATGCACTAACAAGCAAGTTAATCACATCTTTACTAATATATGTAATCACTATGGATATTAAAGGAAGCAAAACTGCGCCACTTATACGCAATAATGTATACATGTGAGAAACTTTCCACGATAATTTTACACACCATATGAATGCAGTACAATAACTATCTAAATATTCATAAATTTTTATATCTTTTAGTATCTTCATAACAAATCCTTATAATATTCATATAAATATGATTAGCCCGTCAAAAGGGTATTTTACAAAAGCAAATCGCAATATATAGTGGTTTGCATAGTTACAAACAAGCTATATATTATAGCATAGTTTTCAAATTACCCCTTTTGACGCTTTAATCATAAATATAAATTTCTAATATTAAAAGTATTCTAGCTTTGAGTGAAATTAAAATACAGTTTTACATTTAACTCGCAAAAAAATATACAGTTTTCAATACACTCCTCTGATTCTTGCTTATTAATGAAATTCACCATAACATAACAATATGCTAATTTCTTGTGTTGTAATATAAATAATCCTATTATCTCACTAAATCATGTCATGTTTAATTTCGCAAAAACCATTATCCATGCACAGGTTAATAAAACCACTTTTAGACCATTCCCTGCCTGTTCAAGTCTTTCACCCATTAGAGACCCATTAGAGCATATCCATGCCACATAAACACAATAAATAGGACGTTATAAAAACGTCCTATTTATCTGAAACATCTTTTACGATCGCATCTTACTATGGCGACTCACGTATGGTAAATGTTGCTACGAAATCATTGTCCGATGACATTCCGCAACTGCAACCACAGTGAAAGCAATGATCTCCGGAACCTCGTTCGCTTGCGTATTCACCTCCTTCGGTACTGCACATACATGCTCTCGGTTGAACAGCAAAATGTGCTTCTTCCCCTATACTTACTGTTCTTCCGTATGGATTAACAACCTTCATACTTCTTTCTCCTTTTCTTTTTTATTTTTGATAAGATTAAAAATTCTATTCAATCTTATTCAAATCTACTCAAATTCTAATTGATTAAGGTATTGTAACTTTTCTGGAGTGCTTTCTAAAATTTCATGGTACATTATCAGATCCTGATATATTAAGTATCTATTTGCACGACAAGGTAAATGTCTATTACAAAAATTTATTCCATTCTTGTTGTAACAGTTTAAATAACATTCATTACAAATATTAATCGCCCAACATTCTCCACAATATTTTGTAGCTTCATTTATGTAATCATCGACATAATATTTTTTTACCTTTTCAATATCTATTCCAGTGAATACATTCCCTATGTTAGGCGTCTCTCCAATTTTTTCACAGATTAGGTAATTTCCCTCTGCCGTAACATATGTTCTTTTAGCAAACGGCACACAACAACCATTCATTGGATAAAATTGCATCGGCTTATCATATATAGGTCTATCATGTATTCGATAATAAATCTTTTCTTCATAGTAAGAAGTGTACAATTTGTTCCTATCTAATAAATCTTCGTTTTCTTTCTTTGCCCATTTTAAAATAGGATCGGCATATGCATCTCCGGCTAAAAAATAGTCTTTTTCTTCTTGGCTGTTTATACCAGTATATTCAGTTGGTTGCAAATAAACAGATCGATGTGCCACATTGGTGGTAATATTATCTGGTATCCATTCCGTTTGTTGAATAAATTCCTTTATTTCTGACAATACTTTCCCATAGTCTCCAGTTTTTTCAATAACCATACTTAAATGAATTAAATCAGTTTTGCCAGCCAAATTATACGCATCAAATGCACATTTTAGTCCTACAATAACATCATTAAATGTTCCCTCACCGTTAGGATACTTTCTATTCTTATCATGTAAAAACTCTGGACCATCGATACTCGCTAAAATCACAAACTTATTTTTTAATCCTGCAAAATATTCTGCTATCTCTGTTGTCATAAGCGACATATTTGATGTCATAGTAAATGTAAGTTCCTTATCTTTAATTACTTCCTGCGCATAATTAATACATTCTTTTATAAAAGGAAATCTAAGTAATGGCTCGCCTCCATAAAATCCAATATTAACTATTTTTTGGTTTTTTGACCGATTCTTTAAATCATCAATAGCTCTTTGCGCTACATCAAAACTCATATCCTTATTACCAAATTCCCTAAATGACTCATATCCTTCAGAATAGATACAATAGTTGCACCTAAAATTGCACCGCTCAGTTATTTCAAGTGTAATTTGTTTCAAATCACCATATATCGTTTCCACTAAAGAATGTGTCTGCGGACCAACCATAGTCAAAACTGGCGGGGCCTGTAAAATATTCTCATTTTGAACAGCTTCTTTAATCTCCTTCAAAGAAGTGTATAACTCTTCATTCGCAATGCCTAATTGAAAAATTGAGTCAAACGTATCCGTTTCTAGCAAACATTCTAAAATCTTATATATAGATAATGTTACGTTTAATACTTTACCTGTTCCAGTATCATAAAAATAAAAGTTATTTGTTGTTGCAAACGTTTTACCTAGTCTTGAATACTTGTAGCCCTTTTTTAAACCCTCAAAAAAAGCTTTAAAATCATTTAATATTACAGTATTTGTCATATTTATACCTACTTTCTCTTTTCCATACGCATTGAAGCATTTTATCTGCTTCCCATCGCCCAATTTCATATAACTGCTTTATTTAACTCACCTTATAATTCAGATAACACCTGATTGTTATGACTAAAAACAGCGGAATTTCAGCAATTGCAAAAGCTGCCATTACATAAGGTATCCAGACTGCCTGTCCGCCTATATTGAGAAATTGAAAATCTATCAGTTGAAACAGATAGCTGGTCTGCAGACACACCCCCCCTGATGGCAAAATGCAATTCATCCATAATCCAACCTTGTCAGGAATTATGATATAGACAAACAACGGCAGTATACACAGTGCGAATCCCAATGACAAAGATACAACCGTATTTCTGCTTATTGAAGAGAAATAAAGCGTAATACTCATTGCCGCCCAAACAGAAAGCAGCCCTCCGAATCCGATAGCAATCTGTAATTCCCCTATATTAAAATCTGGCAAATTAACAATGGAATATATCATCTGAACTGACGTCTTAGTACATTCCCATCCAAATAAACAATTTGAGATAATAAGATATAGCGCCATGCAGACTAAATATACACCGCTACAGACAAGTATGCTCGCAGCAATCTTTATATTTCCATAATAAGTTCCTCCTTTTCTTGTTGTACAAAAAATGTCATGTGCTCTTGTCTGATAATCAGAAGAAAATCCCGGAGCCGATATCACTGTGCAGAGAATAAGAATACCCAAAGCCAGCAATATCTGATAATCCATTGCATTCCTGCTTGTTCCCGGATAATACAGATACGGCTTTTCGACATTATGATACATTCTTATTGCAAAATCCTGCGCCGCAAAATTGTCCTTCTGTTCTATTTTCATTAAACTTGCAACCCATTCCTCACACTTGACATAATAGTCTTCTATTTCTGCGGCATCTATTTCTAATATATCCGGAGCCATACCAGTAGAAGGATCTGCAAAAACCTCTCTGACTCCTTTCACCAAAGGAATAAATGGAAGAATTCTTCTTACATAAACCTCATCCGGAAGCTCATAATAATCACGTACACCATACTCATGAAAAACTTTTTGGCACTCCTCAACCGCCATGCGGACTTTTTGATCAGTGACAATCCCTGCAATGTCTTTCTGCAAATTCTTTTTATACCTTACAGCCTCAATGCCTTTTAACTCAAAGATGTTTCCTGTTGCTTCAGTATAGCTGACTGATTCAAAAGTTACAGGCAAATATGATAACAATATGGAAAGGCAGACTGCCAGTATCAATACAATCCTTATACGTTTTACACTCAACATCCTTTTCATTTCCAAATATAGTAATTTCATAACTTTTCTACCTGTCCTTCCCTCGGAAACAACCAAAAATATACATCATCCAAATTTGGAAATGCTTTTTCAGAATTATCAATAAACGGCTCATCTGCAAGATAACGTACCAGAATATTCCCATTGTCCTGACTTTTCATATTTATAATTCTAGTCTTACTCTCATATTTTGTCAGGTTCTCCGCCGATATCACAGCACACCACACTTTTCCATCTACCAGTTTTTCCAACTCTTCTGTTTTTCCCAAAGCAATTAGTTCCCCATCTTTCATAATCGCATTTTCTGTTGCAATATATTCCACATCAGAAACAATATGTGTGGATATCAAAACAACACGATTCTGCGCAAATTTTGCAAGCATATTCCGAAAACGGATACGCTCTCCCGGATCTAATCCGCTGGTAGGTTCATCTAAGATTAATATTTCCGGTTCATTAAGCAGTGCCTGTGCAATTCCCACACGCTGCCTTGTTCCGCCTGACAGTTTTGCAATTTTTTTGCGGTAAATATCCGTTAAAGACAGCTCCGTCAATAATTCTTCTATTCTTCTTCTGGTGTCCTGAATTGTGAGCCCCTTCAATGACGCAATATATTCCAGATAATCTTTCACTGAAAATTCTGGCGGAAATCCAAATTCCTGCGGCAGATATCCTAATATATCCCTATATTTCGCTTTCAATATTTCAATCGGTATCCCATCATATATAACTTGTCCTGATTCTGGCTTCATAATTCCTGTAATAATTCGTATCAATGTAGTCTTTCCTGCGCCGTTAGCCCCCAGTAATCCCCATACTCCTGGTGTGATATTCAGAGAAAAATCCCTTACAGCTTTTTTATCTTTAAAACTCTTAGAAACATGATCAATTAATAATTCCATAAATAATTTATCCTTCCTAAATTAATAAGTGTCAACATATGGCGATTGGAATGCAATATATCTAACCTGATATATCATATAAATTACGAGTCCACTGCATACAATAAACCAGCTGCCTGAAAAAGATTGTATAGAGAAAAAATCATAAAACTGGTTTATTAATACCAAAACAAATCCTGACGCAGTTATAGATATTGTCGTTTTTTTTGAGAACTGTCCAGCCGGAGTATGCCCCAGCAAATGGATCAATTCACAACCTGCAGTTAAATAAGGAACTCCTAAATACAATACTATGCCACCTGTACTTAGAGAAGTTTTTACAACTGCCATCCCAAACACTACGCCCAAAACAATTACGTTTCCTATGCCAAGCATCAATAAATTCACCAATATAAATTTTGCCCTGGAAAAATAAGATGCCATTTCAATTTCCTGTGTTTTATATTTGACTGACCTATAAATGAATGGCACTGCTGAAAGTAATAACGATACCGAAATACAACATAAAAACATTGACGTGTACCGATTGTTTTCAACCACAAAATGGTCATTCATACTTTCGAACAAGATGTATATTGTTATAAGGAATAAATTTTGCAGCCTCCATACCCTCCATCCAAGAAAACGAATCTGAACTTTATATAAATCCCAAAATTTTATTCTGTTTTTATGTTTTTTCGTCCACTCCTGTTTTACTGCTTCACAGGTTTGATGCATATGAATATCATTGACCGGTCTGTCCATATATTGTAATGCTTCTTTTAAATGTTTTTTTAATAATTTATTCACAGTCTTTTTCTCCCATCTCCTTTTTTAATATTTTTAATGCTGACCGCAGCTGAGACTGCACTGTCCGCATAGGAAGATTGACGATATCTGCTATCTCCCGCATTGTTAATTCCTGAGAAAATCTAAGTATTACAATCTCCTGCATTTTTTCGGGTAATCCTTTCACTAATTGCCGTAATTGCAGATTTTCCTGTATATCTTCATAGCCTTGCTCATTACAGGTTAATTCGTATACAAACTGTTCAGACTGAATATTTATTATATTTTTTTTCCTTCCAATATCAATACATGTATTTTTTGCAATTTTATATAAAAAGGAACGGAATTTCCCTTTATGAACATATTGCTCTAAATATCGTATTACTTTCAAAAATGTTTCCTGTGTTGCATCTTCAGCAGTATTCAAGTCCGTAGTATGTAAAATACAATATTGCAATATATCAGAATAATACAATTGAACTAAGTTCTCAATAGCTTCTGAATCGCCGCATTGAATCCTTTCTATAATTTTATCTTCAATTTTATCTTCTCCCATTTTACCTCCCAATATATATAACGAATTTCAGATGTAAAAATGATTAAATTTTAAAAAATTACTTCGTAATTTTCACAAACTTCTTCTGTCCGCCAATTTAAACCATACTATTTTTAATTGTATAATTGATACTTTATGGCATAAATGTTAAAAACATAATACTAACTATGTGAAAGGCGGTAATGCAATGCCTGTAAATTTCTTTCAAAACTGCCCCATGTCATGGAAATCAAACAAAAAAGAATTGACTGGACCTATGTCAATACTTTAGACAAAAAAAGTTGAAAGATTATGCAAATTTTTTAAGCTCCTCACCCTCTTTTTACCTTGGTGTCAGATAACCGATAGAGCTATGGAGCGATCCGTCTTACTCTGCGGGCTTCATTTGAATCCCGATAGTATGCAGATAAATTTTTCCTTTTTCAGTACGAAATGGAAAAATTTAATACAGACATATCATGCAATAACCAAATTATACCATCTCTATTGTTCTTTTAGAAAGATCTTATTGTAGGACATACAATAAAACTTTAATCTATATACCAATTTCTTGTTATATATTTCACGAAATAAACTTTTTGACAAAGTGGAAGTTTTCCTTTGTGGGTTCATATTCTACAATTTATAATGCACGAAAAGGCATAAGCCTGGCGGGAATATGAACTTGACAAAAACGGTCAGAAAATTCCGACAAAGAAAGGGAACGATTATAAATCACATAAAGTATACGCCACTGACTGGGACGATAAGGGAAATGTGGAAAAATGGCGGGCATTGTGGGCGGATATTGAAACAGATTTTTATAAAAAGAACGGATATGAGATTACGGCGGAACACCGTTCTTTTGAAAGACAGGGGATTGACCTTATAAGCGCGAACTTAAGTAAAAATTATACCAAATAAAGTAAATCTTTTAGTAAAATTAAAAAAATTCATGACCGCCACTCTTTTTGTTGTAAAATGATCTTGCCAAAACATTTAACAAAAGAGGTCTGCCATGAATTTGCAAAATAATTTTACCAAATCAAACAATAACATTCAAGAAGTTTT
>JAAZZQ010000070.1 GCA_014239155.1 Lachnospiraceae bacterium | reverse complement strand
GATGTGATATGTTGTGAACTGTAGATGTAAACATTTTCGGCAAACGCAGTATTTTAGCGGAAATGGGGCATCTGCTAAAATACAACATATGCGGCTGGCTCATTTGTGGTGAATGGAAACTTGCAGATGTTGTGGTAAAGAAAGTGGGTGATAGCTCTTTTTATTCGTATCTGTAAACAGTTTAGCACAAAGAAAGGCGGTTGTATATGGAGATTACATATCATTGGGAAGGCGATTATCTAATCCCTGATCTCAAACTTTCGGATACAATAGAATATCAGATCGGGAAGTATGGGAGAATGAGAAAGCGGTTTTTGGAAGAAAACCACAGGGGCATTTATTCTTATATGCTTTTGTCGGAAACCTTATGGAAGCATCTTGCAGAGATTGACGAGGAATGTAATGAAATGATGGACAGGCTTGTAAGACAGATGGCAAAAAACGAGGGTGTGACGGAGCAGCTAAAATCCGATGACTGGCTGCTTTGGATTCAAAAAACAAACAGCATCAGGAGCAGGGCGGAGGAAATAGTGCTGCATGACTTGATTTATTCTCTTTAATTTTGTGGAAATCCCGCAGGTGGTAGCAGGAAGCGCAGAAGATGTCAAGACATCGGCTCTGCCTCGCCTGCGGCGGTCTTGACATCTTCTGCGCTTCCTGCTATGGGGTAGTTAAGGGGGAACAAAGTTCCCCCATTGCATTAGAAATGCCAATGGCGGCATTTTGAAAAAATCAAAATCGGGGATTGACAGGACGGGAAAAATAGCTTATTATTGACAATAAGAAATGGGTTTTCACCGTACATCTTGTTACGGCTTGCTCGTTTCTTTTTTTACTGCCAAAATGTCATACAGATATTTTTTGCCGTTTTCAGCGTGGTTGATTAGAAGCCGGGCATGGAAAATATTGTATCTGACGAGTACGTTTTCTTCATAGACCGGGAGGGCAAAACGGACATCATACCTGTACCAGCCGAATTTGGCATTTTTATTGTGTTTTTCCTTGCGGTTTTCCTCATAAGCCGGATTGGATGCTATCTGGATCAGCTCCGGTATTGCAGTGGCGGCATTTGCCTTAGCTTTCGCATTAGCCCCCATAAGGCTTTTACGGCTCTCTGATTCCGTGTATTCTTCCGGAAGTTCATTTCCGATATAAATACGTTCTGCACTTTCTTCAATTTCGTAATAGTCACCGACATATCCCTCAAGATATTGTTTTACATCATCCCAGTCAATCTGCCGTTTGCCCTTGAAACGTATATCGTTAATCAAGGCCAGCTTTTTACCGTCAGCATCGGTTATGATATTTACATTCCTGTTTTCAATCATCGTTTTTGTTCCCCTTTTTCTTTTCTCTTGATTTGTATACATTATATTGGTTTTTACATTGCGGACTGCAAAACTCATTTCCTTTTCTGCTTGCAATAAAAGCTTTTTTACAGTGCTTGCACATCCGCATATCGCTGTCCTTATCCGTGAGCATGAAGGAGAAACACATCTGAACCATGATAAGTAGGGAATGGAAGTCCCATACAATGACGGGCGCATCCTTTTCAAGTGCGATCCGGTAAGTTGGGGCAATACCGCCGAAAGCGGAAATGCCCTGACGGTACAGGCTGCGGGTATCTTCGTCAAGCGAATCATAATCGAGGTAATAAAGGAAACTTGTCATAAACGTAAACGCAAGGTCAGTAAACTCTTTCACAATCCAGTCGTACTTTTCGGCATATTCCTTCTGGAATCCCATCGTCACAGCCTGCGGCGCATTCCCCATAGCCATTGCGATTGCAATGCCCTCACGGTCAGTCACAGACCATCCCGATTCCACGCCTTTTTTTCTGAAATCCGGCTTATTAAAAGGATAGAAATAAGAAAGGTAATCCTCAGTGGAGAGGGATTCTTCCTTTATAAAGTGGTTCTTGGGAAGATACACGGATTCATAGGTGATAAAATCCGCTGTTGTCGGCAGGGCGGTCATAAAGCCGAGGAAACCGTACTTCCGCACAAAACCGAGGACAGATTCTTTCAGTTCTTCTTCCGGGACTTTGTGCATGGCGGCAAGTCCGACATTTACGGCATCCATAACGAGTTGTCCTGCTTTCTGCATGGGGCGGTACATTTCCGGCTTGGCATCTTTGGAAACGGTTATGTAAAGATTGTCATTATTATCTGTTTTATATTCGTAGTTGCTGTACCGAATCCACGGTGCGCTGGTATGTTCAAATAAATTCTTCATAGAAAATCTGCTCCAATCCATCAATCTATCATATCATGAACTTCGTTCATGATCGGCATTCGCCGTTCGTCAAGAGTGAGCAAGCTCCCTCTTTCCTCTCTTGCGCTCATTGCATCATCTGATGTAATACTTCCTATATTATAAGCAGTTACCTGTTATCGGTCAAGCTGTCTGCTGTCCTTTTTCTTCCGCACGCCATTGTTTAAGAAATATTTTTCATCAATCGTCATCGGAAGGCTGTTCTCTTGTCTGTATGCGAGTATGCCGCCATAAAGTTTCCGTATCTTTTTCAGTGCAGTCTCCCGAATGCCACGGATATTCCGGTCTGACTGTCCGATGTTCTCCGCATACTCCGCAGCAGAGTAATCATGCAGGAACAGATAATAGAGCATATTTTTGAGATGCGGTTTCAGGTCTTTTAATATTCTTGATAAATCCGCATCCGTGACAAGTTCATGTAGCGTTTCCGGGCAGTCAAATATGAGGTCAATGAAATCGCCTGCAAGCATGAGCCTTCTTAAAACCGTGTCATAGGAAGGCCTGTCAGAAAGATATGGTTCGTCTGTGCCCCATTCCAGAGGGACAACGGAGCGTCCTTTTTCATGATCCCTTTCCCTGCGTTCCCTGTTAGCATCCAGTTTATCCCACCATTTAATGACTTCCCTGAAATCCTCCTCTGTCCGTGCGCTTTCCTCGATACGCCGGAGGGCAAGCGCACGGGCTTCACGGTGGAGCATATCCCCGTCAGCTTCGGTTATTAAGTTTTGTTCCCTGAATGTCTGGAACTCAGCGTATTTCGGCATTTATAGTCAGTCCTTTGCAAAAAAATAAAATTTTGTAGCAGTTTTTTCAAAAACACTTCCGTTTTTATAGCCGTTTTTCTCCCATTAGTGAAAGATGTAATTCTTTTTATTTAAAAATTGGTTACAAGAAAGGAGAATGGGAATATGGGATACGGATAACACAAAAATATGGTTACAAATAACGGAAGCATAAGAAACATTATAACGGCAGTGAGCCGGATGCGCAAGGGAGGATGCATGGAAACAGTAAAAACGGATAATGACAGGATGATGGAAACCAGCCCGCATGAGGCTGGATTTTTTTACAGAAGAATCGGAGGGACGCTTTTCAAGGTCAGGGTATATACGGGTTCGGGATACGCAGACACGCTGGATGAAAAAATTCCCCGCTTAATTTTGAATGAAATGGTGACAGGCACGGAAAGTTATGTTAAGATGGATTCACCACAGATGAGCCAGCCGCCGGAAAGGAGTTCGGAATGAACAACAGGACGGCTGGTGACAACAGAATAACAGCTCTTTATGAGCGACTCTCAAGGGACGATGATCTTGCGGGGGACAGCAACAGCATAGTCAACCAGAAGAAAATGCTGGAAGACTACGCAAAAAATAACGGGTACACGAACACGGTGCATTTTACGGATGACGGATTTTCCGGCGGCAGTTTTGAAAGACCGGGATGGAAGCAGATGTTAAGCCGGATTGAAAACGGCGACGTCAGCACAGTCATAGTAAAAGATATGAGCCGTGTGGGGAGGGATTACCTTCAGGTGGGATTCTACACCGAGGTATTCTTCCGGGAGAAGGGTGTCCGTTTTATTGCTGTTTCCAACGGTGTTGACAGTACCAACAACACCAGCAGTGAATTCGCCCCTTTTTTGAATATCATGAACGAATGGTATCTTCGTGACTGCAGCAGGAAGATCACCGCAGTTTTGCGGGCAAAGGGGAAAGAGGGAAAACCGATTACGAGCAATCCGCCATATGGCTATGTAAAAAGCCCTGATGACAAAAATCTTTGGATTGTCGATGATGAAGCTGCGGAGGTTGTGCGGAAGATTTTCAGGCTGACAGTGGATGGCATGGGACCGTTCCAGATTGCCAAGCAGCTTACGGAAGAAAAGATTGAGAAACCATCATATTATCAGGCGACCAGAAACAGGGGGAATTATAAAACTATGTGTAATTTTGAAACTCCTTATAACTGGACGGGCGGATCGGTTGCACGGATACTGGAAAGACCGGAATATATGGGAGATACCGTAAATTTCCGCAGCCACAAGGAATCCTATAAGGACAAGAAAGCAGTCAAAAACAGCAGTGACGAGATTCTTGTTTTTCAGGATACCCATGAACCGATTATAGACCGCAGGACTTGGTATATGGTGCAGGAATTAAGAAAAACTGTTCGAAGGTTTGATACCAGCGGGGAAGGGAGTATGCTGACCGGAAAGCTCTATTGTGCAGACTGTGGTGGAAAAATGCACTACCGCAGGGGAACAACGAGGGCAGGCAGGGACTGGCGTGGGATTCCGAACGGGGAAGTCCAACACACATCCGCAGGCTTTAACTGTGGGACATATAACAGTGCCAGAAAGCAGAACAGAAAGGTGTGCTGTTCCCACTCCATCA
Organism: Lachnospiraceae bacterium; assembly: GCA_014239155.1. GTDB lineage: Bacteria > Bacillota > Clostridia > Lachnospirales > Lachnospiraceae > COE1. The sequence continues at coordinate 33,366 of JAAZZQ010000070.1, read as the reverse complement.
AAGAGGACACGGTAAAGCAACTTATCCTTGAAACAATACAGTATGCCTTAAAAAGCGTCCGCATGGACGAGGCGGCATTTATAAAAAGTATGCGGAGCGCATCACAGGTCAGGGACAAAGGCGAGGTAAAAAAGCTGAAATCAGACCTTGTGAAAAAAGAGAAACGCTTTGCAGACCTTGACCTGCTGATTAAAAAGGTGTATGAGGACAACGCAATGGGAAAGCTGCCGGACAGGCGATACGAAATGCTTTCTTCCGATTATGAAAAGGAACAGCAGGAGATTGAGATTTCCATGAGAGAAATTCAGGAAAAACTCATGCAGTTTGAAGAAGATACGGACAGGACGGAAGAATTTTTGTTGCTTGTGCATAAATACACTGACATTCAGGAACTTACGCCTGCCATCGTCAATGAATTTGTGGACAAGGTTCTGGTACACAAAATAGAGAAAATGGATGGAGACCGTGTGCAGGAGATTGAGATTTTCTTAAATTATATCGGGAAGGTGGATCTTCCGGCGCAGGAACTTTCGGAGGAAGAAATTGCAGAGGAAGAAAAGAAACGGAAACGCCGCCAGTACAGCAGGGAGTACCAAAAAGCATACCGCAAGAAGCACAGACCGGAAATCCGGCAGCTGATTGAGGGTGCAAATGCCGCAGACAGGCAGAAACAGATAGAGGAAGCGAGGCAGTCAGCGGATGGACTTCTGCTTACAGACAGCACGGAGCAGGTTGCAGCCATAACAGCCGGGGAAAATAAAGTTATCGTAGACGGCAGCCTTCCGACGAAAGAAGAAGTGAAACGCAAGTATGGCAGATAATTTTATTAAAAACAAACCATGAAAGAGAGGATTTTTATATGACAAAGATCAGGGATTACAACATGAACGGGACAATTATTTTAGGCGTGGATGCAGGCTATGGGAACTATAAGACGGCAAGGTGCTGTTTCCCGACTTCCGTGAGCAGGAGCGACCAGCCGCCTATTTTTACAAGGAATTATTTGGAATATGAAGGCAGCTATTACACCATAGGCGAGGGGCATAAGGATTTTGTGGCGGAAAAGAGCATGGATGACGATAATTATATCATTACCCTTGCCGCCATAGCAAAGGAACTGAACGCAAGAGGGCTGTCAACGGCAAAGATTCATCTTGCGGTGGGACTTCCGTTAAAATGGGTTCAGACACAGCGGGATTCGTTCCGGGAGTATATGATGCAGAACCGTCATGTAGATTATAAGTATGCGGGCAGGCGTTATTTGATTGACATTGTGGACTGTACGGTCATGCCACAGTGCTATGCAGCGATAGCGGAGAGCCTGCCGGATTTTAAGGGTATGCACATGGTAGCTGATATTGGGAATGGGACGATGAACGTGATGATACTCAATAATGGCAAGGCAAGCGAAAGCAAATCGTGGACAGTGCGGCTTGGCGTGGGCGAGTGTTTTAAGGTGATCCGTGACCACATCTTAGACAGAAAAGCGGAGGAACTTCCGATGGAAATTATTGAGAATTATCTGCGCTGCGGCGATACAAAAGTGGGCGGGGAATACCAGCAGCTCATGGAGGAAGCGGCAAAATCCTATGTGGATAAGATATTTGCAGAACTGAAAGCGCATGGTTACAATCCTAATCTTATGAAACTGTATGTCATGGGCGGTGGGGCGAAGGTTGTGGAGCTTGTGGGCAGTTATGACAGCGATAATGTTACTTTTAACCATGATATACGGGCAAACGCCAAAGGCTACGAATATTTCTGTTATATGAAACTCCGCAGGCAGAAAGCAATGGCATCAGCCGGATAAGGGGCGCATTTGAATGAAAAACAAAAACCATAATATCCGCTTTAACATGGAAAAAGGGGACGAATGCAGGGCGTGGGAGCTTCTGCACTCCCCAAAGATACGGCAGATGTTCAAGTCGCAGAATAAATTTGTGATAGAGGCGGTCAATGATTATTATAACAGGCGCATGGCGGCAGAGTATGATCCCTATCTGGAAACACGGGAGAAAGAGGATGCTTTTGCAGAGCGTATCGTGGAAGCGGTTGAAAAGAAAGTAATGTCCAATCTCCCGGCGCTTTTTGGTATGTATATGGCACAGATGCAGCTTTTTCCTTTATCCGTTCCTATGGGGGCTTATCAGGCGGCGCAGGGCGGCATGGTGTGCGGGCAGGAATCATTAAACGGCGCAGACAGTGGAAATGTGACGGGCGGCACAGTTTCTCCCGCTGCTACGAAAGCAACGATACGGAATGCGGGGAATATGCAGGAAGAAGCTGTATCAGAGAATGCCACAGAGCCGCCGGACAATGATTTGATTGATTTTGACGCATTTTAATATATTTATAGGGCAGGGCTACGGTAATTAGGTTTACTGTAGCCTTATTTTTGCGGATTTTTTATATCAAAGTATAAATGTAGCCGTATTTTGAAAAAAGACTAACAAAAGGTAGCCGAAAGGCTACAAAACAAGGACAAGGGGCAGCCATTAAAGGCTGCATAATAAAGGGCGGGCATTCAAGCCCGCAAAATAAGGGCAGAAAGCAGCCGGAAGGCTGCAAATAAGGGTGCAAATGTAGCCGTCTGTTTTGAGACTGGAATACCAGTTTTCAGGCAGGCGGCTTTTTTATGCCTGTAAAGAATCTGTTCCACGGACTGCTTCGGAGTGGTTCAGAGAGTGTCAGCAACTAATTTCCGGGGAGGGCGCAAGCTCTCCCCTAAGCCCTCGGCGTTTGAGAGCGAAATACACCCTACGCACAAACCTTCGGTTTATGCTCCGGGGATTTCGCCCTGCCGGGGGCAAATTCACGCAAGTGTGAATTTATACAGTCCGAAAAAACCGGACTGTATTTATCCATGCCGCCCAGAGGACGGGCGCATAGATGGCGCTGCTGCTTACGGCTACATTTCAGGACAGATGTGCAGCATTGCAGAGGGGACTTCACAAAACAAAGCCCCCTGCGGCTGTCAGAAAGCGACAGCCGTAGACTGCCCGGATACGGGCATCGGTTCACAGACAGCCGTCCTATAATGGCTGCTCACAAAAAATGCGGTGGCAGGTTATCCGCCAAAAGAAAGGAAAAGCGTTTATGAAAAGAAATTCATTTATAGAAATGGCAAAGCTGCATGACTTATCAGGGCGCATCACTTATATTTCAAGCCACGCCAAGCAGGAGCATCTCTATGAAGTCTATACAACGGAGCCGGACAGGGCATTCTGGCGGGAGCTTGCCAAATGTAATCAGGAGGAATTTGAAAAAAGCGGCACGAATGGGAAGTGCATTGAGGCAAGGGAGCTGATGATTGCACTTCCGGAGAGTTTTATCAACTATGAGCATGACTATCTTTTGAAAAAGATGGCAGACGAATTTAAGGAAAAGTACGGCGTGGAGTGCTTTGCTGCGCTCCACCACAATAAACGTAAAACGAATCTGCATATCCATATGGTATTTGCGGAGAGAAAGCGGCTGGAACAGCCGACAGAGAAAATTGCCACTCGGAATATGTTCTACAATGAGCAGGGGCGTCATGTGAGGACAAAGAAAGAGATTCTTGACGGAGATGGGAATATCCGTCAAGGCTGTAAAATCATTAAAAAAGGTGAGGTGTATGAACGCAAAATTTTCACTGTCAAAGATGAACGCTTTAAGCAAGAATCTTTTTTAGATGGGGTAAAAGTGTTTTATACGGATTTAATCAACCAGATGGTGCTTGATGATAGGGACAGGTTAAGTATTTTTGATAAAAACGGTCCGTACCTTGCGACAAAGAAGGTTGGCAAAAATAATCCGAAAGCGGAGGAAATCAAATCGGACAATGAAATACGCATGGAGTGGAACAGAACCGTTGACCGTGCGATTGTAAGCGGCGTATCAGAAGCGGAGATTGTGGAGCTTAAAAAGACGGAGATAACGGATAAAGTAAAAGAATCCGTGGAGCAGAACGGACAAAGGCCGGAGCTGTTCGGGGAGATTGTCAGGGCAGCGATTTTGTTGTTAGAACTCCTGATTATGAAAGCCATGCAGAAGGTGATTGATATAGTGGAGAAAGTGATCGGAAATGGTGTCAGTGCCATAAAGGAAACATCAAAAGAAACGGACAGCCGTATCCATGCAGGAGATGATCCAGGATTTCAGCCGGAAAGAAAGGAGATACCATTTCCCATAGATCCGCATCGAAAACTCGATATGAAAAAGAATACAGAATATTCAATGACTGCTTCCAAAGAGAAAGAAAGCATTATTAAACAGGTAAAGGCGGAGCGAAAACCTGTTCTGGTTGAAAAAGAGCAGCCAGCAGAAAGACCGCCGCAGCCAAAACCGTCCGTACTGGCAAGTAAATATCCCCGGCTGAAAGAGATTGAGGGCAGGCTGAAAGACCAGAACAAGGCAATATTCGGGCGTGAAAAACAGAGGGATATGCTGAAAAAAGAATTGTCTGAATGTACGGGCATCTTCAAAGGCGGCAGGCGCAGGGAGTTACAGCAGGAGATCGACAGCTTTGATAATCAGATTTTCAATATGAAAAAGAGGCTTTCTTCTATTGTGAAAGAACATCATTTTGATTCTATGCAGGCATTCTATAAGGAACTTGATGTGGCAAAAAGAGAGAATCAGAATTATGAAGCAGCTTGTGCGGAGTACGAGAAAACTTATGGAGAAAAAGTGGTGGATACTAAGAGCGTCAGAGACAGGCTTAGGCAAAAAGAGAGGGCTATAAAAGAAAGAGAAGCAGGCAGGGTGCATCAGGCAAGGCAAAATGACAAAGGGGCGAGGTAGAATAGGCAGATGGTGGTCTGCTTGTGGGAGAGAGTGTGAGCAGGGACATCCAGTCTATGTTCCAGCATTAGACTTCCCCATTATAACGGAAGAACATTTTCGGGGTTTTCTTTATCATTCCGATGACATCATACCCAGTTTCCTTAACGGAATGTAGGGCGCTTGGAGAGGAAAACCAGCTGTCAAAAAGGACATATTTTGCAGGAATGGCTGCTTTTTTAGCAGATGACAGGAGTTCCAGCATGGCATGTGTTCCTTTCTGCATAGAAAGTGCACGCCGTTTATAACCAACGGTTCTTTTTTCGACAGGCTCTGCTTGATTGATCCAGTTTTTCTTATTTTCAGGTGGAAGAAGCACACTGTTAATCGGAAGGAAAGTACTTCCGTCAGACCATCCAAGCGTGAGCATACGGAAACTAAATTTATAAGTGTGTCTGGCATGGTCATATACTTTTGCAAGAAGTTCCGTTTTTTTTGAACGGTTGCGTTCAAACATAGAATTATCGATGATCAATACGTTGGCGCGGTCTTGTGAATCCAGCGGAAGGATTGCCTCTCTGATGATTCTGCCTGCAAGAATGGTTGTAAAACGGATCCAGTTGATCTGGACCATTTTCATAAAGCGGTATACAGTATCCTTGGCAAAAGCCAGAGTATTTCTTCATGAAATAAGGTTCTTATATGCCTCTGTTTGAAAAAATCAAAAGAAACAGGTACTGAAAGATTTCCACTGCAGGAGTTCCCTTCTTTTTATACGCATTAGCCGTTTTTAATACAGATGAAACATGAAATCTAGTAAAAAATAGTAAAAAATCTTCGGATAGATTTAGAAATTTGTTTATCATTTTGGTTGTTTTGTGTTATACTTTTATTCATAGTGCGAGCTGAGAAATCAGCATAGCTGATTATATAGCAGGAAAATCCTGTCGGGAAAGGTTTAATCAACCGCCCGTACCAAGTCCTTGGAGTCGAAGTGGCAACATCAGATTTAAGCATAGGACAGAGGCAACAGAGCCGAAACGAAAGTGAAGTGATAGAGCTTGCAAATTAGTATGAGGTCGGAAATGGTCGATGCGTTTGCGTTCGTAGCAGACAACATCTCTGTAACCGCTATGGTGAGGGACAGGGGCATCCCCCAGTCCGAGAGCTTGGAGAGGTTGATGAGAAATATATAATACAGAACAGTTGGGGTCTTATTATCCCCCTGGCATAGGGTATGATGTACAATTAAGGGAACAAGAGAGGAAATTAAATGGATAATAGGAAGTCTGAAGTGCTCATAGTACCAAAGAAACCGTTAATAACGGTGGAGGGAAGGGGCACACCTTGCAATGAAAGAATATTGGGTTGAGTCGTATGCGTTAATAGTGCATGTACGGTTCTAATGAGGGGTATGGGGAGCAATCCCCATATCTACTTGAGGCATGAGCCTGTGGTGTTTTAATTGTTTTGAACAACTCAATTATACCAAACCAGATGGTTTCATGCTATTTTAATGCCAGTAATTATTGAATGTTCAAGGTGCATAAACACTTATTCAAGTGCGAAGTTTGAGTATAAAACAAAAATTGGGGGAGGATATGATGTGTTTCATATAGGGATATGTGATGATGGAAAAGAAGTCTGTGCAGAACTGGAAGATATGATTTATAAATTGGGAAAAAAGCATGGGGTAGGGCTAGAAACAAGTGTATGGTTTTCCGGAGAAAGTCTTTGTGATTTTTTAAAAAGGGAAAATACTTTAGATATGCTGTTTTTGGACATAGACTTAATTACCACAGACGGAATTCAGGTAGGTAATTTTATACGAGAGAAAATGAAAAATTTAGAATTAATTATCATATATATTTCATCTAAAAGCAGTTATGCAATGCGGCTTTTTGAGGTGCAACCGATAGGCTTTTTAATTAAACCATTAAAGACAGAAACTGTAGAAAATGTATTTTTAAAGAGCATTCATTTTTACGAATTGAAAAATCAAAAATTTGAGTATTATTCGAAAGGTTATTTTTACAAGATTTCTTTTCGAGAAATTATATTTTTCTATAGCCAGAATAAGAAGATTAATATTGTTACAAGAGAGGGCGAAAGACAGTTTAATGGAAAACTGAAAGAAATAGCTTCAGAATTACCACATAATTTTATCATGATTCATCAGTCTTATATTATAAATTTAGATTATATGGTAGAGTGTTCCTATGAAGCAATCAGAATGCAGGGAGATAATTTATTGAGTATTAGTATTCCATATCGAAAATTAGTAAGGGAACAGATTATGAAATATAAATGGGAGGAAAAATAATGTGGCAGAAATGATTACGGTTTTAAGCACTAACTTATTTAGAACATTCATTCTCAAAAGATTCATGTCAATATTTTTTGAAATAAATATTGAAGAAAAGGGAAAGGAGAGGATATGTTATTTTGTTTTCTTTTCACTGACAGTATTAGTTCATTCGTTTTTTCACTTTCCCGTATTAAACATCATAACTAATTTATTATTGATTTATTTTATTACACGATTATATGTGGGGGTAGAGAAGAAAAAAGTATTGGTTACTCTTTTGATATATGGAATCAATATGTTTTGTGACATTATAGCAGTATATTCCTTTGGTAATTACATGGTAGGTGAAGAAGCAAATGGAATGACAGTATACATTACTACTTTTTTAATACTTATTTGTGAATTTGTTGTAGAGAGATTTTTGGTGAAGAATAAAAGTAAGGATTTTATACCATTTCACGGAAACATATTAATTGCTATCCCTGCTATTAGTATAATGATTTTACTAATATTGGTTATGAACAACCTGAATAGCAGAATGATACTAATTTCTGTAAGTGTTGGGATTTTGCTTATTAATCTATTAATATTTTATTTATATGGTGTTTTAGTTGATGCTTATTTAAAGTTAGAGGAAAGAGCATTATTTGAACGACAGATTGCTAGCTATGCCAATCAATTAAATATTATGACACAAACGGAAGAAAAAGTAAGAACACTAAAGCATGATATGAAGCACCATTTAAATGAATTAATGATTTTAGCGAGGCATCAAAATGATGATAAAGTAATGGACTATATTTGTGATATGCAGGCATATCTTGAAAATCCACATGAGTATATCAGCAGTGGAAATCAGGAAGTAGACAGTCTGATGAATTATATGCTGAACAGAGCAAAGACAGTTCTTAATCATGTTAATTACGAGATAAATATCCCAAAGGAATTGGCAATTCGTTCCTTTGATTTAAATGTCATTGTCGGGAATCTATTGGAGAATGCGATAGAGTCAGCTGAGCAGTCAAAGGAAAGATGGTTGGAACTATTTTTAAATTATGAACGGGGTATGCTTTTTATTCGTGTCAGAAATAGTTATGATAATGCAATAAAAAGAAAAGGAGAAATTTATATTACCACAAAGAAAGAGAAGCGGATTCATGGAATCGGATTGCAAAATGTCAAGAACGTGGTTGATACTTACAAGGGGGATATGCAGATATCAGACAAAGATAATATTTTTGATGTAAAAATTATATTATATGCTTTATTGTAGAAATAGAAAATTTAACAGACACTTACATATTATTGCCTCACATCGTTTAGGTTTACCAGACCTATTTCAATGGAGAGGCTTTTTTTGTACAAATTTCGCCCTAATATATATGAATTTCGCCATTTGGAAAATTAAGATATGAAAATATGATATTATCAAAAAAACAAATGAATCATTATACAAGTGAGGGATACAAAATGAAAAAGCATAACAGATTAAAAAAGATAATTGAGAAAATTGCAATCAGGGCAGCGATTTCTGAAGCAAATACAACATGTCCATTTATTAATTATCAACCAGAGATACCTAAGGCGGTAAAAAAATTAAGGAAGTTTTAAAGATGAGTATTCAGATTGAGCAACTGTCAGAAGAAGAGCGAGAGGAAATCATAAATTATGGTATTAGAAGAAGTATAGTTATATCTATAAGCACCATAGTTACAATAATGGCGGGGTATCTGTTGGGTATAGTATGGCAAAGTATATTTTTTTTATTTTGCTTTAGTGCATTAAGAAAATATGCAGGTGGGTATCATGCGGATACTCCCATAAGATGCTATTTTCTTTCTTTCATTACTCTGTTTATCGCATTGATGGGAATTAAAATATTACAATGTGATGATAATGTAGGAATTTTAATTCAAACAATCAATTTGCTTATAATTATATTCTTATCTCCTATAGACAGTGTTGTGCATAGATTGGAGTATGAAGAAAAGAAAGAATACGGAACAAGAGCTAAAAAAATAGCATTAATTTATTATGTACTATATTGTATTTTAAAGAAGGCATCAATTGTGTATATATCAACGCCTATCGCCGTTGCATGCTCAATGGTTGGAATTTCTTTAATAGGAGGGTATATAAAATATAGAAAAGTCGCAATGAGTACAGAATAATTAATAGAAAAGATCATATTTGATATTATCATTCCTTGTTGAGGAGATAATATAATCATTAAAGGAAGGAGGACAAGGTTATGGATAAGATGTTTGTTCAGGTAAACGTAGAGGACAAAGAAGTTAAGGACAATGATGGATTTATCTTCTGCGGACATTCAGACTCTTGTGGATCAATCGAAGGTATTTGTCAGCCGTTTATCCATTAGTGTACGTAAAATCGGGTGATATTAGTTTTATAATAATATCACCCGATTTTTCTGATTGGAGGGAAAAATGAAAGTAAATAGTACATTCAAATTAGAAAAAATAAATCATAGATACTTTGCATTTGATGGTGGTACAGGAAATATTTTTGAAATTAGCGAAATATTATATGAAATACTTTTAAATAGAAATGAAAAATTAACAGAAAAGTTTACAGTGGAAGAAATAGAAAATGCAGAAAAAGGGCTACTTGTAGCAATGAATAATGGTATATTATCAGAACAAAATTTACTACTAAGGACATATCAAAAAATAGGTGGGAAAAATGTGCACTCACTTAATACATTGTTCCTAAATGTCGCTCAAAAATGTAATTTGAAATGTTCGTATTGTTTCGGAAAAGGGGGAAGTTATGGACTCCAACAAGAAATGATGTCAATTGATACTGCACGTAGGTGTGTTGATTATTGGTTAAAAAATATTGAAGAGAAAAAGCAGAATATCGTTGTAAGCTTTTTTGGGGGAGAACCACTCTTAAATTTAGAAGTAATTGAATTTGTTGTACAATACATAAATTCAAAAAAGCAAAGTATTAACGGAAATGTTAAATATATGATTACTACTAACGGAACAATATTAAATAATAGTATTATAGAAATGTTTATTAAAAATGATTTTTTAGTAAGTGTAAGTTTAGATGGGATTTCAAAAATTCACAATAAAAATAGAGCGTTTGCATCAGGGAAGGGAAGTATGGATCTAGTTGCAAAAAACACAAAAAAACTGTTGGCTCATATTAGTAATTTAAATTGTCAAATAACATTACGAAGAGAAGATATTCCTTTTTTAGAAGAAGCAGTTACTGCTTTATGGGAAATGGGAGTAGATAAAGTTTACTCAAATATAGTATTTGACAAAAATGAAATATATCAAGAAAAAGATTATAAAGAACTCAAATTCCAAACTGAAATATTGAGTGATTTAATGTATCAGCACTTGATTTCTGGAAGTAAGAATATTTATGGCAACATATTTGATTATATGCAAAATTTACATACTAGAAACTATGCAATTAATTGTTTCGTTTGGAAGGAAAAGATTGCAGCATTCGCAAGTAATGGAGACGCATATTCGTGTTATCGTTTAGTTGGGGAGAATGATTTTTTGTTGGGAAATGTTAGGCAACATGATTTCACAGTATTTTCTAAACCTTTCGAGAAACAAAAGGTTGCACAATGTCAGAATTGTTATTGCCAATTATATTGCGGGGAAGGTTGTCCGTGTGAAAATTTAGTATACAATTCGGATATTAATATACCTGCTGAAGAGTGGTGTGAAAAAAATAAAATATTATTTGATATTAGTCTTAGATTATACCTGAAGATTAAAGTAAATGAACCCGATTTATTTAGAAAACTTTGCAAATATTGGGAGGAAAACAGATGATAGAATATAATGCTGTAGGGCTGCTGTATACATATAAATGTACGGGAACTTGTGAAATATGTGGTTTGAAATGTGGACCAAACAGAAATGAAAAAATGGATTTGGAAGTAGCAAAAAAGGTAATACGAGATTCTGCTTATAATGGAATTAAACTTATAGGAATTACTGGTGGTGAACCATTTATCTATTATGAAGAAATTTTAGAATTATGCAAGTTGGCTTTTTCATTAGGAATGCAAACAACATTTACAACTAATGCTTTTTGGGCAACTGATAAGGATGGTACATTTGAAAAATTAGAAAAACTCAAACACTATGGTGTAAGAAGTATAAAGGTTAGTTTGGATGATTTCCATATGAAGCATATATCTACTGAAAATTATCGAAGAATTTTTAGAATTTCCCAGATGTTAGATATTAAAGTTTTGATAGGTTGTACAATTTTAAAAAATGGAATCGGTAATCGGCATGTTTTAGAACATTTTGATGATGAAATGGCTAATATTTTATTTTGCCAATATAGAGCGTATCCAATTGGAGATGCAGTAAAAATACCAAAAGAATTGTTCTATTTGAGTGATACAATTAGAGGAAAATGCAATGAAAGCAATATGTTACTTATTGAACCCAATGGTACAGTATATCCATGTGGAAGTGCTTGTGTAATGAGTAGTATAAGAAGTGTGGGAAATGTTTATGTGGATTCATTTGAAACAATTTTGGTAAATGCTAAAAATAATATATATACTAATTATATTAAGAAAAATGGTTTACAAGTGTTGATTAATACTATTAGAGATATGAATCCTGGTTTGGTTGACAATTGCCAATATGTAGATATGTGTGATGCATGTAGTAAAATATTCAGTTATTTTGATAAGAAAGTTATTGATGATGCTATAGAGAAAATAGAGGGGAAAATATGATCATATATAATACGTATATGTTATTAGAAAACGAAAAAGAAAATTATGTATATATTGCTGAAACAAATAAAATTTTTAAGATAAATTTCTTAATCAAGGATGTGCTATTAAATAAGCCAGCGACTGAAGAAGAAATGTGGAAAAGAGTTAATAGGTATGATATAAAAGTAGATATACAGGAAATGATTGATAAATTAGAAGAAATGAAACTGATTTATGAAAGAGGAGATAGAATACGAAAAATAGAGATAGAAAAATTAGATATATGTGACATGACATTATTAGTAACACAGAAATGTAATTTAAGATGTGAGTACTGTTTTGGAGATGGCGGAGAATATAAAAATATAGGTATAATGAGTTTTGAAGTTGCAAAAAGAGCTATAGACTTTTTGTATGAACATTCTAGAAACACAAAAGATATTGTAATTCTTTTTTTTGGAGGAGAACCTTTAATAAATTTTGAAGTAATAAAGCGTTCGGTGGGGTATTGTAAAGAAAAAGATATATTATATAATAAAAAAACTCATTATAGCATAACAACTAATGGAACAATTACGGACGATGAAATAGTACAGTTTTTAAGAGAAAATAATTTTTTAGTGCAGGTTAGTATAGATGGAATAGAAAGTGTAACTAATGCAAATCGGTTTGATATTCATAGAAGAGGTGCGTATTCTAGAATACTTGAAGGTGCAAAAGCCTTACAAGATAAGATGGTTGTAGGAGCAAGGGGTACAATTACACCTGCTGGTTTGAATGTTAGTGAAAATGTTACACATTTGTTGGAGGAAGGATTTGCATATGTACATTTGGCACCAGCAAATAATATGTTAAAGGAAAATGATTTTGAAAAAATAATCGAAAATTATTTTTTATATTGCGAAGAGTTTGAAAAATTATTATTAGAGCATAAATATAAAGAGTGTATTGCAAGACATAATCTATATAGTATTTTAAGAGAAATTCATGAAGGAAAGAAGAGAAATGTTTATTGTGCAGCAGGTTTTAAAGCAATATCTATAGATATTGATGGATATATATATCCATGTCATCGATTTGTGGGTGATAAGGAGTTTTGCATGGGGGATGTTTCCACTAATGTATTTGAACATGATGTGATATATAATCAATTATATAAAATTCCGGAAAAATGTAAATATTGTATATGTCAGTCTATATGCTCTGGAGGATGTATGCATGATAATCTTTTGTTAATGAAAAATATAAATATACCGGCAGAATGTAATTGCAAATTGCAAAAGTTTTTAACGGAACAAGCATTAAAAATATATATTTCTTTAACTGATATAGACAAAAAGTATTTGTTTGGGGAGGAAAGTTGCTATGGCGGATAATTATATTTTGGAAATGGAGAATGTCGATAAAATATATGGTTCGGGGGATAGTGAGGTAAAGGCACTGAATCATGTAAGTTTTTCAGTACACAAAGGGGAATTTATTGCTATTATAGGTGAATCGGGTTCTGGAAAAAGTACTTTACTTAATATTGTAGGGATGTTAGACAGACCGACCAACGGAAAAATAGTAATTGATGGGATAGAACAAAGAGAGATGACACTGGATCAGCAAGCAGTATTTAGAAGAGAAAACATAGGTTTTATTTTTCAATCCTTTAATTTGATTCAGGAATTAACCGTTGAGGAAAATATAATTTTTCCCATTTCATTAGGGCATAATAAGCCGGATAGAAAGAAAATAGATAGTATTATAAATAAATTGGGACTGGAGAAAAGGAAACAGCATTTTCCATCACAGTTATCGGGCGGGCAGCAGCAAAGAGTGGCGATAGGCAGGGCATTGGCAACAGAGCCGAAATTGATATTAGCAGATGAACCGACAGGCAATTTGGATAGCAAAAATAGTCAGGAGGTTATTAAAATATTGTGGGAAATATCAAAAGAATATGGCAGAACAGTTTTGCTAATTACTCATAATCATGATATTGCCAAAGTAGCAGATAGAATACTGTATGTAAAGGATGGTTGTGTTAGTGAAAGAAGATAAGTGGAAGAATAATTATTTAGAAATCATATATAAATATTATCGTATGCATAAAAAGAAAACAACTATTACAGTGGCATGTATTGCGGCGGCTATTTGCATGATTACAACGGTATTTAGTTTGGCGGATATTGGAATAGATGTTGAAATACAGGCCGTCAAGAACATCTATGGAAACTATCATATGAAAGTGGAAAATCTTTCTTTTGAAATTACTGATATAGAAAAAATAGAAGGAATAAGTCATGCAGGCTGGTTGGTTGAGTTACCAACAGGAGAATTGAAAGAGAAAGAGTGCAGGATACTATGCGGAGATGCGGATATCATACAGCAGTTTGATGTCAGACTTTTAGAAGGACAATATGCAAAGACCGGAGAAGAGGTTGTTATTGATAAAAAGGTTAAGAAGGATTATGCTTTGAAGGTAGGAGATGTCCTGCCAGTTAGGTTGGAAGGAAAGACGTATAACCTGGACATTGTAGGGGTATGCGATACCTTTTCTTCCCTTACAGCAAGAGATGTGTATGGTCTTTTGTTGTCTGTAGAAGGCGGAAGGATACTGGGAAATAGTTGTGGGGATTATTATATTACATGTCAAAATGTGGAAGAAATCGATGAAGTAAAATGTAAACTTATAGAAGAGTATCATTTGGAAGAAAACAGAATACAGTTAAATGAAATATTGTTGGCAGTTATGGGAAAGGGGAAATCTGTCTTAGCCGCTAATTTATATTTGATAGCGGGTATTTTATTTTGTCTTGTATTTCTTGTAAGTATTCTGATGATTACAAATTGCTTGAATATAAGTGTTCATGAGAAAAAGCAATTATATGGCTTACTTAGGTGTATAGGAGCAGATTCAAAACAATTAAGAAGATGTGTGCAGAAAGAAGGAAAAATACTATGGTGTCATAGTATACCCGCAGGGATTGGGAGCGGGGTGGTTTTGACATGGTGCTGTTTATTATTGCTACGACTTCTTAATAAAGATATGTTTGAAAATATTTTTGTGTTTCAAGTCAGTATAGCAGGGATTGTGATTGGAATATTTACTGGTTTGGCAGCAGTTATGATAGCGACAGTGAGTCCGGTAAGATATGTATGCAGTATTCCGCCATTAACAGCGATAAATGAAGAAACTTATCAGAAAGATATAAAATGCCGAAAAAAAAGAAGGACGATAAAAATTCCAGTAGAATTACTAATTAGCCTTAGACAGACAGGAAGCAATAGAAAATCACTTGGGCTTATGATAGCTTCTTTTGCAATGAATATTGTTTTGATTTTTGCTTTTTCTGTTATGATTAACTTTATTTATGAAGGTTCATATTTTACAAAGCCATATAATCCGGATGCCTCTATTTATAATAAAGAAGGTAAGTACTATATTCATGATGAAGTAAAGTGGAAAATAGAAGAAATAAGTGGTGTAGAAAGTGTTGTTGGACGTAAAGTAAACAATGCAGAATTGGAAAAAAATGGAAATGTATTTTCTACGTTGCTTGTATCATATGACAAACAGCAATTTGAATGGATAGAAAGCAAAATAATTTCTGGGAAATTAAATATAGGCAGGTTATTAGAAGGAGAAGAAATATTAGTTGATGAAGAAAGTGGTTTAGAAGTAGGAGATGAGGTACTGATTAAAGGTAATGGAGGCAATACAATAGCGTGTGTAGTAGGAGGAGTATTAAGGAATTTTCCATATGATTCGGCTGACAGTGTGAGATGCCTGCTTGCAGAAGCATTGTTTCAACAGGTAGTAGGAAATATGGATTATTCCATACTGGATATAAGATTTAGTAAGGGAAATGAGGAAGTATGGGAATTAATGACTAAAATTATACCAGAAAAATTTAGTATATTTGATTACCGACAAAAAAAAGAAGAAAGCAAAAACCAATTTTTAACAATGGCAGTCTTTGTATATGGATTTTGTGGAACTATCATAGCGGTAACTATCTTTAATATTATAAATTGTATGAGCATAAGTGTTTGGAATAATATGAAAAAGTATGGGATGATTTGTGCTGTAGGTGGGACGACAAAACAATGTAAAAAGATAGTAATACTGGAGGCTCTATTATATGCATGTGGAGGTGGGGCGTTAGGAATAGCAATTGGTGTACCTTTACATTATTATCTTTATAGTCATCTAGTTGCTAAGTATTTTAATACCGTATGGAGATTACCTGTTGAAATGATAATTACAATTATTGGAATTACTATATTTACAGCAATTGTATCATCACTGATGCCTTTGCAAAAAGTTAAGGAAATTAACATAATAGAAATAATTCGACAAGTATAGAGAGGAATACAATGAAAAAGAAAATAAGACTGTTGACATTTGTAATATGCATATGGATGATAATCGGATTTAATATTGAGGCTATGGCAGCAAATAATGCTTTAGCAATACAAGTAAATGATGATTTTGGTGAACTGATAAAGATTATTATTGAAATTAAATCGAAAAATCCAGAAAAGGGAAATGAAGAAATAGAAACGCTTATAGTAAGACAGGTTTCTATGAGAAGAGATAGTGGTGTAAGTAATATTTGGAATTCTCTAACGGATACAGAAAAAAAATTAGTCATTAGATATCCACTTGATGCATTAAAAGTAAATACAGCCAAAAATATTGCAACTACACAGACAGAAAAAAAGTTTGGTTATAATGGGCTTGGTGATAGGAGTGATGCATTTAGACATGGTATGTGGAATGCAGAAATGGTTATATTAATCGGAAGTGAGAAAGCAGAAATGTTTGCAACGGCTCACGAGGATAAGGATATTACGGGTTTGGAGGTAGATGGGCATACTAAATTAGAACATAAAAATATGGACATACATAATAATGCAGAAGGTAGAATTATTGGGGAAAATAATAAAACAGCAAGCGAAGAACAGCTAGCAGAAATAATTTATAATGCTGTATATGATGAAAATACTAATTTTATTTGGCTTAATAATTAATTACTAAACTCAAATGAATATTCTTGCTTCAAGAAACCTCCATTCCGGAATTTTGGAAACCGGTGTTCCGGACGCGGAAACCGCCATTGATTGGCTTGATTGTCCTGCATCAGAAATGGAATTCTGGTCAAGTCCGAAGCCGTTTTACGGTGCGTTAGCAGGCTTTACAAGAATGGAATTTCTGATAGTCTATGGAAGCCAATCAAAGCAGAGCAATCGGTTAAATTAAGAGTTTACGATTATAAAAGTTTAAAAACACACTTGACAACACGTCCCTGAAATAACAGGTGGAAAAGGGGTTACTTTTGCAACCGGAACGCCAATCAGTAACAGCATGACAGAGCTTTATACCAATATGCGCTACCTCCAGTATGGCACGTTACAGAAACTTGGGTTAGGGCATTTTGACAGTTGGGCTTCCTCTTTTGGTGAAACGCAGACAGCGATAGATATAGCGTGCCAGTTATAGGCACATGGAAAATGATAAAAATGCAGGGCGGGACACACTATTTGATCTAGGATTTATGGGATATATGAGATATATAAAGATGTAATTGACAATATGGCATATTTGCCATATACTATGATTGAGGTGGCAATATGTCAAAATTTGAAGTGATATTTTATGAAAAGGAAAATGGGGATGTTCCTGTTGAAGATTTTTTGAAAAGCCTGGACAGAAAAATGCGGGTTAAAATATCTGGCATTATAGGTGTTTTGCAGGAGTATGGAACTTATTTGCGTGAACCTTATAGTAAACATTTAGAGGATGGGATATTTGAACTCCGAGGTAAATTGGGCAATAATATTTCAAGAGTATTATATTTTTTCTGTCATGAAGGAAAAATAATATTAACCAATGGTTTTGTAAAAAAAACACAAAAGACTCCGAAGGCGGAAATAGAGCGGGCAAAAGCATATCGTAAGGATTATTTGGAAAGGATGTGTGGAAAATGAGAAAATTTGATGATTTTTTAGATGAGCAGTTACAGGATGAAGAATTTAAAAAAGAATATGAGGATATGCAGCCAGAATTTGATGTCATAAGGGCCATTATAGATGCAAGAATTTCACAAAACCTTACACAGAAAGAATTGGCACAGCGTACGGGAATCAATCAGGCGGATATCAGTAAGTTGGAGCATGGAACCAGGAATCCATCTATCAATCTTTTAAAAAGACTGGCAGAAGGTATGGATATGGCTTTAAAAATCGAATTTGTTCCAAAGCGGAATATTAAGAAAAAGGATTTTTTATAGAAATAAAAGATTTTAATAAAAATAAATTCTAATATTAAGAGGTAAAAGTATGCTTGAATCATTGGGGAATGTTAATATGGGAAAAGTTTCTGATAATGATTTTAAGGAAAGTAATTCAATTACAATCATTAGAGAAATTTTGGAAAAAAATAAAAGAATCAAAGTACGTGCTCAAGAAGCTGATAAAATTCCAAATTTAGATGGAAAGCTGATGATATTGGATAATAATTCAATGGAAAGAATCACCATTGATATTCAGGTGAAGACTTTGCCGACAAATTATAAAATAACTTATCCATATAAGTATAGTTGTGATACGAAAGTTTTTAATGTTGTAATAAATAATGTGACATTTAATCCGGTGGTATTATTACTCGTGGATAAAAATGACAAAAAGATATTCTGGAAATATATTTCAAAGGAATATGCAGAATCTTTAAATATTGGAACTCAAAAAGATAAAACTATTAATTTTGACAACAATGATATTTACGATGAAAAAAAATTTACGTCTTTTATGATAAAAATATTCAAAAAAATTGGAATAATCATAGAAAGAGGCAGTAATCCGTATTTGTTTATAGAACAGGATGTTCTTTATAATGACGAACTGCAAAAAGAGGTGGATCGGTTAAATAACAAATTTGATAATGAATTAATTAGTATGAAAAGATTATTATTTCCTAGAGTATGGAAATTTGGAGTTGCATATCGGGAATATGGAAACGGGTTATGTGCATTAGGCATATACGCTATATTAAAAGGAGAAAATGACACATTAATTAGAAATTATGATATAGAAAATGAGGGATATTTAAATAGTGTTTTTTCAGGAAGAAAAGGGGCAAACTTCATAAGTGAAAATATAGACAAGTGGATTGGAAAGGTTATAACGCACTATTTTAACATTCTTGGTTTGAATCCCCAATTTTTACCAAATATAGTCTTGAATGAAATTGTATATGTATTTTTGGATAGGCTTGCTGCTGATATTAGGTATTTGCAGGGGGATGATATGGTGTACAAAAATAATTCTGAAAGTATAGAGACCGTAATACGGTATTATGATGGATTAAAAACTTTTCATTATCGTTTAGTAAAAGAAATTCCAATGTCCAACTACGCCAAAGCATTGTTAAATGTATATAACATTTATGGAGAACGCTTTTTGCTGTTCAACCCATTGATAAAACCTAGTGGGGAAGAATATGATTTGCTAATTGATTCCATAAAATCTCCAAGAAACTTGCCATGTGAAATTAAATTTATAAGTTCATATATAGAGATTCCTTTATTTGAAATGGCTTTGGAGGAATTAAAAAAGAGAAGAATCACGAAAGTTGAGAGAGTATGGAAACCTCGTAAATGGAAATTGTATAAAGATGAGCAACGCAAAAGTAATTTGAATGATAAGGCTCATGGTTTTATTGTAGGAGATTTGTATCAAAATCTAAATAAGTTCTTTGCTAATTTTGGATACATTTATTTGCAAACATATAGAGAATATATTGGTTCTCATAGTCGATTTAAAATCTGTGGTAAATTTATTGTAACATATAATATTTATGAGCCATATAAGTATCACTTGTTTTATGACAAATCAGATACTTTTAATATAAGCATTGAAGAATTATGTGAAAAAGACGCAATTAGAAAATACGATAATACATATTGTCAGAGCTTTTCGGGAAAAAATATTGATTTGATATTCACAGAGAAGATGCCGTTCTATAATTATTTGAAAATATTTATAAATATAGGCATGGCATTGGCCTATAAGGAGGATTTGGGATTAGATAGAGGAACAGGAGAATTTGGAATTATAAAGGATATGCCTATTATAAAGGAATATCTCTTAAGCAATAAATAAGAATTGTGGGAGTTCAGCCAATGCCCGACAACCCCAGTTTCATTTTAAAGAGTTCCGATTTTCAGAGTACAGGGGGAATTAGTTGTGAATACAACATATTTATCCCTTTATGCCTTGATAGCATGGGAAAGGCATAAAGGGAGGTTTTGTTGCGCTGTGGGGATAAAGAAGTTTGCCTTCTGGCAGTATTTGTGATACGATATATCAGTAATATAAAGTGTTTTCCATTTTGAAAAGCCCATGTTAGCATGTCAGGCTGTCATATGACAGCACTTATTAACGGAGGTGAAAGAAATGGGAGGTTTCAGTGTATTAAAAAAAGCAAATTACGGTAAAAACGTTTGTACACAAATGGAAGGAGGAGTTATCTTTTTTAACCCGGACAGTCTGAAAGAGGTTGTCGGTGCAGGAGCTATGACATACGATGAGTATTTAGATGTGCAGTTTCAATCTATGGGGAAAATGCGTTCATATTTTGAAATGTGTTATTTTAATTATGCAATGGAATTTAAAGGACAGATTGAAAGGGTAACAAAGAGTAACGTATGTTTTGAGAGAGTATTTGTCAGAGGAATGTATAGCGATGGAGAGATGTTTGATGGTAAGGAAGACCATGTTTGGGTGGAAAAGCCATGGTTTGAATCTTATCATATTGGGGATTGTGTCAAATTTTATGCAGATGTTTATCGCTATGTAAAGAAGGGTAATGGCAAACTGATAGACTACTCTCTAAGGAATCCAAAGGGCATTAAAAAGATAGCATCTTATGAACTTCCAAGCGATGGTGATTTGATAATACAAGGAATAAACCAGATTATTTGTGAAACTTGTTTTTGGAGCGAACAGTGCAATAGAGTATTCTGTATGCGTGATTCCAAGGAAAGAAAAATTCTTCAGGAGCAAATGCTTGAAGCAGTTAAGGGGAAAAACACCTGACAAGCAAGCTGCTTTGGTAAAGATGGAGGAATTGCCATGAGAAATTTGCAAGTATAGACAATAAAAAAGGATTGCAAGGGCAGTCCTTTTTTTATGAAAAATGTATTTAATAAGGTACTGGATGAAAACCATGTGGATTCTATTTTGACAAGCGATGTTTTGTTTAAATATTATGTCGGAAAAACGATAATGTATGATACAATGTCTGAGAGCGAATGCGAAATAAAAATCAAAATTTTTAAGAGGAGAAAAATGGAAACAAATTATCAAAATTTACAATATATAAAAGCAGCAGCTTATGTTAAGGCAATCATTAAAGCAGAAGATATAGCGTGCCAGTTATAGGTACATTAAACAAAATATAGGGCAGGAACACACTAAAAAGGGATTGCGGAAAGCAATCCTCTTTTGTTGTTATGACAATGATTTAAGTAGTGCAAACAGGTCTTTCATACCTTGCTGGTAATTTATTCGTTCGATATTAGCTTCGGTTTCGGAAGCTGCTACGATAAAATTATTGAACAGTTCGTTTTGTTATTCTGTTAAGGTTCTTTCAAACCTGTCATGTGCCTCTATTTCATGCCATTTTGCTGCCTGATATTCTTCATCTTATTCAACAATTTTGTTTAATCTATCCTCAGTAAGATAGTGGGTAAACATCTCTAATACTTCATTATCCATGTTTTAAAGTTCCTTTCTTATGGTTTTTGATACATTTTATAATAACATATTACGATATTTTACGCAATATAAATTATCGCTACGTAATTATATGTCCTATAAATTTTCGTTCCGTTTGGAGATAATATAAGCAAAGGAAGGTGATAAAAATGATAGATTATTCGCCACTTTGGCAGACAATGGAAGAAAAAGGAATATCACAGTATTATCTGATTCAGCTATGAAAAGGAACTGTCATATTTCAACGGCTACTGTCGAGAAACTTTGTGAACTTATAGATTGTACACCAAACGATATTATGACATTTACAGATTAGTTTGGTAAAAATTTCTTTATATGGTGTGTAAATTGTATTTTGTACTATACAACATGAGAAAATATTGTTATAGAAGAAGGTATACATTTTGTAGAGGACGATATTAGGCGGTGTGTCAGGCAAATGCATTTATGTTGACTTTTATGCCTTGTAATCATATAATAACAAGCATAAAAATTGATAGAAATTAGATGATTATTGTGGGAATAACGTAAGAGATTATCAAGATGACCAAAGAAAATAATGGTGGTTGCAGCAGGTTTTTCCCATGGGAATATCAAATCAAATAATTTCTGGGAGAACTCGTGGTATAAGGAAGGTGAAATATAATGCTAGGAACAAATCAATATGATTTAACATGGGAGCATTTTGAACAGCTTCATGCTGATAAAAGAATTGTATTTGAAAACTTGTGCAGATCATTATTTCGAAGAGAATTATGTGCAGACGGTGTTATTCTTCATTCTGACCCGAACCATCCAGGGGTAGAAGTTGCACCTGTTTTATCAAGAGATGGTAAATCACTTATTAGTTTTCAAGCAAAATATTTTCATGATAGAATTGATTATGATCAGATAAAAGATTCTGCTAATACAGCGATAAGGCACTATACAGGCGTCTTGAATACAATTTATTTGTACTGTAATAAGGATATTACAGAAACAAGTGATTCCTACAAAAATATTAAAACAATCTTAAATGGTGCGGGAATAGATGTCATTTTAGTGACTGGACAAGAAATATTGGACTGTGCTGCAGAGTATCCGACAGTCTTATCATGTTATTTTGGACTTGACTTTTTGGATGAGGATTGGTTTCAAGGAAATCTTCAAATCAGCCTTGCGGATTTGGGGAATAGGTATAATTCGTTATTTAACATTAATACTGAAGCACAGCGGGATTTGTCAATTTTTTTAAGAGAAGATGCAGGAATCGAAGCTATTAATGGAAAGAAGAAGGACTTGTTGTCTGAGATAAAGAATATTCGATGGAGATGTGATGGTGAATATAAGAAGATAATAAATTCTTTATCAAATATGGTAAGTAACATACCAGATATTACCGCAGCAACCACTTATGACGCACTTAGGTGGGAAGATGACTTTCGGGAACATGGGCAAACTATTTTTAATAATCTACAGGTAAAACGAGATGAATTATATGCAAAAATGGAGGGCTGCCAGAAAAGGGATTCAAATTATGAGGAATTAAGAGATAGAGCTTTTCTTGTGGAACAGTTGATTGCATTGCCAGATTATCTTGGATTTCAGAAAAAAGAACTAAAGTATATCACGAACAGAGTGATGTTGGTTATGGGAGAAATGGGTACTGGAAAATCTCAACTTCTGGCAACCTCTGCTAAAAGAATGCTTGAAAATGCCCGCCCTGCTCTGCTCCTTTTGGGACAGACATATATTTCGGATGAAAAGATTGAAATACAGATTATGAATGGTCTTGAGGGATTAAGCACAGGACAATCTTTGGAGTCTTTATTGGCAGTTTTAGATGAAAAAACATATTTAGCAGGAGGAGATGCTGTAATATTCATTGATGCAATAAACGAGAGCAGAAACCGTGAAATATGGAAAAATGGAATAAACCGGTTAATAGTTGAAATCGAGAAATACAAAAATATACGACTTGTTATTTCTTTGAGAAAAGGATTTGAAGAATTAACATTAAGTGAGAAAGTACTTTCAGACCGAAAGAATGGGCTGATTGCTGAAATAGTCCACTATGGTTTGAATGATGATTCTCCGACTGCCATATATGAGTTTCTGTCAAATTGTGGAATACCATTTTCGCCAGAATATTATTTCCAAACGGAAATGACAAATCCATTGTTCCTTACATGGTTTTGCCAAACTTATACAGGTGAAGAACAGGGATTAACAGATCTCATAGGAAGAATTATAGAAAAGGCAGATAGGGAAGGTTCTAAAGAAGCAGGCTTTAATGAAGCGGTTGGGATGCTTAGAGAACTGCTTTACAATTTGATTGATATAGAGGAAGAGAAAACAATTACTAAGCCTGTGTTATTAAATTTACCTGTGTGGAATATGTATGGTGTGACAAAGAAGATAGCATACATTAAGGCTGTTGAACGTGCGGGTATTTTGACTTCTTATGTAAGAAAACAGGAAGAGATTTTTTATATTGGATATAACTTGCTTGAAGATTACCTAAAGGCAAGCAGGATTATTGACCGTGAACAAGATAAGGAAAAAGTTAGAGAGTACTGTACAACACGATTATTAGGAATAGATGAACAAGGAAATGTAACAAATTATGGAAATAAATCTATATGTGCGATGCTTTTGTCTTTATATGCGATGGAGTTTGGCGAAGAATGTATAGATATAGTTGATTGTATAACGAACGAATGGGACAAAAATCAGATAGTAGATGAATACATCAGAATGTTTACTTGGAGAAGTTCTTATATTAAATTTAATGATTTTCTGAATTTAGTAGATAAGTATTCTGTACACCCGAAACAGGTATGGGATGTATTTATTGAAAATGCGACCAAAGAAAATAGTGAGTTAAATGCAATCGGTTTGACTAAACTTTTAAGCAGATATGAGATTAATCTCCGTGATTATTTGTGGACTATTGAAATCAATGACTTAAATGAAGAAGATCGTATTATAAGTTTGGCATATTTCATAGAGGCAGGAAATAAATTTGAAGGTTTATCGGAGAACAAAGCATTTCTTTTGTTGATACTTTTCTCATGGATGCTTTCTTCTTCAAATCGCATTTTGAGAGACAGAATCTCAAAGTCGATGGTTGAGATAATGATATTTCACTTTGGATTGTGTAAAAAATTGCTTGAGAATTTCAAGTCGGTTAATGATCCCTATATTATTCAGCGAATGTTTGGAACTGTGTTTGGTGCAGTTATGAAAAGAACAGCAGAATTCAGAAAGGAATTTGCCGAATTGGCAGAATGGATTTATAACGAAGTATTTGATCAGGAATATGTATATCCAGATATTTTGTTGAGAGATTATGCACGGTTAATCATAGAACGTTTTTTATGGGAATACTCAGAGGATGCGAAAATTTTTGACATTTCAAAAGTTAGACCTCCTTATAAATCTGTGGTGATACCAAAGGTCGAGGAAGTAGATTACGGAGATGAAAAGTTTAAACAGCCAGGGGTATGGAAGTTACTATTTTCTATGAAATTTGATTTCCATGTGAAAGGTGTAGGACTTTATGGAGATTTTGGAAGGTATACTTTCCAATCAGCAGTTAGTGATTTCAATGATGTTGATATGGCAAATGTTTATTATTATGCGTTAAGATACATTTTTGATGATTTGGGTTATTGCTCAAAATATTTTGGCGAGTATGATTCGCATAAAGCGGGATTCGATAGACATCATGTTAAGAGAGTAGAAAGAATAGGAAAAAAGTATCAATGGATAGCCATGTACAATATTCTGGCTCGCTTGTCAGATGTTTATAGGGTTAAAGGCTGGGATTGGAATGATAAAACAGGTCATGTTTACGAAGGACCATGGGAGCCATATGTGAGAGATTTTGATCCTACCTTAAACATTAGAATAAAACCTATAAAAAATAAGCTTAGAATAGAATTACCGAAATACGGAGACGAGAGTTTTTTGGACTTTGGAGCAGCCGTTTCAGATGTGGAAGACTGGATAATTTCCGATGATAAGATGTTTCAGGATTTTCCAAACCGATTGATACACAAAGATGAAACGGGGGCTGAATGGGTTTCTTTGTATCTTTATCAGGAGAACAGGCTGCAGCCGCCAAATGAAGAAATGCCTGTTATAGGATTTCCAGTTGGGGAACAACATATCTGGTCGATGGCATCAATGTATATTGTCGCTGATAAAATGGATAAACTTACAGAAGAAGAACTGATATCTTCGGGATTTATTCAAAGCCAGTCGTCTAATACAAGAGATTGTTATTCTTTATTTAGCAGGGAATATGCTTGGAGTCCTGGATATAATGCAGAGTTTGCGATATCAGAAGATGATGATAATAGAGTTCCAATAAACGCAGTCCCAGCATCAATAAATGTTTTATGGGAAGAGGAATATGATGCCTCGCAGGAAGAAACCACTTCCTTTATGATTCCGGCAGGAAATATCATTCAGGCAATGGCTCTTTATGAAAAATCTGTAGATGGTATCTATTACTGTGATGAAGAAATTGCAGCATTTGATTTATCCGTCATGGGAAATGAGCATAGTGAACTCCTTATTCGAAGGGATATTTTAAATCAGTACATAGAGAAAACAAATGTTAAACTATTCTGGACAGTAGCAGGAGAAAAGCAATATTTTCTAGGAGATCATAATCAGAAGTGGCAGCGCCGTGAGGGATACTTTGTTTATGAGAGCAATGGAATTAATGGTCATATACGTATTGTAGATAATATTTAAGATTCGTGTAAATGTAAAAGAATATATAAAAAATCTAAAACTTAACTATGAAAATGAGGAGAATAAACTATGACTGAGGGAAAAGACTTATTGACAGTGTTATGGAGTGGCGCAGATGTTTTGAGGGGCAAAATGGATGCAAACGAATATAAGACCTATCTTTTAGGGCTTGTTTTCTATAAGTATTTATCTGACTCCTACTTGGCAAAGGTATATGACTTGCTGAATGATGCAAAACCCGATAACCTGAACGAGGCACAGTCGGTATATGAGGAGGCGATGAAATCAGAGGATGCTCCTGACCTGCTTGAAGAAATAAAGAAATCAATGCACTATACACTTGAACCTAATATGACATATATCAGTATGTTGAACGCAGCAAAAAATAATGCATTCAATAGGGAAAAATTACAGGCAGCTTTCAATCGGATTCAAGAGTCTGATGAACTTTTTAATGGATTGTTTGCAGATGTGGATTTATATTCAAACAGGCTTGGAACGGGTGATCAAAAACAGAGTGCAACTATCGCTGAGGTCATTAAAGTTTTGGACGGTGCTGATCTTATCCATACAGAGGGCGATGTTCTTGGAAATGCATATGAATATCTGATTGGTCAGTTTGCATCGGAAACAGGAAAGAAAGCCGGAGAATTTTATACCCCGCATGGTCCTGCGCAGATTTTATGCAGGATTGTAATGGTTGGTCAGGAACAGAAAAAGGGGTTGCAGGTATACGATCCCTGTATGGGTTCGGCATCTTTGATGTTAAGCTGTCGGAACTACTCAAAGGTTCCTGATTTTATAAAGTACTATGGGCAGGAACTTATGCCGTCAACATATAACTTAGCGCGTATGAATATGTTTCTGCATGGCGTTTTACCAGAGAATCAGCATCTTCGCAATGGAGATACACTTGATGCTGACTGGCCGACAGATGAAGAAACAGAGTTTGATGCAGTAACAATGAATCCGCCATATTCGGCAAATTGGTCTGCGGCAGAGGGGTTTAAGCAGGATGAGAGATTTATGGATTATGGAGGAAAACTTGCTCCAAAGTCCAAGGCTGACTATGCTTTTCTGCTTCATGGTTTCTATCATTTGAAACAGACAGGAACAATGGCGATTGTTCTTCCACATGGCGTTTTGTTTCGGGGTGCTGCGGAAGGGACAATACGGCAGATTTTACTTGAAAATGGAGCGATTTATGCAGTAATCGGGCTTCCTGCAAATATGTTTTACAATACCTCTATCCCTACGTGCATTATCGTTCTGAAAAAACACAGGGAAGGGCGGGATGTCTTGTTCATTGATGCTTCTAAACTGTATGAAAAAGAGAAAAAACAGAATGTGATGCAGGAAAAGCATATTGACCATGTGCTTGAACTGTATTGTAATAGAGTGTCGGTTGATAAAGAAGCTTATCTGGCATCTTTTGAAGATATACAAGCCAATGATTATAATTTGAATATTCCAAGATATATTGACACAAGCGAGGAAGAACAGGAAATTGATCTTCACCAGCTATCAGAAAGCATAAAAACGACAAATAAGGCGATCAAAGAGAATAATGCCGCTTTGCTTGAAATGTTGGGAGATTTGACCTTTTCTAAATCAGAAACAAAAGACGCAGTAGAGGAACTCATCAGTGTTTTTCGGGAGGTGTGACAATGGCGAATACACCTAATATAAGATTTAAGGGATTTGCTGACGATTGGGAACAGCGTAAGCTCTCGGAGATAGCTGATAAAGTGACTGAAAAAAATAAAAATAACGAATTTTCTGAACCACTTACAAATTCCGCAGAACTCGGAATCATCAGTCAAAAGGATTATTTTGAACGAGAAGTTGCGAATCAGGAGAATCTTGATGGATATTACATAGTCAGAAATGATGATTTTGTTTATAATCCGAGAATTTCTGTTACAGCTCCTGTAGGTCCGATTAATAGAAACCGACTTGGCAGAAATGGCGTAATGTCGCCGCTTTATACAGTTTTCAGAACACACGGAATAGATAATCTGTATTTGGAATTTTATTTTAAGACAACAAGCTGGCATAGATTCATGAAACTTAATGGAGATTCAGGAGCAAGATTTGATAGGTTTACAATTTCATCAACACAATTCATGGAAATGCCAATACCGTTTCCGAATAAAGAAGAGCAAAGAAAAATCGGCAAGTATTTTCACCACCTTGACCACCTCATCACCCTTCACCAGCGTAAGTGTGATGAGGTGAAACAACTAAAAAAATTTATGTTCCAAAAAATGTTCCCCAAGAATGGTGAGCTAATTCCAGAGATTCGTTTTGCGGGATTTACTGATGATTGGGAACAGCACAAGCTGGGGGAATTTTCTGATATTAAAACAGGTCCATTTGGAAGTACACTACATGCTGACGATTATATCAATGATGGTATGCCAATTATAACTACTGAGCATTTCAAAAGTGGGCAACTTCCGACAGTGAAAGATGGCATACCACAAGTATCAGAGAATGATTATTGTAGATTGAGCAGTTATATATTAAATATTAATGATATTGTATTTTCGCGAGTTGGTTCAGTTGATATAAATGCTTTGGTTACGCCATTTCAAGATAAATGGCTTTTTTCTGGTCGAGTGCTTCGAGTGCGCCCATATGCAGAAATTGATAGTATGTTTTTACACACATTATTGGAAACCGACAGTGTACGAAATGATATTATTTCTCGTGCGGTTGGACAAACGATGCCCTCCATAAATACTGAAATCTTGAAGATAACATCACTTTGCCTGCCACAAGATATAGACGAACAACGTGAAATAGGAGAATATTTCTGTATCTTCGACCGACTTATTAACCTTCACCAGCATAAGTGTGACCAGTTAAAAGAAGTAAAACGTTTTATGCTGCAAAATATGTTTCCACAGAAAGGATAATAACTATGGCAGAATTAGAATCTGTAATCGAAAAAAGGCTGATCGACCAGCTCTGTTGTGATGAGTCGCAATGGACATACCGACCAGACATTAGAACGGAAGAACAGCTATGGGACAATTTCAAATATATTTTGGAACAGAATAACAAAGCAAAACTCAATGATATTCCATTGAGCGAGTCAGAATTTGCAAAGATTAAGAATGATTTGTCCCATGCTTCCTTTTATGATGCTGGCAAATGGCTGATTGGCGAAAATGGCAAGGTGTATGTTCATGTGCAAAGGGGAAATGAAACACTCCATCTTGTTGTTATGAATAACGAGCATATTGCTGGAGGAACAAGCGTATATGAAGTAATAAACCAATATCAGGCGTTTTACTCCAAGGAAGAGGAGGGGAGCAGAGACAGGCGTTTTGACGTTTCACTGCTCATTAATGGCATACCGTTGATACATATCGAATTAAAAAATAAAGAACATTCTTATATGGACGGTTTTCGGCAGATAAAGAAGTATATTGCTGAGGGCAAATTTCATGGCATCTTCTCAAATGTGCAGATGTTTGTAGTAAGCAATGCTGTAGATACAAAATATTTTGCTGCTGCAAGGGATACAGAATTGAACAAAAAATTTATATCGAGGTGGCTTGACAAAGAAAATTTGCCAGTTTGTGATTATATTGATTTTGCAAAAGCTGTACTAAAAATTCCAGAGGCACATGAGATGGTGGCGAAATATACTGTGTTAGATAATGATAAGAAAAAGCTTCTTATCCTGCGCCCCTATCAGATTCATGCGATTGAAGCAATGCGTGAGGCTTCTAAGAAAGGGAAATCAGGTTTTATCTGGCATACAACGGGTTCCGGCAAGACGATGACATCATACAAAGCAACTCGTAATCTGCTTATGGATATTCCGTCAATTGATAAGACGGTGTTCCTGATTGACCGAAAGGACTTGGATACACAGACAAAACTGGCTTTTCAGTCCTATGCAGAAAATGATACGATTGATGTAGACGATACGGATTATGTAGATACCTTAATCAAGCGGATGACCGATGACAGCCGTCAGATGATTGTTACGACAAGACAGAAAATGCAGATTATGGTCAGTAAGCGGTTAAAAAAGGGAAGCAGACAGTACGAAAAAATAAAAGGATTGAAAATCGCTTTTGTAGTAGACGAGTG
This sequence comes from Lachnospiraceae bacterium, assembly GCA_014239155.1. GTDB lineage: Bacteria > Bacillota > Clostridia > Lachnospirales > Lachnospiraceae > COE1. Next base: position 2,938 of record JAAZZQ010000070.1, on the reverse strand, counting down.
TCATAGGGCAGTCACTCCGCAGACAAAGCGTGATTTAGAACGTTTCTTTTCTAATTCGTTATGGTATGGCTTTACTGGAACACCCATTTTTGAAGAAAATAAATATGAGCAGAAAGGTGATCTGCCCCAAACGACTGATCAGTTGTATGGGAATAACGGCAAGCCTTTGCACAGCTATACCATTAAAGAGGCAATTCATGACGAGGCTGTACTTGGCTTTATGGTTGAGAATCTTGGACCAAAGGGGATATCTTCAGAGGAAGAAGCGCAGCTGTATGATACCGAAACGCATATGCGCAGCGTTCTGAATGTTATTTTAAATCAATCCTATACCAAGTTTGGAATGCAGAATGGACGTGGAAGGACTTATGAGGCACTTTTGACAGTCAAGTCCATCGCCATTGCACAGAAATACTATGACCTTCTCAAGAAAATAACAAACGGTGAGGATGAGTTAAAAATTAGCGAGAATATGCACAAGGCGCTCCCCGATTTCCCAAAGTTTGCCATAACCTATTCTGTTTCCGAAAATGAGGAGGCTTCTGAGGTTAATCAGAAAAAGATGAAAGAAGCACTGGACGATTATAACCAAATGTTTGGAACTCATTTTGGCATAGAAGAAATCAATGCGTATAACAGCAACTTGAATGACCGCCTTGCACGGAAGGACAAAAAATATTTTAACAGGGAGCAACAGCTTGACCTTGTTATCGTTGTAGACAGGCTTCTTACGGGATTTGATGCCCCCTGCCTTTCAACTCTTTTTATTGACAGGCAGCCAATGACTCCACAGAATATTATTCAGGCATTTTCACGCACGAACAGGCTGTTTGATGATGGGAAACAGTACGGACAGATTGTGACATTCCAAGCGCACGATAAGTTCAAAAATGCAATTAATGATGCCCTTATGCTGTACTCCCGTGGGGGTGATGGGAATCCGATTGCAGAGGATTGGGATGATGTGGAAAAGTCATTTGCAATTTCACTCAAGGCGATACGGAATCTGGCACAGACACCAGAAGAAATTGCAGGACTTTCCCGTAAACAGAAAAAAGCATTTATACAGCTTTTCCGGGCGTTAGATCATGATTTTGCACATCTGAAGTCATTTTCCATATACAATGATAGCGTACTTGATGAGTGGGGATTTAGTGAGGCAGAATATGAAGATTTTGCCGCGATGTATAAAAACGTAATGGAAGAACTAAAAAAGCCGGGAGATGACACAGATTCTGCGGACGATCCTGTCCGTGATGACTATGAACTTATAGCATACAGCAAATTACGTATTGATTTTGAATACATTGTAGAATTATTACGGGGATTTGTTGAGTCCTTAGACCAGTCTTTAGAGGACTATGACGAGGCATCTTTTGAAGCAAAAATAAGAACGCTTCGTGAGATTATTGTTGAGTTTTCGGGTGACAATCCGAAACTTAGTGCGTTGCTGACGAAGGTTGTTGATGAAATAGAAGCGAACCGGGAAAAATATGTCGGGCAGGATATTTCGGTAATTATAAATCAAATGCGTTATGCGGCTATTGACAAAGAAATACAAAAGTTTGCTAGGAAGTGGTATCTTAATGTGGATGATGTCAAATATGAAACATATAATTACAGAGATGGAGAACTTTCCAATGAGAATAAACTAAAGGATAGTGCGGATTATGCAGCTTATAGGGAAGCAACACCAGACGCTTTGCCCAAATTTAAATTCAGAATGCAAATGATTAATGAATTTAAAGAAGTACTAATGCCGGAAATTGCTCCATTGATTGATTAAAAGACTTGTGGGATTGCCAATCTGTTATCTTGATTGATATGTAATTTATGAGTTAAGGAGTATGATTTTTCAGAATTGAAACAATGAGATTTTTATATGAAATCTATAATTTAGCAAATCAAGAAAGATATACAAAAATTTCTGTGCTTTGTTTTTTACTTTCGGACAGAAAAATCTCAAATTGGTCTTTATACATTGAATAATTTCGTGCAAGATTTCAAATTTGCTCATTTATTGATGAAAAAGAACTTGCTGTTGCAAATAACTTTTATAATGTTGATTTTTCCTAAATTACGAGGTTAAAAAAGTGAGCTATTAGGAATTAAGTAATATGGTAAAACACAAGAAAATAATTATGTAAGTTGTTGTTGTTAGAAAATTGATATTAAGTAAGAAGTTTTTCTGACTGTATAGTTGAATTTCGTAATTGTACACAAAATCAGATATATATATACAATAAATGGATTTCTTTTTTGATATTAAAAAAGAAATCCATTTATTGTAAAAGTAAGTATTTTCATATCCATTTTGATAAATGATTTCATGCGTTACCAACAGTTGTCATAATAGCATGGATTTTTTGTATATCATATTTTTTGCCTCCGATTATTTACTTCTTTTATATCGGTTGGTATATATTGTCTGTGGCATTTATACGCCATACAAACCGATTTAAATAGTTACTGATTTTGTCAGTCATAGCATAATATTTCAAAAATTCTGATAGCTAATCTCATAGACAAAAACGTATATAATCAGATGCGTAGGAAAGCGGATTCGTCTTTCATATTGGAGTCTATGAAGTTTTCCTTTAGTATATGAAATTCATCATTACTTAGGCATAGTGCGAAGTGGTTTTTGTGTTCTCTTTTCTCCATTGTTTGAGAAGATTCTTTCATTAAAAATGGTCTGATTTTGTTAAATATATCATGTTTGGTAGGAGGATTTTTCAAGCGTAAAAATTTAAAAACTTCACAAAGGAAGTTTCTAAATTTTGCGCGCAAGGGGGTTAGGGGGATCAATGTCGTCAACTTAAGCCGAAAATCTAGTAACTATAAATTTATGCGTATGCAAAAACCATTTGTTATTCCGTGATGACTCACTTTCCTCTTAAAATGTCTGTCTGGACGAATAATGGATCTTATGTTTTTG
>JAAZZQ010000069.1 GCA_014239155.1 Lachnospiraceae bacterium | reverse complement strand
TCTTTCATCATCACTGAGCTTAATAATGTAAGTTTTAGGTCTTGCCATAATCGCCACCACCGTTTCTTTTTAGTATAACATGGGAGGGCAATATATGGAAGAACTATTTTACTAAGTATAAACCGGTCACTACACTAGTACTTCATCCAATCAGAAATTAGAATTTGGAGGAATTCACATGATAAAGATTTGGGGCTGGGATAAAAAACCGCGAACAATGCTACGATATATTAAAATCGGGGATATTTTTTGTTTCAAGTTCGATGACCACACCTATTGCTTCGGGCGAATTATGGCAAAGGTGATATTTCATATTGCAGAAATTTTTGATTATACCTCAGATCAGCCAATAATTACTGAGAAGGATATACGCAATGTAAAGCGACTTATAGCAATCCCACTGGATACCTACAGCCTATTTGACAGAAAAACCGAGGGAGCGTGGCGAATTATCGGTCATCAGGAAAATTATACCCCAGAACATGTAGAGGATATCTGGTTCTCTTGGGGAATTGGTTCTGGATGCAGAAAATCGAATATTTTTGACCATACAGTATCTATCAGTGAGGAGGAATGGAATGCGCTTCCCTCCCTTTCTCCTAGTGGAGATTATTGTGTAAAGCGGAAAATCGCAGATAGGCTAAAACTATAAGAGAATAAACACTGTGGGCAATTCCTGTTTGTTTAACGAACCATTATTACAATCATAAATCACCTATTTTTATGAGATTTGTGCCAGTTAAAACAACAGATTTGCAGTGTTATTATATCTGCAAATCTGTTGTTTTATTTCAAATAACTTTTTGACGAAACTAAAAGATAGCTTTTTACTTATCAAATTCTGGATTAAATGCATAAAAGTTGCGGGAATCAAGGTTCTCCTGTGCAATGCGAAGTGCTTCCCCAAAACGCTGGAAGTGTACAATTTCGCGCGCGCGAAGAAACTTGATAGGCTCACAGACGTCTGGATCCTTGACCAGTCTTAGAATATTATCATAGGTGGTTCGTGCCTTCTGTTCTGCTGCCATATCCTCCATCAAATCTGTAACCACATCACCTTTGGACTGAAACTCACAGGCATTGAACGGAATACCTCCTGCCGCCTGAGGCCAAAGTGCCAATGTATGGTCTACATAGTACTTATCAAATCCTGATTCCTTAATTTGTTCTGGAGTAAGATTTCTTGTCAATTGATAAACAATTGCACAAATCATTTCAAAATGCGCTAGTTCCTCTGTGCCAATATCCGTGAGCAGTCCTGCCACTGTATTATATGGCATGGTATATCTCTGCGCGAGATAACGCATTGATGCTGCAAGCTCACCATCTGGACCTCCGTATTGGCTTATAATAACCTGTGCAATCTCTGGATTGGTCTGGGTAATTTTTACTGGAAATTGTAATCGCTTCTCATAATTCCACATTAGTTATAGCCTCCTTCCCAAGGCCAATCCTGAGTGGCCCACTTCCATTCCATACTGTCCATATCGACACAACTTAATACAAGAGGTCCATATTTTTCAGTATAGTCCTTCACTAGCTTATTCTTCAGCGCATTGTACTGGCGAAAATTAACCATTGCTTGTTGGTCATATGGATGCGTATCAAGATAAAGATTTAGTTCTTTTAATACAAAATCAACTTTGCTGATTTCATACAAAAGCTTCTGTCTATCGGTATATGCATCCATACATGGTTTACATCCTGCACTCATCCCTTTACTCTCCTTCCTAAAAATGGTTTATTGAGCTCTGGGAACACTGTACCTGTCTTGAAAGCCTCATCAAGATTTTCGTACATAATACAATTTCTCTGCCACGGTACATATGCCATCGCTACAGGGAATTGCTCCATATAGGGCATTTGTGGTTTCCATTCCTGCATAGTTGTACTGCTCCTTGTTGTTTTTGCATAGTTACTATCATAATATGTCAAATTTACAAGAATGCTACTACCACAAAAATACAGCCAATATAAACATGTGTTCTTTATCACAGATTTTAGGCGTCTTTCTTTACACGAAACGGTTTTGCAAACATAAACACTCCAAAAATCATGCCATTTATCACAAAAGATATCAGTAACTCACCCCATGTTATTGACTGATTTTCAAAAACACTAGCTGAATAGTTTCCCGAGATAATTGGAGCCAAGTTATTATTCAAAAAGTGCAATATTACTGGAACCCAAATATTCTCTGTTTTCATATAAGCATAGGCAAAAAAGATACCAAGCGTAATACATGTAATCTGTTGTGCCAGCACCATCAGCAATTGACTGTCCTGTGTATAATAAAATAAATCCACTGGAAGGTGCCAGATTCCCCACACAACACCAAGTAACAATACACCACCACGAAATCCAAACCGTTTCTGCATCAAAGGCTGTAAATAATATCGCCATCCATATTCTTCACCCAGAAATGCAGTAAACACCAAAAAGAAATTTACTGGCATTGCTCCTAGTTGAAACCACATATATGGATTTTTTACCATATTGCCCAAAATTGCCCATTCATCAGTACTCAAAACTGCAATTACTGTCCGAAATATATAAAGCACAACAAACAAAACAATACAAAACCATGATGCCATACCTTTATTCCAACACAAACCATATGCTCTGCGTCGTTCTTTTTTAGTTATTAGCAAAATAATCCACCCAATAATGCTAGATCCAATAATTAGTAATTGTGATACCCACGACCATAGCGGAAGAAAATATCCATTTCCAGCATATATATCATAGGGATTTAATATTGAAATAATTGCCACTACGCAAATTGCTACTGTTATACAAATAAAAAATATATAAAATCCTTTTGGAATTAAAGTATCATCTTTTCTTGTACATAAAATAGCCAACATTACTCCTGCTGCTGGATAAAACATTTGTGCGCTAGGAAACACACTTAAATCAAGATTTTTGCTATTTCCATACCACATCAGTAATCCCATTAAAAACGTAATCCCGTAAGCAATTACAATATAGATTATCAACTCTTTGTTCTCTTTTTCATTCCTCATTCCTTTTTCTACCTTTCTATTACATGCATCAAGGCACGCAAAAAACATTATATGATTGACTTTATGTATTTTAACTATATATGCAGCAAGAAGTCCCTCGCTTCTTTTAGTAGGAAACACATCACTTTCTTATCTAATAACAAACTGTATCAACTCCATATCCTCATCAAAGGCAATTGTAAATTGTATTGTTCCTCTTTCGTAACTTCCGACCATCACAACGCCTCCATATACAGCCTGTGTCTCCTTGTCCACATTTCCAAGAAAAATTGTTTTAGAAATTTCTTTAAATGTTCCATTCTTATCCAAATATGGATCACATTGATTTGCAAACTCATCCACTGTCAAAAGCTCCTGAAATTCAGCGCTGCCCATATCCAAAATACTCTGATAATCCTGTTCATTAAAAAATGCTATTGCCTGTTCTGCAAGTTCTCTTATTGTATCCTCCTCAAACTGCTCTGGCAAAGGCTGCGCGCCACAGGCGGCAAACGTTAACATTACCATATAAAACACTGTTATCACAACAATTCTTTTCTTTTTTGTCCTCATAAAAATTTTCCTTTCTTCCTTATGTTTATTTATTCAAGGCTTTCTAACATATCAAAAAACTTATGAATGCAAATACCTTTAATTAGTTATTATCCGGAAACAACAAAGTAACAAAAAATGTCTGCCCCTTCTGCCCAGTTTGCAACGCGCCATGATATTTTTCAACAGCATTTCGCACATTTTCTAGTCCAATACCCTCATGCCCTGTCTTATGTGACTGTCCCGGTACATATTTTCCATTCGTAGTATTCGACAACTTTATCACACAAAAATCCTGTATTTGTTCTCCTTGAATCTGCAATTGAAAATGCTCTGTCTCTCGTGCTGCTTCCAGCGCGTTATCCAGCAAATTTGCAAAGATTGTCGTCGTGTCCATCTCAGATAAAAAATCTAACCCAACACCCTGCAAGTGACATGTGACTTGCTCTGGTTTTAGTCGTTTTAATTTGTCATTCAATATTATATTTAACATACGATTATCTGTATAGTACATCATTCCAAGCGCATTAAGCATCTGATACACATCCTCGACATAACGTGATTCTGTAAACTTCTGTGACTGCTCAATCATCTGCAAATGATTACGAATATCATGAATTACTTTGCGTGACTTGGCATAGTTCGACTCCAAATCTGCATAGAACTGATGCGTCAGCTCATTCTGCTGACGTGTCAACTCCAATTTATACTTTAATTCCTGCGTCTTAGACACATCATACCAAAAATAAAGACAATACAGATTAATCAATAAAATAAGTGCGCAATACACAATCAACCACTCATATCCAAATCTTATAAAAAAAACATCCGCACTAATCGTAAACCAGAAAATCAAAATCATGCTAATTACTGGCACTAGAATCATTCCTCTTATCTTAAACCGCGGCTGCACGGACACAAACCGCTTTCGAATCAACAGCCGAAATAAAAATGTGACAATTACTAACTGAAATGCTTTTAACAATATCATAATATAAAAATGTGTCAAATACTCTAAACATAATACTTGCCAAAGTTTTGTTGCTGCCATAATGGAAATCATCTGTGTCGCATACATAAAAAACATAAATCCTAACTGATATAAAACACCAACTCTGTCACGGTGATATAAAAAATATCCTATAATTATATAGTACATAGAAAGCACTACCATTGTGAGAAGGTCATTGTGTCCAAACATTGGAAGCAATACTGTCAACGCTGCAAAACCCAACCATACCACAACTTTCATTACACGCAAAAGCTTGTTATTTTGTATAACTTTTTTATCGCCTGCTATTAGTGAGACAGGATACCAAGAACACAGCGTTAACGAAGCAATATCCACAAAAGAAAATAAATAATTTACGATTATTTTCCGCATTATTCCACTTCCTTCCTCTGCCGTTCCATTCGTTCTGACAAAAAATTCATAAGTTCCTGTTTCCACGCTTTCTGCTTTTTCTGTGACAACGGGATTCTGTCGCCATTATCAAGAAAAATATCAAAATTTCTAACATTTTTCACATGCAATAAATTGACGACAAAACTCTTATGTGGCATGGAAAATCCCATTGAACTAGTGCGGTCATAAATACTGCTAATTTTTCCAGTCATAAAATAAGTTCTCTGCAAAGTCACCATCTTAATTTTCCGGTCAACAAATTCAAAGTAACAGATTTCCGTCACATCAACACACACTACCCCCTCACTTGTGTGAAAATCCAAAAGCTTCATCTTGTCCGCCTTTTTCACATACTGAAAAGTCTCCTCCAAAATCTGTGTCAAATGTGCAGGTGTAATCGGTTTTAACAAATACTGAAACGCATGTACTTCAAACGCACCTGCCACATAATCTCGATAAGAAGTAAGGTAGACAATCTTTGTTTCACGATCCCGCTCTCGAATCTGTCTTCCTGTCTCTATGCCATTGATTCCTTTCATGTCAATATCCAGAAAAACCACATCATAAAAATTATACGCCGCAATTAATGCTTCCCCAGAATGAAAACAAAATACTTTAATATCTTGATTCCATTTCTTGATTTCTTCTGCCACTATATTACACACTGACGGCTCGTCATCACACACTGCAATTTGATACATTTTTAATACCATTCCTATCTTCTCTATCTTTAAAATTATAGCCTTTTAGAATCTCAACTCTATTTTTATAAAACACATTTGCAAGAAACTGCAAAATAATAACAAATACAAGCTGCACTCGCTATATATCAAAACCGTAAGTCTAGTAAGCTACACTTTTAATATACTAACCAAGTCATAGACCATTCAATATGCTTTTGTCATTTTCTTGCATATTCTAAGTATATGGGAAACACTGTGAAAAGTAAATTTCAATTGAATGAAAGACAAAAAAGAATGTATGAAATACAGATTTTGACATATACTGAATCCATATATTGACGAATGTATACAACTGCATTCTTTAGCGAATCGCAGTCTCAAATAACTTAGAAAGGCATGGTTATACAAATGTATCAAAATTTTGAAGAAAATAAAAAATATATAGCAGAACTACTTCACGTACCAGCGTCATTTGACCTTGTAAGCCGGGATATTCTAATTGGTGACAAAAACGCTATATTTTATTTTGTTAATGGATTCTGCAAAGATGAACTGATACAAAAACTCCTGCAATTTCTGATGGGGTTAAAAGCTGAAGAACTTCCAAAAAACGCAGAAGAACTCAATCAACTCATGCCTTATATCGAAGTCAGTCTCACAAAAGATTTTGACGAAATTGCAAAAAATGTACTCTGTGGTATATTTGCTATTATAATTGAAGGTTTTGATCAATGTATTCTAATTGATTCACGTAGCTATCCCGCCCGCGGTGTATCTGAACCAGATAAAGATAAAGTTTTACGCGGTTCTAAGGACGGCTTTGTGGAGACAGTTGTATTCAATACAGCGTTGATACGCCGGCGTATCCGAAGCACTGATCTACGTATGGAGATACTCAACGCTGGAAAAGCATCCAAAACAGATATTGTACTTTGTTATATGGACAGCCGTGTAAATAAGGAATTTTTAAAAAAAATACGAGACCGCATTAACAATATTAAAGTTGATGCACTGACATTGAATCAAGAAAGTCTTGCAGAATGCCTTTACACCTCAAAATGGTACAATCCATTTCCAAAATTTAAGTATACAGAGCGACCAGACACTGCTGCTGCACAAATTTTAGAAGGAAACATTATCATTTTGGTGGACAACTCTCCCTCCGCTATGATTCTGCCAATCAGCATTCTGGATATGATACAAGAAGCCGATGACTTTTATTTTCCCCCAGTTACAGGTTCGTACCTCAGACTTTCTCGTTTCCTAATTTTAATACTAACTTATTTTATCACACCAACATTTCTGTTGTTAATGCAAAATCCAGACTGGATTCCAGCCGGATTTGAATTTATTGTAGTAAAAGAAGATATCAATGTGCCACTTATATGGCAATTTCTAATCCTAGAGCTTGCTATTGACGGTCTGCGGCTTGCGGCAGTCAACACGCCAAACATGTTGTCAACTCCACTCAGCGTTATGGCAGCACTAATCCTTGGCGAATTTTCTGTAAAAAGTGGTTGGTTTAACGCCGAAGTTATGTTATATATGGCATTTGTTGCAATTGCCAATTATACGCATCCCAGCTATGAACTCGGTTATGCAATTAAATTTTTCCGATTAATTAATCTCGTATTAACTGCCATTTTCCAGTTCTGGGGATATCTCGCAGGCATTATCCTGTTCTTTACCGCTATTATTACCAACAAAATGGTGTCTGGTCAGAGCTATCTTTATCCACTAATACCATTTAGCTGGCAAAGACTTAGCCATGCACTCTTTCGTCATCGCCTACCAAAATCTGCGGAATAAAACATTTGTTCTAAAGCCTATTTTAAGGAAATTTCCTTAAAATAGGCTTTTTTATGCATAAACTCATACCGAGGAACTATGCCGCCAATGTAGCGCACAAATCTTATCTCCAATATCTGCCGCGTCCGCATCCACGACCTCCTCGACCACGTCCACATCCATATGTACCATAATTATCACAGATTCCATCTTCGTCTGCATCTACAAATCCGACTCCCATTCCACATCCATATGTACTATAGTTGTCACAGATTCCATCTCCGTCTGCATCTACAAATCCGACTCCCATTCCACAACCATATGTACTATAGTAGTCGCAGATTCCATCTCCGTCTGCATCTACAAAGGAGCAAGAAACACCACAATAACCACAGATTGTTTCTATACTTATCTCCAAATTCTCAGGTGCAATCGCCACCTCTGCTGCAAATGCTGTTGAACTGCTAATCGTAAATACGGCTGCCATTGTTGCAATACCTGCCAAAATTTTTTTCATGTCTTTCTCCTTCATTTCATAACATATTTTTAAGTTTCTATATTAGATACGTTCCACCAAGTCAAACCCTTTCATTTTATATAAAAATTTTTTCTTTTTTATTAAAATATTCCAACTTTAATATATTAACCAAACAATTATGAAAGAAGAAATTAACAGACCTATGCTAATATAGGTTAAACAATGGGTAGTTCACTATACATGTTAGAGTATCCCATCAGACTTTCATCGACCTCTCTCGCACACTCGCGTCCTTGCCGAATTGCCTTCACTACAAGCGACTGCCCGGTGTGCATATCTCCTGTGACAAAGATATTTTCCACACTAGTCCTAAATCTTCCTAAATCTGTCTTGACATTTGAGCGCGGATCCAATTCAAGATTAAATGCATCTGTAACATATTTCTGACTGCCAAGAAAGCCTGCTGCAATCAGAACTAATTGTGCATCTAATATTTGTTCGCTCCCCTCAATCTCCTTGCTACTCCTTCTGCCAGTTTCCGAATCATTTTCCCATGTAAGTTTTACAATTTTAACACCAATCAAATTTCCATCCTTATCTTTAAGAAATTCCTTGACTGTGGATTCATAGATACGTGGATCTTGTCCAAAGAGAGCAATCGCCTCCTCCTGACCATAGTCTGTCTTGCAGACTTTGGACCACTCCGGCCACGGATTATCTGCTGCTCTGGTGTCAGGAGATTTGGGCATCATTTCAATTTGAACGACCGATTTTGCCCCAAGTCTAATCGCCGTGCCAACACAGTCATTTCCTGTATCCCCGCCTCCAATAATAACCACATCTTTTCCTTTTGCAGAAATATAAGCATTATCTTCCAAATTAGAATCCAGAAGACTTTTTGTCACTCCTGTCAAAAAATCTACCGCAAAATAAATTCCTTTTGCATCTCTCCCTTGTACGTTGATATCTCTTGGATTAGAAGCACCACAGGCAAACACAATCCTGTCAAATCCCTCCACAAGTTTCTTGGACTTGACATCGCGCCCGATATCTGTATTCGTAAAAAATTTAACACCTTCCTCCTCCATCACCTGAATCTTACGATCAATAATGTGCTTTTCCAATTTCATATTTGGAATCCCATACATCAACAGTCCGCCAAGGCGGTCACTGCGCTCAAACACAGTGACATTATGCCCCCGTTTATTTAGCTGGTCAGCCACAGTAAGTCCTGAAGGACCACTTCCAATCACAGCTACCGTTTTGTTTGTGCGGACTTTTGGTGGCTTTGCAGCTGCAAAGCCCATCTTATACGCGTTCTCAATAATAGCATACTCATTTTCTTTCGTTGCGACTGCGTCTCCATTCAATCCGCAAGTGCATGCATTTTCACAGAGTGCTGGGCATACCCGCGACGTAAATTCCGGAAAATTATTAGTCTTTTTCAGTCGATTATAAGCGCGCTCCCAATTTCCTGTATAAACCAAATCATTCCACTCTGGAACCAAATTATGCAGTGGGCAACCAGAAGTCATTCCAGCAATTGTCATTCCTGACTGGCAAAATGGCACACCGCACTCCATACATCTTGCTCCCTGTTTTTGCTGTTCCTCCATAGGAAGATACTCATGAAATTCATTAAAGTGTTTGATTCTTTCTTCTGGCACCTCTGTCATGGAAGTTTTTCTCTCATAATCTAAAAATCCTGTTGGTTTTCCCATTTCAACAATGTCCTCCTATCTTACTTGCGCGTGTTGGCGTAAAATGCCTCTATCTGCGCCTGCTCTGCACTGAGTCCCTTCTCCTCCATCTGTACAATGGTCTTAAGCATTCGCTCGTAATCATAAGGGATTATCTTCTTAAATTTTGGCAAATATATGCCAAAATTATCTAAAATCTCTCTGCCCTTTGCAGAATTAGTGTATTTTACATGGTTTTCAATCATTTCTTTTAACTCAATTACATCATATTTATTTGAAATTTCACTCATGGAAACCATCTCTTTGTTAACCCGCATATATAAGTCATTTTCTTCGTCAAGCACATATGCAATACCGCCGCTCATACCTGCTGCAAAATTTTTGCCCGTACCGCCAAGCACCACAACACGCCCGCCTGTCATATACTCACAGCCGTGGTCTCCCACACCCTCGACTACTGCAAGCGCACCCGAATTTCTAACACAAAACCGCTCACCGGCCACGCCGTTAATAAATGCCTTTCCACTTGTCGCACCATACAGCGCCACATTGCCGACAATAATATTCTCGTCCTGCTTAAAGTTGCTCCCTTTCGGTGGATAGACAATTAACTTGCCACCAGATAAACCTTTTCCAAAATAGTCATTGGAATCTCCAACTAACTCCAATGTAAGACCATTTGGTATAAATGCGCCAAAACTCTGTCCGCCTGCACCATTACAATGTACATGAAATGTATCATCCTCCAATGTATCATGATACCGCTTTGTAATTTCTGAACCAAATATTGTTCCAAAAGAACGGTCTGTGTTGGTAACTTCCACTGTAATACTTTTCTTCTTGCCAGACGCAAGTGCACCGCCAAACTGTTTTAACAAAACCTTTTCATCCAACGTCTTTTCCAACTCAAAATCATAACTGTGCCGAGGATCAAACACGACTTTTTCTGCTTGATAAGGATTATTCAATATCAAACTTAAATCAAGCCTCACTGTACCCTTAGGAAGCGTCTCTTTCATTTTTAATAAATCTGTGCGTCCAACCAAATCATCAACTGTCCTGACACCGAGCTTTGCCATATACTCTCGAAGCTCCTGCGCAATAAATCTCATAAAATTCATAACATATTCTGGTTTTCCTTTAAAACGCTTCCGAAGTTCTGGATTTTGTGTTGCAATTCCTACCGGACAAGTGTCAAGATTGCACACACGCATCATCACGCATCCCATTGTCACTAATGGAGCTGTTGCAAAACCAAACTCCTCCGCACCAAGAATTGCAGCGATAGCAACATCACGCCCTGTCATTAGTTTCCCATCTGTCTCAATGCGAACTTTATTTCTTAGTCCATTTTGTATTAATGTCTGGTGTGTCTCTGCCAATCCAAGTTCCCACGGAAGCCCGGCATTGTGAATCGAACTCTTTGGCGCCGCACCCGTACCACCATCATAACCTGATATTAATACCACTTGTGCACCTGCCTTTGCAACGCCTGCTGCAACAGTACCGACACCTGCCTCAGATACTAATTTCACACTAATCCGTGCTTCTTTATTTGAATTTTTCAAGTCATAAATTAACTGTGCCAAATCCTCTATTGAATATATATCATGATGCGGCGGCGGTGAAATCAAGCCAACACCGGGCGTAGAATGTCTTGTCTTTGCCACCCACGGATACACTTTACCCGCCGGTAAATGTCCACCTTCACCCGGTTTTGCTCCCTGTGCCATCTTAATCTGGATTTCCTGTGCACTCACCAGATATTTACTGGTAACACCAAACCGCCCACTTGCCACCTGCTTAATCGCAGAACAGCGGTTTAAACCATCTAGACCAATTACCATGCGGTCCAAATCCTCACCGCCCTCACCAGAATTTGATTTTCCGTGAAGAGTATTCATTGCAATCGCAAGTGTTTCATGCGCCTCTTTGGATATCGATCCATAAGACATTGCCCCGGTCTTAAAACGAGTGACAATACTCTCCACACTCTCAACCTCATCAATAGGAATGCTCTTTCTTGGATAATTAAAATCCATCAGCCCTCGAATATTGCGAATGCTGTTCTCATTGTCAATCAAATCTGAATACTGTTTAAACAGTGCATAATCTCCTCTCTGTGTAGACTGCTGCAACATATGAATTGTGGCAGGATTATACAAATGCTCCTCTCCGCCACCACGTGACTTATGCTGTCCTGGGCTATCTAGGGTCAAATCTGTCGCAAGACCAAGCGGATCAAAAGCAAGCGAGTGCAAAGCATCCACTTCTTTTGCAATGTCCTCCAATGTAATACCGCCCACTCTGCAAACCGTGTTGGTAAAATACTTATTTACTACATTTGCATCAATACCAATCGCCTCAAAAATCTGAGAACCTTGGTAGGACTGAATTGTGGATATTCCCATCTTAGATGCAATCTTTACAATACCATGTAAAATCGCATCATTATAGTCATCGACTGCCGCATGGTAATCCTTATCTAACATTCCGTTGTCAATGAGCTCTTTAATAGACTCCTGCGCCAGATAAGGATTTACCGCACAGGCACCATAGCCAATAAGTGCCGCAAAATCATGTACTTCTCTAGGCTCTGCGGACTCAATAATAAGTGCAACACTTGTTCGTTTCTTTGTGCGTATCAAATGCTTTTGCATTGCAGATACAGCAAGCAAGGAGGGAATCGCAACATGATTCTCATCCACACCGCGGTCCGATAAAATAATAATATTAACCCCCTCACGATATGCGCGGTCAGCTTCCACATACAGACGGTCAATAGCACGCTCCAAACTCGTATTCTTATAATAAATGATTGGAATAACCTCAACTCGAAATCCTTCCCGCTTCATATTTTTAATCTTTAAAAGGTCTGTGATGGTTAAAATTGGATTGTTGACTTTCAACACATTGCAGTTTTTTTCTGTATCATGCAGAAGATTTCCATCCTTTCCTATATAAACAGTTGTTGATGTGACTACCTCCTCACGAATTGCATCAATAGGAGGATTTGTCACCTGTGCAAACTGTTGTTTAAAATAGTGTGACAACTGGTGATGTGTCTTAGACAAAACTGGAATGGGAGTGTCAACTCCCATTGCACCAATACTTTCCCCGCCATTTTTGGCCATTGGCAGAATGCTTGTTTTCAATTCGTCATAAGTGTACCCGAATGCCTTCTGCATACGCTGCCTCTCCTCATCGGAGAACGCCGGCACCCTCACATTTGGAATCTTTAATTCTCTTAATGTGACAAGGTTTGAATCCAACCACTCCCCATAAGGATGACTCTTTGCATATTTCTCTTTGAGTGTGTCATCATCAACCACCTCCCCTTTTACAGTGTCCACCAAAAGCATTTTACCGGGCCGCAGTCTGTCTTTTTTTATTATTTTTGACGCGTCAATTGGAAGCACACCAACCTCCGAAGACAATATTAGCTGATTATCAGAAGTAATGTAATAGCGCGATGGTCTGAGTCCGTTACGGTCAAGCACAGCACCCATAATATCTCCATCGGAAAACAAAATGGACGCCGGACCATCCCACGGCTCCATCATTGTCGCATAATACTGATAGAAATCCTTTTTGGACTGAGACATTGTCTTGTTGTTTGCCCACGGCTCTGGTATTGTAATCATAACTGCAAGAGGAAGGTCCATACCACTCATCACAAGAAATTCTAATGTATTATCAAGCATGGCAGAGTCAGAACCCTGTGCGTTGACCACTGGCAATACCTTATGAAACTCATGACTTAAAAACGCAGATTCCATATTTTCTTCGCGCGCAACCATTTTATCTACATTTCCGCGTATTGTGTTAATCTCACCATTATGTACGATAAAGCGATTTGGATGTGCCCGCTCCCAACTTGGATTTGTATTTGTAGAAAAACGAGAGTGCACAATTGCAATTGCAGAAATATAGTTCTCGCTCTGCAAATCCTTAAAAAATGTTCTAAGCTGTTTTACAAGAAACATTCCTTTGTAAACAATAGTTCTACTACTTAACGACACCACATAAGTATTGTCAGAGCTTTGCTCAAAAACACGCCTTGCAATGTATAGCTTCCTGTCAAAAGCAAGTCCCTTCTCCACATTTGTCGGTTTCTTTACAAACGCCTGCATAATATAAGGCATACACTCCACTGCCTTATGTCCCAGCACTTCCGGAACGCAAGGCACTTCTCTCCATCCAAGAAATTCCAGCTCTTCTTTTTCTACAATAATCTCAAACATCTTTTTTGCCTGATTTCTCTTAAGCTCATCTTGCGGAAAGAAAAACATTCCTACACCGTACTCACGTTCACTGCCAAGTACAATGCCAAGGGGTTTTGTGACCCCCACAAAAAAGTCATGACAAATCTGAACTAAAATTCCCACGCCATCACCTGTTTTTCCTTCTGCGTCCTTTCCGGCTCTATGTTCCAGATTCTCCACAATTTTTAGAGCATTCTCCACAGTCTCACGCGTCTTTGTCCCTTTAACGTTCACAACCGCACCAATACCACAGTTATCATGTTCAAATTCTGCCCTGTAAAGTGGTGCTTCAGGAACATTCCTCTTTGCATCAAACATTTCATTCTCTCCTTCTCTTTAATCGCTTTTCGCTTTCATTTAAAAAAGCAACCAAAAAACAGCTATTAACCGTCTTTGGTTGCTCTGAATTTAATCTTCTATTTTTCTACACTCTACACATTATAAAAAACTTTTTTCTATTTGTAAAGTCTTTCTTGAGATTTTTCATAATTCTTCGTAACAGTTCAGTCATGCAGAATTGATTGTGGAAATTGTACGTGGAAGCTTGCTCACTAAGGACAATTTGTACAATTAATTCTATAAGGCAAACGCCCATCATGAAATAATTCACCGGCAAAGATCGAATATCATTGGCGAAAATGTGCATTCTGGCGACTTATGAATGGCATGGCTGAACTGTTACAATTCTCCCCGCTCATAAAGCGCATTTGCATACCGCACAGATCCCATAGCATCCTTTGAATAAAAATCTGCACCAATCATATCTGCATACTCCTGTGTGAGCACAGCACCGCCCACCATAACTTTACAATTCACATCATGTTCCCGCAAAAGTTTGATTGTCGCCTCCATATTAACAACAGTAGTTGTCATAAGTGCACTAAGCCCAACTAATTTTACTTGCTGCTCCTGTACTGTTTTTAGGATCTGTTCCGGGTCCACATCCTTTCCAAGATCAATCATCTCAAAACCATAGTTTTCTAGTAATGTCTTCACAATATTCTTACCAATATCATGAATGTCGCCCTTAACTGTGGCAATCACAATTTTTCCTTTGCTCTCGCTGTCTTTTCCCTGTTTTGACAAAGTTGCCTTGATTGCCTCAAAAGATGCCTTCGCCGCCTCTGCACTCATCAACAACTGTGGAAGAAACATCTTCTTTTCCTCAAATCCTTTTCCCACCACATCCAATGCTGGAATTAATTTTTCGTTGATAATAGACAGCGCATCCATATTTTGCTCTAACAACTTGATTGTCTCCTCGCTGGCACTCTCTGCTAAACCTTTGATAATTGCCTCATCTAATGTATACACACTGCTTTTTGTAGAAGATACACTAGGCTTGTCTATTGTCTGTGATGCATTTGCAATATATGCACTGCACTGATTGTCCTCACCAATCAGCGCATTAAAACTATAGTAGGCGGACATCATTGGCTCGCTCGAAGGATTCACAATTCCTGCGCTCAGTCCATTGTTCATTGCCATTGTAAAAAATGCAGTGTTAATACGACTTCTCTCCGGCAATCCAAACGAAATATTTGACACACCAAGTACTGTATGAAGCCCCATCTCATAACGGATTCTGCGCAGCGCTTCCAGTGTGATATTTGCATTGTCCTTTCCCGTGCTAATCGTAAGCACAAGCGCATCCATCACTAAATTTTTCTTAGGAATACCATATTGTGCAGCCGTTTTGACAATCTTTTCTGCCACTTGCAACCGCCCCTCAACTGTCTCAGGAATCCCGCCCTCATCAAGACAAAGACAAACCAATACTGCACCATATTTTTTTGCAATCGGAAAGACACTTTCCATTGATTCCTTCTTGCCATTTACAGAGTTTAACATTGGTTTTCCATTATAATATCGCAATCCCCGCTCCATTGCCTCTGTGTTGGATGTATCAATTTGCAACGGCAAATCAATAATCGCCTGTATTCCAGTGACTGTCTCCTCCATTAGCTGCGGCTCATCAATTTCAGGCAATCCCACATTGACGTCTAAAATGTGCGCGCCCTTTTCTTCCTGCACAAGCCCTTCTTTATAGAGATATTCCATATCATGATCGCGCAACGCCTGCTTAAACTTAGACTTGCCGGTTGGATTGATACGCTCGCCAATAATCAGTGGTTTTTTGGTAAAATAAACCGCATGATTGTAAGATGACACAACTGTCAGTTTTTTGTCAGTAACCGGTGCAATCTCTATATTTTTACAGAGTTCCACGACACGCTTAATATGCGCTGGTGTTGTACCGCAGCAACCGCCAACCACGCTTGCTCCCATTTCTACTAGCGTCCTCATACTCTGTGCAAACTCCTCTGGTTCCACCTCAAATGTTGTCTGTCCATTTACAACAACTGGAAGCCCAGCATTGGGATTCATCACTATAGGTAAAGAGCAACACGCAGTCAACTGTGGCAGCAGTTTCTTCATCTGCTCTGGACCCAACCCGCAATTAAAACCAATAGCGTCAACACCCAATCCTTCAAGCATTGCTGTGACACTTGCCACATCACCGCCTGTCAGCAGCTTTCCATTCTCATCAAAAATCATTGTGACGACAACTGGCAAATTACTATTCTCCTTCGCTGCGAGAACTGCCGCTTTTATCTCATAGGAATCACTGACCGTCTCTATCAAAATCAAATCTGCCTCTGCTTGGTTCCCTGCTATAACAATCTCCTGAAAAACCTTGTATGCCTCATCAAAAGAAACTTCCCCCAGCGGCTTTAACAATTTTCCAATAGAACCAATATCAAGCGCTGCATACATAGGCTGACTACTGTGCACTTCTCCCATTGCCTCTCTGACAAGGCGAACGCCTGCTGTCACAAGCTCATTCACAGTATACTCCAAATTTTTGCACTTAAATGCATTTACCCCAAAGGTATTGGCAGAAATAATATTGCTTCCTGCCAATAGATACTCTTTGTGAATCTGTCTGATAATCTCTGGATGCAAAATGTTCCATGTCTCTGGTACTTCCCCTGCCAAAAGCCCGCGTTCCTGCAACAGAGTCCCCATTCCACCATCAAAAAAAAGTATCTGTCTTCCTAATTGCTCCCTAAAATTCATAAACTCTCCCCCTATGCGCTTCTTTTCAGACTCCCTAAATTCTAAAAATGGTATCTGTTATTTTTCTACAGTTCCCGAACGAAATGCGCACGTTATATTATCACATTGACTGCATTTATCAATATGGCAACTTTGTGGATTGGCAGTCAATCCAATTAATGCTGACACGCTCTTAGTAGGATACATCAACAAACTGTCTGTGAGCGTAATTCCAATTCGTTTAGTACACTCCAACTCCTGAAAGATCATACGTTGATACTGTAATGGCAAATCTCCATATCCGGGACTAAAACGTGGCCGTAGAAACAATTTTGTACCTTTTTTAGACAACTCATCCAATATCTGCTCCTGCAAAATATTACAGTAAGCCTCAATGCACGCCGCACCACAAGCTTGTACAATTGCCGCCTTAGTCATATGCAATATCTCATAACGTTGTAACAACTTGTCCGCCTCAATTCCCAACGTTGCTGCAAGCAGAACAACAGTATTACACTGTGCAAGGTTGTCCGCAAGATTTTTACTTTCAAAAACTAGTATTCTGCCAGATTTCTCCAGCACTACTTGACTTTCCGAAATACTACTATGAAATACCTTATAGATATTTCTTGGCTTTATCACACAAAGCAGTGCGTCAAGCACTTCTATAATTAAATTTTGTATACTGTCATCTGGAATCCTTGCACCATATCCCAAATATCTATAAATCTCTCTGAGATTGACTTTGTTTCCAATCTCTCGATTGCTGTCATCCATCTTAATACTCCAATAATATCTTAATTAATATACATCATGGAAGCGTGCAACATCTGTGCACGCTTCCGCAATGGTTCTCTCTTAGTTCTCTTTCTCTTCACACCCACAGGTATTGTTGTCGCCAAAGCCAGCAAAACCGCGTGGTTGTATCATGTCATTGCCGCAGCCACAGCCATTGTTTTGAGAGCAAGGCGGAACGACTGGCGTGGGAAATGTAGGATTGCAGTCACAATCATTGTCGCGCTCACGCGCGCACATGCAATTATTTTGGCAACCGCCTTTTCCACAGAAACACCACAGTAAGATAATCCAAAACCAACAATTCATAAAAACAACTCCTCATGCATCAAGCACTTTTTCTAATACTTAATATATGAGAAGTCATTCCATTGGTTACTTATATCTCTTAGTTTTTATAGAATTTTGTTTCTTCGCTCTGGGAAGAACTTTCTTGCGAATATAGCGCATTGTATATTGCTCTCCATGTCCTGCTAACATATACAATAATTTTTCGAGTTTTTTTCTTGTTTCTTTATGCATAAAAGCACCAGGATTTCCGCTTAAATAATACTTTAAGGGCATATTATCTGTATAGTTTTCTCTGTTGTAATTTTTGGAGGCGGCAACCCGATCAATAAACATCTCCACAATATAATTATCTGGCATTTTTGCAGGAATAATACCTTTGCCCGCATGAGCACTGTAATCCATCCAGTATTCATAATGATGTTTGTTCCTGCCCTTGTGATGCAGCCAAGCAGAAGAATAACCTTTTTCCTTTCGCTCCGCATTATTCGGACTCTGCGTCCCCTGATAATATCTTGCACCAACTAAAAACTCACTTGGCATATATTTAGAAAGGTCATGCAGTAATCCCTGCCTATACAATCCAACAGAAAAGCACCCTTTCATCACCATAAATTTATGATGTGTAATTGTTTTAAAGTGTTTCCAAATATGCACCTTTATTTACCCTTTTTATTCTTATTTTTTTGATTCCTCTTCACAGTGTTCTTTGACACAACAGTTGTCGCACAACGTTTTCTGGAAACTGTATCCGTTTTCTGTGGCGTGTTATCCTTTGCCAACAGAGCATTTTTTTGTTTTCTTTCTTCTTCGGACAACATTCTACCAGTTAAAATTGAAATACTTCTCGCCGCGACATCAATATATTCTGTATTTTTGTCTAAATCAGAAATAACACGATTTTCCTCTGTGCTAATCACAGAAACCCACTTGTGATTTGCGATAGACGGCAATGCAAACCGATGACTATTCCAATGCATATTATAGGCGATATAAATATAATCCCCGCTATCTCCTTTGTCATTCCTCCCACAGTACATAATTCCAATATGCCTGTTATAGCTTTCTAACTGTGCCTTCCAAGCTTCCTCGCCGTGATAGGAAAGGTCAGGATATCCCTGACCAAACTGGTCAAGCATTGTAAGTTTTTGTCCAAGATGGAGAATACTGTGATTTTTCCGAAACGCAATTAATTCCTTTACAAAGGCAAACACATCTGCATTTGCAGAAAGCCCATTCCAATTAACCCATCCAGTCTCATTATCCTGACAATAACAATTGTTATTGCCATGTTGACTATTTCCAAACTCATCTCCTGCATACAAAAGTGGGGTTCCCTGCGCTGTAAATAAAAATCCAAGCGCATTTTTCATTTGCTTATGCCGCAACTGTTTCACTGCTTTTTTCCGCGACGGTCCCTCTGCTCCACAGTTCCAACTGAAATTGTAATCAGTCCCATCTGTATTACCCTCACCATTTAACTCATTGTGTTTTCTCTCATAAGAAACAAGATCATTCAATGTAAATCCATAGTAATTTGTAATAAAATTAATTACTCCACACTTTGGATTCACATTTCTCATATGATACTGAAAACTTTTGAGCATGTCTTGGTCGCCTTTAAGATATCTGCGCATATCAAACATAAACTCATCTCTGTAATATCCCAATGTCTTAACAGACGGGTTCTCATTTGGATAAATCTCATGCAGATAAAAATTTTCGCACATAATCTTTGTGTCCGCCAAAAGCGGCTCTGTAGCAATCAAAGTCAATGGTAGCCTGCTGCCTTTCAGATGTACACCGTCAATATGGTATTCTAAAACCCAATGTTTAATAATCTCTAAAATATAACCCTGTTTCATATTATCTGGAAAATAAAACTGCATAATGACTTCTATACCATTTTTATGAAGTTTTTGCACCATATTTCTAAACGCTTCACAAGGATTTCCACTCGCAGAGTACGATGCTTTTGGCGCAAAGTAAAACGCCTCCTTATATCCCCAGCAATTTAATCTTTTAGCGCACTCTGACTCCTTATTTAACGGCAGTTCCTCATCAATATGCTCCACTTGATATGCAATCTGCCGTTTGATTTCTGTTGTTATCGGGTCCCACTCACACTCCTCATACTCATAGGCGGGCATCAATTCTATCGAGTTCACTCCAAGCTCTTTGAGATAGGAAATTTTTTCGGTAAGTCCTTCAAAAGTCCCCTTTTTTGTTACTTTAGAAGAAGGATGCTTTGTAAAGCTTCTAACATTAAGACAATACATAATACTTTCCTGATAAGGAATATGCAATGGTGTTGTCCCCTGCCAGTCAAACACACCATTATCAAATCCTCCTCGCAAAAGAAGACGCTCAAATTCGCCGGAACGCCATTTTTCATTGCCAACAATTCGTTTTGCATAAGGGTCTACAAAGATATGATTTCCAATAAAAAAATTATACTCACAGTTACTAGCCGTAATTCCTTCCACAAAAACACAACAAATATTTCCAATTCTATGCTTCTGGTCAAATAAAATACGCTCTTTGTGCTCAACTCCTTTTCGGTAAAACACAATTCCACACTCCTTATTGGAACTGTTTACCATAGAAAAATTGATACCATTCTCCTTGACGGAGGCTCCTAAAGGGTAGGGCTGTCCATTTTTAATTTTTATTCTCTTCATATAACCTCACAATTCTTGCTGTAATTTAATTGATAATAAGAGGTAGGAATTTACAGATATCATCTCTAATAATAAAATTCACTTTGTTGTTTTGTTCAAATTCACTCTTAGTAAAAAGCACTTTTAGCTGCTCATGTTCTGGAGCTGCACTATATTCAAGTCTGTCATTGTACATATTCTTCCCGAGTATCAAGAGAACATCTGCCGCTTCACAAGCCACTGCTGCCTGTGTCATCATCGCTGACTCAACGCGCTCTCCCAACAGACGGATTCCCGGTCTAATTGCTACTTTGCAGTGATCGCACTGCGGAATCCCTTTCGCATTTATAACATACTGCATATCAAAATCCTTATCACAGTGAGGACATTGATTAATATGGATACTACCATTTAGATCAATTATTTTGTTTAATTTTACATCCTGTGGCAATCCGTGAAAATTTTGATTGATTACTGCGGAGAGCTTACCCTGTGCGTGCAGTCTCATCAGCGCATCATACGCGGGTGTGGAGTGCATCTGCATTCCCAGAATTTCCTTTTTGTAAAAACGATAAAATTTCTCAACTTTTGCATTAAAAAAGCTTGTTGATAGCATGTCCTCTGGGCAAAATCCGTACTCTTCCTCCACGCGATAATTCTCATCATTTGTGTCAAGATCACATCCACCGCTCTCCACAAGCATCTCTATGCCAAGCACCGCTACAACATTTTTGGATTTTTCTATTTTTCTTTTTATGAAGTTAATGATCCTTTCATCTGTTTTTATTTCCATTTTAGTACCTCAAGTGCCTCTCACGGCAAAATCACAAAATCCGTCTTATCTCATCCGGAGAAAACTCCCGCTTCTATAAGTGGCGAGTAATATACAATTTTGTCTCAACGAAAGTACAATCTCCGACTAAGATAAGCCTCCCGGCAGGATTGCAGGCGTACAAATCCGTAATATGCCAGCAGAGCTGACCCGCACGCCGCAGCAAGAATGCCGATGGCATTCTTGAACTGTGTCAGTTTACGCATTTCTATATTTTTATGATACTCGCTTTCTATACTCTATGTCAAGTAATTCGCGCTTTATCGACCTAATTTTTGAAAAATATTTTCAAAAAAGCAAAACAACTCACAATAAATTGGAAAAACTTCTTGATTTGTCCATATAATTTGGGTAAGATAAGAATGTTGGCAATAATTCCAATTTACTCTCAGGGTGTATTCAAAGATATGTTTACAGGCGAACCCTGAAACTTTAGAAAGGTTTGGTGTACAAATTCATGACAGACAACAACGCAAATAACTATGGCGATGAAGAGATGACCGTTGAACTTGAACTTGATGATGGTCAAATTGTAAACTGTGCAATTATCACAATTTTAACTGTGGATAAAAAGGATTATATCGCCCTGCTGCCGCTTGATGAGAATGGAAACAATGATGATGGCGAGGTATGGTTTTATCAGTATGAGGAAGACCTAGAAAATCCTGAAGCGGAACCAAAACTGACATACATTGACGATGACGAAGAGTATGACAATGTTGCGGACGCTTTTGATGAATACCTTGACAATGTTGAGTTTGACGAACTCATTAAAAATAAAAACGAATAGAAATTCAGGAGGAAGACAACCATATGGAGGAAAATGAAAAGAACGAAAAAGCTCTTCTCATAGACAAACAATATACCTGTCCAGTTTGTGACAAACAATTTCACTCTAAAGTAGTCAAAGCAAACTCTGCGAAGTTTGTGGATACAATGGCTGATTTAAGACCAATTCACAGCAATATTAACATCACAAAATACGATGCTATCTGCTGCCCCAACTGTGGTTTTGCCGCACTGACCAAAAATTTTACCAACACTACAGCAACCCAACGAAAATTAATTCGTGAAAAAATTAGTTCCAATTACAAATCACACCCTGAGACAGTATGTGATTTCTACACAACAGAAATGGCAATTAGCCGTATGAAAATGGTACTGTTCTGTACGATTACAAAAGGCGGAAAAGACAGCGAAATTGGAAATGTCTGCCTGAAAATAAGCTGGTTGTATCAAGACCTTGCCGATGAGTTGCCTGAAGAGGCTTCCGATACAGCCTCCAAAAAAGAACTCTATCTTAAAGAGGCAGAGAATGCGGCAATGAATGCAAATGATCGCTTGACAAGCGCGCGTATGCACGAAGGCTTTCCTATCGCTG
Organism: Lachnospiraceae bacterium; assembly: GCA_014239155.1. Taxonomy (GTDB): domain Bacteria; phylum Bacillota; class Clostridia; order Lachnospirales; family Lachnospiraceae; genus COE1. The sequence goes on along the minus strand of JAAZZQ010000069.1, from coordinate 151,723 downwards.
GAATGAACGAGACAACGCTTGATTACCTTTTGGCATACTACGCTTTTCGCAAGGGAGAATACCAGACTGCCATGCAGCTTTTATCTGGCGTTGTCACTAGTAGAAGTGTCAGTCCACGCCTAAAAGATAAGAGTTTGGAACTGAAAGAACAAATCACAAAACTTCGAGAACAAGAGTCCCAAGAATCATAATATTTCATCTAAAAATCGCGAGGGCAGGAGGTTTCCTGCCTCTTTTTCTTGAATATAAAAAAGAAAAAGATTCTCTTTTGCGCGTGTCATTGCCACATAGAACATTCTGCGCTCCTCTTCAAGTTCATTGTCTGTAATAGCCTTTTTATGCGGGACAACGCCCTCATTGACATCTGGCAAGATTACAACTTTCCATTCTAGTCCCTTAGAAGAATGCATTGTCACCATGCTCACTGCATCTGTTTGCGCTAAGTTTGGATCATTTTCTTGCTGTGTTATCTCACGCATTATCGTATCATAATTCTGTATATGTTCCAACCATTCTGGAATGGTCTCAAAATCTTTTGCAAGTTGCATTAGTTCTTCTAACAGTTCTATTTCTTTTGCTGCGTCTTTACCATTCTCCAACGCCTGTTTTTTCAAAAATGCTTCATATCCAATCCCTTTTCTAATAAAATTTACTGCCGAAAAAGGATTTAGCCCCTTGATAAATCGTAGTGATTCATACAGTTCAACAATATTTTGCACAACGTACGCTGTTGATTTATTATTCTGTATTAAGGCTTCCATGCGAAATACTTGACGTGGCACTGTACTTTTCTTAATATAGCGCACTGGCCGATTCATAATCCGCAAAAAATCTTCCAAACAATTCTCATACAACGCATAGTTTAAGTATGCAATAATATCTTTTGCAATAGGATTGTCATAGATATTTTGTGGTTTTTCTTTCATATGAAACGGAATCCCTTCCTTCATCAATTTATCTGCTGTGTACACTGTATGATTGTTCGTGCGATATAAAATTGCAATGTCACTGTACTTTGCAGCAGGTTGTTCCATATACTGTTTAATAAGCAACGCTATACTCTCTGCCTGTTTTAATTTTGAAGAAAACGAATATACATTCACTCCGTCAGTCTGTTTATTTTGCGCTTTTACCTCTTTTGCAAAACGAACCTTATTGTGTGCAATCAGCTTTCCGGCAGTATCAACAATTCCTTGTTTACTTCGATAATTAATATTAAGTAACACTTGTTGTGCTTCTGGATAATCTTTTGTAAAATTCATCATAATTTCAGGTTTTGACCCACGAAAACCGTAAATAGATTGATCGTCATCTCCCACAATAAATAGATTGTCTTGTGGTTTGGCAAGCAGCCTTACAACTTCATATTGCAATGCGCAAATATCTTGAAATTCATCGACAAGAATATACTGAAAGCGTTCCTGCCACAATTTTAGTGTATCTGGTCGCTCTACAAGAAGATTGCGACACAAAAGAACCATATCGTCAAAATCAATCAATTTACAACGATTCATCTCTTGTTTATACTTTTGAAAAATATATTCAAATTCTGCCTGTGATACCGTTGTGCTTTGAATTTCCTGTGGTGTAATGCCATTGTTTTTTACAGCGCTAATCTCCGACAATAAATTTTGTAATAGTTCTATATTATCCTCTATTTGCACTTGAGCATGAAGTTCCTCTGGCATCTCACTGATAATCTGTGTCAAAAAACGATATTTGTCACGTTCTCTTATAATATTCTGCGCTGTAAAACGATAGGTATGTCTTAAAATTTGAAAAAAGATTGAGTGAAATGTACCGAAATGAACCGGATAAAGTTTTCCTGCGTTCAGTTTAGCAAAACGATCCTGCATCTCTGTTGCCGCTGCCTTGGTAAAAGTAATTACAAGAATATCCTCCGGTTTGATATGATGTTGTTCAATCAGATATTTAATTCTCTGTGTCACCACAAAAGTTTTGCCGGAGCCAGGTCCTGCTAGTACAAGCATTGCCCCAGCTCCGTGCGTAATCGCCCTGTATTGGGCTTCGTTTACACTGTTTTTATCTAGTATTTTCAAGTAATTCAATACCCTTTCTAATCCTTATTAGGGTTTCTTCTTTTCCAAGAATTTCCATAATCTCTGTTGCCCCAGCAGGTGTCATTTGTAATCCAGAAACTGCTGTTCTTATTGGCCACATAACATATCCGTTTTTCACTTCCTTTTCTGTTACATAGGACAATAAAAGCTGATAGAGCGCATCATTGGAATAGTCTTCCTGCGCTTCTAATAACGGAAGAATCTCTTTTAACACAATCAATGCACTTTCTTCTGTCGTCTTCATTTTTTTATGTGTATACATTGTTGTGTCATACGCTGGCAATGTCTCAAAGAATCCAATCAAATCTTTTATGTCAGGGAATGTCTCAATTCTGGTTTTTACCATAACAGCGATTTTCTTTAAATCCAAATCCTTGCTTATAACCTCTTTCATATAGGGAAGCGCCATCTCATAAAACCGATCAAACTCCATCGCCTTAATATACTCGCTATTCATCCATCTGAGTTTATTCATATCAAATACAGACGGAGATTTATTAATTCTAGTATAGTCAAAATCACGAATTAGTTCTTCCAGTGTGAAAATTTCTCGATTGTCCTCTGGACTCCAACCAAGTAACGCAACGAAATTTATAATTGCTTCTGGCAAAATCCCCTGTTCTACAATATCCTCAAATGAAGAATGTCCACTGCGCTTGCTAAGTTTTTTGTGCTCCTCGTCTGTAATTAATGGCAGATGCACATAAGTTGGTATTTCCCAGCCAAATGCTTCATACAGACGATTATATTTTGGTGTGGAGGACAGATATTCATTGCCGCGAACAACATGTGTTATCTCCATTAAGTGATCGTCTACTACATTTGCAAAATTATAGGTAGGATATCCATCGGACTTAATTAAAATCATATCGTCGAGCTCGGAATTATCAATTGTAATATCTCCGTAAAGCTCATCATGAAAACTTGTAGTGCCTTCTGTTGGGTTGTTCTGACGAATCACATAAGGAATCCCACTTGCAAGTTTCTGCTCGATTTCCTCTTTAGAAAGTCCAAGGCAGTGCTTGTCATAAACTGTGATTTCTTTTCCTTCCACAACCTCTGATTTTAGCGTGGCAAGCCGTTCTTTATCACAGAAACAATAATACGCCTCTCCCTTGTCAATCAGTTCCTTTGCGTACTTCATATAAATGCCTGCCTGCACGCGCTCACTCTGCACATAAGGTCCATATCCTTTATCCTTATCGGGTCCTTCATCATATGTCAGTCCTGTTTCTTTTAACGTATTGTAAATAATATCAACTGCACCCTCTACATAACGCTCGCGGTCAGTATCCTCCAAACGAAAAATAAAATCTCCCCCCGCGTGCTTCGCAATCAAAAACTCATATAATGCAGAGCGCAGATTTCCAACATGCATTCTGCCCGTTGGGCTTGGCGCATATCTGCATCTTACTTTTTTAGACATACTCTCAAATCCTCCTCTTTCTTGTCATATATCATAGTATTATTCTGGTTGGCGAACATTATGTTCTGGCAACTTCTGCGCAGAAGAATTTTTAAATCCAATCAAATCCTTTGTCGCAGTTGGAACTGCAATGTTTGTTCCTGCCCCAGCAACACAACCCCCCGGACATGCCATGCCTTCAATTAAGCATCCATTTTTTTTGCCAGCTTTGGCAAGCATTAGGATTTTTTTGCACTCTGAAAGGCTTTCCGCATGTTCTATATGAATCTCTGTATCAGGATAATATTCTTTAATGCAGCTCTCAATAGCACTGGCAACGCCTCCTGCTACACCATATCCACGGCCGGCAGCAGTCGCGTCGTTCATTGTATCCATCGCCTTGATTTCTTCTAGCAAAATTCCCTTTGCCTCAAACATACCGACAAGTTCCTCAAAAGTAATAACAAAATCTACATCGGAACGAATTGTTCTGCGACTTGCCTCAAGTTTTTTGCTAGCACATGGTCCAATAAACACTACGCTGGCATCTGGGTGCTTTTCTTTAATCACTCTGGCAGTCGCAACCATTGGGGTCAATGCATTGCTAATTTTATCAATGGTTTCTGGGAAAAATTTCTTTGCGAGCATTGACCAAGACGGACAACATGATGTAAGTAAAAATGGCACTTCCCCTGTTGCAACTTCCTTGACATAGTGCTCAGCTTCTGTCATAGCACCCATATCTGCACCAATTGCTGTCTCGTACACATCAAAAAAGCCTAATTCTTTCAGCGCTGTTTTAAGCATATCTGGTGTTACCTTTGGTCCAAACTGCCCTACAAATGCTGGCGCTACCTGTGCAATAATTTTTCTGCCAGACTGCATTGCACGAATCAACTGAAAAATCTGGGATTTGTCTGCAATTGCTCCAAAAGGACAGCTCACCATACATTGCCCGCAAGAGACACATTTTTCATTGTCAATCACTGCCCTGCCATGACTATCTGAATGAATTGCATTCACGCCACAATGCGCAAGACAAGGTCGTTGCTGGTGAGAGATTGCATCATATGGACATACTGTCTTACACTTACCACATTTAATACATTTTTCCTGATCAATAATTGAGCGCCCATTTTTCATGGTAATCGCTCCTCTTGGACAAACTTCATTGCATGGGTGCGCAAGACACCCCATACATTTATCTGTGACCTCATATCGGTTTTCAGGGCATGCATTGCAAGCAGACGCAATCACCTGCATCAAAGGCGGCTCATAATATTTCTCATCAATATTGCTCTCCTCCACACCCTGACTCACCTGCACTGGCTCATCTTCTGGGCGCAGCGACATTCCCATAGCAAGTCTTGTGCGCTCGCGAATAATCTCGCGTTCCCGATAAATATTGTCCCAGTAAGGTGAATTTTCTGCATCTACAAGTTTATAGGGAAGCGCTTCCATGTCATCCACAAGATTTGTGGAATGATATGCCATGTTTGCTACTTCCCTGAAAATTGCACGTCTTGTTTTACGAACCTGTGTATCTATTCCTCTCATAAATCTGCCTCCTGCGTAACGAACTGTTATATCATACTTGTCCACAGATATACTTGTAATACATTATATTCAAAATAGTTTCAATCATCTCCTGTGAACTCTAAACAGTAATATTTTGACATAATTTTAACAATATTTCAATATCCATATGCAATTTTTTATCTCCCTTTTCGGGAAAGTGTTTCCGCTGATTAAAATCTGAAATACAATGCATATTCTTACATATGGTTATTAAATTGGCACTCACTTGGCAATTCTTCAAACCAGAAGTTATCAATCATATTCATCATATTCAGTTCTGCTGAACAAATCCAAAATGAATGATTTATCTTCACAAGCTTTCTTAAACTGAAGAATAAAATTAGCCAAAGCTTCTTTATCCTTAGAATAGGCACAAAACATATCAGCTTCAGGGTCAAAATGTATTTTTTCTTGCATATCTGAACATATCTCATCTAGGAACACCTGAGCCAAGCTACTCCAATCGTAACCATTGCCTATAAAGCCTTCCTCTTCACGAGTGGCAAAAACATCCTGTAAATATTCATCATCAACAGTTAGACAAACCCCCACATTTTCTCCTTGTTCTACCCATAAAAACGGAGCAATTTCCTTTTTAAACCGTTCTGTAATTTCCATTCTTGTTCTCCTTTCAAATCCCGATTTATACATTTGATTATATAATATTTGCCTGTTACTTACAATGTATATTTATAAGTCCATTTTTCGTAGACACACAATTCCGAAAAGGGAGTTTTTTATTACAAGTTCAGCCATGCAGATTGATTACAGAAAAAAACAAATATTTTTATGCATCTTGATAAATTTTTGTAATATAATTTAGCGCTGCCACTGCATTATCTGGTTTGGTATTCTCAAGCGTAGCGTGCATATACGGCTTTTCTTTTTTCATATAAGGAATAATTCTATCCCAATGGCACTGTCCCTGTCCTACAGGTACAGATATAAACTTTCCACCTTTTATCACAAAATCTTTCACATGTAACACTGCAATATCTTTGCCAAGCAGCTCAATTGCCTCGTCAAAAATCGCATCTTGATTTTCATAATTATAACTCTCAAGCAAGTTAATCGGGTCCAAAATAATCCTTAGATTCGGGGAAGCAATCTCATCAAGCACACGCCTTGCACGAGCAGGATTGCACACAATATGCCGTACAACCGGCTCAATTGCCATCAAAACCCCCATCTGCTCTGCATACTTTACAACAGGGCGCAGATTCTTTATAAAAATCTGCAAAGACTCCTCATTCCAGCACGCCTCCTCAAACTTATATTCCACGTTTGGCGCACCTGTTTCGGTGCCAACAACACCTGCACCAAGATGTGCCGCAAAACGAATATTTGCCATATATTTTTCCTGAATTGCCCTTAATTGCATAGAATCAGGATTTGCAAGATTAAGATAACACCCTAATACGGCAATATCTATTTCATTTTTGTCGAATAATCGTTTTAAATACATAGCATATCCAGGAGTAAGCGCTTGCGGTGCCACAGAATTTTCGCTGATAACCTTTGATAGTGCTACATGTGCACAAGTAAATCCTTGTTCCTTTATTCTTTTTAACCGCTCTTCTATTGGTGCCTGTACAGCATCGTGTAATCTAATTCCAAATTGCATTTTTTCCTCCTAATTATCTTTATATAACGCCTTGTCAATACCAATCCGCGGTCACTTTGGCGCAATCCTCCGGTGAGAACAAATATTCATTCTGATATACTTTGCGAAGTTCTTCCATTGGCTTTCCTTCTAACGCAGTCTTTATATCCTTTTGAAGCAGCGCAATTACCTGACAAAATCTAGGGGTACTATAAATTTGTTGTGTCCATTTTTTCTGTGCAAATGCAGTACAATTTGAATCCTCTTCCATTCCTTCTAACAAGGGAATTTTGAGATCTGCAATATCACCATCAATAATATCCTCAACATTGCTCCAAGCTAACTCATGTTCACGAATCCCATAATAGATATAAGAAAAATCAATAAGAAATGAATCATAACAATCATCCCAATCTTCAAAGTACTTTGCCTTAAAATCATAGTATGCTTCGTCTTCATCCATTTTTTCTGTAGAGCCTGTTGCAATCTCAAATACAACTGCTTCCAAACACTTTGCAAAATATGTAAACTCTGATGGCTCTAGTTTTCCTTCTTGATAATCCCACAATTTTTCCATAATAATATCCATAATCTGTGGGGTTGGATTCTCGGGAATCATTAAGCGATACGAATTCCACCACCTTGTAAAAATCAAGAGCTGTGCATTGATTGCAGTCTCAAATGGGCAATCCATAAAACAATACGATGCAAGAAATCCTAAATCAAGAATAAATTTTGACTTTCCTTCAGGATTTAGTGCCGCAAAATCAATTTCATATATTTTTATTTTTTCCATTATAAAATCAATTTCATATATTTTTTCCATCATAAAATCTCCTACAAACAACGCTGTTTGCTATTCCTGTCAAAAACCAATTACATTTTCGCGTGCATACTCTGCTGCCTCTTTTGCAGTTAACATTTTTACAAATGGCGCGCGCTTCCCTTTGGCACCTTCTCCATAATTTCCATACTCTGCAAAAAACATTGTCTCCCATGCTTCTTTATTATCCCAGTCATGCCAGCCTTCCTCGCGGATATGTGCTCCAATTTCAGAATCAATAATCACACATTTTGCAAATTTTCGCCAAGGTCTGCCAAGGTAGGCGCTCTTTGCTGGGCAATCACTTGTAAAACGACAATCTCGAAAAACATATCCGTACTGTTGTTCTTCATAAGTTGAAGGCGCAGTTACATAACCGCTAATATCACCTTTTCGCTGCTTCATAAAAAGCTCACAATTTTCAAAATAAGCTGTGGCACTGCCAAAAATAAAATCGACATTGCCTGCAATATAACAATCTTTATAAAGCTGTCTGCCAACTCGTCTAGGCGCAAATTCTTTCGGTCCCTTAAATCCACCTGTCTGCTTTTCCTTTTTTGGCAATGGTGCTGTAAATAGTGTGTCTTGGTGCCCGTCAAAACGGCAGTTTTCAAAAATCAAATGGTCTCCGTCTGCATATACTGCAAGTGCTTGTCCTACCTTATTTCCCTGTCCTGCCTCATTATAAAAGGAAATCTTATTTGCATAGAAGTAATCTGCATCAATAAAAACACTTGGTGTGCGAAACGTTCCTCGTTTGTCTCCCTCTGGCATGAAATCCAACGCGCTGTCAGAATAAGTAATTTTTGTTTGATTAGCATCTGTGCCAATAAAAGAAATGTTATTTTGTTGAATTACAAGCCGTTCCTTATAAGTACCCGGTGCAATATGTATTAGAACTTCACAGTTGGCAAATTGTTTTGCTGCTTCAAGAGCATCTTCAATTTTAACAAATTCTTGCTTTCCTGCAGCATCTACATATAGTTCTTTTTTCTCCATAATCAATAAAAATACCTCTCTTAAAATTCCGCATAAGCAAACTTGCCTATGCGGACTCTACGTTTATCCTTCTTCTAATCTCAACATCTCTGCATAGGCTAACAAAAATGGCGCGGTTCCCTTTGCGTCATCTTTTACAATGGGTTCTGACATATAATACTCATAGCTTCCATCTCGCCGTGGGTTTGTCTCTGGTCCAAGACCTGCCACAAGACAGATACCACCAAGATGCATTTTTCCCTCCTCTGTAGAAAGATATTGATCACAGATTCCATTAAAAGCTCTTATGCCATGTTCACGATACTCTTTTGGAAGATACCCCAAACGTACACCTTTCATCAAACAATATGCCATAATCGAACTGCCGCTTGTCTCCAAATAATTTTGCTCTCTATTTGGGAAATTTGGCACTTGATACCACATTCCCTCTGGAGATTGAAATTTTAACATAGCATTAATTAAGTCCTGATACATTTGCAACAAATGTTTATAATCAGGATAGTCTGAATCTGCAAGTGTTAATGTGTCAAGCAATGCCATTGAAAACCAACCAAGCGCTCTAAGCCAGAAATTCTGTGAAAGTCCAGTTTCCTTGTCTGCCCAGAACATAAAACGTTCCGCATCATATGCATGATAATACAATCCTGTCTTAGAATCCTTCTGGTTTTTTTCTACATTAAAAAACTGTGTAAAAATATCTTTATAATTTTTCTTATTGTGAAAACGATTTTCATACTCTATGTAATATGGTTGAGCCATATATAATCCATCTAGCCATACCTGATTGGGATAAATCTTTTTATGCCAAAAATTCCCTTCTTTTGTGCGCGGCATCTCCAAAATCTGCTGATAGATTTTCTCTGTCGCCTTCGCATATTTTTCTTTTCCAGTCAAATCATAAAGTGTAAACAGATTTTTACCCTCATTAATATTATCAAGATTTAAGTCTTCTTTTTTATACCCAATAATTGTGCCATCATCTGTAATGCGATGGTCAATATATTTCTCGGCAAAATCAAAATACTTTTGATTCTTTGTTACTTTATAGAGCTCCAAAAGGGACATAATCATGCAGCCATCAATATAATCCCATGAAGCTTTTTTGCCCGCTCGTATCTTCTCAATATTCCAGACAGGTTCCTCTAATGTGCTTCGGTCAATCAATTCATTTACATACTTTTCTATAATCTCAATCGCCATGCAACGCAACTCCTTTTTCTCGTTATAAGTTACACAAATTCTTTTTGTTGTTCTTTTGTTAAACGTTTATATAACGATCAATCCCATCACAAGTCACAGCATCACCATTTTGACCAGATACTGTTACATTCTTTAATTCCAATGTCTCAATATTTTTTGCAAAAATGCCTGTGTTGGTCTGTTTATCAACGCCATCCATCATTGCTGGAGCCCCTGCTGTTGGATTTTCCGCAAAGGAGAAAGAGGCATTCTCAAACACAACATGATGAATCTTCTGTTCTGGCAATCCATACAGATAGGAAGCTGCCGCATGGCAGTTTGTCGCCTTTAAATTTTTAAATAAAAAGTCTCCAAGATAAGGTGTCCGCTCATCTACTGGATGAAACTCCTTCGACTGTACATAATCGGAGTGCCCATCTGCATCACAGAAATAAAAAGAGTTCATTACAACAGGTGTCATCACATGGTCCATAATAATATTCTCAAATTTGATGCCAGTCACAATCGCGTCTTTGCCACGACCACGTCTTGTCTTAATGCGCAATCCCCTATCTGTATGAAGAAATAGGCAATTTTCAACATTAAGATTTTTTACGCCGCCTGCCATCTCACTTCCAATTGTGATAGATCCATGCCCATCACGCATACAACATTGCCGAATTGTAAGATTTTCAGAAGGAGTCTTATATTTTGCACCCATATAAATTTTACCAGATTTAATGGCAATACAGTCATCACCAACTGAGAAGTAAACACCAATAATTTCTACATTTTTGCAAGATTCTGGATCTAAACCATCTGTGTTTGGTGAATCTTTTGGCCCTAGCACAGAGATGTTGATAAATTTTAAATCCTCTGAAAAATAAGGGTGAATATTCCAAGAAGGGCTGTTTTTTACTGTAATGCCATGAAGGACAACATTTTTACAATGATTAAGAAAAATCATACGTGGGCGCCATGCAATACGCTTTACTTTGGGATTATCCCACCAGTTTTCTCTGCTGGCACAGCCGTCAATTGTTCCCTGTCCAGTAATCACAACATTCTCCACATGAATGCCTGTAAGAATACCTGCAAACATATCAAGTGGGTCGCCTTCCCAAGTTCCAAGTAAATATTCCTGTTCCTTATCAACACACTCTATTTTGCCGGGAAGAATTGGGAATTTTGTTCTATCTGTAAAAGCAGAGAGCGTTGCATCTTTGCCAATATCGAAAACCAAATCACTTTTTAAGAAAAGCGGATAAATTTTATATACTCCCTCAGGAATGTAGACTCTCCCTCCCTTTGGACATGCGTTAATAGCACACTGAATAAAATGTGTGTCGTCTGTCTCTCCGTCACCCTTTGCACCAAAATCCTTGACATTTAGCGTGACATACTCCTCCTTTGTTGTCACCTGAAATGTTTCTGATTCCTCTTCACCGCATATTAATTTAATATTGTAAGTGGTTGCAGGTGCCAGCCCAAATACTGTCACTACATTTCGGTTACTCTTCTCAGCAAGCTTGTCATTTACATAAATCTCATGCTCTTGTTCCGATGAAAAATAGCCATTTTCTTTGATTTCTACCACAAAACTTGTGGAAGTCTTATAGATTACCTCAAACTTCATTGTTTCCTCCATTCTGCCAAAATTGAAACGATGGCACATTATTATTTTCCTCACTTGTTGCGGACCTGTACAGTTTGTATTTCTTGAGAAATTCAAGAAAATACATTTTACACACAAGTAATTACCTGTATGTTTGGCATACTGCATACCTCTACTAAGTTCAACCATATTTGGTTGTTCCAAGCTACGTTCTTCTCTAAATATTTTCTCATAATATTTAAAGAACCATTCACATCTGCATGGATAACCTTTCCTTCTTTTGTTTGATACAATCCTCTTTCGATTCTTTTCCCTTGATACCTTTTATGCTTTTTGATTTCTTCCTTATCTATAAAACTACATTTAGAAGTATAGGATTCTTCTTGTTCGATGAGTGTAATTCCATGTAACTGACACTTATACAAAAGCATTTCTTTGAATCTATAAAACGGGATTTCTACAAAATTCTGGTTATTTCTTTTTCCTATACTAATGTCTTGTTTCCATTCTTTATTATAACCTAACACTAAAGTGTTGATATCATTGGAAACTAATTGATTCACTACATAGGTACTTGCTTTATGTAAATAATCTTTGATTTTGTTATTACGTTTTATAAACGTCTTTTTTATCTGTTTGGAACTATATTTTTCTTGTGGTAACAAACTTTTTAAAGTTGCTATCTTTTTATTTGCATACTGGTTGATACTTTTACATGGTTTTCCATTGATAATAAATGGTTTGATTACGTTTGATGTAACCGTAGCTAAATTATTTAAACCTAAATCTATACTTGCATATCTTCCATTCTCTTGTTTCACTTTGCATTCTTTTTGATATCCTAGGATAATTTGAAATCCCCGAAGATCTGGCACAATTTCTACATAACGAATGCTGTCTTTCGATAGGTTCGTTTTGATTTCTATTTCTGTTTGTGATAATTTTAGATACCCTTCTTTAACAAAAGAAATTGCACCTTTTTCATAATGTAATTTTTTTCTTCCTTTTACTTTATCTGCATACTTAGGGATTTTTACTGGGTTTTCATACTTTCCTTGTTGTTTTTTCTTTAAAAGTGCAAAGAACGACTTGAAATCTTGTTCTACTAATTTTTGCACCCACTTGGATACTTTTGCTGGCAATGCTCTGTAATCTGTCTGATTCTGGTGGGTAAATTCTTTATTTACTTGATTGTAATTTAAGTACTTTCCTGTTTTAAAATAATATTGTCTTACTGCATACAACGTTGTATTATAAAGATTTTTGCTTAAAAAACAAAGACGGTCACATTCCTTATAATATTTATGGTTACAGGAAATATTATGAATTTCTACCTGCTCTATTATCATTCTTCCTCGCCACCTTTCTAAAAAGAAACTATTACTCTTTTTCTTCTGGTTCCTTATCTAATTCTATACAAACCTCTTCTTTTACCTTTTTTCTTAATCCATATAATTTTCCAGAAAAAAATGTATGATAGAAATGATATCTTCTGTTTCTGTACTTACAATTATAATTTCTATTTTATGAAAATCGCAAATAAGCTGTAAATAATGAAATCCAAACCTTGTTAATCTATCTTTATAATTAATAAAAATACGAGATACTTTATCTTCCTGAACTAAGGTAATTAACTTTGTGAGTCCTTTTCGATTATCATTTAAACCACTTCCTACTTCCGCTATCATTTCTAAATTTTTTGGATTTTGAGTAATTGCAAACCTTGCTATGTTTTGTATTTGTCTTTCCAGGTCTCCCCGATTTTTTTGTTTATGAGTAGAAACTCTTGCATAAATAATATCTTTCCAGTTCTCTTCCGTTTCTAAATACAGATCCCTGCTTTTCAAAAAATCAATCAAAGAATCTTTTGGAATTAACCGTCTTTTATTTACAAAAATTTCCGAAAGTAAACCATTGATACAATAATTTTGAACTGTTCTTGTACCAACTCCAATCATTTTAGCTACTTCTCCACTTTTGTAATAATCTTTTGTTAAATCAACATCTTTTACCATACTTTTCACACCACCTTTCATAGCTGTATAAAATCGCGATTATGAAAGAATATCAAGTGTTTTTTTCTTTTTATTCTTAATTATAAAAATCTGTTGATAACACCGCTTTGACGTCTTTCTTGTACAGGTCTATGCATCAATAATTACATATTTCTAGCATAACACAACTGAAAATAAATTTCTAGCAAAAATGTAAGCTCTTACAATTACTTTTTACAAGGCAGAAATACACATATATAAACAGACTTTTAGACTGTGAATAGTAAGCTCTTACATTTTATTATGACAAATATAAAATTTTATGCAAACTCTATAACATTCTTTCAAAATCATAAACTGCCCGCAACAATTCTGTCACACTCCACGCCTGCGCAAAGCACCCTCTTGATACAGTTGGCGTATCGCCGTCATAAATCTCAGCAACTTGAGAAACACAGCCTTCTCGCAGCCATACAGCAAGCGCTCCAAATCCTTCTGTCAACTCTGCTTTAATTCGTTCTATTTCCGTTTTGTCCCCGCATTTCTCCGCATATCGAACACATGCTCTATAATAGGCTCCCAAAGGAAATGCCCACACAGTTCCCTGATGATATGCCCTGTCACGCTCCTCCATCGGTCCAATATAAATTGGGTGAAAATCGGGGTCGCTCTTTACAAGAGTACGCAAGCCAACTGTTGTATAGAGTTCTTCTTTTACTTTTTTCAAAATTAATTTCTCTTTCTCAATAGGCAACATGGTGAACGGCATTGTGAGCGCCCAAATTTGATTGCATCGAATCTGATTTTCATCTTTTCTACCAGAGAGTACATCTTTTAAACATTGCTCGCTTTCATTCCAGAATTTCTCTATAAAAGAAGTCTTAACTTTTGCGGCAAGTTCCTGATACTTTGTTTCCTGTGTTAACTCATACATTACCATCAACGCACTGTACCAATACGCATTGATTTCCACAGGCTTTCCATGCCTTGGCGTCGGCAGGAAGTCGCCCACACGCACATCCATCCATGTAAGCTGTTCTAAACCAGCTCCCGCCATAATCAAGCCATCACAGTCCATACCAATGTGAAAATCTGTACCATTTTGATAGTTATTAATAATCTGCTCTAACACAGGTAGTATTTCGGCTTGAAATGCCTTATCACCAGAATATTTCATGTACTCATACACTGCATTCACAAACAATAGCGGCGCGTCAGCAGAATTATACATAGGATTTTCCCCACCCTCCGGGAACAAGTTTGGCAGCAGTCCATTTTTTACATAGTTTGCAAAGGTTTGTAGAATACTTTTACATTCTGCAAAACGTCTTGTGATAATTGTTGCGCCTGCAAGCGATATCATTGTGTCGCGCCCCCAGTCCTCAAAAAATGGATAACCTGCTATAATACTTTTTCCGTTGGTAGAATCCCGCCGCACAATATATGCGTCTGCACTTAACACAAGTTGCTTTCCAAGTTCCGAAGATAATGTAGCCTGTGCAAGCAATTGCTTTTTACGCGCACTATTTTTTTGTACACACGTCTCGTAACATTTTTTCGCATCAAAATCCGTAATTGTCTCTGTACTAAAAGTGACATAGATGTCCTTCTTTGCCTCTATTTTTTGTTTTAAAATACAATTTACAAAGGCATTGCCATACGCTACACGCCCGTCGCGCTCATCTTGCGAGAAATACAATTCTCCAAATAAATGCGCAGACTGCTGAGACAAACTTGTATTCGTTTTGAAAAACAGCTTAATATCCCCATCTGTAATACAGTATTCGCTATCTCGTAAATATGCATCACTAGCACCACAAGGCATTGGCATTATCTGGTATGCATCCAAATTTTGGGCATCGTTAAAATCCTCTTTTTTTGAAGTAAAACGCAACAGCGGCAACAATTCTAAGGTCACATTTTTCTCTGATGGATTATCAATTTCATACCATAATGCCACCTTGTTTTCACCATGCATCATCTGTAAGTGTTTTGTGATCGTTATGTCTTCAATCCGATAAATCCACATAGGTGCAAGTTCATCAAAATCATCATAAATAAATTTTTCCAGATAATGAAATCCAGTATAATCTTTTCCTGATTTCATGCGCTGCGAAGTCAAAATATATTCTTGTTCATCAACAACCAATCGTTCAAAAATATTAGAAACCAGATGCATTCTAACATTTGGTGCTCTCTTTGCAGACATTAGCAACGCCTGATCGCCTCTTGCTGCTGCTCCTATAACTGACAAACTACTGTAACCACCCAATCCATTTGCGAGCAGATAACAGTCTTTCTCTCCCTCTATAATCGAGGTCCAATTTTTTTTGTCAAATTCAAACCGCATAATAATTCTCCTCTTCATTCAGTTATTTTTAATTTTTTTGCATTTTGTCGAAATATTCTTTGTAAAAATATCTATAAGTTCATGATAGGAATAGCATATCATATTATACTTTGTATCTCAAGACTCGAACAATCGTTTAGTGTTCGCTATATTCTTTTTTTCATCATTTGCTTGAATTACGTATTTATTTGTGATATAGTTACAAAATACCCTTCCTTTTACAGCAACATTATAGTTACAACATTTTGGCTGCAATTGGGTATCTAAAACTGTCAGAAGTAGTTCCTGTTCACTGCGTTTCAGTACAGTGTTGCATAAATAACGGTGAAAAACAGTGCCTAATATTTGTGCCAGAACAAGGCGGAGGAAGGAGGCAATGCGGTGGCATTGTTGACTGACGACAACGCAGTGCTGGTGCAAATGGTAGGTGCTGTACTCATTGTTATTTATGCAATGCTGTACTAGCAACCAGAAGTGAGGCAATACCTAGCATGAAAAAATTTGTACATAGCCGATTTTTATGTGTAGTATTTATATTGTCCATACTTGTACTGGGAATTTACTGTGAAGAAATTCACACAAATTCCTCTTTTTTGCATGTTTCGGACACATCTGCTGCCTCTTTGCAAGCTGCTGGTCACGTTGCAGACACACATATTTTCTACGATAAAAATTCTGCAAATTTTATGGAAGAGTTTGTTCTTATACGTCAGTCTGCACGTACTTCTATTGTTTTGCGTATCAGCCAATGCATCATTTATGCCCTACTTCTGCTCAGTGTATTTCTATTATATCTCTTTTTTAAAAATTCTTATCTGTGTACTGACATCTATCAAAATCAGTACAATCACAGGACTCTGGATTATATCCACCGAAATGATGGTAAAAAATCCCACAATTTTTAATCCTTATTCTATTTTACTTTTTTAGCGCTCTTGTAAGAAATCGTTATAACCAGCGTTTTTTTCGCGTGCGCAATTTATTTTCGCGAACGATAAGCCAAGCAACTACAAAGTAAATATTGGGCGAATATCGCGAGGATCTAATGGAGGTTTTTTATTATGTTTCAAAATATTATATTTGGTATTATGGTTGTGATCGCTGTGGGTGCAGGGATTTTTACTTGCATTTACGAAGTGGGTGGAACATCGCGCTCTTCTTCTAAAGAGTCATCACAGGCAGAACAAAACCACACACAGAATAAATAGTATTTTATGGATTGATTTGGAGGTTTTATTATGAATATCTTTTTATGGATTTTAGTATTTATTGGCGGTATCACGGGTGCACTTTCTACTCTCTATATTATTGTATCGCTTTTTGCAGTTCTTTTTTATAAAATTTATCGCAAAGCGAAATATCATAAATCTCTTTATGATTAATGTCTGTAATAGAAAAAGGTTAAAATTTTATAACGTGACTTGCATATTTTGTTAGAAAAAGTTAGTATTATTATAGATACACTTTATTCAACTAAAGAATTAATAGAACTGTTTTGGATTTATATTATTTCCATACAATTTCTTTTCAATTTTGATTTATAGAAAGGACAGCTTTATGACTTTTATCCTACTACTTGTAGCAATTGTAATTCTACTCTGTGTAATAGCAGAGAAATTCTCTGGTAAATTTGGTATGCCTGCATTGATACTTTTTATGTTTATTGGTATGCTTTTTGGAAGTGATGGGATTTTTAAAATTCCATTTGATGATTATAAATTATCAGAAAATATATGTTCTATTGCATTGCTATTTATTATGTTTTATGGTGGGTTTAACTTAAAGTGGGAACTTGCAAAAGATGTTGCCGTAAAGTCTGTTCTTTTGTCAACAATCGGTGTGGCAATTACAGCTGCGGTCACAGCTCTGTTTGTACGATTTATTTTAGGCTACACATGGCCAGAAAGTTTTTTGGTTGGTGCAGTCCTTGGTTCTACAGACGCAGCAAGCGTATTTGCCATACTCCGTCAAAAAAAGCTTAATTTAAAAGACAGCACTGCTTCTCTTTTGGAGATGGAAAGTGGTAGTAATGACCCAATGGCATATATGTTAACCTTTATTGCGTTGGGGATTATCTATTCAGGAGAATCCGAACATATTGTTATGCGTATCTTTCTACAATTGGTAGTCGGTTCTCTTGTTGGATTGGCACTTGCACTGATGACGATTCGTCTGATGACCAAGACAACATTGGTGTCTGATGGTCTTGACACAATTTTTATGATTGCTATGGTTCTAATCTGTTATGCCTTGTCACAAATTATGGGAGGAAATGCCTATCTGAGTGTCTATATTATGGGAGTTATTATTGGTAACAGCCGCATCAAAAACAAGGCCACATTGATACCATTTTTTGACGGCGTTACGTCCTTAGCGCAGATTTTAATATTTTTTCTATTAGGACTACTGACAATTCCTCATGAAATGTCAGATGTTATTTTTACTGCAATTATAATCACTGTGATTCTTACCCTGATCGCAAGACCTGTCGCTGTTTTTCTGCTTATGAAACCCTTTCACTGTTCTGCAAGGCAGTGCCTTCTGGTTTCATGGGCAGGGCTTCGCGGTGCCTCCTCCTCAGTATTTGCTATAATGGCAGTTGCAGGAGGTGTAATTATGCCTCACAACTTGTTTCACATTGTCTTTATGGTATCGTTGTTTTCGGTTGCTATACAGGGAACACTGCTTCCAAAAGTGGCAGAAAAACTCGATATGATTGATGAAAATGAAGATGTCCGCAAAACTTTTAACGATTATCAAGAGGAATCTTCTATCACTCTAATTCGCATGTACATACCAAAAGGGCATAACTGGGAAAACAAACTGGTAAAAGAAGTATCCTTTCCAACGGGTTCTCTTGCACTCATGATTAAACGAAATCATGAAACTATCATCACAAAAGGAAATACATTAATTCTTGCAGGTGACAGTATTATTTTAAGTGCACCATCCTACAATCCAAGCGGCAACGAACTACTCGATGAAATTTTTATTGATCGATACCATTCATGGTGCAATCGCACAATTGCAGATTTAAATCTGGCTCCTGATGAGTTAATCGCAATGATTATGCGCGGAGAGGAATCTTTAATCCCTGATGGAAAAACAAGAATCCTAGAAGGTGATAGAGTGGTAACCTACCGTGAGTAGGATACCACTCCTCCCTTAAGAAACCGTAAAAATTAATGTTATGCGACCCTTAAGCCACAAATTTACATCTCTAAAATTTTATCGGCAAGCGCCTTCAACTGTGGAATATTCTCCGCTTTCATTGCGGATTTAATCGTTACAGTTGGCTCTACAATTGTCAGTGCCTTTGCTCCTTCCAACAGAGCCTTCATACTTTTCGCTGCTGTTGGTCCCCATGAACCATTTTCAATAATACCAACAGTGCGACTCTGATAATTTTTAGCTCTAAGTCTATTTAAGAAATCCTCCATAGGTGGAAATACACTGGCATCATACGATGCGGCTGCAAGTATCAAGCGACTATAACGAAATGCATCTGCCACTGCCTCATGAAGATCCGCTCTGGTCAAATCTGTTAAAATCACCTTTTTGGCACCCTTTTGTTCCAATAACTCTTTCATTTTCTCCGCTGTATGCAGTGTATGCCCATGAATAGAGGCACAGGCAATCAACACACCTTCCTCTTCTGGCTGATAACTGCTCCATGTCTGGTATTTGTCAATATAATAGCCAAGATTTTCTGTCAGCACAGGTCCATGCAACGGACAGATCGTGTTAATTTCCAATGTAGCTGCCTTTTTCAACAATGCCTGTACCTGCATACCATATTTTCCGCAAATATTAATATAATATCTTCTTGCTTCCTGTGCCCACTCCTCCTCTGCATCGCGTGTCCCAAATTTACCAAAGCCGTCTGCGCTGAACAATACTTTTTCTGCCTGGTCATAAGTAACCATTACTTCTGGCCAGTGCACCATTGGAGCCATAAAAAACTGTAGCATATGTCTTCCAACAGAAAGAGTATCCCCTTCCTTTACAGTGACAACCTTATCATTAGAAGTTATCTCAAAAAACTGCTGCAACATTTGAAAGGTCTTTGCATTTCCGACAAACTTCA
The DNA here is from genome assembly GCA_014239155.1 of Lachnospiraceae bacterium. Taxonomy (GTDB): domain Bacteria; phylum Bacillota; class Clostridia; order Lachnospirales; family Lachnospiraceae; genus COE1. The sequence goes on along the minus strand of JAAZZQ010000069.1, from coordinate 132,009 downwards.
TATCTGGATAACGCTCTAGAAGCTGCATAATACTGCCGCCATGATCTGGTTCCATATGCTGAATCACCAAATAATCCACTTTTCTTGTTCCCACCGCCTCTTCCAAATTTTTTAGCCATTCCTGTGTTGCACGTGGGTCAACTGTATCCATCACAACAACCTGCTCATCCAATATGACATAAGAATTATATGCCATACCATTTTTCACTTCATATTGACCTTCAAAAAGAGTAATTGTTCTGTCATTCACTCCTATATTTATTATATCTTCTGTAATCTTTTCCACGGTTTTAATCTCCTTCTCTCTAAATTTTAAAACTGCTGCCAAATATTTATCTTTCAACAGCTCTAAATCTTATTGTATCACAAAATTTCTGTACGAAAAAGCCCCAACTTAAATTTTACACATTGTCTCAATATCAAAATAGGGTATCTAATATTCTGAATCACAATCCAGAACATTAGACACCCTATCTTGAAAATATTTTGTCAAAGAACTATAAAACATGTTTGTTGGCATATTAGGGTATTGATTTACATCTTCTATAGTTGTTTTAACTAATATTTTGCTGCGCATTATATATATCGGTGAATTTTGGAAATTTTTTATATTATCGAAAAAAATTATGTAAATTTCGCAATTTACCCATATTTATTATGCTATTGTTATTAAATTTTACTAATTTTTCCATATTTTCTAAAATAAAACAAACTTTTTTGTTACTCAATTGTACATTTTTGCACACAAAGTATGCCGCTTTCGCGGCACACTTCTCTAAATTTTATTAAACGGATCGAAATAACGAGAAACAAGGTCAATCTCCTCTTCAATTCGCAATAGTTGATTATATTTTGCCACTCTGTCGCTTCGGCAAGGTGCACCCGTCTTAATTTGCCCCGCATTCATTGCTACTGCCAAATCCGCAATAAACGAATCCTCTGTCTCGCCGCTTCTGTGACTAATCACTGCTTTGTACGCATTGTGCTGCGCCATCTCCACAGCCTCAATTGCCTCACTCACCGTTCCAATCTGATTTACCTTAACCAGTATGGCATTTGCAACATGTTTTTTGATTCCCGCATCCAAACGCTTTGTGTTTGTCACAAACAAATCGTCTCCTACAAGCTGCACTTTCTCTCCAATTCGTCTGGTAAGCTCTGCCCAGCCATCCCAATCGTCTTCTGCCAGCCCATCTTCTATAGAAATAATTGGATATCGCTCTATCAACTGTTCATAATATGCAATCATCTCCTCCGTTGTGCGCTTGATTACTGGCTCGTTGTCCTTAACATCAAATTCCTTGCCTGCTTCATAACAGGCACATGCACCATTGCCATCTACACTTGCCTTTCGACGTTTCAGCTCTGTCTCACCACTAAAATGATATGTGCCGTCCTCCTCATTATACAATTCAGAAGCAGCCACATCCAGTGCAATCTTAATATCATGTCCTGGCGTATATCCTGCTGCCTTAACTGCCTCCACAATCAAATCTAACACAGCAAATGCATCTGGAAGGTCTGGTGCAAATCCTCCTTCATCACCTACTCCTGTCGAAAGTCCTCTCTTATGGCAAATTTTCTTTAAATTGTGATAAATCTCCGCGCAGATTCGCAATGCTTCCCGAAAGTTCGCCGCAGAGACTGGCATAATCATAAATTCCTGAAAATCAACAGTGTTTGTGGCATGTCTGCCCCCATTTAAAATATTCATCATTGGAACAGGAAGTCGGTCTGTCTTCACTCCGCCCAGATACCGATACAATGGCACTCCCAGAGCAGTTGCCGCAGCGCGTGCGGCCGCCATTGACACGCTTAATGTAGCGTTAGCCCCCAAATTTCCTTTGTTGTCGGTTCCATCTGTATCCACTAAAATATGATCAATCAACTTCTGACTGCACACATCAACACCAAGCAATTTATCTCGAATTTTTGTATTTACATTATTGACAGCTTTCTCTACACCAAGACCCATATAACGCATCTCGCCATCTCTTAACTCCACTGCCTCAAACTTTCCAGTGCTTGCTCCTGATGGTACACTTGCTCTTCCTTCACAGCAATCATTCACTATAACCATCGCTTCTACTGTTGGGTTTCCCCTAGAATCCAGCACTTCTCTTGCGTGTACATCCGTAATTTTAAAATGTGATGTTCTCATATCCACCCTCCTGTTTTCTATAATTGTTCTATAACGAAACATCTAGTTACGACATTTCAATATCAAAAACAGTATCTCCAAAAGGGCAAAATAAATTCAGACATCTTTTTCCTAATTTTTTCCAGTGGAACCAAACCCTCCACGATTTACGCCAGTAAGTTCTGTAACCTCCTCAAAGACAATCTCTGGCTGCTGTTCCATAATCCGAAACTGACAGATACGATCATTCAAATGAATCGTTGTATCTCGCATTGCATACATTGGAACAAACCACTGGTCATCATTGCCACAGTAACCGCCCTCACCGGTCTTTCGGTCTGGTCCATCAATAACCCCCTGATGATTTACTTGTATCAGCCCAAAATTTTTAAACGTTGAACTCCTTGGTACTACATGGGCTTCATATCCCTTTGGCAGTTCTACTGCAATTCCAAGAGGAATTAACCTAAATTCCCCCTGTTTCATCTCCACATCTTCTGAAGCTCTTAAATCAACCCAGTTTCCTTTTGCTATTTTCTCTAATTTTTGTATTTTATCTGTAAAATATTTTACCTTTATATTCACGTTTTTTCTCCCAATTTCCTATGCCTCACAGGCATTTTTTTTGATCGCACAACTTTCGTCTGTGCTAAATGGCACAATCTTTTGGTCTGATACTCCGGCAGTCTCCCGCCCCATAGGAATATCATCATAATCTCCGCAATGAAGCACTGGAATTTGTGGATTCTCCTGCGCTAAGGTAGCTTGTACATCAATAACACGTTGATTACTGCTTCCTTTCCACAGAAGTGTTGCGTCTTTTTTCTCCTGCACAAATTCTCCGTCGACAAGTACATCAATATATTTCACCAGCGAAGACTGCACAACGTTTTCCCATATATCGCCCGTATACAGCCAGATATTTTTATTGGGATATTTTTCCTTAATCTCTCGCGCAAGCGCTTTTACTCCATTTCGATTTGCACAATGCAATGGATCACCACCCGAAAATGTAATTCCCTCTATATAAGGTTTGTCCAACTGTTCAAAAATTTCTGCCTTGGCAACATCATCAAACAACAATCCTCCGTTTGGATCCCATGTCATAGGATTCTGGCAGCCCTTGCAGCAGTGCTCACATCCTGCAACCCATAAAACGACCCTTAACCCATCACCATTTAACATATCATCTTTTGTGATATTGTGATATCTCATATTACGTCAAACCTCCACCTTACTGTTGCTATTCATGGTCCAGAAGACCACTCATAACAACGATTCAGGGCGATATTTAAAATTTTGCTTCGCAAAAATCGCCCCTCACTTCTCAATTATATTCTCACGGAATGCGCATAAATTGCGCATTCCCAACCCATAAACCGCAATACTTTACATGCTTTTGCGTTCTGCGATTTCTGCCATCTTTGCATCGTTTAACCTAGTATCTCCATGAACACGGGAATACGATAGATAACCGTTCATACGGTCAATTTTGGTTAAATTTTTGCTGCCACATTTCGGGCACACATCCATCTCAAGTTCCTGATGACCGCAGTCATCACAGTATGCAAGGGATAGATTGACTCCCTCATAAAAACCCATCTCCATCGCACGCCTTACAAGTGTTTTAATTGCAGAAATATTATAATCAATCGGATATTTCACATATTGAATCTTGCCTCCATTAGACAACTCCCAAAACCGATATTCTAAATCCTGCTTTTCAATTGGTGTAATGTTCTCTGTCACATGACAATGAAAACTATTGCTGACATACTCCCTATCGGAAACGCCTTCCACAATACCATACTGTGCGCGGAACTGTTTCACCTGCAACCCACAAAGATTTTCCGCAGGCGTGCCGTAAATCGCATACAGATTTCCGTCTTCCTCTTTAAACCGGTTGACTTCTTTATTGATGTACTCAAGAACCTCCAACGCAAATGCCCCGTCTTCTACAAGAGACTTACCATTGTACAACATCTGAAGCTCATTAAATGCCGTAATGCCAAAAGAAGCTGTCGCATATTTCAGCAATGGTTTAATCTTATCCGAAAGCTTGAGATGGCCGCCCAAAAATCCGCCCTCACAATACGCTAATGGATTGGTCGAAGCGCGCATATTTCCCAAATACGCATAGGTTCTGATATGCAACTGACGAATCAGATTCAAATAATAGTCAAGCACCTCATAAAAATCTCTGCTTTCCTGCCTTGCTTTGGCAAGAATCATTGGAAGATGCAACGAGACAGCCCCAACATTAAAACGCCCTACAAACACTGGCACATCTTTGTCGTCTGCAGGGTGCATACCCCCCCGCTCATACCACGGGGAGAGAAATGCACGACACCCCATCGGTGAAATAACCTTACCATACTGCTTGTACATACTAGCGATATAGCCCTTTCCTGTCAGACTAAGCCAATCAGGATACATTGTTTTTGCAGAACACCGAACACCTGCCTCAAACACATCTTCAAGCGGTTTTCCCGGTCCATGAAGATTTTCATCATATAAAAACACAATTTTTGGAAACAGAACCGGCTTTTTACACTCCTTTTTGCCTTGTCCTTTCCGTCTGACATTTAGCATCTGTATTGTCGCCATTTTCGCAAAGCGTTCTGTTCCAATTCCAGCGGTCACTGTAATAAACGGATAGTCACCGCGGCTGCTTGCCACAGTATTAAACTTATATTCCCACCCTTGAAATCCCTGTTCAAACTCGCGTTCTACATCTGCAACAGCCACCTCTTCTGCCTTTTTAGCGTCGATGCCAAGCCTAATATATTTCTCAACTGCTGCTTGATATGTCTTCTCTGCATAAGGTGCAAGAATTTTATCGACTTCTGGAACTGTAAACCCACCATACTGCTGACTTGCCGCACTGAGCACAATATCACCAATCACATCAAATGCCACATCAAGCGATTTTGGTTCGTTGTACCAGATATTTCCCATCTCAAAGCCACCGGAAAGCACGTTCTCTACATCAAAAAGGCAACAGTTCATTGTGTCGCGCCGCGCTGACATATCATGAATATAGATATATCCGTCCCTACATGCCTGAATCTCCTCTGTTGTAAGGAAGAATTTCTGGTAAAGTTCCTTGTTAAACTGGTTAAAAATCAGACTTCTCTTTGTAGAAACAAGTGCAGAATCCGTGTTTGCATTCTCTTTATCGCCAACATACATAATGGACTGACTTTTTTTGTATACATCATCCATCATACGCACAAAATCTTGTTTGTAATTTCTGTAATCGCGATAACTTTTTGCCACAATCGGTTTCACGTCCTCTAATGCACTCTCAACAATATTGTGCATCACTGGAATTGGAATCCGCTCACTCTCCATCTCGTTTACCTTATCGATGACATCCTGGCAAATCTGCTGCTTTTCTGCATCAGTAAATTTTGTTAGTGCACGATAGGCTGATTTTCCGACAGCAATGATAACTTTCTGCACATTAAATGCCTCTTTGCTGCCATCTTTTTTGATTACGTAGACCGCCTTTTTGGGCTGATACAGTACACTGTAATCGATTTCTTCGCTCATTTAAATCCTACTCCCTTATATGCATTTTTCTTTTATATTGTGTCTGTTATTTAATTATGACACTATATATAGTGTCTGTATATAAGTATAGTGCAATTTCTATTTATTGTCAATTGTGAAAATGAAGAGTTGTTTTTCGCAGATTATGCAAACCCATTATTTCTCCTGTAGCCGTACACTCTGTCCTTGTTTTAGTTCTTTTGTGGAGTAGGTAATTACTTTTGTGTCAGCACTAATGGTTCCAGGTTCAATTGCAGCGTAGCGGTCATTTTTGTCTTTTACCTGCACCTTAATTTTTTCGGTATAGTACTCACTTCCAAGGATTCCCTCCTTTTCGTTTAATGTATAAATATAATAAGCACTGTTTTCCTCATAAACAGCCTCCACTGGCAAAGTCAAGTCATGATATTCTCCCTGCACCGATTTTCTTACACTCCCGCTTAAACCGGGCTGCCCTACCTTTTCAGGAAGCAGGCAGGTAATATCGTAGCCACCCTGCGCATTCTCCGCAACATAATCCACGGTGACATCCATCTCTGCGGATTGCCCATTCAATTTTACCGCAACAGTATCTAACAGATGAATATATTTGCTTTCCTCCTTTGTAATATGAAACTTAAACTGGCAGGGGCGTTGTGCATCTGTCAACAAAAGCGCTGCTGTATCTGCTGTCCTGCTGCCAACTTCTATTTGAATCCTTGACACCATGCCATCATGTTCCGCCTTAATTTCTCCTTTTTGTTTTTTTATTGTATAAAGTCGTTCTATTTCTTTCTTTTCCTGATTTATTTCAATTTCATAAAGTTCGGCGGTTGAATCTGCACGTGATGTAACTTCCGCAGCCGCAATCTCTCTCATTTTCTGCCGCAGCGTTACCTCGCGCGCATAGCTTACATCATTGTAGTTTTCTTTTGCCTGTTGTATGGCTTCCTCAAGAGAACGTTTTGTATTCTGCCATGTATCAAATGCTGCTTCTTCCGCGGAATAGTCCGGCTGTGTAACTGCATCTCTGTCATGTTTTGTCAACTGATCGCGCAGCGTAAGCAATTGTTTATTTGCTTTTTTTATTTTATTTAGAAGTTCTGTTCGTTTTTCTTCGTCTGCCTGATTCTGATTCTCCTTTGGCTCTTGTAAAGTATTTTTGTTTTCTAATTCTGTACTCTCTAATTCTTCATTCTCTAGTTCTGTATCTTTTGTTTCTGTATTTTCTATTTCTGTATTGTTTATTTCCGTATTTTCTATTTCTGGATTCTCTATTTTCGTATTTTCTGGTTCCTTCTCTTCTAATGTTGGATTCTCTGGTTCTGTGTTATTAATTTCTATATTTTCTGTTTGTGGATTCTCTATCTCTGTATTTTCTGACTTTATATCTTCTATTTTCTTATCTATCTCTATAGAATCTGTACTATTTTTGTTCTTCTCTATTGTATTCTCTAAACTTCCTGCTGCTCCTGACAACACTTTTGGCAATTCATTTTTTCCTATTTCCTCTGTTGTATCAACACGCTTTTCTAACTCAGCAAGCTGTTCCTCCAACCGCTGAATCTCGCGCTCTTTTTCTGTAATCTTATCCGCTATACAATACCCACTATTTACCCAATTATGATATTCCTCCCATGCATTGCGCCGTGCATTGTCCGCAGTATATGGCACCGGATCTGCAAGATGCTTTTCTAGCGCCTCTTGTGCCTTCTCCAACGCCGCTTTTGCGCGTTCTTTTGTCAGTGCAGTCTCTTTGTCCGCCGTCTCATAATCTTCCTTTGCCCATAAAATCGCCACTTCTTTTTTCTGTGCATCAATCACTGCATTCGCCTGAAAATCAGAAAGATTACACATAAGTTTAGACAGTTCAATCTCCTTTGCGTTTATTCGTTCAGCAATATCAGTTGTGTCAATGGTAAAAAGAATATCTCCTGCTTTCACAGAATCCCCTTGGCGCACATAAATTTTATCCACGCGCAATCCCGCCCGTGTGTTTACAGCAACTTCGCCATCTGCGGTCACAATTCCATCCGTCTCCACAATATGTTCCACATACTTTTTTGTGGCTGTATCTGTTCTTACAAGTGGCAGACCTGACACATAGATGCTCTTTGAAATAATTGTGCACAGCCAAACAAATACCAGAAATATCAAAAATATTTTGATCCACTTCTCCATTCGCTTACGAGCAAAAAGCCTCTCCTCATCCTTCTCCATAATTCAAACCCTTTCCTAACCCTTCAATCCGGAATAAATAATCCCCTGTTCCAGATAATCTTGTCCCATCACAAACACAAAAACTGCTGGAATTAACATTACCACAGACGCCGCAAACGCAAATCCTGCCTGTGTCCAGCTAATTTCAGGCAAATACAGTGACAATGGCCATAAAGTTTTATTCTCCAGAAATGCAAATGGCTGTTCAATCATATTCCAATACTCCAAAAATCCAAGCACCAGCGCAGAAAGGATTCCACCCTTTCCAAGCCCTATTCCTACCATAAAAAAGATAGAAATCTCCCCTGCTCCATCAATTCTCGCAGCTTCAATCAAAGACTTTGGTATCGCTCGAAATCCACCGTAAATTACAAAAATTGGAAATGTGTTAAACACCGCAGGGAAAATAATCGCCCAGTGGGTATCTAACAATGATAACCTGTCAAGCGTCAGATAACTCGAGAGCATTGTCACCTGAAAAGGCAGCAACATAAGCACAACATAGATGGTAAAGAGTACATTTTTTCCTCTTACTGTATATGTCGCAAATGCCCACGCCGCGGGAATCCCTACCACCATCTGCCCTAGCAAAATCAAACCGACTATTTTTACTGAATTCCAAAACAGCACAAAAAATTCTGGTGAATAAAAAAGCAGTCGAATGTAATTTTCTACAGTAGGATACTGCGGAATCAGTTTCCATGATACAAACCCTGTCCCATGTTCAAACACTGGCGCCAAACACTCATACAAATCCCCTTTTCCCATAACAGAACCTGTCACAACAAGAAACACTGGCGCACAAATTACAATTCCTACCGCAATAAATATCAATTTTGTAACTGCCTCTGACGCTGTGTAGAAAAATTTTCTTAAAAACCTTCTTAACTTCAATTTAAGTCCCCTACTATTCAAATAAATCTCTGCCATCTGCTTTGCAATTGCTTGACTTATTATTTTTTACTGCTGGCTGTAATATTGAAACAATAAAATAAATACAAACAGCACCACAGCCACCAAAACACTGGCAGCCGCCATCTTGTCAAACTCCAAATTCACATACCAATTATTAAACGTATGTTGCAAAAGGTAAATATCTTTTCCCGGGTAAGAACCACCGACAAGATACGCCTCTCTATAGATTTTCATAGAATTTAAAAACGATAAAATTACAATTGTGTAAACGCTGCCTTTTAGACAAGGCAGCTTTACAAATATTAGGCATTGAAATTTATTTGCGCCATCCACCTTTGACGCCTCAATCAATTCATTCGGGATTGCCGCAATTCCTGCAAGCCACAGCACAATGGTATATCCTGTGTTTTTCCACAAATAGCTAATAACTAAACTTTCAAAATTCTGTTTGTAAAAAAACATTCTCCACACAATAACCACTGTTGCTGTTGGCATTGCCATTGGAAACAAATATAGGCTTTTTATCACATGAATGTCTTGTATCTTGCTAAGCACAAGTGCGGCTGCCAGACTAATTATAACCAACAGCGGTATCCCCACACCCATAAAATGGAGTGTATTCTTTACTGCAAGACGAAACGCCTGATTGTGAATCACTGTTTTATAATTGTTTAAACCTGCAAATTCCCCTGACATTACTGTCAAAAATGAACGCCGCACCACATCTGCAAAGGGAATCAGCACAAAAATCAACACTCCCATGAAACTTACACCAATAAAAGCTATAAAATAAGCCAATTCCCGAAACCGCTTCATTCTTTTACACCCATTCTCTCAACTAAAACTTTTCAATCTTATTTCGCATAGATATTATTCAAAAAGATAAATCTCCACACTGTCTGCAATTGCTTTCACTGCTGCGTCAATATCCTGTGTTCCCTCAAGATATTTTGCACCCTCCTTATAAACTGCCGTTTCCAGTACAGTATCACTCAGATAGGGTGTATCGAGCTGTGCAATCCACGCCTCCAACTTGTCAATTCCTTCCTGATTTACTGGATAAATTGTATAGCTAAAGTGCTCTCCATTCTTCGTTGAAAAACTCATATAATACTGCCCGCCGTCATCTCCAAGTTCACTCTCATCATAGGCAAACTGCGCTGGTAACGCTTTCTTATTTACAGGAAGCCCAAACTCTATTGTTTCTTGAACAGCCGCACCAAGCATCATTTGTACAAACTGCTTCGCCGCCTCTGCATTTTGCGTTGCTGTGTTAATTCCTGCAATTGACGCTGGATGATAAACGTTGTCACACTGTCCGCTCATCAGCTTTATCTGCGTATTTTCCAGCCCCTCAATTCTTGGCACAGACAACAAATCCCTATAAGTACTTGCACTAATTATCTCCCCATATGCAAATGGTGTCTGCTGCATCAGATAAAGATTGTCTTGTGTCATCAGAAAATACTTTCCTTCCTCGTAGTTTTCTCCGTCTTCATTTATCCTCTGTTTGTACATATTGATATATTCTTCTGGGGTACCATTCATTTCCACGTCATAGAGTCTCTTTGACTGCTCTAAAAACGCACGCACTTTATCTTGGTTAAGCTGCCCGCTCTCATCTTTCCATGTGGGTGCACACACTGGCATAAACCGTCTCATAATACCTGTCGCGGAACACACCCCCAAAAGAGTCGTATCTGGATATGCCTCCCTTGCCTTCTCTGCCATATCCGCTATTGACTGATAATCTTTTGCGCTGTCCACATAACTTTCATTGCCAAAAAGAACAGGAATATAAAACTTTGCAGGAACAGCGTACATCTTGTCATCTGTCCGAATCCCATTTATTAAATTTTTGTAAAGTCCCTCACTCTGATCAACTTCATTGACAATATCAGACAAATCCATTAACACACCTTTTTCTGCATAAGTATCAATATTAATTCCATCGAGCATAATAACATCTGGACCGCTGCCGCTCAGCAACTGTGTATTTAATTTTTTCAGTGCATCTTCTCTTGTAATGCCACCTTCCTCCATTCCAATTTGATACTCGATAAACAAATTAGGATACTGTGTCTGATAGGCTGAAATTGTCTGTTTTACAAAGTCATCTTCACTCAAGCTGTATACCGTAATCTTGTCGTTTGGAACAGAGGGTACTGTAGCATCATAAACAAATTTTACAATTTTACCACCACTGTACGCCGCAAAAAACTCATTTTTATCATTCATTGTCATTGCCAAAATGCTATATGTAGGATCGCCCAATGAGGAAAGACTTCCATCAATAACCTGTTCCATTGTTCCTCCGCCAATAACATGACGATGCAATCCTTTCTCTCCTGCTACATAAATGGTTTTGTCTGCACCCAAAAAAGAATATGCTGTATATCCGCCCCCTGTCCATGACATTCCTTCATAATTTTGCTCGACAAAACTGTCTAACACTTCATCTTCAACAAAACACTTGTTTTCCAAATCATAGAGAAAAATCTTCTCAAAAGTCGAGCACATTAATATGCCATCTCTACATTCCATCAAATCAGTTATATCCTCAAGCGTCAACAACTTTTCCACTGTACCCGCACTGACATCCACTTGATAGACTATCTTACATCCTGACGCAAACGCATACAAAGTTCCCTGTTCATCAAATGCCAATGTCCTCAAGTTAGAATTTGTATCCGGCAGCGGAACAGCAATCTGCTTTGTAGTACCATCTGTATTGTAAATATAGAGGTTGTACTCATAGGTACTCTCTGTTCCCTCTATTTTATCCATGCCGACAATCGCAATGGTTCCATCTTTTGCAATCGCTGACGCCGCTGGATAATGCTCCTCAATAAAACTAGAAAACCCCTCATCAATCTCTGTGTTCCATGTCTCACCATTGTCCTTTGACACAACTTTCTGTTTTGTAAGGCTATTTAAAAAAACGATTTGACCATCACTTAAAATTTGTTGCTCTACTTGGTCATAAAATGTTTCACCTTCTCGAATATTTGTTTCTACATAGCGCCCCATTCCTCCGCTTGCTGTATCATCTTTCTGCCCAGACTCGCTAGAATGCTCTTCTGTCTTGTCTGCCTCTGTCGAAATGTCTGAACGGTTCTCATTGCTGACAGTTTGATCCTTTGCGCTGCAACCAACTGTTGTAACACTGACTGCCGTCGCCATAAAAAGAGCGACTGTTTTTGCGACCATTGATTTTTTTCTCATAACTTCCCTCCATGTATTCTTTTATTTTTTGCACCAAACCTCAAGTGAAAATGCTTGCATTTTCATTTGAAGTGCAAACACAAAAGGTGAAAGATATGTGTTTGCATTTTATCTCTTTCTCTTTTTTCTTTCACCCTTTACACATGGGTATTGTAGCATAGTTTTCTCTAAGAAATCTCTAAGGAATAAGCCTCAAGCCATACACCCTCTTATATTTTTTATAAAAAAACTATAACTTTACTGGTTATGTGCCGATAATATAAGTAAGCAAAAAAATTTGAGAATCTATTATATTATTTAGGAGGAATTTATATGGCAGTTCAATTAAAACCGCTTATGCCAATGGATCTTATAGAAAAAATCAAGAATAATAATTTTTCCTATACAAGCTCTTATGTAAAGAAAATAACAGAAACCGACACGGATATTAAAAAGCTTCAGGACAAAGAAGATTCTTTTCGCCAAAAATTAAAAGCATTAAAACGCTACTCGCCAGGCGGAACTTCAAAAGAATTGGCTGGAAAACGTTTGGAAGACTTTCTAAAATCCTATAATGAATTGAAAAGTAGCTCTGATTCCATAACAGATAAAGAGATCAAAAAGCAGATTTCTAAACTAGAAAATTTATTCTCAGAACATGAGAAAGACCTAAAAAAGATTGGCATTACAAAGGAAAAAGGCAAATATACACTTAACACCAAAACTTTTGCGAACGCGAAGGACACAACGATTAATGAACTGTTTATTGGACATGATTCCTTTATCGGAAAAGCAGACAAAATTATACGTAAGTTAGAAGAAACTACTGACGGCGCAGAACACAATGTTGTTGAACATAAAATGAGCAAAACTACTAAATACAAAGATACCGATGTAGCACTCGCCGCCAATATAACTCTTGCTGGATCGACAATATCCGCTTTGCAGAAAAATAACACTCTTGTGCAATCCAATCTAACTTCTGATCCTACAGTTCAAGAGTCCGTTAAAACGTTTCTTACTTATTTTGCAAAGTCTATCTATAATACAGACAACACGGACCATGTTGAGACAATTGGCAAATTAAATCAGTTGTGCCTTGACCACAAAGATGAACTTTCCAAAATAGGTCTAACTTTTGATAGTGAAAATAAAAAGATGAACTTCGATGACACGATCGCTCTCACTACTAATGAGTTCAAAGATAATTATAATAAACTATTTGGTGAAAACGCAGCATTTAGTAAGACCGCCGCAGAGCATTGCAAAAATATTATTAATGACCTGCTTCAACCTGAAAAGATTGGTGTATCCATTATTGACCAACAAATATAAATTAAATTTTACACCCTTGTAATAACAAAGTGATTTCTATCGAAGATAAATACCCGATAGAAATCACTTTGTCTAATTTTATCTTGTAAGAAAGTTCCCATTTTATAATTACTTTGCGAGCTTCCTAACTCTCAAAGAAAACATCTGTTATTCCTGTTTTCTCTGCGAAATAGCGTTTCTTTGACATCAATTCTTTTTGTTTATGCTGTGGCAGACGGGCAAATATATCTTCATAATCCAATTCAATCAACTTTGTCCCTTTTGCCAACTCAAAAAGTTGTGTATTCAACCAATCTTCCCACAAGTCTTCAAACAGTTCTCTACTATCCGTAAATACCAACATGTCACTAAATCCATAAGGTGGATTATAGTATTGCAGCTTAATATAGCCATATCTCCCCGCATCCAACACCACAATATTCTGTTCTTCGTCCTCATAGATCTCCGCATAGGCATCTGCCACTCTTCTGCATTTTTCACGTTCCTCTTCTGTAATATACATTTTTTTCTCCATTGATACCTCCTGTTATTCTAACTTCCTATACTCTCTATTGTAACCTCCCTGTAACCTTCTATGATAAGAGACGATTGTAAAACGATAACAGATGATAATCACGTTCAATCTCTTATAGAATATGGTGCACACACGCACCATATTATTATAATTCACCAACATATAAAATACAAGAAGGAGGACTATATAAAATGATAAAATATGACAAATTATGGATAACTCTCAAACAGAAACATATCAGTCAGTACAAACTGGTCGAATATTATGGGGTGGATAGAGCACAATTACAGCGTCTGCGCAAAAATGAAATTGTTAAAACACTTATCATTAACAGCCTATGCAATATCCTGAATTGTAGGGTTGAGGACATCATGGAATATGTTCCTGACGACAAAGTTTCAAATTCCTAAAGATTTGTAGAAAAATAACAAATACATTTTGACTTGTCTATTTATTGATAAGGCAATTTGCCTTATCAATTGGCAAAAATCTATGTTTTTATTAAGTTAGAACCAACAAATCACATCCGCAACAAAACATCTAATATTTCCATAGGGTTTTCGGCAAAAACGGTTGCCCCGTGCGCTATAAGAAACTCCTTGTCTCGAAATCCCCAGAGCACACTAATACATGGAAGTCCTGCATTTCGTGCTGTTGCCAAATCGACATCAGAATCCCCTACATAAACAGCTTCTTCCCTGATTTTACCAAGCTCCTCCAACGCTAGATAAACACTATCAGGGTCAGGTTTTCTTCTCATGCTTTCCCGGTCTCCGATCGCAACATCTACCTGTGGGAAATATCGATGATTTAGATCTTGCACTGCTGAATCAATTTTATTGGAGACAATCGCAAGTGCATAACCTCTGTTTTTTAACTCTTTCAAAAGTTGAGGAACTCCATCATATGCTTTTGTCGCATCATTGCAGTGCAGTCCATAATATTCTTTGAATATCGCAAAAGCCCGCTCAAATTCTGGATTCTTCTCTCCATCAGGCACAGCACGAATCATCAGATTTCTCACACCATTGCCTACAAACCGCCGCACTTCCTCCAAAGTCCGTTCTGGCATATCACAAACCTTTAGCGCATAATTTGTCGCTTTTTTTAAATCTTCCAATGTATCTAAAAGAGTTCCATCTAAATCAAAAATTACAGTAGTTATTTTCCTATCAGACATTTTTATATCTCCCGTTATTTAATTCTCCATAAATTTTATTGTAAGCTTCCAAATAAGAAATCCCCATTTCTCGACACATTGATATCAATGATTCGTATTCAGGATATATTCTTTCTCCGCATACTTTTACTGCAATTTTACCCAAACTGGTATTCAATATCTGGTGTTCCCTCTTTAAAATAGTGCGTTCCATCTGCACTCTTCTAATACCAATTGTCGTGGTTTCCTGAAAGATAATCTGTTCCAACTTTGCAATATCTGCCTCCTTACAAATCACACTTAATTGATACGCAGGTCGATTCTTCTTCATAAAGACTGGAATATAGTACACATCTCTTGCCCCCGCCTCAAAAAGCCTGTCCATCACATAGCCAAATGCCTCGCCCGAACAGTCATCAACATTTGTCTCCAACTTATAAATTCCCTCCTGATTCTCGGAATTCTCCTCAATTACCATTGCCCGCAACAGACTAGCCTTCTCATAGGCTCTCTTGCCTGCACCAACACCACTTGCTATTATTTGAAATTTTGATGGCAGATGTGCCTTTGTTCTGACCGCCGCAGCAATTGCCGCACCTGTCGGTGTCACAAATTCACCCTGAAATTCCATAAAGTGTACTGGAAGTTGATAAGATTCCAAAATGTTTGCTGTTGCTGGAACTGGTATTGGTAAAATTCCATGCTGGCAGCGCACGCTTCCATGCCCTTCGTATAATTCCGATATAACAACATCTGTTATACTATATTTCTCTTTCAGTAAATCAATACATACGGCGGCTGACAAAATATCCACAATGGAATCCACTGCCCCCACTTCATGAAAGTGCACTTCATCTACAGGTTTATTGTGCGCCTTTGACTCTGCCTCAGCCAGAATCTGAAATATACTCTTTGCTAGTTCTCTTGCGCCTTCTGTTATTTTAGCCTGATCCAAAATATGTGTTATTTCTCTTAATCCGGTATGATGGTGATGTTCTTCATGTTCATGATAACGCTCTTTTTCAATATCAGCATGTCCATGCAAGTATTCCATATCATGATCGTGGTTTTCATGTTTCTTATCAAGAATCACCGCAAAATCACAGGCACAAACCCCCGCCTTCTGCACTTTCTTTATTGCGATATCAAATCCATACACAAGCGACCTAATACTGTCGATAGCTTCCTCAAGCACTTTCTGATTCACGCCGAGATCAAGCATCGCCGCAACTGTCATATCTCCACTAATTCCAGAGTAACACTCTATATAAAGAATCCTGTTCATAATAATATCCTTTCTTTCTGCTGTCCTACTATTTGTATAACCACAAACATAGTGCAAATTTTTTATTTTATACTTGCAAGTCTATTAATCTGTGTCGCAATATAGCCTGCTCCATAACCATTATCAATATTGACAACCGCAATGCCATTTGCACAAGAATTAATCATTGTAAGCAATGCCGATAAACCATGTAAATTTGCTCCATAACCAACAGACGTTGGAACTGCAATAACCGGATTGCTGACAAGCCCTCCAATCACACTCGCCAAAGCTCCTTCCATACCTGCCACTGCCACCACACAATTTGCCTGTTGTATCACCTGTGCGCTCGCCAACAATCTATGCAAACCACTCACTCCCACATCATAAATTCGACTTACTGAAGCTCCAAAATATTCCGCGGTTTGCGCCGCTTCCTCCGCCACAGGAATATCCGCAGTTCCCGCTGTACAAACTGCAATTTTCCCAATCTGTTTTAATGCTTTCTCCTCTGGTTTTTCCTCTATTTTTAAAATTTTTGACACTGCATCATACTGTACCTGTGGAAGACTTTTGGACACCAACGCATACTGTTCTACACTTGCTCTTGTTCCCAGTACCTCACCATTTTTCTCATATAATTTTTGAAATATAGACACAAGATAAGCATCCTGTTTGTCTGCACAATATACAACTTCTTGAAAACCAGTTCGGACCTCCCGATGCAAATCAAGCTTGGCAAATCCCAGTTCTTCAAATGGCTGTTTCTTTAAATATTTTTCCGCCTCTTCTGTTGAAATTTCTCCACATTGTACTTTTTCTAATAATTCCCTAATTTCCATTTTGTCCCGCTCCTCTGCCAATCTTACGAAGCATATAAATAACTTAACTCGTTGCGCTAATTAATTCAATTTTTTATAATCAATATATTGTATTTTTAACATATTCACATAGCGTATATTGATTACATACAATAATACGCCTTACTGCTTGGTCAAACCCTAATGTGGCAAAAGCATTTATTCTAAGCTATGCTAAACAATTTTTTACTTGTACGCACTTATCTCATAAAACGTTACCATCATAATCATTGTATCTGCACGTTTTCCTATCACTTTAACAGTCACGCGATACCACACATCCTCTGTAAGTTCATACTCAAGTGCCTCTGAAAAATCTCCTCGCACAATTCTTGCAAATGCCTTATTTAGAAGCACTTTTTCTGTCTCTGACCTTCGATAATGCTCTTGTTCATCCACTTGCTTATCAAATACAATATCTGCCTCGTATCGAATATTTGTTCTAAGCAGTTCTGATTTTCCCTTTCGATACTCATAAATAGCAATTGGTGTTTCCAACAAATCAAAAAATTTGCTGATACTAGAGCGCGTATTCCACAATTCATTGATAATCACTGTATTCTCATTTGCGCTGCACTTCGTACCTGCCTCTTCCTCCCGAATTAAAAACTTCTCATACTCTTCTATCCGCAAAGGCTTTGCATAATAATATCCCTGTGCATATTCGCATCCAATGCACTTTAAAAAGTCCATCTGTTCAACAGTCTCAACCCCTTCCACAATCGATGGAAGATGCAACCATTTTGCCATACGTATAATAGAAGTGAGTACTTTCTCGCCTTTTCCATTAAACTCCTCAATTTGCAAGAACTTCATATCAACTTTCAGATAATCTACTTCCATATCCTTTAGGACATTGAGTGACGAGTAGCCACTTCCAAAATCATCCATCATTATTTTAAATCCTAATTTATGCAGACTGCTCATAGTCTTCATAATCAAATCCTGATCTTCCATAAAAGCACTTTCTGTCAATTCCAGATTTAGCAACTCTGCAGGAATCTGATACTCTGTAATTAACTTTTTGAAAATCTTAACAAGCTGCGGATTATAAATATTTACCCGTGAGACATTAACAGAAATGGGATTTGGATTTTTCCCCTCGTCAATCCACTTGCGCAATAATTTGCAGACATGACGCCACATATACTGATCCAATCTGCCAATAATGCCATTGCGCTCATAAACAGGAATAAACTCTCCGGGGGAAATCATCCCTCTGTCTGGATGATTCCAACGCACCAAAGCTTCTGCCCCATAAGAACGGTCTGTTGCCAAATTTATCTTCGGCTGTAAATACACCTCGAACTGTTCTTCTTCAATCGCTCTGTTAACCTCATTGATAATAAATTGTTCCTGTCGCATATTTTCAATCATACTATCATCATAGTAGACCACACTTTGCGTAAACTTACCTTTACAACTTTTGGCAGCCAACAATGCCCTATCATACATATCGGGTACATCTAACGAATCATCTTTGATAATATATACTCCACAGGAAATTTTTATATTATAATCCTTGTTCACCCTTTTTAAATTGATTTGCAGCGCATTTACCAACAAGTCAATATTTTCCTCTTTGTAGGGCATACAGATAGCAAAGATATCATTCTCAAATCGTCCATATACAAATTGGTCAAAAACAGTTGAAATCTTCCGCAGCTCAGAAGCAATACTTTGCAGCACCCTATCTCCTTCCTTGACACCATAGAAATTATTAATCATCTTAAAACGGTCTATATCAAACCGCACAAGCGCAAACAATTCCTCTGTCTCCTCTGTAAGAAGGCTGCGTACAGTACGGTAAAATTTGAACTTCGTATAAAGTCCTGTCACCGCATCCATCTCAGCCATAATCATACGACTCTTTTCAATTGCATTTTTAATACGAAACCGCAAAAGTACAGGGTCATATGGCTTCATAACAAAATCCCACACACCAGCTTCCAAGCATTTCTGTTCCGCATGCCAGTCTTCATCAGAAGTGGCAATAATCACAGGAATATTATCATATGCCCGATTTTTCCGAAATGCATCCATAAATTGAAACCCATCCATAATAGGCATCATCAAATCCAAAACAATCACCGCTATTTTGTCAACATTGACCGCCAAAATTTCCAGTGCTTCCCGCCCATTTGATGCATCCAACACCTCAAATGCATCCTTGAGCACATCTTTGAGCATTCGTTTGATTATTTCTTCGTCATCTACAATTAATATTGTGTTTTTGCTATACATATATGTATCAGCTCCTTTTATTGCTGCGCACGATTTTAAAAATAACTACTTCCTGCTATCTTTACGAACGCTGTACCAGCACAGTTCCCAATTCGATTATAACAGTTTTTCAATATACAATCAATTAAGATCTACGACTTAAAGGCTTCTTAATAATCTATCCTTTAAACAATAAAATAAGAAGAGCTTCCGTACCAAAATAAGCTCTGAAACCATAGAAGCTTATCTTGGCAGGCAGCTCTTCCTAATGAACCATTTTATTTGTAGAGCTTTCGCGCCCGTTCCAACGCCTCATCAATATGCATACAAAAATTCTCTATTCCGACCGCCTTTGTAAAACCAGCTTTATCCATAACAGCCCTTGGCTGCTCGTTTACATGAGACAAAATCATCTGAATCCCTTTGTTAGAATATTTTTCATAAAGCTGTTCTAACGAATGCATTGCAGTTGCGTCAATCGCGCTCACACTCCTCATACGAAGTATCAAAAACTGCGTGTCATCCTTTACAGAAATATTCAGAATCTTATCAGCCGCAGCAAAAAACATTGGACCTGAAATCTCATACACAAGCGTGTGCGGTGGAACTTCGCGCAGTGTAATGCTATCTGGATCATCTTCGTCATCTACATATTTCCACCCCTCCACTTCCATAACATCACTCATGCGCTTCATAAAGAGAATTGCCGCCAGTAAAATACCCACTTCAATCGCTGCAACCAAATCAAATACGACCGTCAGCACAAACGTTGTGACAAGCACAATAATATCACTCTTTGGTGAGGATTTGCACAGATTGACAAAAGTTCTCCACCCACACATATTATAGGCAACCATAAATAAAATAGCCGCAATACATGGCATTGGAATCAACGCCGCATAGGGCATCAATATCACCAAAATTAGCACCAGCGTAACCGCATGAACCATACCAGCAATCGGTGTGCGCCCACCATTTTTAATGTTAGCCGCTGTTCTTGCAATTGCACCTGTCGCAGGAATTCCGCCAAACAATGCTGCTCCAATATTACCGATACCCTGCGCAATTAATTCCATATTAGAACGATGTTTTGAGTTAATCATACTGTCAGCTACCACACATGACAGCAACGACTCAATCGCCGCAAGAATAGCAATTGTAAAAGCATCTGGAAGCATTTCCCTGACAACGCCAAAGGAAATTTCAGGAATCTGTATTTGAGGAAGCTTATTGCTAATTTCATACAAATCTCCAATTGTGTTGACATTAAGGTTGAGAAGTTTCACTATAAGAATCCCAGCGATAACAGCAACCAAAGAACCCGGAACTGTTTTGTTTATGTATGGCCATATTATTAGAATTCCAAGGCATATTAAACCTACAATCAATGCCTGCCAGTTGACTGTTGCAATATTTTTGACAACCGCCTCCACTTTTTCCATCGTCTCAATCGTAACAGTCCCTTCAGGGTAGGTAAGCCCTAAAAAATCTTTTATCTGCCCAATTACAATCGTCACCGCAATGCCAGCAGTAAAACCTGTTGTAATTGTAAATGGAATATATTTGATTAAATTACCCAGTCTTAAAAATCCCATCACAATCAGAATGATTCCTGCAAGAATCGTCGCAATAATCAATCCGTTCATGCCCTTCTGTGCAACAATCCCTGCCACAATCGTAGCAAATGCCGCTGTAGGTCCTGCAATCTGCACACGACTTCCACCAAAAAAAGAAATTAAAAATCCCGCTATGATTGCCGTATAAATACCTTGCTCTGGTCCAACACCAGATGCAAGTGCAAGTGCGATTGACAGTGGCAATGCGATAATTGCAACAATAATTCCTGCCACAATATCTTTTATAAACTGTTGTTTTGTGTACGTTTTCATCACTGAAAACAACTTTGGTTTTAACTTTTCCATTGTAATCCCCCCTATTACCTCCCTAAAATAAGGGCTGGTAATTTATCTGCTCATTGGTTTGTTTTTGCGCAATAATTTTTGTAATTGATGCTCCTGCATATTAATCTTGCCAAAATAGTAAAATCCATGTGCTTCCGTCAGCTTCACATCTACAATTTTTCCAACCAGACAAGCATCTCCATCAAAATGTACTAATGTATTCTGAGAAAGCCTGCCAGTCAGTTTCGCACCATCGCTCTCTTCCACAAGAACACTGTGCGTCTCACCAACCATACGATCACCGCGCTTTTCTGCTGTTTCATGTACTGCCAACAGAAGGCGATCAAAATTTTCCTTGACTTGTTCCTCACTCGTCGGATTGGGTATTGTGGCGGCAGGTGTACCTGCTCGCTTTGAATAAATAAAGGTAAACGCATTATCATATTGTACTTTCCGAACCACATCAATTGTTTCATCCACATCCTCTGCCGTCTCACCCGGAAATCCCACTATAATATCTGTTGTAAGTGAAATATCTGGCATCTCACTCCTGATCTTCTGCGCAAGTGCAAGGTATTGCTCTTTTGTGTAACGACGATTCATTTTCTCCAAAATCCTAGTTGAACCTGACTGTAATGGAAGATGCAGATGACGGCAAATTTTTTTAGAATTTTTCATAACTTGAATCAACTCATCCGATAAGTCTTTTGGGTGCGAGGTCATAAAGCGAATTCGTTCCAATCCCTCAATTTTTTCTACCTCTTGTAAAAGTTGTGCAAAACACATAGGTTCCTCAAGCGTCTTTCCATAAGAATTGACATTTTGCCCCAAAAGCATAACCTCCACTACCCCTTCTGACACAAGCTTTTCAATTTCCCGAATAATATCCTTTGGATTGCGACTCCGCTCACGTCCACGCACATAGGGAACAATACAATAACTACAAAAATTATTGCAGCCATACATAATATTGACCCCTGATTTAAAAGCATATTTGCGCTCCGCTGGCAAATCCTCTACAATCTGATTCGTATCTTTCCAGATATCAATAATCATTGTATCTGAATTGTACATTGCAACAATCAACTCCGCAAATTTGTAAATATTGTGTGTTCCAAAAATTAAATCAACAAACGAATAACTCTTTTGTATCTTTTCAATTACAGAGGGTTCCTGCATCATACAACCGCACAGTGCAATCTTTTTGTGTGGATTTTTCTTCTTCATACTATTTGCAAATCCCAATCTGCCATACACACGCTGATTTGCATTGTCCCGAACGGTACAAGTATTATAAAATACTAAGTCTGCCGACTCATCCTCAATCATTTCAAACCCAATATTTTCAAGAATGCCAATAAGTTTTTCACTGTCTTTTGCATTCATCTGACACCCAAATGTCTCTCCATCAGCGGTCAGTCTCCTGCCTAATTTTTCACTTTTTGCATGGACAATCTCACGCGCTTTCTTTATAAAATAATACTGACGCATCGGCTCATCTGTAGGTGCGTCATCTCTCAAATCAATCGTATTTAATATTGCTTCTAGCTCTTCCTTTTTAATCATAACTTTTCCACCTTTCTTTTGCTATTTTATTATACCAAAGTCAATAGCATTTTCAAGTAATAGTAGTATACATCATTATATAACAACCGTTATTATTTTGATATTACCTTCTCTAATCGCCACACAATTTGTGTGGCATCTTAGTATCTTATTTCCTTTGCACAGGTCTGCGCATAAAAAATGGCTCAAACCTCTATAAATAAAGATCTAAGCCACTTATAATTCATGCAGGAGATGGGACTTGAACCCACACGGTATTGCTACCACAGGCACCTGAAGCCTGCGCGTCTGCCAATTCCACCACTCCTGCTAACGAAATATATTCTATCGTGTTTTAAACCAAATGTCAATAAAAATTTTATTTTTATAAATATCTATTACGAGATTTGATAAAGTAGTGATTGCAATCTTCACATTTTGTATGTTATATTATAGGAAGATTTTTATTACAGCCGTGTGAATCCATTATATGTCAGCAGAACTGACTCACACGTCGCAGCAAGAATGCCAATGACATTTTTAAATAAATTACGAAAGGATACACTACAATGCAAGAACAAATCAACATACAAAAATATTTGGACTATATACTTGATAAAACCCAAAAAATATTGACAATTGATAGCCCTTCCGGTTTTACGAAAAAGGCAGCGAACTATATTATGGAGGAATATGCAGCGCTCGGGTATACTCCCACACAGACTACAAAAGGCGGCATCCTTTGCGAAATCAGCTCCAACACCAACGCGCAACAAAATAATGCTCTTATAATGGAAGCACATATTGATACGCTTGGCGCTATGGTATGTGCAATCAATCCAAATGGTTGTCTTGCTCTATCTCCCATAGGTGGTATGAATGCCAATAACGCCGAAGCCGAAAACTGTAGGGTTTATACAAGAGAAGGCAAATCCTACACAGGTACATTCCAGCTATGTGACGCTTCTATTCATGTGAACAACAAATTTGATGAGACTTCCCGCTCTTTTGATGTGATGGAAGTCGTACTTGACGAAAATGTCAAAACGAAGGAAGACACTCTTTCTCTTGGTATACTGCCCGGTGACTTTGTATGTTTTGATCCACGCACTATAATTACAAACTCTGGATATATCAAAAGCCGTTTTTTAGATGATAAACTTAGTGTTGGCATTCTTCTTGGTTTTGCCAAATATGTCAAGGAGGAAAACATCTCTCTGTCCAGAAAAGTATATCATCACATTACTGTTTATGAGGAAGTAGGACATGGCGGGGCTGCCTCTATTCCATCAGATGTCTCTGAAGTACTTTCTGTCGATATGGGCTGCGTTGGAAACAGTCTTTCCTGTACAGAACATCAAGTATCTATCTGTGCAAAAGACAGCCGTGGTCCTTACAATTATGAAGTCGTTTCCAATCTTATTGCTGCTGCAAAACACCAAAATCTTGATTTTGCAGTTGATGTATATCCTCATTATGGTTCTGACGCAGATGTCGCACTCACGGCTGGATATGACATCAAACATGGTCTGATTGGTGCTGGGGTGTATGCTTCTCATGGCTATGAGCGAAGCCATATAGATGGAATACGAAATACATTCCTGCTATTGACAGAGTATGCAAAATAACTCTAATTTCTATCTGGATGGAGTACTAGAGCGTGTCTGAAAAATATTGTTAGAGTTGACATTAGAGCAAATAAAAACTTGTAACTTTTATTTCTTAGTTACAAGTTTTTTAGAGCGATAGACGGGGCTCGAACCCGCGGTCTCGACCTTGGCAAGGTCGCGCGTTACCAACTACGCCACTATCGCATTTCATATTGTATCCAACATTTCCTGCGGATACAATATATTCTACTATGCTATTAATTATTTGTCAATCAATATTTTAATTTTTCTAATGGATTTTTACTTTCAGGCTTTACCTTCTATATGGTCTGCACATAAATGCGCAAACCTATCTAAATTAAATTGTATCTTTATTCTAGTGCATTTTTATATTTCACACGATAAATACGATACAAAGATTCATAGATGCGTTCTTTGGTAATGGTTCCATCGGACACCGCCTGTAAAACCCCTTTGTATGCTTCCTCATATTCTGCGGGTTCCAAGAGCAAATCTGCCCCTGCCTGAACTGCGGCAACTGCTGCCTCCGCAGAATTATAATTGTCAACTATGGTACTGTTACTGAGTGAATCTGTAATTACCACTCCATTAAAACCTAAAGTTTTTCTCAATAGATCCTGTATTACAGCCGACGAAAATGACGAAGGCATATCCTCTCCAGTAATATTATTTGCCTTAACATGAGAAATCATAATACAGTCCACACCGCTTTTTATTGCTGCATCATACACAATAAATTCATTGTTTTTTAGTTCCTCCAATGATTTGGATTCCGCTGAAATACTAGGAAACTTCAGCAAAACCGCACTGATTTCCGCAGACTGTATCGCTTGAACAGATGCATTTACCAACAACGCTGTAGCAGATGCATCAGTGCCAAATGCATATTCCTCTGGGGAAATTTCCGCTATTGGTGCCAAATCCATATTAACCCCATAAGATGCCAACTTTGAGGCGATACTTCCATATGCTTGAACAACTTGATTTGCATCTGTAAGCTTTGCCGCCTTTGGCGTTTCATCCAAGCCAAAGGCGGTTGTCCCGCACTCTGCCTGTACAACTGTAAAAAGCGGATATTTTGAAAATCCCCTTGTATTGGTAATCATCTGCTTAAACTGCTCTTGCGATTTAAAGTTCTTTGACGCATATACAATTCCACCAACAGGATTCTCAGTGATAGCTGTCTGCGTACCCTCTCCTGCCTGTATCGCTGTCTCAACGCCAGTAATGGACTCCGGTGATACAATAAACATTCCTGCAACCATCTCTTCCATAGTCATTTCTCCTAATAGAGACTCAACAAGCTGTTTAAGTTGGTCATCCGCCACCGGCGTTGTGTAGCCTTCCTCGTATTGAATCCCGCTTTCTTGTGTTTCTGCATCATTTATCTCACTGTTTGATTCTTGGGACGCACTGGACTCTGCTTCCTCGATAAATCGATTAACTTTATCATTGTATTTATTTACATAATCAATAATATATCTTACACCAAAATATCCAGCGACTAACACCAACACAATAAGAATAAGCAACGTCAGATAAGCCAACATTTGATTTCGCACACGTCTGCGTCTTCTTCTCTCCCTGTTTGTCTTTTCCTCTCTCATATAATCTTGATACTTAGGTCAAAGGATACTTGTCTGTAAGTGATTGTACAATATCCCTTGCACCAGCAATACCATTCTCCTGATTCTTTATCACCATAGCGATTGCCTCTGCAATCTGATCCATATCTTCTTCCTTCATACCACGACTTGTCACAGCAGGAGTTCCAAGTCGAATACCGCTTGTGACAAACGGTGACTTCGGATCGTTTGGAATTGTATTTTTATTGCAGGTAATATGCGCCTCATCCATAAGCTTCTCGACAACCTTTCCTGTGAGGTCATATGTTGTCAGGTCTACAAGCATCAAATGATTATCTGTGCCGCCTGAAACAATCTTAATCTCTCGACTAATCAGCCCTTTACAAAGAGCCTGTGCATTCTTGACAATCTGCTGCTGATATTCCTTGAACGCATCCTGTAATGCCTCCTGAAAGCAGACAGCCTTCGCTGCAATCACATGCATCAATGGTCCCCCCTGAATTCCGGGAAAGATTGCCTTGTTGAAATTATATTTTTCTGCTGCTTCCTTGTTGGCAAGAATCAGACCACCACGAGGACCTCTCAAGGTCTTGTGCGTTGTTGTTGTCACAACATCCGCATAAGGAATAGGGCTTGGATGAAGTCCTGCCGCCACTAGACCAGCTATATGCGCCATATCTACCATAAGCACAGCACCAACCTCATCACAAACTTCACGAAAACGCTCAAAATCAATGGTTCTGGCATATGCACTTGCACCTGCAATAATCATCTTAGGCTTGCATTCCAGTGCAAGCTTTCTCATTTTATCGTAATCAAGAAATCCATTGTCATCCACACCATAAGGAACCACATAAAAATATTTGCCGGACATGTTCACAGGCGAACCATGTGTGAGATGCCCACCATGATCCAAATTCATCCCCATAATCGTATCTCCCGGCTGCAAAATAGCAAACTGTACTGCCATATTTGCTTGCGCACCAGAATGTGGCTGAACATTTGCATAGTCGCAGCCAAACAATTGTTTGGCACGTTCTATCGCAAGATTTTCAACGACATCTACACATTCACATCCGCCATAATATCTCTTTGCGGGATATCCCTCAGCGTACTTATTTGTCAGCGGGCTACCCATCGCTGCCATAACCGCCTTGCTGACCCAGTTTTCAGAAGCAATCAACTCAATATGGCTGTTCTGCCGCTCCTGCTCTGCCACGATAGCCTCTGCAATCTGGGGATCTGCTTTTCTTACTTCATCAAGTGAATACATGAATCTCTCCTCCGTATTTATATTTTAATCTGTTTTAAATATTCGTGCGACTGTAAAGTCTGTATAGAGTATAACCGTTTTTTGCCAATTTTACAAGAGTTAATTGAAGTGGAAAATCCTCTGGCAAAGCTTATATCCATCCACCGAAATTTTTCTGCCTAGTTTTCCCGGAAGGTTCATCGCGTTGCCAAGAAGTCCCATGCGAAGGCGAACCCACAACAGCTTGTCCTTTGTCTTAATATACTCCCAAAGTTCTTTCTTCTTTTCCAGATTTTCCTCCAACTCCGAGCGAATTAAGAGCACCGAGGACACGGTTGTGATAATATCAAGATAACTAATCATATATTTCCTTACCTTACCATTAGTCAAAATATGCTGTTTCTCTGCCACATAATAATCCACTAATAACTTATTCACCCGAATCTGTTGATCGATTCTACTAATCATAACCTGTTCATTGACAGACTGATCTGCTCTTCCAATAAAATAACGGTAGAAATTTACATCCATATAATACATCGTTTTTACATAGGGAAGTGGATGAAACACAAAAATATTATCCACATAAAAAGTATTCTCGGGCAATCTTAATCCGCAGTCCCGCAACAGATTTGTCCGATAGATAACCGAGTGCATCAGAATATATTGTCCTACTCTAAAATGACGCACATCCTTCCATGTAAAAATTTCATCCTGCGGCAATGCATGATGGTACTTCATAACTTTTTTGCGCTTTTCCCCTTCTTTTTCATAGACAAAATTACTGATGAACATGTCAATCGATTTCCCACTCTTTAGCAATTCTTTCAATTTGTCAAGAATCTGAATATAAGCGCTCTGACTCACCCAGTCATCACTATCCACTACCTTGAAATATAGTCCTTTCGCCTGTTCAATTCCCACATTTACAGCGGAACCATGTCCACCATTCTCCTTGTTTACCACCTTAATAATTCCCGGAAAACGCTCTCGATACTCTTCGGCTATATCTAGTGTATTATCACTAGAACCATCATTTACAACAATAATCTCCACATCTTCCCCGCCCGGAAGCAGAGAGTCAATACATCTTCGCATATATGCCGCCGAATTATAGCAAGGTATCGCTATTGATAATAATTTCATAACCTACTCCTATCTCTAATAATTTACCTAAGTCGATTGCACTCAAAGCGCTCCATTGTCATAAGACAACTCTTAATCTCGTTATAACGTGTTTCAATCTCCCCCTCTTTTATCTCTGTGTCAAGACTGGCTGCCATTGTATCAATCATTGCATCTGTTATCCTTGGATGAAGTGTACTTAGTATCTGTAATTTTTTCTCATAAGAATCTGCATCCAAAAACTCTACAAGTCCCTGATCCAAAGCAAACTCTTCTTCTTCTGAGGACTGAATATTTGTACTGTCCTTCTCTGTTTCTTCCAAAATAGTCTCTTTCTCATCTGATGACAATGAGGATTGCATTTTTCCTCTGTTTAACACTCTTGTAAGTGTCTCTGAAGACGTTTCCTTCTGAGTTCTAGTGCTCTCCTCTCCCCGAATATCAATCTTTTCAAAACGGTATATTTGTGTCTCATTCGGATATTTTCTGGCGTCTATTTTACTCATAAACATCTCAAGCGGACGTACATAAACTTCATACGGTGCATAGAGTTGTTGATAGACCACCATTTTCATGCCATCCTCTGAATGGCGTGCCAGCGTGATAATCTGATAAATATTTCCTTTAAAATGTCTATAAATTTCCTGCGGTCTAGGATTTGGCCTCATGCTGCAATCATACCTTTCTTCTTTACAATTTATTCCTCATGGTTATATGTTTCTTTCTTATAATAAACTATTTTCTCTAATTTGTCATTTATTATCAAAAAATATCTCTTAAACTAGTGCTCTATCCAGACAGGAATTTTAACAACACAATAGTGCAAGACAGGCGGTCCACAGTTTCAATTTCAAACACGCTCTAGTACAACATTGCACTAATAATCGAATACTATGCGCCTAAATTTTGTTTCAGTACCGCATTGTCATCAGTCAACAATGCCACCATATTGCCTCCTTCCTCCCCCTTGCCCTGACACAAAATTCAGGCACCTATTACTTCAAAATTAATGCAACGCTGTACTAGCAAGTTTTACAAAACCATTCAAAGATATAAATATACACACAATATACCGTCACCAACCTATTAATATCACTCTATTTTTTCACATATAATAAAGATATAGAAAATTTTTATTATTTCTTTTTTATTACCAAAAAAATATATTTTTGCAATAAATATAACTTTTGTGTCTATTGCGTGTTAGTGTTATTTTTTTGAGAGTTACCCCCTTGTCACCATATCCCTGATATAATATTATAAAAATAAGTGATAAGTTTTACTTATTTTTTACTTTATTACATAAATTGTAATTGTTTGATATCAGAGAATTTGCCATTAGAGAATAGTCGTAAACAGTTACAAAAAATAAAAAAGGAGACTTAGTCAATATGAAGGAGCGTTTTGAATTTGAAGGCACTTCCACCGGTGAATACCGGGAAGGTCTCTATGTAATGTATGATGGGAAAGAATACCCTGCCATGTATCTAGGCGTTGGACGTTTTGTACTTTATTCCGATACAGCAGATGAGAATTTCACATTTCCGACACAGGATGGTAGATATTTGCTACAGACAGACCTGCGTGATGAAAGTCTCACACGCGCATATTCGATACACATGGTTGGTATCATGAATACCTGTTATGAGAGTGTTATGATACGCAATATTTTAAAAGAGGGAGTAATCATTTCCACTTACAATCCCCGACTTGGTTTTGAACTGGGATTAAAACCAATAAAAAACCTTGGATTTACAGGTCTTATTGACAGAAAACTTTTAATTGGTATCTATGAGGAACGCGATTACCTCTGGAACCCTACACTTGCTATCTGTTGTACTCTCTGTCAAGTTACAGGAACCAAAGACAAGGACTCATGGTTTGTCGAAAAGGATCGTATGACTCAATTTTATATGCTGCAATCTAAAACCGAGTAGGGATTTTAATTTCCCTACTCGGTTTTTCTATTACTTTTCTATAAAATTATGTTTCAGCCAATTTTTGCAAAGCGCAATCCACTGTGCACACTGCGGCTCAATCTCCTTGCCTTCTAGCATAGATGTCTCTGCTGTTGCAAGAGAGCACCCATGCCCACCATGCGGAAATATATGGTATTCAAAATGAACACCTGCCTTTCTAAGCGCTGTGGCAAACATTAACGAATTTTCCAAGGGCACTGCGCCATCCTCAAACGTATGCCACATAAATACAGGGGGAACTTTATCCGTCACTTGATTTTCAAGACTTAATTCTTGTTCTAGCACTGCATCTGCTTTTGTTCCCATCAGATTTACAAAACTTCCTCTGTGTGCAAATGTGCCGGAGGTAATCACTGGGTATGCAAGAATCATTCCATTTGGTTGATAACGCTCTTTTTTCATCTGCATTTCCTGCGCAAGCCACGCTTTATCCCAAAAGCATCCCAAACTCGCAGCAAGATGTCCTCCTGCCGAGAAGCCCGCCACAATAATCTTGTCCTTATCAATTGCATACTGGTCCGCATGGTCTCTAATATAAGCCACGGACCACGCCAGCTCCTTCAATTCTTGTGGGTGCTCCACACCATCCTTGGAAATATCATACCACAGTACTGCTGCATGACAACGCGCTGCCAAGAACTGAAATGCGACTGGCTCTCCCTCGCGGACAGACACATGCTCATAACCGCCTCCTGGGCAAATTAAAACCAAAGGCCGTTTCCGCTCTCCGTAGGTATTTGGGTAATCTTCTTGCAGGTAAAGGGATAATGTCGCCTGCACGACATGATCCATCTCCACCGGAATGTTCTCATATTTCATAATCAATCCCTTTTCATAATCAATCCCTTTTGCCAATCCAAATTTTATTGGAATGCAACGGGGCGACCTGTCTGTGCAACCGCAATATATGTCTTTCCTTCATTGAGTTGAATCTCATTTCCAAAGTCATCATAATATACAGTTGGTGTATACTCTCCAGCCTTCTGCCATGTAATGTGGATACATTTTCCCTTGGTAAAATAATAACCATCTTCTGTATTATCAATATTCTGGAAATATAAATATCCATTGTTATCAAGTTTGCACCACTTTGTATTCTGAACAATCACATTTGCAAATTTAAGCTGCTGCCCATTTAAACCATCTGTCTGTGCCTTTCCATGAATGGTCTTATAATACATGCCATCGGCGGGATTGTATGTAAATGCGCTCTTTGTGTAAGGAAAGATTAGAGAAAGGTCAATTGCATTTGCTGTCGCAGCCGCTGCACCGTATTGTTCTAATGTATTTCCACCATCTGCAAATGTAAAGTGCTTTGGATTGTAAAATCCTTGTCTAATATTAACAGAATATCCAAGTCCTGCACATGCATTGATAATATTTGGTGCACTAGTGTATGCATTGTGTGGCGCCTTTCTGTCGGAGGTTCTAAAAAACGCTTCGGATCCGGGAGCACCACCACCAGTACCATACTGATTTGTTCCCGAAATATTATTGATATCTGGTGCTGTAATTCTGTCTTTCATATAAACCACACCGCCAAAATGAACAAGAATTGGGTCCCACTCTGTCGCTTCTGGAAGATAATATGCTCTGCAACTTCTAACATTTCCAATTTTAGAAAGTCCTGTCCAGTTGCTAATTACAGCCATCTGACGAGAGATTTCCCCCTCCTCCATAATTTCATACAAAATATCTGCATTGCTAATGCCATAAGAAGGCTGCGCCACCTTATCTGTTGGCATCATCACAGCGATTGGTCTGACAACAGACTGTTCCGCTGGTATCCACTCATTTGTATACACGCTTCTTACATATCCCGGCAGCGCCTCATCTGCCTTTACCTGTGATGCGGGCACCACACCGTTTGCTGACATTCCAGCCAACGTCACAGCAGCCAGCATTACAGCGGCTGCTCTTTTCAGTATTCCTTTTTTTGATTTCATGTTCCATTTCATCATTTTTCTTCTTTCCTTTCTTTTTATTTATTTGAATAAAATTTTTGCTTTTGCCTGCACTTTTGTTGGACTAACATCTTGCGCATTTTTTTCTTTAAACTGACGAATGACACTGATAAACTCCTGTCCGAACTTATCACACTTTGCCTGCCCCACTCCCTGAATCTCAAGCAATTCTGCACGTGAAACGGGCAAATACATACTCATTTCTTTTAGTGATTTGTCTGTAAAAACCACATACGCAGGAACCTGCAATTCTTTTGCAAGACGATTGCGTAAAAATCTAAGCTGTTCATACAATTCTGGATTGTCATAAGTTGTCCTTTTTTTGCTGCCACCCGCTGCAAAAATCCTCCCGCCGTCTGTGGTACTAGAACTGCGTGCAGATTGTGTGTCTCCTGTCTGCATTTTTCCAACACAATTTCCACAGCCTCCACAGTATTGTTCCGCTTTCTCCCCAAAATAATTGAGCATATATTTACGATAACAAAACTTTGTATGACAATAAAATACCATTTTTTTGAGCCGTTCTCGGTCCTTTTCTATCACAGAAGCCAATGTCTCCTCATCTAGTTCTTCATTCTCGCGATTGTTCTCAATAAAATATTGATTGATATGCACATCCTGCGAACTATATAATAAATAACAGTCTGCCTTCTCCCCATCCCGCCCTGCGCGTCCCGCTTCTTGATAATAACTTTCCATATTTTTAGGCATATTATAGTGTATGACGAACCGAACATCTGGCTTGTCAATTCCCATACCAAACGCATTTGTAGCTACCATAATCTGTGTTCGGTCTGAGGTAAACTCTTCCTGGCTTCTGCGGCGCTCGTCATCCTGCATTCCGGCATGATACCTGGACACTTCCAAGCCACGCTCAGACAGCACTTCATACACCTCTTCCACCAATTTTCTGGTAATACAGTAAATAATGCCACTCTCGCCATAATGTGTGCGAAGAATCCGCATTAACGCTGCTTTTTTATCCTTTGCTTGAAGCACATAAAAATTCAAGTTTTTTCTGTCAAACCCTGTTGTGATTATTCTGGGATTTGACAGTTGTAACAGGCGCACAACATCTTGTTGGACTTCTCTGGTCGCCGTTGCAGTAAAGGCTCCCACAATGGGGCGCTTGGGTAGTTTCCTAAGAAATTCCTCAATTTTGAGATACCCTGGTCTAAAATCCTGCCCCCACTGCGACACACAATGCGCCTCGTCTACGCTGACAAACGAAAGGTTTGCATGAACGACAAACCCAAGAAAAGATTCCGTTAGAAGGCGCTCTGGTGCCACATAAATAATTTTGTATTTTCCTTTTCGCGCGTAATCAAGCGCCTTGAAATATTGTCCCTGTGTGAGAGAACTGTTGAGATACGCGGCGTAAATACCTGCTTGGTTTAGCGCTGCAACCTGATCTTTCATCAGACTAATCAGCGGAGAAATCACTAGCGTAATACCGTCAAACATCAGTGCTGGCACTTGATAACAAATGGACTTGCCAGCACCCGTTGGCATAATGCCAAACACATCATTTCCCTCCAAAATACTGTCGATAAGTTCCTCCTGTCCATCCCGAAAAGAGCTGTATCCAAAATAGGTCTGTAAAACTTCGTATTTACTCTGCCCGCTCATACTTCACATTCTCTTTTTTCTGATATAATTCTATCGCTCTTTGCACACGCTGCCGCACAATATTCTCTTGAAATGGTTTCTGTATATAATCGACAACAACATCATAGGTACTTGCCTTGTGAATATTGCTCTCATTCATATTGGAACTGATTAATATTACAGGCACATTATAGAGTGACGTCTCTTTCATATATTTCAGCACCGCAAATCCATCACATACAGGCATCACAATATCCAAAAGAACTGCTGCCACTTCATCCCGGCTCTCTCCTAAGAGTTCAATTGCTGCTCTGCCGTCTTGACATTCTGCGATATCATACTCCTCCTCAAAAATACCCCTTAAAACATATCTGTTGATGGCTTTGTCTTCCACAATCAACATTTTCTTTTTCTGATTCTTTTCATGAACTTTCTTTTTTCTACTCATCTGCAATTCACATCCCTCGAATGTCCACTGATCATAATGTATATTATTTTGTAACGGTTTAACCTAGGACTTTGCACTGCGCTGCAAATTATGGCTTATATAAGCCACGTAAGAAAACGTAGTGATTGAGATGCATCAAACCACAAAATATGGTTTTGACATCGCGAATCGATTTTGCATGGCTTGATGCGTTACAGTTCGGCAAGGCTGAACTGTAACATTATTTTACTGAATATTTATTGTTTTTCTTGACCGCTTTTCTAATTTTTGTCTTGAGCCGCTGAAGTGCATTATCTGTAGACTTCTCGTCTCTTGACAGCACTTTTGCTATCTGTGAATAACTCATGCCTGTCATGTACAAATCCAACACTTGCTTTTCAAAGACACTGAGTTCCCGCTCAATAATTGCTTCTATATCTGCCACATTTTCTCGGTCTATCATAAGCTGTTCCGGGTTTGTCTCCACTGCGGAAGCAATCACATTGACCAGTTCTGTACTATTTCCGTCACCCTCCGCCTCTGACATATTCGCATAGAGCGAAATATAAGTGTTGAGCGGCGCATGTTTTTCCCTGCGCGATGCCTGTACTGCATTGTACATCTGGCGAGAGATACACAAATCTGCAAACGTATAAAAGCTGGCATCTCTCCCCGCATCATAATCTCGCACTGCCTTAAAAAGACCAATCATTCCCTCTTGTATCAAATCGTCATTATCTGCACCAAGTATGTACATAGATTTCGCTTTTTTTCGCACCAGATGCTTATACTTATCCATAATGTAATCCGTTATCTGGGTTTCCCCATCGCGCAGCCTATCGATTAATTCCTCATCCTTTAGCGTCTCATATATGCCAGACATATTTGTCTATCCTTTCTATCACTGCATCCGCTGCCGAACAATCTCGTAGGCAAGCACTCCCGCCGCAACAGACGCATTTAGGGAATCAATATCTCCCTTCATTGGAATCGATGCTATAAAATCACATTTTTCGCGGACAAGCCTGCCGACCCCCTCCCCTTCACTTCCAACTACAAGACCAATTGGACCTGTTAAGTCTAGCTGATACATTGTCGTGCCATTCATATCAGCACAGACAAACCATAATCCCTCTTTTTTTAGCTCCTCTATTGTCTTACCCAAATTCGTAACTTTGGCTACTGGTGTGTAGTTTAACGCGCCCGCAGAGGTTCTCGCAACAGTTGCTGTAAGTCCTGCTGCCCGATTCTTTGGAATAATAACGCCATGCGCGCCTGCTACATTGGCTGTGCGAATAATTGCCCCTAGATTATGTGGGTCCTCAATATTGTCCAGCAGAATAATAAACGGAGGCTCATTTTTGCTGCGCGCCGCCGCCAAAATATCCGCTACATCCACATATTCATAGGCCGCTGTATACGCAATCACTCCTTGATGTTTTCCTGTCTCACTAAGCTGATCAAGCCGCTCTTTTGCAACAAACCTTATCATGGTATCCTGTTTTCTGGCTTCCCGCTTAATTGTCTGTATTGGTCCATCCTGTACGCCATCTTGTAGAAACAGTCTATCAATTGGCTTTCCAGAACGAAAGGCCTCTATCACAGTGTTTCTTCCCTCAATCACAAATTCCCTGTATCCCATATGGTCTCTTTACTAATATCCTTTCCTGTTATTCTATCTGTATAGCATCCATTGCTTGACGGACAATTTGCAGTATCCGCAAAGTGTCATCTTTTAGAAAAAGGTATCCGCAAAGCGCCTCAAATCCTGTGGCCTTTCGGTAATCTGCAAGACTGGCATTTTTCGCAGAAGAATGAGTCTTTGTATTTTTTCCTCTGCGATAAATATCTTGTTCTTCCTCGGTAAGACTTTCGTACACAGCCTCAATCAACTGGGCTTGGGTCTGCGCACAGACAATCTTCGTTGTATGCTTATGCAGCGTATTTGCCGCCCTCTGCCCCTTCTCCACAATCAATGTTCTTACAATCAACTCAAACACTGCGTCACCAATATAGGCCAGCGTTAGGGGCGAGTATGTTCTGATGTCAATCTCCTCGCCGCCAAACACTCTGTGTATCTGTGCGAGCAAACTTCCTTTCTCTAAGCCTTCTTCCATTTGACACCCTCGCGTGTATCTTCCAATACAATCCCTTTCTCCAACAGTTCACTGCGAATTGCATCCGCCTTTGCAAAATCTTTTTGTTTTTTTGCTGCCTTGCGCTCTTCAATCTTATCGAGAACATAGCGCTCTAGCGCTGCGTCAATCGTATTGTCTGCCTCTCTTGATGCATGAGCAGTTGTAAGATTTAAGGAAAGAACCTTGTCAAAGCTTTCTGCTAGCGCATGTTTGGTCGCATCAGACATTTCCTCTTTAAGCATATCATATAAAATTGTAACCGCCATAGAAGAATTGAGGTCATCACAAAGCGCCGACTCAAACTTTTCCCTATAATAGTCAAATTTTTCTTTATCAACCGCACCATTTTTGTCGAGCGTTCCAATCTTCTTTATCAATTTGTCATAGGCTGCACTCATATTGTCAAGCACCTCATAAGAAAACTCAAGCGGTTTACGATAATGCGACTGCAAACAAAACAGACGATACACAATTGGATCATACCCTTTTGACTCCAACAGCGACACAGTTAGAAAATCACCGTTTGACTTGCTCATCTTTCCCAACTTGTCATTTAAATGATGCACATGAAACCAATAATTGCACCATTTATGGCCCAAATACGCCTCGCTCTGTGCAATCTCATTCGTGTGATGTGGAAAAATATTGTCCACACCACCACAGTGAATATCCATGTACTCGCCAAGGTGTTTCATACTAATACAAGAACATTCAATATGCCACCCGGGATATCCCATACCCCACGGACTGTCCCACTTTAATTCCTGAGCATCAAATTTGGATTTTGTAAACCACAGCACAAAATCACTCTTATTTTTTTTGTTTGCGTCTTCATCCACATTCTCGCGCACACCAACCAACAGTTCGTTTTCGCTCTGTCCAGATAATACATAATACTCGTCAAGTTTAGAAGTATCAAAATAAATATTTCCACCGCTCTCATAAGCATAACCCTTCTCAAGCAAAACTGTAATCATATGAATAAATTCTGCAATACAATTTGTTGCTGGTTCCACCACATCCGGTCTCTTAATATTGAGCTTATCGCAGTCACTAAAAAATGCATTGGTATAAAATTCTGCAATCTCCAGAACTGTCTTGTGCTCTCTCTTCGCCCCTTTGAGCATTTTATCCTCGCCCGTATCTGCATCGCTGGAAAGATGCCCGACATCTGTAATATTCATAACACGCTTGACATCATATCCAATATAGCGCAGTGTCTTTTCTAGCAAATCTTCCATAATATAGCTTCTTAGATTACCAATATGCGCAAAATGATACACTGTTGGTCCACAGGTGTACATTGCAACTTTCCCTTCCTCGTTTGGGATAAATTGCCCCACCTTTCTTGTCAGTGTATTATACAGGAACAATTTGTTTTCCATCTTCTCTCAAAACCTCCAAATATTATGTATCTCTACCATTCCGTTCTTTTTCTAGCTGCTTAATTTTCTGTTCAAGCTCCAAAATGCGATTGGTCATCTCACTGTTTGCATGTTGCAAATTTCTAATATCCTCATTGACTGGGTCAGGAAGATCGGTCTGATTCAAATCTTCACGCACAAGCTTTTGATTATTGCGCCGCACAACTCTCCCCGGCACTCCTACTACTGTACAATTTGGCGGAACTTCTTCAATAACAACACTTCCTGCCCCTATTTTAGAGTTTTCACCAACTTTAAAAGAACCGATAATTTTAGCCCCTGCGCTAATCATTACATTATCTCCTATTGTTGGGTGTCGCTTTCCGTGCTCTTTCCCCGTACCGCCAAGCGTGACTCCCTGATAAAGAGTGACATTGTTGCCCACCACTGCCGTCTCACCAATTATCACACCATTTCCGTGGTCAATAAAAAAGTTTTCGCCAATCTCTGCCCCCGGGTGAATTTCTATCCCAGTCTTTCGAACCGCACGCTGCGATATCCATCTTGCCCAAAAGTAATGTCCGCTCTGATATAACCGATGCGCCACCCGATAGTGAAGCATCACCTTAAAACTCGGATATAAAAAGACCTCCATATTAGAGTGGATTGCAGGGTCACGCTCTCTTATGACCTTTATCTCATTTCTCACACTTTTTATAAATCCCATCCTGTGCCTCCATTGAGACTGTATCGCTTAATTTAAATTATGTCAATACTTTATTTTGGCTTATTTGCTCTCTTCGTTACTATTCACGGCATGAAATCGCTCATAGCAACGATTCGAGACGATATTTGAAGTTTTGCTATGCAAAAATCGCCCCTCACTTCTGAATCATATTCTTATGGAATGCGCAGTACATGTGCATTCCTGACCTGTGAAAAATAACTTTTATTCCAAATTTACTGCAGTGTTAAGCGCAATCTCCATCATCTGGGTGAAAGAATTTTGCCGCTCCTGCGCGGTTGTCTCCTCGCCTGTCACCAAACTGTCTGACACTGTGAGGATTGCAAGTGCATTCTTTTTACATCTCGCCGCATTCATGTACAAAGCAGCCGCCTCCATCTCAACACAGAGTACCCCCATCTTTTGCCAACCTTCATTGGCAGCAGGATTATCATTGTAAAACACATCTGATGAAAGAATATTTCCCACATGATACTGCGCACCTATTTGTTCAGCCTGCGCAACTGCTTCTTTGAGAAGCGCATAACTTGCAATAGGCGCAAATGTACCACCTAGCCCATACTGACTACCATAACTAGAGTTTGTACATGCCCCCATACCAAATACAATATCTCGTACCTTTACATGTTCCTGCATTGCCCCTGTCGAGCCAATACGCATAATATTTTCCACATCAAAAAAATGAAATAGTTCATAAGAATAAATTCCTATCGTGGGCATTCCCATACCACTCGCCATAACGCTTAACTTTACGCCCTTATAAGTCCCTGTATATCCCTGAATCCCTCTGATATTATTGACTAGAACAGTGTTTTCCAGAAAATTTTCCGCGATAAACTTCGAGCGAAGCGGATCACCGGGCATCAATACTGTCCTACCAAAAGCTTCTTTTTCGGCATTGATATGTGGTGTTGTAACAAGTGACATACGCATCCCTCCCATTTGTATAATTTTTTATTAATACCTTTCGTTCATCCAGACAGGACCCGACAGGTATATACTATCAAATTTTGCATTTTGTTTCAACTGAATATACTCAAAAATAAATGCAGTAAACTCACCGATTGTCGTTGTAACCTCTGGTCGCGCAGAAGCCCCTATGTCATTACTTCGCTGTTCTACCCGCTCCATATGGCTGCCCTTCTTGTCAATATACCACAAAAATACGCCATTATTACTTTGCAACACAGGATCAGTAAGCTTTATTGCAACTGTTATCTTTCCGTTTCCTGAAATATGCCGCATCATCTCTGATAAATTTACAATACGCGCCATCACAGCAGGCTTTTTTTTCCCTTTCACACACAGAAAACGTTCTCTATCTGCCTCATCTGCAAAAACTGCTTCCCTGATACCTAAATCACCTCTATACGCGAAATAACCTTTTATTTTCCCATTTTCCACTATCTCAAACAAATTTCCGCCAACGCCTTCTAGTTCTCTCTGAAAGTGTTCAAAATACAAGGCACTTCTTATAATAAACAACCCGTAACGCTTGCATAGATTAGCATTCACAAAATGAGCCAGCGAAAGGACACTGTTACAATCTGTCACATGCAGAAAAGCATCCGAATTCGGAAGGGGAATCAAATCTCCTTCTATCGCCTGTTGTAACGCTTCTTGTGATATCAGTTCTGTGTTCAGCCCATATTGCGGCTTGTCATAAATATATCCAAAACCAAAATGTTCCCAGAACGATTTATTGCCAGACTCCACAAAACAAAATGGTATTTTCATCTGTTGCTGATATTCCAAAGAACCCAACATCAATCGACTCATATATCCCTTTTGGCGATATTGCACCTTAGTCGCAGCTAAACTGATACGATTTATCCCAACCCGCTCAATATCTGCCATACTGAGTAGACATTTTTCTCCTTTTCGCGGATTTCTGCGCATCGCAGCAATACAAGACGTCAGTTGCAGCACAGATTGTACCTCATCCTCTTG
The DNA here is from genome assembly GCA_014239155.1 of Lachnospiraceae bacterium. Classification (GTDB taxonomy): domain Bacteria; phylum Bacillota; class Clostridia; order Lachnospirales; family Lachnospiraceae; genus COE1. The sequence goes on along the minus strand of JAAZZQ010000069.1, from coordinate 91,426 downwards.
CACTGCAAATATAATGTTTCCCTCTCCTCTATAAAGCCCTGAAAATGCCTCTTCGGATAAAAGTTTTGCGATCTGAACTGATGTTTTATCCAAAACAGCAATGTTAAAAGCTGCCTCTACACTACGCCTACTTCTCTGTTCATTTTCTTGCTCTCCTACTATCTGCTCCATTGTGACTATTTCCTTTTATGCTTCTTTCAGAGCACTGCATCCCGGGCAACCTTCACAAAAACGCGCGTCCGTTGACTGTCCTTTTGTACTGGCAGCCTCCATTATCACCAATTCTCTAGGACTTGAGAGTATGCAGATTGCCTGTGAGGATATTCCTAATCCCTCGCCTGTAAAACCAAGCCCTTCCTCTGTTGTTGCCTTCACATTGACCTGCTCTATACTAATTCCCAATACACGCGCAATATTTTCGCGCATTTGGTCTATATAAGGGCGCATCTTAGGAGCCTGCGCAATAATTGTCGCATCAATATTTTCTATAAAAAACATATTTTCATCCAGCAATTGTCCCACTTTTTCTAATAATATTACACTTGATATTCCTTTGTAAGCGGGATCTGTATCTGGAAAATGCTTTCCAATATCCCCAAGCGCAGCCGCCCCCAGCAATGCATCCGCAATTGCATGCAACAGTACGTCCGCATCAGAATGGCCTAACAAACCTTTCTCATATGGTATCTCCACACCGCCCATTACAAGAGGTCTGCCTTCCACAAGACGATGCACATCATATCCCATTCCAATTCTCATTCTAGTCTCCTAATTTCCATTATTTTGTCGGTATCACCAATCTGTCAAATCCATCGAGAAGCTCTAGTACAATATTAAAAAGTTTATCACAATCGCCGGATCTCGCACCTTCTATATTGAGTGGCATCTGCGGATCATGGAGCGACATGCGCAACAGCAGCCACCCCTTGACTTCATCTGTGTCAAAGGTAATACGAATTCCTTCATATGAATTTGGCGCAATATGATATCCTCTTTCATTTGCCCTCTTCTCAAAAGTATTCAAGGCTTCGTTTCCATATGACTTAAAATCCTCTCCTTGTATTTTGAATCGATACTCTCTCTCCTCAAAGCCTTTCTCTAAATGTTCAATAAAAGAGGCAAGCGACTTATTTTCTTTTGCTGCCTTTGCAAGTGCTATAAGAAGTTTCACTGCCATATATGCACCATCATCAAGAAAATAATTTTCACTGAGTGCACCATGCCCAGAAGTCTCTATAGCAAGCGGTGACACAACACCTTCCTGATTCAAACGAATCGACTCATTTATCACATTCTTATATCCTCTCATATACCTGTGATGTTTCATTCCAATGCCTTCTATAAAGCGCGTCAACCTGTCACTGGTAACAGAATCTGTCACAATTGTTCCGCCCGGATAATCCTCCGCAATAATTGCAGTCATCATTGCAATAATCGCATCCCGATTCACTTCATCTCCATTTGGAAGTACTGCGGACATTCTATCGACATCTGTGTCAAAAATAATGCCAAGATCTGCCTTGTTAGAAAGTACTGCCTGTCGAATCGCTTCCATTGCCTGTTTATTCTCTGGATTTGGTATATGATTTGGAAAGTGCCCATCTGGTTCTAAAAACTGGCTTCCCACTGTGTCTGCGCCAAGCGGATTTAACACTTTGTCCACAAAAAATCCACCAGCACCATTTCCGGTATCTACTACAATATGCAACCCAGCAAGCGGTTTGTCATAATCTTCTGCCTGAATACTCTTCTTTATCTTCTCCTGCAAAAATTCACAATATACAGAAAGGGAATCAACTTTTTCTACCTTAGACAAATCTGCGTCTGAAACAGTAAGACTTGATGCTGTCTCAAGAATCTTGGTAATATCATCATGTTCTAAGCCGCCATCCCGGTCAAAAAACTTATAGCCATTTCTGTTAAATGGAAGATGGCTTGCTGTAATCATAATTGAGCCGTCAAATGCAAACTGTTCAAATACTGTCGTCATAAACATTGAGGGTGTCGACACCAAACCACAGTCATAGACCTTTGCACCCGCCGCCAAAATTCCTTTTGCTGCTGCGGCGAACAAACTATTCGCTGTAATTCTGGAATCATGACCGATTCCAATCCGAAGTTCATCCATTTTCTTTCCCTTCTTATCCGCAAGCCATCTGACAAATCCGCCTCCAATTAGATTTCCTGCCTCCTCTGTCAAATTCACATCTTCTCCTGCAATTCCGGCACATGCGATTCCTCGCACATCACTTCCATTTTGAAGTTTCCTAATATCAGCCATCTCATATCCTCCGTGTATCTCTTTTACATTTTATGTTTCTTTAAAGGACTGTAAGAAAACAATATTACCAGTTATCTTCTCCACAGTCCCTAAGCTCTGCAAAACAATGCCATTATATGGCTTTGCTGTTACCAATATATCACATATATCGCAAAAAAGAAATATCCAAATAACCGCTTTCCATGAATTATTTTAGCAATTCGGATTAATACTATATCATTATGAGAAAGAAATTAATTCTACATCCATTTGACTACTATGCACTCTTATTTTTTACCACTGCATTTGCTGGGTGGCTCTGGGAAGTGATACTTTATCTAATCACAAACCACACCTTTGTAAACAGAGGTGTCTATCGTGGACCATATCTGCCAATCTATGGGATTGGCTGTATTATTTTAATTTTGCTCCTTCACAAAATGCGACAACAGCCTATATTAGTTTTTATGCTCTCCTGCTTTTTATGTTCTGTGTTGGAATATTTTGCAGGAGTCTGGCTTGAGAAAAAATGGGGAATTCGATGGTGGGATTACAGCGAACATATGTTTAATTTTCAAGGACATGTCTGTCTTACAAGTGCTGTTGGATTCGGTCTTGGCGGTGTGCTTCTTATCTGCCTAATACAACCTGTTTTTAACAAATTTTATCATCGCATGACCATCAAAATACGTATTACTTTATGTGTACTCTTTCTGTTGGTCTTTATTGTCGACGCTGCCTACTCTGCCATAGCACCTAATACTGGCACACATATCAGCACCTTTTTTCAGCTCGAAAAGACTTCTACTTCCAAAATAGTAAATAAAATACAATATTGTTCTATTTGAAATAAAACGACCGCAATCCCACTGTCTTTAGACGGTGGATTAAGGGGTGCAAAACGAGTGGTTGCCATAGTGTAAATTTTTTGTTATAATTTACTCATATTCGGACATTGATAACTGTATATGGGTGTTTGTACCAAGAAATCAGAATACGAAAACCAAGCTTTCTTCGGTACATAAAATATACAAAATACAAATATATATGCCGTTATAGGGCAAGGACTGCCCAAATGAACGCCTGTAGAGATATGGTCAAAGAATCAGGAAACTCATTGGCTTTAGACAATAGGTAGTTCACAGTACAATCTCTGGCTGAGAGAAAACTCCAACAAAAATAACAGTAAAAACTTTAATAGTATTTTTGAATCTTGTATCTTTGTCATAAATGTTTTACAATTATTTTAAAAGTAGATAAGGCAAGAAAACGGAAAGGATAGAAACTAAATGGATTACACAGAACTTCAAAACATGGAAATTGAAAAAAAATATACTTTAAAAAATTTACCAAATAATCTGGAAAGCTATCCTTGCAGGCTTATTGAACAGGCATATTTAAACACGTCTCCTGTCGTGCGCATCCGCAAATCTGACGATTCCTATTATCTAACCTATAAGGGAAGCGGACTGATGGCACGCGAAGAGTACAATCTCCCGCTTGATGAAACCTCCTATCAGCATCTGCTCACAAAAGCAGACGGAAATATTATTTCCAAAAAGCGATACGTAATCCCTCTTGAAAATCCACAGTTTAATAACTGTTATCAGGCACAAAACCCCCCGCAACTTTTTATTGAACTTGATGTGTTTGCGCCCCCATTTGCACCGCTTATTATGGCAGAAGTAGAATTTCCAAATATAGAAATGGCAGATGCTTTTATTCCCCCCGAATGGTTTGGTCAAGACGTTACCAATAATCCAGACTATCATAATTCTGTCATGAGTCGTAAAATATTTGTATAACAATTATTTTGTTTTTGGTCCAAGCATACCAAGTTTAAAATGCTTTCTGCAAAGCGCCATATACTGATCATTGGCGCCCAGCAGGACCTGTTCTCCATCCCGCACAATGCCATTATCATTAAAGCGTGCGTTGCAAGTTGCTTTTTTGCCACACCAACACACTGTCTTAATCTCCTGAATTGTGTCAGCTATTGTAATCAATCGTTCACTTCCCGGAAAAAGATTGTTCTGAAAATCTGCCCGAAGCCCATAACAGACTACCGGCACATCCATAAAATCCACAACGTCCGACAAAAAATCAATCTGCTCTTTTGTGGCAAACTGTACCTCATCTACAATAATGCAATGATAAGATTTTATTGTCTCCTCTGGCATCTCCACAAGTTCATCGAGCAATACGCACTCCATCTCCAGACCAATTCTGGAACGAATCACTCGCACACCATCGCGGGTATCTGTCTTGGTTTTACACAGAAGTGCCCTCTGCCCTACTTCCTGATAGTTAAAATGGGTCATCAATGCATTGGCAGTCTTAGAACTGTTCATTGCACCATAATAAAAATATAACTTTGCCATTCTAATTACACTCCTATATTGATTTAGAATCTGTAGGAAAATAACAGACACCTTTTGACTCGTCTGCTTTATAGTCATTTATTAAAATCCTATTGACAAGCCGCCGTTAGTATGGTATTCTTGATACAAGACATCTTGTATCAAGAAAGAGAGGAATAAAATGGAACTCACAATTAAAATTCAAATTAATACCGATTCTAACGGAAATATTGTTATTGGTGATATTAACCAGACTGTTAATACTGCAGCAATTGTAGAAGGAGACTTTTTTCTGAGTGAATCGCACAAAAAGTACAACTATGTTGCAATTGGAAAATCTTCACCGATTCAATTGCCTAAAAATCAAAACATTAAAGTAATTTTTGACGATGTCATTGCCTTAACACACACGCATAGTTCCCAGATAAATAGAATTGACAAACTTAAAAAAATATTAGACCATTTTGATATTGGAGAACAAATACATGTTTCATGGAATGCCAATGAAAAAATTGTTACATTCAAAAAATCAAAAAAATAAAACTTTAATCGAACATTATTATATTAAAGCAGCCATTAATATCGCCCCTTATTTATTGAGACGATAAATCTAACTGTGTATTGTCGGAAATTGGTATGCAATTAATAGTGATATTCGGCAAACTGAAATAACTTTTTAGTGCCTGTCACATTACAAAACCACCTTTTTTCGACTTTATGTCAGTTACTTTATATGAATAGTATTTCTATTTTTGGAAATGCTATTCATATATTTTTCTTTTTATAATCATATCATTTATGACCTCTTTAGGAAATAATGTTTCTAATCGCTCCATTATCTCTTCGTTTACTTCTCCACTTTCCGTCTCAAAAAATTCATCTCTTGGAATATTGATACAATAACTAACAGTTAACATAATATCCATTTTCATCACCTTGTTTTTTTCATTAAAACCAATTTCGTCATCTCAAAAGATACTTTCACATTGATGATACCATTGCTTCGCATCCTCAAAGTTCAGAATTTCTTTTACGTTTCTCTCGTCCTGAATTTGATGTTCCATTTCTTTTATAATAAATAAATTTTTTTCAAATTTATCATATTCAAAGTTCTCTTCTTCCTCATTTAAATACACCAAAATAAAATCTAATGTAAATAATCTGAACGCCTCCTCATACACAGGATTATCAATGAAATAATCTATCCACTCCTCAATATGATTTGCAAATATCCTCGCTATACACAATTGAATGGTATCTTCCAAGCCATTGCAAAGATTGTCGGCTCTTATTTTTTCATGGAAATACCATACACTGTCATCCATCTCCAAATCGTTCAAAACAATTGTCCAAAATTTGTCCATAAGTTCTCGATATTGGTCAATCCTGCTCCAAACTTGTCCCGTAGTAAATTTCCTATAAGTGCAAAATTGTCTTTCCAGACACATCAGTGCCAAAATTCTTTTTTGATGTTGATTTAATGTCAACAATCTTTTCTTATCTTCTATCTGATATTTATCAAGAAAATTCATTAATATTATATATAATCCTTTCTAATACTTTTCAATGTCTCTGTCTTCACTAAAGATTTAATTCTTTAGCAATTGTAGGAAAGTTCCAGATACTTTCGTAACTTTACAGTAAAACTTGTTTGTACTTTCGGTTCACTTTGTAATAAAATATCACCGCCCATCTGTCTTGCAAGATTTCTGGCAATGGTAAGCCCTAGACCATTTCCCTGTATGCTGCGATTACGGGAATCCTCCATTGTATAGAGTCGCTCAAACACACTAGCGGCAAACTGTTTTTCTATCCCTTTTCCCTTGTCAATTATATCAATATAAACAAAATCCAAATCTTCCCGCAAAAAAAGCCCAATATACTTTCCATCACTGCCATATCGTATAGCGTTTGTCAGTAGATTGCACAAAATTCGATTAATAGACTCCTTGTCACCTTGCACAAAAATTGTCTGCTCTGGAATTGCAATATCCACTGTAAAATCCTTTTGCATTAACAACTCATAATAACTTAGCACATTCTCCTTACACAATTCATTTATATTTAATTTTGTCATCTCAATATTTTTATCTCCAGCCTCCAATTTCGCCAATGTGAAAAACTGGTCAATTAGCTCCATTACCTGTTTTGCCTTGGCCTCCACCTTTTGCAATGTTGTGTCCTCGTAATTACTCAATCGCATAATTTCCAGATACCCCAAAATAACTGTGAGCGGCGTCTTAATATCGTGCGAAATATTGGAAAGCATTTTCTTAGATGCGATTTCCTGCTTTCGGAAATCTGCTTTCATCTTCTGCCTGTCCAACAGCAACAAATTAATTTGTCCACACAAATCCATCAGCACTTTATGATCTGTAAAAACCATCACCTGCTCGTCAGTATCTTGTTCCAGAATATCAGATAGTTTATCGGTAATTTCTTTTAGCTTTGCCTGTATTCCTCTGTTCATTTCCCCTCTCCTAGTTTATATCCAATTCCCCATACTGTCATAACATACTTTGGATCACGTGGATTGTCCTCAATCTTATTGCGCAGTCTGCTAATATGAACATTAACCGCATTCTCATCTCCCAGATAAGCGTCATTCCAGATCTGTGAATATATTTGCTCCTTTGTATAGACTTTTTTTGGATTTTTCATGAAAAGTTTTAAAATTTCAAATTCTTTGGCTGTCAACTCGATTTTTTCCCTATTCTTCATAACCGAATAATCGCTTGTATTAAGCACTAGCTCCCCTCTCGCGATAATATCATTCTCCACAATGGCAGGTGCTGTATACTGTGTAGTTCTTCTAATATTGGCTTTGATTCTGGCAAGCACTTCTGTGACAGAAAATGGTTTGGTGACATAATCATCTGCCCCGAGTCCAAGCCCAAGTGTCTTGTCCGAATCGGTATCTTTTGCAGAGAGAATTATAATTGGTACTGTGCTAAATGCCCTGATTTTTTTCATAACCTCCATACCGCTAATTTTAGGAATCATCAAATCTAACAGCACAATGCTATATGTATCGGCAAAAAACTTTTCACAGGCACTCTCCCCGTCATAAGCAGTCACCACCTCAAAATTTTCTGTCATTAAAAAGTTTTTTAGCATCTCACTAATTTCTGTGTCATCCTCTACCAACAAAATTTTCATCATTTTATTTGTTATTTTCCTTCCTTTATCACATCTACAACTTATATTTGTTGTTTTGTGCTGTTTTTTATTATCTTATCACAATTCCTATTTTTTCACCAGACTTAAAAAATCAAAGGAAAATATTTTGTTACAGTTCGACAAGGCTAAACTGTAACAAAATTTTAGAGGCTTATACAATGCCATTATAGTAAGTCTTTTGTCTCTATATTATAGACAGACAGATAAATCGAAACTGCGACCGCAATAAACAAAATCACGTAGAATGGTATATTGTTCACCAATGTCGCTGAACCAATATTGCCTTGTGTTAGACAAGCAATTATTACAGACGCAACAATTGTTGCCTTAGACGACTTCATTTTCAATCCTATAGGAAGCGCAATAAAGCTGATACTTACCATCGCCGCCGATTTAAGAACAATATTCAACAAAAATAAAGCGTCTCCAACTGGAATACTTTCGGCGGTTATGCCCGTAAATGATTTTGTTGCAATTAAAACAAGATATATTACAATTTTGCTGACCACCATTGCTAAAAAATTAAAAATCCACACCGCACAAACTTTTGCCAGAATAATCGTACTGCGCTTAATAGGATAAGAAAACATTAAATTTATTGTCTTTTTCTCGTAAGCACTCACAAGAACTGCCGCAATCATTACACCTGTAAAAATAATATACGACATATGTGCAAACAACTCTACGGAACTATCTAGCATGCCTTTTCCATACAATGCGATTGTCTCCTCTGCCTCTAGCTCTCGCGCCATCATAATCATAAATAATAGAAGAATAACAGTCATAATGCCTGCATATTGAATATATTTTAAATTATTATTTTTTCTCCATTCCAATCGAATCAACTTTATCATAGTCTTTCACCCTCCTCTGTAATTTTCAGGAAATAATCCTCCAAGCGCTCCGATTTCCTGCCAATAAAATCAATTGCTATGTCATTCAACGCCAATCCTTTTGACAGTGCACTTATTTGAATTTGGTCATCATAGATGCGGATATGGTGCGCATCAATTACCTTGAAATTCTTCAATTCTAACTTGTCATCAAGCACATAAGCCGCCGCCTTTGTGTCTGTCACAGCAAGTTCTATATATGCAGTATTTATCTCAGAAATTTCTTGCATAGAAATCTCCCGCATCATTCTGCCATGCGCAATAATGCCAATTGTATCAGCGATGCTCTCCACTTCCGAGAGAATATGACTCGAAATAATTATTGTTATCCCATATTCTGTACACAACATCTTAAACAAATCTCGCAACTGTTTCATTCCAGCAGGGTCAAGACCGTTTGTCGGTTCGTCAAGCACTAGAAGTTCTGGTCTGCACAAAATTGCACGGGCAATTCCAAGGCGCTGTTTCATTCCCAAAGAATATTTTTTTACCTGTTGCTCTCCAGCCTCCAATAATCCCAACAATTTAAGGGCATTCTCCACACTGCCGGGTGTATGATACCCCATATATTCACAGTGCAGCTCTAAGTTCTCTCTACCACTCATATGCTCATAAAAACAAGGAAATTCAATAATACTTGCCATTCTCTTTAAAACCTCATAAGAAGTTGGTGTAAGGACTTTTCCAAACAGCTCAATAGTCCCGTAAGTTGGTTTCCAGAGATTGGTAATCATCTTCATCACTGTTGTCTTACCCGCACCATTTGGCCCAAGAAATCCATATATTTCACCTTTCCTCACATGGATATTAACATCTTTTACAAGTTCCTTACCACCGATAATTTTCGTTAATTGATTTGTCTGTATCATATTTATATTTGGCATCTTTATTGCCTCCTCTCCATTGCGTGCCTCTCAAAAAGTTCTTTCCCACACGCTCTATCATGATTATAATAGATTATTTTTTCAAAACTATTGACAAATTCTTACAAATTTCTTTCGCGTAGGATTATATTAATTACACACAGAAACAATTCTTGTCACATCACCTATTCTGCGTTATAATCAAAAAGAAAGGAGCGCTTCTATGAAAAAGTATCGTCGCAGTCTTTTTTCTGTCAAGAATCCTTATGATACACAATCTGATACTGTATTTATCAGTGCAGTTAGAGAGAATTTTTGTTATCACTATACACATTGTCAAGAATATCGAACTATCGCAGAACATTTTAATGTTGATGCAAATTCATTTCATTCTATTGATGACATAGCACGCCTGCCCTGCCTCCCTACACTACTGTTCAAACGACATCGACTAAAGTCAGCACAAACACTAATTCGAGCGACCTCTTCTGGCACAAGCGGAAACTATAGCGAAATTGGCTTTGATATTGGTGGCCTGCTCTGCGCACTTAAAATGTCGTGCAAAATTATGCGCAAGCGCCAACTGTTTTCTCTTATTCCTTGTCACTATATTGTTATGGGTTACAAGCCACACCGCAGCAACCATACTGCTGTCACCAAAACTGCATTTGGGGCGACTTTATTTGCCCCTGCTATCAGCCGCAAATATATTCTAAACTATAAAAATGGCACCTATACTCCAGATTTTGACGGAATCCTTTCCACGCTAAAAAATCTATCGAACGCTATATTCCCTATCCGTTTTATGGGCTTTCCTTCCTATACATTCTTTTTAATGAAAATGATGGAAGAACAAGGTATTCACATTCCTCTAAAAAAAGGGTCTAAAATTATGCTGGGCGGTGGTTGGAAACAATTCTACGCAGAGCAGGCTAACAAGGCAACCTTCTATAATCTGGCAGAAAAAGTTTTTGGTATAAAAGATTATGACATTGTGGAATTTTTTGGCGCGGTAGAGCATCCAATCCTTTACTGTGACTGTCCAAATCATCATTTCCATGTACCAGCCTACAGCCGTGTAATAATTCGTGACATCGATACGTTAAAACCAGTACCCGAAGGAACTGTTGGACTTGTAAACCTTATCACGCCTATGATATGTGCTACACCCATTCTTTCTGTTATGACAGACGATCTTGGCATTTTGCACTCTGGCAGCCAATGTGGCTGCGGTATTCAGACACCATATCTTGAAATTATTGGTCGTGTCGCACCCACAGACATTAAAACTTGTGCTGCTGGTGCTGCCGATATGCTAAAAAGAGGAGAAACGAATGATTCTATATAAAGGGAAACTTTTTGACAGTACTGAACAGGAGCGCATTTTGTCTGAAATGGAGCCATACATCAACAACACACTTGTCAAAAAGTCACTTTCTGTTGAGACAGTAATCGCAGCAATTGACGCACTTGGCAAAGAGATTGCTTCTGGAAAACAAGATGCACTTCTTGCCACGCTCTTATCAGACAACGCTATGCAATATAAACTCCTTGCTGCTACCATGCTTTCTCGTGAAAATCTTGAATGGAAACTACAGACAGAATTGGGCGGCACTACATCTTCAAATGGCTCTTCTGTTATCCATAGTCAGCGAATGCCACTTGGCGTACTTTTTCATATTGCAGCCGGAAATATAGACGGACTACCTGCCTTTAGCATAGCAGAAGGACTTCTTACAGGCAACATTAATATTTTAAAACTTCCACAAGCAGATAACGGATTGTCACTTGAAATTATCTCCCGATTAATTGCCTTAGAACCTGTACTTACAGACTATATTATGGTTTTCGACACACCATCAACAGATATTCACGCAATGCAGCGCATGGCAGAACTCGCAGATGGAATTTCAGTGTGGGGTGGAGAATCCGCTGTAAAAGCTGTTCGCTCCCTTGCCCCCACTGGCGCTAAACTAATTGAATGGGGACACAAATTAGGCTTCTGCTATATTGCAGAAGCCGAAAATTTAAACCATATAACAACAGAACTTTTTGCGCTTGCAGAACATATTGCCACAACAAAACAGCTCCTGTGCAGCTCTTGTCAAACAATCTTCCTTAATACACAAAACGAAATAGACCTACATAAATTTTGCAAAATTTTTCTCCCTATTCTTGAAAATGCAGTACTGAAAAATCGCAGTAGAACAATTGGCGAGCGCGCATATTTGACATTAATGCGTCATACGGAACTGCTGGAACAACGAATCTATGGGAAACACAACGCCACAAACGAATATCGGGGAGAGAACTGCCGCTTAACAGTATGTCAAGATAGCGAGCTAGAACTTTCTCCTATGATGTGTAATGTTCTTGTCAAGCGATTGCCGCGGGAGCAGATTGTGCCTGTACTTCGCCGAAAAAAAGGACTTCTGCAGACAGCAGGTCTCATCTGCACCCCTGAGAACCGAAATATATACACAGAACTTTTTGCGCGCTGTGGTGTCACACGAATTACTTCAGCCGGAAATATGTCTGCCTACTTTCTTGGCGAAACCCATGACGGAGAATATGCTTTGAGACGATATACAAAAATTGTGGATATTGAAACAGAGTGATGCAAATCCCACTGGCTCTAGACAATGGGTAGTTTACCGTTACAATCTTATTATATAAAAACTACAATCTTTTATCTTTCCAATCGAGTAAGGAAAAATTTTTTCCCTACTTGCTGCGCCCCATACACCACATTAGTGATATATTTCCTCTGCATGGGTCTATGCACAGTACAGCATTAGATCGACTTTTTGTGATCTTGGTCAAACTGATGTGTATCTAATTTTTATAATATTATAGAATAGTCGACAAATACTTAATATAGATGCTTATTTACTGTATATCGACTGCATATCAGTTACATACAAACTATCAATCAAAATATCTCCATCTGAAAACAATTGTATCTCCTGCGAATTATAATCACTATAAGAACGCATTGAAATAGATTTTGTATTATTAAAAAATGCTTCTACTAAAGAACGATCAATATAAATTTCCATAAATAGCTTTCCGTCTTCCAAAGAAAGGGGACCAGATACATGATTTAGCGAAGCCGCACTTCCCTTGTTCCTTGTATCACCAGAAATTGTTTTTGCCTCAACATTGTATGTATAGGAAGTCCTGTCAGAATCTTCATTTGATTTGAGCTGAATACCAAATTCCTTTGCATTATTTGCAGTGAGCATCATTCTGACGTAGAGCATATCTCCTTTCACATTTTCCAGCACCGCATTTGCTTGGTCTAGTGTAAGGTTTTGTTCTTCAGCCAATATATTTTTTTCCAAAGTATGCAGCGCATCAATCGGGCACATCTTCACATCTGTTCCCTCATCATTCAGCCAGATTTTTCGTGTCAGTCCAACACAGTGCGCCCATCCAGAAGCGCCTTCCTCCGCACCGATCCGCTGATCTTGCATAATACTAAACACACATGCATCACCGCTTTGTGGATCAAAAAAGACACTTGGACCAGTAAATACATTACAGCCATAATCAAGCAGCGATGGATTGTTATCAAAATTCTCATCCGGTATAAATTTTCCGGTTTCCACATTAAAATCACCCAAAAAATAATACACTTTATTGTCAGCAAGTCCTGCCGGCGCCGGTGATATCATAAAAATATATTTTTTTAAAGTCCCCGCTTCATTTGTAAGTGGCATAAGAATTGGCAGTTCCCAGCTAGTGCCATAAGTCATTGACTGATTTTTCATCTCATAGACTGGTCCTATATATTTCCAATCCATATCAATTGTCCTATCAGGCTTCACTTCCAGTGTATCTGTTTCATACAAAATAGCACTTCCACCTTCCGACTCCATACTTCCTGTACACACAAGCATACACCAGCTATCGCCTTCTTTCCAGATATGGGCATCTCGGAACTCACCAGCCCTTCCCTGTCCCTCTGTCTGTTGTATTGCGAGCTTGTCATAAATAATCCACTCTGTCAGATTAGGATCGGAGAGATCGGCCGGATACGCCGCACCAATATTTTGATTAGAAATCAATCCCTCCTTTACATAACTGTCATTTCCCGCCGTAAAAAATAGAATTGGCACGCCATTTATATCCATTGCCGCACCGCCAGACCACACTCCATCAGGAACAACCGAATTTTCTGTCGGCGTAAGAGCTTCCTTAATTGGTTTCCAATGCACCATATCCTCACTCACCAAATGTCCCCAACAAATATTTCGCCAGTAAGTCCCAACCATATTATTTTGATAAAATAAATGATACATACCATTATAATAAAATGGTGCATGTGGCTCATTCATCCAGTGTTGATAAGGACCTCCATGATACTGTGTTTTATAGATATCTTGCATTAAAATGTTTTCCATCCAAATGTCCGCAAAAGCAATTTCTGGTATCTTGTCAACTATAATTTTCTCCTCAGCCAACGCACCTTGATAAATTTTCAATTCGTCCATCAAGCCACAAAACATATTGTAGGTTCCCGCCGCAATCTGTTCCGCGTCAGAATTTTTTCCTATCAAAAATTTTTTTCTGTCCGCTGGACTGATCGCAGTTCCAATTGGCACTTCCTTTGAACCAATTTTGGTGCCATTCAAATACAGGTTCATCTCTCCTTTGGTGCCATCAAAGACCGCTGTCACTAGATTCCACTGATATTTTTTCAAGTTTACACCGTCACCCCAGAGTGTGAGCCAATCATCTTTTGTTCCAACCTGAAAACACAATTTTCCAAACCGCTGATATCCTAAAAGGATTCCCTGCTTTTTATATTTATCATATTGACTGATTATTGCAGTCAAATGCTCTGTTCCATTCTCCGCGGCATTGGGGTCATCCCACTCAAATGCGCGCGGCGCAACCCAAACACTGGCAGAAAATGTTTCTCCTCCTACACAAATTTCATCTGTACTGTAATCAACATAAGTTGAGCATCCGTCAAACAATAGAGAACCACCCTGCACACCACTCTCTCGCCATCCGGGTTCTTTATTCTCCATATACGTTGCATTATTATAAAGATAATGCACCTTGGCATTTTGCACCTTTCCAGTGCTGTCCGCAATCGTTGTGCCCTCCTTTTCATCAAAGGTAAGATAGAGCATCAAACTAGCTGCATCATTGCCCACATCCTTACAGCCAGTGCACAGAGCAACAAATATAGAAATGACAACCATTAAATAAATACTTTGCTTCCTAAAATTCAAAACCACTCGCCTCCTCTCCTATCAAATTCTTTCTATTCCAAAATTAGTAACAGTTCAGCCTTCTGTTACAAGCATCATGCCATGCAAAACCACTTCGTGGTGTCAAAGCCACGTCCAGCGGCTTAATGCATTTCTGCCACTGCATAATTTTATGTGACTTATAAAGCTATAATTTGCAGTGAATGCAAGATCCTAGACGGAACTGCAACCAAAATTATCCTATATTCTATGCACCAATTATTACTATAAAAGAAATGCTTTGACTTTGCTTTATAGTATAAGCAGCCTTGCTATCAACAGATGACAGGCAAAGTATGGCGTAAGTTTATTATGCACAATACATAATCTATCACATCGCAATTATATATACCTAAAAATCTATTGTAAACAATAAAATTTATCTATCTTTTACAATACTGCGAAATCATATTTCACAATATCCATATTTACTGTGCCATCCGCAAAGAAGGAAATACCATCCGCAGACTGTCCTGTATATAAGATAGCGCTCAGAACTTGTTCCCCGTCATTGACAAACACCTCAACGCTAAACCGATCCAAAATAACCCTTAATTTCAACTCCCCATTTACACTGTTTACCTTGCTACGCCGCTGATGAATAATCGCCCTTCTGGAACCAGAATGCTTTCTGTCCACCTTCAATATAGATTCCCTTGGACGGAAACTCAATGAAGTCTGATACTTCTCATTCTGCGCAAAGCGAAGCGCAAATTTATGATAAAGATTCTGCTTGTCTCCCGGACGGATTGTCAGTTCGATATCCACCTTACGCCCTCGGATTCCTTCTAGCTCTATCGCATCCGAAAAAATAACATTTTGGTAAGCCACTTTATTAACGCGAAACGCCTCCAATTCCCGAAGCGGAGTCTGATACAATCTGCCATTTTTAATAGACAGTTCACGGGGTAAACTCATCTGCCCAAACCATAGAACATCTGTTGTCCGCTGCTGACAAGTATCCCAGTTCTGCATCCATCCAATCATAACACGACGTCCATCTGGTGTAAGTACTGT
This sequence comes from Lachnospiraceae bacterium, assembly GCA_014239155.1. Taxonomy (GTDB): domain Bacteria; phylum Bacillota; class Clostridia; order Lachnospirales; family Lachnospiraceae; genus COE1. The sequence continues at coordinate 75,589 of JAAZZQ010000069.1, read as the reverse complement.
CTGTGGTGCATAAAAATCAATGCCATAATCAATAGATTGGTCATGCTCCTCTTGAAATTTACCAGCCTCTTCATCAAATGAGCCAATTAAACAGAGTGTCCCATTTCCATTGTGGTACTCAAAACTTTGTGGTAACATATCCTGTGGGCTTGTAAGCAACACCCACTTTCCATCAAGCTGAAAGAAATCCGGGCACTCCCACATCTTCCCAAATCGATTATTGTTAGAAACCAGCACACTTTTAAACTTCCACTGAAATCCATCAGGGCTTGTATATAATAAAATCTGTCCACTTCCGTCCGCCGGTCGACTGCCAATCACACAGCAATAGGTGCCATCCTCTTTTTGCCACATTTTAGGATCCCGAAAATCATATCTACTACTGCCCTCTGGCAAATCCTTTTTGTCCAACACAGGATTTTTTTCATACTTTTCATAATCAATACCATCTCCCACAGCAAGACATTGTGTCTGCATCTCTCGGGACTCCCTGCCCCTCTGGCGTTCTTTCACTACACCAGTATACATCAATAATTGTCTGCCATCAGGAAGTGTAATTGCGCTTCCCGAAAAGCATCCATCCATATCACATAACTCATCTGGAGCCAGCGCAACCGGAAGATACTCCCAACGCAACATATCAGCACTAACTGCGTGCCCCCAATGCATTGGTCCCCAGTGGCAATCATAAGGATGATACTGATAAAACATATGGTATTTTCCATCATAGTACGAAAATCCATTGGGGTCATTCATCCACCCCACACGCGCAGATAAATGAAAATCTGGTCGCGCTTCTCTCGCAATTTGTTTTTCCATTGTCTCCTCATATTTTCGTGCATCCCGTAAAATGTGACTCATCATATTAAAATCCTCCATTCCGCCGACAGCCTGTAAATTGACCATCAGCTCAAGCAATTTAGTTCCTTAATATTTTTATAACACAATATCAGAGTAGATGCATCTATCATTTCCACTCTGATATTGATTTTTTAGAACATTCTTGTTGCTTTATGACCCTTTTTTTCAAAATATTCTGTCATTTTACTTCTATACTATTTTCTATTCAGCATCACCTGCTGTTGCATAGCGGTTATATGCTGCTTGATATACTTCCTGCAACTTCTCCATACCACAATTATCCTTCAAAGTAGAAAGGTAACTCTCCCATGCTTCATCTGTCGGTCCTCCTTCTTTAATCCACAGACCTTCCTGCTCGGCTACTGTACTTTCAAAATCAGGTTTATATCTATCAATTGTATCAAGCTCTTCCTTTGTAAACACACAGTCAACAGGATAAGTAACAGCGCTGTTAACGCTTGGCATCCAGAACTCATTCAAATCTGTCAGACGCTCAATTGCACGGTCCTCCATCTTAAATGTTGTGTTATAATAATCACTGAGAATCAGCTTCGGACCATACACTTCGCACTCGCCCTTTAATTCACCTGCAGTCTTTCCAAACTTTTCTTGTGCTTCTTCATCTGTAATGCTCAACCATACTCCACTGTCATCCTTTGAGACAAAATATGTGTCAATTGGACCATACTGAAGTTGCATTACAATCTCAGGATCATACCACTGATCATAAAACTTGAGAAGACTTGCTGGGCTCTTACAATCCTTTGTAATACAGAGATTCCCACTGTTAATACCGCCACCAGTACGCACTGTTACATTATGTGTTCCATCAGGACCATCGAGAATTGGAAGGAATACATAATCCTTCGCATACTCCCCCATCACTTCCTCAATATACCACCATGTCGCAACACCAACATAACCCTGTGAACACTTGGAGATAAGCTGTGTATCAGACTGGCTAAACATCTCGATATCCATCAATCCTTCTGCATACCAGTCATGAAAATAAGTAAGTGCCTGTCGATACTGATCTGTCGCACACACAAAATCAACTGTTCCATCATCACGAAGTACTAGGTCATTGCAAACATCGTTTGGCCAATTTGTAAAACCAAAGCCAGCATAGAAAATATTTTGCCCCCAACACCATTGATCAAAACCAGTGCTCATTGGTATTGTACTACCTGCATCATTTCCATAATACTTTGCACTCATATCATTGTCCTTGAATGCTTTTAACGCATTATGAAGTTCATCAAGCGTCTTTGGTACATCTAATCCCAAATCATCCAACCACGCCTTGTTAATCATAGAAAACTGAGGAATTGTATAAATACTGTAGTCTTTATCTGCTCCAATACCCGCTGTTCCCATCTGCTCGCCTGCAGGAAGTCCATAAATACCGCCATTGTTCATAGTAATGGCACTGCGGATATTTGGATTTTCATCTAAAATCTTGCTCAGATTTGGCATATACTCTTCTGTCAAATAAGGTGTTAAATCAATAAACACACCATCTTCACCATAATTTGTCAAGTCATAATTGTTAAAACCAACACCCATAAATGCATCTGGGAGATCATCACCTGCAATTTTAATATTGACCTGCTCTGCCAGAGAATCACTCATACAGTTCCACTCAATCTTAATTCCTGCATTCTCCTGCATTTTATTTAGAACTTCATTATTATCATACCCTTTACTAAGTGCACTCATAGCACCCATAACTGTAAACTCTGTCTGGGAAGTATCATTGCTTGCCACACCCGGCTCTGCTATACTTGTTTCCTTTCCTTTACCACCACATGCTGTCACCGATAATGCTAGACCTGTAACAAGTGTACAGGAAACTGCTTTTTTCCATAATTTTGTCTTTCTCATAATTATTCCTTCCTTTCTTTTCACTAACCTTTTACTGCGCCCGCCATAAAACCTTTCTCAAAATACTTTTGCACAAATGGATAAATAATTAACATTGGGGCTGCTGCCACAATAATTGATGAAAACTTAATCATCTCTGTCAATTTATTCAATTCTGCATATCCACCAGATATCGTACTTGCCTGACTTGCACTGGCGGAACTCTTAATTAAAATATTCCTCAAAATTAATGGTAATGGAGCTTTCTCCTCACCTGGCAGATAAATTAATGCCGTAAACCAGTCATTCCAATATGCAACCATACTAAACACAACCATCACCGCCATAATGGACCGACTCAAAGGTACTACAATTTTATAAAATGTTGTCCATTTAGATGCTCCATCAATCCCCGCTGCCTCAATCATTTCCTTAGGAATACTATTTTCAAAAAAGTTTCTCATAATAATCATATTGCCAACACCAACACCGCCCGGAAGGAAAAGCGCCCACATACTGTTCATAAGTCCTGTACTCTTTACTACTAGATAAGTAGGAACCAATCCACCACCAAAATACATCGTAAAGATAAAAAAGATACTTAAAAACTTTCTTCCCGGCAAATCCTTGACACTAAGTGGATACGCCGACAGATACAACATCAAAACAGAAAATATAGTACCAATCACAGTATACTTAATACTATTCAGGTAACCTGTCACAATACGGGAATCTGCAAATACAGCCTTGTATCCATCAAGAGTAAACTGACTTGGAAACAGAAAAGTCTTCCCCGCATATACATCATATGGATTTGACACTGAAGCAACCAATATATAGTACAGCGGATAGGCAACGATAAATAGCGCTACTGCACAGATTGCAACCAGAATAATATCACTTGTTCTCTCGGAAAATCCTGTCGAAGCTTTGGTTTTAGTTTTTGCGCTCATACCACACCTCCTATATAAAACTTGTGTCTTCAGATATCTTACCCGCTATCTTGTTGACAACAATTAACAGAACAATATTGACCGCCGTATTAAACAAACCTACTGCTGTAGAATAACTATACTTGGCATTTTCAATACCTTGTTGGTATACATACACTGCAATAACATCACTTGTTGCCTTATTCAAGTCTGTCTGCAAAAGCCATACCTTTTCAAATCCTACATTCATCAAACCACCTGCACTCATAATGAGGTTTAACACCATAATAGAGGTCAGTTCTGGTATATCGATATGAAGAATCCTCTGAAACATAGATGCGCCATCTACTTTTGCCGCCTCGTAGAGCGAAGTGTCCACATTCGCAAGCGTAGCCATGTATACAATAACGCCCCAGCCTGCATCCTGCCAGATACCAGAAGCTATGTAGATTGTTCGGAACGCGGAAGCCTCTGTCAAGAAATCAATAGAAGTACCCGCAATCAAATTAACCAGACCACCTGAAGGGCTTAAGAAAATCCGAATCATACCACAGATAACCATAGTTGAAATAAAGTGCGGCGCATAGAGCACTGTCTGTGTCAGTCTTTTAAAACGCTGAAACCGCAACTGATTGAGCATTAGTGCCAAGATAATCGGAATTGGAAAACTCCACAACAGACTGAAAAAACTTAGCAATACTGTGTTTTTAATCATACGTCCACATGTCGGTGCCGTAAAGAATCGCTCAAACCATTCTAATCCAACCCATTCACTGCCAAACATGCCACGGCTGGCTTTATAATCGCGGAATGCAATTTGAATACCATACATTGGTATGTACTTATAAATTACTGTTAGCACGACAGGCACTAAAAGCATCACATAGAGCTGCCAGTTATCCAGTATTCGGCGCTTCAGCGGTTTTCCTATCGTTGCTGTCGGATTCACAGAAATCGACATCGCTGTTGTTGGACCCTTAGTATTCGATTTTTTGCTCATACTTTCTCTCCTTTCATTTTTGGAACCTCTGACAAATAACATGTGTATCTTCATTTAATTATTTCTTTGGTCAATAAGCTTTCTCATATCTCATTATGCTTTCCTTGTCTGGCAATGATGCAGCAATCTATTCCTTTTAAGAAATATCCTACACGATTCACTCTTATTATTTATCAATAATTCCCTATCTATAATTTTGTCAACAAACAACGCAAACTTTTATTTCGTGAAATTAGTAAAAATTATTGCCCTGTATTTAACTTATTTTTCATGAAACGTTATTTGTTGTTGTGGCTACATTATCATTTTATTTATGAAAAGTCAATATATTTTTTATATTTTCTTAGTTCTTTTGATGTTTTTATTTATTTTATACAATATTTTTTATGCAAATTGTATGTTATTTTGCTTTTGATTTTTATGAAACGTTTCATGTAATTTATTTTAAAATTACTTTACTTTTTTTGATTTATGAATTATAATAAAATTCAGAACAGAAAAAATAATATATAGTCATTAAATATTTTCATAATATTTCATGTACATAATAAGGAACTATTCATAAATAAGTTCGTACTTCTCTCTATCACAAAAAACAGCCTAGCGACTTATTTTTGAATCAGACAGCTTCCTTACTAAATTGATTCTAAACTGTTCTTATCTCATACTATCAGAAAGGGAACTCTTAAATATGAAAAAAGAATCTTCTACTCCCACAATGAAAGATGTCGCCCGTGAAGCTGGTGTTGCTCTTGGCACAGTATCCAAAGTTGTCAATGGACTACCCGTAGGTGACTCCTACAAGACTCGTGTGGAGGATGCTATTCAGAAACTAAATTATCAGGTCAACAGTTATGCCCAAGGATTAAAAGCAAACAAAACTTACACCGTCGCTGTGTTAATTCCAAATATTGTAGACCCCTTTTTTTCTGCACTCGCCTACCATATTAATACTGCTCTTCTAAAGCAGAAATACCGAATGCTATTGTGCTGCACTGGCTCCGATTCCACTCAGGAACAAGAGTATATCACAATGGCACAACAAAACAAAGTGGACGGAATTATTGGGTTAACTTACAATCCAAAACTGGTCATAGAAGAGAACACGCCCTTTGTCACTATTGACCGCTCTATGGGGGCAGGCATTCCCTGTGTTGCCAGCGACAATTTTGCTGGAGGACAGCTCGCTGCAGAAAAGTTAGCGGATTTTGGGTGCAAAAATGTTGCCTTCCTACGAATCGGCTCTTCCTTATCCAATGAACCTAATAAACGGAAAGCAGGTTTTGAAAACGGCTGTCTTTCACGAGGTCTCCATTATGAAATGAAAATACTCGATGACAGCGCACCTTATGAGGAATTTGAAAAATTTCTGTCGGAACATATTCATAATGGAAAATTATCTTTTGACGGAATTTTCTGTGTGACAGATCGTCTTGCCTACTCAGTGATACAGACACTACAACGCCTGCGCCAACGCGTTCCAGAAGATGTACAGGTTATCGGATACGACGGAATTCGTCTCTTTGGAAATATGGACTACATATGTTCCACCATTGTACAGCCGCTCCCGGAAATAGCCGAGATGTGCGTCGAACTCCTCCTGCGGGAAAATATGAAAACAAAGCCTCCCCTTATCTGCCTTCCAGTCACTTATGCTTATGGGGGAACTACCTCTGAAAATATAAGCAACAGTGATGAAATACAACAGTGATGGGAGGAGCGATTTAAGAATGCGCATTGGAAATTTAGAAGAAATAAAGAGCACAGAAACCACAGAAAATCTAATTCAACTTATACAGTCGGAAGAAACTAAGCATCTTAGCGGAATTGAAAAATATCAAAATTGGTGGCACTACTACAAATGGTATGTTATCTGTGGTGTCATCTTGCTCGGAATTGCCTGTGATTTAGCTGTAAATGCATTAAAACTCTGGCAGCCCATTCCTGACTTTCAAATTGCCTATGTCGGTGAAACAGCTCTTCCAGACAATACTATAAACGCTTTGGAAAATGCCTTTGCATTGCTGGGTGAAGATTTATACTTAGATTTAGATTTCAATAGAGACGGAAAAATAATTGTTAAAATCAACCAATATGCCAGTAACAGCCTGAATCCTGACAGTGATGCGCATTATTATGAAACAGCTTCTGAAATTAACTTAATCGGTGACATTTCAGATGGTGATAGTTATTTTTTTCTGCTTGAGAATCCCGATAACTTCCAACAAGAACATCAACTTCTTGCCAATCCAGATGGAAGTTGCCCTAGCAAAACAGATAATTCGATAGCAGGCAAAGTCCTTTCATGGTCAGATTGCTCTGCACTCTCTGACATGGAGCTTGGAACTTACTCTACAAATCTGTTTGGTCAAAATATAACTGGAGATAATCAGGAATTACTATCAAAACTCTACATCGGAAGGCGCTGCTTCTATACAGAACCTGTGACAGATAATGCAGAACAATGCAGTGCATTGTGGAATGTAATTGCCACTCAATAAGCATATAAACCACTTTTTGTACACTGTTACATACAGACCATAACAACTAGCTTAAATCAAACCATTCATTATGAAAAAGGAAATTTTATTTTATGAGCTCAAATAGTAAATTTGCATTGTGTCTTATTTGCCTATTATTAACAGTTACTGGTTGTTCGATTACTTCACCTATCTTAGAAAAAGAGCCAATTGAAAACACAGCCTTTTTAAAAATCGGAACATATTTTGAAGTTAACAACACAAATGAGAACCTTATTCTTTATGATTATAAGGATACTCTTGCCAGTGACGGACTATATTATGCATCATGGAAACTTGGAAACGCTAAGCTCTATGAAAACAGTGACGGCGATACTGTAGATTTATATGATGCTCAGCTCTATCTTCTTCTAGGGGAATTTATCGACGCCAAAAAGGCGCAGGAAAACCAAAACGCATGGCTTGAGAAAGGGAAATCCAATTATGAGATTTTATCTGAAGAGCAAATCATCTGTAATGGATTCCCTTATTTGATGATAACATATACCTTTCCAGATAAGAATAGCCCCTATGCGCGCGGTATCTCCGCTTTTGGGGTCTATGAAAACACTGCCATCTGTGCAGAACTGACATGTCAAGAAAATTTTACAGAAGACTTGAACACAATACTCACTGAATTTCTAGAAAACTGCACCTACAATAAATAATATTTTTTATGTTTCTACTTGTGACGGCCAATTTTATCAAATAATTGATATCAATTATTTGATAAAATTGGCCGTAGTACTATAGCGTGTTTGAAAAATCACTTCTACTATCTATATACCCTACTTTGCGTGATATTTGCCCCAAACTCAGACGTAGCCCGCACGACTTCTTCATTTGATACAAATCTTGCACAAACTGTGTCGCACATTTGGGCAGAAAGCATTTTTCAAACACGCCCTAATGCAAGTAATTTTCTCCTATATCTGCACACAAAAATTATATGATATTATAACAAATATTTGTGTCTACTTTTAGTAAAAACAGCGGGATTGCAGTTGTCCTATTTCAAATTGTATGCTCTAGGCAAGAATTCTAAATACATCAAAAGACAGCCAACCACAGAACAATTTTGTGTAATTTGTCTATCTATTTGTTTGCCAATTCACTTTGATCATATAATATTGCATCACTTAATAGACTTCTTTCTATATTTTACAAGTTATCTTATATACAATATTAACCATTATCAATATCATATCCTATACTTCTAAAACTCTTTCTTTTCTCATATAACACCTACAATAAAATTAAGTATTTATCTGAAATATTCTTTCTGTATTCTTTTTTGCATTTTCAATCAATATATCTTCTGGCACTTTCATATGTCTTGCTAATTCATGGACAACATACTTAATATTCTGTGGTACATTCGTTCTATTGAGTCCATAAACATTCTTCGGTGTTAGATATGGTGCATCTGTTTCAACCATAATTCTGTCCAACGGAATTATATGTACTGCATCCCGTAATTCTTTGGCACGACGTTCATCACAAATCCATCCAGTAATTCCGATTGAAAACCCCATAGAAAGATATTTGTCTAATGTTGCTTTATCGCCTGTAAAACAATGCACAACTGACTTATTACAAATATCTGTATGGTTTTTGAATCTTTTTATAAAATCATTTGCAGCATTTCGTTCATGAAGGAACAATGGCTTTCCAAGCCTTTCTGCCAGAACAATATGCTTCTCAAAACACCTTATCTGATTTTCCCTTTTTGAAAACATTCTGTCAAAATCTAAACCACATTCTCCAACAGCAACCAATTTTTCATTTTCTAATAAAATTTGCTCAATAAACTGAAAATCTTCCTGCCTTGCTTTATCCGCATTATGTGGGTGTATTCCAGCTGTTCCAAAAACATTATGTGATTTTACAAAATCATTTATTTTCCTGTTTTCTTTTATATCCGTCCCAGTCAAAATGCAACACACTTCATTATCTTCAGCATCCTTAATTATTTCTTCGGGATATACAAACTGTTTACAAAATAAATTTAAACCAATATCATAATATTTTATATTTTTCATGTTTATAATTCGTCTTTCCGCGAAAGGCACCAATAGGTTATAAAAACCTATCCACTACTTTTCGCTTTCTAATCCATCTTTCTTCTGGTAAAATTCCACTATAAAACTGATACACTGCCACCAACTTTTTGATTAGGATCAACTATCCAATATTCTCTAACACCTACCACCCGATATTTAAAGAGCTTTGTAAAATAGTCCATAGCCTTACTGCTTGGTGAAACAATTTCAATCCCCCAATCTGAAGCACCGTTGCAGCCTTTATCTGTAATCTTATTTTGTCACAAATAATTGATATATCTAGTTCCACGTAATTCTTATCATTTTTGTTTAAAAAACTGCAAACGGAGCCAGAAACACTTTACACTCATTATTATTTTTCCTAATATGAATATTTATTTCTGTACTAATAAAGTTAAGTAATCTTTGATGTTTTGTATTTGGCAGAGTTATATAATAGATCTTTCCATCAATTAGCTCTGCGCGCTCCATCGGGCAACGCATAGATATCATCTATCGTATATATTTCAAATTCTCTTGTTATATCCATCTTATTAGTCTCCTTTCTTATATAATTATAATATCTTATAACGAATACTATATCAAGAATATTTTATATATAACAATCAAACAGTCCTTTTATTGGCATGTTACTTTTGAATTGATCAATAGCATTAATGACTATCGATTATATGTACCTTAATTCGTTTTCTGCATACACTCTCCTATTACTTCAAATTTTGCATTCGTTAATCAGATGTTTCTATCCCTTCCAAATGACTCCTTAAAATATCACTTAAATATTCTTGACTTTGCTATCTGGTGAACAATCTCCACATATCCAAAATCTCAGATAGCAATTTTGCAGCTTCTTCTTCGCTATTACAATTTTTTAAATCTAAATATTCATGTCCAATCTACATAAAACACTTGCATTTCTCTATTTGAACCTCTCATGGCTAAAGCCACGAGATTCCTGCTTCATAGATTTCGTAACCTCCATCTCCACAGGCGTAACTTCGGATTGCTCCAACCCTAGAATTTATTACCTAAGCAGTCTGCAGCATTCTAAGTCCTTCTTTCAAAATATTCTTTGCTGCATTAACATCCCTATCATGGTGCGCTCCACAAGTGGGACAACTCCATTCCCTTATGGATAAATTTCTTGTATTCCTATTTTTATAACCACATTTATTGCAAGTCTGGCTACTTGCAAAGAACCTTCCTACTTTTACAATTTCCTTACCATACCAATCTGCTTTATATTCAAGCTGCCTCACAAATTCTGACCACGACACATCTGATATTGACTGTGCCAGATTGTGATTCTTCATCATACTTTTCACTTGCAGATCCTCTATGCAGATTACATTGTTATACTGAATAATATATGTAGAAAGTTTCTGTAAGAAATCCTTTCGCTGATTTGCAATTTGTTCTTGTAATCTCGCCTCTTTTATTCTCGCCTTATCCCAATTAGAGCCGCCTCTTGTTTTTCGAGACAGTCTCTTTTGGACCATAGTCAATAGAGTAGACACAATTTTAGAAAGATTTTTATTGGAAACAGTATTATTTCTGCTTTCAGTAAGCAGCCTCTATCTCATTTGGTGTCTTGTAATCCGGGAAGGCAACAGACAGCATTATCAAAGGGGGATTCTTTTGTGAAAAGGACTGTACTACGTTCAAAGAATCTAAAAGCTGTCGGAAAGTAGATGCTGTATACTATGAACCACAATCAGAATGGAACATAACATACATTAGACAAACAAACATCTTATAATTTAAATATTATGAAAAAGCTGTTGTTGAATATATTAAAATTGATAGAAATTGGAAACAGTTCTCTAAGTCTGAAAAAGAAGCGGTTTGCAATTGGTACAAATCTAGAAAAATATTTGGAGCAAATAATGAATTTATAAGTTTCTTAATCAAATGCACAATTTTAATTATAGAACATATTTATACATTTGTTGCGAAAGTTGTGTCACTTGTGCTTGACAAAATATATTTTTATTGCTAAAATAAATTGACCTTGTTAAATCAAGGGGTAGTAAAGGTTTCGACAGGGAACTTGAAGATGGAGAAGCAGGTCGTAGGTATACGTTAAATCCAAAATTAAAATTAAACGCTGAAGATAATTTAGCATTTGCAGCTTAAGAGCTGCTGTCTGATCTAGTGCACCTACACATTAGAACTCGGGCATTGATTTTGTAGGAAACGACACATGCAAAGCTTTGCGTATGTGGGCGTATTATGAAGCTACTGACTGCATAGGGGGGTTGATTCGCCTATCCAGAAGGGAAATGGGTTTTATCCGAAAAAATCAACTAAATCTGTAGAAGTACATGGGATGGTTTTTTGGACACGGGTTCGACTCCCGTCTACTCCATTTGGATTAAGCCTTATAATTTAAGGTTTTTGGAGTATTAAATATGGTTTGACCCCATTTTTTAAGAAATAGAGATCGGGATATCCTAAAGTTTGTGTAAACCTCCAAACTGATGTAAGATAAGATTACTCAGTTTGGAGGTTTAATTATGGCAAGAAAAAACGAAAGCCTACAAAAAACTGCAATGAGAAAAATGATGCATAATTATCTGAAAAATAATGACATCAGCATCAAAAGCGGAACCGATGTCAACTCCGTCATGCGGGATATGGGACTCGAAATATCCAAAAATCTATAAATCCTGGTATGATAACTGGGTAACCCTTTCCACCTATTTCAAGTATTCGGAGGCAGTCAGACGGCTTATTTACACTATAAACGCCATAGAAGGATTCTGACTAGCAGTTTCGTGGGAAAACTCGAAACTGTGAAAAAATCATGTGCTCTGGTCAAAATAATTGAGAACTATGTCTTATCGGGCTTTAAAAATGTCCAAAAGTTGTAAACTGGTGTTAGTATAACAAAAATTACGGTTTCTAAATTGGAACATAAAAGCGATACCCATCTCAATAAGTATCACTTCTTGTTGTAATAATATTTTATTCACTGTACTCTTATAGAAAAATTATCATATATTCCAACTGGAATATCTTCATCAAAAGAATACTGTTCCATTGTTTCTTTTTCAAATTGATACACTGTCACCAATTCTTTCATAGGATCAACTATCCAGTATTCCCTAACTTCTGCTGTTCTATATTTGAACAGCTTTGTAAAATAGTCCATAGCCTTACTACCTGGTGAGACTATCTCAATCACCCAATCTGGAGCACCGTTGCAACCTTTATCACTAATCTTATTTTTGTCACAAATAACTGATATATCTGGTTCTATATAGTTTTCATTATTTTCATTTAAGAATACAGCAAATGGAGCTGGAAAAACCTCGCAATCACCTTTATTGTTCCTAATATGAATATTTATTTCTGTACTAATATAGTTAAGCAATCTTTGATGTTTCGTATTTGGTGGAGCCATATAATAAATCTTTCCATCAATCAGCTCTGCGCGCTCTCCATCCGGCAACGCATAGATATCATCTATTGTATATATTTCAAAGTCTCTTACTACATCCATCTTGTCAACCTCCTCCCCCTATACAATATAGTACCTTATAATGAATGCTATATCAAGAATATTTTATAGCGTCTTCAAATAGTTATTTTATTGTGTCACCATCCTCGAAAACACAGTCACTTGCCATCTATCCTTAAACTTGTTTAACAACACCTATTTTCTTTCCCCATTCTATTTTTTATAGCTTTCTTCACACTTTCTTCTATTTCTCGAAATTTCGCATTTATTAATTAAGTATTTCTATTTCTTCTAAATGGCTTTTTAAAATATCACTTAAACACTCTTGGCATTGCTCTTTGTTATCTGGTGAACAGTCTCCATATATCCAAGTAGTTTCAGATAGCAATCTTGCAGCTTCTTCTTCGTTATTATAATTTTTTTAATCTAAATAAACATATCTCATATTATTTGTTTTTCTTAAAACGAAACATTCATGTCCATCTTACATAAAATACTTACATTTCTCAAAGTAGAACTGTTGCTCTTTCTTGAATAATTCAATTAATTTAAACAAACTCCTTTCTTCTCTATAGGCTTTCAAAGACTCCAGATATTCATTTCTGTTAGCATCTTCAATTACTACTGGCACAATACCATTCTTCAAACATTCTCTAAAAAGAATCAATCTTCCAGTTCTGCCATTACCGTCCTGAAACGGATGGATACTCTCATATTTTGCATGAAACTCCGCCAATACAGAAATATCTGATTTTTGATTGCTATACCAATCTAGTAATAAATACATTTCCTGAGCTACATTCTCTGGCTTTACAGTCTGATACATACCAATCATATTCGGACGTTTTTTATAATCGCCAATAGCATATCCATTAGCGCGATCCTCAAAAACACCAGACTTTAACTCATAGTGGAATTTCTTTATCAATTCTTGTGTCAATGGCTCATCCAAAGTATCCAACATTTTATTGAACATCAGAAAATGTCCATTCATTTCCTCAACATCTTTTGCTCTGTAATAATCATTTGATTTGGGCAAAATTCCATTATCAAACAAAGAAGCTGTTTGTTCCTCAGTGAGTGTACTCCCCTCAATCTTATTTGAGTTATAAGCAAGTAAGCGCTGTGTATAAGCGTATACACCGGATCTATCAAATCGTTCTCTTTCTATCTTGAATCTTTCTAAAAGAAATTGCAAAAAATCTTTATTCATATCATTCCTCCCACAAAACTAGAATTTTATTGACTTCAATAATTTTAATCTTTTATAAAACATTTCATAAAATTGAGGTAATTCATTAAAAAATTCTTTACGCACTTCTTTTATTTGATTTAATCGAATTTTTTCTACAGATTTAATTGCCGCCTCCTTTTGATTGGCATGTTCACCAAATATAATCTGACAATTAGAACCCTCTATGTATCATAAGAATTAAATTCTTGACACCACTTTACAACTTTTTGACGATTTGATTGTTCAAGGCTCTCTGAATTAAAAAACCTTAATTGGTCTTACTAATTTCTCTGGGTTTCGAGGTTTAATCCCAAAACGATAAATAATATTTTGGACTCAAATTTTAACTTTTTTGGGTATCAAATATTGTATCCTATAGCAAAATTTACACCCTTTGAAGCAGAAAAAGTAGTATTTTCAAGGATTTGGGTAACATTATCTATTTATAAAAAAGTTGTAAAGTGGTGTATAAAAAAATAGCATAAAATTAAGGCTTTTACCAAAATCCATGCTACTTAAATACTGCGGAAGATGGGACTTGAACCCACACGCTCTACCGAGCACAAGATCCTTAGTCTTGCCTGTCTGCCAATTCCAGCACTTCCGCGAACAAATTTATATTATCTTATATCAATGCTTTTGTCAATAGTTTTTTTTAATTTTATATATTTATCTGTTCAATATATTTGATACCAACCTTTTTAGTAAGCCATACCCCATTTTCAGAAAGATAAAATATCTGTCCGTCTTGGTACATACTTCCACTGAAAACCTTTAAAACAACCGGTTTTCCATGTCGTTTTCCCACATTGAGCGCTGTCTCAATATCTTTTGATAAATGCACATATAAACGCCCCATCGGTTTTAGCCCTTCCACTTTAATGTTCTCATAAAACCGCTTCGCAGTGCCATGATATAAAATTTCTGGCGGCTCCTGCTCGTTCAACTCAACATCCACAGGGACACTATGACCCTGATTGGCACGAATCAGCGTTTTATCTTCATTAAAGGAATACCTTTGTTTATTGTCTGTTCTGACAATCTCCTCCAAAATATCTCTATTGATTTTCTTCCCGTTTTTGTTAATTCCTAATATTAGCTGATCCACATCTGCCCAACCATGTTTATCAAGCTGAACATATGCTGCTTCTGGATGATGCCGTAATATGAAACTGATAAACTTACTTAGACTATCATTTGATGCCTTTTTCACTCTTATCCCTCCAACAATGTCGTCAACTTAAGCCAAACTTTCCCCTTCTTACACAACAGAAAATAATTCTAAAAATTTAATAAAAACACTTGACAGGTATGCCGAAAAATGTTGTTCTGCAATTAATTATCTTATTGATTGCGAGGTATCCATATGTTCAAAAAATAGTATCTGTCAGCTTATTAAAAATGTGAAAGACCTTATTTCTTCTGCTTCGTTTAAACAAAAACACTGTCTCAAAAAAACTGCCTTTACTAGAAACAGAAAGCTTTCATTCCAAGACATAATGTATTTCGTGTTAAGTATGCCGCAAAAGCCACTGACTACAGAACTGGATTTGTTTTTCGGCAAAAAAGTATTTTCATTTCTAAACAGGCTTTTTCAAAAACACGCTACATAATATCACCACATGCTTTTGAAGATATTTTTAATTTATCCACCGACCTGTTTCGATTCACAAATCCTCCCAACACATGGGAGGGATACCGCGTATTTGCCATTGACGGTTCGGAAATTGCCGTTGATATATAATTTCCTTTCTTAATTCCATGAATGTATTATATCAAATTTAATTACTTTTGTATATATTTTCACAAACTTAAAATTTCTCCTTGTGAAATTCAACCAACAGTTGTCCCTTCTTTACCAAATCTCCATCTTTCACATGTGTTGTGAAATATTTTCCTTGTAAGTTCGCAGTATCTATCCCAATATGAATCAAAGTTCTATGGAGATTTTTTCATATCTTTGTCGCTTATTCGCATCCATTCCATGCTCCTTCTTCTTTCTGCAAAAGCCTTTTGACTTCCATTTTTCCCGTGACCACAGTACACAATAGAAGCAACTTTTATATTTTTTATTTGCTCTTGTAATTAATATTATAGCGCGATATAATAAGGTTCCTATGGAGAAATGTGACTTTGACATTGAACATTACGACATTGTTATCTAATGCAAATTTGGCATAGAAGACTTGCTAAGGAGGAAATTTTCAATGCAGGATTACTACTTTTCAAATGACTTTTTTAGGAATATTGATGCTATGATTTATACTTGTGGATATGAGTATTGTGAGCCTAGCCACAGTTATAGTTTCATATTACGCAATTAATATTTAATCCATTATGTAGGCAGACGCCTTTCTCATCTGTCTCGGTGAACTTATCTACTATAAGGCAAACAAAAATTCTCCGTAAAATCATACTTGAATTGGAATGCAAGGCATCAAGATAAAAGGCTATCTGAGACGAACTTCTCTCTGGGACAATTTGGTCATTTATTATGGTCAGGACGACCAGATGCGATTTTGCCGCGAAAGTTTGATTTCTTCTGTATTTTGCTTTTGTTATCGAACTTTTTACGGGACCATAATTTGGAAAATCTTCTCAACTGGATGACATTGCTTGTGAACAGTAACTGAAAAATAACTGCGCATTAGAAGCCATATTAAAATAGCTTGCAGCATTAATAAATACATTATATAATATTAAAATAATATGAATGTACAGCAAAGCAAATTTGACTGTTATACAATTAAATTAATTTCGTAGGAATAAGGCTATTTTATGGAACAGATTTTTAAATATCCGCGAACCAGACATCTGGAAGGCTCTAAACAGCAATTAGGTGATGGAGACCTAGACTTCGTAAAATTAAATAATGTAAAAGGAAACTACTTTGTTCTTGAAGAAAAAGTGGATGGTGCAAACTGTGGCATTAGTTTTGGCACAGATGGAAAAATGTACTTGCAAAGCCGTGGGCACTTTTTAAATGGCGGTTATGGAGAACGACAATTTGATTTGTTTAAACTTTGGGCAGGTTGCTTTGAAACGCAACTGCATCATTTGCTTGAAGACCGATATGTGATGTACGGGGAATGGTTGTATGCAAAACATACTGTATTTTATAACCAATTACCCCATTATTTTATGGAATTTGATATTTTTGACAAAAAAGAACAACGTTTTTACTCCACCAGAAAACGCAGAGAATTTTTGAATCAAGCCCCGTTTATCTGTTCTGTACGTGTACTAACAGAAGGGACTTTTAAGACAGTGCATGCGATTGAAAAATGGATTGGTCCAAGCCTGTTTATCTCCGACAAGCAAAAACAAAATTTTCTTATACAATGCCAAAAAAGTGGAATAGATTCTGCGTTAGCTATCCGCCAGACAGACTTAACAGGAATTATGGAAGGAATCTATATTAAAGTTGAAGACGGCGACTATGTTACCGACCGCTTAAAGTTTGTACGAGGAACTTTTCTGAACACTATTCTTGACTCAGAAAGTCACTGGAGCAACCGTCCAATTATAACGAATTGTTTAGCAGATGGAGTGGACTTGTTTGCAATGCCAGAGAAGGAGAACCTTTGATGAGTCAAAATATTCTTAAAGTAATCGGAGACAGCAAATTTTCTTTTTCTCAGCTCTCCTGCTGTTACCCTGAACTATGTGCGCTGAAAAATATTCCTCAAAATCCCGAGTATCACGGGGAAGGTGATGTATATTGCCATACAGAAATGGTCTGTAAAAAACTGATGGCACTTCCTGAATGGAAAGAATTGACACAGGAAGAACAGGAACTATTGTTTTTAGCAGCAGCTTTTCATGATATTGGGAAAATATATTGCACCAAACAGGAAAATGGTATGTGGATAGCGCCAAAGCATACGATTATCGGAGAAAAAGTCTTTCGCCAAATGGTTTACAAAGAAGCAAAACAGTTTGGCTTAACTTTCTATCAGCGGGAAATAATCGCAAAGCTAATTCGATATCATGGTTTACCTGTGTGGTTTTGGAACAAAGACAGAATAGAGTTTGATTTACTCAAAGCGGCAGAAAGCATTCCTTTGCGCCTTTTATATCTACTCTCAAAGGCTGATGTGAACGGACGAATTACAGAAAATCCTAGTTCATTTGTAGAACAAGTTGAATTATTCGCAGAGTACACTCAGGAATTAGGTGTTTGGGAAAAGTCTTATGCATTTGCGAACCCCTATACAAAATATCAATATTTTCATAGAGAAAAGTTATGGCATAAAGCAGAATTATGTGATGATACAGAATTTGATGTCCTTTTAATGTCTGGTCTACCTCTAGCGGGAAAAGACTATTGGATTGAGCAACACGGCGCAGGATTGCCTGTTGTTTCTCTCGACAAAATCCGCGAACAGTTGGGATTGCCTCCCACAAAAAATTCTGGCAAAATCGCGCAAATTGCAACAGATCAAGCCAGAATTTTTTTAAGAAAAAAAGAACCATTTATCTGGAACGCAACAAACTTCATTGAAGAAACGAGACAGCGACTGATCAATCTCTTTGCTGGCTATGGTGCTCGCGTGCACATTTTATATCTGGAAACCCCCTATCAAGATCTTATTGCCAGAAATCAAAAAAGGGCACGCTATATCCCAGAACCTGTCTTGGAAAACATGATACAAAAATTAGAACTGCCAGCGCCTTGGGAAGCTTATACAGTCAATATCATTTTTTAAAATCAAGCAGGAAATTTATCTTTTCCTGCTTACTGCGCTGGATGCTGATATCAACCAGTGGTCAAAAGCTAACCACTAATTTATTATAAATCTCATTCTTTATCCATGTTGATCACTTCTAACACATATGGTTTTATTTGTTCAGACACTTTTTCTATCTCTTTTTCAAGAATCTCAAACGGTCCCCAACCATAGGAAGACAAGAGATCCAATGCATCTTCTGACACATCATCACTCGATGAGATCGTTACTATTTGAAGTAAATCAATTAACTCATCATAGAAATCAGCAATGTAGTGATCTTGTTTATAATAAGGGTCCATAAACCAATCCAAAGCAAACAAAAGACTTTTCTTTTTCTTGTTATCATCACCCATAAGAACTTCTCTAATTGCTTCAATTCCTCTTTTTATTATCTCTTTTTCATTTGCACCATATGTAATATAACGAACATTACTTTCCATAAAACCTCGCAATTCAAAAATTCCTTACAATGTTCTACAATATTACCAAATCCTTTTCCATATTTTTACAATTTTACCAAAAACATAAAGCAACATATTATACCAATCAACAACCATATGCTTAATGTTTTAACTATATAACGGATAAACAGGTTTTCTGAACGGTTACTAATTTTGCATTGTTTTCTCGAAAATATCACAAAGACTATCACACTGATAAATAGCCATAGAATCAACATTTTTAAATCATTTAATATAAAATTATGCAATCCCCAGTTTTCATACCTACTATAATTTGGGTCTGAAATATCATCATATGCAATATATGCAAGAAATGTATTGCATAAACCAAAAATTGAATAAATCATTGTAAGTGGACTTATCCACTCATATTTCAATGGTTTCTTTTGAATTCGTTTCCAAATCGCTACAATCCCTGTCAAAATTGAAAGTAAAAATAACCCGACAAAAAAATACTTCATTATATTTACATATGTGTCAATTCGCATATAACACTCCTAAAACCTATTTCTAATTAGAAAGTGTAGAAAAATAATTGATACAGACGAGATTTTTAATATTGGCAAAAGCAATTTAAAATATATTGTCTAAACACTCTTGTTTATAATTTTTTGAACAGAACTATTATCCAAATCAAGATGGCAATCAGCAAAGCAAACTTCCAATAACCTGTTCTTTGCAACATCTGGCACAGGTATCTGTTGAACTATATTTTCATAAGTCACTTCATCAGATTTGCATAATTTTTTATAAAACTCATTCTTCTGATTATTGTCCATCTCAAATCTTGTGATGATTTTGCGGATTGCCTCTCTTCTCTTCTTATCCACCTGTTCTGCAAAAAGTACAGATATTTCATACTGCACACCTGGTACAATCTTTTCAATTGTGACATGCAAGCACTCATTGTCGTCCACATGAGCAGGATGTGCTTTGTCATCTCCTTTAACAGTCACTTCACCAGACAAAATATTGCAGAACACAAATTGATATCTTCTTGGTTTGATATCGAAACCTTCCGCTCCTATCTTACAAGAAAATCTCACTTTTTGAACATCTTCCTTTTTCTCTGACACAAATATTGTATCAATGCGCTTTCCTTCCTGCTCTTCATGCAGTGTATAACTTCCATTTCCATTTGTAATATATACTTTTAGCATGTCTGGATTTTCCACATCATTGGTATATTTTCGGTCATCTAATATAAAAAATCCGCCTTCTTTGAGTAAAACTGGAATCTCTTCCAACCAACGCACCATTGTAATCCTTCGACCACCCACATACACATCACCTGTAAAGAAGTCTGTCCATCTTCCCTGCGGCAGCCAGACATCCACTTTTGCCATACCTTCTGCCTCGCTCTTTGTTATCACAGGTGCCACAATCATTTGACCACCAAACAGATATTGGTTCGGACACTGATAAGCTTCCTCCTCGTCAGCCCATTCGTAGTACATTGGTTCTATCAAGGCAGTTCCATTTTCTGCGACTTCCACAGACGCAGAGTATAAAAACGGAATCATCCGATGCCGCAACCGCAAATATTCTTCTGCAATCAGTCCTGCGCCATTCTTGTACGCCCACGGCTCCTTTGTAAACGTGTCGGAATCGCTGCTATGCAAACGATTAATTGGGCTAAATACCCCAAACTGTAAAAAGCGTACATACAACTCGTCGTCTTTATAACCACCCATATGACCACCAATATCATGACTCCACCAGCAATAACCCGCATTTGATGCTGTTGCTGTAAAATAAGGCAGATACTGCAAACTCTCCCATGTCACATAGGTATCCCCAGAAAACCCTAACGGATAACGATGAGAACCAATCCCACTATAGCGCGATAAAATTAGTGGCTCCTGTTGTACACCATTGTCCAAAAAATGATAGTGGTTCAGCACCCATAATGGGTCCAATCCCTCCAACTTCGAGTCACTTCCCTGCTGCCAATCAATCCACCAGAAATCCACGCCATCATGCTCATATGGTTTGTGAAGCACCTTGAAGTAAGCATTAATAAACGTTTCATCTGTCATGTCAAAAGGGATCTGCTGTTCAGTTTCTGGATTAATACCTACAGCTTTCGCCATCTCCTGATAACAGTCCTCGAAATATCGCACCCCTTGTGCTGGGTGCAAATTCAACGTTACATGTAAATTTTTCTCGTGCAGTTTCCTCAAAAAGCGCCTGTAATCTGGAAATAAATCAGTATTCCAACTATAGCCTGTCCAGCCGTCATTTCCACCGTGCAATGTGTCGTTTTTTCCGTCTGCCGTAATCTGTTTACGCTCATCCAAGGTAGTGGACCAATGCCAGTCCATGTCCACCGTTGCGACCGTCAACGGAATGCCGCGCTCCTCAAAATCCTCAATTGTGTGCAGATATTCCTTCTCTGTATAAGCGTGATATCGGCTCCACCAATTCCCCAATGCAAACCGTGGAATCAATGGGGTCTTTCCACAGATAAAAAACAACGCCTTCAATGCCTCTCTGTAATCCTTCCCATACGCAAACACATAACAATCCACTTGCGCATGCTCGCGCTTTGCCAGCATTCCATCTGCGCCCAAAATCAGCGATTGGCTATCATCTAAAAGTGCCACTCCATTTTTGGAAATAACACCGTATCCAAGTGTTAGTTTTTCCACCTTACACCTGCCATTCTCAAAAGAAATGCATTGATCACCATCGCAGCCATCTAGAGTACGATATGTACCAAGAAGATTTTCGTTATTATTTAGATATAACTTTTTATCTTGTCCTGCCAAATATATATAACTATCTGCAACAGAACCTTTCCATACAAGAATCGCCTTATCAGTGGCAATTCGCAGTTCCTCATTTGCCTGCTCTACGGAAAATGAAATCTTTGATGTCTTTCGATACCATACAGTCTGTGTCGCCTTATCACAAAAGTGCCCTTTCGGTTCCTGCTCAATACGAAACAATCTGTCCGCCAGAACAGTAATACGTGTATTCCCCTCTATTACTATGTTTTCCTGCAAAGCAACAGGTTCTGTTTTTGCAATTAAATGCTTGTCTAACATATAAACTTCCTCCAGTTTTTTATTTTTTGAATTTGTTCTAAACTTGTGAACTACCCATTGTCTAAATCCAATGGGTAGTTCTCCCTATACAAACAATTTAATTTCAATATCTTTATCAATAGTCTTTTGAAAGACATGTATTACCTTTTCTGTAATCAAAACGCCAATTGTAGATTTCAGATATACAGTTTTAGATAAATTATCACACTTTAAGAACTTATGACGCACATCTGACTTCCAAGTCAATCTTATTCCTTCGGTTTCCAAACTTTCACACCAATAAAACCGCCAATCCCTGACACCACAACAATCACTGCAAACACCATTAAATAAGACAATACCATTCTAAAAAATTCTATTAAATTTGACATTTCTCCACCTCTTTTCAAAACTGATGATTCCATCATATCACTTTTCTATAGAACTGTAAAGAAATAACATTACAATAGTATAATCTCAAAATTTATTAAAAACAAAACTTTCTGTTTCTAATTTTTTTGATTTATGTTACTATAATATGTGTAGAATCAAGAGAAAAAATTATGCGATATGCGACTCGTACACCGCCTTATCTGTTTATTTCTTCTGCGCGAGTCTGCACACAAAAACAACTTGAAAACACTCAATATTTGACATTACAGGAGGATGCAAACATGAAAAAATATAAGTTATTACTGGCTGGAAACAGCAAAAAATTAATTACTACCTTTTTTACCCAGATGGACTCGACATTTGAATGTATGACATCATCTATCATATATGATGATTTAAAAAACCATATTCAGTATTTCAAACCAGACATGTTTGTCCTTTGTATGCGTGCAGAAACAAGAGACGATCTTGTCACAGTTGCAAGTTTCCATGATGTCCTAATAAAAAATAAAATTCCTTATGGTGTGATTGGTGATAGTGGCAGTATGGATTTCGCATCTAAAATTCCAAATAACATACCTGAACTTACATTAAAACTTCCAATTCCTACCGCCGACTTGGAGGATGCAATCACACACTTTATTCGGGATCATCAAGTGCGTCTGTCCACTGCTCAAACCCCGCCTGCCACATCAGGATTCTCTGCTGGTGGCAGCGCCTTTGATGCGTTGACACAACTAGATTCTATGTTTGATATTGCTGAGAGTGAACCGACATCTTCAACAGATACAGAATTACTGAATTTTGATTTAAAAGAACGCCCTCGTATCCTTGTTGTAGATGACGCCACAATTATTCACAAGACAATCAAAGGGTATCTTGACTCCAAATACGAAGTTGCCACTGCTATCAATGGAAACATTGCGCTTCGCTTCCTAAAAACGAAGAAAGTAGATTTGATTTTACTTGACTATGAGATGCCTGATATGAATGGTCCAGCGGTGCTTGAAGCGGTCCGGGCTGACCCTCGCCTTGCATCAATTCCAATTGTATTTCTTACAGGAATCAATGATGTGGAAAAGACAAAAAGTGCACTTGCTTTAAGACCACAAGGCTATCTTCTGAAACCAGTTGACAAACATGCACTGTTAAATAAAATACATGAGTTACTTCTATAATTTTGAAAGCTACGAACACTTTACTATTATAATTGGAGACATATTTTATGAATAACGAGATAACCATCACAGACCTTTTTGAAGTGGAGATGCTCCAACGGCTGCAAGATTCTTTCTCTAAAATGACTGGGTTTGCTGCTATTATCACTGATGCAGAAGGCGTTCCTGTCACAAAAGGGACAAATTTCACCGATTTTTGCAGCAAATACACTCGAAATTCACCAATCGGGTGCCTGCGCTGCCAACAGTGTGACAAGCATGGCGCAGAGCTCTCTCTAAAAGTAGGTTCTTCTGTTACATACTATTGCCATGCGGGGCTTATGGATTTTGCTGCTCCAATTATGGCTGGTGATAAAATGGTTGGCTGTTTTGTGGGAGGACAGGTGCTCATCTCTCCTCCTGACATTACACGAATTATGCAGGTTGCGGCTGAGATTGGCATTGACCTTATCAATTATCTGCAATCAGTTATGAGTGTGCCCACTATAGAAAAATCAAAACTTGACAATGCTGCTCTTTTTTTGTACACACTTACAAGTGCACTCTCAAGTATTGCTTATCATAAGTATATTATGAAAGAGGCCAATATTGAGATTGAAAAAGCTGCAAACATGAAATCTGATTTTTTGGCCAACACAAGCCATGAGCTGCGCACTCCTATGAATGCAATTATTGGTATGACAGAGATGGCGCTTCGCGAAGAAATGACTCCCACTGCCAAAAATTATATCAATCAAATTAAAGCTGCTGGAAAATCGCTGCTTACGATTATTAATGATATTCTTGATTTCTCTAAAATTGAATCTGGAAAAATGGATATTGTTGCAGATGATTATGAGCCGACTTCTTTAATTAACGATATTGCAACTATTATCAGTACGCGTATCGACAAAGATGACGTGGAGTTGGTCCTTGATATTAACCCTAAAATTCCCAAGGTTCTTTCTGGTGATATGGTACGTCTAAAACAAATTATTACCAATTTGGCAAACAATGCAGTTAAATTTACCAAGTTGGGGCAGATTTGTTTAAAGTACGATTTTGAAATCGTATCAGAAGATACCATCAATTTGCTGTTTTCTGTATCAGATACAGGAATTGGTATTAAACCAGCGGATATTAATAAACTTTTTCAATCATTCCAGCAACTTGACAGCAAGCGAAACCGTAATATTGAAGGCACTGGTCTTGGCCTTGCAATAAGCAAACAACTTATCACACTAATGAACGGCAATATTTCTGTGGAAAGTGTATATGGAGAAGGTTCTACTTTTTCTTTTACTGTCCCACAAAAAGTGATTAATCCAGAACCTTCTATCACTTTAAATGAGACACCACCAAAGCATGCAGCAGGGTTTCTCAATAATACTTACGCAAATGTCCAGCTAAAAAGAGATATGCACAAACTTGATATTGACTACACAGACTTAAAAGATAAAGATATTTTAAACTTTCTGATAGAATATAAAGATCAGTTGACCAATACTTACTTGTTTATTCCATATCGAGACTTCAGTCAACCATTACAGGATTTTATACAAGAACAGGAACAACTCAATGTAATTGTTATCGCCCCATACGGAGTATCTGTGACAAATACGCCGTTTAACGTATTGATTGTACATAAACCTTTGTCTGTCTTGGCACTGGCAGGAATCTACAATCATGAAACTTTTAGCCAGTACGACAGCACTTCTTCTGACGAATATTATGATTTTACTGCTGAGAATGCCAAAATTTTAATTGTAGATGATAACTCTATCAATCTCACAGTCGCACAAGGGCTGCTTGAACCACTCAACATGCAGATTGATACTGCTCTTAGTGGAAATGAAGCCATCAATAAAATATCAGATACAATGTATGACTTGATACTGATGGATCATATGATGCCTGAGATAGATGGTATTGAAACCACCCATATTATCCGGCGTTTCCATTCCGAATATGATAATGTGCCTATCATTGCATTGACTGCCAATGTGATTGGCAATGTCAAAAAAATGTTTATCGAAGAAGGTATGAATGATTTTGTAGCGAAGCCGATTGAAGTTCGTATGCTGATCAATGCCATACGCAGATGGCTTCCAAAAGAAAAAATCAAAAAACATACTGGTTCTGTCAGACCTGTTACCGCAAAAAAAACAATTACGTTGCCAGATATTCCAGAATTAAATATAAAAGAGGCTCTAAAACTTTTAGGAAGCGAAGAACTTTTTATGACAATCCTTGCAGATTATTATCATGTCATACCAAAAAAACAAAAATTAATAGAAACTTATCGCGACAAAAAGGACTGGTACAATTATACAATTGAAGTTCACGCGCTCAAGAGTGCTTCTAGGCAGATTGGCGCCGACGACCTCTCCGAAAAGGCCGCCGCTTTAGAAGCTGCCGGCAATGCAAATGATATTGATATGATTCTGCAAAATACAGATGAATTGCTTGCTTTATATGCGCACTATCATGATCTGTTAAGCCCTTATTTTCCAGAAAAAAGAGAGGATGAGGGAAAACCGCCGATAACTACTTCGGTGCTAATGGAAGTCTTTGCATTAATGAAACAAGCCATTGAAGATCTTGATATGGACAAAATGGATGATGCAATCCACACGCTCGATGGATACAGTTTCCAAGACGAGAATCATGATTTGTACATTCGACTCTGTGAGGCTGTTGCAGACATGGACCCTGACGCTTGTGAGGAAGTAATTTCTAACTGGAAAAAAATAATATAATCAGCAGGGCGTTCGTCAGCCCTTATACGAACGCCCATGTACAGAATAAATCGTTTCATGTCTATCTATTTTTAAATTCATTTCGATACTGATTTGGTGTTTTCCCTGTTACTTTTTTAAATGCCTGCGAAAAATAAGATTGTGAAGAAAATCCAAGAATCGTTGAAATTTCCGAAATTGAGTATGATGTGGATTCTAATAAAGATTTTCCTTCCTGTATCCTCTTTTGAATCAAATATGTAATTGGAGAAATTCCGATATATTTTGTGAAAGCATGGACCATATAATATTTATTCATATGTGAGCGTTCTGCCAGCATATCCAATGTAATATTTTCTGCATAATTTGCATCTAAAAAATTTTTAATCTGCACACACTCTCTATTTAAAAGAATATTACTGCTCTGTACAATCGATAAATTATTGTTTCGGAGCATACAAATCATAATTACTTCCAATAAATTCTGACACACAGTCTCGTAATTTTCCTCTTTTTTAGAAATCTCTTCCAACATAATATTTAAATAAGCATAAATATTAGAATTTTGTGTATTATATCGATACACTTCGCCAAACGCAGTATGCATATGAACACTTTCCTGCGTAGTTGTCATTGTTTCAAATGAAAAGGAAAGTCCTTCTATCCCCAACACAATATACTCCAAAGGTTCTGTCTGTAAAGATTTTTCTGTGTGTTGTACGTTTGGGTTGATAATCACCATGTCATTCTTACTAACAGGAAATTCCATGCCCTCTGTGATAAAGGAACCATTACCCCACACAACATAAAAAAGCTCACTAAATGGATGTGAATGTAAAATGCTCTGCCAGTCTCCTTCGTATTTTGACGTAGAGACATATAATAGTTTTAAACCATCAAAATTTAAAATTTGATTGTCCTCAATACAATGTCTTGTATTTCCCACAATAAATAACCTTCTTTCCTTTAAGTGCTTTTATAAGAAAAATATAACAGGTTTTATATATTTTGTCTATAAATGCAACTATCTTAATATTTCTAAAATTTATATAGGCTTTATTTTGTGAATACAGCACATATAAAATGACAATTCTCTTTCTTTTTCAAAATTTTATTTTTATAACTTGCACAAAAAATTATTATTTAATTCTGTTTCTATATTAATTCTATACAATTTATTATTTTTATTTTGTTTTATTTTAAATATTTTTCTACAAAAAGCAAGATATATAAAATACGAAGCAATAATCAGATTGATTCTAATTGTCAATATCGCTATACTTAAGTTATACGTAAAAACAAGTCAACTACTATAAAATATAAACTATTTTTATAGTAGAAATTCCCATACGGTCTGCAATAATGCAAAAATCGTATGACGGAAATGCATAAGGGAGGGATTTCTATGAAATCAAAAAAAGTTATTTCATTGTTACTGATAACAGCTATGTCAGCGTCATTGCTTGCAGGATGCGGCGGTTCTGACAATAAACCGGCAGACAGCACACCAGCAGACAATACTGCGGCAAATAATACCACCGAAGCAAAACCTGACGAGGCAAAGCCTGCTGAGAGCACACCAGCAGATACAACAGAAAAAAACTCTTCTGAGGAAGCTGCACCTGTTGAGGAACAAACTTTAAAAGTAGCTGCTTTTGAAGGAGGATATGGTGCAGATATGTGGTCAGAAGTTGTGGCTGCTTTTGAGGCTTCTCACCCTGGTGTAACTGTAGAACTCACAATTGACAAGAAATTGGAAGATGTTATTAGCCCTGCAATGAAGGCTGGAGATTATCCAGATGTCGTACATTTGGCAACTGGTCGTGAAGCAGCTTTGACAGAAACTCTCACGAAAGAAAAAGCACTTCTTCCGCTGACAGATGTTCTTGATATGACGGTTCCTGGCGAAAGTGTAACAGTAAGAGACAAGATTGTTCCTGGATTTCTTGATACCTTGGCAACGAACCCTTATGGAGATGGGGTAACGTACTATGCACCGATGTTCTACAGCCCTTGCGGACTGTTCTACAATGCAGGACTTTTCAAGGAAAAAGGCTGGAAAGTTCCTACAACATGGGAAGAAATGTGGGCACTTGGCGACACAGCGAAAGAGGAAGGTATTGCATTGTTTACATATCCTACAACTGGATACTTTGACGCGTTTACATACGCAACATTGTCTTCAGCAGGTGGTCCAGATTTCTTTAATAGCTGTATGACTTATGAAGATGGTATTTGGGAAAGCGAAAACGCAACCAAGGTATTTGAATTAATTGCAAAACTTGGAACATATACAGAAGGTACTACTGTTGCCAATGCCAATAATGACAACTTTACAAAGAATCAACAGCTTATTCTTGACAACAAAGCAATTTTCTGTCCAAATGGTACATGGCTTCCTGGAGAAATGGCTGATGCGCCAAGAGCAGATGGTTTTGAATGGGGATTTATGGCAATCCCAGCAGTCAATGATGGCGGTGCTGGATGCTCCTTCTGCTGGTTTGAGCAAATGTGGATTCCAGCCGCAGCAGAAAACCAAGATATGGCAAAAGAGTTTGTAGCTTATATGTACTCTGACGAAGCAGCAAAAATCTTTGCAAAATCCACAGCAATTCAGCCAATCACAGGCATTAGCGATTCTCTGGAAGGCGACAATAAGCTATTCTATAGTATTTATGATAATGGTGCAACCGCAGTTATGGGCGGATTCGCTTCTACTGCACCAGTGGAAGGTGTAAATATGCTTGATACCCTGTGCGGAACAGTCAACAGTATTGTAAGCGGTGACAAGACCGTTGCAGAATGGCAGGCTGCTGTAGAGGAAGCAAGTGACAAATTGAGAGCCGCAATGGAATAAGGTTTTAGGAGCGCTCCGAAGGTTTCTACCTTTGGAGCGCTTTTTTTGCACAGCGAGCTTTGCAACTTAGAAAATGGAGGTACGCGCATGAAAAAAGTCAGAGGAAAATCGATTTTTATTACCTTATGCGTAGCGCCGGCAGTGATATTGTTTGTTATTTTTATGCTAATTCCAACTTTTAATGTCTTTAAGATGTCTCTGTACAAGTGGGGCGGCTATTCTAATACCAAACAATTTGTCGGTCTAAATAATTTTAAAATTTTAATGGAAGATACAAATTTTTTCCGTTCCTTCCAAAATACGGTTCTATTGATTGCGATTGTAACAATTGTAACAATGGGATTTTCCCTTATTTTTGCAGCAATTCTCTCCCGCGAAAAAATTAAAGGGCAAAACTTCTTCCGCATTATATTTTATATACCAAACATTTTGTCCGTGGTGGTTATCTCCGCAATTTTTTCGGCAATCTACGACCCAAATAACGGACTTTTAAACAGTATTATTGGTATCTTTCGCGGAAGTGAAAAAACACCAATCCTTTGGCTGGGCGACCAAAAATTAGTTATCTATAGTCTTGTTATCGCTATGATTTGGCAAGCGATTGGTTATTATATGGTTATGTATATGGCAAGTATGGCAAGTGTGCCAGAAAGTCTTTATGAATCTGCTAATCTTGAGGGTGCAGGCAGAATCCGTCAGTTTTTCTCTATTACCCTACCACTAATCTGGACAAATATTAGAACAACCTTAACTTTCTTTGTAATCAGTTCCATCAACATTAGCTTTCTGATTGTAAAAGCACTTACAAACGGTGGTCCTGATGGTGCAACAGAGGTATTTCTAAGCTATATGTACAAACAGGCTTACACCAATTCCTCCTATGGTTATGGTATGGCAATCGGTGTTGTTGTATTCCTGTTCTCATTTGGTCTGTCAGCAATTATCAATTTTGTTACCAAAAGAGAACCCTTAGAATTTTAAAGGAGGGAAACACAGATGCAGAATAAAAAGAAAGAAATGAATCTTAATACACTCTATAAAGTTTTTATCTATGTTGCCCTGTTAACGCTTGCCGTTAGCATTGTAATACCAGTAGGCTGGGTCTTTCTAGCCTCCATTAAAGAAAACTCTGAATTTTATGGCAATCCTTGGACAATGCCAAAGGGATTTTATTTTCAAAACTTTATTGATGCTTTTGAAAAAGCAAATATGGGCGAATATTTTTTTAACTCCATTCTGGTAACAATGTTGGCACTTGCTATTTTGTTAGTCGTTGCTCTCCCCGCAGCTTATGTGCTCGCGCGCTATCGCTTTTTTGGAAGCAAACTAATCAACATAATGTTTATGGGTGGTCTATTTATCAATGTAAACTATATCGTTGTCCCAATTTTCCTAATGTTTGTAGATGCAGATAAATTCCTAAAAAGTTTGGGCGGCAACAGCTTTTTCTTAAATAACCTTTTTGTTGTTGCTCTTGTATATGCCTCCACTGCCCTGCCATTTACAATCTATTTACTCTCAGGCTTTTTTGTCACAATACCACGTGATTATGAAGAAGCAGCGTATATGGACGGCAGCGGGTACTTTCGGACAATGGTTCAAATTATGATGCCAATGGCACTGCCAAGTATTATCACTGTAATCCTGTTTAATTTTCTGTCATTCTGGAATGAATATATCATTTCTATGACATTGCTCACCAAAAACTCCAAAACGCTTCCTGTTGGTCTAATGCAACTAATGCAGGCACAGAAAGCAGCGGCAAATTATGGACAGCTTTACGCAGGACTTGTGATTGTTATGTTACCAACATTAATTCTGTATATTTTAGTACAGAAAAAACTGACACAGGGCATGAGTTTAGGTGGACTAAAGGGCTAATTGCAATATTTTAAGGAGGAATTATTATGAAATATATAATTCGATTGCTGTATGTATTTATTTTTATTATCAGTATTATATTAATTGTTACAGGGCAGCGCAATATTGGTCCAACAGGATTATTAACAATGCTTGTCGGTCTTGCTGGAATTTTAGTTCTTCTCTATCTTTATAACAAAAAATACCAGTAAAAGCCGTTGTCTGGCAGCGGTAATGCAAGAGAATGCCTAGAAGGAGGCTCTTATTATGAATATGGAAAACACTGGCAGATTGACACTGCCTACAGATGTAGATATGGTTGAAACAACCATTAAACTAAAAAATATGCTTGGTGCAGACGCATTGCGAGACTGCGATGGAACAACTATGCCTGAAGAATTATTGAGTCAAGACGCCAAGATTTACGCAACATACTATACCACCCGAAAAGACAATCAATGGGCTATGCAAAATCCAGAAGAAATTCAACAGGAATATCTCATAAGTGACCGCGTAACCGCGAAAAGCAATTGCTTACGCATCGAACTTATGAAGGGATTTCATACAGAACAGCTCAAGGTCAATACAATCGATTCTCCAAAACGTTGGTGGGAAGTCATTGACAGAACCACAGGCGAAATTGTTCCAACAGATAAATGGGACTATGACAAAACGACAGGAGAGGTTGTCATTGAGACAATCCCTTATCATCAATATACTGTCAGCTTCCTTGCATTCCTGATTTGGGACCCTGTACATATGTACAATTTTATTACAAATGATTGGAAAGACGCACCACATCAATTAACTTATGATGTGCGTCAACCCAAAACACAGGCGTATGTTAAAGAAAAACTAAAAAAGTGGTGTGAGGATAATCCACATGTAAATGTTGTGCGCTTTACTACTTTTTTTCATCAATTTACTTTGACCTTCGATGACCAGAAACGTGAAAAATTTGTAGAGTGGTTTGGTTATAGCGCAAGTGTTAGCCCTTATATCCTAGAACAATTTGAAAAATGGGCTGGCTATCCATTTCGCCCAGAATATATTGTGGACCAAGGCTATCACAATTCAACGTTCCGCGTTCCTTCCAAAGAGTTCCGTGACTTTATAGAGTTCCAGCAGATTGAAGTCTCCAAGCTTGCAAAAGAACTGGTGGATATTGTACATAGTTACGGTAAAGAAGCAATGATGTTTTTAGGGGATCACTGGATTGGAACAGAGCCTTTTGGAAAATATTTTCAAAATATTGGTCTTGACGCCGTTGTTGGCTCTGTAGGAGATGGTGTCACACTGCGTATGATTTCAGATATTAAAGGTGTGAACTATACAGAAGGGCGCCTGCTGCCCTACTTTTTCCCTGATGTATTTACTGAGGGCGGTGATCCAATTGGGGAAGCGCAAGATAACTGGCTTAAAGCACGCAGAGCAATTTTGCGCTCTCCACTTGACCGTATTGGATACGGCGGTTATCTTAAACTCGCTGCAGAATGGCCTGGCTTTATTGACCAAATTCAAAAGGTGGTAGATGAATTTCGACAGATACATCAAAATATGCAAGGTACAAAAGCATATACAGCCCCCTTTAAAGTTGCAATTCTAAACTGTTGGGGTAATCTTCGACGCTGGATGTCCAATCAAGTACATCATGCATTGTGGTATCGCGAAATCTATTCGTATGTAGGCGTTATTGAATGTTTAAGCGGAATGCCTATCGACGTGGAATTTATTGATTTTGAACAGATAAAAAATGGAATTGACCCTTCAATTAAAGTGATTATCAATGCAGGAGATGCTTATACTTCTTGGAGTGGCGCTGAAAATTGGAAAGATGAGGTTGTCGTTTGCACGATTCGCAAATTTGTTGATGAGGGAGGCGGATTTATTGGTATAGGCGAACCAAGTGCCTGTCAGTATCAAGGGCGCTATTTCCAACTGAGTGATGTGCTAGGTGTTGACAGAGAGCTTGGCTTTTCAATGAGCACTGACAAATACAATGCGCTTAATCGCAATCATTTTATCTTAGAAGATATTCCCGATGAAATTGATTTTGGAGAAGGAAAAAGTCGTATCTATGCGCAGGGAGAACAGTATCAAATACTCAATATGGACAAAAAATACAGTCGCCTAGTAGTCAACGAATATGGAAAAGGCAGAAGTGTTTACTTCACAGGTTTGCCCTACTCTCCCCAAAACTGCCGTCTTTTGCTGCGTGCTATTTACTTTGCCGCACATAGAGAAGACGAGCTAAAAAAATTCTACGTCACTAATATCGATACAGAACTTGCTGTTTTTGAACAAACTGGAAAAATAGCTGTTATTAACAATTCCAAAAAACCACAAGAAACGGATTTATATGTACAGGGCACTCTTTTTATATATCTTAATTTAGCACCGATGGAAATGCGTTGGGTCGATATTCCTTAAAAATTCAAATTTTAGATAAAAAGGAGAAATTATGTATACAAATTCGGCTTGTGCCAAAATAAATGAAGCGATTGCAGCATTTATTGCTGACAACAATCATTTGATAGAAAAAAAGACTTATGGAAATGGACATATCAATGATACATTTTTGTTGCGCTGCAACACACCTGAAAATCAGGAAAAAAAATATATATTACAGCGCATGAATCATGATATTTTTAAAAATCCGCCGCAGCTAATGGAAAATGTGGTTCATGTAACCACTTATCTGCGCAAAATAATTCTCTCTCAAGGAGGGAACCCTGAGAGAGAGACTTTACACGTATGTAAAACTTTAGATGGTGCAAATTGGTATCAAGATAGCGCGCATAATTATTGGAGAATGTTTTCTTTTATTGAACGGTCCATGTGTCTGGAAAAAGTAGAGAGCGAAAAGGATTTTTATGACAGCGCTGTCGCTTTTGGAAATTTTCAGAAACTACTGGCAGATTTTCCAGTCCAAATGCTTCATGAAACCATTCCTAATTTCCATAATACTGCCTCTCGTTTTCAAGACTTTCAAAAAGCTGTACAAACTGCAAATAGTGCGCGTGCTGCCCTTGCGCAAAAGGAAATCGTTTTCGCCCTTGACAGAAAAAAAGAAACATCTGTTTTGACTGATTTATTAGCCGAAGGAAAATTGCCTTTGCGCGTAACGCACAATGATACAAAGTTAAATAATATTTTGTTTGACGCAGATACCCGCAAAGCGCTGTGTATTATTGACTTGGATACAGTTATGCCCGGGCTTTCTCTGTATGACTTTGGCGATTCTATTCGCTTTGGCGCAAGCACAGGCGCAGAAGATGAAACTGATTTAAGCAAAGTAGAACTCGATTTATCTTTGTTTGAAGCCTTCACAAAAGGATATTTGGAAGGCTGCGCCGGAAGTCTTACACAAAAAGAAATTGAATTGCTTCCTATGGGTGCGAAATTGATGACTTATGAATGTGGTATTCGATTTTTAGCGGATTTCTTAACGGGCGACCACTACTTTAAAGTTCACCGCGAACATCACAACTTAGACCGTGCAAGAACACAATTTAAGCTGGTTGCAGATATGGAAGCAAAATGGAACGAAATACAAGCAATTGTAAACAAATATCGCAATTAACTAGAATACGCTGAATTATTATTAACTTTTATCTATTTTGAAAATAAAATAATTGTAGGCGTGCGAATCTGTAATTTATTAGTAGCACTGACTCGCACGCCGCAGTAAAAAAGTTATCCTCCTGCTCGGACAATATCAAAAGTATCTGCAAGTAATAACCAGTTTGCGCGAAACAACTTCATAACCTGCCAATACCCCATTCCTCGCAGTCCATATTCTGTAATCAACTGAAATTTCTCTCGCATACTTCTTACGTCTTCAAACCATACCTCATGCTCTACCCCATTTTTCTCATAGTGAAAAAAAGGAGACATTGCGATCTCGTCAAACTGTATCACAGCATCATTTTCAATTGCAATTTGCACTGCCTCCACATTTCCAATCGTTCGCGCCCTAGAACTTCCCTGCACAAAAGGCAATGTCCAATCATAACCATAGTTTGGAATCCCTAAATCTATCTTTTCTGTTGGAATCTCTGTGATTGCATATTCAACCACCTCACGCACTTTATTAATCGGCGCAACTGCCATAGGTGGACCATATGTATATCCCCACTCATAAGTCATTAGAAGTACACTGTCCGCAGCAGCTCCAAGTAATTTATAATCCTTTCCTTCATACAAAAGTCCCTTTTGCATTGCTGATGTTTTTGGTGCAAGCGCCACAGAGACAGAATATCCTTCTGGCGCTACCTGTGTTCTAACATTTGTAACAAAATCTGCATATGCTACTCTGTCTTGTGGTAAAATATACTCAAAATCAAGGTCAATTCCAACAAACCCTTTTTCTTGCATCATCAATAATATCTGATCAATTAGATTCTGCTGTGCTGTCATATTATGCACAATCTCACTAATTAAGTAATTATTAAACATTCCTGTCTGGTCAATTGGGGTTAAAACTAAAATTGGCGCGGTTCCTTGATTCCACGCTTCCCCAATCATACGACTATCATCTACCTGTGGCGAGATTAAATCACCATCTTTGGTAAATCCATAAGAAAATACAGAAAGATTTGTTAGATAAGGC
Organism: Lachnospiraceae bacterium; assembly: GCA_014239155.1. Taxonomy (GTDB): domain Bacteria; phylum Bacillota; class Clostridia; order Lachnospirales; family Lachnospiraceae; genus COE1. Next base: position 39,814 of record JAAZZQ010000069.1, on the reverse strand, counting down.
AATGTTTCTAAAAGTACTTCCTCTCGAATATACGGATATGCATAACCATTTACATATACGCTTCTCTTCTCACGGATCTTCCCTTCCACTGGTATAAGTAATGCTTGCCCCACCGCCAGACGATAGGGTTCTGCTATCTGATTATCATATGCAATTTCTTCCACATTCGCCCCAAATGCTGCCGCAATGCGATCAATTGTGTCGCCTTCTTTGACTACATAAATCTGCATACTCACATACTCCTTCCATTACTTACTGTAGACTTTTCAGTGCATTCTCCACGCATAGCCTTCCCCATCCAATTCTGCTGTCTGGTCGTTCTAACACTCCAGACAACGATTGTGCTCCTCGTATCAAACTTGCTTTTAGGCGTTCCCCATAGAGAAAACGGTCATTTCCGCGAACAATTCCCCATTCCATCAATAATGCTGCTGCCCCTGTTACAAATGGTGTCGCAAAAGAAGTACCTGAGACTTGCTCATATCCCCCACCAGTCACAGGCACAGTGATATTTACTCCCGGTGCTATTAAATCTGGTTTTACTTCTGCAATAATCTGCTGCCCTCCTGCTGTGTCTACCCTGCCGTCATTATAGCGATATACATATCCCCTTCCAGAAAAATCCGCATAACTTCTGCGTGCTACATCATAAGCACCGACTGTCACCGCCCTTCTCGCCGTAGATGGAATTGTAATTGTCATCTCCGGTGTTGGCAAGAAAAAGCCAGTTGCTATATTTCTAACTGCATACCCAGGAAGATAAAAACGATATTCTCCTGTCACAAGAGTGATCGGAATCAACTCTATGCGCCACACGCCACTGTTGATATAACTACCGACTGGTATCATATCAATAAAAATCTCCTGTTGGACATTATAAGGAAGCGGTTTTCCAAGATAACATAACAGTTGGGTTTGCTCTACAATCCGTCTGTCCGCCTGTGCCTCCTTAAGCGCAGATAGTTCCAAGGTTGTCTTTTCTCCTCCAGGTGATGTAATAACCAGATTAAAGACATCTTGATAAAATTTCCACAATTGAATATTAAGTCCTGTCTCGTAATCTGCCACTGCAAGTTCTACTATACGACCTTCCTTTTGTATTATTCCAGCCGTATGTCCTCTTGACGCCCCCTCATTTCCACTTCCTACAACAATTACACTTCTTCCAATTTCAGATGCATTGTCAATAAAACGTTCCAACAGAGAATTTCCTTGATGATCACCATAAGTATTACCAAAGCTAATATTGACCGCTACGGGTCTGTTCAATGTAACACCAAGATTTACTGCGTAATCTACCCCTCGCATTAACTGCGTTGTTCTTGGAAAAGAATTCGCCTGCGGATTTCCCAATCGTATAATCAACAAATCAGCCTTGGGCGCAATGCCCATATTTGTACCTGCTGCCACTCCTGCCACAGCAGTTCCGTGACCTGATAAATCAAAAATAGGCACTCGCTTTTGACCGTCTTCACGTCCCAAAGCGAGTGCCTCATTAATCATTTCTCTTGTATATAATACTCCTTCCTGATAACCTTGCGGTGGCTGTTTTCCCTGCTGTGCATCTGGTTGCTGTGTCTGGTCCCAGATTGCTAGAATCCGTGTCTGTCCAGTTGCATCACGAAACTCTGGCAAAAAGTAATCAATTCCACTGTCCAGCACAGCGATAATTGCACGTTCCCCTGTAAGATATGGTTCCTGCTGTGTGACTTGCATAATGCAGGATTGTGTCTTTTCTATATCATTCATAAAAAACATCCACATCTTTTCTATCATCATATGCCGCAATGATAAATTTTGTTCTATTTATACTTTGAATTTACTAATCATATCTACCATAGATTCCACCTGCGCTTTTTGTTGTTCACTGACAGCCGCTGTCTCCTCTGAGGTTGCAGAGTTATTATCCACAATTCCTGCCACAACGCCAATACTCTCATTAATATGCGCAATACTTTCAACTTCAAGTTTTAGTTTGTCCACAATACCATTAATGCGACCTGTTGTCTCCTCAGCACCCATCTGTACTTCTTCCATATTTGCGGCAGCCTCACGTGAAATACGGGTTCCGACTTCCACAGACTCAACTGTCCGCTTAATTAGCTCAGATGTCTGCCCTACTGCATTCTGAGACGCTTCAGCTAACTTTTTCACCTGTTCTGCCACCACTGCAAAGCCTTTTCCTGCCTCTCCTGCTCTTGCCGATTCGATAGAAGCATTCAGAGAAAGCAAATCAATCTCCTCTCCTATATCAGAAATCGCTGAAATAACAGCAATAATCTGTTCCGAGCACTGGTTAATATCCTTCATGGCATCCATGAGTTCTTTCATCTTCTGCGCTCCTACAATCAATGTAGAACTTGCCAGATTAGAAATTTTAACAGCCTCCTCCGCCTCTTTTTCATTATATGCAATACTGTCACTCAGCGCAGTCAACAATACCATCAAACCAGAAACTTCTGTGGCTTGCCCTGTACATGCAGTTGCCAAATCATCTGCAGCATAGGCAAGTTGTGCTGAACCACTATCAATTTCATGTGCCACATCCTGTATCGTGCTTACCGTTTTGCGCATCTCATCAACAATCTGATTCAGAGAATCTTTGATACGCACATATTCTCCGACATAATTCTGCTCAACTTTTACGATATAATTTCCCTGTCCCATTTGCTCTAAAATATAGGAAATTTCATCAATAATTGCGGTCATATTATCTTTCATAAAACGTATTGCCGCAACCATATTTCCCACTTCACTGTCGTCCTCTTTCAAATCCAGTTGTGTATGGAGATTGCCATCTGCAAGGAGCGCCATCTGGTCTGATACCTTAATAATAGGAGTTAACAGTTCTTGTTCTGAAAACTTAATTGCTCGCAGACAGTGTTGTGCAAGTATAATAAATCCTACAAGAAACGCAACTGCACACACAATCTGAATCGACAATAACACTTTCTTTGTGACGCCTAGACGATCTTCTATCCTATCAATCACATCATCTGTTAAGGAGTTAATCTTTTGAATTGTTTTGCTATATTCTTCACCAAACACAAACTCTGTAGCTGCCGCAACATCTCCTGCTGCGACTGCCTGCATAGCTTCTTCCTCAAGAGGAACTAGATTATTGGAAAGCGTCGCGATTTCCTTAAGTTCGTCCCACTCATAATCCTTAATATTATTTGCTTCTAGCCCAGCCCATGCAATCTCTCTATTCTTGTCTGTGTTCAACTCCTTCATATAAGCATCATAATATACTTCATCTGCAGAAACTGCATAGGACTGCACTGCAGTTGTCAACGCCTTAGAAGCGATACGATACTGGTTTAGATACATCGTACTCTCAAGCTGATCATTGGCTACTATTGCATAGCCTACACTGGCGAAAAATAGAAACACCAACAGGATAACTCCTGTCACAAGAGACCCTTTTGTCTGCTTCACAATTTTTCTTAATCGTACCACCTGACTGTTTTTTCCTAACACTTCCCTTGTTTTATCCATGCTTGTAACCATTTCCTTTCAACTAAATATATGTCTATTCTTAAAAAATATCATAATCATTCCATTGTATTTCTCAATTTTTTCGTAATAAATACTACAAAATGTCAAAATCAAGAATTTTATTCATGATATTCTTAGCAAATGTACACTATAATTATACTTTAAGAATTAGAAATGGTCAACAAATATTACAAAAAATGGTTGGCACAATTGTATGTAATAACTACTGTTCGGACAGAAATTAGCATTTACTGCTAATTCCGTGCAAAAACGTATCGCATTCAAGTAAAAATACATCACCAAAAGTGATTTTGCATGGATTTTTACCTGTTACTCAAACACAGTGAACAGTAACAGGTAATACTCTATTTTTCCCATTGTTGCAACACAGATACAAATGCAGGAATCAGCTGTTTTTTTCTCGATACAAGATTTTTTAATTCAAATATTCTCTGTGTTTTTGGAAGTCGAAACGCCTCACGAACCAGTTGACGTGCCTTCTCTCCAAAACATAAAAGTTCTGTCTTTTCATACACAATATTTGTAAGCATAAAAAAGCACATCTCAACAGGAAGTTCTGGCATTCGCTCCTTAATATAAGGTTCTATTTTCTCTCGAATTTCTTCAAGTTCAATACTGTTCATTGAATTAATTTGACCTACGCTAAACTCAAAGCCATTTACAGAGAAATTTTTATAATCCTGTTCAAAAATCTCCTCTGCGCTCTTATCACTCAGACTGCTGCCAGCGCCAAACATATCAACTGCAAATCCCTCAATCTCTACCTCGCAAATTTCTGAAAGTTTGGCAGCAGCGGCTTTATCTACCTCTGTCACAGTTGGAGAGTGAAACATCAATGTATCAGAAATAATTGCAGACATCATTAACCCTGCAATATTTTTAGGTATTTCAATTCCTTTTTCCAAATACATCTGATAAATAATTGTCGCAGTACAGCCCAAAGGTTGATTCCTAAAATACACCGGCGAAACGGTCTCAAGTGTTCCAATCCTATGGTGATCGATGATCTCTAAAATCTCCGCGGAATCGATTCCATCAACCGTCTGCGAGGACTCATTGTGGTCCACCAAAATCAACTGCTTTTTACGCAAATTCAGCAAAGTTCGACGGGAAATCATACCAACATATCGGTCCTCCTCGTCAAGCACGGGAAAGTCATGGTATCTTTTTTTCTTCATTATCGCCCGAATACCTTCTGTCTTGTCCGTAATCTTAAACGTGGTAAGCTTATCTCGCTTCATAAAATATCCTATTGGCATACTTTGATTAATCAATCTTGCAACTGTGGCTGTATCATAAGGCGTACTGATAAGGATACAGTTATGTTCTCTGGCAAATATCTGTATTGTCTTAGAGATTTTTGCCCCCATTGTCACAATGACACAGGAAGCTCCCATCTCAATTGCACAAAGCTGCGTCTCATAGCGATTTCCAAGCAAAACCATATCGCCAGCGTGTATGTAATCTTCTAGCACATCTGGATTGGCAGTTGCAATGACAACTTCCCCGCTCTCAAAATATCCGCTGGCATCTCCCACAATTACCTCAGCGTCAATTGTCTCCAAAATATTCCGATAGGAAGTCTTAGCACGCGATAATATGCAATTATCATACACATCCATATAAGCATTTGCAATATCACCCAGCGTAATAATACCGACAAGCTTATCCGCAGAAATTACAGGTACTGTCACATCTCCTCTATCCCGCATTAAATGCCATGCTTTTTTTAGAGAAACATCTTCTGTCACACCTTCCACAGCATTCATATCAATATCTCTTGCGTCAGTCATAACATCATGAAGATACACTGGTGGGTCCGCATGAAAAGCATTCAATACATATTGGGTTTCCTGATTAATTTGCCCTGCCCTCGCCGCAACATACTCATATTCACAATTGTTATTACACTGATTTTTTAAATATGCATATGCAATCGCTGAACAAATCGAATCCGTATCTGGATTCTTGTGGCCGACGATATAGATTGGTCTCTTTGTCAATTCTACAGTATCCATTTTTCCCTTCCTTTCTCCGATTACACAACCCGATAACACAATCATATCCCTATCAAAGTAATGAAATTCGTGTGCCAAATTGATATTTTTCTCAATTTGTATGCAAAATATATTGCTATTTATACCTACAATGTATAAGAAATAAACAACAATATCTAAAGAACCGTTTAAAAATAACTTTTAACGTGCTATTTAAAAGTTACTTCTTAACAGTTCCTAAATCAATCCTACAGATGTTACAATACAAAGTCAAGTTTTTTATGAATTTCATATTGATAATTTGTAAAGAATATGCTACGCTATATACATATTTGAGCAATGTGTATTCTATTTTGCACCAATATTATTTACTAGGCAGTGTCATTTACCCATATCCAAATAACAAAAAGGAATGATCAGGATATGAAATCTTTTCACAAATACAGCATACTAGAATATGAGCAGATTGAAAAAATACGAAAGATTGGCGAATTGTATGGAAACTCTCCCGAGTTAAAAAATGCCTGTAAAGAAGCTTATCAGTTATATCGTTCAGGTAAAATTTCAGCAGATTGCTATGGAAAAATCTATTCTGATGCATTTGATAATTATTTAAAAATTAATGTTTCGTTCTAATGTCTATCTTTTGTCTTTTTTATTTTTACACTTACTATAGACCAGTCAATACCCCACAGCCTACTATGAGGTATTAGACCCTCACGGCATTCTCCAAATGTCTGCTTCGCAGCCGCTTGACTCATTGCTCACAGAAATAAAATAATGTTTATCTCTATCAGTCGCCGAATGGAGGTTTACTATGAGAGCAACAAAAACCACAAAACATATAAAAATTGATACACTGCGTATGAAAGATATTATTTCTCAGCTTGTGGATATTATCTATCTTCTTTGTAATGCAAAAGAGAATAATATCACAATTATTTTCGATCAGTTCACAAATATTACGGAAGAAGAATTCGACAGTCTAAACATATTTTTCCCTCATGACAACGATTGATTAAAGAGTCTTATATCATCAAAATAAAGTAGTTTGAAAGCCTCAAATATCATAGAGATATCTATAGCTGCCAACAAATTCATCGCGCAGCTATACAACTCCATATAACATTTGAGGCCCTTTCAATCAAAACAGTCCAACTATCCATTTGTATATCAAAGCAATTTCTTCAAAAGTCTATTTGACAGCATTAATATAAACTAATACCAGAAGCATATCCATCAATTACATAATACGCCATATTCTCAGGCTCAAGTTTAATGTACACTTCAATATTCTTAATATTATCTGCTTTGTTTCCTTCCGCAGCATATGCTGCCTTCACTCTATCAATCAGAGAACTCATCACCAAGTCTTCTTTTCCATTAATCTGCAGAACTATTTTTTCAGAAACTGCTGCCTTTGCAGTCTTCGTTGTTGTTTTTGTCTCTTTCTCAGCCTTTGCTGTTGTCTTTGTCTCCTTCTTTGCAGCAGCTGTCTTTGTCTCTTTCTTTGCTGTTGTCTCCTTCTTCGCCTCTGCTTTTACTTCTTCACTTGCGTTCTCAGCCTCTGCCACTGCTGTAGCTTCTGCTTTTGTCTCGGCTGCAGCTGTCTTTGTTGTGCTAACTGATTTCTTCTCTGCTGGTTTTTTTGTTGTTGTTTTCTTCTCTACTGATTTTCTCACTTCTAACCTCTCCTGCTCTAAATCCTCTAATTTTATTTGCCCCAAAACCATATTTCCTGATTCTATCTTTCGTTCTGAGACAGAATCATCTTTTGAGACATCTTTGCGTTTTGAACTGCCAGTTACTTTCATAATGCACTCCTCCTATTGCGCCTGCATCTGTCAGAAAACGCAGGTTCTGAAATAATGCAAAATTATATGCACTAATAGAATATCACATTAATCGACTTATTTCAATTTATTTACATAAATTTTATGAATAAATTTTTGAAATTTACAAATTTTATGTCCACGCTCTAAAAAAGTAACAATAAAAACAATTTTTTCCTGTATGCTTTTTATAAAAATGTCAATACTATTTGCGAGGAGGCGAAAATATGGGTAATAAATTTATTGATGGTATCGCACTGACAATTGCGATTATCGGTGCTGTGAACTGGGGATTGATCGGCTTCTTTGACTTCAATCTTGTAGCTGCCATCTTTGGCAGTATGACTTGGTTCTCCAGAATTATCTATGCGCTTGTAGGAGTATGTGGTCTCTACTTAGTATGTTTCTATATGAGGCTTGGTAATTCTACTTCAGAAGCATAAACCAACACCGCCCGATCACGATGCAGGCGCATACATCAACTTTTGTATGTGCCTGTATCTATCAAAAATTATAAAATATCTGTGTGATTGGCGAATCCTTATCCAAAATCACAGTTTTATTGCCGCCCTGAATTGAACTTTTCACCGCATCAAGGCTTCTAGTAAACCGATAAAAATCAGCCTTTTGCTCCCCATCATATGCATTGGCAATCTCTCTCATATATGCAGCTTCTCCTTCTGCCTTTAAAATCTCAGCATTCATTTCCGCCTCGGAAATCATCACAGTAGTCTCTTTGTCCGTCGTATTTTTAATCTTCTGTGCGTCAGAATTGCCCTCTGCTGTATAGGTGGCAGCAATATTCTCACGCTCAGATATCATTCGCTCAAAAACAGCATTTTTATTATCTTCTGGTAAATCGAGCAACTTAATCTCCACTGTCGTAATCTCTATTCCATATTGCTGGATTCCAGTGACATTCTGCATAATTGTATTTGTCAATTTCTGCCCTCTAGCTGCAATAATATCAGATTGCGTCATACTGCTAATCACATTTTTAATAGAATTATATACCGCAACATTAATTCTTCCCTCTGCATTCTGCTCTGAAGTATTTAGCGTCTGCGCAAAAACTTTCGGATCGACTACGCGCCACAGAACAAAGCTGTCCACAATCATTGACTTTTTATCCTGTGTAATGACATCGGACTTTGCAATATCGTAAAGCAACAACTCTTTTGACACAGTATCCTTTTCCTGAATAAATGGTATTTTAAAATAAAGACCCGAATCCGATATGACTCTTTCAATCCTTCCAAACTCTCGCACCAAACCATATTGATTTTCCCGAATTATAAATGCCGAATTTGCTAAAACCACCAACACTGCTATTAAAATAACAACGCCAAACGCACTTCCTAATTTTTTCTTCATGTTTGTTCTCCCTGCCTTTTAGACATTTACTCTTCCTGCGCATCTGATGTTTCCTGCGAAATCGCAGAATTACGATTGGTAATATCCTCCAATTGAAGTTCATCGAGATATAGCGTTTTATTTAAATCTCCGCTTCCATCATCAATAATCAACTTAACATCTGGAAGCACATCTTCCATCGCCTCATAAAACATTCTCTGTTTTGTAAGCAATGGATTTTTCTCATACTCTGCATACATCTCATTAAATCTTGACGCCTGCGCAACACCTTCATTCACCCTTTCCTGCTTTGACGCCTCCGCTGCCTGCAAAATCTGATCTGCCTTGGCACTTGCCTCAGGAATTTTTTGATTTCTGTATTTATTGGCATTGTTAATTGCAGTCTCCTTTCCCTGCTTCGCAGTTTCAACAGCTTTAAATGCCTCAATAACAGCCTCCGTGGGGGGCTCAGCGTCCTGCATTGAAATATTGACAAGCATCAATCCAATATCCTGCTCCTCTAATTTCTCAATAATCATGTCCTTTATTTCTGCCTGTATCTTACTTTTCCCAGTCGTAATCACATCATCTACCACATAGTTGCTAATAATATTGCGAATACATGATTGCGCAATATTTTTGAGAATCTCTTTTGGCTGTTGGGAATAATACAGATACTTTATTGGATCAGATACCTTGTACTCTACATAAAAGTCCACATTTACAAAGTTAAAATCAGAGGTAATCATCAATGATTCATCATCAATCTGTTCCTGACTGGCACTGTCCTCACTGTCTGGACGATATCCAATTGGAAACCCCAAAATTGTTGTGTTTACCTTTGTCACTTTCTGCACAAAAGGTATTTTAAAATGCAATCCTGATGTCACAACATTTCCTGCACTGCCAAATGTTGTGACTACACCCTGTTCTTGCTCTCCAATAGAATAAACAGATTCCAGCACAACCACTGCAAACACAAGCAGGATAGCGACAATTGTCGTTATCCTACCAATAGAGTTTCTCCAATGATTCTCAGTTCTTTTGTCGTGTGTCCCCCTGTCCTCTTGGTCATTTCCGGGATTAAATTCTCTGTAGTTTTCCGCCATTCTGTTTTCCTCTCCAATGTTTTTACAATTATTATTCTTTTAAAGCTAGGACTAATGCACTATTTCTGTTTTAATATTTCAAGTAAATATTCCCACATTCTCGCCGCCGAAGAAATACTCAACCGTTCTTTTGTAGTGTGAATATCATATATATTAGGACCAAAAGACACGCAGTCAAGCTGTGCAATTTTAGAAATCATAATACCACACTCAAGTCCGGCATGCAGTGCCTCCACTTTCACTTCTTTGCCAAACATCTCCTGATAAATTCGCACCATATCCGCCCTTAGTTTTGAATCTGGGTTAAACTGCCAGCCCGGATATACGCCGTGCGTCTCTGTATAGCCACCCAAAAGCTTTGTCAAAGTATCCACCTGAAGAAAAACTTTGTGTTTTGCAGTTTCTATCGCACTTCTAATTGCAGTACTTGCGACAACTTCTGTGTCAGTAGTCCTTAAAATTCCCACATTTAAAGAAGTCTCAACCAACCCTTCTATATCAGCGCTCATCGCTATCACACCATTTGGCAAAAGTGTTAGAAAAGACAGTATCCGCTGTGTACTTTGTGTATCGAACACATATTCTGTTTTTGCATCAGCTTCTGTCACACCAAGAAACAAATCTTTTTCCTTGGATTTATTTTCGTTCTGCTCCTCTTTTTCAATCCTTTCCACTTCCCTGATAAAACACTCTTTTGTATCTGCTGCCAGTCTTACAACTGCACATGCTTCCCGTGGAATAGCATTGTCTTTCTCTCCGCCATATATCTGTACAAGCCCAAATGGCACTTTTTCTCGTATTTGTTTTAAGGTAACTCCTAATAGTTTAATTGCATTGGTACGCTCTTTGTTGATTTCCGTTCCAGAATGTCCCCCCAGCAAACCTCCCACTCTAATTTCCAGACAAATTCCCTTAGAGCCTGATTCCATTTTCACGGGTATATGGCAATCTGTTCTCATTCCTCCCGCACAACTTGTCAGAAGAATCCCTTCCTCTTCTGAATCAATATTTAGCATTCTCTTTGCTTTTAGCATAGAAAGGTCAATCGCTGTCGCCCCCTCCATACCAATTTCCTCGTCTGTCGTTATTACAGCCTCTATGCGCGGATGTGCAATGTTCTGTGAATCAAGCAGCGCTAATATATAAGCAACAGCAATACCATCATCACCGCCAAGACTCGTTCCCTCCGCATAAATATTATCACCATCTACAGCCAATTTTAAGGAATCTTTCTCCAAATCTATCTGGGCGTCATTTGTTTTTACTGCAACCATATCCATATGCCCCTGCAAAATAATAGGTGCAACTTTCTCATATCCTAGCGTTGCTTCTTTTACAATAATCACATTCTTACTCGCATCTCTAATATGAAACAGTCCCCTTTCTTTTGCAAAATCAACAAGATATTGGCTAATTTTGTCCAGATTTCCTGATCCATGTGGTATGTTGCAAATCTCTTCAAAATAGTAAAATACTTTCTCTGGTTTTAGACCTTCTAATACCCTCATATTTCTCAACCTCTTTTTCTATTATTTTGCCATAAAACAACCATATACATAATATGCCTTTCCAACATATCTTTCATACTTATTTTGGATATACCAATCTTGTCTCATCAATGTGATACAACACATTTTCCAGATACCTTTTCGCAAGATAATTTGCCATTCCCAGATTCATATCCAGATAATTTCCACAATCTTTTGGACTTGCACCCGGAACCTCATCTTTATAATCTCTGACAAATTCATACAATTCAATCATCAATGGAACAATATCCTTCGATTCATAATCCCCTGCGAGCAGCAGATAAAATCCAGTGCGGCACCCCATAGGACCAAAATAGATTGTCTTACTGCCATACTCCTTATGGTTTCTCAAAAAAGTTGCAGCCAAATGTTCTATTGTATGGACCTCCGCAGTATTCATAACCGGCTCCTCGTTCGGTGATGTCATTCTGAGATCAAATGTTGTGATTGTATTCTCCCCGACATTATCCTTTCTCGAAACATATACCCCCGGCTGTAATTTAATGTGGTCAATCGTAAAACTTGTTATCTTTTCCATTCTAATAAACCTCCATTTCCTATTAATAGACTCTCAAGACAATCTTATTATATAACAATATTCTTAATATCTTGTCATAATATAGCTGTGTGGGTCAATCAGCTCTGCTTTAGGAATCTCCCGTCCCCAATGTATCGCAGAATTATAATTTCCTTCTGCGACAATAACGGAATTCTCTTTAACTTCAAGTATAATAACAGAATGCGTATCATTGTCTACCCGTAAAATATCCCCAACTCTAATATTAGAATAATCCTTATGAACGACTGCTTTGGTATCACCAAACGCTGCGTCACTCACTGCAAAAGCAAATCCCGCACAGCCGAAACCACCTATGTAAGTCCCACCTTTCCAACCATAATAATTGTCATTTGTCCAGTGCATCCCTTCTGGAAAAACCGCCTTTTGCGCCATAATAATATCATATACTTGACGTTCTGGATTCAGTGTATCTATCTCACTCAGACCAATCCCATGAATGAAATACGTCTGTCCATCCAAAGAAATCTGGAAATATCCATTGCTTGTTATTCCTGTGACTTGTATTGGCAAATTTGCTGCCACCGTGGGAAGTACAACTGTACTGTCATCTGCATCTGCCAGAATAACTGTGTTGTTATTTGTATACAAGATAGCATCCACATTTGTCACAGAGTACTCTGTCGCATTTACTTCCATTATTGGTGCCGTAAACAGCAATGCCACTCCAAACCAAAATCCGGCAATACCACCCCAAATTCTTTTCATCATATTAAAAATTCTCCTTTCCGCAAAATGCATCTTTTATACTGTTATAGTGTAAAAAAATTCCCTGCTTTGCAAGGGCTTTGATTTCCTCATGAGAGGCAAGTTGATATCCATCTGTCTCCTCAGTCTGCAAACAAAGCTCCGACTCCTGAAAATCAGAGACAAAGCGATAAACATCCACAAAATAATTATCTCCTTCGCCTAGATTTTCTCGCCTGTAACTAAATAAGTAACCGCCTTCCCAGCTAGAAACATCCAATCCAGTCTCTTCCCGAATTTCCCGCAACACAGCATCTAGTGAATCCTCTCCTGCCCGCGCTGCACCGCCCGGCACTTCCCACCAACCTGGCGCCCACGCCTTTGTCATCACTCTTCTAGTAATCAAAAACTTTCCGTCTGGACGCGCCACAACTCCAAGTACTGTCAAGTGATACTCCCCTTCCTTCAAACACCAATCATTTCTTTGCATCGTGCGTCCTGTACGTCTTTTATCTGCATCATAGATATCCCACATTTCCATTATGACTGCTCTCCTTTATTTTTATTCTATACCTTATCATTTGCTCTTGTCTGACATTCCTCACACACACCCATCAGAACAGAACCACCACATTCTAATAGAAATTTGTGATGTTCGTACAAATGTTTTGTAACCTCTTCCATAAAACTGCACTCTAAATGCAAAATTTTCCCGCAAACTTTGCACTGCATATGAATGTGTTCATGACAGCGTGCATGAGGCTTGATACACTGATAGCGACAGCATTCATCCTCCGCTGTTTTATATTTCAAAATTGCCCCGCTCTCTGTGAGCTTATCCAAATTTCTGTAGATTGTTGTCAGATTGACTTGGATACCATTCTCCTGCATGTATTCGTTGACATCATAAGCACTGAAACTATGTTCACTGTGTAATTCCAGATAACTCACAATAGCCTCTTTATGCCTAGTGCGGTATTTTTTTTGCTGATTATTCTGCATTCCTACGCATCTCCTTCAAATCCATCTACTGCGAAAACTGCATCCATTCTTTTTTCCATATATCCGTAAGCTCCTCAAGAGACCAAGATGCATTGGCTGGACTCGTAGAAGGCAGTTTTACAAGCTTTGGTGCATCCTTTTGTATATATTGTTGACAGTATTTTATAAAAAGTTCATATGCCTTTCCACCATTTAGAAAAATCGCTTGAATTTTTGCCTTGTTGAAAATGACACGCATGTCATTTTCCTTAACATTTTTGATGCTGCTGTCGGAAGATCCCACAATATCACAGGAGGCAATCACATCCCAGAGCGCTATCCTATTGTGCAGCAAAAAAGCACGTTTCTGCGCAATATCTTCTGGTTCCATCTCGTCAAGCATTCGGGCAAGTACCTTCCAGAAACGGTTCTGTGGATGACCATAATAAAACTGTTGCTCCCTTGATTTTACGGATGGCATAGACCCTAAAATCAATACTTTTGCGTTCTCATCATACACTGGGTCAAACGTATGTGTGATATGTTGATATGCAGATGGCATAACGACCTGTTTCTTCATAATTTACGCGACTCCTGTCTTGTTTTTTCTGCACGGGTCTGTGCATAAAAATTGCTCCGCTTAATGGCGGAGCGCTTTTTTCTTTTCAAAAAATGTATCGACTGATTTCTTAATCTGTTCCGGAGACATCGTTTTTAGCAGGTATCCATCAGGTTTTAAATCCATAACCTGCATGACACTCTCCTTGTCTCCCTTGCTGGTGAGAAAGATTACAGGAATATCCGAAAATTCAGTCTCGCTCCTTATCATTCCAAGTACCTGTTTTCCATCTACAATTGGCATCTCATAGTCGAGCAACACTAGGTCTGGTCTATTTGTTGATAGATATTTAATTGCCATAGCACCGGAATTTGCCAAGATTACTTGGTATTTGTCCTCCAGCCAGCCTTTTACATTTCTGAGCATCGCACCTGAGTCATCCACCACCAAAATTTTCTTTTTGTTCTGTTTGCCAAAAACTTTCAAGTAGGAATCAATTGACTCCGCAACCTCACCGACATTGATTGGACGAGGAAACTCTTTTTGGATTAAATGTAGTGGAATATCCTTCTGAATCTCCAACAATTCTTGTGGATCTCCTGAAACAAAAATTGGTACATCATCTTCTAGCGCTTTGTCCTTGAGATATGTAAGTCCCTGACGTTGATTTAATAAATCCTCCGTACCAAAAATAAAAATCATATCCAATTCTTCTTTTATTTTGCTGAGCAAGTCAGGATTTGCCTGCACACTCATCACTTTACAGTTTACTTCAGCCAACTTTTCCTGAAGTGAGACAAGCAGGTAACTTTGCACCTCCGACACAATTAATACATTTTGCATAACACTATCCCCTTTGCTTTATTCTGTAAGCGTTTCCAGTACTTCAATCATCTTTTTTCCGGTATTTATGACTTCTTCCATCGCCACATCCGCTACATAAGCCCGCAGCTCCTCCATATAAGATCCAAGTTCTTCCGGCAACCTGTATTCTTCCAACTCCGCAAGTGCAGCATCTGCTCCATCCAAGTCAAAATTGTCCATGGCAGTATTTAGATTGTCCAGCACCCTGACAATCTCATCCTTGGGAACTTCTTTTTTGTCCTGTTCATTTGCCTTACCATAAGGTTCCAAAATCGGTTTGTAGCTCCTGTATAATTCCATAATTGCTGGGTTCTCCTTGGTGATGGTCTCCACATCCTTTGCATTGCCACACTGCTCCATCTGATAAAACAATTCTGACAATTCCAGCGCACCAATCATACGCGCCGTATTTTTCAGCGCATGTACCTCTATAGTATAATCTCGAATCATCCCATCTGCAAGACATTTTTCAATTTTTGTCGACTTCAGGTCGATTAATTTATAGAAATCTCCCAGCAGATTGGTAAATAACTCCAAACTACCAGAATTTTTAATTCCCTCCGCGACATTAAGTCCCTCAATAACAGGAAGTTCTTGATTCGTCATCTGTTCTTTCGCCACAACAGGTGCGGACATTTTCTGTATCAATTCCTTTGGAAGCCATGATCGAATTTTACTGCAAATATTTTTTAACTCAATTGGCTTTGGAACAAAATCATTCATACCTGCTTCCTTAAAGATTTCTCTCGCCCCTGTCACAGCATTTGCTGTCAAGGCAATAATTGGCATACTCTGCATATATGTATCATCCAGTGCACGAATCTTTTGTGTCGTCTCCACACCATCCATCACAGGCATCATATGATCCATAAAAACAATATGATATTTCTTTAGCTGAACCATCTCAATTGCTGTCTTTCCAGAACTTGCCGTATCAATATTCATCTGAAGCGGCTGCAACAATCCTCTTGCAACCTTAAGATTCATCTCATTGTCATCCACAATTAAAATCTGTGCCTGCGGTGCTATAAAATTCATCACATTGTCTGTTTCGACAAACGCCGCAGTCGTTTCATGGTTGATTACCTGACAGAAATTAAGTGTATATAGTGGTTTATTTACTATCGTTGCCTGTTCATCCCACACTGCCTCCTTCATAGGGTTTTGCAGCACACAAAGCTCTGTCCCTGTCGAGACAAAATACTCCTCAATACAATTCTTAAGTCCCTTATATACAGATTCATCCACAAAGAAAAAATCTACCTTTTCGTTATGTTCTTTAGCCTCATAACAGTCCACATACCGAAGCCCGTATCCTTCCACTAGCGCTCTCAACTGCTCTAAAATTCTTCTATCATTCATATGACCGCTCACAACCATTGGTTCATGGAGAATGGCTTCTTCCTTGACAGTTGCTGCAATCTGATCCCCAATCACACGCTGTGGGATATTAAAGTAAAATTCACTGCCCTTTCCATATTCACTGCGCACACCAATCTGCCCACCCATATTTTCTACAAGTTGCTTAGAGATTGCAAGACCAAGTCCTGTTCCTTCCTTATTTCTATTTTTCTTTGTATCCACCTGCTGAAAAGACCCAAATAGCTTATTTAAATCTTCTGGTTTAATCCCCTGCCCAGAATCTTCAATTGAAATTTCAAGATTAATCATATCCACTTCTGTCATCTGATTTAATTTTATTGTGAGTTTGACAAATCCTGTCTCCGTGAATTTAATAGCGTTGTTAGCAATATTAATAATTACCTGCCGAATGCGAATGGAATCTCCGTACATTTTATTGGGAAGATTTCGATCAATATCAAAAATTAGCTCTACAGGCTTATCTCCAATACGATTAAGGAAAATCATACTCAAATCACTGAGCATAGACATTGGTTCATATTCTTCCTCTATAATTTCAAGTTTTCCAGACTCAATTTTTGAAAAGTCGAGAATATCATTGATAATCGTAAGCAGAGAAGCCCCTGAATTTTTAATATTCATCAAATATCCTCTGTCTTGATCTGACAAATCACTGCGCAGCAATATCTCAGTCATTCCAACAATTGCATTCATCGGTGTACGAATTTCATGTGACATATTAGAGAGAAAATTGGATTTTGATTCGTTCGCTTCCTCAGCCCGAAATTTTGCCTCCTTCAACGCCTCCATCATATTAAAATTTTTAGTCACATCCAACAACATTAGGCAATATCCCCTAACCTTATCTCTCACAACCAATTCTTTTAAAAAACGCTCATAATGCCGCTCCCCTATCACAATCTCTGTCTTCTCTGTCAGAAACAATCTCTTTAATTGCTCAGAAAATTTTTCCCCCTTATGAATATCCTCCAACTCCACAAACTGCTCCTTTGCAAATTTGTTGGAATCCAAATATCCATAAGTACTATCCGCAATGATAAACACCGCCTCAAAATTCTCTATCACCCAGCCCCGGCCAATATCAAGAACACTGAAAATATCTCCCTCAACCACGCTCAATATAATAAGCAACACTGCTATAGAAGAAAAAACTGGCACAAATTCAAAGCTAAATTTGAACAAAATTTCCATAATAAGCGGTATAATAATAACAAATTTAGCCACAATTAAATGAGATAAGTTATGTTTCTCATCTCCGCCTTGTTTCCTAATATGAACTCGTTTAATAATCATATATACAATTAAACAAAGCAAAAATCCCAACAGAAAGCCGTATCGAATCTTGTATACAATACCTCCCTGCATATTAAAAAAATAATACCCAAATTGGGATTCCACCTCAAGATCATGGTGGGCAAACATCTCTTCCCGTCTAGTATCATCCCACACAACGGCTATAACTGCCACCTCAAATAACATCCATATATATGTAAAAATACGAATCCATTTGTGTCGCACATCGATCTGCATATAAGAAAGAATAAATTTAATAAAGAAGAAATAAAATAAAAAATTTCCAAGATATTCTATTTTTAGTGCCATTGTCGCCTCTGTGGGTCTGCCGGTCCGAAGCAACAAAAAGTAAGCTCCATTCATAATAAGACAACCAATATTGGCAATCATTAGATTTGTAGACGACTTGCTTTGTTCTTTTCCCATTAGCACAAAGATACCTACCAATGGTATAAAAACACCCGCAAGAGAAATCAGCATCCATATAATATTTATACTAAGTTCAAAATGCATCTCTGCCACACTCCTTTTGTGATATTGCTATTTTTATTTTACCTTTTTTTGTATTTTCTGTCTATTCTTTTCTAAAGACTCTTTTACCTTTTTGTCAGCCAGAAAATATGTTCTTTATGTTGATATATTTCCTCTGAATGGGTCTATGCACACAAAATAGAGGACGCCACCCATAAAAGGATGACGCCCTCTATTTTAATAGAATTATAAAGTTTGTCTAAATTGCTTCGTGAAAAGTTCTTGAGATGACATCCGCCTGCTGTTCCGGTGTCAGTTTAATAAAGTTTACAGCATAACCGGAAACTCTGATTGTAAGTTGCGGATAATTCTCAGGATGCTTCTGTGCGTCTAGCAAAGTATCTCTGTTAAGCACGTTTACATTGAGATGATGTCCACCCTTTGTTGCATATCCGTCCAAAAGATTTACCAAATTGTTTACCTGTGCGTTATCTGTCATGATAATTCCTCCTTTTATTAAAAACATACCAATTGTTCTTGCGTTGTGTTCTTTTGTGATTTTAGTATATTGAATTTCAGAAAAAATATCTGTAACAATTGTTACATTTTTAAAATTTTTATGTTTTTTTCTTAATACAATGTTTCCAACGCATTGCGGTCTACAATTTTAATTACATTTTTCTCTGTCTCAATCAAATGTTCTTGCTGCATTTTCATAAGCTCTCTGGACAATGATGGTCTTGTAGTACCAAGATAATCCGCTAGTTCCTCACGGTTCATAGTAAGTTTCACAATATCACCCTCCACAGCCTGTTCCATCAGCCATAAGGCAATGCGCTCGCGCAGCGTTGTCCCCGATAACAAATGTAGCTTTCTAGTCATTTTAAAATTTTTTTCAGACTGAATCTCAAGCATATTTCGAGTAATCATACGGTGATGTTCACAGGCATTGCTGCAAAAACAGTAAAAAAATTCCCACGGAATCTCAAGCACCTGCACTTTTTCTTGTGCGATGGCATCATACCAATATGTCTTAGTCCCCGCAAAGAGAAACATTTCTCCAAAGACATCACCTTGCCCTACCATAAAAAGTACATCTCTTTTTCCTGATGCGAAATCCTTGGAAATCATTACAGTTCCTTCCAGCACCAAAAACAAATTTTTTGGTATCTCTCCCTGCCGAAAGATATAATTTCCCTCATCAAAAAAACGTTCTACAGTTTTAGAACACCGAAACATCTTTTCGATTTCATCCTTTTTAATATTCCGAAATAGATGAATATTATCGCAGTCTTTCATATGTTCTATCATAATACTCTCTCAATCTTCTCAATCCATATAATCGCGTAAAGAAAGTTTATACCTATATGCAGTAGGAGAAAATCTTTCCCCTACTCGCCGCGCGACCCATGCGCCGCATAGCGGCTTATTTCCTATGTAAAAACTGTCATATATCGTTTTCACATTATGCATGGGTCTGTGCATAAAAACGGAGAACGCAATACTGCGTTCTCCCAATATGAGATTTTCTCTCAATTTACATCATTCCGCCCATTCCCGGACCACCTGCTGGCATTGCCGGCGTATCTTCTTTAATGTTTGCCACAACAGATTCTGTTGTCAAAAGTGTACTTGCCACAGAACATGCATTTTGCAGCGCACTTCTTGTCACCTTCACTGGATCAAGAATACCAGCCTCTACCATATCAACATACTCTTCCTTCGCTGCATCAAATCCAATACCAGCCTCGGATTCTCTTACTTTATTGACAATAACGCTTCCCTCAAGACCTGCGTTTGCAACGATAATATGCAATGGTGCATCCAAAGCCTTCAGTACAATCTTAGCACCTGTCTTCTCATCACCCTCAAGTGTCTCAACCAGCTCTGCAACTTTCTTAGAAGCATGAATATATGCAGAACCGCCGCCTGCGATAATGCCTTCCTCCACTGCTGCTCTTGTAGCGTTCAGTGCGTCTTCCATGCGAAGTTTTGCTTCCTTCATCTCTGTCTCTGTCGCTGCGCCAACACGAATTACTGCTACGCCGCCTGCAAGCTTTGCAAGTCTCTCCTGCAATTTCTCCTTATCAAAATCAGATGTTGTCTCTTCAATCTGCTTTTTAATCTGTGAGATTCTAGCATCAATTGCTGCCTTATCACCCTCACCGTCAACAATAATTGTATTCTCTTTCTGTACTTTAACAGACTTTGCACGTCCGCACTGCTCCAATGTTGCTTCCTTAAGGTCGAGACCAAGCTCCTCGCTAATTACCTGACCACCTGTAAGAATTGCAATATCCTCAAGCATCGCCTTTCTTCTGTCGCCATATCCCGGAGCCTTCACTGCCACTACATTAAATGTACCGCGAAGTTTGTTGACAATCAAAGTTGTAAGTGCCTCGCCCTCAACATCCTCAGCGATAATCAGAAGCTTTGCAGACTGCTGTACAACTTGCTCCAATACTGGAAGAATTTCTTGAATATTAGAAATCTTCTTGTCAGTAATCAAAATATATGGAGCTTCCATCGTTGCTTCCATCTTATCCATATCGGTTGCCATATACGCAGAAATATATCCGCGGTCAAACTGCATACCTTCTACCAAGTCAAGCTCTGTCTGCATTGTCTTGGACTCTTCAATTGTGATAACGCCATCTCCGGAAACCTTCTCCATCGCATCCGCTACCATATTTCCAACTTCCTCGTCACCAGAAGAAACGGTTGCGACTCTTGCGATGTGCTGTTTTCCATTTACCTTGGAACTCATAGATGCAATTGCATCCACTGCACAGTTTGTAGCCTTCTTCATACCTTTTCTCAAGATAATCGGATTGGCACCTGCCGCAAGGTTCTTCATTCCTTCATTAATCATCGCCTGTGCAAGAACAGTAGCTGTTGTTGTTCCATCACCTGCCACATCATTTGTCTTAGTAGCAACTTCCTTGACAAGCTGTGCACCCATATTCTCAAACGCATCCTCAAGTTCAATCTCCTTTGCGATTGTCACACCATCGTTTGTGATAAGTGGTGCTCCGAAAGACTTATCAAGAACAACATTTCTTCCCTTGGGTCCCAATGTCACACTCACAGTGTCTGCCAGCTTGTTTACACCTGTCTCTAATGTCTTGCGAGCCTCTGCTCCATATTTAATTTCCTTTGCCATGATTCCATCATCCTCCAATATAAATTCTTAGTGAACTATTTTCTGTGAAAAGCGCTGTGTCAGCGTACTCTCAATAACCTCAGTATATTTTCCGGTTACTCAATAACAGCCAGAATGTCGTTCTGCTTAACGATGATAAATTCCTCATCATCAATCTTAACTTCTGTTCCAGAGTACTTAGAGAAGATTACGTTGTCGCCAACTTTCACTTCCATCTTAATCTCTTTCCCGTCAACAACGCCGCCTGGTCCAACAGCAATTACTTCTGCCTGCTGTGGCTTCTCCTTGTTCTGTCCTGGCAAAACGATACCAGACTTTGTTGTCTCCTCTGCAACCAACTGCTTCAATACGACTCTGTCTCCTAATGGTACTAACTTCATATAAAATGCCTCCTTATGTTTATGAAAAAATATTATCCGCTTTTCAATTAGCACTCTTATCTATTGAGTGCTAACAAATCATATAATAGTTTCTTGTTACGCGTTCTGCAAACGGATTTAAGGCTTATTATATCCCATTTTCTTCCATTTACTCATAATATCTCATTTTTTCTTTCATTTTTAAAGTTTATTGCTCTTAATAATTATTTTAGATTTATAAACAACCGCTTAATCCTTTTTCCAGTCTTTCCTTATATCCAGGCGCATTTTTAATCACAAACTTATTCTCTAACATAGCATACTCTGCGTCTGAGAGAATATCTTTAAAGCGCTCCTCAACATTGGTGCGCATTACACAGCCTACCGCGACGCTGGGTGCTAACTTATCATCTTCAAAGCTGTCGCACGCCTGTTGTACTGCATCACAATATGCTCTTGCTTCCTCTTCTTCTGTAAGTGGCAAAAGCACATGAAATACATCTCCTTCCACTCTGCCTAGCACAGCATTTGAAAAGCCAGCCTCCTGCGCTTTCTTTCTCAGAATTTCCGCCACTGTAACCACCAGACGGTCACTCTCCTCCTCACCGAAATGATTGTCAACAAACTTCCAATCATTAATATTGACACAGATTGCAGCCGTGGGAACTACCTCTCGTTCTGCAAGCTCCTTCATATGGCTGATAAAATGATTTCTGTTCAACAATCCTGTCAGTGGATCATTCTCCCCTGAATACTTTGCATGACCTGCATCCTTCTCCAATTGTTGTTCCAGCTCATCAATATAAACGGCTTGCTCACTCGCCAGATACGATTTCTCACAATAGCCCTCCAATGTCTCAATATATGCGCCAAGAAACTTATTTACTATGTCAAATTTTTCCTCTGGAACACAATCATACTTTGCATAAATATGACATACTGTCCTGCCCTTTACCCGAATCTTATTGCCTGGTCTATTGACAACATCTGGCACAAAATCGCCAAAATCTCCAATCGTCATAAGAATACTACCATGTCTATCTGTCATTAATGTCTCAATTCCAAAATTGATATTAAACTGACTTAACATTGCTTCTGCAACCTTTAAATCAAATAAATCCTTTGGAAAATAATTTTTGCTGTTGTGCTCTATTCTCTCCGCAAATGCCATTTTCTTTTCGTTCATTGTTATCCCCTGTCCTTTCCCTTCCGTTTTGCTTTAAAAAAATTTATCAATAATCTCCACCATACCATCATGGTTATTGTCACACATTGTAACATAATTTGCACATTCTTTTACTTCCAAACGCCCGTTTGCCATACAGACACCAACAGCCGCTGCCTCCAACATAGAAATATCGTTCTCTTCATCACCCGCTGCCACCGAATTTTGAATCGGAACATGTATTGCATTGCACAGACGACGCAACGCATTCCCTTTTCCAGCCTTTTTATGATAAAATTCCAGATAGCGCGCACTGGAAAACGCACAAGTTACATCCTTTGCTACCTCTGACAGCTCAACTTCCCTGCGCAATTCTTCCAATCGTTCTCGATTATCTATATCAATCGCAAGCAGCTTAAACGGCGCATGTGCAAGTTCTTTCTCCAAATCTGTCTCAATAATATATGGCTGTTTAATCGCTTTTCTATAATAGATAAGTTCCCTGTCTTCTGCACAACTTACAATGTGTGTATCTGTGTAAGTCTGTATATGGATTCCTCTCTTGAGAGCCATATCATAAATTGCCTGTGCTGTCACAATTGGAACGCTGTATTGTTCTATCACTGCATGTTCTGCACAGTCATAAAGCACTGCCCCATTATATGCTGAGATATAAATCTTACCTTCCGTATTACTTTTCTGTATATCAAGAGTTTGCAACACATCAAGAATGCTTTTGAGCGATCTTCCACTTGCCAGTACAAAGTGATGTCCTTTCGACAACAATTCCAAAATCTTTTGCCTTGTTCTATCCGAAATTTTTTTATCCTTGTCAAGCAATGTATCATCCAAATCTGTAAACAAAATTTTTGTCTGCAATGTCCTTTTCAAACCTGCCAAAATTTCCTCGGGCACAAAAAGCTTGCCATAGCCAGTACCCAGCTCAAGTCCCGGTTTGGTTCCACCATGAAAATCAGATCCCCCGCAAGGCAGCAAACAATATTTTTTTGCAAGCGCTTTCATCTGTCTCTCTTCTGCCGGAGAAAATGTGCTGTAGATACACTCCATCGCCATCAATCCAGCATCTTTTAATCTGTGCACCAAAAGTTCCAACTGATCGTCTCCTAAATGATACAACAATGGATGCGCCAAAACTGGTATTCCTCCAGCCTTCAGTGTCACTTCAATAACCTCCTCTGGCGTGATTTTCTCTCGATGCACAAAATATGGCGTATGGTCACCCAAATATCTATCAAAAGCTTCATTTCTGCTTTTGACATACCCTTTTTCTAACAAAAAACTTGCAAAGTGCGCTCTTGTAATAACCGCTTCTGGAAACAAATCCACAAGTGCCTCATAAGTAATCCGAATCCCCGCCCCCTGCAAATTCGCACATAATTTGCGATTTCTGTTTGTTCTCGACTGTTGAAAGCGTGTCAGATATTCCTGAAAAACTGGTGCCTTATAATCAATAAACAACCCCAGAATGTGCACGTCACGACCATTGTACTCCGTCGAATATTCTATCCCGGGAACAATCTCAATTGGCTTATCTTTGGCGTAATCCATAATCTCATCCAACCCATCTACAGTGTCATGGTCAGTGAGTGCAATTGCGCTCAATCCCTTCTCAACAGCAACATTCACCAACTCGCAAGGAGTCATCGTACCATCAGAACAGCATGAGTGTACATGCAAATCGACAAATCCCATTTTTAGTCTCCTTTTCCCCTTCGCTATCAATGAAAAAAGACAGAAAAAACCTGTCTCTTT
Organism: Lachnospiraceae bacterium; assembly: GCA_014239155.1. GTDB lineage: Bacteria > Bacillota > Clostridia > Lachnospirales > Lachnospiraceae > COE1. The sequence continues at coordinate 15,200 of JAAZZQ010000069.1, read as the reverse complement.
TCATCAGACTACTGTCTTAATCTTCTCCGCTCTCATCCTCAGCCTCCGCAGTATATACAGAAGTCCGTTTTCTTGCCATCTCATCATTCGCAAGATACTCATCATAAGTCGTAATTTTATCGATCAGAGTACCATTTGGAAGGATCTCCATAATACGATTTGCTGTTGTCTCCACAAACTGGTGGTCATGGCAAGCAAAGATTGCAACTCCGGGAAATTTGATTAATCCATTGTTAAGCGCTGTAATCGACTCCATATCAAGATGATTCGTCGGCTCGTCAAGGACCAAACAATTTGCCCCACTTATCATCATCTTACTAAGCAAGCAGCGCACCTTTTCCCCACCGGAAAGCACCTTGACCTTCTTCACACCGTCTTCCCCTGCAAACAACATTCGTCCGAGAAAACCACGCACATAAGTAATGTCATCCACTGGAGAATACCCCATAAGCCAATCTGCAATTGTATAATCATTATTAAACTCATTGGTTGGATCCTTTGGAAAATAAGCCTGTGATGTGGTGACACCCCACTTATATGTCCCTTCGTCTGGCTCCATCTCTCCCATCAGTATCTGAAAAAGAGTTGTTTTTGCAAGTTCATTGGCACCCACAAACGCAACCTTGTCCTCCCGACCAAGAATGAAAGAAATATTATCTAGTACTTTTTCCCCATTAATTGTCTTGGAGAGATGCTCCACTGTCAGAACCTCATTTCCAATCTCACGGTCTGGTCTGAAATCAATATAAGGATATTTACGGCTTGAAGGTTTAATATCTTCCAACTCAATCTTCTCCAAAGCACGCTTTCTTGAAGTCGCCTGCTTTGACTTAGAAGCATTTGCAGAGAACCGCGAAATAAATTCCTGCAGCTCTTTAATTTTTTCTTCTTTTTTCTTGTTTGCCTCTTTCATCTGTTTGACAAGCAACTGGCTTGACTCATACCAGAAGTCATAATTTCCGGCATAGAGTTGAATTTTCCCATAGTCGATATCTGCAATCTGTGTACATACTTTGTTCAGGAAATAACGGTCATGAGACACAACAATCACAGTATTATCAAAATTAATTAAAAATTCTTCCAACCATGCAATCGCATCTAAATCCAAGTGGTTTGTCGGCTCATCAAGCAACAAAATATCTGGGTTTCCAAACAGCGCTTTTGCAAGAAGCACTTTCACCTTCTCACTGCCGTTTAAATCTTTCATCAAAGAATAGTGTAATTCTGTGTCTATACCAAGACCATTTAATAACTGCGCAGCATTGGATTCTGCTTCCCATCCATCCATCTCTGCAAACTCACCCTCAAGTTCACTGGCACGAATGCCATCTTCATCTGTAAAATCCTCTTTTGCATAGATGGCATCCTTCTCTTTCATAATCTCATACAGGCGGGCATTTCCCATAATGACAGTATCTATAACAGAATACTCATCATATTTAAAGTGATCCTGCTCTAAAACAGAAAGACGCTGTCCCGGCGTAATTACAATGTCGCCCTTGGTTGTCTCAAGCTTTCCTGACAAAATCTTTAAAAAAGTGGATTTTCCTGCTCCGTTGGCACCAATTAATCCATAACAGTTTCCCTCTGTAAACTTAATATTTACATCCTCAAATAATGCCTTTTTCCCTACTCTATAGGTTACATTGTTTGCACTGATCATGATAAATTCCTCTTAATCCTATTATTCTTGTTTTAGAGCATTTTTCAGACATGCTCTAACCTGTCCCAAAACATCACTTTCTATTATACATAAAAAGTACGGTTTTTCAAGGAAAATTTATTTGTCCTCTGCACACATTATTTTTTGAATAGCCTTCCAAAAAGCCCTTTTTTATTTGTGTTGGTTTCCGCTGTTTCATCCACAGACTCTGTGCTCTCTGTTCTTCTGTACTTCTGCGTATTTTCTGGATTCTCCTTCAGTGTCAAGAGCGCATCATACGCCTGTAACATATTCAAATCATTTGCCTCAGCCAACTCTTGCGCAGTAAACCCTTCAATCGCAAGCATTCCAACTGACGGATATGCGCCATTTCTGACTGCCGTAGCAAACTCTACAAAAATACTGTGGTCGGATCGAAGCCGTTTATAATAATATGTCGCCTGCGGATAGGAAAGTCCGCAACCCTGTGTCAGATAAATCATAAATTCCTCACGAAAAGCTTCTCCGTTTTTCCACTGTTTCGCCACCTCACTCATCAACTGCGTGTTCATCAAACACAATGTACTTGGTCCATCTGTGAGTGCCGCTATATTAGATGTCTCGCAGAGCTTCTCCATAAACTGTGGATTGTCAATTCCGGCTGGCATTAGCTGCCCTTCCCCTTTTCGTCCCATCTCATAGCGGTTTGTGGTAATCAGATAAACAATATTATTTTTCAGTGTGAACGCTCCACTTTTTTCTTTTAATGTATAAATATAGGGCTTCTCACAAAGTGCTTCTGTGAGCGAAACGGTAATCTGATTCATCAGTCGCGTATATTTTGTCACAGTTTCCTCGTCTGACGCCTTTCTAGCCGTATCAAAACGCGCTGCTGCCTCCTGCATCATTATCATCATCTCAGTGACACTGCATCCCGCTAAATAGGTCGCACCTTGATCGAAATCCTTGTCCATATGTGCAATCAATTCAACTTTTCTATCATCGCTCACATAATACTCATTTTCCTGATTACAGAATGGCACAATTGGCATACGATACTTTTTCTCGCCTTCCTCCTCGCGCATAACCTGCGACAGTACTTCCTCTGACAGCACTTCCTCCACATCACGCTGATATCCTGTTACATTCCAGATATACTCCATCTTACAGGCAATAGCATCTACCGTGTCAAAATCAAAATTTACCCCTGTCACGCCAAGTTTTGCCGCCAGCGCAAGCACTGTCTCAAGCTGAAATAATTCTTCTTTCTGATTTAGTACACCGATTGGAAACGCACTGTCAAAGATAGGCAATGTCATAGGATTTTGCAAAACATAGCTTATCGCATCATCATACTTCTCAAATAAAAATAATAAAATATTGTTTTCATCGGGTTTTAACAACAGCGGATTTCCACATGCAGTGCGATAATCACTGTGTTGTGGTGCCAACAGAATATAAATGTTATCCATCTGCATATATGCGCGGATTCTCGCCTGCACCATCTCTTCATTATAATGTGGTATCTCCAAATGCCCTGTAAGATCTAGCGTTGCAGGATCATATTCCAGCCAATAATTTCGGTGCGGCTCCACAATCACCTGAAGCCTGCCTCTAACAATCTGCGACAACATGGCAAGCTTATATTTATTGATTGGTTTTTTATCGGGATTAAAATGCATTGCACTATCCGCCGTCAAAAATACCTTTAGGGACTCATAATCATAATCTTCCTGTGTCGCCTGCTCGCCATTCTTCTTCCTTCTCATAGTCATAAGCGCAAAGACTGGCTTTTCACCATCCTTAGGGCGCACCCGAAAATCAGGAATCTGTCCTATAATATAGACACTCTTTGTCCACAAACGTGCAATTGCTTCCTCCCGCGCACATCGCTCTATTGATGCCATATACAAAATATGATAACTGTCTGCTGCATCTTTAAGTCCTAAAAGCTCTTTCGACGCAATATATTTTTCATCACACAGCGTATTTTTAGGTGCATTCTCATTTGCACTCATATGGAGTACCAATCCAGATATTCCTTCTTCAAAAATTTGATTTACAACCTCGCCCAGCTTATCCTCATGGTACGCATACTGATGATTGCTGTATTTCACAGCTTTTGCGACATATGCATCATAGTATTCCTTCTCAAAAAAGACATGAATCGCGTTATCAAAGACTTCCTCCTCATCGCGCTGCATCACCATAATATCCTTGTCAAAGCCCTCAAATAACCGCAGTTGCCACACTGAAATGTTCGTTTTTCTTTCCACTTTGTCTACCTATTCCTATCTTTATTTAGCTCTCTACGATCAGGTATCTTCCATCGCCAATATCAAATACCTCGGGCGCATCCACAATCTCTTCTTTTTCCTGTCCCTCAAGGTCAATTCCTTCCTCGTCGAAATACTCCCACACCTCATCAATAGAGTCGACAACCACTGCCATACACTCCTCAAGAAACGCCTCTGCCTCATCAATATTTCCGGCTACTCTCTCTGGTAACAGCTTTAACTGGTTTTTCAAAAAACAGGTTAATACTGCTTCATCATACTCGTGCATAATTATCTCTCCTTTATTATATAGATTAAATATCTGTTATTCATCACTTAATAATGTAACAGCATACTAGCCTACTTGTAAACCCTTTTCGCAAACATTCTACACTAATTTTCTAGCGAGAAGCTCCTGCATCAGTCTGCCAACTGGAAGCCCTACCACATTATTGTACTCTCCGTTGATTGATTTGATAAAGGCAGCACATTTTCCCTGAATCGCATAAGCGCCTGCCTTATCCATCGGTTCCTCTGTTGCCACGTACGCCGCAATCTGCTCTAAAGTCATTGGATACATATGAACATCTGTTTTTTCATAGAACGTAACACTCTCCTGTTTTCGCTTTTGTGCTTCTTTTCCCAATAAAACCAAAGTCACGCCTGTATAAACCTGATGGGAATCCCCTTGCAGCTTTGTCAACATTGCTGTAGCGTCATTTCTGTCTCTTGGCTTTCCCATAACTTCATTTCTATGCACCACAATTGTATCCGCACCAATAATAACAATTGTATCATTTTGATAGCGTTGCAGATAACGTTCTGCCACCTCGCTCGCCTTCTGATGTGAAAGTTCTTCGACAATATCTTCTGGAGTTTTTTTCGTGATAATCTCCTCCTTATGCGCCTGTGAAATCTCAAAGTTCAACCCTATTTGTTCCAAAAGCTCTCGCCGGCGTGGGGAACCTGATGCAAGTATATATTTTATCATAGCCTTGTGTACTCCCAATCAATTTTGTATTGTCTGATTATATTCTGGTTTAAATGTGCGCGCCTGTTGCTCTGCCTTCTCTTTTTTTATAGACAATGCCTCATATTCCCTGCAAAATTCTTCCTGCGCGTTGTGTGTTTCCTTATCCTTGCTGTCTATTTTATGATAACTGCCATCTGCCTGTAAAAACTGCGCCTTCTGCGTGTCGTCCAACTGCACTTCAAGGACATGCCAAACTTTTTCTTTCAATTCTGCATTAAGTACTGGAAAAAGAATTTCCACCCTCCGCTCAAGGTTTCTTGGCATCCAGTCTGCGCTTGCCATGTAAAGTTCTGAATTCCCTGCATTCTCAAAATAGAAAATTCGTGCATGTTCCAAGAAATTTCCTACAATAGAACGCACTTCAATATTGTCGTTTGTGCCCTCCACTCCTGTCCGCAGACAGCAGATTCCTCTGACAATAAGTTGAATCTTTACTCCCTTTGCAGCCGCTTCGTACAGCGCTTTTATAATATCTTGATCGCACAGAGAATTCATTTTTGCAACAATTCTTGCTGGTCGCTTTTCCATCGCGTTAGATTTCTCTCGATTAATCAAATATAAAAATCTATCCTTTAACCACAATGGCGCCAAAGCAAGATGATTCCACCCCAAAGGTTCCGAATAGCCTGACAGCATATTAAAAACAGCCGTCGCATCCTCGCCAATCGCTTCATTACAGGTGAGTATTCCTAAATCTGTATAGAGTTTTGCTGTGGCGTCATTGTAATTTCCTGTCCCTAGATGTACATAACGCCGAATGCCCTCCTCTTCGCGCCTGACTACCAATGTAATCTTACAGTGTGTCTTTAACCCCACAAGTCCATAAATCACATGGCAGCCCGCTTTTTCAAGTTTTTTTGCCCAGACAATATTGTTCTCTTCGTCAAAACGCGCCTTCAACTCCACCAACACAGAAACTTGTTTTCCATTTTCAGCGGCTTGCGCAAGGGCTGCAATAATAGGCGAATTTCCACTCACGCGGTACAAAGTTTGTTTGATTGCAAGCACCTGCGGATCCTTCGCTGCTTGTTTAATAAAGTCAACTACTGGCGCAAACGTTTGATATGGGTGGTGCAGCAAGATATCCTGTTCCCGAATTTTTTCAAAAATGTCATCTCCTGCCTCAATCTCTGGTACTGGCTGCGGTGTATATGGACGGTTTTTCAGATGTGCAAATCCATCTAATCCGTACATCTTCATGAGAAACGTAAGATCCAACGCCCCCGGAATGCTATAGATATCTCTCTCGTCTATCATAAGCTCTTTTTTTATAATGTCAAGCAGACGCGTCTCAATGCCTTCCTCTACTTCAAGCCGGATTGCCTCTCCCCACTGCCTTTTCTTGAGCTGTTTCTCGATTTCTTTTAATAAGTCTTCTGTTTCTTCCTCCTCAAGCGAAAAGTCCGCATTTCTCATAATCCGAAATGGAAAAGAACACTCTATATTATAATTTAAAAATAGCTTATCCATATTTCGCTCAATAATCTGTTCCAGCAAAATCACGCGCTTCGTTCCACTCGGCATTTCTGGAAGCTGCACAATGCGCGGAAGAACACTCGGAACTTGAACAGTTGCAAACTCCACTTCCTTGCCATGTACAGACTTTTTATTAAACAAATGTCTTCTCCCTTTAACTTCTTTCCTAGATACTAGCGCCCCTAGATTTAGAGATTTATTACGAATCAGCGGAAAGGGTCTTGAGGAATCCACCGCCATCGGTGTAAGCACTGGATATACATTGTCCTGAAAATATCGATCCACAAATGCACAATCCTTTTTTGTAAGATCTTCATGACTCTCCACCACCATCAGTCCATTCTGCGCAAGCTGCGGCAACAACGACCTGTTATAAACGGCATACTGCATATTGACAAGCTCATGTGTTGCCTTGTTAATCACCTCAAGCTGCTCATTTGGTGTCATTCCGGCAATATCCTTTTTCGTATATCCCGCATTTACCATATCCTTCAGCGATGCCACACGCACCATAAAAAATTCATCCAGATTTGATGCTGTAATACCCAAAAATTTAATCCGTTCAAACAATGGTATATCTCTATCCCTTGCCTCCCCCAGCACACGGTTGTTAAAGGCAAGCCAGCTCAATTCCCTGTTATAATAATATTCAGACTTGCTATAGTCTATCTTACTGTTCTTGTCTCCCATCTTGGTTCCCCCATCTTAAATATTGCTTTTTTTCTGTCTTATCACTGGTTTAATGTTATACACTTCCTCAAAAAAAGTCGCATACCGGTCAAATAACCCAAACTCCAATGTCATATCAGCATTGGTTTCTACGGTAAGTAAAAGTTCATCTTCCTCATTTACTACTTTTAGCTTGTTGCATTTTCCACGATGACTCAAGTCTAGTCCCTCAGAAAGCCGAATAATCGCAGTCAGTTTTGCAATCTTTAAATACGACTCTCTGTCGAGGGAAGCTGTGCTGTCCAATATCTTATAGTAATCAAACTTCTCTGTTGCATATTTTACAATATTTGCAAGAATCTCCCGCTCTACATGAGACAATCCAATAATCTCTGTCGCAATAATAATATTGTAAGAACTGTCACCAATATTTGCAAAACTAATATATCTGCCGCACTCACTCAATATAGCTGCAAGCTGTAAAAGCAACCGATCCCGTTTTGACAATCCATGTTTTTTCTCCATGCTGTCAAAAATTGTCAGCGCAATCATCTCCCGCTCACGGGTGCGATATTCAATGCTATGATATCTTCTGTTAATATCTCTGGCACAGTCAAGAATATCCTGTTCAAAGTCATGTGGCATTCCTTCTGTATCTGACGACAACAATTTATTTTGCTCGGCATATTCATATGCAATGCCATCACACAAAGATACGCCCGGCACCCACAACATCTCTGCCCCCAAAACCTTTATCATGCACTTAAGCATAAGCGCCGATAGATATAAAAGCGAGATGTTCTCCTGCGCAAGTCCAAGAGACATTGCAATTTCTCTTGTTTTCTTTTTCTTCAGTGAGTCCACAAATCCTAGAAAATTCTCTGTACTCACCTGTCCTTTTTTGATTGTCTCAAGATAATTGCGCTGAACGATTAATGACACATAGTCATCTACCAATATAATATTTTGTATCTTTTTGTCCCCCACATACATTTCTCGAAAACTTTCTAGGCTATCACAGACCATCTCCTCCACCATATCTTCAAGCTGATAACTCCGATAGGGCACACGAGCCAACTCCTCACGCATACGAAGCACACCCGGCCTAATATTTTGGGAAGTGACCAGACTGTCCTCATCAAAAAGTGATATCTGGACACTTCCGCCTCCAATATCAATAAAAGCGGTACTCTTCTCTATAATGCTTTGAAAATCTTTCACGCGCGATGCCACCGATTTATAATCCAGAAAACGTTGTTCCGAGTTGCTTAAAACCTCTATCTTTACCCCTGTGCGCGTCTCGATCTGGTCCAATAAAATTAGACGGTTCTGTGATTCTCTAATTGCGCTTGTCCCATATGCTCTATAACCATCCACTCTGTAAGATTTCATAATCGCAGTAAATTCGTTCAGCATCCTGCACAGTTCATCAACCCTTGCACTATCAATTTTTCCCATAAAATAAGAATCTGTCCCTAGCTCTATCCTATGTCGAATATGGTCAATTTCCTTAATTCCTTTTTTCGTTGATATCTCATATATTTTCATGGCAAGCTCATAGGAACCCACATCTATCGCTGCAAACGTCTTGTATGACATATCCACACCTCATTCCCCTAATCTTGTATCTTTGTATTTAAGAAACTGTAAAGAAGTAATCTAATAATATTATTTTTCACAATTCCTAATAATTTCCAAGTATCTTCATATTTCGGGTCTCCTCCCGCAATCCCCGCAGTGCATTTCTGACCGCACTGTCCGCAAGATTTCCCTCAAAATCTAAGAAAAACCGATATTCCCAATTTCTCCCAGCAAGCGGTCTCGACTCAATTTTTGTCATATTCAAATTATTGTACATCAGATGCGAAAGCACATGATAGAGTGCCCCGCTCTCATGACTTAATTCAAAACACAGACTTATCTTAGAAGCTTTCTTTGCATATACTTTCTGATTTGTAACAATAATAAAACGCGTCGAATTTTCCCTTAAATCATTGACCCCTCGCTTAAGAACCTCCAAACCGTAAATCTTTGCTGCCGTCTCACTTGCTATCGCCGCCTGCGTCACGTCCTTGTCCTCCGCAACCTTTTTTGCCGCATACGCATTATTCTTCATACTAATCTGCTGCCATCCAGTCTCAAACAAATAATGTGTGCTCTGCATCAAAGACTGCGGATGTGAGTATACAGTCCTGATATCCTCAATGTTCGCTCCTGGTACTCCCAGCAGACAATGCTCAATCTTTATAATTTGCTCCCCCACAATATAGTTTTCAAATTCCACCAACAAATCATAGATTTCACTCACAATTCCTGCTGATGAATTTTCAATTGGAAGCACTGCAAAATCGGCACTGCCTTCATCAATTGCAAGCATTGCATCCCGAAAAGTATCAACGTTAAAGCTATCAACCTCCTCTCCAAAATATTCTATCATAGCCGCCTGTGAATATGCACCCTCTGCTCCCTGAAACACAACCCTGCACTTTTGTTTGTATGACTCTGCCATTTCAATAAAAGAAAGCTTTCCACCACCGTTGTGCTTTGTAATCATCTGATATTGAAGCTTCCTGCTCATCGCCATTATCTGTTCAAACAGTTCTTTAATACCCTGCATGTTAAAATCATTGTGCGTCAGTTCACTGACTGCCTTGAGTTTTTGCTGTTCTCTCTCCTTGTCAAACACCCGCTTGCCAGTTTCAATCTTATACGCTGCCACCTGTGCGCATACTTCCATCCGTTTCTCATACAATTCAACAATCTGGGAATCAATTCCATCAAGCATTCCCCTAAGTTCCAATAAATCCATGTGCCTGCCCTCCGCTTTTATTTTTAACTTTTTTATAATAATTCAAATAAACCCACTTGCTATAAAAAAACCTATTTGTTACAACTTTTTTCCAGTATAACACACCAAATAAAGTTTGTAAAAAATAATAAATAGAATTCTTTCATTTTTTGGTAAAAACAATTATAATAATATTTATAAGCGGCATATTTCCTTATGCGGTTGTGCGCATCATATTATACTAAGCGATCAGTCTTTTTGACCGCCAGTATATCTGTGGCGAATCACTTATAATCATATACCAATCATAGGGGGTAATTACAATGAAGAAAAAAATCATTACCATAATTAGTATTATCTGTATCGTGCTCGTTTTTTCCGGTCTAGCAGCTGTAAAGTATCTCTCTGACCGTGTTCCCAAAAATCCTTCCGGAACAATTGGCAACAGTGCAGGAAATCTCTATAACAACGGTCTTTTCTGCGAAAACGATGGATATGTCTATTTTGCAAATCCGTATGACTCCTCTGCACTCTATCGCATGAAACCCGATGAATCTGAAATGAAAAAACTGGCGTACACAGAAGTCACAAGCCTAAATGCAGACGGAAAGTATCTATATTACTATCAGGGCGGTTCTGGCAGTGGTGCTGGAACAGGATTAGGTTTTGTGCTGAGTACAACTGGCATCTATCGTGTCAACAAAAAAAATCCAAAAGACGCCGAGTGTCTTGACCGCGTAAACGGAAAATATGTTCTCCTTGCAGACAATGATGTGTACTATACCTGTTCTGATAATCAAGTTTCATTAAAAAAAGTATCAATCGACGGAAAAACAAAAGAGGTTCTATTGCAGCTTGATATCCTTCCTGTAAGCGTACAGAACTCTACATTTTACTACTTGAATAATGATAAAAATTTGCATTTAATGGCACTTGATCTCCGAACAAACACTTCCCGTCAAGTACTTGCGGAAGATGTGTATATGCCCATTATAGATGGCAGTGTTGTCTATGGAATTGACATCCACGACAACTACTCTCTTATCAGTCTTAACATTAATGATGGAAGTAAGAAATTGCTTGACACAGGCAGAGTTGATATGCTCAATGTAACGGACAATTACATATATTATCAAACCTCTGGTGATACTCCACAACTAAAACGCATCCGACGTGATGGTTCTGATATGGAAGTTGTAGCGGATGGTGTTCACAACAATATTAATGCAACGTCACAATATATATACTTCACTAAATTTGGCGCAGCGACCCCGGTCTACAAAACTCCTGCCTATGGTCCGGTCAATGTCACCACATTTGACAGCGCATCGCGGGCTGCAATGGAAGAAATCAGCAAAAAAAAGAAATAACATGAATAAGGTAAAGGCTGACAGGTTATGCTTATAGCATGAAAAAACTTGTGAATCCTTTACCTTTATTAAAAAATTTTATCCAATGCGGCGTGACTGGCTGGTGCATGGAAATTTTCTTCACAGCGCTCGGCGCATTCCGAAGACGTGAATTGCCATTAATAGGACAGACCTCTCTCTGGATGTTCCCCATCTATGGCAGCGCAGCACTTTTTCAACCAATATTTTCCCTACTGAAACACTGTCATATGATAGTGCGTGGAACAATCTATGCCATCTCAATATTCTGTGCAGAATATATAAGCGGCCGTTTTCTCACCAAACGCGCGCTTTGTCCTTGGAATTACAATCGCCACCGCTGGCATATTAATGGATTGATACGCATTGACTATTTTCCTTTTTGGTTTTTGGCAGGATTGTTGTTTGAGCACATCTTAACCCAAAAGAACTCCGCCATAACATCTCACGGCAAAAACTGCTGACACAATGTCACATGGTCATAAATACACTGCCACGCACCGCTAGAATGTGCTGTTACACAGATATACTCTTTTCCGTCCTTTCCAACACTCAGACTTGCGGCACAGTTTTCGGACTGCAACACATACCCAGTTTTAGCACAGAGTACCTCACCGTGCGTATCCTTATCTTCAATTTTTCGGAGAAACCAATTCGATGTGATAATTCCCTCGGGGTGCTGTTCTGTAGCAGATGATGTATATGTATGCGCACTGAGTACTTCTCTACAAAAACTATTATCGCAAGCTGCCTTTAAAATGACTGCCATATCATAAACAGTGCTGTAATGGTTCTCATCATAAAGTCCCACACAATTTGTAAAATGCGACGAATCCGACAATCCCAGTTCCTCCAATTTCTGATTCATCAACGCCACAAAATTCTCTTGAGAACCAGCCACATAAACCGCCAACCCCAGTGCAGCATCTGCCCCAGAAGGAAGCACCGTCCCGTAAAAAAGATCCCGGACAGTTACTCGCTCCCCAATCTCAAATCCCATACTGCTGCACTTGTTTGTATAGCTATAATCCGTAATATCTCTTGTAATCTCAAATCGATCCTCTGCATCTGTAATATGTTCTGCTGCCACCAGAATTGTAAGAATTTTGGTCATAGAAGCAGGACTAATACGCGTTTGGGCATCTCTCTGCCCCATAATTCTTCCTGCTTCCACATCAATAAACACACCATTTTTGCTCACAACCTCACTGTTTAATAACGCTGTTTTTGCATCTGCGGTTGCAGTCAATGGCGGAAGTACACTCTTACCGCCAAGCGGCTGTACATTCTGCGCACAAAGACGAGAAATTGTATTTTTAATATTGTCCGCTATATCACTATCCGCATAACACCCCGCTACAGAAAACTCCAGGGCAAGATTGTATGATACTTTGCTCTTCTGTTGTTGTTTTATCAAACTTCCAATCCCTTTTCCAATCAAAATGATACAGATAATCAGTACAACCACACATGGAATTAACAATCTGCGCATCCACTCCTGCTGTTTTTTTCTGCGCCGCATCTCTTTTAGCCGATTTCGCCTGCGAGCTTGCCGTTCCTTTTCTTCTCTCTCATATGCAGCGCTATCTTGTGTCTCCTCATCAAAACGCTCACTGCCAAACTGATATGTACCCTCCAATGTATCTGCTAATACTGCAGCAATTTCCTCAGCACTCAACTGACTATTTTCTTCTGTACTATCCATAAACGCCAGTTCATCTCTGTTAGTCGACATCATCTACCTCAACCGCGCCAATGTCAAGTGTATTGAGCGTGCGGCGCCTTCTCCTGTCTTCCTCGGATTTTTCCAAGATAAACTGCTTTATTTGCTTTGCATTTTTTATATGCTGAATAAGCAGCATCGGACTTGTGACATCACCTGTATGACAGACAATCGTACCCAAACCAAACATTCTCTCCACCAAGGAAGTTTTCAAAGTCACATCTTGTACTTTATACATATAACAATCGTTTTCTTCTCGATTAAAAAAACCTGTATTGACAGTAATCACATTTTCTTTCACTGAATATATGGTAAACGTAAATGGCAGTCCAAAGAACAACCATCTTTTTCTCTCTTTAAATTCCATTTTTTTCTCCTTAGAAATGATGTTTTATAAAGCTATTATAGCATTCCCTTTCTAAAAATCAACACGAAATCAATTAGAAGAAAAATTTATTAAATTTCATCTTGCATGCTTTTTAATACTATGATACAATTGCAAAAGTATATCAATTTATATGGGAGGAAATAACTATGTTGACTGCTTTGACTACTTTTCAATCTGGCTTTAGATGCTTTTGCAGTTTCCTTTTCTATTTCCATACCATTTCGCACAAGAGAATTTATTTCTCTTTTTTTATTCCCAAAATCACTGATTTATAGGAGGTTTTTATGAAACAATTGAGACATTTAATGAGTCCACTTGACTTTTCTACAGAAGAGTTGGACAAGCTCTTTACGCTCGCTGAAGACATCGAGAAAAATCCCAGCAAATATGCCCATGCCTGCGACGGAAAAAAGCTTGCAACCTGCTTCTATGAACCAAGCACCCGCACACGGTTAAGCTTTGAATCTGCCATGTTAAGCCTTGGCGGACAAGTTCTTGGCTTTTCCGATGCAAATTCCTCCTCCGCTGCAAAAGGAGAAAGTGTATCAGACACAATCCGCGTCATCTCCTGTTTTGCAGACATCTGTGCTATGCGCCACCCAAAAGAAGGCGCGCCTATGGTCGCTGCGTCACGCTCTTCTATTCCAGTTATCAACGCCGGCGATGGCGGTCATCAGCATCCCACGCAAACGCTCACCGATCTTTTGACAATTCGTGCTATCAAAGGCCGTCTTGACCACTTTACAATTGGTCTATGTGGCGACTTAAAATTTGGCCGCACTGTGCACTCCCTAATCAATGCATTGGTGCGCTACAGCGATATTGAATTTGTGTTTATCTCACCCGAGGAACTCACAATACCAGACTATATTATCGAAATGCTCCGCGACAAAAAAGTTTCCTTCCGCGAAGTACGAAAGCTTGAAGATGTTATGCCTACTCTCGATATTCTTTATATGACCAGAGTTCAGAAAGAGCGTTTCTTTAATGAAGAAGATTACGTGAGATTAAAGGACTATTACATACTTGACAGAGAAAAGATGGCGTTTGCCAAATCTGATATGATTGTTTTGCATCCGCTTCCACGTGTCAATGAAATTTCTGTGGAAGTCGATGACGATCCAAGAGCCGTATATTTCCGTCAGGTGCAATATGGCGTGTATGTACGCATGGCATTGCTCTTAACACTATTAGAAATTGATGTTCACGAAGAGGAGAATCAGGTATGTTAAATGTTGGAAAAATTGAGGAAGGTTTTGTGCTAGACCATATCAAAGCTGGAAAAAGTATGAGTATCTATAAACATCTTGGACTGGATAAACTTGATTGCACTGTAGCAATTATTAAAAATGCTAGAAGCAAAAAGATGGGAAAAAAAGATATTTTAAAAGTTGAGTGCGACATAGACACACTCAATCTTGATATTTTAGGATTTATAGACCACAACATTACAGTCAACGTTATCAAAAACTGTGAGATTGTGGAAAAACTCCCACTGTCTCTGCCAAAAGAAATCAAAAATGTACTCAAGTGCAAAAATCCACGCTGTATCACATCTATCGAACAGGAACTTCCGCATATCTTTGTGTTGACAGATGAGAAAAAAGAAATATATCGCTGCAAATATTGTGAAGAAAAATATGGCAGCAAAGACCGGTTTAAAATATAAACATAAAGGGGGTGTCGCAAAATCATCGTTTTAGATGATTGAGCGGCACCTTTACTCCAAGGAAAATGAAAATTAGGTAAGAAATCCTGCTCCGTGGATTTTTTACCTGATTTTTTTCGTACTTTAATAAAGCTGCATCTTAACAGCC